>JACCER010000003.1 GCA_013416445.1 Alcaligenaceae bacterium
TGATACCGCGTGCTTTTTCTTCAGGAGCCGCGTCGATTTGCGCGTAGCCCTTGGCTTCGCCGCCAAACGCGGTTGCCAATACGGTAGTGATTGCTGCCGTAAGCGTCGTTTTGCCGTGGTCAACGTGGCCGATCGTGCCGACGTTTACGTGTGGTTTGGTACGTTCGAACTTACCTTTTGCCATGGCGGACTCCTGACTATGGAATAAAGCGATAAAGAAAATTTTGGTGCCCATGACGCGGATCGAACGCGTGACCTCTCCCTTACCAAGGGAGTGCTCTACCACTGAGCCACATGGGCAACTGACTTCGTTGCTATCTGCTTTTACAAGCAGAAATCAAAAAACTGCACTGGAGCGGGTGAAGGGAATCGAACCCTCATCATCAGCTTGGAAGGCTGTTGCTCTACCATTGAGCTACACCCGCGAGGAGATTCTATCCACCTATTCGCTTGCAGCTGGAAAACTTCCGACAGCTGCCTGCTTTTACAACCGCTTAATTTTTGCATGCACGTGGCATTACTGCAGCACCTGCACAACAACTTCTCAACTCTTTTTCTGTAAACAGGCGGTGTAACAACATGCTTGCAGAAAAAGACTTTGGTGGTGGGAGTTGGATTCGAACCAACGTAGGCGCAAGGCCAACAGATTTACAGTCTGCCCTCATTAACCACTCGAGCATCCCACCAAAAGCGAATTGCGAATTATGCAGGCTTTTTAAGTCCTTGTCAAACGGTGTGGCGGTTTATTTGCCTATTTTAGCGATTTTTATGGAAAACCTAGGGTTTTGGGCGGATTTTTTGATTAAAAATCGGCCTTTCATTGGACTTGGTAGCAAATTAAGCCCTTGATAACCACAGTGGTTCGCCTTGGAAAGCATATAAAACAGGCTCAAGACTCAATAACCACAGATAAACCCTGACGTTCAAGCAATGAGTTCAAATGCTCCCAGCCATGGAAATCTATCATTAATTGGCCTTTGTTCCTGGCGCCAATTTTAAGGGTGACCTTTGTGCCAAGATGATCTGATAAAGCTTCTTCCATGCGTTTTACGTCACCTGACTCAGCAACCGACTTACGTGCTGGTTTAGGCGCCTTGTCTTCTGCTTCGCGTATGCTGCGCCCCACCAGCTTTTCTGTTTCACGCACCGACAGACGCTTGGCAATGACTTCATTGGCCAAAAGAATTTGCGTTGCTGAATCGGTGGCCAGCAAGGCCCGGGCATGCCCCATGTCGATATCTCCCGCCAGCAACATGGTTTGCACCGGCCCGGTAAGATTCAACAGACGCATCAAGTTGCTGGTGGCTGAACGTGAGCGCCCTATCGCCTGGGCGGCCTGTTCATGAGTCAGGCCGAATTCATCGAGCAAGCGGCGCACACCGTGAGCCTCTTCCAGCGGATTGAGATCTTCACGCTGGATATTTTCGATCAAGGCCATGATCGCGGCGCTTTCATCGGCCACTTCTCGGACAAGTACCGGTACTTCCGCAAGCCCAGCCAATTGGGCGGCACGAAAACGACGCTCTCCCGCAATAATTTCATACTTGCCGGCATCTTTCCCAGCTAGTGGCCGCACCAATATCGGTTGCATGATGCCTTGGGTACGTATGGATTCAGCCAGCTCGTTCAAGGCGCCCTCGTCCATACGAGTACGCGGCTGATATTTTCCAGCGCGCATCAACCCTAGCTTCAATGTGGACGGCAGAGGCGATTTACCCAAATTATCTATTGCAGGTATGTCTTCGCCAAGCAAAGCGTCCAGACCACGGCCCAAACCTTTAGGTTTCTTGGTTGCCATTATGTTTTCCTTTCTTAAATCTATTTAGACGCGCGGGCGGGCTTGCTGCCGCAAAGCTTCTTTTTTTACGCGCTTGATCAGTTCGTTGCCAAATGCAACATAAGCCTTGGCGCCACGAGAATTCTTGTCATAGACGATGCCGGGCAAGCCATGGCTGGGCGCCTCGGCCAAGCGCACATTACGGGGAATAATGGATTTGAACACCTTATCGCCAAAATGGGTTTCTATCTGTGCCGAAACCTGCTGCTGCAGCGTTACCCGCGTGTCGAACATGACTCTCAGCAAGCCTACCAATTGCAGTTCGGGATTGATATTGTGATGCACCCGTTTAATGGTGTTGACCAGATCAGACAGACCTTCCAGTGCAAAATACTCGCACTGCATGGGAATAATCACCCCATGGGCGGATGCCAAGCCATTCAGGGTAAGCAATGACAAGGTCGGGGGGCAGTCGACAAGGATAAAGTCGTATTCGCTCACCACCTGGCTGATGGCTTGTTTGAGCTGTTGTTCGCGTTCATCCATTTGGATCAGATCGATCTCGGCGCCAGATAGTTCGCGATTGGCCGGTAATACATCGTAGCCGCCGGCTTCCGACCTTACCCTGGCCTGGGCGATGGTGGCGTCCCCTATAAGCACGTGATAGAGATTTTGCTCGACCTTGTTCTTGTCAATACCGCTGCCCATGGTGGCATTGCCCTGGGGATCCAGGTCAATTAACAGCACGCGCTTGCGCAAAGCCGCCAGGGCTGCGGCAAGGTTGATGGCTGTTGTGGTTTTACCCACCCCTCCTTTTTGGTTCGCGATGCAAAACACGTTGGCGATGGCTGTGGGGCTGTTGTAATTCATGGGTTTCCTTGGCGGCTCAACCAGACCAGACAGCGCTGGGCATTCAATTCGGGGACAAGCAGCGGCTGAATCTGGCGCACACGCCACTCGGTTTGCTGCTCTAGTGTTACGACCTCGTCGTGCGGTTCTCGGCCTTTCATGGCGGCAAGCTGCCCCCTAGCGTCAACATGTTGCCCCGCCAGTGTCGCAAAATCAAGCAGCGACGCAAAGGCTCGTGAAACAATGATGTCAGCATTAAAAGGGGGCAAGGCTTCTATTCGGGCATGTACGGCATGCAAATTAGACAAACGTAAGACCGCCGCCATTTGGCGCACAAAAGCCATCTTCTTTTCAACCGCATCTATGCAGTGCACTTGCCAGTGGGGCCTTAAAACGGCCAAAACCACGCCAGGCAAGCCGGCTCCAGAACCGACATCGACAATACATGGATTTAATACTGTGTTTTTATCCAGTATTTCGGTTAATGGAACCACAACCGAAAGGCTGTCAAACAAATGCTGTACCAACATTTGATCGGGTTCGCGTAAAGCCGTCAAATTGTAGGTGCGGTTCCAGCGTTGCAACTGAGCCATATAGGCCAACAAGGTATCGGCCTGCTCCATGCCTAATTCAAGATTCAACTCTAGTGCGGCAGCAACCAGACGCTGCCTGTAATGTTCCTGGTTTGCCATTACGCCACTTTCTTTTTGTATTGCATACGCTTGATGTGTATCAGCAGCAAAGAAATAGCAGCTGGCGTAACGCCTGAGATCCGGCTGGCCTGGCCTATGGTTTCCGGCTGGCTGGCCTTCAAGCGATGGCGTACTTCTATGGACATGCTTGCGATAGAATCGTAATTGATATCACCAGGAATAGGCTGTGACTCTTGGGCAGCTTGTTTTTCCACCTCTTCCTGTTGTTTGGCAACATAACCAGAATACTTGACCTGTATTTCCACCTGTTCAGCGGCGACCTTGTCATCCAGTCCAGGGCCAGCAAGGCAGCTGCCATCGACCTTGTCCAGTGCCATTAACGCCTGATAACTTACCTGTGGGCGTTTTAACAGATCATATAGCGAATACTCTCTTTCAACCTGTTTTCCCAGTAAGTTTACAGCCGTGTGCGTTGCGAGCGTTTTAGGATTGATCCAATTGCTTCTGAGCCGTTCTATTTCCTGCGCAACCGAATCACGCTTACGGCTAAACGCATTCCACCGGGTATCATCCACCAGCCCCAAGCGGCGCCCTATTTCTGTTAAACGCATATCGGCGTTATCTTCGCGCAAGCTCAAACGATATTCGGCTCGCGAGGTAAACATACGATAGGGTTCAGTCACCCCACTAGTTATCAAATCATCGACCAAAACACCCAAATAGGCTTCATTACGTTTCGGGGACCAGCCTTCCTGGCCCTTGGCCTGCATGGCTGCGTTCAACCCCGCCAACAGGCCTTGTGCGGCGGCTTCTTCATAGCCTGTTGTGCCATTGATTTGACCGGCAAAAAACAAACCATTGATTGCACGTGTTTCCAGGGTAGATTTGAGTTCACGTGGATCGAAATAATCGTATTCTATTGCGTAACCCGGCCGCATAATGATGGCATTTTCCAGGCCTGGCAAACTACGCACCAGCGCAATCTGTATATCGAAAGGCAAACTGGTAGATACCCCATTTGGGTAAATTTCCCTGGTGGTCAGGCCTTCAGGTTCCAAAAATATCTGATGGCTGGTTTTGTCAGCGAAGCGATGTATTTTATCTTCTATAGAAGGACAATAACGCGGCCCTATGCTGTCTATGGTGCCACTATCGCTATACATAGGAGAGCGGTCCAGGCCAGAGCGCACAATGTCATGGGTACGTTCATTCGTGTGCGTGATCCAGCAAGGCATTTGTTCCGGATGCATGTCTGCCGAACCCATGTACGAAAAGACCGGAATGGGGTCACGGTCGCCGGCTTGCATTTCCATTTTTGAAAAGTCTATGCTGCGTGCATCAATGCGCGGCGGAGTTCCTGTTTTCAAACGCCCTTGCG
Organism: Alcaligenaceae bacterium; assembly: GCA_013416445.1. GTDB lineage: Bacteria > Pseudomonadota > Gammaproteobacteria > Burkholderiales > Burkholderiaceae_B > Pollutimonas. The sequence continues at coordinate 4,658 of JACCER010000003.1, forward strand.
GTAGCTTTAGTTCTTTAAGGCGTTCACCCAAAGATATCGAAGGTGGGTCGCCCGCTCTACCGGCTGAGTAATGATCCAGCCCCACGTGGATCAATCCGTTCAAAAACGTGCCAGCAGTAAGCACCACAGTACGTGCCCTGAAACGCAAACCAATTTGCGTAACTGCGCCCACCACCGTATCACCTTCCAGCATGAGATCATCAACCGCCTGCTGAAATATCATCAGATTAGGCTGGTTCTGCAGTGTTGTACGGATTGCGCGACGATACAGCGAACGGTCGGCTTGTGCACGAGTTGCACGAACAGCAGGGCCCTTGGAACTATTTAAAATTCGAAACTGAATCCCCGCCAAATCAGTGGCATAGGCCATGATGCCGCCCAATGCATCAATTTCTTTTACCAAGTGCCCCTTGCCAATTCCACCTATAGATGGGTTACAAGACATCTGGCCCAGAGTTTCCATATTGTGAGTCAACAGCAAGGTGGAAGCGCCCGTACGTGCGGCTGCCAAAGCTGCCTCGGTACCGGCATGCCCTCCACCAACCACGATCACATCGAATTCGTCTGGATAAATCATTTTTCGCTCAGGCGAGATAACATTTAATTCATCATTATACTGCCACCATCGTCCTTGTTTCACGTGAAACATAAAAGATTACCTTTAAGCTATTGTTTCACGTGAAACAATTATGTTAAAGAGGTTGGAGTGACATAGTTCGACAAGTAGCCCATCAGCGCATATATGATTTTTCATCTTTAATATCATTATATTTTTAATTCGTACTGCCGCAATTATTTGTATTTAACTAAATAGCCTTGCATTAGAGCTTATTAATGCATTGTTATAGAATTTTTACACATAGTTGCTGCAATGCTGAGCATGGGTACTCTTACTCGAAACCAACTGCACGGGTGCTATTCTCGTTATAAATATTTTCTGTAAGTATGAAATTTCTAGCACAAATGGATTTTGAAGTTATCTTACGCAATTTTCATTGGTGCAAATGTTTTACGTGAAACAGTAAGTGCTAACTACACGATGTATGATTTCTTGAATAAGATATTGTGTAAGTATCGGATATTAAATTCCTCATCCAATTGGTTTCACGTTATTTTTATAACTAGTGACTCGTAAGTTGGATTAATTCTAATGACATTTACTTGATATGCTCGTAGGTCAAACTAACGCTGCTGAGAACATAATCCGACACCAGCAGCCAGAGGACAACAAGCTGTATGTATCTGCACCTGGTTCGTACTACAGTGCTAATGCTTCGTGGCCGGATTTTTTGCATCAACCAAAACTTAGGCCTGCTCATACGCCACCAATCATTCGTGCGAATAAAACCAGCAATGCAGGCTGCAAGGCCAGCCAATTTGTTGTTGCACAGTTGTCCGGTGCGGGTGAGGTCAGTGTGGTGGTAGACGTGCACCGCGTGCTGACGAAGGGAAGCCGGCAGCAGTCGTCGACCGCTGTTTAAGCGTTAGCGAGTTCGGCCGACGCCCGGCTGGACGAGGCAGGCGCAGAAACAAGCACGCCGTGCCGCACCGACCTCACCCGCACCGGACAACATCATCAGAGCCAGACAGCTTTACTAGATACCGTGTGTACCGGCTCCGCATTTGCTGCAAACTTTTTTCTCTAGAAATTTTGTCAGATCAAACCACATCAATCCGACCTACAGAACTGTTTCACGTGAAACAATGAGTACTAATGGCTCTGTGGATAACTTTGTGGGTAACATGGTGTACAAGCAGTAGATATCAAATTACTCAACTACCCAGTTCCAAGCTATTCTCATAGGTAACTGACTAGTCATTACTCTGTATATACACAGTAAAAACATATTATGCTTTCTGTGGATAAGTCTGTAAAAACCTACCGCCCAGATCGCACTAAAGTAGCAAATAATGTAATTCCATTTTAAAACCAGGTTTGGATGCAAGGGCAAACCTCAGGCCTTACTGGTGCAAGGAAAGCGAAGCCAACAAAGTACTTATTCGATTTGAAAATGGAATAATCAATTAAAAACGCCCACACTAGGCAAGTGGGGCGTGTAATCTATCTTGTGCCTGGGAACGCACTAAATCAGTAAAAATTATAGCGGGCGTATCTCTGCTGCTTGCGGACCCTTTGGACCTTCTTTAACTTCAAACTCTACGTCCTGGCCTTCGTTCAGACTACGATAGCCTCGACCTTCAATTGCAGAAAAATGGGCAAATACATCTGTGCCGCCTTCATCTGGACTAATAAAACCAAAACCTTTATCGGCGTTGAACCATTTAACTTTTCCCTTTTGAGCCATGATGCATAGTGTCCTAAAATTAAACAAAAAAACCATGAAGCAAGGACGCCGACACCAACGACACTTCATCAAGCTAAAGACGCTGTTTTGTTCAGCGCTTATAGCCAATGATTACTAACCGCAATACCCGCGCTACTTGATTACATAGCAGGCATGAGCATAACCACGCTATAAGGCTCTTTCAAATACATATTTACCCCAGTGTGGTATTTTTCCTGCAGACCATTTAGTCCAACAAACCCTAGCTTGTTAATTATCGGTAAGGTAGGCTAGCCCAGTTTCCTTAAATACTAAATTATCAAAAACATGAAATTTGAATCCAAACTGCCCAATGTAGGCACGACTATATTTACTGTAATGAGCCAGTTGGCCGCTGATCATCAAGCCATCAATCTGGGACAGGGCTTTCCAGACTTTGATCCCGATGCCAAATTGCTTGACCACGTAAACCAGGCCATGCGAGCCGGGCATAATCAGTATCCGCCCATGGCTGGCATACCAGCTTTACGCCAGGAAGTAGCAAGCAAGATAGCGAACCTGTATGAACATCATTACGACCCCGATACCGAAATTACAATAACCAGCGGCGCCAGCGAAGCACTGATGGCAAGTATTACTGCTTTTGTAAAAGCGGGTGACGAAGTAGTAGTAATAGAACCGTTTTACGATCTATATATACCTGCCATAGAGCTGGCGGGAGGCATCCCTGTTATTGTGCCTATGCAAGCCCCTACCGCGAATACCCCTCACTACCAAGTTGACTGGCAACATGTACTGGACGCGATTACTTCTGCCACACGTATGTTGATCATTAATTTTCCACATAATCCAACTGGTATCAATCTACAGGATAGCGATCTGGACTGGCTGGAGCGTATTGTCGATCAAACAGGCGTTATGCTGCTGTCTGATGAGGTATATGAACATATCGTTTTTGATGGTCAGCAACATCAAAGCCTGGCGCGTCGGGAAAAACTGGCAGCACGCTCTATTGTGATTTCTTCATTTGGCAAAACTTATCACACGACCGGTTGGAAAATTGGTTATTGCTGCGCGCCAAAGGCCATTTCCGCCGAAATACGAAAAGTTCATCAGTTCATGGTTTTTACGGTAAGTTCTCCCATGCAAGTGGGTTTGGCTCATTTCATGAAAGATCCCAAGCCATACATCGAACTATCGGATTTTTATCAAACCAAACGTGATCGCTTATCCCAGGGATTGGCAAAAACTCGTTTTAAACCTATGCCAAGCCAAGGCACCTTTTTTTTACTGGCCGATTACAGTGAAATATCGGAGTTGCCAGAAGCTGAATTTGCCCGCTGGCTGACAACTGAACACGGAGTAGGTGTTATTCCGGTATCGGCTTTTTACCGTGTACCAGAGGCAAAGGCATCCAACCATAATTTAGCCAGATTTTGTTTCGCTAAACAGGATCACACGCTGGACGCTGCCATTGAAAAATTAATGCTGGTCTGACAGTTTAATTTTTCACCAGCCACCAGGCCTTGCAATAGCAGGGCCTTTTTTATTTATAAAACCTGAAAGCTTTGTGCTGACAAAAAATTCATTTTTTATTCAAACAACGAAAAAGCTAGAACAAAAACCCGCATCTTTGTTTTCCCCTTCATTGTCATCATCGACTGACAGAAGTATACATGCGGATGGATTACTTTCAATAGCCCGCTGCCAGCAAGGGAAACCGTGTTTCTTCGTAGTTGTTTATTATTCTTTTATATATAAAGACTAATACTAATGGGTGTCTGTGGATAACTGGTATAACAAGCATATATCTAATAATTTCAATAACTTATAGTTGTTTTTTTTTGGGCATAAACCGTGTTTAGATGGTGGATGAAAAGAGCACAACTTTTGGCTTGCCGAAAACAAAGCGAGTTATGCCCAGCCCATCCACAAATTATCCACAATCTGTTCTCTTAGTAGTTATCCACAGGAAAAATTTTATTAAACGAAGACTTGAAAGTAAATTCTTTAGTTACCATATGTAAAAAACAAGTCGTTTTAAGGTATATGGCGCTAATCCAACCTACTTAAGCGCGCAATCCGGCACCTATTGCTCAGGCTTGCAAGCGTTGCTGCATGAGTCGGGCTATTTCCTGATTGAATACGGATCCTATGGCTGGTTCACTAGGATTGTTCAGGGCTTGAATAACGCTTTTTTGATCTACAAGAGGGCGATTTTGGCTAAGTTTTGCTTTACCTTCTATGCGGGTAATGCTTATTTCCAGGCCCACGATGTGGTCCAGCATGGTTTTCATGTAGTCAGCCGGGGAGTCGCTTAAAGACCAGGGGTGTAAACGGCCCAATTCATAACGTTTGGTTTGCTTTTCCAGGTGCTGTAATAGCCATGCCGGGTCGGCCTTGACGCTAAGTGTGCCGTGCACATGTACAGCAACGTAATTCCAAGTGGGTACCGCCTTGCCGCCTGTGCTGGCCTTGGTTGGGTACCAAGATGGCGAAATATAGGCGTGTGGCCCCTGGAATACCGCGAGAACTGGCGTGTTATCAGGGAACAGGGAAAATTCTGTATTTGTTTTGGCAATATGAGCTTGTAGCAGTCCAGATTGCTGCCCACCGATGGAATCAAAAAGAAAGGGTAAATGGGTGGCTGCCAGCCCGCTGGCGCCCTGGGCGATAAGCGTGCCCAGGGGGTAGTTGTGGATAACCTGTTGCTGCAAGTTGAAGTCAGTAAGTTCGAAGGCGCTGGGCGTATACATAAGACCTGCTCGAGTCAGTAAGTGGGAAACACCTCGCCGGTATCGAACACAACTTGATTTTCGGGCCATTGCAAGGCGGCAAGCTTGAATCGCGATTTTTCTACAGTACGGCTTGTTTTTCTATCGCGCCATCTGGCGCCGACAGAATAGTCTATGCAGAATACCTTGTTATTTTTGCCATGCCAGCCCGTGGGGGCAATATTTTTGAATAATTGGCTATAGCGCGGTGAGGTTTTCCCATTTTGGGCCTGGAACAGGCGCCAATAATGCCCAATGACGACGGGGATGTCGTCACTGTAGCCGTTCCACCAGCTTATCCGATCAGAGAAACGCCATCGATTACCGGCAAAAAACGGAGTCGTGGCTTGTTGTTCAACACCCGAAGTCAAGACCTTTAGCGGATTGACCATTTGCTGCATGGCTTCGTATTCGGCGATAGCGTGCAAAAAAGGAGGGGGATCTTGTTCGTCTTCAAGTTCTTTTGCCCACTTTTGTTTTTCATGCAGATAACGGTCATACAAGCCGGATTCGTTGGCGACAGATCGTGCGATATCGTCCCAGGCTAGAAATTGCGTAGTTATTTGCCCCAGTGGAACGGTACTGATGGCTGCAATAGCTGCTGGTGTCCATGCGGCATGCACAATTCTGATGTCATTACGTTGCAGCGCAATAGGTAGATTTTCCAGAAACTCCCTGATTGCTTGACGTTCACCAATAGGCGTGCGATGAAATGGCGCATAGTTTTTCTGGTCATGTTCATAGCGTTCATCAAAAAACCAGCCTGAGCCATCTTTGGCGTCGTTGATTAGTAAATTGATTTCATGGTTGCCCAGTATTACCTGGGCATTGCCTTGTTGAACCAGATGTTGCACCAGTTTTATGACGGCGTAGCTATCAGGTCCACGGTCACATAAATCGCCCACGAAAACCAGTTTTCTGTCTTTGCGGTGCTGGCCCTGGTCGTTGTAGCCTAAACGGGTAAGCAGCGCCAGCAATGCTATGTATTCACCGTGGACATCGCCAATGATGTCCAGTGGATTTTCAGGAAGAGGCTGTATCAGATACATAAATTTTCAAGTTGTCGGTTTACCTGATCATAAACCGTGAGTCTTTTTGAAAGTGCTTTTCCTTTGCAAGTTGTGGGCATTACGGGTTGCCCGGCGTTGATTTCGATGAAGTATAGCCGTTGTTTGGCAGATTTGTCGCAGTTGGTTTTTTCAGTTTTAAGTGCTTGTCCCGCTATTGTTTCTTATCTTTTAAATATATAAAGACTAATACTAATGGGTGTCTGTGGATAACTGGAACAACCAAGATTAATCTTTATTTTTCATTAACTTGCAGACCTTTTTTGGTAAGCATAACTTGTGTTTTCAGGGTGGATGGAAAGGGCATAACTTTTGGCCTGTGGGTAAAGTTCAGGCTTATGCCCTGTTAACCCACAAGTTGTGCACAAGTGGCTGCTCTAGTACTTATCCACAGCTAAAATATTTTTATTTTTCCGGATTTTGGCCAAAATTATATGGATGATGTGTTCGAATCGAGCAGAACCAGCCAGCGTTACCAACAGCTGTATCGTTTTTTTTGTGCGTTGTTTGTCGGATTACGCTGCGGTAATGTGACGTCATTTTCCGATGCAGAAGTGGTGTTTTAGCCGCATGCTGGTGATTTGCAATGGAGTTTTTAAACCCATCGATGCGCTTGGATCTATTCTTGGATCAAAAAATCAAGCGTGTCTCTTGGTAGCGGCCGATGGCCCTCCCTGGACACCTCCCGCTCTCCCGTTACTGATGCGATGCATCAGCAGACGACTTGATCAGTGGCAGCGAAACCGGCCATCGACGTTCGCCAACGTCCAATGCACTGCAACGGACTCATCTTCCTACCTCCTGGTCCGAAACACCAAGGATGTTGCGTCCTGCTTCAGCGCGAAAAAAGAGGAGGAACGCAGTTCGGATTGATGGCTGCGGCAGCGGTGATGCCGGGGTGAGATGACGGCTCCTTTGGCCAGTTGGCCGATACCGATAGGAGCCTCACCATGTCATACTAAACCTCAGGCATCATCACCCCGAAGGCTCTGTTGCTAGATGAGCGGCTGACGCCACTGGAGCGCAACGCCTGGCTGACTTTCCGTGCGCTGGCCAGCAGCGACGGCACCGTGGTCCTCAGCTACGACGCGCTACGCAAATACCTGCCCAGCGTACCGGGCAGCAAGCGGGCGGCCCTTGAAACCGTATCCAGGGCCCCGCGGCATGTCTACGACGGGCAGTGTAAGGCGGCAGGGTTGAGCAATATGCACGGGCTGCGGCACCGTTATGCGCGGATGCGGTATGAGATGCTGACGGGATGGAAGGCGCCAGCAGCGGGTAGCCCTGGTAAAGCTCAGCTCAGTAGCAGTCAGAGAATGAGAGATCAACACGCTCGACAGCAGATCAGCCATGAACTCGGGCATGAAAGGCTGAAAGTGACGTCGATCTATTTGGGAATCTGAGTCTTATCCGTCATCTCTGGTGTTCGGCTCACCGGCCGCCAGTTTTTTCACTGCCTTGTCGAAATCGCTTTCAAACAGGCGATCTTGCACAATTCTGTATTTCTCAAATTCGCTTTCCGCATGCGTCTGGGCAAGTTTTGCAGAAATCTTGCCACTGTTCTGTAGCACTTCCCGTTCATCAAATTCGAGGAAGGCGTCCAGCCGCTTGGACCAGTCTGCCATGCTCATGGGAATCTTGCGGCGAGCACGATCCTCGGCCAGTTCCAGATAAGCGTTGACGATACGCCCGAGTGAATCCAACTCGTCCTTAGTCAGGTAGTTCTTGGCCACGGCCACATCGGTTTTCAGGATCTTGCCTTCGGGCGCGCTCGCCCAGGAAGCTGCCGTTTTCCATGCGCTGACGATCCAGCACATAGCCCTTGATGGCGAACTCACGCAAGACGCCGGTCGCCCACTGGCGGAACTGCGTTGCGTGTATGGAGTTGACCCGGTAGCCGACGGAAATGATGGCGTCGAGGTTGTAGAAGTCCACCGACCGGGACACCTCCCGCTGGCCCTCCTGCTGAACTATCCGGAATTTCCGGATAGTTGCTTCAAGCACGAGTTCATGGCTGCCAAAGATGTTCTTCAGATGCTCGCTGATGGTGCGCACATCCACCCCGAACAACTCGGCCATCAGCTTCTGCGACAGCCACAAGGTTTCGTCCTCATAGCGGGCCTCGATGCTCTGCTCGCCGGCCTGGCCAGTGAAGATCAGAAACTCGGCTGTACTGTTGCGGATCAATTTTTTGCCATTCATACTAAGTATCTCCACGTGGTCTGTACGTCGACCAAGTAGGCTTTAACGCCTGTGCGATGACTTTGGCCGGTTAAACATGCCCAGTGCCATCTCGTCCTCCCTATGTCCAAGTAGGAGGAAGAAAGCAATCATCCTGCTACTTGGAACTAAACTTGGACATAAAAATGAGTGGTTTTGACTGTATCATCGAATCCGTCGGCAGACAAAAATCCCTTTGTTTATGCGGATTACAGGCGCATTAGCCAGACTTCAGTGGATGTCCCTGAACCCCACATCACTTGCCGATACAAAAGCTGGAAAAAATCTCACCTAGCAAGTCGTCGCTGGTGAATTGGCCAGTAATGGCGGACAGATCGTCGTGGGCCAGGCGTAATTCTTCAGCAAACAGATCAAGTACGCGGTCATTCTGGCTGGCGTGCTCTGCTGCCAGGGCCAGGTGTTCGTTGGCGTCGTTTAAAGCGAGCAGGTGGCGTTCACGGGCCAGCCAGGGGGATTCGTTGCTGGGGCTCCACCCGGCGATGTCCAGCAGCTTCTGGCGCAAGCTGTCCAGGCCTTTACCCGTCTTGGCCGAAATACCCAAGGCCAGTGCGACACTAGTCGATGCAGCCGAGCCGTTGTTGATATTTGAAGATAGAAACTCTTCCTGCTCAGTTTCATTGAGCAAGTCGATTTTATTGAACACTTTCAGTACGGGCGTGCGGGCTGGCAGGCGCTGTGTGATGGCGGTGTCGAGCTCGTCAGTTTGGGCTCGAGCGTCTTGCAAATGAATGATTACATTGGCTTTTTCTATTTCTGCCCAAGTACGGGCGATGCCTATGCTTTCCACGGTGTCTTCGGTTTCGCGTAAGCCCGCGGTATCCACGATATGCAGCGGCACGCCTTGAACATGAATTTGCTGTATTACTTTGTCGCGCGTGGTGCCGGCTATGGGGGTAACGATGGCAATGTCGTCGCCAGCCAGCGCGTTGAGCAGGCTGGATTTGCCCACGTTGGGCTGGCCAGCCAGCACAACATGCAAGCCTTCGCGCAGTATCATGCCTTGCCTGGCCTGGGCCGTGAGTGCAGCCAGGTCATGTTGTATGGCTTTCAGGGCAGAATGGGCTTGGTATTTTTCCAGGAAGTCGATCTCTTCTTCGGGAAAATCGAGCGTGGCTTCTACCAGCATGCGCAGGCGTACGATGCGTTCGCTAAGCGTGTTGACGTGGGCCGAGAAAGCGCCACTCAATGATGCCATGGCGCTGCGTGCGGCGGCTTCCGATGAGGCCTCGATCAAGTCGGCGACTGCTTCCGCCTGGGCCAGATCAAGGCGTTCGTTAAGAAAAGCGCGATGGGTAAATTCCCCTGGTTCGGCGTGACGCAGGCCGTATTCTTTACCGCTTTCCAGGCAGTGATCAAGCACGCGGCGCAGCACGGCAGGGCCGCCATGGCCTTGAAGTTCGAGTACGTCTTCGCCGGTATACGAATGCGGGCCTTTGAAAAACAAGGCGATGCCAGCGTCGATGGCATCGCCGGCCTGGTCGTTGAAAGGCAGATAATGGGCATGGCGCGGTGTAAGCGATGTAGCAAACAGTTTTGCCGCTAAGGGTTCCAGGTTGTTTCCTGAGATACGTATGACGCCTATGCCGCCGCGCCCAGGGGCTGTGGCGATGGCGATGATGGGTTCGTGAGAGCGCAGAGTCATGGCGAAGGCGGAAAAAAGGTGCTGCATTGGAAAAAAGATATCAGACAGTTTATCTTGAACGATCACGCTTTATCGGCTTCCGATGGCCAGGGGCTGATAGGCTATGCTTTAGTACCTGTTGCACGCGATAAGGGCTGTCTTTTTAGCGCGCTACAGGCAACTAGCTTGAATAAGCGTCGATAAATACTTAAAGGAAATGGCATGCCCTACTTGATAGAAACGTTTGACAAGCCGCACACCCAGGCTTTGCGCCAGGCGTTGCGCGATAAGCATCTTGATTTTCTTGAGGAAAACAAGGATTTATTGCTGGCTTGCGGAGCCAAGCTGGAAGATGATGGCACGGGTGGCACCGGAAGTATCTACATAGTAGATCTTGAAACGCGTACAGAAGCCGAAGACTTTGTGAATTCAGATCCGTTTGCGGTAGGGGGTCTGTTTGAGCGCACCGTCATTACGCGCTGGCGCAAGGCGTATCTGGATGGGAAGTGTTATTTGTAGGTCGGATTAGGGCAAAGCCCGTAATCCGACCTACAACGCTACAACAATATAAGCGCTAAAAATACATAATTTAACGTCGGATTACGCGCCTGCAACGCTAATCCGACCTACGATCAACCCAAGGCTTTGATTGCTGTGGCTACGCCTGCGCCATAGGCTGGGTCGGCCTGGGTGCAGTGGTTGATATGGCGTTCTTGCAAATCGGCTGATGCACCGGAAATCGCCCGCGCAGTGTTGTCGAACAAGGCCTGTTTTTGCTCATCGGTCATCAAGCGAAACAGGTTGCCGGGTTGTGAAAAATAGTCGGTGTCTTCGCGATGGTTCCAGTGATCGGCGGCGCCTTCAATGGACAGGGGCGGTTCGCGGTAGTCGGGTTGTTCCTGCCATTCTCCTTGGGTATTGGGTTCGTTGCCAGTGATGCCGCCGTGGTTGCCGTCGACGCGCATGGCGCCGTCTCGGTGATAGCTATGGAAAGGACATTTGGGCGCGTTCACCGGAATCTGATGATGGTTTACGCCCAGGCGATAGCGCTGGGCATCACCGTACGAGAACAGGCGCGCTTGCAACATTTTATCGGGCGAAAAACTGATGCCTGGCACGACGTTGGCTGGCGTAAATGCGGCTTGCTCGACTTCGGCAAAAAAGTTTTCCGGGTTACGGTTGAGTTCCAGTGTGCCGACTTCAATCAGCGGGTAATCAGCGTGTGGCCAGACCTTGGTCAGGTCGAAAGGATTAAGGTGGTAGGTGGATGCATCTTTTTCCGGCATGATCTGAACATACATGGTCCAGCGGGGAAAATCCTTGTTTTCTATGGCGTTGTACAGATCGCGCTGAGAGCTTTCGCGGTCTTGGCCGACGATTTCGCCAGCTTGGGCATCACTGAGGTTTTTAATGCCTTGCTGCGTCTTGAATGTGAATTTGACCCAGTGGCGTTCATTATTGGCGTTGATAAAGCTGAAGGTATGGCTACCGAATAAGTGCATGTTGCGATAACCAGCCGGAATGCCGCGATCGCTCATTATGATGGTTACCTGGTGCAGGGCTTCAGGCAGGCCGGTCCAGAATTCCCAATTGTTTTGCGCGCTGCGCATGCCTGTGCGTGGGTCGCGTTTGACGGCATGGTTCAGGTCGGGAAATTTAAGCGGATCGCGAAAGAAGAAAACAGGTGTGTTGTTGCCTACCAAATCCCAATTGCCTTCTTCGGTATAAAACTTCATGGCGACGCCGCGGATGTCGCGTTCGGCGTCAGCTGCGCCGCGCTCGCCAGCCACAGTAGAAAAACGCATGAAAACATCGGTTTTTTTGCCGATTTGGGAAAAAACTTTGGCGCGGGTGTATTGGCTGATGTCGTGTGTAACGGTAAAGGTGCCATGAGCGCCAGCGCCTTTGGCGTGCATGCGTCGTTCGGGTATGACTTCGCGATCAAAGTGAGCCAGTTTTTCTAACAGCCAGACATCTTGCAACAGGGCGGGGCCTCGTGGGCCAGCGGTTTGGATATTTTGGTTATCGACGACTGGTGCACCAGCGGCAGTAGTTAGCTTTTTCATGAACATCCTTTGAAAAAATGATGCGAATAATGCAGGAGCGGGTGTGCTTTTGCATGGCAAACAAAAAAAGAAGCTGCCCACCGCGCTCCCAGTGCCTTTAGTTTATATAGTCCAGGAAGAAAAGTGAAATTGATTGATATCAATAAAGTGATAGCTATTAACTATGTGATAAAAATGTAGTGTTGATTGCCGGATTAGCGTGAAGCGCGTAATTCGATAAAAAAAGCCAAAAAAATAATATCAAACTCCCATATAACTTTGTAATTGTTCTTTTTGCGCACTTAATTCTGCAGATGTGCCCGACCACACTACTTGGCCTTTTTCTACTATGTAATGTTGATCCGCCAGCGGCAACAGGGAATTCAGGTTTTTATCGATGCAGATTATGCTCAGGCCGGTTTTTTTTAGTTCGGCCAGGCAGTGCCAGATCTCGGTTCGTATGATGGGAGCCAGGCCTTCAGTGGCTTCATCCAGTATCAGCAGCTTGGGGTTGGTCATCAGTGCACGGCCTATGGCCAGCATCTGTTGTTCTCCGCCCGACAGGTTGGAACCCAGGTTGCCTGATCTTTCCGATAGGCGAGGGAAAAGCTGGTAGATTTTTTCTAGTGTCCAGGGGCTGTTCGAGCGTTGCCGGTTATGGGCAGTGGCGACCAGGTTTTCATGGACGCTTAAATTAGGGAATATCTGGCGACCTTCGGGCACCAGGCCTATGCCGGCGCGCGCAATTTTATAAGTGGGAGCGCCGTTGATGTTGTTACCGTTGAACCGGATGGATCCGCGTGCAGGAGCCATCAGGCCGACAATGGATTTCACGCTGGTTGATTTTCCCATGCCATTGCGCCCCAGCAGGGTTATAAACTGGCCGGCATACACCTGAAAGTCCATGCCAAACAAGGCCTGGCTGCTTCCGTAATAGGTATCGATTGCCACGACTTCAAGCAAAGGGATGGGCATCAGTCATCGTCTCCCAGGTAGGCGGTTTTGACTTCGGGATTCGCGCGGATGTCGTCGGCGCTGCCGCAGGCTATACCGCGCCCGTAGACCAGAACGGTAATGCGATCAGCCAGCTTGAATACGGCGTCCATATCGTGTTCGACCAGAACAATGCCGTACTGGCCTTTCAGGCTGGCCAGCAGTTCAGTCATTTGCTTGGATTCGGCCTGGCTCATGCCGGCCATGGGTTCGTCGAGCAGCAGCAGCGTGGGCTTGCCGGCCAGCACCATGGCCAGTTCCAGTTGCCGCTGCTCGCCGTGTGCCATGTCGGATACAGGGGTGTGCAGCAGGTGACCCAGGCCTACGCGTTCCAGTGCGGCTTGTGCAGGGCCAGCCAGCGACTTTTGCGTATGGGCGCGGGCCCAGAAGTGGAAACTGTGGCCTTGGTGCGCCTGGACGGTAAGCATGACATTTTGCAGCGCCGTAAATTGCGGAAATATCGAGGTGATTTGATAAGAACGTGCTATTCCGCGTAACGCACGGGTTTCTACGGGCTCTTTGGTGATGTCCTGATCATTGAAGAATATCGTCCCGGAATCGGGCTTGATTTCACCTGCAAGCTGGGCAATTAGCGTACTTTTTCCGGCGCCATTGGGGCCGATAATGGCGTGGGTTTCACCTGGCTGAACGTCGAAATCAAAGTGATCGGTCGCGGTCAGGCCACCGTAACGCTTGACAAGCTGGCGCACAGACAAGAGGTTCATGATGCCTCCTGGTTGGTGTTTGCCACTGGCAGGCCGCGACGCTGGTCCAGTGCTTCCAGCATGCCCATCAAACCCAGGCGGCTGGTGGTGATGACAATGACAATCAGCGGCCCGAAAATGATCATCCAGTGTTCGGTCAGTTCTTTGAGCCATTCTTCAGTCAGTATCATGGTCAATGCGCCAAACAAGGGACCAAACAAGGTGCCGATGCCACCCAGCATGATCATCACGATGAGTTCGCCAGAGGTGGTCCATGACATATACGATGGCGAGGCAAACTGGCTGAGGTTGGCGTATAGCAATCCGGCCACGCCACAGAGCGCCGCGGAAATCACATAAATGGCAAGGCGGTATCGAAAAGTAGAGTAGCCCAGTGCTTTCATGCGTGGGCCGTTGATTTTGCTGGCCCGCACGACAACTCCGAAACGTGAATGCATCAGGCGATGGCATAGATACAGGCTAAGGCAAAGCACGGTAAAAGACGTAAAGTACAAGGTCGTGGATTCGGTGAGCAGCAGGCCGCTGAAATTGCTGCCGCTGGCCAGCCGCAAGCCGTCGTCGCCGCCATACTGGCTAAGACTGACGAACAGAAAATAAAACATTTGCGCAAAGGCCAGCGTAATCATGATGAAAGAAATACCGCTGGTGCGCAGCGCAATACTGCCGGTAACCAGTCCGACGATACCGCACGCCAGCAGTGTAACAAGCAATTGCAGCCAACCATTGTCAATGCCGTGAAACCCCATGATGCCTGCAGCGTAAACACCCAATCCAAGAAATAGGGCGTGGCCGAAACTGACTAGCCCGCCATAGCCCAGGATCAGGTTGAGTGATGTTGCCGCAATGGCAAATATGACGATGCGAGTGATCAGGGTGACGACGAAGGGGTTGGAAGTGCTATATGCATAAAGCGGCGCCAGGGCCAGCAGAGCCAGCAACACAACGCTTACTATGGCGCTGCTGGACCATCTTGGCCGCGGGGTCAGAGTCGGACTCATGGGGTGTCACTTTTTAAACAGGTTCAATTGGAAGGTGGGCTTTAAGCACCCGGCATCAGGTGTTTTTTATGGGAAACAGGCCTTGAGGCTTGATCGCCAGTACAAACGCCATAAGCAGATAAATCATCATTGATGCCAGCGCAGGGCCGGCAATGTCGGCGCTGCTGCGTTCCAGGAAACTGCGTAACAGGGTGGGCAGCAAGGTGCGTCCCAGTGTGTCAACTAACCCCACGATGAGTGCGGCATAAAAAGCGCCGCGTATGGAGCCTATGCCCCCTATGACAATGACCACCATGGTCAGGATGAGTATGGGTTCACCCATACCGACCTGTACCGACATGATGGGCCCCGCCAGCAAGCCAGCCAGGCCAGCCAGCACGGCGCCCAAACCGAATAGCAGGGAGTTGAGCAAGACAATATTGACGCCCAGCACTCCGACCATATTGCGGTTGGTGGCGCCGGCCCGGATCAGCATGCCTATGCGGGTGCGATGGATGAGCAGATAGCAGCCCGCAGCGACAAGTAGCCCGGCGGAAATGATGACGAAGCGATAAACAGGGTAGCGTATGCCGAACAGGTCGATTGAACCTGTAAGGAACTCGGGCACTTCCATGTAGAAGGGGGATGGGCCCCATATGATTCTTGCCAATTCATTGAAGAACAGAATCAGGCCAAAGGTGGCGAGGACCTGGTCGAGATGATCGCGCTGATACAGCTTTTTAAGGGCGACCCATTCAACTGCCAGGCCTAGCGCCAGCATAGCGGGCGCCAGCAGTACGGCGGTCAGTACGAATGAATCCGTATAGCTATAGATGGACGCAGCAAAAAAAGCGCCCATCATGTACATGGAGCCATGCGCCAGGTTGACGAAGTTCATGATGCCAAAGACCAGAGTGAGCCCGGCGGCCATCAGAAACAGCAAAACGCCCAATTGCAGGCCGTTCAGGGATTGAATGATAAATAATGCCGGGCTCAATGGGGTCTCCAGGCTTTGCAGGTTGGATTAGTGCGAATGGCACTTACTTAGCATGTTCGTAGATTGAATTAGCGCCGCCAGGCGCGTAATCCGACAAACGAAGCGCTAAATAAGTGCCAATTAAGGTTTTATTTTTTCTGGTAATGGAATTACTTCATTGCACATTGCGCTGCGAGGTTGGCGCGGGTTTTGATTGTGATAGGGCTGATGGCCTTGAGTTCGGCGCCGTTGGGGCCTTCAACCACGTCTACGCGGTAAAAGGCGCCGTCGGCAATTTGATTGGTGTCTAGCTTGAAGGCGCCGCGCACCGAGGCAAAGTCGGCGGCTTTCAGGGCGCTGCGGAAAGCTTCTTTGTTGCTGATGTCACCCTTGACCTTGCCAATAGCCGAATCCAGCAGGTTGGCGGCATCGTAAGACTGGGCCGCATACATGGATGGCGGGCGCTTGTAGGCTTTTTCGAAAGCGTCTACAAACTGTTTGTTTTGTGGGTTGTCGAGATTGGGTGCGTAGGGTGCGCTGGTAATGACTCCCACGGCCAGCGACTTGAGCGCCGGCAGGGTACTGCCGTCGATGGAGGCTGCCGATATCAGGGGAATTTTGCCCAGCAACCCAGCCTGGCGATATTGCTTGACGAAGTTGATGCCCATGCCGCCAGGGTAGAACACATAGACTGCATCGGGCGCGGCAGCCTGCAACTGAGCGATTTCAGCGGAATAATCGGGCTGATTCACCTGAGTATAGACTTCATCAATGATTTTCCCGGTGTAGTCGCGCTTGAAACCCGATACCGCGTCACGGCCTGCCTGGTAGTTGGCTGCCATGACATACATGTTCTTGTAACCCAGGTCAGAGGCCAGTTGGCCGCCGGCTTCGTGGAGTTGGTCGTTATCCCAGGAGGTGGAAAAAAAGTAGGGCGAGCAAGATTTGCCGGCGATGGGCGCAGGCCCGGCGTTGGAGCCAATTAGGAATACACCCGCGTCGGTGATGGGCTTGTGTATGGCCATCATGACATTGGAGAATGTCACGCCAGTGATGATGTCGACATTTTCGCTTTTCAGCATCTTGGTGGCAGCCTGCACGCCCACATCAGGCTTGAGCTGATCATCTTCGCGTATGACTTCCACCGTTGCGCCGCCCAGTTTGCCGCCTTTTTGTTGTAGCGCCAGCATGAAGGCGTCGTACTGGTCTTGCCCGAGCGCGCCGCCGGGGCCAGACAAGGTGCCGATAAAGCCGATTTTTATGGATTCTTTTGCATAGCTTGCAGTAGCGCCCAATGTGCTGCATAGCAGGGCCGCAGCCAGGCTATGGTACAAAAAGCGGCGATGCCGGGCGGCTTGATGGGGGTGGTTCATTGTGTCTCCTGTGGGCTTGATATTTAAGCTTAAACTTATATCTATTGCTATCGGGAATTACCCAATAGCAGATCGATTATGGCAATAATGGGGGGCGCTGCATAGGCAACTATTGTACGGCGGGTATTTTGATGCAGCTTATCAGGTCGCGCTGGAACGGCTGTGCCCGGCGTTGATGACATCGTCTTTGATGGCGGTTTTCAGGACTTTGCCCACAGAAGAGCGTGGCAGGCTGTCGTAAAAATAAATATGCTTGGGTGTAAGCACTGGCCCTAATTTTTCTCGTACAAAGGCCTTGAGTTCATCTGCGGTTACTGAATGGCCAGGCTTGAGTTCAACAGCGGCATTGACGGTTTCGCCCCATTTGTCATCAGCTACGCCAAATACGGATGCTTCATGTACCGCTTCATGCAGCGAGAGCGTGTTTTCAACGTCAATTGGATAAACATTGAATCCACCTGTGATGATCACATCGCGTAGCCGTTCTTTTATATAAAGGTAGCCTTGTTTGTCCAGGTAGCCGACATCGCCGGTATGCAGCCAGCCATTCTTGATGGTTTCACTGGTTTTCTCTGGCAGCTTCCAGTAGCCCGTCATGACCAGATCGCCTTTGATGGCGATTTCACCCATTTCTCCTGTTGGCATCTGTGCGCCATCGGGCGACATTACGGCGACTTCCGAGAGCCAACTGGCTCTGCCTACGGATGCGCGGTAGGCGGGCTTGAGCAGGTCCTGGGGCGTTAATAGCGTGACGATTTGCGGAGCCTCGGTCTGACCGTACGTGGTAGCAACGACGGGACCGAAAAATGCCTGGGTGTGGCTGATTTTTTCTGTGGGCATTGGCGCTCCGCCATATATCAGGAGGCGTAGCGCGGGAAAGCTTGATGCGCTGATGCCGGGAGCCGCCAT
Source organism: Alcaligenaceae bacterium (assembly GCA_013416445.1). Classification (GTDB taxonomy): domain Bacteria; phylum Pseudomonadota; class Gammaproteobacteria; order Burkholderiales; family Burkholderiaceae_B; genus Pollutimonas. Next base: position 22,644 of record JACCER010000003.1, read on the forward strand.
GAGTTTGTAGATGAGCGTAGGGGGCATGAAGGTCATGGTGCCGCCTTGTTGCTCGAATGCGTGCACCACGTCTTGTTCGGAGCTTGAGGCGCACAGCAGCAAAGTGCCGCCTTGTGCCAACAGCGGGACGATGTAAGTGCCCGTTCCGTGGCTGATTGGCGCACAAATCACGAACTTGTCTTGGTGCGTAATCTTCCAGCCAAATATCTGGTTGATGATGCCCGCCACCCAGGCCCGGTACGGCTGCATGACGCCTTTGGGTATGCCGGTTGTTCCGCCGGTGAATTTAATTGCCTGGGTATCGTCGCGCGACAGCGTGTGGCGCTTGGGTGTCTGGCCCTGGTGCTGCTTGATCAGTTCGGGAAATTGTACGAATGGGATCTTGAGGTCTTCATGGCCATGTATCAGTTTGTCGCCAGTGTCGTCGATGAACAGTGCGGTGGGTGTGGTGGCGTCAAGAATTCGGCGAAGCTCTGACGAGGTGCTACGGTAATTCAAGGGCGCCCAGACTTTTCCCGCTGCAAGTATGGCCAGCATGCCAATAATGTAGTTTGACGAGTTGGCCGCACATAAGCCGACTCGGGATCCCGGGGTGGGGTCTTGCGCTTGCAATGCTACAGCCAGCGCGTTGACCGCCGTCATCAACTGGCTATAGGTAATGCGCTCTGTGGGGCTTTCTATGGCGATGCGGTCGGCATGCAACTGGGCGGCTCGGTATAAAAAATCAATAGGAAACATGATGCTTGGTACCTTTTTTCAGCGAGTTAAGTTTTTCAGATTTGGTCAGTTGACTGTGAGGCTGGTTGCGTTGAATAGGCTTGTATTCGGAGTTGATTTTTGTTGATCGGATTAGCGCCGCCAGGCGCGTAATCTGACATAAGCTCGGCGTAAACCCCTTGCACAAAACGACAAGGGCATCCGCGAAGATGCCCTTGTCGTTCCATTGCTGATCGTCAACCAGCACTATGCATGCTTAGCGATTAGCCGCTGCGGTTTCTTTGTCCAGCCTGTACATGATGTAGCGTTGCTGGGCGATGGATATGGCGTTGTTGACGCACCAGTAAAGCACCAGGCCGGCAGGGAACAGGAACATCATGCCGCCGAACACCAAAGGCATGATCATCATGATCTTGGCCTGGGTGGGATCGGGAGGCGTGGGGTTCAGCTTGATTTGCAGGAACATGGTTGCCATCATGAATGCCGGCAAGATGAACCACGGATCGCGCGCGGCCAGGTCTTGTACCCAGAGTATCCAGGGCGCTCCGCGCATTTCAACGCTGCCCAGCAATACCCAGTACAAGGAAATGAACACCGGGATCTGTACCACCATGGGCAAGCAGCCCCCTAGCGGATTGATCTTTTCTGTGCGGTACATTTCCATCATGGCGCCGTTCAGCTTGGCTTTGTCGTCGCCGAACTTTTCGCGCAAGGCCTTCATGCGCGGCGCAACCTGCTTCATTTTGGCCATGGACCGATAGCTGGCCGCCGACAAGGGATAGAACACCAGTTTGATCAGCAGGGTGAGCACAACGATGGTCCAGCCCCAGTTGCCTATCAAGGCATGTATCCAGGTCATGATTTTGAACAGGGGCTTGGCGATAATGGTGAGCCAGCCGTAGTCGACCACCAGTTCCAGGCCTGGGGCCAGTTCGCCCATGGCTTTTTGATCTTGCGGGCCGACCCAAAGACTGGACTCGACCGCTTTGTGCTGGCCTGGCTCGATAGTGCCGACCGCTTCAATGCTGCGTATGGCGTACAAGTTATCCGCCAGGCGCAGGGCTTCGTTATGGCGCTGTACCCCTTCAGTTGGAATCCAGGCCGAAGCGAAATAGTGTTGAACTATACCTATCCAGCCATTGTCGGCCTGCTTCGCATAGTTGGACTTGCCTTTGTCGATATCCGAAAATTTTACCTTTTGGAATTTGTCTTGGGCAGAATACAGTACAGGACCAGTAAAGGTGCTGTAGAACGACGAGCTGTCGGAAGGGTCGTTGCCGTCGCGCGCCAGTTGCAGGTATAACGAAGGGCTGACAGGTGCTGCACCCAGGTTGTAGATGTCGTGTTCAACCTGAATGTCGTAGCGGTCCTTGTGCAGGGTATAGGTTTTCACGACCTTGACGTCATCGGATACCGATTCGAAAACCACTTTAAGCGTATCGCCAGTCAGGGTGTTTTGCGAGGAGACCAGCTTAAAGGGTGTCAGGTGCGTGGGATAGCTTGCGCCAGCAGGCGCGCCTATGATCCCGCTTTGTGCCAGGTATACCGACGAGGGTGAGTCATCAAGCAATACCATCGGTAGCTCGGAATTACCCGGTGCGGCATATTTCAGGAGCTCGGCCTTTACCAGTTGGGCGCCCATGGTATCGAAAGTCAGGTCAAAGACATCAGTTTTGATGTTGACCTTTTCCGACTGGCTGACTGGTTGGTTGTTACCCCCCGGCACGGTATTAGGGCTTGCCGCCGCGGTTGTCGCGGGAGTTGCTGGGGCGGCTGTCGGGACGCTTGCATCAGCAGGGGTCGCCGGCGTTTGTGCCGAATTCGCGGTCTGGGTTGCTGTGGAACTTGGACCAAACAACGAAGGTTTGCCATTATAGACTTGCCAGTTGTTCCAGAGCAGCAAGAGCGAGAAAGAGAAAATCATCCAGAGGATGGTGCGTCGGATATCCATAGCGCCTGTTTCAAGTTAAAGCTGAGCAAAAGCCCAACAGTTTAACGTAGCTCAACTGAGACCAAGATGAGCAGAAAATTGTTCGAAAAATTATAGTAAACCCATGTCGCTGGCAATGTATTGTGTTTATCGGGATTTGTGTTTCGGTTCTGGCACCGGGTCGTATCCACCCTGGCACCATGGATGGCAGCGCGCAATGCGCCGCGTTCCTAGCCAAAGCCCCTTTAGCGAGCCATGTGATTCTATGGCTTCTATCGTGTAGCTGGAGCAAGTAGGGGTAAAGCGGCAACTTCTACCGACCCATGGACTAAGAAAATACCGGTAAAACCGGATAGGTGCGATAAGAATTGCCTTGATCATTGCATCGAGCGCTTGAGCAAAACATCGATTTCACTGCGTACCTGCTTTTTAAGCTGGGTAAGTGTATATGGCCCGACTTTGGAATGCAGGCGAAAAACCAGATCGCGCGCAGGAAGTTCGTGCCGTTTTTGCCGGAATGCTTCGCGTATGACACGTTTGATGGCATTTCGGGTTACTGACTTTGCCGCAAAACGCTTGGCAATGACCAAGCCCAGCCGCGCACAGACCAGTTCGGTGTCGGTAGAGGCGTTGCGTGGCGTGGTTACAACGAACAACGCCCCTCTGGCAAGACGTTTACCCTTGAGGGCAGACGCGTATTCCGAGGGGCGGTGCAGGCGAGCCGCAGCAGGAAATGTGGCGCGCATAAAAGCCTGTGCCAGCCGTAGCTGCCGGCCAGCACAAAAAGCTTGTTAAGCAGCTTATACGGCCAGACGCTTGCGGCCTTTTGCGCGACGAGCGTTGATAACAGCACGTCCGCCACGCGTTTTCATGCGAACGCGAAAACCGTGGGTACGCTTGCGACGGGTGACAGAAGGTTGGAAAGTGCGTTTCATGGGAAATCCAAAATAAAAGAGCTACCAGAAACCCCCTACAGACTCGGCCTGTAGTTGCGGCGCTGGCGTTAAAATTCTTGTAAAGCCCACCATTTCATCAAATTTTTATAGTTTAGTCAAATGGTTAGCAAAAATATTAGGTATGGCGATTATGCAGCCTTGTGGATAACTAGGCCCCCAACAGGGTAGAATCGAGGTTTACAGAAGTGGTGGACATGAAAGATTTTTGGCAGACTTGCGTCCAGCGTCTGGAGCAGGACCTACCTCCGCAGCAAATTAGTGCCTGGATACGCCCATTGGTTCCCCTTGCGTTCGATGAAGCACATGCGGTGCTACGAGTTTCCGCACCCAACCGTTTCAAACTGGATTGGGTGCGCAAGAATTTCTCGCATCAAATTGAAACGCTCGCATCCGAATGGTACGACCGCCCAGTGCAGGTTGCTTTCGAGCTGGCAGGTGCTGCGCCGACTACTGGCGCACCGCGTAGCGGCCCCGCCGCCCGTTTGGGCGCAGGGCCCGTATCCTCGACCTCGTCGCCTGCAAGCACGACGGCGGCACCGGTATCCGCGCCTGTGGCATCGGTCGCCAACACGGCGGCCACTGAATTGGCCCACGATCGCTCGCGCCTTAACACTGACCTTACCTTCGACAACTTCGTAACGGGTAAGGCCAACCAGTTGGCGCGCGCCGCAGCGTTGCAAGTCGCCGAGAACCCCGGGGTATCGTATAACCCGCTGTTCCTGTATGGCGGGGTCGGGCTGGGCAAAACCCACCTTATCCACGCCATAGGCAATGCGCTGCTGGCCAATGAGAAAGGCACGCGCGTGCGCTATGTGCATGCCGACCAATATGTCTCCGACGTGGTCAAGGCGTATCAGCGCAAGGCCTTCGATGAATTCAAGCGTTACTATCATTCGCTCGATCTGTTGCTTATCGATGATATTCAGTTTTTTGCCGGTAAAAACCGTACTCAAGAAGAGTTTTTCTACGCTTTTGAAGCCATGGTGGCGCAGCGTAAGCAAATCATTATTACGTCCGATACCTACCCCAAGGAACTGGCCAATATCGACAGCCGCCTTATTTCGCGTTTCGATTCAGGCCTGACCGTCGCCATTGAACCGCCCGAACTTGAAATGCGCGTGGCTATTTTGCTGCGCAAGGCCGAAACCGAAGGCGTGACCATGCCCGAAGAGGTCGCATTTTTTATTGCCAAGCATTTGCGCAGCAACGTACGCGAGCTTGAAGGCGCGCTGCGCAAGGTGTCGGCCTATGCGCGTTTCCATGGTCGCGAAGTCCTTACGGTTGATGTCTGCAAAGACGCCCTGAAAGATTTGCTGTCAGTATCCAACGGCCAGATCACGGTCGAAAACATACAAAAAACGGTGGCTGATTTTTACAAGATCAAAGTGGCCGATATGTATTCCAAGCGGCGCCCGGCCAATATCGCCATGCCGCGCCAGGTGGCCATGTATCTTGCCAAAGAGCTTACCCAGAAAAGCCTGCCGGAAATCGGCGATTTATTCGGTGGGCGCGATCATACAACCGTGCTGCACGCAGTACGGAAAATTGCCGATGCCAGGTCCAAACAGACCGAGCTCAATCATGCTCTCCACGTACTGGAACAAACCTTAAAAGGATAACCATGCAACTTGTACAAGCGACTCGTGATGCATTGCTTAAACCGTTATCAACGGTGGCAGGAATTGTCGAACGAAGAAACACTTTGCCTATTCTGGCAAATATTCTTCTGCGTAAAGAAGGCAATAGCGTCGCATTTATTGCCACTGACCTCGAGGTCCAAATAACCACGCACGCCCAGTTTGGCATTGGTGATGAAAACGAGTCGACTACCGTTGCGGCGCGCAAACTGTTGGACATACTGCGCGCCTTGCCTGATACCGGCGATGTCAAGTTGGGCCTGACCAGCGCTAAGCTGTCGGTGCAAAGTGGAAAAAGCCGTTTTGCCCTGCAAACCCTGGGCGCCAGCGATTACCCCACTTTGGCCCAGCCCGAGCAATGGGATATTTCCTTCTCGCTGCCGCAAAAAACGCTTAAGCACTTGTTCAATATGGTGCACTTCGCCATGGCGCAACAAGATATCCGTTACTATCTGAACGGCTTGTTGTTTGTATTCGAGCCGGGTTTTGTACGTACCGTGGCTACCGATGGCCATCGCCTGGCGCATAGCGGCACCGTGGTTGAAGGCATAGCCAGCAAGCACGACGTTATCGTGCCGCGTAAAACCGTCCTTGAAATGCAGCGTCTGCTGGGCGACACCGACGATCCCGTCTCTATTGACGTGGCAACCGGCCAGATCCGTTTCCGTTTTGGCGATGTCGAACTGGTCTCCAAACTGGTCGAAGGCAAGTTCCCCGACTTCACCCGGGTCATTCCCAGCAATTACACGCGTCATTTTTCCATCAACCGCGAGATCCTGCAGGGCAGTTTGCAGCGCGCGGCCATTCTGACCACCGACAAACTGAAAGGTGTGCGACTGCAGTTGTCGAACAATCAGCTGAAAATTTCTTCGTCGAACGCCGAACAGGAAGAGGCCCAGGAAGAACTCGATATCGACTACAGCCACGAACCGCTCGACGTCGGTTTCAACGTCAGCTATTTGCTCGACGTTCTGGCCAATGTCAAGACCGAAACCATACAGTGGTCGGTCCAGCCTGATGTCAATGCGTCGGCACTGATCACGTCACCCGACGACGATCAGTTCAAGTATGTCGTTATGCCGATGCGCATTTAAGCATCCTGGATTTACGTCGCACGAAATGCCACGGGCAGGCTGGCCTGGGGCGTTTCATTAGCCGCAAGGCTTATATAAGGCTCATAAATAATGTCAGATCAAACCACGAACACCGCTAGTACTGGATACAGTGCCGATTCAATCAGAATGCTTAAAGGCCTTGAAGCCGTCCGCAAGCGGCCAGGCATGTACATAGGCGATACCTCCGATGGCACGGGGCTGCATCATATGGTTTTCGAGGTCGTCGATAACGCTATCGACGAAGCGCTGGCGGGGCATTGTGACGATATCGTCGTAACCATACACGCCGATAACAGCATTTCTGTCAGCGATAATGGGCGGGGCATCCCAACAGGCATTCACAAAGACGACGAATTCCACCGCAGCGCCGCTGAAATCGTCATGACCGAACTGCACGCGGGCGGTAAGTTCGACCATAACTCGTACAAGGTATCGGGCGGCTTGCATGGCGTGGGCGTGTCTTGTGTGAACGCGCTGTCCGAATGGTTGCGCCTGAGCATTGCGCGTAACGGCGAAATGCACGAAATGGAATTCCGTCGCGGGGAGCGCGTCGAACCGCTGAAAGTAACCGGTACAACAGATCAAAAAGGCACGCGGGTTCAGTTCCTGGCCGATTCCGAAGTTTTCGACAACATTGAATATCATTACGATATTCTGGCCAAGCGCTTGCGCGAACTGTCGTTCCTGAATAACGGCGTAAAAATCCGCCTTATCGACGAGCGCAACGACAAAGAAGAAAATTTTGCGTTTCTGGGCGGTGTAAATGGCTTTGTGCAATACATTAACCGCACAAAAACGGTACTGCACCCCAATGTGTTCTCGGTCAGCACCGAGTCCACCATAGGCGATACCGTCATAGGGGTGGATGTCGCCATGCAATGGAACGATAGCTACACCGAAACGGTTTTGTGCTTTACCAATAACATTCCGCAGCGCGATGGCGGTTCGCACCTTACCGGCTTGCGTGCAGCCATGACACGGGTGCTGAACAAATACATTGCCGACAACGAACTGGCCAAAAGGGCCAAGGTCGACACCAGTGGCGACGACATGCGCGAAGGCCTGGCTTGCGTGCTGTCGGTGAAAGTACCTGAACCCAAGTTCAGCAGCCAGACCAAAGACAAGCTGGTTTCCAGCGAAGTGCGCCCCGCCGTCGAAGAGGCCGTGGCCCGCACCCTGGAGTCATGGCTGCTCGAAAACCCGGTCGACGCCAAGGCATTGTGCAATAAAATCATCGAGGCGGCGCGCGCTCGCGATGCAGCCCGCAAGGCGCGCGAAATGACGCGCCGCAAAAGCGTGCTGGAAGGTGCCGGCTTGCCTGGCAAGCTGGCCGACTGCCAGGAAAAAGACCCTGCCCTGTGCGAAATTTATATTGTGGAAGGGGACTCCGCCGGCGGTTCGGCCAAGCAAGGTCGCGACCGCAAATTCCAGGCCATTTTGCCGCTGCGCGGCAAGGTGCTCAACGTAGAAAAAGCACGCTTCGACCGCCTGATCACCAGCGAACAAATCACCACCCTGATTACCGCCCTGGGCACCAGCATAGGTCCCGATTTCAACATCGACAAGCTGCGTTATCACCGTATCATCATCATGACCGACGCCGACGTCGATGGCGCGCACATTCGTACCCTGCTGCTGACCTTGCTGTATCGCCAAATGCCGGAACTGGTCACTCGCGGGCATATTTATATCGCCCAGCCGCCGCTGTACAAGGTCAAGGTGGGCCGCGAAGAACGCTATCTGAAAGACGACGAAGAAGAAGCGCAATTCATGTTGCAGGTTGCCCTGAAAGACGCTGTGCTCATACCCAGGGAAGGCGCCGACCCCATTTCAGGCGACACGCTGGCCGAACTGGCGCGTCAGTACATCATGGCCGATGGCGTGATCAACCGCTTAGCCCGCCATACCGATATGCCTTCCTTGTCGGCCATGGCCGAAGGGGTGGAAATCAACCTGACCGACGCCGAGCAGGCAGCGGCATCGGCCCAGCGTCTGCAGGCTGCCATCGATGACCCCGCTGTGCCCAACGGAGTTACAGTTATTGTCGATGAAAACGAGGAGGCCACTTCATGGCGCCTTATCGTGAACCGTATGCATCATGGCAATATTCGAGTCAGTGTTTTCGACCGTGCTTTTGTGCGTGGGGCTGATTACGCCGTTTTGTCCAAGGCGGCAAAAACCTTTATGGGCTTGATGGGTGTAGGCGCACTGGTGGCACGTGGCGAAGGCGACAGGCGCCGCGAGAAGTATATTTCCGACTTCCGCGAGGCCATGCAGTGGCTGCGCAGTGAAGCCGACCGCGGCATCAGCAAGCAGCGCTACAAGGGTCTGGGTGAAATGAACCCCAGCCAGCTATGGGAAACCACCATGGACCCAGCCGTACGCCGCTTGTTGCGCGTTCAAGTCGAAGACGCCATGGCTGCCGATGAGGTATTCACCACCCTTATGGGAGACAACGTTGAGCCTCGCAGGGCGTTTATTGAAGAGCATGCGCTGCAGGCGGGGAATATCGATATTTGATGATTATGTAGGTAGAGGTATAACCTGAGAATCCGAGGGCCATAAGTTGAGAAACTTATGGCCTCTGTGCTTTAGATATGTTTTTTCTATTTTGGTCTCTTTCAGGATGGACTGGACCAAATTGCAGAGTAAGCATTGCCATTGCATTCGTTAATGAATTATGTACACTATTCATTAGTGAATTGATGGGAGAATGATGATGACAGTGCTTGTTCGGGATATTGTGCCCATCAGTGAGGCTCGAGCCCGCCTGACAGAGTTGGCCGAGGAGGTCGTAGAGCGCGGCACCGAGAAGTTACTGACAAAAAATGGCCGCGGCTATGTTGCCTTGGTTGATGCGCGAAAGCTGGACCATTATCATGCGCTGGAGGCCGAGCATGCAGGGCTGATACTGATGCAAGATGCTTTGGTAGGTTTGCAAGATGTGGCAGAGGGTCGTGTGCTCAATGAGGACGAACTGGACCGGGCGCTCACTGCTGTGCCAGTCAGGTCCAAGGGCAAGGCTTGACTGACCATGTCTTTGCCCGTCAACGCGCAGGTGCATGCTGCTCAGTCTTTTGTTATTTCCGTACGAAATGCCTATGAGTTCTTGCAGAAACAGGACCCTTATCGAGCAGAGGAGCGCTATCAAGAATTGCTTGAGCAACTGGGTAAGGCACGAGAGCGTTTAAAATGGAATCCCGCCTCAGGTCGACCTGCGCGGCTTCTGAGTTTAAAGTCGGAGCAGGGTAGAGCTTTGGCGCCACGTGTCAAGGCGCAAGCTGAATCACTAGGAGTACCTGAGCTGCGAGAACTTATCCTCAAGCCATATGTATTACTCTATGCCCATGGAAAAAACCAAGTTTTTCTACTGTCATTAAGGCATGAACGACAATTGCTGGTCGAAGTGGGCTAGAGTATTTAGCGCTGGTAGCCATTTCTTGCGAGTCCCTCAAAATGCCTTGGGTGTTTTTCGGCGATTGCTGTAGATGGGCAAAGGAAGCGGCCAAGTGCCATTGGATAACTTAGCCGGCGAAATTAGTGTATTTTATGGAAATCGAATCATTCATCATTCGAGCGTGTTTCATTCTTACAAGGGGATTTCATGTTCAGTCACGTTATGATCGGCACCAACGATCTAGAAAAATCTAAACAGTTCTACGATGCCGTGCTGGGCACGCTGGGGGTGAAACCGGGTGCCCAGGATCGCCACCGTGTGTTCTGGCGCACCCGTAGCGGTACGCTAAGTGTGACACAGCCAATTGATGGCCAGCCCGCCACGGTGGCTAATGGCACGACAATTGGATTCAACATGGCCTCCCCAGAACAGGCTGATCAGTTTTATACCGCTGCCCTTGCGCACGGCGGTGTGGCCATTGAAGACCCACCTGGCTGGCGTGATAGTGGTCTGTACCTGTGCTACTTTCGCGACCCCGACGGCCATAAGATCTGCGGGCTGCACCGCAAGCCTAAAGCTTGACGGGCATCGGGTAGCACGGTCGAACCTCGCCCCGGCTTGGCTGTACGCGCCGTTGATTCGCGTGTAGCCAAGCTGGAACCCCAGGAGCTGGAACTGAACCGCCCAAATAACCCTGGGCGTTTTGTTTGCCTGGGTTCTTCGTGCCCTTGATACTCAGGCCATTTTCAGTTCAATCATCGTGCCTGATCGAGGTTGCAGGCAATTTGACTTCTATGAGCAGCGGCGTTTTCTTGTCTCGTAGCTTGATGAGTTCCAAGGCCTCGTCCAGTTGCTGCTTGTCTGTCACGGTCATGGTCTTGAACCCCATGGCGCTTGCGACTTCCGCAAAGGGTGGCGTCTCGATATTGGCAATGTTGGGATCGAGCCCGTTTTTTTCAAACTTCACATATTCCGCACCATAGGTACCGTCATTGATGATGACCGTGACGATGTCCAGGCCCATGGTCCGGATGGAAAACAATTCATTGATGCCGCCCAGCATGAAGCCGCCGTCACCGACAAGCGCCAGCACGGGCACGTCCGGTACAGCCACCGCCGCCCCGATTGCCATGCCCATGCCCATGCCGATGGCTGCAAAGTTGGAGGGGGCAATGAAGTATTCGGGTTTGCTGCTATGCAGATTGCTCCAGGCGGAACGTACGAAGCGGCCGACATCGGTCACCACGATTTTTTCGGTCATTGCTTTGTTTAGCTTGGCGCAAGCATAGTCGAGCGTCAGCGCATCGCCGCTGACTCGTTTCAGGTCGTCCAGGCGTGGCTGGGTCGCGAGCTCGAGGGCGGCGATGACATCGTGTTCAAGGGCGAATGCCGAAGGCTGCAGCTCGGCTTCGTCCAGCCATTGCATGATTTCCGTCAATGCCGATGGTATGTCTCCATTTACGATGTTTCTGGGTTTCGTAAACCGGTACATCAGTTGATCTTCGGACCCTATCATGATCAGTGTTTTGTCGTTGACCAGGCTTCCTCTGACCGTTGTGAAGGAATTGCAGCTTGCGCCGAGGGCAATGATGCAGTCGCTTTTATTGATGATATCCAGGGTTTCGGGCCTGCCAAGTGTGCCCATGATGCCAAGATGCCATTTATGACCCACGAAACTGTCTTTTGCCCGTAGAGTCGTCACGATGGGGGCTTCAAGACGGTCGGCCAGTTGGTTTATTTCAGACAATGCATGGTTTTTTATTGCCCCGTATCCAACCAGTATCAAGGGCCTTTTCGCATTCGCAATCGCCTCGACGCAGCCTTCCACTGCACTGTGCGTGGTCACGGTGGCTCTTTGGCTTTGTATGCCTGACGGTACATCCCTGTACTGTGCCGTGGTGTTTTGCATCAAGTCATAAGGCAGAAGATTCAGTACAACCGGGCGCCGCTCACGCATGGCCTTTTCGATGGATTCTATGACGGCGTCTTGAACCCTGTCGGGATTAACGGGTTCTACATAGCCGATTTCGCAGGCCAGCGTTACCGCGCCATGGTTCATTTCTTGGAAGTGTTCCTTGATTATTGATGGGGAGCCCGCCGTAATTAGCACCACAGGGGTGTTGGATTTCCTGGCTTCCATCAGGGCGCCTATCGTATTGACGAACCCGGGGCCGCAGGTGCAGGCGGCCACGCCGATTTTATCCGTCAGTTGGCTGTAGGAAATGGCCATCTGAACCGCGCCGCTTTCGTGAAATGCCTTGATGTAACGGCCATCGCAATCATTCACATAATGTTCTATTAAATACATGACTGCATCACCCATGACACCGAATAGCGTATCGACACCAACGTCGGTAAGGGTTTTGGCTGCAATAAGATTCAAATTCATTTGGTTCATGAGCTTCGTCCTGGCTTAGAAATAAACATGTGATGAGAAGGTTTTTGTATTGATGTCAAATTGATGTCAATCAAGCCAGTGTCAGTATCGTCGATCCCGTGAGCCCCGGGCCGTATGGCATGAACCAAGGCCTTGAGCATAGGCATAAGGCTCAACCTTCTGGTCGAATGTTGAACTCTTTGAGGAACCTGCGCCAGTCGTTCAACTGCGATTGAAGAAATTCGCGCATCTCCGACGGCGATGCGGTAGAAACGTCGACACCCAGATTCCGCAGTCGCGTTTTTACATCGTCGCGCTGCAGCACTTGGTCCAAGGCTGCCGTGATCTTTGTGGCGATGGGCTCGGGCAAGCCCGCTGGCCCGTACAGCGCCCACCATCCGGAATTGGGTGGAAAGTTCTGCAGTCCTGCTTCGGCCATTGTGGGGACATCGGGTACCATGTGGCTGCGCGTTGGGCTCGTGACTGCATAGGCATGCAATTGGCCTTCATTGACACGTGGAGCGCCTGTCGGCACATCTATAAACATGAGCTGAACCTGCCCTCCTATTACGTCTGTCATTGCCTGAGGCGTTGATCTGTAGGGCACACCCATCAGCTTATCGTTCGTGCGCTGCTTGAGCAGCTCACAGAAAACAACGCCATTGGTATTGCCCGAGGCACAATTTAGATTATCGGTGGTGCGCTTGGCATAGGCCACCAGTTCGCCAAGGCTTTTTGGAGGCAGCTTTGCATTGCCGACAAGCATAAAGGTTACATTCGCAACTTTGCCCAGCGCAGTGAAGTCTTTCAGCGGGTCGTAGTTGACGCTGGGTACCACGCCAGCAGGACCCGTCGCCATTCCTGAATTTGTACCGAGTGTCAAGGTGTAGCCATCGGGAGCTGCCTTGGCTACCATGGCCGTGGCCAAAGTAGATGCCGCGCCAGGTTTGTTTTCAACTACAACTGGCTGCCCCAGGACCGCTGCCAATGGTTCAGCTAGCGCGCGGGCCACGCCATCGGTGGCTGATCCCGGCGCGAACCCGATGACCAGGCGTATTGGTTTGGCAGGGTACTGTTGCTGTGCAACTGCGGAAGCCGGCGTCATGAGTCCTATCATGGAGAATACGCAAAACGCGCTTAGTGCGGTGCGCATCCGAGCAGGAAAATGGGTTTGCATTATTTGTCTCCTGATTATCCATTGGCGTTGAGCTAAACGGCTGCGGCGTATTCTGGCGCTTGTATGGCCAAGCGAAGACACAAGACGTCGGCACCTCCCGCTCCGGCTAGCAAGGGCAAGGGTGGCTCGTCTGCTGAAACAAAGATGGGGTCCCAGCGAGTGACCTCACGCCCGTCGTGCCACAAACTGCCCGCGACTGGGATGATGTATTGCCCTGACGAGCCCGTATTGGATGGCGCTATGATTGTGCCGTCAGGGGGCAGCAGCAATCGAGTGGCAGCGACGTGATCGGGCTGTGGACTAAAAATATCCACCCATTCCGTGTCTTTGCGCTGGGCCAGTGCGGCAGCTGATGCTGGGGGGAAAGGCTGGCTATGCAATTGCCGCTTGGGTCCCCGGACCATCAGCCCGCGTCCCTCTGGCATCATTACAGCGCCTTGTTCGAATACAGAGCGGATGGTGAAATACGACAGCCCCTCAGCTCCCGCAATAATGGGGCCATATCCTGTATATGCACCAGCGTAATGCACTGTGATGGCTTGTACGGAATGCGAGCCGAACTTGCCGTCGCCCTGTACTACGAGCTGGAACTCATTCTGCAGGTGAAAATGCGCTCTCAGTGTCGAATGCGGACCTTGCTCAATCAAGAACATGGTGGGGGAAAGCCGAGGGTCCTGCCCTGATTCGAGCCATTCGCTTTTGAAATACTCAAAGCCATCGTCGAGTTTCAGTTTGCGACGCGTGCTTTGACCATGTTGAGCTGATCCTGTGATAACCATGCGTTTTCTCCCTTTAAGCGTGTTGTGGAAGCACTCTTCTCTGTACCGCAGTTCAAGATAATTGGTTGTTTTGTACGCCCATGAGCATCCGCTTACTAGGACTTGGGAAGACCCAGCACACGCTCTGCGAGTCGGCGGGCAGAGGGGCGGCGCGGTCGATCTTTTGGATCGGCGGCCACCAACTCGGTGATGGGTAGTAACCTTCATGCGCCCGCGGTTCGTACAGGTAGCCACGGTTGACCAGCGTGCCCAGCAGGTTGAAGGTGCTAGATCTCGGCCAGCCAAAGTGCTTGGAAATCTCGGCCAGCGTTGCAGGGCGACCTCGTTCGGCGAAGTACTCCAGTAGTTCCAGCACATTGGCGACTTGGCGAACAGTCATGGTGCTTCTTCTTTGGCTCTGGCCGGCTATGCAGCGGTTGTTTTAGGAAGATTGCTTAGGCAATGATCTTAGCACCATTCATGCGGTGAATGATGTGTTGTGTCATGTTGAACCCCTAAAGCAATGCTGGCTATCGTATGAATAAGAATTTGCGTGATTAATTCGGTATTCTTGAAATGGTTTTGGCTTGAGTAGCGTTGCTGATTGCTAGCATTGTGTTCTCACGCTATAGTCAGCCCGAGTTTGTTTTATGTTGTGAAAGAATAAATTTCGATAATTAACAGGAGACATAATGTACAGAGGTAAATCAGGAGCGTTTCGCGTGTTTGCAATGGCAGCCGTCGCTGCAAGTTTGAGCGTTATGGCGGGGGCCAGTCTGGCGGACACTGGTAGTTGGCCAAATAAGTCCATACGTGTAATTGTGCCCTATACGCCGGGCGGGTCGGTTGATACTTCGACGCGGATGGTCATGGAGCAAGTAGCTAAAGCAATTGGCCAGACCATCGTGGTGGAAAACAAACCTGGTGCAAACACAACAATAGGCACGACGCAATTGATGCGCTCCGCGCCAGATGGCTACACCTTCGGGATTGTGCCAGCTACATACACGGCCAACTACGCGCTGTTCAAAAACCTGCCTTATAAGCATGCCGATTTTGCACCCGTCGGGCATATAGTCGATATCCCGATGTTCTTGTTTACGCAAGCCCAGGCTCCGGCCAATACGGTGCAAGAACTGGTGGCCTATGGCAAAACCAAGTCGATGAACTATGCTTCAACCGGGCCTGGCTCAACAGGGCATTTTCTGGGTGCGCTGTTTACCCAGACCACCGGGATAAACGCCGAACATGTACCTTACAACGGTAGTGCACCCATATTGACAGATTTGATGGCGGGCCAGATCGATTTCATTTTTGATCCGGCAATAGTGCCCATGCCGCATGTCAAGACCGGTAAGCTTAAAGTGCTGGCAGTTAGCTTACCCAAGCGTTGCGCTTGCGAACCTGATGTACCCACGATGGAAGAAGCCGGTTATCCCGGTTTTGTGCAAAGCTCGTGGATAGGCCTGCTGGCTCCTGCCGGGACGCCGCCTGCCATCATCGAACGCATGTCAAAAGAAATGGCCACCGTCATAAACAACCCCGACATTGCCAAGAAGTTCCAAAACCTTGGTTTTAGCGGGGTAGGTAGTACGCCACAACAGTTTCAGGCCCTGATTGATCGCGACACGCAATCGTATAAAAAAATTGCCGAGAGCGCAAAAATCAGTATTGAATAAAGGGTGTGCTTAGCAAATAGTCATCTCGAGCGGCAACAGGGCCAAGCCGCTCAGGCGCCAGCCTTGGAAAATTAGCATCACTATTGCTGTAATCGTACAAATGGCCAGAAAGAGCCAGGCTTTTCGTATCATGTTGGTGCCCCTTGAAGGCGTGCGACGGCTTGTTCCCTTATTGGCCAATTTAGGGCGGCCGCCGCCACGCTAAGCATGATGGAAATATACCAGACTATGTCATAGCTGCCGGTACGGTCGAACAGGTAACCGCCAAGCCATCCTCCCAGAAATGAGCCCATTTGGTGAAAAAGAAAGACGATGCCCCCAAGCATGGACAGATTACGTACGCCGAACATCGTGGCGATGGTGCCATTGGTGAGTGGAACGGTGGAAAGCCAAAGCAAGCCCATGGCAATGCCAAAGGCGTAGGCTGTCCAGACGCTTAGTGGCGTCATGATGAATAAGGTGATGACCACACCGCGCGCCAGATATAGTGCGCTGAGCAGACGCGGCTTGGAGCGCGATGTGCCGAGCCAGCCCGCGATGTAGGTGCCAAATACATTGAACAGCCCAACTAGCGCCAGCACGGTGGTGCCAACCATGACCGGCAAATTGTGATCGACGAGATAGGATGGCAGGTGTACGCCAATAAACACCACCTGAAAACCGCAAACAAAAAAGCCGAAAGCCAACAACTGAAACCCTGAATGACTGCAAGCTTCCCGCAGGGCTGCACCCAGGGTTTGTGCCGGTTCTTGGGAAGCGTGGGGCCGGTCAGAGATCATGGCGGACAGAGGCATGATCAAGGCTGCCACCGTGCCAAGCACAATCAGTGCGGCTGACCAACCTAGCCATTCAATTAGCCCTAGTGAGCCAGGCAACATGGCAAACTGGCCAAAAGAACCTGCTGCTGCGGCTATGCCCATGGCCATGCTGCGTTTTTCTGGTGGAACGGCGCGGCCGACAACACCCAGAATGACCGAAAATGACGTGCCTGACAGGCCCATGCCAATCAATAGCCCAGCGCTGAGGGACATGGACAGGGCAGAGTCTGCATATCCCATTAACACCAGGCCGGTTGCGTACAGCAGGCCGCCCATGGCAATGGCGCGACGCGCACCAAGACGATCTGACAAGGCGCCCGTGATGGGCTGGAAGATTCCCCAGGTTAAATTTTGCAACGCCAGGGCAAAGGCAAAGACTTCTCGTCCCCAGCCGAACTCGTTGCTCATTGGTGAAAGAAATAAGCCAAAGCCGTGGCGTATGCCTAACGAAAGGAAGAGAACCAGCGAGGCACCCAGCATCAGCCAGAAGCTCTTGCGCCATACAGAAGTCATTACGTGTCCTTGTGTTGCGAAATCGAAACCTGCCTGCTGAAAGATCGCTTGCCTTCCGCCCGACTGGCTTATTTGTTGGTGGTAAATACTTAAGCAAACCTTATGAATTGTTCAGGGGTTTTTGCTAGTCGTGGTCTGAATACCGGTTGATAATGACTTGCACATATCAGCACGCCTACATAGTAAAGCGTAATGCTGTCGCTATAAATGGTTTTGAACAAGCCGAGGAGACATGCAAAAAATTCCATCGAATTGTAATCAGTCTGATTCCGTTTTTCTACGGAACCGTGAATGCCTTATCCGGCTTATTGAGCAGTGCCATTCACTTGAGCTGCGTGCGGTTGAACAGTCGGCAAAAGCCGCAGCTCGATTTCATGCCAATGGCAAGCTGCTTCCGCGGGAGCGGCTGGCACAGCTGCTTGATCCGGGCCAAGCTTTTTTAGAACTGATGACGTTGGCCGGGTATTGCGGACATGAAGATCCTGATCCAGAAACCAGCATACCGGGGAGCGCAATCATTGCGGGCATAGGTAGTATTGCGGGTGCGCTTTGCATGGTGGTCATCAGCGATGCAGGTATCAGCGCGGGCGCGATGCAGTCTATGACGGCGGCGAAAGTCATGCGCTGCCAGGAAATAGCGCTAGCGCATCGATTGCCTTTTGTGCAATTGGTGGAAAGTGCTGGCGGCAATCTTAAAAAATACCGTGTCGAACGATTCCTGAATGGCGGTGGAATGTTCTACAACCTGGCCAAGCTGTCTGCCGGCGGTGTGCCAGTTGTATCACTCATACATGGCTCTTCAGCTGCTGGCGGTGCGTACTTGCCCGGGCTTTCAGATTATGTGGTCATGGTGCGCAATCAGGCGCGGGCCTACCTGGCCGGACCATCATTGTTGCAGGCGGCGACGGGCGAAGTCGCGACCGAAGAAGAGCTTGGTGGTGCAGACATGCATGCGTCTGTTTCCGGCTTGGCGGACTATGTGGCAGACAACGATACGGAAGCCATCGAGCAGGTGCGCCTGATCGTATCTAGCCTGGACTGGCCCGCACCGCTGCCGCATGATACTTGGCTGCCTCCCGCTCACGAGATCGAGGACATTCTAGGGCTGATTCCCGCCGACGCGCGTACGCCGGTCGATATGCGCGAGATTGTCGCGCGTATTGTGGACGGGTCGATGTTCCACGAATTCAAGTCTACCTATGGCGTGCCTACGGTATGTGGCTATGCCGCGATCCATGGCATGAAGTTGGGAATTATTACTAACAATGGTCCGCTGGACCCGCAAGGGTCGACCAAGGCAGCCCAGTTCATACAGCTTTGCGCCCAGTTGAATCGCCCTATTTTGTTCCTGCAAAACATAACCGGCTTCATTGTAGGTAAGGCGCATGAGGAAGCGGGAATGATCAAGCATGGCGCCAAGTTGATCCAGGCGCTTTCCAATGCATCTGTTCCACGTATCACCATCTTGTGTGGCGCATCGTATGGTGCAGGCAACTATGGGATGTGTGGTCACGCTTTCAAGCCCGATTTTCTGTTTTCCTGGCCCAATGCGAAAACAGCTGTCATGGGCGGTGAGCAGGCTGCCAGGACGATGCAGATGGTCGCCGAAGTGGGTGCGAGGCGGTCGGGCAAGGTGCTTGACCAGGCAGTGCTGGAAACAGAGAAAAATGCGATCGTCGAAAACTTCGAATCGCAGATGTCGGCCATTTATACCAGTAGCCGACTGCTTGATGACGGGGTGATCGATCCACGCGATACGCGTGAAGTCCTGGCTCACGTACTTGGTGTGGTCCGTAACGGAAAGGCCAGGCCGGTATCGGAAATTCAGTTTGGCGTTGCACGATTCTAAATGAAAGGGGAACGGAAATGATTACACATGAGCATGTTGCGCTACAAGATAGCGTCAAGCAATTGATTCAGAAAGAGATTGATCCCTATCTGGACGAATGGGAAGCCGCGGAAATATTCCCGGCGCACGAGGTATTCAAAAAGCTGGGATCAGCCGGATATCTGGGTGTCAACAAGCCCGTCGAGTTTGGTGGCATGGGGCTGGACTACACCTATGAAATTGCCTTTTGTGAAGCCATTGGTCATATCAAGGCTGGCGGCGTAGGCATGGCGATAGCTGTCCAGACCGATATGGCGACGCCGGCATTGGCGCAGTTTGGTTCAGACGAACTGCGTGAACTTTTCCTTAAGCCATCTATCGCCGGGGACTATGTTGTGTGCTTGGGGGTGTCTGAGTCTGGGGCCGGATCTGACGTGGCGTCGCTCAAGACGTCAGCCCGAAAAGACGGTGATGACTACGTCATCAACGGGTCGAAAATGTGGATCACCAATGCCACTCAGGCTGACTGGATGTGTTTGCTGGCAAACACCAGCGAAGAGGGTGGTCCGCACAAGAACAAGTCCATGATCTGCCTGCCATTAAGGGAAAATGGCAAGCTCAGGCCAGGCATTACCATGCAGAAAATCAAGAAGGTCGGGATGTGGTCGTCGGACACGGCCCAAGTGTTTTTCGATGATGTCAGGGTGCCGCAACGCTATCGTGTTGGTGAAGAAGGCATGGGCTTCATTTACCAGATGCGGCAGTTTCAAGAAGAGCGTCTCAGCGGAGCAACGCGCCGTGTGTCGGCGTTGTCCGACGTAATCGATGACACCATCGCTTATACCCGAGAGCGTAAAGCATTCAATCGTCCAATTCTTGACAATCAGTCTGTGTATTTCCGGCTTGCCGAACTCAAGACGGAAGTAGAACTCTTGCGTTCGCTGGTCTATCGGGCGGCTCAGGTCCACATGAGCGGTGGGGACATGACCGAGCTGGCATCCATGGCCAAGCTCAAGGCTGGGCGACTATGCCGAGAAGTACCGGATTCATGTCTGCAGTATTGGGGCGGGATGGGCTACACCTGGGAAAATCCGGTGTCCCGGGCTTGGCGTGACCTGCGTTTGATTTCCATAGGCGGGGGCGCCGACGAAATCATGCTGACCATCATAGCCAAGCACATGGGAACCCTTCCTGCAAAAAACGCTTGAGGCATGCTTGGAATGAGATTTGATACTCTTTTGATTGCCAATCGCGGTGAAATCGCCTTGCGTGTCATCAAGACGGCTCAGCGTCTCGGCTTGCGTACCGTGGCGGTGTATTCCGATGCGGACATCGAGGCCAGGCATGTACGTGAGGCGGACATGGCCGTGCATATTGGCCCTGCGGACTCGGCTCTGAGCTACAGGAACATATCTGCCATTATTGATGCCTGCCGACGCAGCGGCGCCCAGGCGGTGCATCCAGGCTATGGCTTTTTGTCCGAAAACCCTGCATTTGCCCAGGCTGTGCTGGATGCGGGTTTGGTGTTTGTGGGCCCGTCTCCTGATGTCATTGACCTGATGGGCAATAAATATCAGGCGAAGGCCGCTATGGAAGCGGCTGGTGTGCCGACTGTTCCAGGAGAACGCATACATGGAGATGATGCGGATATCCTGATGGCGGCCAGGCGAATAGGATTTCCTGTCATTTTCAAGGCGACGGCCGGGGGAGGTGGCCGTGGCATGCGGGTTGCCCTGAATGAGGCAAGTCTGCTTGATAGCTTCAAGTCGGCGCGATCAGAGGCCATGGGTTCGTTCGGGTCCGATGAAATCATTATTGAACGTGCGATCGAGTGCGGCAGGCATATAGAAATACAAGTGTTGTGCGACAAGCACGGAAACTGTGTTCATCTTGGCGAGCGCGACTGTTCTATGCAGCGCCGGTTTCAGAAAGTAATAGAAGAAGCACCTTCGCCGGCAGTGAGCCCTGCTTTACGGGAGGCAATGGGAGAGATTGCACGCAAGGCATGCGAAGCCATTGGCTATACGGGAGTCGGCACACTGGAGTTCCTGCTGGATGCGGATGGTGCTTTTTATTTCATGGAAATGAATACGCGCCTGCAGGTCGAGCATGGCGTTACCGAACTGATTACCGGCGTGGATCTGGTCGAGCAACAGATCCGGGTGGCTCAGGGGGAGGTATTGGGTATTGCACAAGACGACATCGTGTTCCAGGGGCATGCCATCGAGTTGCGGGTATGCGCTGAAGATCCCGATGCCGGTTTTTTGCCAGAAGTTGGGCGGATCGAGCGTTGGTGCGAGCCGGGCGGTATCCGTATAGATACCTTCCTGGAGAACGGTACGCAGATCAGTCCCTATTATGACTCCATGATGGCCAAGTTCCTGGCTCATGCATCAGATCGTACGCAAGCGATACAGAAACTGTCTCTCGCTTGCTCAAACACCGTTTTACTGGGTATTCGGAACAATCTGGCGTTTTTGCGCCAAGCGATCAATCATCCTGTTTTTCTGCAAGGCAACGCAACGACGCAATTTCTTGGAAATGAAGATTTCCAGCACCCACACTGGCGCCGCTTACCTTCGTTGCATGCCACTTTGGCAGCGGCCTTTGCCCTTGGGGACATGCTGGCCAGACCAGGGGACAAAGAGCGGCGTGGCCTGAGCATGCGGCCTCAGTACATGCTGGAAATGCAATATGCAACTCCAACCGGGCAGGCGCAGGCGTCGCAGTTGCTTTTGATCCGTCCTTTGCGTAACGGATATGCCGTCAAGTTGGGACAGACGCGGGAAGACCTAGCCGACAGCGCAGAAATAATAGTGGATTATGTGCTTGAGCAGGACAGTGATGTTATTTGCGTCGTGGATGGTGTGCGCCGCAAATTGCCCGTAGCACATTCTGATCGGGCTAGTGTTTGGGTTCAAGACGGGGCAAGCGCCTGGCGATATGCAAGACGTGTCCGGGAAGCGCGAGAAGAAGTCTTTGTCGATGATGTCCTGATGGTGCGTGCCCCCATGACCGGAAAAGTCATTTCAGTGGTTGTGAACCGTGGTGATCTGGTTGAGGCAAATCAGACCTTGCTGGTGATCGAGTCCATGAAAATGGAAATTCCGGTTTTTGCCGGGCTGCCGGGCGCCGTAGGCAAGATTAATACAACCGAAGGTCAGCAGATATCGGCGGGCCAACTCTTGATGGAAATAACACAGCTATGAATGATACTTCTACAGAGCGTCGTATTCATGTCGGTTGCGCGTCGGGCTTCTGGGGAGATTCGCAGATAGCCCTGCCGCAGTTGCTTACTGCAACGGATCTGCACTATATCGTTTTTGATTATCTGGCAGAAACGACCATGTCGATATTGCAGCGTGCTCGCATGCGTGATCCGGATCTTGGCTATGCCACTGACTTTGTCACTGTTGCCGTGCAGCCTAATTTGCAAGCCTTGATGGAACGGCGCATACGCCTGGTTTCCAATGCAGGGGGATTGAATCCGGAGAAATGTCGAGATGCCATACTTGCTCTTGCAAAAGAGAGTGGGTTGTCACCAAAGATAGCCGTCGTTACCGGAGATGATGTCAGCGCCCTGACAGCCCAGTTCAGGCCTTTTGGCTCTGCGGCAGATATTGCCTCGAATCGCGAGCTTGCTCAGGCTGTTCCCGCAACTTTGCTTTCCGCGAATGCCTATCTAGGGGCGGAAGCGATTGTTCAGGCCCTGAAGAGCGATGCGGATATTGTCATTGTTGGACGCTGTGTCGACAGTGCTTTGATGCTTGCCATTGCTGTTTATGAGTTTGGCTGGAGTTTCACTGATTACGACCGGACTGCGCAGGCAAGCCTGGCAGGACACTTGGTGGAGTGCGGCCCCCAGGTGACAGGCGGCTTGTTTACAGACTGGGAAACAGTGCCGGACTGGGTCAATATCGGATACCCGATTGTCTCGATGCAGGAAAATGGAAACTTCGAATTAAGCAAGGCGCCTGGTACTGGTGGGCTGATTACGCCCGCTACGGTATCAGAGCAATTGCTGTATGAAATTGGCGACCCCGGTGCGTATCTGCTACCGGATGTCATTTGCGATTTCCGTGGCGTACAAATGGAGTCGCGGGGGCGAGACAGAGTGGCCGTGTCGGGCGCGAAAGGTCGTGCGCCAACACCAGACTACAAGGTGACAGTGACTTATCAGGATGGATATCATCTGGTCATCATGATGGCGATTCGCGGGCAGCGTGCATTGGCCAAGGCGCGCCGTACGGCCGATGCACTATTGTCGCGCACCAGCAGGCAACTGCAGGCAAATGGTTATGAGGACTACAGCGATACGCTTGTAGAGTACCTGGGGGCAGAGAGCCATTACGGACCGCATTCACGTGTGACTGAAAGCCGGGAAGTGGTTTTACGTATTGCTGTTCGACACACTGAGAGAAAAGCGCTAGTGTTTCTTCAGAAAGAATCAGCATCGGCCGGGATATCCATGGGGCCTGGCACACGTAGCCACTTTGGCGGGCGCAGCAGCGTACAGGCTGTGATACGGACTGCCTCCTATTTACTGCATAAGGAAGAGGTGCTTGTTTTTTTGCAGGCCGATGTCGATGCCACGGCGATCGCGATCGCCGTTTCCGTTGTTGACCAACAGGCAGGCGAGCCCATCCCTTGCGCCGCGGAGAGCATAAACGACGATGTCGTGCTGGCGGCCGAGACGATACAGATTCCGTTGTCGCGCCTGGCCTATGCCCGCAGTGGTGACAAAGGAGACAGCGTAAATATAGGCGTCATCGCACGTCATCCCGATCTGTTGCCAATATTGCAACGCGAGCTCACGACAGCTCGCGTGCGCGATTATTTCAGCCACCTCGTGCGGGGCAGTGTTACGCGGTACGAACTGCCGGGAACGCACGCCCTGAATTTTGTTATGGAAGAAGCCCTGGGTGGCGGTGGGTCGTGCAGCCTGAGTTCGGATCCATTGGGCAAATCCTACGCCCAGATGCTGTTGGACCTTGAAGTGAAATGCCCACCTGCGCTATTGGCGGGATAAGGTGGATAAAGCTGATGTTGCCTCCTGGATCGCGATACGGTCGAGTGGGGCAAGATTATTCGGTCCGCGGGCATGCAGCAGCCATAAGCGGGTGTAATGGCTATGTCAGCGGGCTGAGAACAGATCGGCAAGTTTGCGCGTGCCGTCACTGTGATCGTCGCTGCGGGTATAGAGCTGATAGCTGACAGAGGGAAGTGTAGGCAAACCCATTTCCTTGTCAACGACTTTGAGGTCTGGTGTGAGCATTTCTATGGTTCTGGCTGTAACGCCAAGCCCGGCGCGCAGGGCGGCACGCAAGCTTGCCACGGTGGTGGTCTGGAAGGCGGGGTGCCAGGCGCGGCCCTCGTCCTCCAGGGCCTTGAGCGCCATTCTTCGAAATACGCAGGGAGCGTCTATCAGGACCAGAGGCACGGCCATATCGTTTTCATGCCGCACGCGGGCGCCCGAAATCCACACGACGGGCGAAGTGCGCAAGATACAGTTGCGGAACTCTGTGTGTTCCTCAACATCCAGCATCAGGTCGATATCACCTCGACGCAAGGCTGAACCCAGCCACTGGCTGCGGCCAACCTTGATTTCTATGCGCAGGTTGGGATATGTAGAAGTTGATAAGGCCAGGTATTCCGGCAAAAGCGTATCGATGGCATCGGCGCAGGCGCCTAGCTTGACTGGGGTATCGAAAACACCCTGCTCCATGGCCAGACAGGCTTCGTCATTCAGCCTGAGCATGCGTCGCGCGTATTCCAGCAGCCTGACTCCTTGGTCCGTCAGGCGCTTGTTGCGTCCCGTCCTGACAAACAGCTCGCAGTCGAGCATGGATTCCAGCCGTTGCATTTGCTGGGAGACGGCAGCCTGCGATCTGAAGACGGATTTTGCCGCGTTGGCGAAGCTGTCCCCTTTGGCTACGGCGACAAAGGTGCGCAGCAAGGTCAGATCGAGATTGGTAATTTTCATAAGCCTTCCTTATCAATCTTGTGTTTTTGCCATTATCCAACGTGTTTCCGATTACGTACAGCACGAGTCTCAACCAGAGCCCGGAGCTGTATTGATCGCCACATACAAAGGCAGGTAAGAAAATGATAGATGGAGCCTATGCGGGACTGCGTGTCCTGGATGTTTCACAAGGGATTGCTGGCCCCTACTGTGGGCAAATGCTGCAGCAACTGGGGGCTGATGTTATCAAGGTAGAGCCGCACGAGGGCGATTGGAGCCGGAAGCTGGGCAAGAGCATTGACGGCCTGAGCGCGCTCGCCATGACCTATAACCGAGGCAAGCGCAGTATTGCGCTGGACCTGAAAAGTGCCAATGGCCAGGAAATCATGCGATCGTTGGTGACAGGGGTGGATATACTGATACAAAACTTCAGGCCCACGGCGGCAGAAAAGCTAGGCATAGGGTATAGCGGGTTGAGCCAGTTGAATCCCCGGCTGATTTATGCATCGATTTCTGGCTACGGCACAGAGAGTCCCTGGGCTGATTATCCGGTGACCGACCTGATCGCCCAGGCAGTTAGCGGGTTGGCAATAGGCAACGCCGACAGTGACGGTAAGCCGCGTTCCGCCAAGCCATACATCGCTGACCTGACGTCAGGCATGTATACGGCGCATGCCATTGGTGCTGCGTTATTTGCACGCGAACGCTCGGGCAACGGAGGGCAGATCAAAGTCAGCCTGCTGGCGGCACTGGCTGCCTTGCAAAACGGAATGCTGATGGAAAATACCTGGAGGCGTCTGTTTGGCGGGTCGGGGGCCTCGTCTGGCACACCTGCCTCTGCCACTGTTCCACAAGGGGCATTCCGGAGTCGTGATGGTTATGTTGTGTTGGCCTCTCTGGATGATGCTATGTTTTGGCGGATCTGCGATGTATTGGCATTGTCCGAATGGGTATCAGACCCACGTATGGGCACGGCGGTGCAACGCTTGGTGCATGCAGAAGAAATCAACCAAAAAGTGGCCGCATTATTGAGTCAGAAAACCTCTGCCGAGTGGACTGCGTTGTTTCAGGGCAGCAATGTGCTTTATGCCGCCGTCAATAATCTGGATGATTTCATGTCTGATCCGCGCGTTGTCATGCAAGGGCTATTGCAGGGTATGCCGCTGCCATTCACAGGCGACAGCACTGAGTTTGCCGAGCCTGGCACAGATACGCTACCCATAGCCGCGCTGCCAGGCGCTACCGGCTGTGATGCGATGGTCATCCCGCGTGCACCATACATAGGGGAGCATACGGACGAGATCATGGCCGAATTTGGCTATTCATCAGTGCAGGTCGAACGGCTTATACAGAGCGGGGTTTTGGGGCGTCATGTGTCGCAGCGTGAAACCTGTGGTTGATTGTTGCGTTTATATGCGCAATAGCTGATTTTGTTTGAAAGAGAAGGAAATATGTCATCAAATCATTCATCTTGTGTATCGCCAGATAGCGCCGTCCACGCGCAATTGCACGACGGAATATATCAAATTGTTCTCAACCGGCCTGAATCCAGGAATGCACTGGGCAAGGAAATGATAGAGGGTTTGTTGCAAGCCCTTGATGAGGCAGTTAATGACGCCAGGGTGCGCGTCGTTGTGTTCGCGGCAACCGGCAAGGCTTTTTGCGCCGGCGGGAATTTGGGCAATGTCAGCGAAAGGCTGTCTGAACCCGCCAGTGCTGATGGCCGCGATCCGATTGCTTTGGGGAATCGCCTGTATGGCCGCTTTCTGGAGCAGTTGCTGGCATGCCCCAAACCAACTGTGGCGGTGGTGCAAGGCGCAGCCATGGGAGGGGGCGCCGGCCTGGTGTGCGCGACCGATATCGCTATTGCGGTACGAGATGCCAAATTCGGATTTCCCGAAACCTCGATTGGCCTCGTGCCTGCGCAAATCCTCCCGTTTGTGGCGGATCGCATAGGTGTACAGCACGCACGCCGCATGATGCTGACCGGTGATCGGATTACAGCGGAAGACGCATTCAGGATAGGTCTGATTGACTATCTAGAGGAAGACGCCGAGGCATTGGGTGCCCGTTTGGATCAGGTCGCTGCCGCGCTGAAGCAGGGTGGACCCAAAGCATTGGCGCACACTAAAAACATGTTTCGTACTGTGTTCGGGAGGCGTGACTGGCAGGATAAGGGCTTGTCGGCTTACCTTGATGCCGCATCGGATGTATTTGCGGAGCAATTGCGTAGCGAAGCACTGGAAGGAATAGCAGCAGCGCGAGAGCGCCGATCACCTGTCTGGTAATTGCCCTTGGCTGGTGTGGTGCAGGCGGTTGCGCGTTGTATTGATTACTGACTTTGCCTGCGCCGCAGTCCTGATTTTTAGGACGCAAGCCTGGCCATGATCCTTACAATAGGGCTTTTATCGTTTACTTCCACGAGTCGTACATGACAGACCTTCACACGCTCTCTGCAACTGACCTGATTACCCTGATCCAGGCTAAAAAACTTTCTCCTGTGGAGCTTGTGCAGGCCAGCCTGGATCGTGCCGAACGGCTTCAGCCTGTGCTGAACTGCTTCATCACCCTATGTGGTGAGCAGGCGCTGGCGCAGGCGCGCCTGGCCGAACAGGCTGTCATGCAAGGAAAACCGCTGGGACGCCTGCATGGCATTCCCTATACAGCCAAGGATCTTGTCCATACGGCAGGGGTACGCACGACATACGGCACCGTGCTCTATAAAGACAATATCCCTACCGAAGATGCCCCTTCCGTTGCCCGATTGCAGGCCGAAGGCGCCATCCTGATCGGCAAAACGACGACGCCGGAGTTTGGCTCTCAGCCCTTTACCCGTTCGCCCTTATTCGGGCAGACACGCAACGCTTGGGATGCCGGCCGCAGCAGTGGCGGCTCCAGTGGCGGGGCGGCAGTGGCTACGGCTGCAGGAATTACGCCGCTGGCGATTGCAACCGATGGCGGTGGCTCAACACGTATCCCTGCCGCTTGCAACGGTGTGGTGGGCCTCAAGCAAAGCAATGGTGTCATTCCGCATAGCCAGGCGCAAGACCTGTTCGGTAATCAAACCTACGTGACACCGACGACGAGGACGGTCGCCGACACGGGGCTGATGTTGCAAGTGATGAGCGGCGAGTATGCGCTGGATCCCTGGTCTATTGGCCTGAAACAGGTGGACTATGCCAAAGCCGCGCGACACCAGGGCGATTTAAGCGGGAAACGCATACGTTACTGCTATGCGCCCGAAGGCAGGCAGGTTTCTGCCGATGTGCGCGCCACGTTTGATGAGGCGCTACGCACCCTGACCAGCCTTGGCGCCACGCTAGAGCCTTTCGAAGCCCAGGATTTCATCGTCGAGCCCATTTGGCGCACAATCAACCACACGGTTTGGCGTACACGCTTTCTGCAACTGGTTGAACAGCATGGGGACACATTCAGCGCCACCTTCCGGCGGCAGATTCTATCGGCGGGGGAGTTCAGCGCCGCCGACTACCAAGAGGCGATGTTCGCCCGCACGGCACTGTTCAAGCGGGTGCAACACCTATTTGATACGGCTGACCTGTTGGTCATGCCTACCATCAGCAGGACGGCGCTGCCCTTGGATATGGACTTGTTCGATCCTTTTGAACTGGATGGCAAGCAATATGACGGCATACGCACGCATTGGTTTCCATGGACCATGCCTTTCAATATGACAGGCCATCCCGCCATTACGCTTCCCTGCGGGCTGGCGCCCGACGGATTGCCCACAGGCATACAATTTGTGACCCGCTATGGCAGTGACGATGAATTGTTGCGCCTGGCGTCGGTTTTTGAGAGAGCGACAGGAACGATGGCTCAGCCGGCACTCTGAACAGCAACGGCGCAGTGTGCCGTTGCTGCCCAGAACTTGGCAAGACTTAATCCATGACTATGCCTGTGCGCTCGACCACAGGGCGCCAGGAAGCCAGTTCTTCACGTGTGCGTTGCGCCATGTCGGCGCCTTTGGCGGGCGCGGTGATCAAGCCCTTGGCAGCTAACTGGTCACGAAGCTCAGGCGCCTCAGAGGCTTTCAGGAATGCGGCCTCAAGCGCTGCAACCGCGCTGTCGGGAGTTTTGGCCGGCACTACGATGCCATAAAAACTAGTGGCTGCCTTGAACTCGGGGAAGCCCTGTTCGGCAAGAGTCTTCACCTCGGGCAAGGCGTCGAGCCGTTTCTCGCCGCTGACACCCAGAAACTTGATTTTCTTGGCCTGATAAAGCGGCATCATGCTGGCAACGGCGTCCCATCCTATTGATACGACTCCGCTGGAGACATCGATCAGCATGGGAGATGCACCACGATAGGCTACAGGTTCGATCTTCATGTCCTGGTGTTCGTTGACTGCCAGTATCCCCAGGTGGCCTGAACTGCCCAGCGTTGCAACGCCAAGGCTGGTGACCGCAGCTGGGTTGCTCTTGGCCCACTTCACATAGTCTTGCATCCCGTCGAATGGCTGTGATGCGCCTGTGACGATGGCGGTCGGAATATCGACCAGCATTGCGACAGCACGTAGGTCTTTTTCCGCGTCGTAGCCTGGGTTCTTGTAGGTAAGCGGGAAAATTGTCAGCAATGGGGAGGGAACCAGATACATGGTTTTACCGTCGGGCTTTGCGTCTTTTACATAATTAAGCCCGATCCGGCCAGAGGCGCCGGCGCGGTTTTCCACGATAATGGTTCCGGCCCCGTCTTTGCGCAATTGCTCGGCATAGGCGCGCGCCGCCGTATCGGCAGCACCACCGGGGGCGTAGCCAACCACGATGGTCAGTGGGCCAGATAGCGTCGCATCTGCTTTTTCAGCGTGCACAGGAAGCGTTATTGCGCAGAGAGCAGCCCCCATGAAGACGGCATGATGGAACTTGGAAATCATCGACATGATATATACCTCAATTGATAAAACTATCGTTCAGCCGGCTACCGGCGGCTACATGTTGAATAGTAAACGACGGTATGACGAAGCGCGTATTTGCTCGTTCGAATGCACGTTCTGTGCTACGTGCGCGGATTCGGCTTTGAAGGGTATATGTCCCAATTGCGGGGGCGAGCTTGTTGCGCGGCCCAGAAGGCCCGCTGGCAAACTATTGCATTTTCCAGCCTCGGCCAAGCGCGTGTATAAGCCTCAGGGTTGCGCCTAGTCTGCAGTCGCAGCCTCGGCTACCTGTGCATCAGCAACTTCGGCCCTGTTTCGGCCCAGGTTTTTAGCCTGATAAAGCGCGGTATCGGCACAATTAAGTAAGACGCTCAGGCTGTCGCTTTGTTCGGATAGTGCTGCCACGCCAACGGAAGCGGTGTAGTTGATGACCGCGCTATTACTGAGCGTCACGTGGTTTTCTGCAATGGCGTTCAGCAGGCGTTGCGCAACCTTGGACGCGGACTCAAGGTCGGTTTCAGGCAACAGCACTGCGAACTCTTCTCCACCTATGCGACCTATGATGTCGACTTCGCGCAATACGTCGTGAAAGACGTCGCTGAATTTTTGGAGTACGAGGTCGCCGGCCTGATGCCCGTAGGTGTCATTGATGGTCTTGAAGTGGTCGATATCCAGCGCCAGCAAGGAAAGAGAGTGCTTGTAGCGCTGCGAACGGGCAAACTCTATGCCTGCCATATGCATGAAATGGCGGCGATTGGCGAGACCGGTAAGTTGGTCTTTTTGCGCTTGTTCTTCCAGTTTATTCAGGTGCTGGATTTGTTGCGTTACGTCGCGCCCTATGCAGATGAAACCGTTGACTTTGTCGTTATCGTCAAGCAATGCCTGCCCCGCCCAATGCAGGTAGCGTATGCCTTCTACCGTGTTGGAACGCAGGTTGCAAGTGGCGTTATAGGGCGGTTGCCGCATTTGCTCGAAATAATCATCGGCCAGGTGCCTGTCCTCAGGCAAGACGGCATTCCAGTATTGCTTGCCTTCGAGCTCTTCTTCCCGGACGCCATAAAGCTTTAAAAATGCCGGGTTGGCATAGGTGTGGCTTCCATCGACCTTGAGCTTCACGACCAGATCCACCGTGTTTTCCACGATAAGCCTGTGGTTTTCTTCGCTCAAGCGCAGGGCGGTGTTGGCCAGGGCTTCTTTTTGATCGAATTCGCGTTGTCGGCGCTGGTAGGCATATAGCCCCAGCAGGGTTACTAAGGCAATGAAGACATATAGCCCGCTGTAAGCCAGCGCGGCTGTTTTCCAGACTGAAAATACAGCAGCCTGTGTCCGGCCCATTGCCACGGTAAGCGGCTTGTCCATGCTCAGGCTGGCAGGCTGTACGGTGTGCAGGGCGATAATTTGGGTCGCGTCGTCATTGAAGACCTTGCCGGTGAAGATGCTGGTAGACTTGCCGCCATTTTTATGGATCGTGAAGAATGATCTGGTTTGCGCCAGATTGGCGCCTATCAGGCCATCACGCTCAGGCACGCTGAGGAATATCAGGCCATCGCCATGGATTGCGGCATCCCACATATCCGGCGCATAGCGCACCGATGCCATCAATGATTGAAAATAATTTGAATCAAGCGTTGCATAGACCAGCCCCTGGAACTCGCCGCCAGGCCCAAGGATGGCGCGAGTAATGGTAATGGCGTAGGGAATGAAGGAGTCTTGATATGGCGCGGAAACGTGCAGTGCGCGGCTGGTGGGCTGGCGCTTGGTAGCCTGGAAATAGTCCCGGTGGCTGAAGTTGCTGCCTATGTTTTCGGGCCGGCTGGACGTAAGCAGCAAGCCCTCGCGGCTCATGACTCCCATGGAGTGTATGCCTTGCATGGCATTGGAAATGGCTTGTAGAGCTTGCGCCTCGGCTTGTGTGTCGTAGGAGCCTTGCCGAATGGATAAGTCATTGAGCAGGTCTTCGAGTACGCGGTTGGCCGTGGTCAGCTGCAGCTCCATGTTCTGGGCGACGATGCGTGCCTGGGTTGTCAGCCTGTCTTGTTCGCCAATGGCGGTGCGGTTGTAATCCAGGTAAAGATTGGTGCCTAAGGCGATGCCCAGCACAGCCAGAGCCAGGGCGAGCGTAAGCCATTGGAACAGAATCTGCTTTTTTGCCCTTTTGAAGGCGATATGAGCTTCCGGATGAATGTTTAATGCCATAACTGGCATGTTACCGATAATGTCGGTATGTCGGTGCGACTATATGTGTTATTTGCTGAATCCTGACAATGCTTGATATTTAGGCGGGGGAGGCGTGGTTTTTTTTCACGTTGCTGTTGAAGGATGAAGGGTGGCATTGATGTCGGATTACACGTCTAGCCAGCAGAACCACCCGCAAGCACAGGGTAGCGGTGGCAATCGGTGGTGTGATCCATGATGCAGCCAACCGCCTGCAGATAGGAATAACAAATGGTTGGGCCGACAAAGTTGAACCCTGCTTTTTTTAATGCCTGGCTCATGAGCTGGGCTTCGGGTGCTATTGCCGGGACATCGCTGGGTTGTCGGAAATGATTGATTTTTGGATTGCCGCCCACAAAAGACCAGATCAGTTCTACCGGGTTGGCCAGTTGCAGCCAAGCCTGGGCGTTTTGCCTTGCTGAGTTCAGCTTCAGCCGATTACGGATAATGCCGCTGTCTTGCATAAGCGTATCGATATAGCTATCGCTCATGGCAGCGAGTTTTTTAGGGTCGAAATTGAAAAGCACCTCGCGGTAGCGTGGGCGCTTTTTTAATACGGTGATCCATGACAGCCCCGCCTGGAAACCTTCGAGCAAGAGCATTTCGAACAGGTAATTGGGGTTGCGCGTGGGCACACCCCATTCGGTGTCGTGGTAAGCGATGTAGGCTGGGTCTTCTGTGCACCAGCTACATCGCTGGACGAGAGCCACCGGCATTAGCCACCGCAACCGCCGCAGCAGTTGCCGTCTTCGCCATGAACAGGTTTGGCGATGCTGTAGCCGGCGTCTTCGATGGCGACTTGCAGGCGTTGAGTAGAGACCAGGTCTTCGTTGTAAGACACGGTTGCTTTGCTGTCGCCAAACGATACGTTGGCGTCACTGACGCCATTGACCGCTTTGAGGGCCTGGGCAAGCTTGCCGGCGCAGAGTTCGTTTTTCATGCCAGCGAGTTTGAGCATTCCGATTTGCATAGTTCTTCCTTGTGGTCCTTGTAGGTCGGATTAGCCAAAGGCGTAATCCGACAGTTCAATAATCGTAAATTGCAATGCCGGATTACGCCTTTGGCTAATCCGACCTACAAAGGTATATATTAAATAGATCTTTAGCTTTGTGCAAGTGCCCACCATGTTTCCACACACGGGCGTTGTGACTGGCGGTCGACATATTTCCGGATTTTCAAGGGGACGGTATCGCCATTGGCGCAAAGGCGGTTCAGCATGACTGAAAAGTCGACGTCCGCAATGCACCAAGCGCCGAAAAGCGGGTTGCCCTGATCGTCGATCAGGGTGTCGGCAATACGCAACAATTTGTCGGCAGCTTTTTGCGCTGGCGCCGATAAGGTCTTAGGGTTTTTGGCGCTGTAGATCACGCTGGTGGGCCGTTCCGCGCGCAACTCGGCCAGGTCGCTGCGCACCCAGGCCTGGATCTGGCGCGCCTTGGCCCGGTGCTGCAGATCGGTCGGAAATACCGAGACAAAGTCGGGCGAGGCATAGGCCTCTTCCAGGTACTCAATAATTGCCGAGGACTCGGATAGAGCGAAGTCACCCGCCACCAGCGTGGGCACACGCGAGGTTAACGATAATTTGCTGTAAGGCGCGGATAACTGCTCGCCAACGCCCAGGTTCAGGGTTTTCAGCTCGAACGGCAGGCCTTTCTCGTATAACGTGGCGTAAACCGACAAGACATAAGGGCTGGAATACAGATGATTGGTGTATAGCGTCAGGGTTGGGTTCATGGTGTTTCCTGTATGAGGGGTTGGAAGCCCGGGCACACCTCGAGCTGGCGTTATTATTATGCGCCAGAGCGCTGCACTATAATCTGCTGTGCATTTGTACAGCTTGCTACGCCATGGACCCAGACACGTCTTTTAATGCCCACCCTGAACGCCGTATCGCGCATCTGGATATGGATGCTTTTTACGCATCAGTGGAATTATTGCGTTATCCGGAATTGCACGGCCTGCCTGTCGTGATTGGCGCGGGTAATCATACGCAGCCCAAGACCTTGCCCGACGGCACGCGCCTGTTTTCCCGCCTGCGCGGTTATGTCGGGCGTGGCGTGGTCACTACCTCTACCTACGAGGCGCGCGCGTTGGGTGTGTTCTCAGCCATGGGCATGATGAAAGCCGCCCAGCTTGCGCCTGAAGCAATTTTGTTGCCGGTGGATTTCGCGACCTATCGCCATTATTCACGCCTGTTCAAGGCGGCGGTGGCTGCCATCACCCCTTGCATTGAAGACCGCGGCATCGACGAGATTTATATTGATCTTACCGACCACGACCAAGCAAGCGGCTCACTGGCGCAGCAAATCAAGCTTGCGGTCAGGCAGGCTACCGGTTTGTCGTGTTCCATAGGAATTTCACCCAACAAGCTGTTGTCCAAGATTGCCTCCGAACTGGATAAGCCTGACGGCATTACTATTATCGCCCCTGGCGATCTGCAAAAGCGTATCTGGCCCTTGCCAGTGGGCAAGGTCAATGGCATAGGGCCCAAGGCCAATGCCAAGCTGGCTGCCCTGGGCATCAACAGCATTGCCGATCTGGCCCAGGCAGCCCCCGACCTGCTGCAAAATCATTTTGGCCTGAGCTACGCCAACTGGCTGCTAGAGGTGGCGCACGGCATCGATACGCGCCCTGTCGTGACGCATTCCGAGCCCAAGTCCATCAGCCGCGAGACCACCTTCGAACGGGATTTGCATGTGCGGCGCGACCGTGCGGCCTTGTCAGAAGTATTTTTGCAGTTATGCGGCCAGTTGGCGGGTGATCTGCAGCGCAAGGCTTATGTGGCTCGCACCATAGGCATCAAGCTGCGCTTTGATGATTTTCGTACTGTAACGCGCGACATCACACTGCCAGCCTATGTTGCTGATGCCGCGCAGATCCATCGCGCAGCGGGGCTGTGCCTGAAGCGCATTACGCTGGATCACAAAATACGTCTGCTGGGGGTGCGGGCCAGCAGCCTGTTGCCGGGCGCAGAGGCTGCGCAGTTGGCGCAAGAACAAGAGCCCAGGCAATTAAGCTTGTATTGAATGGCGCGTTCAAAAATCGTAAGCAGGCTCGACGGTATCGCCCGTGCTGATGCATGAACTGGCCGTCGTGCCCGACACGACCGCATTCACTCCAAATAAAACGCCTTCGGGAAACTGGCGGTGGGCGGCGAGGGTCAGGCCGGGTTCGGGGGCCGACAGGGCGGTGGCCTGGTCGATATTCGGTATGGGACACCGTGCGCAGCGCTTGACGAGAGCGAAAGTCAGGCCGCCTATGCCTAAGCTTGTCAGGTAATCTTCTTCATAGGCGTCCAGGCCTTGCAATACGATGTTGGGACGAAAGCGGTTCATAGGAACGGCCGATTCGCCCTTGGCGATCAACTGGCGGTTGAGTTCGTCCAGTGAACCCTGGTTGGCAATCAGGAAGGGAAAGCCATCGGCAAAGCCGAATGTGTGCTGCGCGGGAAACGCCGGTTCGGTGTCGTGGTGCTTGTGGCGCCAGGCATTGACATGTTCAGGGCTGGCATTGCGTTTTGCATGCGGATGCACACGCAGCAGTCGGCAAGGCGTGCCCATGAACTGGCTCAGCCATTGCGCTGCGGTGTCGCCTTCGTCTCGCCCCAGTGTGTCGCTGCCCCAGATACGTACCGAGACGGGGGGTGTCGCCGGGCTATCAGGCGGTGAGGCTATGCTCAAGGCAGGCATGCCAGGGGCGTTCAGGCTAAGCAAGGAAGCAGCCAGGGTGGGCTGAATAAGCGCCATGCGCGGATACTGGCGTTGTGTCATGAATACGCCTTGCCAGTCCACTAGCACCCATTCCCGGTCAAAAGCCAGCCCAGCCTGGGTCAGGTTGATGGTGTCGTGGCTGAGGCCGGCACACGATTTGACGGGGTAGCTATGCAAGCTCAGGACGGTAATGCTCATGATGGATGGTTGTTATCAGGGAGGAAATCGGAACAAAGACATATATGGCGCATAATAGCGTGCTCTATGTGGTGAAGGAATCAACATGCCCGCGAAAGACTGGCTGGCCGCGCTGGTGGTTATCGTTGCCTGGGGCCTGAACTTTGTCGTGATCAAGCTGGGCCTGAGCGAAATCCCTCCTTTGCTGCTGGGCGTGCTGCGCTTTTCACTGGTGGCTTTTCCGGCCGTGTTCTTTGTAAAGCGCCCCGCCGTGTCGCTGCGCGTTCTTTTTCTGTACAGCCTTACGCTTAGCTTGGGGCAGTTTATTTTCCTGTTTACCGCTATTTATGTCGGTATGCCGGCTGGCCTGGCTTCGCTGGTATTGCAATCGCAGGCGTTTTTTACTGTCTTGATGGCTGCGATATTCCTTGGAGAGCGCGTGCACCGCCATAATATCCTGGGTATTGCCATAGCGGTGGTTGGACTGGGTCTTATTCAAGGGGCGGAAACGGGTAGCGCGTCGTTACTGGGGTTTGTGCTGGTGCTGCTGGCAGCCCTGAGCTGGGCGGCTGGCAATATCATTACCAAGGGCGTCGGCAAAATCGATATGCTTAGCCTGGTGGTCTGGGGCGCCTTGATTCCTCCGGTGCCTTTCGCTATCTTGTCATGGATATTCGAAGGTCCGGAAACCATACGGGCCAGTCTGGCAGGCATTTCTTATGTGGGTGTGCTGTCGGTGGTGTATTTGGCACTGATCGCCAGCGTCGTTGGTTATGTGCTTTGGGGGCGTTTGCTGAGCCGGCATCCCGCCAGCAAAGTTGCACCGCTAAGCCTGCTCATACCTGTGATCGGGCTGTTGTCTTCTGTTTGGTTCCTGGGTGAGCAACTGGCGCTCATACAGTGGCTGGGCGGTGTTATCGTTATGCTGGGCCTGGCGCTAAATGTATTTGGCCAGTCCTTCTGGAATTGGTTGCGTCGTGCCGGCTAGCTTATTTCATTTCTAAAATCAAGCCTGAACGGGCAGGGAAGCGCAGACATTACTGGCGCAATGGCGTAAGGCAAGCGTAGCCAGCAAAGTGCACGTTTGAAAATGAAGTTACTGCGTTAAAATTTGCCTCTCGCAGCATATGCTGCAATCACCTCTTCTTTTGAATACAGGATACCAACATGAAATTTGATCGGTCGGGTGTGAACGCGCTAATGGAAATCACTTCGCGTCCCGAGCTGGTGTTTGTAAGCGGGCAAGGCTCGTGGCTGGAAGATCACACTGGCAAGCGGTATCTGGATTTCGTGCAGGGCTGGGCTGTGAATAGCCTGGGCCATTGCCCGCCTGGCGTCGTCAAGGCCATCAACGAGCAGTCCGCACGCTTGATCAATCCGTCGCCTGCGTTTTACAACGAACCGTCCATGGAGCTGGCCAAGCGGTTAACCGGCGCATCGTGTTTCGACCGTATCTTTTTCACCAATAGCGGCGCCGAGGCCAACGAAGGCGCGATCAAGCTGGCGCGCAAGTGGGGGCGTTTGCATCGCAAGGGCGCTTTCAAGATCATCACTTTCGATCACAGTTTTCATGGTCGCACGCTGGCAACCATGTCGGCATCGGGCAAGCCTGGCTGGGATACCATTTTCGCGCCCCAGGTCGATGGTTTTCCCAAGGCCAACCTGAACGACCTGGATTCAGTGCGTGCGTTGGTTGATGACCAGACTGTCGCCATCATGCTTGAGCCGGTGCAGGGTGAAGCGGGGGTAATTCCTGCCACCCGTGAATTCATGCGGAGTTTGCGCAAGCTGGCCGATGAAAAGGGCTTGCTGCTGATTGTCGACGAGGTGCAAACCGGCATGGGGCGCACCGGCAAGCTGTTTGCCTACGAACATTCAGGTGTTACACCTGACATCATGACCTTGGGCAAGGGCATAGGGGGTGGGGTGCCGCTGGCGGCTTTGTGTGCGCGTGAGGCTGTTTCTTGTTTCGAGCACGGCGACCAGGGGGGCACCTATAACGGCAATCCTTTAATGACAGCGGCCGGTGTCGCCGTATTCGATGCCTTGACTGCACCAGGTTTTATGCAAGAGGTCAATGCCCGTGGGCAACAGTTGTCTGAAGGTCTGCTGGCTTTGTCGGCGAAGTGGGGCATGAAAGGCGAACGCGGCGAAGGTTTGTTGCGGGCGTTGTTGCTGGGTCGCGATGATGGCGGCGCCATTGTCGAGGCTGCCCGCGATTGGGCGCCTGAAGGCATGCTGCTGAATGCGCCACGGGCTGATTTGTTGCGATTCATGCCCGCGCTGAATGTCACCGCAGAGGAAATCAATTTGATGCTCAAGCGCCTGGACGACGTAATTGCCGAAGTGCGTGGCTAGCGCTAACGTCGGATTGGGGCGGATGGCGCTTATTTAAGGTTTGCGTAGGTTGGATTAGCGCCGTCAGGCGCGTAATCCGACATCGGCAACCGAGCGTGCAAAAACCTCATGCACTTGTAGTGGGACTTGTGGTTTTTTCGTTCTTGCGAAAGTCAGGTGTGTCGGGGGCTGTTGCGGCTTCACGCGCTATACCCCTGCACAGCCCCCAACACACCCGACAACGTCATCAGAACCAACTGCCGATATTCCCGGTATGACGCTTACGCCGCCTTGACTACCTGACGCCATTTGTGCAGCAATGGCTCGGTATAGCCATTGGGCTGCTCCAGCCCCTTGAACACCAGATCGCAGGCCGCCTGATAGGCTGCCGACTTATCGAAATTACCTGCCATGGGATGGTAGGCTGGATCACCCGTGTTCTGGCCATCGACCACTGCCGCCATGCGTTGCATGGTTTCGGTGATCTGTTCTTTGGTGACAATGCCGTGGCGCAGCCAGTTTGCCATGTGCTGACTGGAAATGCGCAGGGTAGCGCGGTCTTCCATCAGGCCGACGTTATGAATGTCGGGCACCTTGGAACACCCTATGCCCTGATCGATCCAGCGCACGACATAACCCAATATGCCCTGGGCGTTGTTGTCGAGCTCTTCCTGGATTTCAGCCGCCGACCAGTTGGTGTCGGTGGCGACCGGCACAGTCAGAATCTTGTCGAGCAGGGGTTCTGATTTGCCTTCCATGCCGCGCTGGATTTCCTGTACGTCGACTTGGTGATAGTGCAGGGCATGCAGGGTGGCCGCCGTGGGCGAAGGCACCCAGGCTGTGTTGCCGCCGGCTTTCAGGTGGCCGATTTTTTGCTCTAGCATGTCGGCCATCAGGTCGGGCATGGCCCACATCCCCTTGCCGATCTGGGCGTGGCCGCGCAAGCCGCATTCCAGGCCCACTTGCACATTATTGCGTTCGTAGGCGTCGATCCAGGCGCTGCGTTTCATGTCGCCCTTGCGCACCATGGGGCCAGCTTCCATGGAGGTATGCATTTCGTCGCCAGTGCGGTCCAGAAAACCGGTATTGATGAAGGCGACGCGCTCGTGCGCCTGGGCAATACATGCTTTCAGGTTGGTACTGGTGCGGCGCTCTTCGTCCATGATGCCCATTTTGATGGTGTTGGGCGCCAGGCCTAGCAAGGCTTCAGTACGTGCGAACAGTTCGCTGGCAAAGGCAACTTCGTCGGGGCCGTGCATTTTGGGCTTGACGATGTAAATGGAGCCGCTGCGCGAGTTGCCGCCTTTTTGCAGGTCGTGCATGGCAATCATGGAGGTAAATACGGCGTCGAGTATGCCTTCGGGAATTTCCAGGCCTTGCTCGTCGAGGATGGCCGGGTTGGTCATGAGATGCCCGACGTTACGTATGAACATCAGGGAGCGGCCATGCAGTTTCTGGGTGGCGCCGGCCGGATCGGTGTAGCTGCGGTCGGGGTTCAGGGCGCGCGTAAAAGTGGCGCCGCCTTTGGAGACATCTTCGGTGAGCGTGCCGTTCATCAGGCCCAGCCAGTTGCGGTAGGCAGTGACCTTGTCTTGCGCATCGACGGCGGCGATGGAGTCTTCGCAGTCCATGATGGTGGTGAGCGCCGATTCGAGCAGGACGTCTTTGATGCCTGCGCTGTCTTGCTTGCCTATGGGGTTGGCCTTGTCGATCTGGATTTCAAAGTGCAGGCCATTATGCTTGAACACCAGCGCTTCGGGTGCGCCGGCATCGCCACGATAACCCAGGAAAAGCGCTGGTTGCGCCAGGGTGGTGGTTTGCCCATTGTCCAGGCTGACTTGCAATTGCTTGTCAACAACGGCATAAGCCGTGGCGTTGGAATGTGAACCCTGCGCCAGCGGGATGCTGTCATCAAGAAACTTGCGCGCAAAGGCAATGACCTTGCCGCCGCGTACCGGGTTGTAGCCGCCAGCCCGAGTTGCGCCGTCGGCTTCGGAAATGGCGTCGGTGCCGTATAAAGCGTCGTACAGGCTGCCCCAACGTGCATTGGCGGCGTTGAGCGCATAACGGGCGTTGGTAATGGGCACGACCAGTTGCGGGCCGGCTTGCTGGGTGATTTCAGTGTCTATTTTTTCGGTTTTGATGGCGACATTGGCCGGGGCGTCTTTCAGGTAGCCGATTTCGCGCAGGAAGCCCTGATAGGCGCCGAAGTCGCTGATAGGGCCGGGGTTCTGGCGATACCAGTTGTCGAGTTCGGCCTGGATGCGGTCGCGCTCCGCCAGGAGTTGTCGGTTCTTGGGCGCCAGGTCGTGGACCAGTTTATCCAAGCCGGACCAGAACGCATCGGAAGCGACCCCTGTGCCGGGCAGGGCTTCGCGCTCGACAAACTGGTGAAGCTCGGTAGCAACTTGCAGCTTTTTGCATGCGGTTCTAGCGGTCATGAAAAATCCTTGTAGAAAATGAGGGAAAAATCGGGCGCAAGCAGAGTCGGTTCCTGGGGTGGCGCCTGCTTTTTGTATAGGCGCGGCAAACAGGAACGAGTAGACTATTGTCAGGGCGTATGCCTATTATGGCTTGTCGCGTAGCAGGACTCAACACTATCAAAGTGATAAGACCTGGTACTTATAGTACCTAATCGACTAAAAATATGATGGACTCTTGCTATTTTGAGTAGCAAGTGATGTTTAGGGGTGTGATGGCGGGCCAGGCTGGATCACATTTAATATCCAGCCTGCGTAGCTGTGCCAAGAGCAAGGAAAGATCATGAACAACCCATTGAAATTAATCGGTGCGCCATCGGCTTTGCTATTGCTGGAAGGTTGGGCGGCCACAGAGGGGCGCGATGCGATTCATAAAACTTTTATCTTCAAGAACTTCAACGAGGCGTTCTGTTTCATGGCGGGGGTGGCCATGCAGGCAGAAAAACTGGATCACCATCCCGAATGGACCAACGTCTACAACCGGGTCAGCGTAACCCTCACTACCCATGACGCCAAAGGCGTTACCGAAAAAGATGTTGCCTTGGCCTTATTCATGGATAAATTGGCCTGATAAGTTGACGTATCGCAATGCCCTGCAAATACCCATTACCCCGTCTGCCAGGCAACCAGCACCGATACCGTTGCCAGCGACAATACCGTTGAAATCAAAATGGCTCGCGACGTGGTTGCGGGTTCGCGCTCGTATAGCTTGGCCAGCATGAAAGGCCCTGTGCCCACAGGCAAGGCGGCCAGCAGCACCGCTGTGTTGGCCCATAATAAAGGCATCTCGAATACCCAGCGCACTAAGACAAAAGCAATCAAAGGGTGCAAGAACAACTTCAGCAACACAATGCGCCAGACCGTGGCATGCTGTTTAGCCGGTTCGCCTTGTGCCAGGAACAAACCTATGGTCACCAAGGCACAAGGGCTGGCCGCAGCCCCGAGCAAGCTCGTAAATTGCTCTACCGCATAAGGCAGGGGCAATCCTGCGGCGGCAACTGCAATACCTAGCAAAGGTGCCGCCACCAGCGGGTTGCGCAACAGTGACAACAATACCTTGCGGGCAGTGCCCAGCATGCTGGGCGAACCCAGCAAGTCGATTTCTATCAGCACGATGGAAAAGGCAAACAACACACAGGCGGTGAGCAGGGTGGCGATAATCACCGGTGGCAGGCTTTCCGGGCCGAAAACCATCAGGCACAACGGAATTCCCATAAAACCGGCATTCGAATATGACGCGGCCAGGCCTTCGATGCTGGCGTCGGCCAATCGGCCCCGTCGTCGGTGGTCCAGCCCATACGACACCCCAAACACCGCAGCGATCGCCAGGGCCGATGCCGCCACATAGCCAGGCTGGTTGATCTGTTCCCAGGTTATTTGCGCCATGGCCTGAAACAGCAAGGCGGGCAGTGCCATCCACACCACGAATTTGTTCAGGCTGTCGACCGCCCCAGCCCCCAGCAAACGCCTGCGCCCGCTTACATACCCGATCAGTATCAGTGCAAATAGCGGAAAAACTGCGTTGATAATAATGCTCAAGAGGCGTCCAGGCGGTAAAGTGGCGTGTGGCGTATTAAAGCAAATAATTGTTGTATAAGCAGTACCTGACGTACACAGATGTCACATACGAGGTTTACGTTTAGCGTCATAGTACGCTCTATATATTGTTATTTTGTTTATGGTGGCCCCGTTATGCTTGATGCGTTGAATACCGATACCCCCACTCTCTTGCCCCCGTTCATTCCCTTTACGGGCTACATGGATGCACGTGCAGCCACAGAGCGGCTGGTCGAAATCTATGCCAGGAATACGGCCTTTATCCGCGACGGTTTCGCCCAGTACGCGGCCGGAAGCTTCATACCTAAGCAGCGCGTGCGGGCTTATTATCCGGCCATACGCATCAAGGTCGATACCTACCAGGAAGTCGACAGCCGTCTGTCTTATGGCCATGTGGTCGAGCCTGGCACCTACATGACCACCATTACCCAGCCCGCTTTGTATTTTGATTATCTGCTTGAGCAGTTAAGCTTGCTGATCAAGAATCACGGTGTACCGGTTGAAATCGGCGAGTCCGATATGCCCATACCGTTGCACTTTTCATTTACCGACGGCCAGTATGTCGAAGGGACTTATGCTGATACCCTGGGCGACTCTTTAAGAGATCATTTTGATGTGCCCAATCTGGCGGTCACCGATGATGCCATCGTGAACGGCACCTGGCATGGCAAGCCCGACGAGCCCATGCCGCTCGCGCCCTTTACAGCGCCTCGTGTTGATTATTCCCTGCACCGCCTGCAGCACTATACGGCGACGGCGCCACAGCATTTTCAGAATTTCGTGCTGTTTACCAATTATCAGTTCTATATCGACGAGTTCTGCCAATGGGCCAAAGAAACGCTGGCCTCGGGCGAAGGTGGATACACTGCACTGGTGGAGCCGGGCAATATTGTGACCAGGGCCGGCCCCGAAGCCGAACGCATAGGTGCG
Source organism: Alcaligenaceae bacterium (assembly GCA_013416445.1). Taxonomy (GTDB): domain Bacteria; phylum Pseudomonadota; class Gammaproteobacteria; order Burkholderiales; family Burkholderiaceae_B; genus Pollutimonas. The sequence goes on from JACCER010000003.1 coordinate 65,799, forward strand.
CCCCTGAACCGTGCGCCTCAAATGCCGTCGTATCACCTGGTGCGCGACAAGCACATGGGGATTACGCTGATTAATATCGGGGTGGGGCCGTCCAACGCCAAGACGATTACCGATCATGTGGCAGTCTTGCGTCCGTCGGCCTGGTTGATGCTGGGTCACTGCGCGGGGCTGCGCACCACGCAGCGTCTGGGCGACTATGTGCTGGCGCATGGCTATGTGCGTCAAGATCATGTGCTGGACGATGACTTGCCAAGCTGGGTGCCGGTGCCGCCACTGGCCGAAATCCAGGTTGCGCTGGAACAGGCCGTGGCTGAAGTGGCTGGGCTGTCGGGCTGGGAACTCAAGAAAATCATGCGTACCGGCACCGTGGCCACCATTGACAACCGCAATTGGGAATTGCGCGATCACCGCGAGCCGGTGCAGCGTCTGTCGCAGTCGCGCGCCATTGCGCTCGATATGGAGTCCGCCACCATTGCCGCGAATGGCTTTCGCTTTCGTGTGCCCTACGGCACCTTGCTATGTGTTTCCGACAAGCCCCTGCATGGCGAACTGAAGTTGCCTGGCATGGCCAGCGACTTTTACCGCACCCAGGTGGGCCAGCACTTACATATTGGCATTCGCGCATTGGAAAATTTACGCGACATGCCGCGCGAACGCCTGCATTCACGCAAATTGCGCAGCTTTATTGAAACCGCTTTCAAGTAGGGGGGCGTGCGGTGAAAAAGATTTATCTGGCCGGTTTTGATGTGTTTCGCCCGGATGCTCAAGATTACGGCAAGCAGTTGAAAATGCTTTGCAAGAAATATGGCTTCGAAGGTCTTTACCCCTTGGACAATACCGCTCCCAAGGGCTTGACCGCACTTGAAATGGCGCGCTGGATCTACCGCGCCAATATCGCCCTGATCGAACAGGCGGATATCCTGATGGCGAATTTGAATGCGTTTCGCGGCTATGAACCAGATTCAGGCACGGTGTTTGAAGTTGGCTATGCTACCGCCTTGAACAAACCGGTTTGGGTGTATACCGATCAATATCTTTCCTTGGTGGAGCAGGTGGCGGTGCATAAAGCGCCAGGCACCGGTAACCACGTAGATACCTTGGGTTATATCGTTGAAGATTTCGGTTTGAATCTGAATTTGATGATAGCGTGCAGCGCCCGTGTGGTGGTGGGTAGCGCTGAAGATTGCTTGCAAGACATAGATCCAGCGTTGGTACCAAGAGCTCGAAGTTCGTAGGTCGGGTTAGGCGAGCGCCGTAATCCGACCTAGGGTTTCTTCTTTGGCAGGGCGAGCATGGTGCCGCGGCATTCCGGGGTGGCGCAAAGACACAGGTATTGCGCACGCAGTTTTTTGGTGATGCGTCCTTCCATGACCAGGCCGTAGTCGTAAAATAATTCCGTGTCAGCAGGAATATCTACCAATGCCTTGATATACACCCGCTTGCCATTGGCGCTTTCCTGGGCTTCGCAGTTGGGGCCGCAGGAATGGTTGATCCAGCGGGCGTCGTTGCCCCGGTTGCCGCCATCGATCACTTTGCCGCTGCTAAGCGAAAAGAAAAATGTATGAAAAGGGTCGTCGGGATCGGTGGGGTGCAGTTCATCGGCCTGTTCCGGCGTAATCCGTTTGCCGCCATATTCGATGATGCGGGTTCCGGCTGGAATGTCGCGCAGGGCGAATACGCCAGTGCCATGCAGGGTAGATTGTTTAACGATATGCCAGGGTTGGGATGCGCGTGTCATGGGGTGTTTTGGGGGCAGAAGTAAAAAAAGAATAAACTGCTGTAGTATTGATATATCTTATTGCAATAAAACCAGACGCTGTGAATACTATTCTCGAACCCGTCAGCCGAAATGGCGCCCAAGCCCTGCTCCAGACCCTGATCGCCCATGGCGTGGATACCATTTTTGGTTATCCCGGCGGAGCCGTCCTTCCTTTATATGATGCCTTATATTCCGAACCCCGGATTCGCCATGTGCTGGTCAGGCACGAGCAGGGGGCGATGCATGCCGCCGAAGGGTACGCGCGCTCCACCGGCAAGCCCGGTGTTGTGCTGGTAACTTCCGGGCCTGGCATGGCCAATACGGCGTCGGGCCTGCTTGACGCCATGTGCGACTCCATCCCCGTGTTGTGCATCAGCGGGCAGGTCATGACAGGCGCCATAGGCACCGACGCCTTCCAGGAATGCGACGCCATAGGTATTTCGCGCCCGGTCACCAAATGGAATGCGCAAATACGGCGCTCCGAAGATGTTGCCGCGTTGGTCGCCAAGGCCTATCACCTGACGACGTCGGGCCGGCCAGGTCCTGTGTTGCTCGACTTTCCCAAAGATATACAAATGGCCCCGGTGCCCATAGAGGCACCCGTTGCCAATGAAGCTCCCGCATCGGTTGGCGTGGATGCCAATGCGCCCTTGGCAGAGGCCGCCGTCAAGCGTGCGGCAGCCCTTATCGCCAATGCCAAGCGACCCGTTTTTTATGGCGGCGGCGGCCTGATCAACTCAGGCCCGGACGCCTGCCATGCATTTACCAGCCTGGTGCAAGACATGGCCGCGCCCTGCACCCTGACCCTGATGGGGCTGGGCGCTTTTCCCGCGGATGATCCTTTGTTTGTAGGCATGCTGGGCATGCACGGCACGCTGGAAGCCAACCTGGCCATGCATCATGCCGATCTCATCGTTTGTGTGGGTGCGCGCTTTGATGACCGCATTACAGGCCGCTTATCTGACTTCTGCCCACACGCCAGCAAAATCCACCTCGATATCGATCCGGCATCTATCAACAAGGTGGTGCGTGCCGACGTGGCCATGGTCGGAGACTGTTATCCGTTGCTGCGGGCGTTGCGTCGTGAGCTTGCGCAGTTCGAACTGCCTCCCGCCCGGCTCGACGCCTGGTGGCAGCGCATCAGCGTTTGGCGTGCCGCCGACTGTCTGAAGGTGACTCCATCGACCGAGCATATCCTGCCCCAGCACCTGATGCAGCGCGTCGATCACGTACTGACTGGTCTCGATGCCGTTATTTCCACTGATGTCGGGCAGCATCAAATGTGGGCTGCGCAATACATTAAGTTCAACCGCCCCAACCGCTGGCTGACATCCGGTGGTGCAGGTACTATGGGCTACGGCCTGCCTGCCGCAATAGGCGCGCAAATCGCCCATCCAGATAAACCCGTCGTTTGCATCAGCGGCGATGCCTCGGTACTGATGAATATCCAGGAATTGGCCACTGCTACGCAGCATCAAACCCCCGTCAAGGTTGTGCTGTGCAATAACGGCCATATGGGTATGGTGCGCCAATGGCAGGAATTGATTCACGAAGGCCGCTACAGCCATAGCTACAACGCGTCCCTTCCCGATTTTGTCGCCTTGGCAAAGGCATTTGGCTGGGGAGCGGCTCGTGTCGAAGACCCGGCGCAACTGGATGCCGCCCTGGCGGAATGCATGGCCTACGACGGCCCGTATTTCCTGGATGTCGTGGTGTTGGCGCAGGAAAATTGTTTTCCCATGATGCCTGCTGGCTATGGGCACCAGCAGGTCATGCTGTCGGAAGACACCTGGTATGTGGAAGACTGAAAAACTAAAGTAAATCCCAGTATTATTAATGTTTTGATTGATGTATAAATACCCGTTCGTTTTTTATATTTATCATTTATAAAGTTCAGAGAAAAAATGCGTACAACCTGGTTTTCCAAGTGCCTGATGGCTGTTTCAATTGCTGGCGTTTTTGCCGCTGCGCCTGCCATGGCCGATACTACTTTGAAAATGGCTTATGCCTTATCAACCAATTCGCACTACGGTGCGGGTGCCGACGCATTTTCCAAGTCACTTGAAAACAGTACTGGCGGGCAGTTCAAGGTGCAGCAGTTCGCCAACAGCGCCCTGGGCGGTGAACGCGAAGTCATCGAAGGCTTGCAACTGGGCACCATCGATGCGGCTATTGTGTCTACCGGCGCCACCCTGAATTTCGTACCCAAAACTGGTGTTTTCGATATTCCTTTCCTGTTTCGCGACCTGGCCCACGCGCGCAAGGTGCTTGATGGCGATATCGGCCAGAAAATGCTGGCTGAATTCCCCAAACGCGGGCTGGTTGCCCTGGCCTGGGGCGAACAAGGCTTTCGTCAGCTGACCAATAACGTGCGGCCAGTGGTCACGCCTGCCGATGCCAAGGGCCTGAAAATCCGCACCACCGAAAACCCCATCCACATTGCCGCGTTTCGCCAGCTGGGCGTGCTGGCCACCCCTATGGCCTGGCCTGAGGTCGCCACGGCCTTGCAGCAAGGCACCATCGATGGCCAGGAAAACCCGATGTCGGTGATAGTGTCGGCCAAGCTGCCCCAGTTGCAAAAATACCTATCGCTTACGGCGCACGTCTATGGCCCTGCGCTGGTGCTGATGGCTCCTGGCGTTTACGATGGCTTGTCCGATGCTGATAAAGCCAAGTTCAAGACGGCGGGTCACGATGCGGCCATTGCCATGCGTGGCTACGTCGATGCCATTGAAACCAGCGGTCTCGAAGAAGTCAAAAAGCAAGGTATGCAGGTCAATACGGTTGACCATGCCGCTTTTGTGAAAGCTGTCGAGCCCGTTTACCCGCAATACTACAAACAGTTCGGCAAAGAGCTGGTCGAGTCCATTCGCGACACCAAGTAAGTCGTCGGCAGCCGCCGCGCAGTATGCTTTTTTGGGCTGACGCTTGCGTCAGCCCTTGTTTGTTTAAGCCCTATCAACAGGACAAGTCGTGCCTATCATCCACCTTATAGACCGCTCATTATTCCGGTTTATATCTGTAATAACCCAACTGCTTTTGCTGTCGGCCGTGGCCGCCGGTTTTTACCAGGTGCTGGCCCGGTTTGTCCTTGAAACACCCGCCGACTGGAGCGAGGCCTGGACACGCGCCGCGCTGATCTGGACGGTGATGCTTGGTGTTGCACTGGCCTTTCGCCAGGGCGCCATGCTAAGCGTGGAAATGCTGCACAGCATGCTGGCGCCGCGCAACAAGCGCTGGCTGGAACATCTTATCTTGTGCATTTGCGTCAGCTTTCTGGGTTTCATGGCCTGGGCGGGTGGCCAAATGACATGGCGGGTGCGGTTTCAGACTATGCCCAGTCTTGATATGTCGATTTCCTGGATTTATATTTCCATTCCCATAGGCATGGTCCTGGCCATGCTGGCGGTTATCGCGCACTGGGCCGAGGGGCCACGGCGGGCGGTGGTCGACGACACCGTTATCTGACCCACTTCGGATTCTCAGCTAACAAATATATGCCAATACGCCAGGTGAACGAATGTCGCAGTTGATGGTAGTTTCGATGTTGTTGTTTTTCGTGTTGTCCGTGCCAGTGGCCGTCGCCATAGGTTTGGGCAGCATGCTCGGTATTGCCTTTGATGGCAAAATGACCTGGCTGGTTGTCGCACAGCAGATTTACGCGTCCCTGGATAAGTACCCGCTGGTTGCCGTGCCTTTTTTCATACTGGCCGGGAACCTGATGGAAGCGGGCGGAATTTCCGAGCGCATGGTGGCCTTCGCCAAAAGCGTGGTGGGGGGCTTCCAGGGCGGTCTGGCTTGTACCTGTGTGCTGACTTGCATGATATTCGCCGCAGTGGCCGGCTCCAGTGTGGCAACCACTTTTGCGGTAGGCGCGATTCTTATTCCAGCCATGGTCAAGCATGGCTATCCCAAGCCGTTTGCCGCGTCCTTGCAGGCGTCTGCAGCGGAACTGGGCGTGATTATTCCGCCTTCGATTCCCATGATACTTTTCGCTGTGGCGACCGATACTTCTGTGGGTGAACTGTTTATCGCTGGTGTGGGCCCAGGGATATTGATCAGCGCCGCACTCATGCTTTATGTGTGGCTGTACGCTCGTAGAAACGGCTATGGCAAGCATGATGGTGATGGGCGCCTGGCATTATGGCCCGCTTTCAAGCAGGCCTGGCTGGCCTTGCTGATGCCAGGCATCATTCTTGGCGGCATCTATGGCGGTGTCTTTACGCCCACAGAAGCGTCGGCGGTGGCGGTGGTATATGCGCTGATTGTCGGCATGTTTGTCTATCGTCGTATTACTTTTGCCAGTTTGTCTAAAACATTGCATCGATCGGTAATTTCCACCGCCATTATCATGTTTGTCATTGCGAATGCCGGCGTGTTTGGCTTTCTGTTGAACCGGGCAGGCATACCCGCGGCCTTGGGCGAATGGCTGGGGCACATTTTCAGCAACAAATATACTTTCCTGATCGGAGTCAATGCGGCGTTGTTCCTGATCGGTATGTTTATAGAAACGTCGGCGTCCATCGTGGTGCTGGCTCCGTTGTTGCTGCCGGTCGCCATAAGCTTTGGGGTGGAACCAGCGCATTTTGGTGTGATCATGGTGGTGAATCTGGCGCTGGGTATGGTGACACCGCCTTTCGGCGTCAATTTGTTTGCCGCCTGCGCTGTCGCTGATATACCCATAGAACGCCTGGCCAGGCCGTTGTTGCCATTCGTTGGTGTGGTGGTGGCCTGCCTGATGCTGATCACTTATGTGCCCGAGATCTCATTGTTTTTCAAAGAGCTGGTGTACGGGTGATGCATTGTTGAAACGGCCTTGCTTGGTAGAATGTAAAAAGGAAAAATACGCTGCTTAATGGCTTTACATTAGAAATTTATTCTAAAGATTGCCGGGATCTTTGGTGAGTTTGAACTAATTTTTCAAGGCATGAAAAGTAAAATATCCAGCACTTTCATCTTGCTGGATATGCTGCCATGCCTACAAAGTTACAAGCTTGCACAGAACTGCTTCATGGGGGGCGTGATCCCGCCCGCCATTACGGAATGGTCAATACGCCTATCTATCGGGGTTCCACCGTATTGGCAAATACTCTGGAAGAATGGGAATCGCGCAAGCAGCCCGATAATCCGTACGCATCTTATGGCCGTTTTGGCACTCCTACCACGCATGCTCTTGAAGAGTTGGTGGCCAACATGGAGGGAGGCTACCGGTCGTTGGTGTTTCCATCCGGGCTGGCGGCTTGTACGCATGCCATTTTGTCTGTGGTGCGCAGTGGCGATCATGTTTTGTTGCCCGATAGCGTATATGGGCCGACACGCGCGTTTGCACAAGAGACTCTGGCGCGTTTCAACATCGAGGCAGAATTCTACGCGGCAAATGTCGGTGCAGGTATTAGTGCCCAGTTGCGCGCCAATACTCGGCTGGTCTATGTCGAGGCGCCTGGCTCTGGCACATTCGAGATGCAGGATATTCCCGCGATTGCCGAGCAGGCGCATAAGGCGGGCGCTTATGTCATGATGGATAACACCTGGGCCACGCCGCTGTATTTCAAACCCTTCGAGCATGGGGTTGATATTTCGGTGCAGGCGGCTACCAAGTATCTGGTCGGGCATTCTGATGCACTGCTGGGCGTGGCGACCGCCAACCAGGATGCGTGGCCGTTGTTGCGCAAAGGCGCCCACGATTTTGGGCAAACCATAGGCCCCGACGATATATTCCTGGCTTTGCGCGGTATTCGTACCTTGTCGTTGCGCTTGCAGCAGCATTGGGATACTGGCGTCAAGTTGGCGAGCATGCTGTCCCGGCATCCGCTGGTGGCGCGTGTCATGCACCCCGCATTGCCCGAGGATCCAGGCCATGCATTGTGGAAGCGTGATTTCCTGGGGGCCAGCGGATTATTCGCCATCGAGCTGCAACCCATGTCGTCCGCGGCATTTTCCTGTTTCATTGATCAACTGCAATTGTTTGGCATAGGGTTGTCATGGGGAGGCTATGAAAGCCTGGTGCTGCCCATGGGGGCGCCGACACGCAGTGTTTCGCCCTATCCGGTCAAGGGCCAGTTAGTGCGTATTCATGCCGGGCTGGAAGATAGCGAAGACTTAGTCGCTGATTTGCAGCAGGCCTTGCAACGCGCATCGGACTGCCTCGCTGTGGCGCCCGAAATGGCGGTGAGCGCTTGAATGGTATATGGTTTGGCTGACAGTAAGTCGCTGGAGGAGCTCGGCGCGTTTGCACGCTCCTTGGCAATATAAAAATGGGGCGGCAATAGATCTAACGCCTCAACCTTACCAACAAATAATCAATCGAGGTTGCAAACACTATGGATGTCATTGTTTTGGGGGCAGGCATTATCGGCGTCACAACCGCTTGGTACTTAAGAGGAAAGGGGCATAATGTCCGCGTTCTTGAGCGCCGTGAACAGGTTGGCCTGGACGCAAGCTTTGCCAGCGCGGGTCATGTGTCGGCCCACCTTGCAGACCCTTGGGCCAATCCCACCACGTTGAACACCTTGTTTACCTGGCTGTTCAGCAACGATACGCCCCTAGTGTTCCGGCCGAAGGCAGATATTCATCAGTGGTCGTGGTTGTTCAAGTTTTTGCGTGAGTGTCCGGCCAATCGATATAACAGCAATCTTATCAATCTGGCCAATCTGGGGGTGTATAGCCGCACGGCATTACAGAGCTTGCGGGCACAGACCGGCATTGGATATGATGAAGCGCAACGCGGTATTCTGCAGTTTTTTACTGACGAGACCAAGCTGCAGGGCGCCGCAGCAGCGGCCAGACGTCTTGCAGGGTCTGGGTTGCGCCGAGAGGTGTTTGATGCCGAGCAGTGCCTAGAGGTCGAGCCCGCGTTGCATTCGCTGCGCGATACGCTGAAAGGCGGGATTTATTCCCGCTATGACGAGACGGGTGACGCCTTCAAGTTCACGCAGCGCCTGACAGAGCTTGCGTGCGAGGCAGGAGTTCAGTTCGACTATGGCAGCACAGTACAGCGCATACAGGTCGGGCGCGATACTATTCAGGCTATCGATATACAACGTGCCAACGGGCAGACTGAAAGCTGCAAGGCGGATCAATACGTACTATGTTTGGGTGCCGAATCGGCGCCCATGGCGCGCAAGATCGGTATCAATCTGGATATCTACCCCGTCAAGGGGTATAGCGTCAGCTTGCCAGTGCGCGAGGGCGCTCAGGCACTTACCATGGGCCTGACGGATGCGGTTCAAAGAATGGCATTCTCGCGGTTGGGTAATCGTGTGCGTGGTGCAGCAATTGCCGAGATCACGGGCTACGATCGTACCGTCGACGCGCAACGTTGCCAAAAAATTGTCGCTAATGCGCAGCGCCTTTTCCCTGATGCGCTCGATATCGAGCATGCCGATTACTGGGCTGGTCTGCGCCCGATGAGCCCCAGCAATCTTCCTAGTATTGGGCGCAATGATCGCTACCACAACCTGTTGATCAATGCCGGGCACGGGACCATGGGCTGGACGCAGTCCTGTGGTTCGGCGCTCGCCATTTCGGACATCATCGATGGCCGTCGGCCTGATTGCGAATTCCCTTTTATCGGTGAAATACGCTAATTTTCAAGACCAAGCGTTACTTGGCAGTTTCTTTTTCCATCATTCAGAGGTTGACAATATGGTGATTCGTTCTCTTTCTACATTTAAATCTTTTTCCCGGTTGGCCAGCGCTGTAGCGCTTGGCGCCAGCCTGATTGCGGCGCCCAGCGTAGCCGCTGAGTGGCCCGAGCATTCCATTACGCTGCTTATGGGTTTTCCCGCCGGTTCGGGGGTGGACGTGATTGGGCGTAATATTCAGGAGCCGCTGCGACAGGCTCTGGGGGTGCCTGTGGTCATCGACTATCGTGCCGGAGCGGGTGGCAACCTGGCCTCGGCCGTCGTGGCGCGAGCAAAGCCGGATGGCTACACTTTGTTATTGGGCACCGCCGCCACGCATGGCATTAACCCTGCCATCTATAAAGACCTGCCTTTCGATGTCGAGCAAGACTTTACCCCTATTGCGCCGCTGGTTGATGTGTCCAATGTATTGACCATCAATCCTAAGGTGATTGACGTCAAAACGATTGAAGAGTTCATCGCCGAGATCAAAGCCAATCCCGACAAGTACAACTTCGCTTCCACAGGCGTTGGGACGGGAACGCAGCTGGCTTTCGAAGAATTCAACGCGCGCGCCGGCTTGAAGATGGTGCATGTCCCCTACAAGGGCGGATCTGAAGCCTTGCAGTCGGTGCTCAGGGGGGATACTTGTTGCATTTTCAATCAGGTGCAAACCGTGCTGGGGCAGTATAAGGCCGGGGCAGTGCGCTTGCTGGGGGTTTCTACTGCGAAGCGTGTGGATGTGGTCAAAGAAGTCCCGACCATAGCTGAAAGTGGTTTGCCGGGTTTTGACAGCTATATTTGGTTTGGTCTGTTCGGTCCCAAGGGTATGGATCCCGCATTGGTGGAAAAAATCAATGCGGCGGCCAACAAGGCCTTACAGGAGCCCGCTGTGGCGCAGCGGCTGATTGATATGGGTAATTCTATTCATTTATCCTCGCCCGAGCAGTTTCGCCAAACGGTGAGTGACAATAAGCAGAAATGGGCTGAGGTTGTCAAGGCGGCTGGGCTGGCGCCGCAGTAGGCTGGTTGTTTACCTGACGTTGTAGGTCGGCGCTGTATCTGTCTTTATGACGTTGTCTGGGGTGGGTGGGGCTCCGGTCCGGCACGGCGTGCTTGTTTCCGCGTCTGCCTCGTCCAGCCGGGCGTCGGCCGAACTCGCTGCGCTCAAACAGCGGCCGACGACACCCCCCGGCTTCCCTTCGTCAGCACGCGGCGCACGCCTACCGCCGGACCGGAGCCCCACCCACCCCAGACAACTGTACACCAGCAAACTGACGGCCTAACGGCCTTAGGTTATTGGTTTTGCTTGTGCTGTCTGAGCAGCTCGGCGCACGATGTCATCGGCACACAGGTAACCCCAGCTCATAAATGGCCCAAGCGTGGTGCCAGGGCTGATGCCGCGAGTACCGAGCGGGTTGGCCATAGAGGCTCCAGCACAATATAGACCTTCAATAACGCTACCGTCTGCTCGCAGGGCTCGTCCGTGTTCATCGGTGCGTGGACCACCTTTGGTGCTCATGATAGAGCGGTTGAAACGGATGGCTACAAATGGCGGCTTGACTATGGGTGCCAGCCCGCCACTTTTGCGCTTATCGGCTGCCTGTTGCGCCTTTGTGCTGCCGCGCCCGAAATCACTGTCGACGCCTGTGGCGCAAAGTGCGTTGTATCGGGCGACAGTGGCTGCCAGGGCGTCAGGTTCGATCCCGATCTTTGTCGCCAGCGCCTCTATGGTTGGAGCTTTGGTCAACCAGCCTGGAGACAGTCTTTGCAGCAGGCGGATCAGCGGCATTTTTGGCAGGTAGCTTGCATCGGTTACAACATGAGCCGGCAGATGCAGCATTTGCCCGGTTTCGGGATCGCGGCGGTTAATGAGCTCGCCTATGTTCGAAACGAGTTCGTCAGTGAAGCGCTGGCCGTGTTGGTTGATCAAGATGACATTGGCTTCACCGTGATAGGGTACCGGCATGCCGTGTACCGCACCTCGGTATCGCTTCGGGATGGCGGGGGTGAAGGTTGCCTGATCCATACGGGATAGCTCAGCACCAGCCCGTGCCGCCATGAGCTGGCCGTCGCCGGTCAGCGATCGCGGTCCGCCCAGAAAAGCCAGGGGCCCAGGCAGATACTGATCCATCATTTCTGGATTCCATTCGAATCCGCCTGTGGCGATAAGGACGCCATGCGTTGCTTTTGCTTCATACGAACGCCCGCGCCATTCGATCTTTGCGCCAGTAACGCGACCATGTTCCAGCAATAATTCGGTGCTGCGCGCTTGGCGTACGATCTGGCAGCCGGCATCGACGCAGCCGCGTACTAGCCCGGTCATCAGCGCGACGCCCTTGCCGGCTGACAACGTAAGCGTCCGCTTTATAAGCCGTGGCAGTAGCTTGAATGTGGTTGAAAGCGGGCGATGATAAAGGTCGGTTTCCAGTACTTCGTGATAGGTGAAAGGTTCAGGCAGGGTAGAGCCGCGGACGCGGAAAGCAAAACGCCCGGCTGCTAAGCGGCTAAGCGGCAATGGCGACAACATGCGGCCTTTGGGGCGAGATCCGGGCACAGCAGGAAACGGGTCGGGTTCGTTCGTCAGGCGGAAACGCAGTGGCGTGTGGGTCTCTATGAGTTCCAGCATCGGTGGCCCGGCAGCCAGCATGGCCTTCCAGGATGGGGTTTCGTCCCAGCCTTCCGGTGTGGCGCCAGCGATGTAACGCAGTGCGTCGTCCAGGTTGTCTTCAAGGCCAGCACGTTGAGCAAGGTGGTTGGCCGGCACCCAGATGCCTCCGGCGGACATGGCGCTGGTGCCGCCCAGCAGGCTGGTTTTCTCACAGATCAGTACGCTAAGGCCTGCTGTTGCAGCCCGTAAAGCGGCGGTCAGTGCCGCGCAGCCCGATCCCAGGACAATGAGATCGTAGGTCGAGTCGAAAGGTGAGGTAGTTGTCATGGTTAGTGTCTCTTATTGCGGCTGGGCCATTCAGGCGTTCCACACGTTTTTGGCCGTGCAGCAATAGTATAGGCGTCCAGAATTTTGGGCTGTGCGGTGAGCATGTGGGATTGCCTGTGTTGGCGCGGCTGCTTAGAACCGTGGCTGTCTATCGATACTGGTGAGCAGCTTACGGTGGGAGTCGATCAGCTCTGCGAAGTAGGCGGCCACCTGTTCGCGATCTTGCATGGGATCGGGTATCAGGCGACCTTCGATCTCCATGCGGTCACGAATAGTCTGGTCGGCCAGTGTTTTAGCAATCGCATCGCGCAATACCTTGAGCGGTGCCTCAGGTGTGTTGGCGTGCGTATAGTATCCACCCGGGATCGAGTAAGTGAAATCACCTAACACAGTGCTTTGGCCAATGGTGGGCAGGTGCTTCAAAGGAGGAGGTAGGCGATTTGAGAAGGACGTGATGAATTTGAAGCGGCCTTGCTCTACTAGTGCTTCCATGTTGGCTTGATAGGCAAGAATGGCGAAATCAACCTGACCGCCTCCCAGGCCTTGCAATGCCGGTGACCCGCCCGCATAAGGCACGTGTAGAAATTCCACCCCTATCCGCTTGGCCATGGCCTCGCCCATCAGGTGATACATCGAATCGATACCAACCGTGGCGTACGATAGGCTTTCCTTGGATTTGCGTGCGTAGTCAACGAATTCATCCAGGCTGGTGGCGGGTATATCTGACTTGGCGAGCAATACCAAGTTGGTTTCATACGTAGGTGCAATCAGTTGGAAGTCGGTTGATTGGTAGGTGGCCGAGGGGTTGAGCATTGGCACCACAATGACCTCTTGTGTCGTGCCGGCAAAGAAAGTGTAGCCGTTGGCTGGCGCCCTGAGTACACGGTTGGCGCCTATCATGCCGGTGGCGCCAGGAGCGTTCTCGACGACTATGCGCTGGTTTATGTATTTGCTCATGGACTCGGTCAAAAGCCGAGTCACCACATCTGCGGCGCCGCCAGGGGGGTACGGCACGATCACCGTTGCCGGCTTCGAGGGGAAGGTATCTGCTGCCCAAACTGGGGTTCCGGCAAGGGCGGCCGTACCGATCAAGGACAGTGCGGTAACAAGGGTGCGGCGTTGTTGGTCAATCATATGCTGGCATTTCAGAAAAATAGAGGTGAATAGGAAAAAGCAGAGTATCCGGCAGGCGGCGCCATGTTCAGGCAGACAGTATTGTCTGTGTCAATTGAGCCCAGAATGCGGCCCCAATGGGAATGGCCTTGTCATTGAATTGGTAGTTGGCGGTATGTGTAACACAGCCCCCTTCGTCACCCAGGCCATTACCCAGGCGTAAATAAGCGCCTGGCACTTCGTGCATCATGAAGGCGAAATCCTCGCTGCCCATCATGGGGTTGCGCTCGTGTACGTTTTCTGCGCCAAGCAGTGCGATGGCGACTTGGCGTGCGACGGCAGTCTGCTCTGGGGCGTTGACGAGCACAGGGTAGCGTTGGCTATAGTCGATGCTGCAGCCTAGTCGATAGCTCTTGGCTTGCGTCTGGATGAAGTCCTGCAGGCGCTGGCCAATAGTTTCACGCACGGTGGGGTCAAGGGTTCTGATGCCGATCTTGAGTATTGCCGTGTCGGGCACAGTATTGAAGACGGAGCCGCTATTCAAGGCTCCTACAGTGATGACGGCGGACTTCAGGGCGTCGACCTCACGCGAGACCAGGGTTTGCAAGCCAAGGATGATGCTGGCCGCGCACTGCATGGGATCAATGCCAAAATGTGGCATCGCGCCATGGGCTGTCTTGCCTGACAATGTGACTACCGCGGTATCGAATGCTGCCATGGCCGGCCCTGCGCTGAACGCCATTTGTCCTACTGGCAGGCCGGGTGTGTTATGAAATGCAAAAATCTGATCGCATGGATATTTTTCGAACAGACCATCTTCAATCATGCGCTGTGCGCCACCTTCGTTTTCTTCAGCGGGTTGGAATATAAGATTCAATGTGCCATTGAAATTGACACTTTCTGCCAGATACCGAGCGGCGCAAAGCAGAATGGCGGTGTGACCATCATGGCCGCAGGCGTGCATTTTTCCTGGTATGGTGCTTGCATAGGGCAGGCCAGTGGCCTCGTGGATTGGCAAGGCATCCATGTCGGCGCGAATACCTAGACGCGCCGGGCCATTGCCCTTGCGCAATTGGCCTACTACGCCTGTGATGCCTAAGCCGCGCTCTACGGTATAACCCCAACGTTCAAGGCATTCCGCTACCAGGCTGCTGGTACGTTCTTCTTCGTAGGCCAGTTCTGGATAGGCATGAATTTTCCGCCGAATGTCTACCATTTCGGGGGAGATTTTCTCGATTTGTTGAATAATGTCTGATTTGTACATGTATAGGCTTGTTGGCTGAGGTTAAGGCTAATGGTTGGCATGGCGGACGCGTCTATGCTTGTTGTCGTTATGCCGCGTCGCACAAATACCTTTTCGAAATGGATTGTAAATTTTTCCATTCGAAATAAATTATCAAATTTATCCGGTTATAGTCTAATAAATAGAAAATATATCTAATATATTTGTTTTTCTAAGAATTTTTAAGTTGCGTCTGCCAGGAATGCTTCCCATGCATCGCATTGTTACTGAGGAGAGCCATGCTCGATCGAATTGATAAGCTGATTTTGTTGCATTTGCAGCGCGATGCGTCCCTCTCGCTGCATCAACTGAGCGAGTTGGTTCATCTGTCTTCTACGCCTTGTTGGCGCAGGGTGCAAAGGTTGGAACAAGAGGGTTATATACGGGCGCGGGTGGCCATACTAGAGCCTGAAAAACTCAATGTGGGTGTTACCGTTTTTGTTGCTATCCGCACCACGCAGCACAATGATCAATGGATGAAAAAATTGTGCAGCATAGTCGAAGAAATCCCGGAAATCGTCGAGTTTTATCGTATGAGCGGCGACACTGATTACCTGATGCGTGTCGTCGTACCTGATGTCAATGGCTATGATCGCATCTATAAACGCCTGGTCAGCAGTCTGGATTTTGCTGGCGTTTCGTCCAGCTTTGCCATGGAGCAAATCAAGTACACCACGGCGCTGCCTCTGGATTACGTCTGACCGAGGCTTTGTGGCAAGTGGTTTTGGGTACGCCGAGGCGCAGCGTGAAAATAAAAGCCCGCCAAGTGCAATAACGCACATTGGCGGGCTGCAGCAGGTAATCGCTGTTATTTAAAACGGTGGATCATCAGCGTTTACGTCAGCCGCTGCAGTTGCCGTCTTTGCGGCTTTCTTTGCTGCCGTCTTGCTGGCTGCTTTCTTGGCGGCTGTTTTAGTTGCTGTTTTGCTTGCCACCTTTTTCACCGCTGTTTTTGTGGCTGCTTTGGTAGCGGCTTTTTTTACTGCCGTCTTTGCTGCCGTTTTGGTAGCGGTTTTTGTTGCAGTCGCCTTCTTGGCCGCTGTTTTACTGCCTGGTTTTTCAGGTCGGGGCTCGAATTCAAACCCTACTTTGCCATCAGCCTGCTTGGACAGATACGCCTTGAACTTCCGGTTGGTGCGGCTGGACACAAAGCCGTCGAGTAAGTCGGTTTTACCCGTAGATAGCAATTTTTCTATTTGTTGTGGGGTGATTTCTTGCTGCAATATCATTTTTCCGCTACGGAAAGTGCAGGACTTTTCGGGTCCGACCGATTTTTCGCATACATAATTCATGCCGTGGTCGTAAACGTTGCCACCGCATTTCGGACAAGGTCCCAATGATGTCTGCCCTGAGAAATCCACTGGCTCCGTATCGTTTTCGTCTTTCTGGCCGAAATCGAATTCGAGCTTGTATTCGTCGGTAATTCGTAGCAGCGCTGCAAATGGGCGCCCCATTTTGCTGATGAAGCCAGGCAATGGGCCCAACTCACGCTTGCTTAGCAGTTCTTCGACCTCGGGGATTTCGAAGGTGCGCCCGCCTGGATGCTTGCCTATGGAAAAATCGCAGGCAGTGCAGGCGTAACGCCGATAGTTTTCTTTTACGACGGCCCCGCATTTTGGGCAGGGCGTGCTGAGCGTGGCGTAGTCGCCCGGTACGGTGTCGCGCTCGTATTCTTTCGCGCGCTTGACGATTACCTGTGTCATTTGCGCGATTTCACGCATGAATTCGTCGCGGTCCATTTCGCGCTGTTCGATTTTCTTCAGGCGGTGTTCCCATTCACCTGTCAGTTCGGGCGAGGTCAGTTCGTTTACACCCAGACCTGATAGCAGCGTCATCAACTGACGCGCCTTGGCGCTGGGGATAAGATCGCGGCCTTCGCGGCGCAGATAGCCTTCGTTGAGCAGGCCTTCGATAATCGAGGCACGCGTGGCAGGTGTGCCCAGGCCCCGCTCGGACATGGCTTCGCGCAAGGCCTCGTCGTCGACCAGTTTGCCTGCCCCTTCCATGGCCGACAGCAGCGTGGCTTCGTTAAAGCGCGCAGGCGGCTTGGTGGCCAGCCCCTTGGCCTCGATGTCTTCGGTCTTGACCTGTTCCCCGTCGGATACGGCCACCAGATTGGTGTCGTCGCCTTGAGCTTCGCGGCCATAGATTGCCAGCCAGCCAGGCGCCACCAGCACCTTGCCTTCGGTTTTGAAATGATGGCCGGAAACTTCGGTAATGCGTGTAGTCAGGCGAAATTCGGCGGGTGGGAAAAATACAGCCAAAAAGCGTTTGGTGATCAGTTCGTAGATTTTGCTTTCGGCTTCGCTAAGTTCGCGCGGAATCTGCAGCGTAGGAATAATGGCGAAGTGATCCGAGACTTTTTTATTGTCGAAGATGCGTCGATTCGGCTTGACCCAGTTTTGCTTGCATACGGTTTCGGCAAATGGCTGCATGCTTGCTGCGGCGGAAGACCCGCCTTCAGCCAAGGCAGCCATGGTTTCCTGGACGGTTTGTATGTAGTCTTCAGGCAGGTAGCGCGAGTCGGTACGTGGGTAGGTCAGGGCCTTGTGGCGCTCGTATAGCGTTTGTGCCAGTCCCAAGGTGGTTTTGGCTGAAAAGCCGAAACGCGAGTTGGCTTCGCGTTGCAGCGAGGTCAGGTCAAACAGCGCCGGCGACATTTGTGTGGACGGCTTGGATTCCTCGGTGACATGCCCCGGTTGATCACGGCAGGCGGCAACGATGGTTTGCGCCGCAGCCTGTGACCAAAGGCGGGAGTCGCGCCGTTCTGGGTCGCGTTCGTCTTTGGTGAATTTGGGGTCAAACCAGCGGCCAGTGTAAAAACCGGCGGCCGCCACAAAGTTGGCATGCACTTCCCAGTAGTCGCGCGACACAAACTTGCGTATGCGTTCTTCGCGCTCGGCCACGATGGCCAGTGTTGGGGTCTGGACACGTCCGACTGGCGTCTTGAAAAAACCGCCATCTTTGCTGTTGAAGGCGGTCATGGCCCGTGTGCCGTTGATGCCTACCAGCCAGTCGGCTTCGGCGCGTGAACGGGCGGCGGCCTCTAGGGGTTTCATGGTGTCGTCGTCGCGCAGGTTGGCAAAGGCTTCGCGGATGGCGGCCTGGGTCATGGAGCGTAGCCATAGCCGCGTGACTGGCTTTTTTACACCGGAAAACTGCACAATATAACGGAAGATAAGTTCGCCCTCGCGCCCCGCGTCGCAGGCGTTGATGACGGCGCCCACATCTTTGCGCTTCAGGAGCTTGACCAATAGCTTAAGCCGCTCGGTGGAGCGCTTGTCGGTGGGGCCCAGTTCGAACTGAGGTGGAATGACCGGCAAATGGGCGAAGCTCCATTTGCCACGCACGGGATCGTTGGGCGCTACCAGGCTGAGCAAGTGCCCGATGCTGGAAGCAAGCACATATTGCTCGCTTTCAAAATAGTCGCCTTCCCTGGTGAATCCTCCCAGGGCGCGGGAGATGTCTAGAGCCACCGAGGGTTTCTCGGCAATAATGAGCGTTTTATTCATGAGTTTCCAGTAACTGCATTTCAGCAGCAGTAGCGCGGATGATACGAGGTGATAAACGCACTATGCAAGTCAGGTGTCACAAAAACGGCCCGGTGTCCGGGAATAGGTGGGCGGGTTTCCTGCAAAAATCAGCGCTTTCGCTAGCAGTATTATTGCTGGCGAGCGCCGCCATCTGTTGGGTTGCCGCCAATTGGGCACAGGCTAGCGCCTTCCAGAAACTGGCTGGCGCACAGGCCGTGCTGATCGCGCTTGTTTTAATAACTTGGCGGCTAGTGTACGTGTCTGGCACTAGCCAGCGCCAGAATTTTTCCGTATCTGCCCATATAACGGGTTTGGCCGCCGTGGCTACAGGCGCATTGTTGGCGCTTGTAGGCCAAATATATCAGACTGGCGCCGACCCTTGGCAGCTCTTCCTGTTGTGGGCGCTGTTATTGCTACCCTGGCTGCTGGTCATGCGCACCGTATTCCTGGCCTTGTTGGGTGTGGTGTTGCTGAATGTGGCAGCGGGTTTGTACCTGGATATTCACAGCACTTCGTTTTGGTGGGGGGCATCGTCCTGGGCCCTTGCCAGTGTGCTGCTGGCCTTGCTTAACCTGGTACTGTTGGTTTTATGGGAATACAGCATTGCCCTGCTGGACGATCGCTGGCGTATTGGGCCGCGTGTTGTAGGCGCCGGCGTTTTATTCTGGGTGGTGACGGCTGGGTGGGCCTGGCTGGATGACGGCATGAATGCTGTGGTTCTGGCTATGCCGGGCCTGATGGTGTGCGCGCTGGGGTATTGGGTATACACCCGGAAACGGCCAGACCTGGCGCTGGTCAGCCTGGCCGCGCTGGCGGCGTATTGCCAGATTGTTATCGTGCTGCTCAGCTGGATAGACGACGGGATGGGCTTGTTGCTGATCTCTTTTCCACTCATCGTGATGGCAGGGCTGCTGCTGCGTCACCTGATTGGTCTGGTTGGGCCCGTAAAGCCCGATTCCGAGACGAAGGACCAGAAGGCGGCTCGGGGGAAAGAACCCTGGTTCTTCAGCGTGGTGCGTCTGGTCATCATGGGTATTACCACCAGCCTGGTGGTTGCCTTGCCGTTTATCTCCATGAATTTGGCGGCCAAAGAGGTCTGGCCGGTGGGCGCTGTGCTGGGAGCAGGCGGGCTATTGCTCTTTCGTCTAGGCCGTGGGGATATCTTGCGCGAGTTGGGTACGACCTTGATGGCGGCCGGTGTGTTTATGGTAAGCGCTGGTTTATTGCTTACCAGCCCTGGGCAGCCTGATATCAGGGTCGTTGGGTTGTGGGCCATGGCGACGGCGCTATATGTGCTTGCCGCAAGCCCGGTATTGCGATTCGTATGTGCGTTCCTGGCGATTGCTACGGGGCTGATGCTGACCTGGTCAGGTCCGGGGGAGTACGCAATTTTCGAATTATTCGATCTGGGCGACAGTGCGGAAATGTGGCAGGTGTATTTGCGCCTGTGCTTGCTGGCGGCTGCTGCGATTCTGGTATGGGTGGGGGGCTCGCGCCGTGCCGAGCCCGCCTTTTGGGCGCCATTGGGATGGGCACTGGTTTGTGGCGCCCAAGCAATGGCGTGGCTGGCTCCTGTGCCGGCCCTGTATGGCTGGTCTAGCACTCAGTCAGCGCTGCTGGTGCTTTGGCTGGCTTGTGCGGTGTTGCCGGTACTGTTGCTGGGGGCGTTGCTGTGGTCGCAACGCGCTTTGTCCAAGATGGTGCGCCTGGGGGCGACGCTGGCTTTGGCTGTGGCCTGCGTGGGCTGGATGGGCGCACCGGGCATTGCTTTGGCGCTGGCATGGCTGATACTGGGTTACGCCTTGGGTAGGCGCACCTTGCTGGTATTTGGCGTGGTGGCGCTGCTGGCTTATTTGGCGCGCTTTTATTACCAACTGGATTCCACGCTGTTGCAAAAATCCTTGGTGCTGGGCCTGACGGGCGCCTGGTTGCTGTTGTCGTGGCTGGTCTTGAATAAGCTGGCGGGCAGGTCGGCTCAGCGGCTTGTGCCGCCTGTGCGCAGCCCGGAATCGCGATCGTGGCGTGTGGTCGGCCTGCTGGCCGGGTTGGCGCTGATACTGGTGGTGGTAAACACAGGCATCTATCAGCGCGAACAAATTCTGGCAACGGGGCAACGGGTTGTACTGGCTTTGGCGCCAGTTGATCCTCGCTCGCTGATTCAGGGCGATTACATGGCGCTGCGCTTCGAGGCTGCCAATCAGTTGCAAACCCTGCTTGCCAGGGGGCCCACAGCACTTGCCGAGCAAATCAAGCGGCAGCAGCGGGGCTACCTGGTATTGCAGCCCGATGCGCAGGGCGTGCATCGCGTGGTGTCGGTGCTGGCTGATTATCCTGGACGGGTGCAAGATGGCACGAGGCCTGGCCAGCTTATACTGGAATTCCGCCTTAGAAATCGCAAGGTCAAAATTGTGACTGACGCCTGGTTTTTTCCAGAAGGGCAGGCCGCAAGTTTTGAACGTGCGCGCTATGGTGAATTTCGAGTCGACAGCAAAGGAACCGGGCTGTTAACCCACATGCTGGATGATAGGCAGAACGTATTGCCCTAACCCGGATGGGGTTGGTGCGATGGGTGTCGAATTACGCGCTTTGCGTCAATCCGACAAAACCACCGTGGCAAGAGCGCCAGCTTATGCCAGGCAGCGTATATTGAAGCGGCGCGCCCATTGCTCTTGGGCCGTCTGCCAGAACGCATACGGGCTGGTTTCTGGCAGCGCCAGGAAGCCCAGTGCCTGCCATGCCTTGTTCAGTGTCGGCATGGCATGGGCAAGGTCCAGTGCTACGGCGTGGTTTTGTTTCGACAGTTTGCGCCCGGCCTGGTCCAGCAATAACGGTATGTGCATGGTGCTGGGGTAGTCGATGCCAAGGCTGCGGGCCAGCATTTGTTGTCGGGCGGTCGAGTCCAGCAGGTCGGCGCCGCGCACGATATCGGTGATGCCCTGGTCGCCATCGTCTATGACCACCACCAGCTGGTAGGCCCACACACCGTCGGCGCGCTTGACGATGAAGTCGCCGACTTCGGTGGCGACGTCTTGTTGTTGCGGGCCATGCCAGCGATCGTGAAAATATTCTGTGCCTGGCGCTGCCTTGAAGCGCCAGGCACGCGCCTGGCGGCCAGCTGGCAGGCCATTGCGACAGGTACCCTGGTATGGCCCCCAAGAGAGCTCCTGGCGCGTGCAGGCGCAGCCATACAGCAAGTTTTGTTCGGCCAGCCTATTGAATGTGGCCTGGTACAGAGCATGGCGCTGCGATTGCCAGACGGGGCTTTCGTCCCATTGCATGCCCAGGGCCTGCAACTGTTGCATGATGATGCGGTCTGCACCGGGCACGACGCGTGGCGTATCGATATCTTCGATACGCAATAACCATTGCCCTTTATGCGCCCTGGCATCCAGAAAGCTGGCCATGGCGGTAAGTAGCGAGCCGTCGTGCAACACTCCGCTGGGGCTGGGCGCAAAACGCCCCCTATAGGAGGATTTACCGCCAGGTACGGGTAGTGCCATGAGAGCAGGGGTGGTGGTTAGTGCGACAAGCGCTTGGAGTCGTCGGCCAGCAGTTCTTCGAATACCAGATGGTCGACTTCGGCTTCCTGGCTCCAGAGCACCATTAATGCGATGATCTTGATTTTGGCCAGAGATATGGGTGATTCTGTGGTGGCTTGCGCGCACTCGACAAGAATTTCGCGCAGCGCGGCCGGCAGTACGCCGGAATTTTCCAGGAAAGTAATGAAGCCTATGGCTTCGGTGCCTAGTGTTTGGTATTCGTGGCTGGTGAAAACGCGCAGGCTGTCGCCTTGCGGGGTTTTGGCCAATTCGCCACATTGCTCGGTGGCTTGAGCAAGCCTGTGCAGCCAGCCCAGGGCGTCGTTGATGTCTTCGTGTTCGAAACCTACGGCAGCCAGCTTGTGCGCAAGTACATCAGCCTCGGGGCATGCTTGCGGTGTATAGTAAGTTTCGAATAAATAAACCAATATGTCGAACATATGCGATTCCGGTTGCCGTTTGCGAGAGTCTTTGCGTTTGCGAAAGTCAGTGAATAGATAAAAGCTTAACCGGTAAAGTTAGTGATGACTTTACGCTGATTTGCCGTTCCGGGCAAATCAGCCTGCAGCTCAATCCGACTTAAAGGGGTGTTTATGCAAGAAGCACAACAGGCGGTTCTTAAAAATGAATCGCCCCAAGCTGAAACCATAGCGGTTCCACTGGCGGCTCGTTTGGGCGATCCCTTATCCGCCGTCGATACGCCCAGCCTGATCCTGGATCTTGATGCTTTCGAAGAAAACCTGCGCACCATGCAAGTCCTGGCAGAGCGTCATGGCGTGGCGTTGCGGCCTCATGGCAAGGCGCATAAATGCCCTGAAATCGCTTTGCGGCAAATCGCTCTGGGCGCCACTGGCATTTGCTGCCAGAAGGTCTCAGAGGCTGTGCCGTTTGTGGCAGCTGGGGTGCGCGATATCCTGATCAGCAACGAAGTCGTCGGGCCGGCCAAGCTGGCGCTTTTGGCTCGCCTGGCCAAGCAGGCCCACATGACGGTTTGCGTTGATCATCCTCGCGCGGCCCAGGCTTTGTCCGCCACAATGGTCGAGTACCAGGCATCCATAAAAGTGCTGGTTGAACTTGATGTTGGCCAGAAGCGCTGCGGGGTACAGACGCCCGACGAGGCCATTGCCCTGATCCAGCTTGTTCAAAAACTGCCCAATATCAGCTTTGCGGGAGTACAGGCTTACCATGGCGGCCTGCAGCACAAGCGCTCTCTTGAACAGCGTCAGAAAGCAGCGGAAAAGGCGGTACGCCTGGTGCGTCAATATCTTCGCGCATTCGCCAAAGCCGGTATAACTTGCCCGGTTGTCAGTGGCGGTGGAACTGGCAGCGCGGTATTCGATGTTGCCAGCCAGGTATATACCGAGATCCAGGCTGGCACCTATGCTTTCATGGATACCGATTATGCCGGTATCGATTGGGGCGAAGCCGTGTCTTTCAGGCACAGTCTGTTTTTATTGGGTACGGTCATGAGCACACCCACACCCGAGCGGGCCGTGGTTGACCTGGGCCTGAAATCGACCAGTGCCGAAAGCGGGGTGCCCCTCATTATGGATCATGAAGGGCTGCGTTGCGTGGCAGTGCACGATGAACATAGTATTTTGCAGGCTGACAGCCGGCGCAATCGCCCTGACGTAGGGGCGCAACTGCGCCTGATACCTGCTCATTGCGACCCCACGTTTAATTTGCATGACAGTGTTGTGGCAGTGCGAGGCCAGTATGTGGAGGCGATCTGGCCTATCAGTGCGCGTGGTTTAAGTCGGTGATTATGTTGGCGTTTTTTGGTGTTTTGGTTGGGTTTCGGTACTGGTGTGTTTAATTCGAATGGTGCTTGCTTAAGGTTTTTGTTCTTGAGAAAGCCGGGTGTGCCGAGGGCTGTTTCGGCTTCACGCGCTGCGCCCCTGGCGGGGTTCCCGTTACGGTCAGCGCCATCGAGGCGTCCGCGGAACTCGCCCGGTCGGACCAGTGGTCCGACAAGCGCCGGGCTCAGACAGCCGCGGCCTTGCCTCCTCGATGGCGCTGACCGTAACGGCTTGCGCAAGGCGCCTGCACAGCCCCCGACACACCCGACTTTTTGCATCAGCGAGGTTTGGACTAACCTATTCATCACTAACCAGCAGTGCAAATAAAACCAGCTGCTCAGGCCACTAGGCCGTCAGGCCGGCCAATTTTCTGTTACGCAGTTGTCCGGGGTGGGTGAAGCTCAGTGCGGCGGTAGGCGTGCGCCGCGTGCTGACGAAGGGAAGCCGGGGGGTGTCGGCGGCCGTTGTTTGAGCGCAGCGAGTTCGGCCGACGCCCGGCTGTACGAGGCAGACGCGGAAATAAGCACGCCGTGCCGCACTGAGCTTCACCCACCCCGGACAACGTCATAAGAATCAGACAACGTCATAAGAATCAGACAACGTCATAAGAATCAGACAACGTCATAAGAATCAGACAAAGTCATAAAAACCAGACAACGTCACAAGAACCAGACAACGTCACAAGAACCAGACAGTGCCGTAAACTCTTAAGCCGCATATGCTCCAGGCATTTTTGCCACAGGAGTTTTGTCGAATTACGCTACGCTAATCCGACCTGCTTACCCAACCTTATTCCGTAATTGCGATTAATTCAGCGCCGTCACTGACCTGGTCGCCAACGGCGAAAAACAGCTCTTCTACGATACCATCGCCAGGAGCATGTATGGTGTGCTCCATTTTCATGGCCTCCATCACCAGCAGGGCGTCGCCGCTTTTGACTTTGTCGCCTGCCTTGACCGAGATGGAAATGATTTTGCCAGGCATGGGCGCGGTCAGGCCGCCCTGGTGCTCGTTGGACTCGTCTTGAGCGTGTGCGACGGCGTCGTGCGCCTGCAGTACGTGTACGGCGCCATCGACAAATACATGTATGTCGTCCTGACGCACCACCACTGTGGCCAGGGCCTCGGTGTTGCCCAAATGCATGCGTATGGAAAATTGCCGTGCAGCCTGTGCTTCGGCTTGCCATGCAAACGCTTGCGCCGGGCCATTATGGGAGCAAGTCCATTGCCCACCTTCGTGTCCGACTTGAAGCTCGCGTAATTCTCCTTGGTCAAGCAGGCTGAATACTTGCCGGTAATGGCCATTGATGCGCCAGCCATCGGTTTGCGCCCAAGGATCAACATGCACCGTGTTTTTACGTAGTGAAGAATGGTTGAGTCCCTGCCGGGCCAGTAAAGCTGCTACGGCCAGCGCCAATACCTTGTCATC
The DNA here is from genome assembly GCA_013416445.1 of Alcaligenaceae bacterium. Taxonomy (GTDB): domain Bacteria; phylum Pseudomonadota; class Gammaproteobacteria; order Burkholderiales; family Burkholderiaceae_B; genus Pollutimonas. The sequence goes on from JACCER010000003.1 coordinate 90,812, forward strand.
GGCCGGTGCAGGCGCTGGAAACAGGCTGTCGTGCTGGCGTTCGATAAGTCCGGTATCCAGGTCGGCGTCGGCAAAGGCCGGGTCGAGCATCAGGCGCCGCAAGAATGCAATATTGGTTTGCACGCCTACGCTTTGGATTTCACCCAGTGCCTGCACCATGCGTGCCCGGGCCTGGTCGCGATCGGCGCCGCGGACAATCAGCTTGGCGATCATGGGGTCGTAAAACGGTGTAATGGTATCGCCTGCGCGCACGCCGCCGTCTATCCGTATATCGCCGTTTTGGAAGGCGACATGGGGGGGAAAGTTCAGGGTGTTTAGCGTACCGATAGAGGGCAGAAAACCCTTATCGGGGTTTTCTGCATAAATACGCGCCTCGATGGCGTGCCCGGTAATGAATAGCTGTTCTTGGGTAACTGGCAAGGGCTGGCCGGCCGCCACGCGTAATTGCCATTCGACCAGATCATGGCCGGTAATCATTTCGGTTACCGGGTGCTCGACCTGCAGGCGTGTATTCATTTCCATGAAGTAAAAACGACCATCGGGTTCGACGATGAATTCGACCGTGCCTGCGCCGACATAGCCTACCGCCTGTGCCGCAGCCACGGCGGCTGCGCCCATGGCGCGACGGCGATCATCGGTCATGCCGGGAGCGGGCGCTTCTTCGATGACCTTTTGGTGGCGGCGTTGCACCGAGCAGTCGCGCTCGAACAGGTAGACGCAATTGCCGTGAGTGTCGGCGAAAACCTGGATTTCGATATGACGCGGTTTTTGCAGGTAGCGTTCGATCAGGATTTTATCGTCGCCGAAACTGCTGGCGGCTTCACGCTTGCACGATGCCAGGGCCTCGGTGAAGTCGGTGCTGCGCTCGACAATGCGCATACCTTTACCGCCGCCGCCAGCGCTGGCTTTAATCAGTACGGGATAGCCTATGGCGTCGGCCTGGTTTTGCAGAAATTGTGGCTCTTGGTTGTCACCATGGTAGCCGGGCACCAACGGCACGCCGGCTCGCTCCATGAGCGTTTTGGCGGCTGATTTACTGCCCATGGCGGCAATGGCGCTGCCGGGCGGCCCAACAAACACGATGCCGGCGTCGGTGCATGCCTGAGCGAAGTCGTGATTTTCAGACAAGAAACCGTAGCCGGGGTGTATGGCTTGCGCGCCGCTTAGCCGGGCGGCTTCAAGAATGGCGTCGCCGCGCAGGTAGCTGGAGCGGGGTTCGGAGCCGCCAATATGCACGGCGCTGTCGCAGGCTGCAACATGGCGCGAATTGGCGTCGGCATCGGAATATACGGCAACCGTGCGTACTCCCAGGCGGTGGGCGCTGGCAGCTACGCGGCAGGCAATCTCGCCCCGATTTGCAATCAGTAAAGTAGTGAACACAGTGGCTCCTGGAAATTACATGCGGAACACGCCGAAACGTGTATCTTCGATAGGGGCGTTCAGTGCCGCCGACAGGCCCAGCGCCAATACACGGCGGGTGTCCGCCGGCTTGATGATGCCGTCGTCCCACAGGCGCGCCGTGGCGTAGTAGGGATGGCCTTCTTTTTCGTATTGTTCGCGTATGGGGGCCTTGAACTCTTCTTCTTCGGTGGCGCTCCAGGCACCGCCCTTGGCTTCGATGCCGTCGCGGCGCACTGTGGCGAGTACGCTGGCAGCCTGCTCGCCGCCCATCACGGAAATGCGTGCGTTAGGCCATAAAAACAGTAGCCTGGGGCCGAAGGCGCGCCCGCACATGCCATAGTTGCCTGCGCCAAACGAGCCGCCGATGAGTATGGTGAATTTGGGCACAGATGCCGTGGATACCGCGGTGACCATTTTGGCGCCGTGGCGGGCTATGCCTTCATTTTCGTATTTGCGGCCCACCATGAAGCCAGTGATGTTTTGCAGGAAAATCAGCGGAATCTTGCGCTGACAGCATAGTTCGATAAAGTGCGTGCCTTTTTGCGCGGCTTCGGAAAACAGCACGCCATTATTGGCAATAATGCCTACCGGCATGCCGTGAATATGAGCGAAGCCGGTGACTAGGGTGGTACCGAAGCGTGCCTTGAATTCGTCGAATTCCGAGCCATCGACAATACGGGCGATGACTTCGCGCACATCGTAAGGCTTGCGTGTGTCGCTGGGAATGATGCCATTCAATTCCTGCGGATCGTACAGAGGCTCGGCAAATGCCTTGCGCCGCAGTTGTACCGGTTTCTGGTGATTCAGCCTGCTCACTGCGTTGCGCGCCAGATATAGTGCGTGCAGGTCGTTGTTGGCCAGGTGATCGGCCACCCCGGATAAACGGGTGTGCACATCGCCGCCGCCCAGGTCTTCGGCGCTGACCACTTCGCCGGTTGCCGCCTTGACCAGCGGCGGGCCGGCCAGGAAAATGGTGCCCTGGTTTTTGACGATGATGGATTCGTCGCTCATGGCGGGGACGTAGGCGCCCCCGGCGGTGCATGACCCCATTACGACTGCTACCTGGCCTATGCCTTGCGACGACATGACGGCCTGGTTATAGAAGATGCGCCCGAAGTGGTCGCGGTCGGGAAAAACTTCGTCCTGGTTGGGCAGGTTGGCACCGCCTGAATCGACCAAGTATACGCAGGGCAGCTTGTTTTGCTGGGCGATTTCCTGGGCGCGTAAATGTTTTTTTACCGTAAGCGGGTAATAAGTGCCGCCTTTTACCGTGGCATCGTTGCAGACAATGACGCATTCGGTGCCGGCGATGCGGCCTATGCCGGTGATCAGGCCCGCGCCCGGCGCGACATTGTTGTACATATTGTGAGCAGCCAGCGGGGATAATTCCAGAAAAGGCGTGCCTGGGTCAAGCAAGCGTTCGACTCGGTCGCGCGGCAGCAGCTTGCCGCGGGCCAGGTGTTTTGCCCGGGCAGACTCACTACCGCCCAGGGCGGTTTTCGTCAGTTGTTTTTGTAGGTCGTCGACCTGCTCTTGCATGGCGCTGGCGTTGTCGATGAACGCTTGTGATCGCGGATTGATCCGGGACTCGATGACGGGCATTGCGATTCCTAATAAGCAAAAAAAAGCGCCACAACCAGGTTGCGGCGCCTTGCGACAGGGTTAGACCATTTCTATAGCCAGGGCGACGGCCTCGCCACCGCCTATGCACAGCGATGCGATGCCGCGCTTGCCACCGGTTTTGCGCAATGCGCCGACCAGAGTCGTTAGCAGGCGCGCGCCCGATGCGCCGATAGGGTGGCCCAGGGCGGTGGCGCCCCCATGAATATTCACTTTTTCATGGGGCAGTTTCAGGTCGGCCATGGCGGCCATGGTGACCACCGCAAAGGCCTCGTTGATTTCGTATAAATCGACCTGCTCGGCGGTCCAGCCGGCCTTGGTCAGCAGCTTTTGGATAGCGCCGACAGGGGCGGTGGTGAACCAGCCTGGCTCCTGGGAATGTTGGCTGTGGCCCACGATACGGGCCAGCGGGGTTGCACCCAGCTTCTTGGCGGTTGATTCGCGCATGAGCACCATGGCGGCCGCGCCGTCGGAGATGGACGATGAACTAGCCGCTGTGATGGTGCCATCTTTCTTGAAGGCCGGTTTCAGCGTGGGCACTTTTTCAGGCATGGCTTTGCCTGGACCTTCGTCGGTGTCGATGATGGTGTCGCCTTTACGCCCAGCAATGGTGACTGGCGCGATTTCCCACTTGAAGCTGCCTTCAGCAATGGCGGCGCGTGCGCGGCGTACTGATTCTAGCGAGAAGGCGTCTTGTTGTTCGCGCGTAAAGGTGTATTTGGCGGCGCAGTCTTCGGCAAAGACGCCCATGGCGGTGCCGCGTTGGTAGGCGTCTTCCAGGCCGTCGAGGGCCATGTGGTCGTAGACGGTGGAATGGCCGTAGCGATAGCCCTGGCGCCCGCGCAGCAGCAGGTAGGGGGCGTTGCTCATGCTTTCCTGGCCACCCGCCAAGACAACATCAACGCTGCCGGCGGCAATGATGTCGTGCCCAAACATGGCCGCCTTAAGACCAGAGCCGCACACCTTGTGTATGGTGGTGCAGCCTACGCCTAGCGGCAGACCAGCGCCCAGTGCCGCCTGGCGCGCCGGGGCTTGGCCCTGGCCGGCTTGCAATACGTTGCCCATGATGACTTCGTCTATGGCGTCGCCGGAAATGCCGGCGCGCTCGACAGCCGCCTTGATGGCGATGGCGCCCAGTTCGTGCGCGGCCAGGCCAGACAGGCTGCCCATCATACCGCCCATGGGGGTACGCGCAACCGAGACTAAAACAATAGGATCAGACATGATGTGCTCCTTGGGTATGAGAAAAAACAAGAGTGCTTGCGACAGGCTGGGTGTTCAAGGCGTGCAGGCGCCGTGTCTCGTCGTAGGGGAAAATATCTTCGATACGGCCTTGAGCGACGCGTGTGCGGCAGCCTTGCCACCAGTCGGCCTCAAGCAGTTCGGGGTGGTGCTTAAGAAGTGCGGCCCTGACACGAGGGTCGCCAAGTAGAAAAAACCGGAACTCTTCGGGAAAGACATCGTTGGCCCCTACCGGATACCAAGGCTCGCTGGATAGTTCGGCTTCTTCGTTGGGGGCGGGTGGAATACGGCGGAAATTCATTTCGGTCATGTGCTGGATTTCGTCGTAGTCGTAGAATACGACGCGGCCCAGGCGAGTGACGCCAAAGTTCTTGAACAGCATGTCGCCGGGGAAGATATTGGCCGCGGCCAGTTCGCGTATGGCGTCGCCATAGCCTTTTACGGCAGTTTCCAGGGCGGCGTCTGATGCGCGCACCAGGTATAGGTTAAGCGGCGTCATGCGCCGTTCTATGTAGACATGGCGCAAGACGATGCTGTTGGCTGTTTCTTCCAGCAGACTGGGTACTTGGCTGCGCAACTCGGCCAGCAAGGTGTCGGAAAAACGCGCGCGTGGCAGCGCGACCTGCGAATATTCCCAGGTATCGGCCATGCGGCCCACGCGGTCATGTTTTTTGACCAGTTGGTACTTGCGCCGCACCGTGGCGTGATCCATGCCGTCTTTGGCGATGCGATCGCGTATCAGCTTGAATACATACGGATACGACGGCAGGGTGAATACCGTCATGACCAGGCCATGTATGCCGGGCGCGATATCGAAGGCGTCGTGCGAATGAGACAAGTGATGCAGGAAGTCGCGGTAAAACAGGGTTTTGCCTTGTTTCTGCAAGCCTATGGTGGTGTAGATTTCAGCCTTGGGCTTGCGTGGCAGCAAGGAATTGAGAAAACCAACATAAGCGGCAGGCGTTTCCATGTCGACCAGGAAATAGGCCCGCGTAAAACTGAACAGCGTGCTGAGGTCGTCGGGGGTGTGCAGCAGGGCGTCGAGCTGTATATGACCAGATGGCGTATGCAGCAGCGCAATGGCAAACGGGTAAATGGTGCCCTGATTGACCAGGCGACCCACCGCGTAAGCCCCTTTGTTCCTGAAAAACAAAGAATTCAGCACATGGATCTGGCAGTCGGGCGACAGGCGCTGGCCGGTGCCGCCCGGTATGGCCAGGCGCAACTGGCGTATGGCAAGGCGGGCCAGCTTGCAGGCGTCGGCGGGCAGGTCGGCGAAAGGCGCGGCCAGGCCGAAGTCGGCCATCATTTTGATGATTGCTTTTTCCAGCCCCAGGCTGGTTGGGTAATACACGCGGTACGAAGGCAGCCGGCTGTCAAGGTAGTCGGTGGCTATGGCTGGGCGTACGAACAGGAAGTTATTGTGAAAGTAGTCGCGGTGCAAAATACGGCACGACACTGAATTGAAAAAGGTTTCGGCGCATTCGGGCTGACGGTGATCGGCAAGCAGGGAGACGAATTCGCTTTTGACATGCTGCCAGAAATCCAGTTGGGCCTGGGTCAGGCTTTGTCGCGCGGAGGCCCCGCTGGGGGTGGCGTCGCTGCCTTTCAACGCGCTGTTCAGCAGCGTGGTGCATTCGTGCACGCGGGTGTCGTAGTATTCGATGCGCTCGCGTGACAGTTGTTGTATGCCGCGCCAGTCGCCTGATTCAAACAAGGCTTTGGCGCGCTGTGCTCCATAGCGAAACAGCGAATAGTGCCGGTTGAAACCATCCAGCATAAGCTGCGCCACAGCCAGGGGCGAGAGGCCTGGCCGTGTGACAGGTTCGATATGCAGGTGGTCTCCGACAAAAGTCATGGCTTTCCTTGTTGAGGTGGTTGTCGGGTTATGCCGTTTCGTTGAATAATTCGCGCCCGATCAGCATGCGACGGATTTCGCTGGTGCCTGCGCCAATTTCGTACAGCTTGGCATCGCGCCACAGGCGGCCCGTGGGGTAGTCGTTAATGTAGCCGTTGCCACCCAGCATCTGTATGCCTTCGCCGGCCATCCAGGTGGCTTTTTCAGCACAATACAAAATAACAGCGGCGCAGTCCTTACGTACTTCGCGCACATGGCCTGTACCCAGTTTGTCGAGGTTCTTGCCTACCGCATAGCAAAAGGCGCGACTGGCCTGCAACGTAGTGTAAAGGTCGGCGACCTTGCCCTGGATAAGCTGGAATTCGCCTATGGCCTGGCCAAATTGCTTGCGCTCGTGGATATAGGGTACGACCACATCCATGACGGCTTGCATAATGCCCAGCGGCCCGCCCGCCAGTACGGCACGCTCGTAGTCCAGGCCGCTCATGAGTACTTTGACGCCGCCATTGAGTTCGCCCAGAATGTTTTCTTCTGGCACTTCGCAGTCTTGAAACACCAGTTCGCCGGTGTGGCTGCCGCGCATGCCCAGTTTGTCGAGTTTTTGCGCCACCGAGAAGCCGGGAAAACCCTTTTCAATAATGAATGCGGTGATGCCCCGCTGTTTGGCGGCGGGATCTGTTTTGGCGTAAACCACCAGGGTATCGGCGTCGGGACCGTTGGTGATCCACATTTTGCTGCCATTGAGCACATAGCGGTCGCCCTTTTTTTGGGCCTGCAGCTTCATGCTGACCACGTCGGAGCCTGCGCCAGGTTCGCTCATGGCCAGGGCGCCCACGTGTTCACCCGATACCAGTTTAGGCAGGTATTTTTGTTTTTGTTCTGGCGTACCGTTGCGGTGCAGCTGGTTTACACACAGGTTGGAGTGTGCGCCATAGGACAGGGCGATAGAGGCGCTGGCGCGCGACAATTCTTCCATGGCGATCATATGCGCCAGATAACCCATGTTCGAGCCGCCATAGGATTCGTCTACTGTCATGCCCAGCAGACCGAGTTCACCAAATTTGCGCCATAAGTCCATGGGGAATTGATCGCTGCGGTCGACCTCTGCGGCACGGGGAGTAATTTCGGCTTGCGCAAAATTACGTACTGCGTCGCGCAACATGTCAAGGTCGGAACCCAGGTCGAAGTTCAAGCCGGGAATATTCATCTTCGTCTCCAGTGTCGGGTCTGAAAGTAATGCCCTACCAATGCTTACTGCATAGTTTGGCAGAATTATGGAAGAAATGTATTTATATTACGTTTACGTAAACGTCAACTACAGGTGTTTTCCCGTAGGAAAGTCAGTCCAGATCACTATTTGGCGATGCGCTGCCTAAGAAGCTGTTCGCACTTTTTCTGTTGCCGGTTGATTTCCTCAAGGGTTTCGTTGATGTCCCGGCGCTGTTGTTCCAGCATGTTGCGGTGCGTTTCAAGCACATCCATGTAGTGCTGCAATTGTGCTGTGGTGTCGCCAGGGCCATCGTACATATCGATAAGGCTAAGGATTTCAGTCAGTTGCAGGCCCAGGCGCTTGCCTCGCAAGGCCAGTTTCAGGCGGGCGCGGTCACGGGCATGGTAAATGCGGTTGCGGCCTTCGCGAGTGGGGCTGACGATACCCTGATCCTCGTAAAACCGGATAGTGCGCGGGGTAATGGAGAACTCATGCGCAAGCTCGGAAATAGTCCAGGTAGGATCAGTCATGATTTTTATTGGCAGTTTACGTTAACGTAAATTATGATGCCATAATATATTGATCACGCATATAGCAACAAGCAGCCATGAAATAGCAGGCTGCGCCCTTAAACGGAGACACTGAATGAACGCAAATGAACAAAAGTTAAGCTACCCCTGGGGTGATACCTTGCCCGAATTCGGCACCACGCATCCGGTGGCCGATGGCGTACGTTGGGTACGCATGCCGCTGCCTTTCGCGCTAGACCACATTAACTTGTGGTTGCTGCGCGATAAAATCGATGGGCGCGAGGGGTGGACTATTGTTGATTGCGGCGTATCGCGCGACGAGATCAAAGGGCACTGGAATCAGATATTTGAAAACGAGCTCGATGGCTTGCCGGTGTTGCGAATCATTGTTACACACATGCACCCTGATCACCTTGGCCTGGCCTACTGGCTATGCGAAAAATGGAATGCTCCATTATGGATAACCATGACCGACTACTCTGTAGCCCGTTTATGGTCGCAGCCAGCCGAAAAAGGCAAGGAAGCGGGCGGGCCCAATGGAGCAGCGGCAGCTGAGCACTTCAGGCGTCACGGCCTGATTGACCAGGAAGCCCTGGAACAAATCAAAGGGCGCGCCAATTATTATCCTGGCCTGGTGCCCGACGTCCCCTCCAGGTTTTGCCGCATGATGAACGGCGACCGCATCTCTATAGGCGGGCGTGATTGGCAGGTCATAGTAGGTTACGGGCATGCGCCTGAACATGCATCGTTGTTTTGCGATACCTTGCAGGTGCTGATTTCGGGCGATATGGTGTTGCCACGTATTTCCACCAATATCAGCGTGTTCAATTACGAGCCGGAAGGCAACCCGCTGCCGCTGTATCTGAATTCGCTGCGCGCTTACGACAGCCTTCCCGAAGATACCCTGGTGCTGCCTTCGCATGGCCGTCCATTCCGAGGCCTGCACGAACGTATTGCGCAGCAGCATAGCCATCACGCCGAGCGTCTTGAGGAAGTGCTGACCGCCTGTAGCGAACCCCAAAGCACAATAGACATCTTGCCCGTCATGTTCAAGCGCAAGCTCGATTTGCATCAGATGACTTTCGCCATGGGTGAAGCGCTGGCGCACCTGCACGCCTTGTATTTTGACGGCCAGCTGGAGCGCAGCATAGGCGCTGACGACATCGTACGCTTCAAGCGCAAGTAAATAGTTGTAATGAGGTATTGTCGGATTACGTTACGCTAATCCGACACTCATCGCCCCACACTTACCGGTTAACAAACGCCAACTTGATCGCCAGGCCTAAAAACACAGCCCCGGCGGTACGGTTCAATAAGCGTTGCGCTTTTTGCGAGCGCTGCATGCGTTCGCCCAATGCCCCCGAGAAAAATGCAATTGCGCCAAACACGATTAATGTCGAGACAATGAACAGCGCGCCCAGGCTGAGGATTTGCAGTGCGACCGGACCTCGGTCGGGCGAGGTGAATTGAGGCAAAAAGGCCAGGAAAAACAGCGATACCTTGGGGTTGGTCAGATTCATGACTATGCCGCGGCGATACAACTGCCCCTTGCTTCTTTTCTGTGGTTTGGCGTTGCTGGCAACGGCCGCATGGGCATGAAAGGCGCCCCAGGCCAGGTAGGCCAGATAGGCCGCCCCCACAAGCTTGAGTATGGTAAACGCCGTGGCCGAGGTCGCAAAGATGGCGGCCAGGCCTATGGTTACCGCAACGGTGTGCCCGATTAGGCCGGTGCATAAGCCCAGCACCACCATCATGCCTGAGCCTCGTCCCCACAAGGCGGATTGCATCAGTACAAACAAATTGTCGGGTCCCGGTGTGAGGGCCAGCAATACGGCTATGCCAAAAAAGGACAGCGCTACTTCAGGTGTGAGCATGGTGATATCGGGTGCATGAGTTCAGCGTGGGTAAATGGCATGACATAGATGTTTTCTGGAACAAGACGGGCCGCTATCCATTATCATCAAGTGTGCAGGGTCTTATGAGCCGCTCCATTTTTAGCATTATGAACGCCCACGTCATAGCCAACAACTCTTAATTTTTATTGCATATCATGCCCAATTCCAATACTGCCCATTTGGACACTTTGCTGCAACATACCGGTGTTGCGCCGTTTGATCCGGCCACAGGGGCGGCTCCGGTTGCCTTGCCGGCCATGCGCACCAGTACCGTGCGTTTCCAGAGCCTGGATGCCCTGGACCGCGCTCAGGCGGGCAAGGCCAGGGGGGAACGTAAGGCAACATATGGCCGTGTCGGCATGGATACCCACGCTGCGCTCGAAGACGTATTTTGCGAGCTCGAGGGGGCCGAGCGTGCTTTCCTGGCTTCCTCGGGCCTGGCAGCCATTACCCTGGCTTTCTTCAGCATCTTGAGCAGCCGCGATCATGTGCTGGTTGCCGATTGCGCCTATGGCCCGGTTCGCTACCTGGACAAAACGGTTCTAGGCCGCATGGATATCCAGGTTTCGTACTGCCGTGCAACACCAGCCGAGCTTGAAGCGCAGTTGCGCCCCAATACGCGGGTTTTGTATGTGGAGTCACCCGGTTCGCTGCTGTTTGAAATGCTCGATATCCCTGCCTTGGCGGCCTTTGCACGTAAGCACGACCTGATTCTTGCCGTCGATAACACATGGGGCTCGGGCTATATTTATCGTCCTCTGGAACTGGGCGCCGATATTTCCGTGGTGGCGGGCACCAAGTATGTGGGCGGCCATTCCGACCTGATGCTGGGCGCCGTTATGGCATCTGATCCTGGCCTGATCAAGCGTATCAATGATACCCACTATGCCATGGGTTATTCCATCAGCGCCGATGATGCCTGGCTGGCCTTGCGCGGTGCGCGTACGCTACCCATACGCATGCGCCAGAGCGCCCAGAATGCGCTGGAAGTTTGTGAGTTTCTCAAGGCTCGCCCTGAGGTTGCGCGTATTTATCATCCAGCATTGCCTGAAGATGCTGGCCATGCAATATGGAAGCGCGATTGCACGGGTTCCAATGGCATGCTGGCAGTCGAACTCAAACTCGATAACGCTGCCGCCCGCCGGTTTGTCGATGCGCTGGCCTTGTTCGGAATCGGGTTTTCGTGGGGTGGTTTTGAAAGCCTGGTGCAGTTGGTGGACCATGCCGCGTTGCAAGTGCATGGGTATTGGTCGAAAAACGACCATGCTGTGGTGCGTTTGCACATAGGGCTGGAGTCCCCCCAGGACTTGATCGCCGATTTGACTCAGGCGCTGGGCATGGCCGTGGCTTGAGCGGTTTTTTTATACGCAGGTGGCAAAAATACCTGGAGCATAGGCAGTTTGAGTATTGACGAGGCTTGCGTTATGGAGGCTTTAGTTGCGCAGTTTGGTTCTAGTGACGTTGTCTGGTTTCTTATGACGTTGTCTGGGGTGGGTGGCAGGTCAGTGCGGCACGGCGTGCTTGTTTCCGCGTCTGCCTCGTCCAGCCGGGCGTCGGCCGAACTCGCTGCGCAAACAGCGGCCGACGACACCCCCCGGCTTCCCTTCGTCAGCACGCGGCGCACGCCTACCGCCGCACTGACCTGCCACCCACCCCAGACAACTGCGTAACAGAAAATTGGCCTGCGTTGCTGGTTTTACTGGTGCGGCTGACCGGTGGCAAATGGGCTGATCCGAGCTTCGCTTATGCAAAAAGTCGGGTGTGTCGGGGGCTGTGCAGGCGCCTTGCGCTGACCGTAACGGGAACCCCGCCAGGGGCGCAGCGCGTGAAGCCGAAACAGCCCCCGACACACCCGACTTTCACAAGAACGAAAAAAACCGTCCCCAACAACTCTACTTGGCGTTCACCATATCAACCAGCTTTTGAGCTTCGGTGATGGTGCCTTCGTAGCTGTTGGTCATGGATGGCGAGGTTACATACTTGCCGCCAACCGCAATGCTGGGCGTGCCTTCTATGTTGTACGCCTTGGCCAGTTCGTTGGCGCGTGCAACCTTGGACTGGACTCCAAACGAATTGAAGACATCTTCAAATGCCTTGCGATCGACCCCTTTGCCGACTACCCAGTCGGTAATCGCCTTGGCGTCGTAGATGCGCTTGTTTTCAGTATGGATTGCCTTGAAAACTTCTTTGTGCAGGTCAAGCCTGCCCAAGCTTTCAAGTGAGTAATACAGTTTTTGCAAGTCGGACATACTGGCGTTGAAGGCGACTGGCACCTGCTTGAGCACGACATTTTTTGGCAGCGTCGCCGCCCATGCTTCAACCATGGGTTCAATGGCATTACAGTGCGAGCACGTGTAGGCGAAAAACTCGAGCACTTCTGTTTTGCCCGTGGTATCCGAGGGTTGAGCTGGTTCTATCGTGACATACTGGCCCTTGCTGGCTTGAGCCTGTGTAGCCGGAGCAAACAACACCCCTGTACCGATAGCAATAAAGGCGAATGTGCGTAGAAGCAGGTTTTTTAACGACATATAAGTTTCCAAAGCAACATAAAAGCAATAAGACTGGCAGGTGCGGTATAAGTTCAGTGCGGCAGGGTGTGCTGCACGCTACGCCGCCCCATGGCCGTAATTATCCATCTTACTGACGTACGACGGAAGACTCGATTTTTTCTTCGCCTAGCCGGGCGCGTGAGCGGTTCATTTCGTCTATGCCTTTGAAGGGGCCGACTCGTACCCGGTTGATGGTTGAGCCATTGAGTTGGGCCTTTTGCACCTGTGCCGATAGCCCCAATAGCAAGATTCTGGCTTTCATGGCTTCGGCATCGTTTTCAGAGCGGAAAGCGCCTGCCTGCAGGTAGTAGGTGGCCTGTGCCGCTGGCGTTGCCGCCGCCTTGGGCGCGGCGGGCGCCTCGGTGCCTGGCACGGCCATGGCGGGTGCGGCCGGTTTGGCTGGCGGTGTTTGTTCAGTCTTGTTCAGGCTGGCGATCAGGTTGCCCAGGCTATCGGAGGCTGGTGGTGCAGCGTTTGGAGCAGGCGTGCCGGGCAAGAGTGTGGGCGTAGAAATGGTGGGGCCGGTAGAACCAAGGCCGGCCGGCCCGTTTTTGCCATACAGCCCCAGATTGGGGTCGGGCGCGTCGCGCACACTGGGCAGCAGGGTTTTGGCGGGATCGCGGCTGGCTTTATCGACAAAGGGCATGGGCACCTTGGTAACGAAAAGGGCCACCGCTACGGCGGCCGCCAGGCCGAAAATCAGGCCTATCAGCACACCAAACAGTGTGCTGCCGCCTGATTTCGAGCGTGAGGATTTGCGACTGTTGCGGGCCATAAGCGGGCGTTACATCCTTTCGGGGGCGGAAACCCCGAGCAATTCAAGGCCACTGGCAATGACTTGTCGGGTGGCGTGAGCCAGGCGCAAACGAGCCAGTTTGAGTTCGGTATCGTCGACCAGCACCCGTTCGGCGTTGTACCAGGCGTGGAAATCGGCGGCGCAGTCGCGTAGCCAGAAAGCAAGGTGATGTGGCGCCAGTTCTTGTGCCGCCAGCGCCAGGGTATTGGGATATTCGGCCAGGCGCTGCATAAGTGCGAATTCCGTAGGGGCCAGCAGCTTGTCGACTGCGGCGCTGGGTACTTGGTCGGCGAGAGCGGAGGACTGGCCCAGCATGGAACAGATACGAGCGTGGGCGTATTGAATGTAGTACACCGGGTTTTCTTCGCTTTTGGACAAAGCAAGATCGATATCAAAGACAAATTCGGAGTCGGCGCGCCGCTGGCTGAGAAAGAAGCGAACTGCGTCCTGGCCTACCCAATCGATCAGGTCGCGCATGGTGACGTAGCTGCCAGCCCGCTTGGATATCTTGACTTCGGCGCCGTCGCGTACGACCTTGACCATTTTGTGCAGGACATAGGCAGGAAATTCTTTGGGTATGCCGATGTTCAGGGCTTGCAGGCCCGCCCGCACCCGGGCAATGGTGCCGTGGTGATCGGTGCCTTGTATATTGATGGCGTGATGAAAGCCGCGTTCCCATTTTGCCACGTGGTAGGCCACATCGGGAACGAAGTAGGTGTAGCCGCCTTCCGACTTGCGCATCACGCGGTCTTTGTCGTCGCCTGTACCAAGCTCGGTGGTGCGCAGCCATAGCGCGCCTTCACTTTCGTAGGTGTGGCCGGAATCAACCAGCGCCTGCACGGTTTTGTCTACCCTGCCACTGGTGTACAGCGAGCTTTCCAGGTAGTAGTTGTCAAACTTTAGACCGAAGGCCTGGAGATCCAGGTCTTGTTCGCGGCGCAGGTAAGCCACGGCGAACAGCCTGATGTCGTCGAGGTTGTCGAGGTTTTTGCTGGCGGTAACTGACACGCCGTCGGCGGCCTGCACAGTTGCTCCTGCCTGGAAATCGCGAGCGATGTCCAGGATGTAGTCGCCCTTGTAGCCGTCTTCGGGGAAGTCGGGAGAGTCGGGTGCTATGCCCCTGGCGCGCGCTTGCACGCTGATGGCCAGGTTGTCGATTTGGTTGCCGGCGTCGTTGTAGTAGAACTCGCGGGTGACGTCGTAGCCTTGCGAGGTAAACAGGCGGCACATTGAGTCGCCCAGGGCGGCTTGCCGTGAATGGCCTACATGCAGGGGGCCGGTGGGGTTGGCCGATACGAATTCGACCATGATTTTTTCGTTACGGGCAGGGCGGCGTCCGAAAATCGGGCCTTCCTGGGCGATGGCGTGTAGCACGGCCTGGCGCGCTGCCGTCGACAGCCTGAAGTTGATAAAGCCGGGGCCAGCGATTTCGGCCGAGGCGAGCAGGGCCGATGTGGCGGCGTCGGCGAGCAAGGCTTCGACGATGGCTTGTGCGAGTTCCCGGGGGTTGCGTTTGGCTGGCTTGGCCAGTTGCATGGCGATATTGCAGGCCATGTCGCCATGAGCCGCGACTTTAGGACGCTCGAGCAAGATGGCGGGCGCAACTTCGGGCAATATTTTGCCGACGGCGGCCTGTATCAGGGAGATAAGTTGTTGTTGTTGCCCAGGAAGCATAAGACGGAGTAGTAATCGAAAAAAGAGAGGTACAAAGCCCGTAGTGGGCATAGATGGCCGTTATGGTAAGCGCCAAGGAGCGCAAACGCCGAGTAGGGGTAAATGATAGCGTGATTTACCCGAGTATGCGCTATTGCAGCGATTGGGTGTCGAATTAGCGCCGCTGGGCGCGTAATTCGACATCCGGCGCTCACACCCGCCAACCCAGTTCGTTCTGCAGCCATTCAGCATATCCGGACATATCCACGAGGCCGACATCAGCTCCTGCGCTGCTGCGCCAGTCATCGGGGCGTTGAATCAGCTTTTCGGTCTCGGCGCGTTGTCGGCCGCCTAATTTTTCGTGCTCATGCTGATAATTGTGCAGCAGGGTGCCCGCCCCGGTTTGTATGCTGCGGTCACCGTCTTGTATTGATCGCAGCAGCGTTGAACGTTCGTCGTGTAAAACAGGGTTGCTGATTTCATGGTCGCTGGCGGGACCGTTGTTGAAGCGCAAAGAGGCGGCGCGAGCCTGCCATAGCATCCAGTTGAGCGCGACGTCGGCCAGGTCACCAGCAGGGAAGGCCTGGCCGGCGTCATCTTGCAAGACGCCACCGCCTATGTCGGCATGCGCGCCGATAAAAGGCGCTTCAATAATATTGTTGCCTTGTGTGTCGGCGGCACTGACCAAGGGGAACAGCCAGCGCCGCTCATGCAGGGCAACGGCGTGCGCCACCCATTCCCAGGCGGGGGCTATAGTCAGGTCGTAATTGGCGTTGTCCGATCCGGCGATGCCAAATTGTGCCACCGTATCGAACAGGCCCATGAAACGCAGGTCTACACAGGCGGTAATCAGTCCGCGCAAGCGGTCGTTGTATGAAAACAGGCCTTGCTCCACATGCTGGCTGACCAGGTTGCCAAAGTGCCGTGCCAAGGCGGCCCCACGCGAATAGCCGATAATATCGATGGGCAAGTGGCTGGTCAGGCTGCCTGACTGTTCCAGTGCATTCAGCAGGGATCGCCACTGATTCTCGACGATGCGGCCCGCCTGCCAGGCCGCAATGGCATCCCAGTTGGTATACAGGGAATTGCCAGGGCCAGAATGGTAGAACACCGGCCCATCGCGGTAAGTCTGGCTCATCTTCCAGATATTGCTGCGCGTATCCGGACTATTGCGCGTGCCGTCGAAGGCAAACAGCAACAGGCCCAGCGGGTCGGCATACCGGCGTGGTTGCTGGTTGGCGTAGCCCAGTGCCTGGTTGCCTGGCACTGGCCCCAAGGGGTCAGGCTCAAGGTATTGGCCTGATTGGGGCAGGTAGGTACGCAACAGGTTATCGTGCCAGCCAGTTTCTGCATCGAACACCTGGCCGGGCAGGCGCAAATCCAGGGTCAGGTCGCCCGCTAGCTGTGTGGCGGCGCCGGTAGGGCTGTAGCTGGCCAGCCAGCGTATTTTTTGATTTACGTCGGTCACCAGCCTGGGCGCACCGATCAGGTCGGCATGCACGGCATACAACTGTGCAGAGTCCGATGGCAACGCGGGGTAATCGATCAGGCCCACAGGAACGAGTCCAGCATAAATATAACGCCGGCTGATGCCGGGCTGGGAACCGGCCGCCAGGGCAGTCTTGCGCCCTTCGGCCAGAAGTTGGTTATGCAGGTAAAAATAGTTGGTGCTGGCCTGCGCGCTACGCTTGGAAATACGATGACCAAAGGCGTTGTGTGTGTAGCTGGCAAGTATTTTCCCCTGGCGTTGTACCTTGACCAGACGGCGATTGGGGCCGTAAGTGACGTCGTTTTCATCAAGGGCTAGCGGCAGGCCAGAGGCGTCGCGGCGTGGCGCTGGGCGATAGGTGGTATTGCCTTTGCGGCTGGCCGCCAGAGATCCATCGTCATTCCAGGCATACCAGAGCGTGTCGTTGCTGTTGGGAATGGTCGAGGTAGGCAGAACATCGCCCTGTGCAGCTATCAGCCGCGAACTGTCGTCGTAAACATAGCGATAGCTTACGCCATGTTCGTATGCGGGGATGGCATGTGTTTCGTATTGCATCCTGCCCTGATTATCGTAGCCCTGGTGTTGGGTCCAAAGGGGGTGCAGGCCCTGAGCCAGCGTCAGGCGGCGAGCCTGGCCTTGATGATCCAGCGCGGTATTCATGCATAGGCCGTTGCCATGGCAATAGCCGTTTTGCCCGGCGGTGCTGTTGATCACAATATGCCGTTGCCCTTGTGCGTCGCGCCAGTGAATCGCAGTCAATCGACCATGCTTGTCCCAGCGATAATCTAATGATCCGCCTTCAGGCAAATGATGCGTGGTCAAGCGGTGTTTATCGTCGTACTCAAAGGATTCGGTATAGCGCAGGCGGGTATCGGAATGGGCCGATATGCGTTCTATCTTGCGTTGTGCCAGGCGGCCTTGCTGGTCATACTGGCGAATTTCGGTTTCATTGGGATGATGTATGCGGGTAAGCAGGCCGCCGCGCCATTGCATACCGCTTTCCTGTGTATGGTGCGCATTTTTTTCCACAAGCCGGATGGGCCGTTTTTGCGTGTCGTATTCATAGCTTACGCTGTCGCCATTGGCCCACAGGCGCCGGGCTGGTAAAGATTGCGTGTTGTAGGAAATATGTTCGGTGCCCGTGGCGGTGGAACTCCACGCGGTCCGACGGCCATCGGCTCGATAGTTGAACGACAATTGGGGCCACCCCGTGACCAGAGCTTGCAGGCCAATGATGGCGCCGCTGTCGTTGCGTTGTATCTGGGTACCATTGATATCCAGCAGCCGGCCATGTTCGTCGTAGCTGGCCTGGCTGCCTGGGGCCGCGCAACCCAGGCAGCCAGCGCCAGCAACCTGTGTCAACACATATTTCCCACCGCGTATTGCCGTTATAAAGCGTGTTTGTCGTTGATGCCTGTCGGTCACCAGGGTAAGGCCGTCTTTTTGCGGCGTGGCCGGGCGCGCATAGACGATGGAAACAGCATCGGCTTGGCTATCGAGGTCTCCTCGTACCGACAGTACGGCACGCCCATGCTTGTCGTAGGCCCAGGTATTGGTGCGCAGGCTATGTTGCTGGTCGGCGGAAACGATCGCCATGCCTGTCAAGGCTGTAGCGTTGCCGGCCTGCAGTTCGGCTTCGTACAGATAACGTCGCTGCATGCCGTCAGGACGCGTCATGCTGGCCAGGCGCTGTGCGCCGGACGGCGCGGCAGTATCCACGCTTTCATACTGATAATGAAACCGCCCCCAGGCCGAGTCCGCATAGTCAAGATAGGCCCGCCCGTTGATGACGACATAGTTGAAACGCAGGCTATGGCCATGGCCGTTATGCACACTGCTGATCATTCCCTTTAGTGGGCCGGGCTGCTGATGGCGCCGGATGTCCAGCCTGAACTCCGGGCTGGCGACCAGCCGCAGCAGATAGCCGTCGGCGTCAAACCATAATTGCCGGCCATTGGGCCAGTTCCATAGCCAATATTCGCCGTCCGGCTTGAGAACGCCGTGGCGATTGGCCAAGGGCTGCTTGCCTGGGCCGGAAAATGATATGCGGCTGCCGTCGGCTTGCACGATCTGCCAGCGCCTGCCAACCTGAAACAGGCGGGTGTCGTATGACAGGTTCCAGCCCGGCCCCAGGGCGGATGTGCGTCTGTCTTGTGAGTTGTAGTGGCGCACAATTTCAATGCCGGCGGCGCTTGGGTTGGCGGGCAGGTCGGTTTCTTGCTGATACTTATTGCCGGTGGCTATGTGTATGGGGTTGTCGGCGCCCAGATTCAGGCTGGGTTCCGCCCCTGACGCTATGGCGAGGCCGCTTTGCGAGCAGGGCTGGCCTAGTGGCGAAGGACTGCATGTGCTTGCTTCTTGGGCTGCCGCTGGCAGGGCGGTTATGCATAAAAGCAGCAGAAAATACAAGGCGTGCAACATGTTGGCTCCGGTATGGTGGAAACCTTGTTATGTTGCCGCTTGGCAGCGTTAAGAAGTTAGGGTAGTGTATACATGTGTCTATTGAGGGAAACCGTATATGTTAATTGTCTTTCACTCTAAGGCCGCTGCCGAAGTGCTCATGTTTTCTCAGCACGCCTTGCCTATACTCAGGGCTGCCGGCAGGCCCTACACCGATGCCTTGCCTGAACGGGGCGTCATTACACGCGCCCAGCTAAGCGATGCCATCAAGGGCATAGAGCACGCCATATCGCTTGATACCGAGGCCGAATTTCCCGATGACCACGACGACGACAACGATGCCAAGACGCATCCCATCGCCCAGTCGGTCAGCTTTCGGCGCAGGGCTTTTCCGTTGCTGGCCATGTTGCGTCTGTCGCGCGATCACGATGCCGATGTAGTCTGGGAACCTGCGCCCATCTGGTAGCGGTTGGCAGGGCCCGCAATGTCATCGAGCCGACATTCAAATCAGTCGACTTTGCTTAAGCTTGATCTTTGTCATTGTCCTGAAGCCCAGCTGAACATGGAGCCTGTATGCGCAGTGTGGTTACCGTTATTTTTAGCGCGCGGCAGTCTGTTGAACTGACTGTCAATATTGAACCTGGCGGTTCGGCGTCGGCCGCGGCGCGCGATTGGTTTGATGCAAGCTGGCACAGCCTGGGTTGTGAACCCTTGCGGGCCAGCGGCAAGGTGTTGCTGCTGGACAAGATCATGGGCGTTGCTGATGCCTTGGGGTATTCAGCATTGTCCACAAACAATGACGCTGCCGTTGAATTCGCAACGCAGTCAGCGCTGGCCCTGGAAAAGCCGCGGGTAACAGTCGATTTGCCAGGGCTGACGGTGGGGTTTTAGTTTCGGGAAGGATTACGCTAGCGTATCCCCGCCCGCATGAAGGACTGCACGAACTGGCGCTGGAACAGCAGGAAAGCCACCAGCAACGGCGCCGCGCTTAACAAGGTGGCCGCCGTGATGATCGACCAGTCTATGCCTTGGTCAGTCGAGGCAAATACCTGCAAACCCACTGTCAATGGTCGTGACTCTACCGAGTTGGTAATAATCAAGGGCCACAAGAAATTATTCCAGTGATAACTGACCGACACCAGCCCGTAGGCCACATAAATAGGCTTGGCCAGTGGCACATACACCTTCATCAGTATCTGCCAGCGGCTGGCCCCTTCCACACGGGCGGCTTCTTCCAGTTCACGTGGTACCGTTTTAAACGTTTGCCGCAATAAAAATATACCAAACGCCGATGCAAAATACGGTAGCCCAATGGCGAAGATCGTATCGCGTACGCCCAGCCAGGACATTAGCCGGTAGTTTTCCACGATCAAGACGTCGGGCATGATCATCAACTGCAACAAAACCAGCAGAAACATGAAATCGCGCCCGCGAAACTCGAAGCGGGCAAACGCATAGGCAGCCAGGGTCGACAGGATGAATTGCGCCACCAGCACCATGGTGACCAATATGAAAGTGTTCAGGAAATACCGCGCAAACGGTGCTGCATTCCAGGCAGCGACAAAGTTATCCAGGGTCAGGGGCGCGGTCAGGTCGAAATGCGTGGAATAATCGGAAGGGTGGAAGGCCGCCCATAGCGTATAGGCCAGTGGCAAAAACCATAGCAGGCCCAGCAGCCAGGCGCCGAGGGTATCGAGTTTTTGGGTCATTGGTAGTGTGTCCGGCGATCCAGCCAGCGGAATTTAAGAAAAGCGATCAGCGATAGCACCAATAGCAGTACAACGGATAGCGTTGCGGCATACGAAGTGTCCCAGTAGCTGAATCCCACTTCATAAATATAAAACAGCAATAGCGTGCTGGCGTTGTCGGGCCCGCCCTTGGTCATGACCAGCACATGGTCGACCATGCGAAAAGCGTTGATGAGTGCGTTGATCAAGACGAACAGGGTGGTGGGCATTAGCAGTGGCAACAAAATGCGCCAGAAGTACTGCCAGCGCGAGGCGCCTTCCAGCAACGCGGCTTCGCGCAGCGAGGGCGAAATCTGTTGCAGCGCTGCCAGGTAGAAGATCATGAAGAAGCCGGCTTCTTTCCAGATGGTCACCAGCATCAGGGCGGGCAAGGCAGTGGACTTGGTCCCCAGCCAGTTCACGCTGGGCAGGTGCAGAAACTGACCAATTTGATCAACCAGGCCGTACTGCGGGGTGTAGAAAAACAGCCAGATATTGGCCACGGCCACCATGGGCAGGATGGTGGGCGTGAAATACGCCAGGCGTAAAAAGCCGCGCCCAGCCAACTTGTTGTTAACCCATAGGGCCATGATCAGGGCAATCGCCACAGACAAGGGGATAGTGCCCAGCGCAAAGATGAGGTTGTTCCAGAAGGCCTGCCAGAACACGGGGTCTTCGAGCATGACGGCGTAGTTATCGGCGCCTACGAATACAGCTGCCCGGTTGGCCTTGGGCGTGGAAAAAAAACTATGCCACAGGGTGGCCAGTGCAGGATAATGAGTAAAAGCGGCAAGCAAGACCATGGCTGGCAGCAAGAGCAGCCAGCCATACACCGCGTTAAGCGATACTTTCATGTTTATTTATAAGAACGGAGCAAACGATCGGCGTCGCGTTGGGCGTCTTTCATGGCTTGGGCAGGTGTCTTGGAGTTGGTCAGGACAGCCTGAAGGTTATCGTTAAGCAGCTTGGTGATGCGCTGGTTGTCATGAGTGGAAAACTCGGCCACACTGACTTCCAGCTGATCGCGTGCAACTGCCGCGGCAGGGACTTCTTTTACGTACTCCTTCATTTGCTGGGTTTCCCAGGCGGCAGGCGTAACCGCCACATAGCCCGTGCCTATGCTCCAGGCTGCGGCATTTTCGGGGTTAGTCATCCATTTTACGAATTTGTAGGCGGCCTGTTGCTGTTCTGGCGTGGCTGATTTGAACAGGTAGAAGTTGCCGCCGCCTGTTGGGCTGCCGCCGCGTTTGGCGTGAGGCATGGGCGCCACGCCAAAATCGAACTTGGCATTGCTGCGCACGTTGGTCAGGTTGCCGGTGGTTGTCCACATCATGGCGGTTTTGCCGACCAGGAAATCCTTGGGCGTCGTGCCCCAATCTATGGTGCCTGTGGGCATGACTTTGTCTTTATAAGCCAGGTCATGCCAGAACTGCAGGGACTCAATCACGGCGGGCTTGTCGAAATAGACCTCGTTGCCAGCCTCGTTCATCAGGATGGCGTCGTTGGGGGTGGTCAGCGCCTGGAACAGCCAGTAGGCGAAGGCGCCGCCCGACGGGATTTCCAGCCCCCATTGAGTGGTCTGGCCGGAAGCATCGGTTTTAGTCAGTTTTTTTGCGTAGCTGACCAGATCGGACCAGGTGGCGGGCGCGGTGTTGGGGTCGAGCCCGGCTGCCTTGAACAAGTCTTTGTTGTAGTACATCACGATGGTCGAGCGCTGGAACGGTATGCCCCAGGTTTTTCCGCCGGTCTGGCTGTTGGCCATGAAGCTTTTGTAGAAGCCATTGAACCATTGCTTGTCGCCATCGGTTTTTACCAGTGGATCGAAGGGGATAATGGCGCCTTCATCGATCAGGGTGAACATGTCGGTGGACAGCAAGACCGCCAGTTGCGGAGCGTTGCCGCCTTTATGGGCAGTGAGCGCCTTGGCGATCGAGTCTTGATAGGACCCCGCGTAGATGGATTTGATCTTGATGTCGGGGTTGCTTTTTTCAAACTGATCGACCATGCCGTCGACAATTTTGGTAATGGGGCCGCCCACGGCTACGGGGTAATAAAACTCAAGTTCGACCGTTTTGGCCTGAGACCAGGCTGGCGCTGTGCAAAACGCGCCTGCAAGGCTGAACGCAAGGGCTTTCAATAGAGTACGTCGCATGATTTTTCCTATTAAATAAAGGGCGTGGGCGCTAGCGCCTTGCCTGTGGCGTCAAAGAAATGCTGCTGTTGTGGGCTCCAGTGGAGCTTGATGCTTTCGCCTGGGTTGGCGCGCAGATGGCCGGCCGCCCGTACGGCAATGCCGCTGTTGTTGCCGACTTTGCAAATAACGATGGAGTCGGCGCCGAAATACTCCACGTTTTCAACGTTGGCGGTCACGCCATCGTTACCGTTGCCGATAACAATGTGTTCCGGACGCAGGCCCAGTTTCACGGCGCTATCGGCCACGCCCGACAGCGTGTTGCCGCCGCAACCTGAGATTTGACGCGTCTGCACGTCCAGGGTCAGCAGATTCATGGGTGGAGTGCCAATGAAGCGGGCGGAAAATTCTGTGCTGGGAGCGGCATACAGTTGGTCGGGGCTGTCGTTTTGTTCGATATGGCCGCCGTTGAGCAGCACGACGCGGTCTGCCATGCTCATGGCTTCGGTCTGGTCGTGCGTGACATACACCATGGTGATGCCCAGGCTTTGCTGCAGTGCGCGAATTTCGCGGCGCATTTCATGGCGCAGTTGGGCGTCGAGGTTGGACAAGGGTTCGTCCATCAGGCATACCGGTGCTTGCGAAATAACGGCGCGGCCCAGCGCGACACGCTGCTGCTGGCCGCCCGACAACTGCGAGGGCTTGCGGTCGAGCAGTGTTTCCAGGCCCAGCAACTCGGCCACATGGGCCAGGCGACCGGCGTGTTCGGCGGCCGGCTCTTTGCGCACCTTCAGGCCGAAAAGTATATTTTCCTTGACCGATAAATGTGGAAACAGCGCATAGGACTGGAACACCATGGAGATCTTGCGCTTGGCGGGCGGCAGCCTGGTTACATCGATGCCGCCAATATGGATGTGGCCTGAGGTGGGCTCGTCCAGCCCGGCTATCATGCGCAGAGTGGTCGATTTGCCGCAGCCTGAGGGACCCAGCAACACGGTAAATGTGCCAGCCTCGACGGAAAAGTTAATGTGATCGACGGCGGGGGGCGCGTCGCCATATTGCTTGCAGATATTTTCCAGAGTAATAGAAGACATAATTAAAATTGGTAAGGCCCAGGGAATTCACCGATAACGGCATGATGGGTGACCAGCCCGTGGGCGCCCAGGCTATGCAATTGATAGCCCGGCGGTTCAAAATTGAAATGCAGCGCGCTGGGCGAACCCAGGTTCAGCGTAATTTGATGCGCAGTGCCGGGGCAAGTAGACGCCACGGTATTGCCGACGCGGCACATAATTGTACGGTGCAAGTGGCCGCATAAAATCCGTTCGATATTGCGATAGGGCGCAATGATTTCCGTAAAGGCTTCACGCCCCTGCAGCAGGCCTATGTCGTCCATTAGCTTGATGCCGGTGTTGAAGGGGGGGTGGTGCATCAGCACGACGGTAGGCCGGCTGGGTTCTTGTGCCAGCGTGTTGGCCAGCCAGTCCAGGCGGGCGGCGCACAGTTCGCCGTGGCTGTGCATGGGCACAGAGGTGTCCAGCGCCACGATGCGCAAAGGCCAAGTATCGATGGTGTACTGAATAAAAGGTGTATCGCCCTGCAAATAGGCATGCTCGGGAAAGCTTGCGCGCAGCATGGCTGTGCTGTCGTGATTGCCGGGTATCAGCAAATAGGGGATGTCCAGCTTTTCAAGCAAGGGCTTGAGGATAAGGTATTCCTCTTTTTTGCCGCTCTCGGTCAGGTCTCCGGTGATCAGCACCAAGTCGGGGCGCGGATCAAGTCTATTCAAAGTATCTACGCATCGTGATAAATGCGCCTCGGCCTGTATCAGTTCCGATTGTGCGCCTGCCAGTTGTATGTGCAAGTCACTGATTTGCGCAAGCAGCATGGTGAGGTTTCCTGGATTGAGGGTTGAGAAGGGTGGCGCTGGCGCCATCGATGAGCCGGTAGGGCAGTTGTTCGCTGCGCGTAACACGCTGTTCGATCTGTTCAAGCAGCAGGTGGCATGCGGTGTGGCCGATTTCGTAGCCTGGCGCCTGCACAGTAGTCAGGCTGGGTGACATGAAAGCGCCGTAGCGTATGCCATCGAAGCCAGCCACCGACATATCGGCGGGCACCGCGCAGCCTAGTTCCTTGATGATGGAAATGACAGAGGTCGCCAGCAGGTCGTTAGAGCAGAACAGCGCGCTGGGTCGGTTAGGGGCTTCCAGTATTTGCCTGATGGTGGCCGTATCGGTGCCAGTGTGGCTAAGCATGACGTAGTGCCTGACCTGCTCAAGTTCGAGGCGTTGAGCACAATGCCTGGCTCCTGCCAGTCGGGATGCGGCGCGGTCGGACAGGCTTAATGGGCCACTTAGAAACGCAATACGGCGGTGGCCCAGGCTGGCCAGGTGCGCGACCATGTCGGAGGCTGCGGCGTAGTTGTCGACCGAGGCGCAGGGATGGGCGGTTGATTCATTGTAAGCCAGCACATAATGCATGCCGCGGGCTTTCAGGGTGTTGAGAATTGTACTTGTGCGCGCGTTGGCTACGGTAAGGATCACGCCATCCAGTTGATGGTCGATCAACCTGTGTACGGCGGTGGCTTCCAGTGCGGGGTCGTAATGTGTTGCGGTCATCATGATGCTGTAACCGGACTGCCGGGCGCGTTGTTCCGCACCTTCAAAACAGTCGGCGAATACGGGGTTGGACAGTGTGGGCAAGACCAGCCCCAGGGTTTTTGTGCTGCCCAGCCTTAGGCTGCTGCCCAGGCGGTTGGGGCGGAATCCATGGCGCTGTGCTACCGCCAGCACATGCTCGCGAGTCTCGGCCAGCACGATATCGGGCCGGTTGAACACCCTTGATACGGTCGCCGGCGATACCCCCGCCTGTCGTGCGATTTCAACAATGGATACCCGGTTAATACGCCGTTCAACCACCAAAAACTGCTCCTGAATATGACCGTATATTGCTTCGATGAAAACGTTTTCATATTAAACAACAAGTATGACAGAGTTATTACAGGGTTTTCCCTTGTTTGCTTGGTGTGGTGGATTATGTTGTGTGGGGTTTTTCATTCTTGCGAAAGTCGGGTGTGTCGGAGGCTGTTTCGGCTTCACGCGCTGCGCCCCTGGCGGGGTTCCCGTTACGTTCAGCGCCATCGAGGCGTCCGCGGAACTCGCCCGGTCGGACCAGTGGTCCGACAAGCGTCGGGCTCAAACAGCCGCGGCCTTGCCCCCTCGATGGCGCTGAACGTAACGGCTTGCGCAAGGCGCCTGCACAGCCCCCGACACACCCGACTTTTTGCATCAATGTAGCTTGGGTCAGCCTATTCATGGCCAACCAGCCGCACCAGTAAAACCAGCAACGCAGGCCGCTAGGCCGGCCAATTTTCTGTTACGCAGTTGTCTGGGGTGGGTGAAGCTCAGTGCGGCGGTAGGCGTGCGCCGCGTGCTGACGAAGGGAAGCCGGGGGGTGTCGGCGGCCGTTGTTTGAGCGTAGCGAGTTCGGCCGACGCCCGGCTGTACGAGGCAGACGCGGAAACAAGCACGCCGTGCCGCACTGAGCTTCACCCACCCCAGACAACGTCATAAGAGCCAGACAACGTCATAAGAACCAGACAACGTCATTAAGCACGCAAAGACATCGCATAAAAAAACACCGTGTAACAACACGGTGTTTCTTGAAGACTGGCGTCACGTAATTAGATAATTCTTCAATGATACAGATTACGCTTGCTGACCTTAGGTGCAGTTGTTTTGTCGGATTACGCGCTTGGCGGCGCTAATCCGACCTACAAAACCTACGCCGACTCCGCCATTGCTTCTGCCGGGATCGTCGCTATATGCCGGTTCACGCCGCTGAGTATGGCCATGAAAGACGCCGTGACGATATCGCCGTGTATGCCCACGCCAAAACCCGTAGGCGAATCACCGACCCGGATCTCGACATAGCACGCTGCACGGGTATTTGTGCCTGTGCCTATGGCGTGCTCGTGGTAGTCCATGATCTTGACGTCGACATCCAGCGCGTCGACAAAGGCCGAAATGGCGCCGTCGCCCTTGCCTGTCAGTTGATGTACTTGGCCATTTTTTTCAATTTCGACTTCAATGGCGAATTGTGAGCCACTGGCAGCCTGCGGGTTGCCGGTAATGCGGTGGCGCACCAACTGGTAGGGTTGGTTGCGGTCCAGGTATTCCTCGGAAAATACGTCAAACACCTGTGCTGCCGTGACTTCGGCCCCGGTTTCATCAGTAACCCGTTGAATCGCGCGACTGAATTCAATTTGCAGGCGACGCGGCAATACCAAGCCATGCTCCTGTTCCAGGAGATACGATACGCCGCCCTTGCCGGACTGGCTGTTGACGCGAATGACGGCATCGTAGCTGCGGCCCAGATCGGCCGGGTCGATAGGCAAGTAAGGAACTTCCCATACGGCGTCTGACTTTTGTTGGGCAAACCCTTTTTTGATGGCATCTTGGTGCGAGCCCGAAAAGGCAGTAAAGACCAGATCGCCAGCATAAGGATGACGCGGGTGTACCGGCAACTGATTGCAGTATTCAACACAGCGGCGCACTTCGTCGATATCAGAGAAGTCCAGCCCTGGGTGCACACCTTGTGTGTACAGGTTCAAGGCCAGTGTGACCAGGTCGACGTTGCCGGTGCGCTCGCCACTGCCAAACAGGCAGCCTTCGATGCGGTCGGCCCCGGCCATGACCGAAAATTCGGCGGCCGCCACGGCGGTGCCACGGTCATTGTGCGGGTGCACGCTTAATACGATGCAATCGCGCTGGTTCAGGTTGTTGTGCATCCATTCGACTTGATCGGCGTACAGATTGGGTGACGTCGTCTCGATGGTGGCGGGCAAATTGAAAATTATCTTGGATTCGGGCGTAGGTTGCCAGACCTCGGTAACTGCGTTGCAGACGTCCAGCGCAAACTCGGGCTCGGTGGTGCTGAATACTTCGGGGGAGTATTCGTAGCGCCAATAGGTTTCAGGATGCTGGCTGGTGAGCTCTTTGACCAGGCGGGTGCCCTCGAGGGCGATCTCTTTGACTTCGTCTTTGCTCATGTTGAAGACGATTTTTCGAAATGCCGGTGCGCAGGCGTTATACAGATGCACAATGGCGTTTTTGGCGCCGACGGCCGAAGCCACTGTCTGGCGGATCAAGTCGTCGCGTGACTGCGTCAGCACAATAATAGTCACGTCATCGGGTATACGGTTTTCATCGACCAGTTTGCGCACGAAATCGAAGTCGGTCTGCGATGCCGACGGAAAACCCACTTCGATTTCCTTGAAGCCAATTTTTACCAATTGCTCGAAAAAGCGCAGTTTGCGATCGACGCTCATGGGCTCGATCAGCGACTGGTTGCCATCGCGCAGATCAGTGCTCATCCAGATGGGTGGGTGGGTAATGCGCTTGCTGGGCCAGGTACGTTCAGAAAAATCGCGGGTGAACGGCACAAACGGACGATACTTCTCGGAAGGATTGGAAATCATGGTGACACCTGTTTTTCAATTTGGATGGTATTTGTCGCAATCACTGGAGCATCGGGAGTGGAGCTCGTGAACTAACAGTGATTTCAGGAAAAAATATGGCTGATACAGGTTGCCGAACTGCCACAGGACGCTAGGCCCGGCAACCGATCGGTAGTAGTAGTAGCGCAAGGGCAAGCGAAGACGAAGGTACGCGCAAACGGGCGCGCTGAACACGTAACGACACGCCGGCAGCGATGCTGCGGGCATGAACGTTATGGGGGAAGGCGTGTTCGAGTCTCATAACCCATAGTCAACCATATTTTTGTGAGTTTGGCAACTTTTTTATGGCGTGTCTTGTTGGCTCGCAGGGCGATCGATGAGGGTGGTATGGTGCTTGGCCAGTGTGATTTTTGCGGCACGGCCCCAGCGCAGTTCATGTACAGTCCGTTGCAAATCGCCTACAGTGACGGGTTCACGGCGGTTGTGCCAGGCCCAGCGCAACACATCAAGGGCTGGTTCGGATAACTGGCTGGCAAGCATGGCGACGGTGTCTGCGCTAACCTGTTTCAAGCGTACGCGCCGTAGCGTGCTTTGCACAAAGCCATACAGAAAGTAGGCAATAATAAGGGTGCATAACGCTACTACAGCCCACCAGAAAAACGGGTTGTATTGTTTCAGCAGGGCAATGGTCTGTACCCCTAAAGCATGCAAGCCGCCGTAGTCTATGCGCTGGCCAAATGCAATAAGCCGGTTAAGCAACTGATACCAGATCAGGGCTGTTAGCGCGACCACGACAACACACACGATTTTTTGCGTGGCTGTCAGTTTCAGCAAGGTGTTGCGCAGCAGTGCGACATCGTGGCGTGTAGGCTGTTGAGTATTTGCTTTCATATCACCTATTTTAACTATGCAATCGCGTCAGTCTTTAGAAATTCGTCAGCATCAGCAATTGGCGTTGACCCCTCAGTTGCAGCAATCGATACGTTTGTTGCAGTTGTCGGCACAAGAGCTGGATCTGGAAGTGGCCCAGGCCCTGCTTGAAAACCCCATGCTGGAACAAGAGGAAGAGTATGACACCGATGTCGTGACTACGGTAGCCGAGCCGTCCCAATCCCAGGAAGAGCGCTGGTCCTTGCTGGGCGCGTCCAGTCGCGCCAGCAATAATAATGCCGACGATGAACTCACGCGACCCGAAGTGGCCCTGGACGAAACCCTGGAGGCGCATTTGTTGCAGCAATTGCACCTGACGCGGGCCCTGCCGCGCGACCGTGCCCTGGTCACTTTGCTGATCGACGAATTGGATGAGAATGGCTACCTGCCCACGCCGCTGGCTGAGCTGGTGCAGTATTTGCCGCCAGAACTGGATGTAGGCGAAGATGAGCTGCAAGCTGCGCTGCGTTTATTGCAGTCGTTTGATCCACCCGGAGTCGGCGCCACTTCGCTGGCCGACAATTTATGCCTGCAACTGCGGCATTTGCAGGCAACATCTGAAACGCCCCCGCCAGCGGGCATTCTTGTTTACGCGACCCAGATTGCCCGCGATCACCTTGATGTTTTGGCTTCCGGTAATTTGACCAAGCTGCGAGAAGCATTATCGTGCGACCAGGCAAGTTTGCGCGCGGCGCATGCCTTGCTGTTGCAACTAGAGCCTCGTCCGGCGCGCAACTGGGCTACGTCTATCGCTGATTACGTCACGCCAGATGTCATTGTGCGCAAAGGGCAAGGACGCTGGCAGGCCGTCCTGAATCCGGCTGTCGTGCCCAAGCTGCGTATCAATTCGGTATATGAAACCTTGTTGCGGCAGGCGCCTGCCGCACCTGCCATGCAAGGCCAATTGCAGCAGGCGCACGGCCTGATCAAAAGCGTAAATCAGCGGTTTGTCACCATTATGCGGGTAACGCAGGCCATTGTTGACAGGCAGCTAGCGTTCTTCGAGCAAGGGGTGCACGCCATGCGACCCTTGCTTTTGCGCGATATTGCACAAGAACTCGAACTGCACGAATCAACGGTATCGCGCACCACACGGCAAAAATATGTACAAACTCCCTGGGGCGTGTTTGAACTTAAGCGGTTTTTTGGTTCCGCCCTGCAAACTGACGATGGCGAAAGCACGTCGGCCACTGCGGTGCGTTCGTTGATACTCAGGCTGGTGGCCCAAGAGCCCGCTAAAAAGCCATTTTCCGACAGCCAGATAGCCTTGCGTCTGGCTGAACAAGGTGTGGTTATTGCTCGGCGTACCGTAGCCAAATATCGCGAAGCAGCCGGTATCGAGCCTGCCATCTTGCGCAAGGCGCGTGCCGCCCTGGATTCACCGTCTTCCGATGATTGAACAATTTGAGTAAAAATTTGTGAAATGAGATTGATTTTTAATTGATAGCAGATGATAATCGTTCTCATGTATATTTGCATCTGTAACGCTATCTCAGAGCGTCAAGTTCAAGCGGCCGTCGCCGCAGGCGCCGTCACCATGTCCGATCTTCAGGGTCAGCTTGGGGTTGCAACGTGCTGCGGTTGCTGCGCCGATACCGCCGCCGAATACTTGCCCGGCGGACGATACGCTGGTCAGGCGACCGTGCGCCACGAAGCCGGTACATTGGTAGCCAACGCTGCCAATGATCCCGATTTGGTCGAGTCGGCCCCCATGGTTGCCGTGGTAATCCGCCGCGCCTGATACGCATGGTCACAATTTAGGCGCGCTAGAACAGCGTGCCGGTTCTACG
This sequence comes from Alcaligenaceae bacterium, assembly GCA_013416445.1. GTDB lineage: Bacteria > Pseudomonadota > Gammaproteobacteria > Burkholderiales > Burkholderiaceae_B > Pollutimonas. The sequence goes on from JACCER010000003.1 coordinate 121,491, forward strand.
TTGGCATCGCCTCCCACCACGTCAACAAGCTGAAAATCCGCCCTTGACGTGTTAGCCTACTAAACGAAGCAAGTCGCCGTGGTTGCTTGACAACTACCGGCGCTGTTCTCGACCCTTATTTGTTCTTGGGAGTATGGCCATGAAAGGCGACAAAACCGTTATTCAGCATTTGAATGCGCAACTTAAAAATGAACTGTCCGCAATCAACCAGTATTTCCTGCATGCCCGCATGCTCAACCACTGGGGGCTGAATAAACTGGGCAAGCACGAATACGAAGAATCCATCGGTGAAATGAAACACGCCGACCGCCTGATTGAGCGTATCTTCATGCTGGACGGCCTGCCCAATCTCCAAGACCTGCACAAGTTGCTTATCGGCGAAAACGTGCCTGAAATCTTGTCTTGTGACCACAAGCTTGAAACCAGCGCCCAGGCAACGGTCAAAGAAGCCATTGCCTATTGCGAAACCGTACGTGATTACGTCTCGCGCGATCTGTTCCAGGACATCCTCAACGACACCGAAGAGCACATCGACTGGCTGGAAACCCAAATGGAACTGGTTGAAAAAGTGGGGCTGCAAAACTACCTGCAGTCGCAAATGGGTGATTTAAGCGACTAAACTCAGCAGCCTAGAAACTTTTGGATGGGCAGTCGCGCACACGGCCCCAGGCGTTATTGGGTTCGCAGTATCTGTTGCGTGCCGCCCAGGCGCAACTGGGCCGGTCGAAAAAGCCCAGGGCGCTGCAAGCTTGCAAGTCTTGGCGCAAGCTGGCTTGCCAGGCTTGGTTGTTTTGTGACGGCGCCGCAGCAGGCGCTGGCGGCGGAGGCGGCGGAGCCATTTCAATAGGCTGCAGCGGTTGTGCCGCCCCATTGAAGTTGTTGGCGCCCAGCCCCAAATCGCCCACATCGGCAATGCCATGAAAGCTTTGTTGACCAGAAGCGGCGATTTGCATAGCCTCGTCCATGGTAATGGGCGTAGTGGCAAGATCGATGATGGCGCTGGACTTGGTTTCGTCCAGGGACTGTGCAGGTATTTCCCAAGCGATATGCTGGGGGGTGCCAGGCACGCCCAACTGACCATTGACTAGCGGTTGCGGCGGTTGCGCCATGAAAGGCAGGCCGTTGGCATCAAGTACAGGTACTGCGGATACCTCGGTGGCATCGTCTACGACGGGAGTGGCCGGCCCGTGGGCAACCAGCCAGTCTCCAAGTTGTACGCCGCCCCAGGCAGAAGCGCCTGCGGCAACGACAAGAATTACTAAGATAAAACGCCAGGACATCATCACCCTCTGTCTGGTAAAGAAAGCCCAGTGTATACGCTGGGCTTCCCGGAAAAAAGCAGGCGGTTTGGTGGCCGCTTATGCATTGTTCCCAAATACCTGGCCACCGTGCTCGCGCATGGCGTGGAATTCCACGCCGGGGTACAGTTCTTGCGCCACGCGCAGTTGTGCGGGCGAGCTTGCCAGAAAAGCAACGGCATCGACTACATCATAGGCGATGTTCGCCGCGTTGGCGTCCATGAATTTTCGCAATACTTTGGGGTCTGATGCTGTAATCCAACGTGCCATGTTGTAACGTGATGGCATCAGGCGCGCATCGACTGCATACTCGGTTTTCAGGCGATGGGCCACGACCTCGAATTGCAATTGCCCGATTGCACCCAGCAAGAGCGAGCCGCCGGCGGCGTCGGGGCGAAAAACCTGAATTGCGCCTTCTTCGCCCAACTGGGTCAGCCCCACGCGTAATTGCTTGGTGCGCATAGGGTCTTTAACCTCAATGGCCTGGAACAGTTCGGGCGCGAAAAAGGGCAGTCCGGTGAACTGCAGGCTTTCGCCTTCAGTCAGTACATCGCCCAGTTGCAGTACACCGTGGTTGGGAATACCGATGATGTCGCCCGCATAGGCCTCGTCCAGCAATTCGCGCCGTTGCGACAAAAAAGACACCACGTTATTGGGGCGCATTTCTTTGCCGGTGCGCGACACCTTCAAGCGCATGCCTCGGGTGAAGCGCCCTGAGCTGACCCGCACAAAGGCAACGCGATCGCGGTGGGCTGGGTCCATGTTGGCCTGTACCTTGAACACAACACCGCTGAACTTGAGTTCGTCGGGCTGTACGTCGCGCTGGATCGCGGTGCGTGGCCCCGGCTTTGGAGCCAGGTCTACCAGGGCATCGAGCACTTCCTGTACACCAAAGTTATTGATGGCAGAGCCAAAAAACACAGGTGTTTGCTTGCCTGCCAAAAAGGCTGCCTGATCGAAGGTGGGTGCGGCGGCATTGATCAGCTCGATTTCTTCGTTGGCCTTGACGAAAGCATCGCCAAAGCGTTCGGCAATAATCGGGTTGTCCAGTCCGGGGATCAGGTCGTCGTGATCGTCGCGGCGCTCTTGTCCGGCGCGGAATACGCGCATGCGGTCGCGGCGGATGTCGAATACGCCGCCAAACGCACGCCCCATGCCTACCGGCCATGAAAACGGCACAGCGTCCATGCCCAGGTGCGATTCGATTTCAGACAGCAGGTCCAGTGGTTCCTGGACTTCGCGGTCAAGTTTGTTGATAAAGGTAATGATGGGGGTGTTGCGAGCCCGGCATACCTGCAGCAGCCTGATGGTTTGCGGTTCTATGCCGTTGCCAGCGTCAATAACCATTAGCGCCGCATCCACTGCTGTCAACACACGGTAAGTGTCTTCAGAGAAGTCTTGGTGACCGGGCGTGTCGAGCAGGTTGATGACGCAGTCGCGGTATTCCATTTGCATGACCGACGATGCTACCGAAATGCCGCGTTGCTTTTCAATTTCCATCCAGTCGGATGAGGCGTGCCGACTGGCTTTACGTGCCTTGACGCTGCCGGCGATCTGGATCGCGCCCGCAAATAGCAGCAGTTTTTCCGTCAGGGTGGTTTTGCCCGCGTCGGGGTGGGAAATAATGGCAAATGTGCGTCGCCGCGCGACTTCTTGGGTAATGCTCATAGTTTGATTTTAGCGTGTGCCGTACCATAGCCCTAGTGTGTAATCAGGGGCCAGGCGTGGCGCAGAGTTATTTATGATGACTGAATGAAGCCAGAACCGTTCCGGCCAATATGAACAGCGCACCAAAGGTACGATTAAGCCAGCGGATGTGCCGGGGGCTGCGTAACAGCTTAAGCATGCGGGAAGCCAGCCCGGAGGCCGCCAACAAGGCGCCCAGCCCCACCGCCACCACGACAAACTGAATCAGGATGCCCAGAATAAGGCCAATTGTGGTCCAGTAACCTCGTCGGAATCCGTATTTCAGGCCTGAAGCCATTGCGGAAATAGCACCGGGGCCCGGTGAAAATGAAATCGCCCAGGCGGCGGCAAAGAAAGCGAGCCAGGTGGAAAAGGACATTAAGGTTGGCAAGAAGGGTTTGGCGTTGGCTATTGGGCGCCGCGCGCAATGGATAATTGTAGCGCATGTGGCTGAATGTTCGGATTGTTCTTCGTAAGAATAAGGGTGCGAAAGATCAATTTGTCGACTAGCCGTTGATGGTAAAGTGTTGTTTTGATTGTGGCTTTAGCTGTTTGCAGACTGCATACCGCAGGTTAGGGCATAAATGACCTTCACACACCATACCATTGCCATTGACCAGGTGCTGCGTACGTTGTCCGGCTTGAAACGGGCGGGTTTCAAAATCGAACCCGCGTTACGCCGTTCAGGCATATCTCCCGCGTTGCTGGAATCACCCTTGTCGCGTGTGTCGCATGGCCAGTATGCTGCCTTGATACGGGTCTTGCGCAAAATGACGCGCGATGAATTATGGGGCTTATGCTCGCGGCCCGTGCCTATCGGCGCCTTCGCCCAATGTTGCCACCTGGCGGTCAATTGCAGCAATTTGGGGGAAGCGATGCTGGTCGGGTTTCGCTATTATCGTATGCTGCTCAGCGACTTTACTCCTCGGCTCAGTGTCGACAACGGCCAGGCGCAGGTGCGTTTGCTTGGGCGTACTCAGTCCGATCCCTGCCAGGATTACGCCGAGCGCACCTTTTGCTTCTTTACCGTAGGCTTGGGCGCGTGGCTGGTTGGGCGGCGCATTCCGATTCTAAGTGTGAATCTCCGATCTTCAACCCTGGTTGATACCGAACGTCTATTTCTTGCGCCTGTGTCTGGCACTGCGCCCGATACAGGTTTTGTTTTCGATGCGCGCTGGCTGGAATTGCCCGTGGTGCAAAACGGGCGCAGCCTGCAGCAATTCCTGAAGCAATTGCCAGATAATCTGCTGATCAGGTACCGGGACCCAACCAGCATCAAAGAGCGCATACGCCGATTGTTGCGCGCGCATCCGAACAGCACCATGCCTACACTGGAAAATGTCGGTGTCATGTTGGCAATGGCGCCTCAAACATTGCGCCGGCGCCTGCGCACTGAAGGCCAGAGCTTCCAAAGGCTGAAAGACGAAATGCGCCGTGATGCGGCCATTCAATATCTAATGAAATCAAATCTTACTTTGGTGCAAGTAGCTGATCTGGTCGGATTTTCAGAGGCCAGCACCTTTCATCGCGCGTTCAAGAAGTGGACGGGTGTCTCGCCAGGCGAATACCGCCATCAGCAACAAGGGCAAGAGTCGGCTTGACGGGCTCCCGCGCATCAGCAAGATTGAATGTTTATGCCAATCGGTTTGGACTAATAAGCCATTGTCCGGGCGCAAGCGCGTAGCCATACTCTATCGGTTGACCCGTAAGAGATGGATCATGTCAGTTGCTTTGCATAAACGCTTTTGGCCCGACGATGTACCCCATGTTTTGCCCGCGCCCGCCCATACGCTATGGCAGCGGCTGCTAATTTCTGCACAACGTTCGCCCAGTAAGCCTGCGCTGGTTTTCTATGGCAGCAAGCTGTCGTACCAGGAACTGGTCAGGCAAGCTGAAGCGCTGGCCGGTTATTTGCAGCACGAAATGGGGGTGACGCACGGCGACAGGGTATTGCTGCTCAGCCAGAATTGCCCGCAGTTCGTTGTGGCGTATTACGCGGTGCAGCGCATTGGCGCGGTGGCGGTTACGCTCAATGCCATGTCCACCACCGACGACGCGTCTCATATGGCCACAGATAGCGGTGCCCGGGTGGTGCTGGCGGCACAGGAATTACTGCCGGCCTTGCAGCCTTTGCTGGATCAGGGCTTGTTGCAGGGGGCCGTGGTGTTTGCCTATGCCGATATGGCCTCTTCCTTGCCCGGCATATCCGTGCCTGAATGGGTCATGGCGCCCAGGCTTGAACTCGCGCGTCCGGCCGGGGCCGATGGCGCAGCGCCCATTGTGGAATGGGGTCAGGCTATGGCGGCTGCTTGCATTCCAGCGCCCGACACCGGCCAAGTCAACGACTTATGCCTGCTGGCCTATACCTCGGGCACCACAGGCCGCGCCAAAGGCTGCATGCATACGCACGCCACGCTGCAAGCGTCGGTGAATGCGTCGTGCGCCTGGCGCAGGCTGGATGAAAATGCCGTAGTAATGGCTGTAGCGCCGCTATTTCATTTGCTGGGTATGCAAAACGGCATGAATTTGCCGCTAATGCTGGGTGGAACAGCGGTCATGATGGCGCGCTGGGATCGCGTCGCTGCCTGGCATCTCATCAGGCATTACCGCGTTACGGTGTGGGCAGCGCCGCCCACTATGGTGGTTGATTTTTTCTCTAACCCTGATGTCACGCCACAAAGCATAGCCAGCTTGTCGTTGTTATCGGGGGGCGGGGCGGCCATGCCCGAAGCCGTGGCTTCACGTCTGGCCAACGACTACGGGATCATATTCAACGAAGGTTATGGCATGACGGAAACGGCCTCGTTTCTCCATTGCAATCCTCTCAATCGTCCCAAACGCCAGTGCTTGGGGTGCCCAACCACTGGCGTTGATTCGCGCATCATCGATCCAGACACTGGCCGTGAACTGGCCCAGGGCGAAGTCGGCGAGATCGTCACTCATGCGCCGCAAGTCACCATTGGGTACTGGAATAATCCCCAGGCCGATCAGGAAGCTTTCATCCAAATCGATGGCAAGCGCTTTTTGCGCACAGGCGATCTGGCTCATGTCGATGCCGATGGCTATTTCTTTATGCGCGACCGCCTCAAACGCATGGTGAATGTGTCGGGTTACAAAGTCTGGCCAGCCGAAATCGAAAATCTTTTATATGAGCACCCGGCCGTGCAAGAGGCCTGTGTCATCGCGGCTTGCACCTTGGGGGACAAGGGCGAGCAGGTCAAGGCGGTCATTGTGCTGCGTCCGGCCAGCCAGGGGCAGGTCGATGCGCAACAAATCATCGATTGGGCGCGTGGCAGAATGGCCGTTTATAAGGCGCCGCGTGTGGTTGAGTTTGTCGAGCAATTGCCCAAATCCAACACCGGAAAAATACTTTGGCGCAAGCTGCAGGAAATTGAACGTAGTACAGACAGTGTGCCGACTGGCGCACAGATATAACAGGCTGCACGTTTTTATCAGTGCAATCAATAACAGGGAGACCACAATGCAATTATTTCGTCATTTTTTCTTTTTTCTTCTGGCTCTGGGGCTGGGCTGGGGGCCTTTGGCCCATGCGCAAGATGCAGCATCCTATCCCGACAAAGCGGTGCGCATTATTGTGCCTTATCCTGCTGGCGGGGCGACCGATATCATAGGCAGGGTGCTTGCCAAGCAACTGTCTGATATCTGGGGCCAACCCGTAGTAGTCGAGAACAAAACCGGGGCTGGCGGCGTGCTGGGTAACGAAGCCGTGGCCAAGTCGCCCAAAGACGGCTATACGATTTTGCTTGGCATTACACAAATGGTGCAGGCCCCCAGTTTGTATAAAAAGCTGCCCTATGACATCAACACAGACTTCGCGCCTATAGGCTTGGTGGCGCGTTCATCAGACTTGTTCGTCGTAGCGGCGGGTACGCCTGCCGGTACCTTAAAAGAGTTTGTGGATCTGGTCAAGAAAAGCCCAAGCCAGTACAACTTTGGTTCATATGGGGCGGGCTCGTCCTCACACATTCATGGCGAAATGCTGAACGAACAGGCCAAGCTCGATATGGTGCACGTGCCGTATCGTGGGGCTGCGCCCTTGATGCAAGATCTAATGGGCGGGCAGGTCAATTCGGCTTTCGTCGACTCGGGTTCGTCGCGCCAGCATCTGGGTTCAGACCGTTTCAAGGTGCTTGCTGTTAGTGGCACGCGCCGTCTGCCAGCTCTGCCCAATGTGCCGACTCTGGCTGAATTAGGCTACCACTCGTTCGAGCCCTACGGTTGGTTTGGCGTGTTTGTGCCGTCCGGCACGCCCGACGCCATCGTTAATAAGCTGTCGCAGGACTTGCAGCGTGTTTTGCGTGAGCCGGAAGTGGCAACCCGCATCGAAGGCCTGGGCCTGCTGATTGCGGCTGAAGATAGCAAAGCATTTGCCAAAACAATCGCGGAAGACCAGAAAGTCTGGGCGAAAGTGATCAAGGCGGCGAATATCACTCTGGACTAAACAATCACGGCAGCTCTTAACAACGCCAGGCAGCAGCCTGGCGTATATATCTTATTTACCCAGCAAGGCAGCGCGTTGTTGGCCGCCTGAACTATGGCTGGAACTGCTGCGGTGGCGGCTTTGCCCGGCCGGAGCACCTGCTGCTCGGCCCGCTGCTGCGGGGCGGCCAGCGCCGCCTTCAGGGCGAGCACCACCAGCCGGACGACGGGCTTCGCCGGTACGCCCGCCTGGGCGGCCACCCGCGCCGGCGCTGCCAGTTTTTCGGGGTGCGTTGGAGCGGCGTGGCGGACGGTGGTCGTCGGCGCGCACATGGGCGGGTTCGGCCTTGACCATGTCTGGCGACCAGCCGGCAATGGTCGTGCGTTCTATGGGGCGCTTGATGACCTTTTCAATTGCGTTCAGCAGCTTGATCTCGGTTTTGTCGACCAGCGACAAGGCCGAGCCTTCGCTGCCGGCACGGCCTGTGCGGCCTATGCGGTGTACGTAGTCTTCGGGCACGTTGGGCAGCTCGAAGTTGACCACGTTGGGCAACTGGTCGATGTCGATGCCGCGTGCCGCGATGTCGGTGGCGACCAGTACGGCAACCTTGCCGTCTTTGAAGCCGGCCAGCGCGCGCGTGCGTGCTGCCTGGCTTTTGTTGCCATGGATGGCTGCGGCGGAAAGTCCGTCTTTGACGAGCTTTTCAGCCAGACGATTGGCGCCATGCTTGGTGCGGGTAAAGACCAGCACCTGATGCCAGCCGCTTTCGCGAATGATAAAGCTGAGCAGGTCGCGTTTGTGCGACTGTTCGGTCAGGACCATGCTTTGCTTGACCAGTTCCGAGGCGGTGTTGCGGCGGGCTACGGAAATCTCGATGGGGTTGTTCAGCACACCTTTGGACAATTCGCGAATTTCGTCCGAGAACGTGGCGGAGAACAACAGGTTCTGGCGGGTGCGTGGCAGCAAGGAAATGATGCGGCGTATGTCGCGGATGAAGCCCATGTCGAGCATGCGATCAGCTTCGTCCAACACCAGGATTTCCACAGCCGACAAATCGACGGTTTTTTGCTGGGCATGGTCAAGCAAGCGGCCAGGGGTCGCCACCAGAATGTCGAGTGGCTTGCGCAGGGCGTTGATTTGCGGGTTGATATTGACGCCGCCAAACATCACCATGGAACGTATCGACGTGTGTTGGCTGTATGCACGCACCGATTCTTCAACCTGTGCCGTCAGTTCACGGGTAGGGGTAAGAATCAGCACTCGTGGCTGGCCGGGCTTGCGTGATTGCGGCGCGGTTTGCAACAGACGGTGCAGAATCGGCAGGGTAAAGCCTGCAGTCTTGCCTGTGCCGGTCTGGGCGGCGGCAAGCAAGTCTCCACCCATCATGACCTGGGGTATGGCCTGAGCCTGGATGGGGGTGGGATGTATGTAACCGGTGTCGGTAACAGCGCGCAAAAGCGGTTCTGCCAGTCCAAGGGAGGCAAAGGTAATTTGGGTACTCAAGAAATAACTCCAGCGACAGCCTATCGCTCGAGTCGAGAGATACCAATCTAGGCAGACGATAAAAAGAAGTTGAGAGCAAAAAGCTCAGGCAAGGCAAGAATAGCTTGCAAGACACGTGTTGACTGGTGCGACACGCAATTTGGCATTGTAGCGTAATTGGCCTGGAGCATGTGAATTTATTTTTTTGATTTGTTGTATTGTATTTGCCTTGCTTGCTTGCGGGCATGGGCCGACCTGCTTTATTTTTTCAGATATTACATATTTTTCAGGCATATTGGCAGACGGCACGTAAACTGCTGTAATCCGCTTATTATTTTTTGAGTTTCCCATGATGCGACGCTTCCTGCTTTTTATTCTTTTACCTGGCTTGTCGGTGCTGCTGGCTGGTTGTGGCTATAACGATATTCAACGTCTCGACGAACAGGTGAAAACCGCCTGGTCGCAAACACTGAATCAATACGAGCGACGCGCCGAATTGGTGCCTAAGCTGGTCAATTCAGTCAATGCCTATATGGTGAACGAACGGGCCGTACTGACCCAGGTTACCGAAGCCAGATCCAAGGTGGGCAGCATACAGATCAGCGCCAAAGACCTTGAAAACCCTGAACTAATGGAACGCTTCAACCAGGCGCAAGGCCAGTTGTCTTCAGCCTTGTCGCGTTTGATTGCCGTGTCGGAAAACTACCCGCAGTTGAAAAGCGATGGCTTGTTCCGCGACCTGATGACCCAGCTGGAAGGCACTGAAAATCGTATCGCCACCGAGCGCGGGCGCTATGTTCAGGCGGTACAGGAATACAACCTGATCGTACGCCAGTTTCCAACCCTGATTACGGCCAAAATTTTTGGCTATCACACCATGGAAAACTACGGCGTGTCGAAGCAAGATCAAATTACCAAAGATCCCGAGGTCAAATTCAGTTTGCCTACGAATTAAAACAAATATGAATACTGCTGAACGGTTGAACGCGACACGTTGTCGAGTCATGCCAGCCTTGTGCCTGGTTTTGTTCTGTATATGGATGGCCCTGGCGCCCGTCGGCGCCGTAACGGTTCCGGTGCCGCAACTGAAAGCCTGGGTTACCGACACCACGAACACGCTGGATTCCAATACAAAAGCGCACTTGGAAACGGTTTTGGCCGATCTCGATCAACGCAAGGGCGCACAGCTTGCAGTGTTGGTCGTGCCAACCACGGGCGATGACACCATAGAAAGCTATGCCCGACGGGTATTTGACCAATGGCGTCTGGGGCGTAAAAAAATCGATGATGGCATTTTGTTCGTGGTGGCCAAAGGTGACCGCCATTTGCGTATCGAGGTAGGTTACGGCCTGGAAGGCGTAGTGCCCGACCTGCTGGCTGGGCGCATTATTCGCGAGCAGGTCACGCCACGGTTCAAGCAAGATGACTACGCTGGCGGTATTGTGGCTGGCGTGACCAGCCTGATCAAGCTGATAGACGGTGAACAACTCCCCCCACCGCCCAAGAACAGCCAAACTGCCAGTCAAGATGATTCGCCTGTGGTCATGTTGTTGCCACTGGCCGTCATGAGCTTCTTCATGCCGGCGGTGTTTGCCGCTATTGCTGTGGGGCTGTTCGTTGCCTTGATGTTTGGCAGCATAGGGGCTGGTTTGTTGGGGGCTGTGCTTGCTTTCTTGCTAAGCAGTATAGGTCGCAAGTTTGGCGCTGGCGGTAGCAGCAGTTCAGGTACGGCGTCTCGCCGGGGTGGTGCAATTGGCGGTCTGGGCGGCGGCTTTGGTGGCGGATTCGGCGGAGGTGGAGGCGGGGGGTTCGGTGGTGGTGGCGGCTTTGGCGGCGGAGGTGGAGGCGGCAGTGGTGGCGGTGGCGCATCCGGCGGTTGGTAATGTCGCATCCGACACACAACCCAGGCCGGGTAAAAACTACTCCACAGGCAATGCGCCGTAAACAGCATCCAAAATATATTTGAATACGCTAAAGGAAGTATCGTGCGTCACAAGACTGGAAAATGGAAAGAATGGGTAGGCTGGGCCGGCATTGAAGGGCATTGGCTGCGGCGCAAGCACTTTACCCCCGAGTTGCTGGCCAATATCGCCGAACGCATCAAGCATGGCGAGCTCGAGCACACTGGCGAGTTAATGGTCGCCATCGAGGCGGTAAGCCCAGCTCACGAAAGCGATAGCCGGCAGCGCGCACTCGAGGTGTTTGGCCGCCTGCGAGTGTGGGATACGCCCTTGAATACCGGCGTGTTGTTGTATGTGGCGCTGGATAGGCGCCGCCTTGAGATCATTGCCGATCGCGCGATTGCCGTACCCGATGCGCTTTGGGAGCAAGTATGTGAGCAGTTGCAGGCCAGGTTGCAGCAACATGACTATGCGGCCGGCCTGTTGGCGGCAATCGACAATATCGAAGCCATATTGCGCACGCGCTGCCCGCCTTTACCGTCCGGTCAAGTCAATACCAACGATTTATCCGACAAGCCGGTGTTACTGTGATTTTCTGCGGGCTGCTGATTGTCGGATTACGCGCCTGACGGCGCAAGCTTGGCTGCAAGAGACCGTATGGCCTGCTCGCGCCGTGGCCCTGTGGTGTGGTTGGCATCGAAGCTTGACCATTGCGGCTGGCTGCGGGCTTCCTGCAGTTCGTCGGGCAGCGCCTGTTGGCGCCATGCATCGGCCACAGCAAGATTGGACGCGGCCGAGGCATCGGGATTCAAGCCAGATTCCAGTTGTATGGGGCTTTGCGCGGCGTGGCCACGTTGTTCCAGGGCCGATAGCAACGTCAATTGGCGTATGGCGAGCAGGCGTAATACAGGATCGTCTACGCTCAGTTCTTGATACCCTCTAAGGCGACCCAGCAGGCGCTTGCCCAGTTTATCGGCGCCTTGCCAAAGGCCGCCCGCCGCCGCACCCAGCAGGGTTGCCGCCCCCAGGCTGATTCCAGCCGTGAATACATCTAGTGTTGCACCCGCCATTGCGCCCGCCGCCATACCTTTGGTGACATGGATGCCTACGTCCTTCAAGGCCTGGGGATGGAATAAGTCCATGCCCCAGCGCTCGCCATCAAGTGGCAAGGCTTGTGCGGAAAAATCGCGAATATTGAAGTTATAGCGTTTCAGCAGGTTGTGTACGCACAGGTTTTCGCGATTGCGCACTATGCGGCGCAAGGATAGTGTGGCCTGCTCGAGGGCGGTCTCGTCGGGTTCGCAGGGTAAATGCCAGGCGGCGACATCGATCAGCAGCTCGGCGATCAGGCGGGTGGCGTCGTGACGACGAATATCGCGTTGCTGAGCGATATCGTTCTTCAGTGCTTGCAGCAGCCCGGCATGTTGGTCCATCAGCAAGGCCAGCTTGTCGTATAGCTGGGCTTCGCCATCCAGTGCAGGAGCGATGGTGTCGAATTCGACGATGGCATGCAGGCCCAGGCGCGCCAGCGCTTCGCGCCAGTCGGCCAGGCGCTGTTCGGGGCTGTGGGTAAAGTTCAGTATGGGCAGGATGGGGTGGCCGCAACTGGCAAGAATAGCGAGCTCATCTTTGTGCTTGCCCAGCACCGGGTCGCGTACATCTACTACGTATAGGCCAGCGTCGCAATCCAGCAGTTTGTGCAGCACGCGGGCCTCTTGTTCGAAGCGCTTCTTGCTTTCCGGGCTTTGCAGAAAGCGTCGTATGCGTTCCGGGCCGTCAATGCGTTCGCCTGGTTGCGTCAGTTGGTCGAAGTAATCTAGCAGGGCGATGCCGTCTTCCATGCCAGGGGTGTCGTACAGTTCTACCACCACCACGCCGTCGACCAGCAAATGGGCGCCTTCCACATGGCGCGTGGTGCCGGGGCTGTCTTCCACTACACCAAAGCCAGAGTCGCGCGTGAGCGTGCGCAAGAGCGAAGTCTTGCCTGTATTGGTATGGCCTACTACCGCCAGGCGTAAAGGCTGTTGTTCGCGGCTAGACATGGGCATTTTGGCTGGAAGGGTTCGGTGATCCGGAGGCCAGCCAGGCTAAGGCGGACTCGAGGCCGGTGTGTAGTTGATCGGGCTTGAATCCCGCAGCGGCAAGGCGTTCGCGCCAGGCCAGGGTACGGGCCTCGTAAGCGTGGCTGTCGGATGAGGCGTTGTATAAGGCCACATGCGCCAGGCCGGCCAGGCTGGCCAGATCGGCCAGCAAGGCTATGGTGCCACGGTCTGGGGTTTGTTGCGCATCGCAGACCATCAGTAATTGTCCGGGTGGTTGCTGCGCAAGCCGGTCAAGCAGGCTTTTGCGTTCTGGCCGAGTATCAATGATGCCTAAGTCTAGCGTGCCCGCAGGCAAATGGGTGGGCGGCCAAGGGGTGTCGGATGCCAGTTCGACGCCAACCAGCAACGGCCGGTCTTGCTCGTAAGCAGCAAGGGAGCCAGGGTGCAGCTGCGCCTGGAAGCCAGGTGTGGCGGGCGAATCGATGCCGGCCCTTTCGCTGCTGGGTGTAAGGCGGTTGCGTAGTTCGGCGTAGCCAGGCAGGCTTTCGTCCAGCCGGATGCCGGTCAGTTTTCGCCTGGCCGTGATCAGGCTGAAAGCCAGGCATAGCAGACGCGGCAGCAGCCCATACGCGACAACGCAGCCTATCAGCCAGCTGGACCACAAGGCTTGAGCAGATTCCGGCAAGGTGGTGAGGCCATTGCTGGCCCGGACTATGGTTTCAGGCGGGATGGCGAAGCCCAGCACCGAAGGCAGCCAGCCCGCTATGGCAGTGAGCGAGACAAAGGTGTCGGCCGACAAGAGGGTGGTTTCCCAATTGAAGCCATAGCGGCGGGCTGAGAGCATGGCCAGCAGGGTGAGCAGCATGGCCAGCAGCGCGCTTGCCCACAGGCCGTTGCTGATGGCGCCCAATACCCATCGCAGGGCATGATGGCGGCTTAAGACTTCGACCAGGGCCCGTGGCGTGAGCGCGGCGTCGGGCCCGCGTGCCAGCTTGCGAGTAAGCCATAGCCATAATTCGCCCAGCCAGGTGCCGCCGCTGCTTTGTACTGCGAAACTCAGCAGCCAGAACAGCAGGGTCAGTAGGTTCAGGCCCAGCAGGGTAGTCAGGGCCAGCAGTACATTGACCGACCGGCCGCCATCGCCCAGTGCGCCCATTGCGGTGGCAATGCCAGCCATGATGGCTACCAGCCACATGCCCAGCAGCACCAGTTTCGAGCCTTGTGTCCAGCGCACAATAAGCAGGTCGAGCTTTTCGCGCTGGCCAAGCAATTGGGCGCGCAACAATACTTTTTGTGTAAAGCCGCGTCCTTGGGCGCGGGCGCGACGTGTTTCATTGGCGTCTTCGAGCGGCCCCCACAAGGCTTCACGCAGGCGCAGGATTTCCGCCAGCCAGTAACAGGTAAAAAAGGGTGTCGACGGCGTCTCGTTTGGGTGTCGGTCAGGCATCCGTATAGGTATCAGCAGCGGGTTGGGCGAACCATTGGTCTAGTTTGCGGTGGGCCTGCTCTTTGACTTCGGGGGTGATGTAAAACGCAATGGTGGCCAGTGCGGCAGCCATGACACCGATATCGTCGGTGTAGCCGATAAGCGGCGCCAGGTCGGGGATGGCGTCGAGGGGAAAAATAAAATAGCCTAGCGCGCCATAAATAATACGCTTGGCCCATTTTGGCGTATTGGCATCTTGGGTTGCGTAATATAGGTAAAGCGCCTTTTCCAGGGCGGAACGGCCCGTTGATTGGGCGAGTGGCCCCAGTTTTTTCCAAAAGCGTTGCGGTGAGTATTCGTTTTGATAGCGGGAATTGTCCATCAAGCCTCCTGATAGCCAGAGTAAGAAGCGTACAGCGTATTGTAGCTATCGTCATTGGCCCTTCATATGTTTTTCGTAGGTCGGTATTGGCACAGCGTGATCCGACACCGGTACCCTGGCTCTTATGGTTTATCGTTGACAATAATGAATGATACTGAGTAGTATCAAAATACTATTAAATACATGAACCAGAAAATGACTTCTAAAATATTGATCGAAAAAAACGGCCCTGTAACAACCATCATTATTAATCGACCTGAAGTGCGCAACGCGCTTGACCTAGAGGCCACGGCGCTGCTGGCGGCTGCCTTCGATGAGTTTGAGCATGACCCCAGCGCAAAAGTGGGTGTGCTATGGGGGGCCGGCGGGGCTTTCTGTGCCGGAGCCGACTTGAAAGAATTGGCCGGCGGAGCGGCTTATGAACCATGGGCTGGCAGTGCCGACGGCCCTTTGCGCCGCCCCTTAAACAAGCCGGTTATTGCCGCTATCTCGGGCTACGCCTGCGCCGGCGGCTTAGGGGTGGCGTTGTGGTGCGATCTGCGTGTCGCCGAAGAAAGCGCCATGTTTGCCGTGTTGTCGCGCCGATGGGGTGTGCCCATGAGCGATGGCACCACAGTCCGCCTGCCACGTCTCATTGGCATGAGCAATGCGCTTGATATGTTGCTGACCGCGCGCAAAGTCGATGCTGCCAAGGCGGAACAGATGGGCCTGGTCAACAGAGTGGTGCCCGATGGGCAATCACGGGCAGCCGCCGAAGAACTGGCTTTGGTGCTGGCCGGCTTCCCACAGATAGCCATGCTCTCAGACAGGCAGTCCGCGTATGAGCAAGAAGCATTGTCTCTGGACGCGGCCATTGAGCGCGAAGCCGAATTATCGATACAGGCGCGGCTCACAGAAGCGGAGTCGGGCGCGCGTCGTTTCGCTTCAGGACTTGGCCGCCACGGAGAACCCTCATGAAGGCCGTGGTGTGTCGTGATCTGGGGCTGGATGCGACAGCCGTGGAAGTTGTCGTGCCGCCCGCCATGACCGATACCGGAGTCCGCATTGCCGTTCATGCAATTGGTGTGAGCTTTGCCAATCTGTTGGTTATCGACGGCAAGCATCAAAACAGGCAGGCGCCTCCTTTTACGCCAGGTACAGAGGTCGCTGGCATTGTCACACAGTGCGGGCCCAAAGCCACGCTGTTCAAGGCGGGCGACCGGGTTGTGGCAGGCGTCAAAACGGGTGGGTACGCCGAGCAGGTCGTAGCCCCGGAAGACACGGTATTTGCGCTGCCGGACAACGTCGGTTTTGATGACGCTGTGCAGTTCCCAACCATTTACGCCACCGCCTACGGCGCCCTGGTATGGAAGGCGGGCTTACAAAAGGGCGAGACCCTGCTGGTGCATGGCGCCGCCGGTGGTAGCGGCCTGGCTGCAGTCGAAATCGGCAAGTTGCTTGGCGCGCGGGTGATTGCCACAGCGGGAACCGCGCTCAAGTTGCAGGCCGCACTCGAGCACGGGGCAGATGTGGGTATCAATTACAAGGAAGACAATTTCCGCGACAAGGTGCTGGCCCTGACAAACGGGCTGGGGGCTGATGTTATCTTTGATCCGGTTGGTGGGAAGGTGTTTGATGAGTCGCTGCGCTGTATCGCCCCCGAGGGCAGGATGATTCCCATGGGTTTCGCCAGCGGAGATATCCCGCAGATTCCGGCCAATATTGTGCTGGTCAAAAATATTACGATTATCGGGCTTTATTGGGGTTACTACATGGGATGGGCCCGTCAGCCTATGCAACCGGGCACCCCCAAAAAGGTAAGGGCCGCGTTTCATGAAATGCTGGCATGGGCATCAGACGGCAAGCTGCGTCCACATACCTGGCGTAAGTATCCCATGCAGGACTTCAAGCAGGCGCTTGCCGCTGTTTCGTCGCGCGAAGTGGTCGGACGAGTAGTGCTGAATCCCTAATTCAATTTGTGCTTTATTGCCTGAAGGCTTGCAGCGCAAATGACGCAAGCTCGTGGGCGATGCGGTCTTGGTCGGTGTCGCTTTCGTGGGGCCGCGGACGATACCAGCGAGAGGTCCAGTTTAAAGCGCCAAGTAGCGGCTTGACCCATAGTTTAGGATCCACGTTTTGGAATTCGCCGTTTTGGATACCTTCATCAATGACTTGCACATACATCATTTCGTTGCTGTCGCGCAGATCGGTGATCGCTTTTAGTTCTGATCGTTCTTTTGTATTCGTTCTGCCGCTAAGGTGTAGTTCCAGGCCTTGGGCGGCAACACGCAGGTAAGATAACTGCTGCATGATCAACAATGTATGCGCATGCGCCATTTTATAAAGCTTGCGAGATGGCGCATCGTCGGAAAGTGCATGGGGTTCAATGGCTGCGCGCGTCATTTCCATGGCGCGTCGCTGCACCGCAAAAAAGAGCGTTGATTTATTCTTGAAATGGTAATAAATAATGCCCTTGGTTGCCCCGTAAGCGGCACTGATGTCATCGACCGACGCGGTGGCGAACCCCAATTCCATGAATACCAAGGCGGCGGCGTCAAGGATGGCATTGGATTTGTCCAGGCTGGTCAGTTTGCCGATGCCAGGTGCTGGTGCGTTGGCAGTGACCTTCTTCGCTTGGCTTGCGGCGCTAAGGCTTTTGGGCATGATATAGGCGGCGCTGATGGTAAGGCAGCGCTTTAATTTATGCTTGCGCCGAAAACTCGGCGCGTACTTTGTCGGTGTGCTCGCCCAGGGCGGGTACCGGGCCATAAGTGCGTGGTTGTCCGCGGAACTGGTAGGGAGGCGCAACAATATTCACCTGACCGTTCTTGGTCTGGACAGGCGTTCGGCGCAAGTGGGGATGCGTGGAAAGTTCTGCCACCGTATTGACCGAGGCATAGGCAACCTGCGCCGTAATCATGCGGGACTCCGCTACTTCGTGCGTCAGTGTCGACAACACTTGCGCTACGATTTGTTCCAGCGCGGCCCGATTTGCGACGCGTTGGCCATTCGTGGCGTAGCAGTCTTGTTCGAGCAGTTCTGGCTGTTGCAAGACCCCAGTGGCGAAACGCTTCCATTCGCCATCGTTCTGAACACCAACGAGTATTTGCTTGTCATCTTTAACTGCGAATGCGCCGTAAGGCGCTATCGTGGGATGAGACAAGCCGACACGTGGCCATACCGTACCGCCATAGTCATAATGCAACAGGGGTACGCTCATCCAGTCGGTCATGGAATCGAACAATGAAACCTGGATGGCGCTGCCTTGCCCCGTTTGGCTGCGAGCGATCAGCGCTTCCAGGATGGCTGCATGGGCGTACATGCCGGTTCCGATATCACAGGCCGAGACCCCGATGCGCGTGGGAGTTTCCGGGGTTCCTGTAACAGAGCATATGCCGCTTTCAGCTTGCACCAGCAGATCGTAGGCCCGGTTGCCGGCATAAGGGCCGGTGTCGCCATAGCCGGTAATGTCGCAAGTGATGAGCCGGGGGTTTGCTTCGCGCATGGCTTTCCATCCGAAACCGGCGCGTTCGGCGGCGCCGGGTCCCAGGTTCTGGATCAGTACATCGGCTTGTGAAATCATGTTTTTCAACAACGCCAACTCTTCGGGATTTGCGAAATCAAGAACGATGGATTCTTTGCCCCGGTTCAACCACACGAAATAGGTGCTGTCCCCTTTGACTGCATTGTCGTAGCCGCGTGAAAAGTCGCCTTGTGCCCTTTCGATCTTTATGACGCGTGCGCCTGCGTCTGCCAGCCGAGATGAGGCGAAAGGCGCTGCAGCGGCTTGTTCAACGGCAATGACAAGTATGCCTTCAAGTGGCAGTCCCATTCGTTTCTCCTTGGTATGAATAAATTATGATACTAGGTAGTATCATAATTCATGCATCTTCGCCGTGGCAAATAGGCTCATTGCCGACCTTATCAGCATGATGCTTTGTCATTGTCATTGTCGTGGCAACGTCGGGTTATGCGCCTGGCGGCGCTAATCTGATCTATGCACATGTTTTATCGCAGCGGTCCTGCAAAGAGCAGCCGGGAATCAGTTTTTTTTGGCAACCAGGCCGTAGATAAACAGCACGATAATGGCGCCTACGATGGAACCTACCCAGCCCGCGCCCTGGCCAGGTTGATAAAAGCCCAGGGTCGCGCCCAGGTAGCCAGCCACGACGGAGCCTACAATTCCCAGGATAACAGTCAGAATAAAGCCCAGCTTTTGGTTGCCGGGCATGATGGCCCGTGCAAGCAGGCCTACGATAAAGCCAACTACGATCATGCTGATGATGCCCATGATGATTTTTATCCTTTAAGTAAGAAAGAGAGCAACGCGGCGTTTGCTGCCAGGGCATATGCTTGCCTGGGTGCGTTAATCATAGGGATGTGATGGCCCCGCGTCTAGCGCGTAGTGGCACATTTGGTGTCAAGAAATTTAACAATTGTGAACTGATGTGAGAGCGGATGGCGGCAACGGCCAGGATAGGCGTCGGATTCGCGCAGCGTAATCCAACATGCACCATAGCGAAAGCAACACCAGCATCTACGCCGATTCCATATCAAGCCCCTCGCGCGACAGGAAATCAAGGCTGGGCATGAGCGACAGCAAATGCTGGCTGTAGTCGTGTTGCGGGTTGGAAAACAGGGTTTCGGTATCGGCTACTTCAAGCAGTTCACCATGGCGCATGACGCCGACGCGATCGCACATTTGCCGTATGACCGGCAAGTCGTGGCTGATAAATAAAATGGTCAAGCCCAGCGTTTCTTGCAGATCTTTAAGCAAGTTAAGAATTTGCGCCTGTATGGATACGTCCAGCGCCGATGTGGGTTCGTCGCAGATCAGAAAGCGCGGTCGTGTCGCGAGGGCGCGGGCTATGCAAATACGCTGACGCTGCCCGCCGGAGAATTCGTGCGGAAACCGGGCCAGTGCCTGATCGCCCAGACCGACGTAATCAAGCAGCCCACGCACTATCTGGCGGGTCAGTTTTTCGGTGGAGGCGATTTTGTGAAAGCGTATGGGCTCGGCCACGATGTCCAGAATGCGCATGCGCGGGTTCAATGATGAAAATGGGTCTTGGAACACCATTTGTATCTGGCGCCGGAAGGCGTTCATCATTTTTGTATCAGAAAGCTGGGTAATATTGACATCGTTGAACGTGACCGAGCCGTGTGTGGTTTGGTACAGGCCGGCAATAAGCCGCGCTATGGTCGATTTGCCTGAGCCTGATTCGCCCACCAGGCCAAAGACCTCACCTTCCTGGATAGAAAAACTAACATCCTTGACGGCATCAAGGGTGACGCGATTATGCTTGAGGAAGGCATTTTTCAAGATGAACTGCATGCCCAGGTTCTCGACCTGCAACAAAGGTCCGTGGGAACGTTCTCCGTCGCTGCGCCGCTGGCCCAGCCAGCGTGTTGCAACCGCCAGGTCGGTTTTTTGTTCAGGCTCGAGCACGTCTTCTATGTAGGTCACCATAGGGAAGCGCCGCAGCTTGATATCAGAGCGGGGCACAGCCGAAATCAGACTCTTGGTGTATAGATGCGTGGGGCTGCTCAGCAATGTCTTGGTGGGGCCTTCTTCAACCAGTTTGCCGCGATACAGCACAGCGACCCTGTCGGTGACTTCGGCGATCACTCCCATGTCGTGGGTGATCAGTATCATGCCCATTTGCTTGTCTTTGCATAGTTTGCGCAAGAGCTCCAGGATTTGCGCCTGTATGGATACGTCTAGCGCCGTGGTGGGCTCGTCGGCGATGATGACTTCGGGTTCGCAGCACAGCGCCAGGGCGATCACCACCCGTTGCCGCATGCCGCCTGAAAACTGATGCGGGTATTGTTCGAGCCGCATTTTGGCTTCGGTAATGCCCACGCTGGTCAATAATTCCACGGCTCGCGCCTGGGCCTGTTGGCCATCCAGGTGCAAATGGACTTGCATGGTTTCGATTAACTGGCTGCCTATGGTTTGTAGCGGATCCAGCGAAGTCAGAGGATCTTGAAAAATCATCCCTATGCGTCGCCCGCGCACCAGTCGAAACGCGCTGGGCGATAGCTGGTCGATGCGTTCGCCATCAAGCAGCACCATGCCGCCCGTCATTTTGCCAGGGGGTTCAAGCAGGCCGATCACCGCGTTGCCTATGGTGGATTTTCCGGCGCCAGATTCGCCCACCACACCCAGAATTTCACCCTTTTCCAGCGACAGGCTGACGTCCTGGATGGCTGTGATGTTTCCGCGTCGGCTGGAGAATTCGATGCGCAGGTTTTTGATATCCAACAATGCCATATGCTTGCGCCTTAACGAAGCTTGGGATTGAGCGCGTCGCGCAACCAATCGCCCAGCAAATTAACTGATAAGGCCAGTAAGACCAGCGCAATACCTGGAAAAATGGAAATCCACCAGTCGCCGGAAAACAGATAACTGTTGCCTATGCGTATTAGGGTGCCCAGTGACGGCGTGGTGGGTGGAATGCCTACGCCCAGAAAAGACAGGGTGGCTTCGGTAATGATGGCCAGGGCCAGATGGATGGTGGCAATGACCAGTACCGGCCCAAGGACATTGGGAAGAATATGGCGATGCAATACAGTAAAGGGGCGCATGCCGATCAGGCGGGCGGCCTGCACATATTCTTTATTGCGCTCGACCATGGTGGCGCCGCGCACTGTGCGGGCGTATTGCACCCAGCCGGAAATGCCTATGGCGAAAATCAGCACATATAGGGAAAGGCTGTCTTGAGAGTCGCGTGGCAACAGGCCACGCGCCACACCGTCGATAAGCAGGGCGATAAGAATGGCGGGAAAAGACAACTGCACATCGGCAATGCGCATAATGATGCTGTCGATGCGCCCGCCTACATAGCCGCTGATCAGGCCCAGGCTGACACCGATAACCAATGAGAACAGCACTGATGCAAACCCCACCAGCAACGAGATGCGTGACCCATACAAAATGGCCGACAGCATGTCGCGGCCTTGATCGTCGGTGCCCAGCCAGAAGCGTGGGTCGCCATCAGGGTTCCAGGCTGGAGGGATATTGGCATCGAGCAAGTCCAGGGTAGCCAGGTCGAACGGATTATGAGGCGCAATCCAGGGGGCGCAGATGGCCCCGACGATAAGCACCAGGGCCACAATGGCCGAGATGATCGCGCTGGGAGAGCGGCTGAAACTGTAGAACATGTCGCTGTTGTAGGCGCGAGACAGGAGGTTTTGGGCCATTTTCTAGACCTTCTAACTTTTTTGCACGCGTAGCCGTGGATCGACAACGAAATACAATAAATCAACAATAAGATTAATGATCACGAAGAAGAAAGCGATCAGCAACAGGTAGGCGGCCATGACGGGAATGTCTACAGCGCCTATCGACTGTATGAACAGCAGGCCCATGCCGGGCCACTGGAAAACTGTTTCGGTGATGATGGAAAAAGCAATGATGGAGCCCAGTTGCAGGCCGGTAATGGTAATAACCGGGACCAGCGTGTTTTTCAGGGCATGCCGGAAATTGATCATGCGTTCGGGCAAGCCACGAGCCCGGGCAAACTTGATGAAATCAGTTTGCATGGCCTCGAGCATTTCAGCGCGCACCAGGCGCATGATGAGTGTCATTTGAAACAGGGCCAGGGTGAAAGCCGGCATGATCATCGATAGCCAGCCGCTTTTGGTCAGGAAGCCAGTGGACCACCACCCCAGTTGCACGACGTCGCCGCGTCCGAAGCTGGGCAGCCAGCGCAGCATGACACCGAAAAAAAGTATCATCAGTATGCCGATCAGGAAAGTAGGCAGCGATATGCCGATCAGCGAAATGGTCATGAAGGTGCGCGATAGCACGCCGTTGCGTTTCAGGGCGGTGTAGATGCCCATGGGTATGCCCAGGAACAGGGCCATCAGCGCTGATACCAGTGATAGTTCCAGGGTGGCGGGCAAGCGGCTTTCAATGAGATCGCTGACAGGCCGGCGCTGCCGGTACGACATCCCGAAATCGCCCTGTACTACCTTGCCAAGAAAACGCGCATACTGCAGCAGGAACGGGTCGTCCAGCCCCAGTTGCTGGCGCAGTTCGGCGCGTTGTTCCAGTGTTGTGTCCTGGCCCACCATGTTGTTGATGGGGTCGCCGACGTAGCGAAACATCGCAAAGGCAATGAATGCCACTGCGAGCATCACAAAAATCGACTGGAAAATCCGCCGGGCAATGAAATTAAGCATGTAGATACATTTTTAGTATTTGAGCAGGCACAGGCTGGCGAGCCCCGCCACCGCTCCAGGTGGATGGTGGCGAGGTGGTCATGGCTGTGCGTTAAGGCATAACTACATTGCGGATATCAAGCACGTCATCGGCTCGTTGTGCCAGCTTGATGCCTTTACTGATGCCCCATGACATGGGCTGCTGGTGCAAAGGCAGGTAGCCGTAATCGTTGCGCAGCATGGTGAATGCTTCTTTGATCATGGCGTTGCGCTTGGCCTGGTCGGTTTCGGTATCGATCTTGGCGGTCAGGGCGTCGATTTCCTTGTTGCAGTAGCCGCCCAGGTTGAACTGGCCCGCCGCAGTCTTGGCATCGCGGCAGGACACCAGGTTGGTCAGTGCGTTGGCCGCATCGATAGAGCTTGGCGTCCAGCCCAGCATGTACATGCTGGTGTTGTTGCCGGCCTGCAGCAGGATCTTGGCAAAGTACTTGGACTTGGTTTGTGCCAGCAGGTCGATTTTGATGCCTACGCGCGCCAGCATGCTGGCCACTGCCTGGCAGACCTTTTCGTCGTTGACGTAACGGTCGTTGGGGCAGTCCAGTTGCACGCTGAAGCCATCCGGGTAACCGGCTTCGGCCAGCAGCTTCTTGGCTTTTTCAACATCGGGCTTGTAGGGCGCGCCAAAGGATTCGTCGTAGCCGTTGATTTTATCGGCGATAAGCGTGCCTAGCGGCTTGGCTGCGCCGCGCATGATCTTCTGGTTGATGACGTTGGTATCGACAGCAAGGTCGACGGCTTGGCGCACGCGCTTGTCTTTGAAGGGGTTTTTGCCTTTGATATTGGAAAACAGGAGTTCGTCGCGGTGTTGGTCCATGCCGATGAACACGGCACGCGCTTCAGGCTCGTTCATGACCTGGACGTTGGGTTCTTTTTCCAGGCGGGGCCAGTCTTGTACCGGCACGGGAATGACGATGTCCATTTCTCCGGAAATCAGGGCGGCGACACGGGTTGATTCTTGGGAAATTGGCTGGAAGACGATATCGGTGACATTGGTGGGGATGTCTTTGTTCCAGTAGCCATCAAAGCGCTTGAGCGTGGTTTTGACGTCGGGTTGGCGGTCTACGATGATAAACGGACCTGTACCGTTTTCGTGCAGGTTGGCGTAATTGCTTTCGCCACCTTTAACGTTGGTGGCTTCAGTGGTTTTGTTTTTTTCTGCCCAAGGCTTGCTCATCATGTATAGAAAAGTCCAGTCGCGTGGCAAGATAGGATTGGGTGTGGGGGTTGTGACCTCTACTGTGTGGTCGTCGATTTTCTTGATGTTAGTGGCTTTGGCGGCATAGCCTTTCATGTCGGAGCCCTGCGTCAGGGCGCGTTGCCAGGAAAAGATGACATCATCGGCGGTAAAGGGGCTGCCATCATGGAATTTGACCCCCTTGCGCAGGTGGAATACCCATTTGGTGGGCTCGGGGTTTTCCCATTTTTCAGCTAACAATGGCACCAGTTTCAGGTCTTTGTCGTAGCCGGTAAGGGTTTCGTAGAACCAGCCTTGAAACCCCAGCGTAAAGGTTTCGTTCAGCGCCATGGGGTCAAGTGACGCCATGTCGCCCTGGTACGACCAGCGCAGTGTTTTGGCGGCTGCCGATTGTGATATGCCCACGCTTAGCGCGAGTGTGGCGGCAATGGCGGTATGTTTTATAAGTTGTTTAAGCTTCATGGTTGTCTCCTGCCCTAGTATTGTGGTGGGTCGCTGTGTTGATGCGCCCGTTTTGCGGCATGCCCGGACCAGCGCTGCGTGGGCGCGTTTCCAGGGTTGTTTGCATGAATGACGTACGGCTCCTTTAGGTATTGGGGTATGACGAACGAATATGGCTGGTTTAACTGGCTAGCTGGTTGATGACGTCTTCCAGGAATTGCTCGCAGGCGCTTACCTGCGAGATGTCGATGTATTCATTGGGCTGATGCGCCTGGTCAATAGAGCCGGGGCCGCAAAGCACGACTGAAAACCCGCGCTCTTGGAACTGCCCCGCTTCGGCGGCGTAGGGCACGACATCGCCATGGGTATGGCCGCACAGGCCAAATACCAGGTCTTGCGCGGCGCCGCCCTGGTCCTGCAGGGGTGGAGCGTCGGCCATGATTTCGGTGGTGATGGAGGCCGCCGGTGCTATGGCTTGCATGGCGGGCAACAAGGAATTGACGTAATCCTGGAAGCGGTTAAGGTATTGACGCCAGTCGTCGCCTGGCAGGGTGCGAATGTCCCATACGAATGAGCATTCGCGTGAAATGATATTTAGCGCCGTACCGCCGTTCACCACGCCCACGTGCAACGTGGTGTAGGGTGGCTCGAAGCGGCAGGCCGGGTCGGCGGCGGCTTTGTTCTCAGCCATCATGTCGTCAATGAAGCTGATGAGCTTTGCTCCGGTCATGACGGCGCTGACCCCGCGCTGTACCTGGCTGGAATGCGCTTCGTGGCCGATAATGGTAGTGCGCAGGGCTGCGATGCCTTTGTGCGCCACGATGGGGCGCATGCTGGTGGGTTCGCCGACGATGACTGCGCTGGGCTTGGCAATATCGGTAACCAGGCGTTCTATCATGGCCGGCGCGCCGAAGCAGCCTATTTCTTCGTCGTAGCTTAAAGCGAAGTGAATGGGGCGTTTCAGCCCTTTTGCCAGCATGTCGGGCACCATGGCCAGCGCCACCGCTGAAAATGCCTTCATGTCGCAGGTGCCGCGGCCATACAGCCGGCCCTCTTTCTGGGCGATGGTGAAGGGGTCGGTATCCCAGGGCTGGCCATCGACTGGCACGACATCGGTATGGCCCGACAACACCACGCCGCCTTCCACATTCGGGCCTACTGTGGCAAACAGGTTGGCCTTGGTCCCTTCGGTATTGGAAACCAGGTGGCTTTGCACCCCATGGCCAGCCAGGTAGTCGCGCACGTAGTGGATGAGATCGAGGTTGGAGTTGCGCGAGACGGTATCGAAACCGACAAGTTTGGTAATCATGTCCAGGGACTGGGGTTTCACTGAGGGAATCTCCGTTGTGGCTGCAGAACGCATCGTGGCGCCACGGCGCACGTCAGGCAGCTTGATCTGATAATCGCTGATGTTAGCGAAGGAGGGCTTTGAACGTCAATGCATGGGCGTTGGGGTATGCCCGGACGCAAGCTTTTCCTTGACAAAAAAATCAATTTACTTGAAAGTAGTATTGTTACTTAAAAGTATTGTTATAAAGCGAAAAATTAATTATGGAAAACGTACTTTTATTTGAGCGCGAGGGTGGCGTGGCACGTTTGACCTTGAATCGTCCCGAGAACGGTAATGCCTTGAATATGGACATGGCCCGTGCGCTGATGAATGCTGCAATCGAATGCGATGCCGACGACTCAATACGCTGCGTGCTATTGACTGCAAAGGGGAAACTATTCTGCGCAGGTGGTGACGTTACCGAGTTTAGTCAGCAAACAGACGCATTACAGGCTTTTCTTAAGGAAATATCAGGCTATCTGCATTTGGCGATATCCCGTTACATGCGCATGGCCAAGCCAGTGGTGACGGCCGTGAATGGTCCGGCCGCAGGCGCGGGCATTGGGTTGGCTGCTTTTGCGGACATCGTCCTGGTTGATCCAAGCGCTCATTTTACTGCCGCATATACGAGGCTGGGCTTATCACCGGACGGCGCAACGACTTGGCTGTTGCCCAGACTGATTGGGCTTAGGCATACGCAGGAATTCTTGCTGAGCAACCGCCGCCTAACTGCTGATGAGGCCGCCGCGCTTGGCCTGGTAACCCGAGTGGTCAAACCGCCGCTCGTGCTGCAGGACGAAGCGGCTGCTTTGGCGCACGAGTTGGCGCAAGGCGCTACTGCGGCCCTGGGCCGCACCCGTCTTTTGCTATTGGATAGTTTCTCGACTCAGGTCGAGACGCAGATGGAATTTGAAAGTCGCGCCATTTCGTCCCTGGCGCGCACGGCTGAAGTACAGGAAGGCTTGGCCGCGTTCATAAAAGGGCGAAGGGTGGAAACCAAAAAAGGAGATCAACATGGCTGAGGCATTTATCGTACAGGCGGTGCGTACCGCCGGAGGCAAGCGCAATGGCGCACTGGCCGGCACGCATCCCGCTGATCTGGGCGCGGCTGTACTGGACGCGTTGGTCGATCGATCAGGGATCGATCCGGCCGTCATCGAAGACGTTATCGTTGGGTGTGTCACCCAGGCTGGCGAGCAGTCATTCGCTTTTGGGCGAAATATGGTGCTTGCGTCCTGCCTGCCAATGTCGGTGCCGGCGGTCACTGTTGACAGGCAATGTGGATCATCCCAGCAGGCCTTGCATTTTGCATTGCAGGCGGTGATGTCGGGAACCCAGGATGTGGTGATAGCCGCAGGCGCAGAAAGCATGACACGCGTCCCCATGGGATCCAATTTCAGGCTGCACGCCAAGGCAGGAATAGGCGAAGGACCCTGGAGCCGAAAAATCCTTGAACGGTACGGCGTTGACGAGTTCAACCAATTCGTGTCGGCTCAGGCAATTGCCGACAAGTACGGGCTCGACAGGCAAACCATGGACGAATACGCGCTGCTGAGCCATCGGCGTGCTGCACAGGCAATACAAGCAGGGGCGTTCAGGCAAGAAATCGTGCCTATCCAGTGCGAGAACGGTGTATTCGACCAGGACGAGGGGGTACGCGTCGATGCTTCGCTTGAGGCGATGTCTCTTATTAGGCCGATATTGGAAGGTGGGTCGGTGACCGCTGCCAACGCCAGCCAGATGACCGACGGCGCGTCGGGGATTCTTGTCGTCAGCGAGGCTGCCGTAAGGCGCTTTAATCTGGCCCCGCTCGCGCGCATTCGCAATCTCACGGTAACGGCGGGTGATCCCGTACTGATGCTAGAGGAACCCATCCCCGCTACACGCAAGGCGCTGGCGCGAGCAGGCATGACCTTGGACGATATCGATCTTTTCGAAGTCAATGAAGCCTTTGCCGCGATTCCTCTTGCCTGGCTGGCTGCCCTTGGCGCAGACCCCGAGAAGTTGAACGTGCATGGCGGCGCCATAGCGTTAGGTCATCCGCTGGGGGCCACGGGAGCAAAGTTAATGACGACGCTGATACATGCTTTGCGATCGCGAGGCCTGCGCTATGGCTTGCAGGCCATGTGCGAGGGTGGGGGTACCGCCAACGTCACGATTGTGGAAGCGCTTTAAACTATGGCGCCACTGCAATTATAAGGAGTTGAGCGTGAGTAGCAGCACAGCAGCATCGCCATGGACAAATACCAGCGATCCTAAGCAGGCTCGTCTCAACAAGCGGGAAGCCGTGTTGAGGGCGGCGGCTCAAGTCTTCAATGAAAAAGGGTTTCAGAGCACCAATCTTGACGAAGTGGCAGAGCGTCTGAATGTCACGAAGCCTACACTTTATTACTATGTAAGCAGCAAAGACGAGATACTTTTTGAGTGTGTCAAGATTGGGCTGACGATGCTGCATGAGTCGATACAAGAGGTGGCTGCTCACGGCGGGACTGCCTTTGATAAATTGAAGGCAGCTATGCACAGGTATGCAGAAATTGTCACCATGGATTTTGGCAAATGTGTAATACGAGTGGGGGAAGATCCACTTCCTGCAGAAAGTCAGATTAAGTTGCGGCGAATCAAAGCCCTTATCGATGCAGAGTTCAGGCAGTTGATAGAACAGGGGATCGCCGAGGGAAGCATCAAGCCATGTGACCCGAAAATTGCAGCGTTTACTATTGCCGGAGCCTTGAGCTGGATAGCACGCTGGTATAGGCCGTCAGGTGCCCTGAAACCTGATGAAATTGCTGATCAGTGCATAGCCCTGTTGCTCACGGGCTTTTGCCCACCTAAAGAAGTGAATCAGATCCTGGCTGATATCAAGGATTAAATGCCAGCATGCATGGTCGTCAACGACAAGAGCGAAACTGAGAAAACCGGGCAACAAGATATCGAGCATTCTCAGATGCGGAACCAGGCTTATTGTGATCTGGATGACAGTTGCGCAATGGCCTGTAGGTGTCCTGGAGTGGTGGTTGCCAAACCAAAGGTATCTGCCTCATGCGAAAGAACGCTGTCGAGTTGAGAACCCCAGTACTGTCGGCATAAGGACTTGGTCAACATGCCTGCCTCAGGAGGAAGCTTTATTAGATCGTTGGCCAATTTGCGCGCAGCAGGCAGTAATTCGTCGGCGGGTACTAGGCGACGCGTTAGACCCAGCCGTGCTGCTTCACTTGCTTCTAGTTTTCCTCCTGTTAATAGTAGATCCAATGCAAGCGGCACGCCCAGCTTGGCCTGCAAGAAATAGCTGCTACCGCCATCTGGTACGATTCCCAATCGTACAAAGGGGAAGGACAGATGCGCGTTGTCGGCCATGATCAGAATATCTGCTGATAGCGCCAGCGAGGCGCCGCCGCCAACGACGGATCCCTGTACCGCTGCAATAACAATTTTTGGCATGCGTACGATTGCCATATGGTTTGCTTGTGCTGCCAGTACGCGTTCACGCCACGTGAGGGGACTGTCGGGTAGGTCGGTTAGATCCAGTCCTCCGCAGAACGAGGCGCCTGCACCGCAAATAAGCACAACTTGTACTGATGCATCTTCGGCAGCTTGCCGTAATCGCCGATCCAGTGCTGAGCGCATCTGTTTAGATAACGCGTTTACTTTATCAGGGCGGTTCAGTGTAATGGTCGCGAGCGCACCCGTTTTCTCAAAAAGCACATCCGAACAATCCATGGTTAATCTCCTTTGTGGACGTTGATGGTCTTGTAGTAGGTATTTACCCGAGGGCTTCACAAGGGTGAAAATCAGTGTATCATCGATTCTAATGAACGTTAGGCAGTTTTGTTGATTTGAGCCTGTCTGACAAAAATAAATAGAAATTAGTTCCGATGTGAACATCAGATAAGAACAATTACGGAGCGAGACAGCAATGATTTTTAGTGAACAACAGTTGGCTTTGAGAGATGCAACTCGCCGCTTTGCCACAGAGCGACTCTTGCCCGAATATCAGGAGCGTGAAAAAACCGGTCGGATTGACCGAGCCTTGGTGCTAGAGATGGGAGCGCTGGGTTTAATCGGAGTTGATCTCCCAGAGGAGCATGGCGGCTTGGCCGCCGATAGTGTCACAAGCGGGATGCTGATGGAGCAACTCGCGTATGGGGATTTCAACGTAAGTTACGTGCAACTGATGGCGTCGTTAATGGGAAGCGTGCTGGTTCGAAATGCCAGCTCTGCGGTCGTCGACCATTGGGTGCCAAGAATCGTCAAGGGCGAGGCCATCATTGCACTTGGCCTTACTGAGCCGCGAGGTGGGTCTGACGCAGCCAACCTTCAGCTTCGAGCACGGCGTGATGGGGGCGACTACATTCTGAACGGCGAGAAGACCTCCATCAGTTTCGCAGATCAAGCCGATGCTGCAGTGATTTTTGCCCGCACCGGCAAGCCGGAAGAGGGTGCTCACGGGGTGAGTGCATTCTTCCTTCCTCTTGATTTGCCTGGAATTACTCGTACCTCATTCAGTGACGTTGGAAGTCATATCGTAGGCCGGGGATCGCTTTTTTTTGACGACGTTCGCATTTCGGCTGAGAGCTTATTGGGCAAGGAAGGCACTGGTTTCACACAAGTGATGCAAGGTTTCGACTATAGCCGGATCCTGATCGCGCTTCAGTGTGTCGGAGCCGCCCAGGCTTCACTGGATGAAGCCTGGGAATACATAAAAGAACGTGAGAGTTTCGGCGCCCCACTAGCCCAATATCAAGGGGTGAGCTTCCCTCTATCAGAGGGGGAAACCATGATTGCGGCCGTCCGTGAGCTTTGTTATCACGGGCTGCAGTTACGCGACCAGGGAATGTCGCACACGTCCGAGGCGGCAATGGTGAAGTGGTTGGCGCCCAAAACGGCGTTTGATGTCATCCATCAATGCTTACTTACCTTTGGTCATTACGGATGGTCTATGGATCATCCTCATCAACAACGTTTGCGAGATGTTATGGGCCTGGAAATCGGTGATGGGCCAGCGTCGATCATGAAACTCATCATCGCCCGCGAAAAGATCGGCAAGGTCGCCGTGCAGTATGCAAAGAAAAAATAGTGTGCCGAATAGGGTGGCATAAAGGAGAAAAACATGGCAGTTCGCAGCAGCGTCAATGCGGGAGTCGCCACTATCGTGATTGATAGGCCTGATCGCATGAATGCATTAAGCATGGAAATGAAAGAGGACCTGCTGAGCATGTTGCAGAGCTTCTCAACGAATGATGCAGTCCGTGTTGTTATTTTACGAGGCACAGCAAAAGCATTTTGTGCTGGCGCCGATGTGAGCGATATGGCAGAGCCCAGCATTCTCGATGGACGCCGTCGTCTTCAACAGGCCCACGCGATCATCAAGGCCATGGAACACCTGGAAAAACCAATTATCTCGGTGGTTGAGGGCGTGGCTGTTGGAATTGGCTGGAGCTTGGCTCTGGCATCCGATTTCATACTGGCTTCGCCTTCCGCTCGTTTCGGTCAGGTTTTTAAAAAAATTGGTCTGGCCCCTGATGGGGGTTCTGTTTTTTTGCTCGCTCAGTATGTTGGCACTTTGCGTGCAAAAGAACTCACAATGACCGCGCGCATCGTGGGTGGAGAGGAGGCTTTTCGTCTTGGATTGGTCACTGAGCTAGTGAGCGACGGCAAGCTTGTTTTACGAGCAGAAGAGCTGGCACGCGAGCTGGCAAACTCTGCGAGCCTTGCGCTAGGCATGACTAAGCGACTGTTTATAGCGGTTGCCGGCAATGATCTCGATCGGTTCCTGGAGATCGAGTCTCATGTACAGAATCAATTGATTCAGACGGACGATCACGCTGAAGGTGTGAGTGCCTTTCTTCAGAAGCGGACACCTTCTTTTAAAGGATGCTGAACCTAGCATAACCCGCGGCGGCATCGCATTGACTATGCCCTCGCGTTGCCAATACATCAAGGAGACAAAAATGACAATTTTTAAAAATATTTTTTTTGCATCAACTATTAGTATTGTCGCATTATCTGCAGTTTCGACAGTGGCGCACGCCGAGAACTATCCTAGCAAGCTTATCCGGTTTGTTGCACCGATCCCGCCTGGAGGCAGTACAGATGTGCTGGCCAGGGAGGTGGCGCAGCAACTGCAAAAGCGCCTCGGGCAACCGGTTGTGGTAGAGAATCGCCCAGGCGCCTCAGGGAGCATTGGCACCGCTGCCGTGGCTGCCGCCCCAGCTGATGGCTACACCATCCTATTGATCAATTCAAGCCATTCCATCAATCCTCATGTTTACAAAGCGTTGCCGTACGATGCAATTAAGGATTTTGAGCCCGTATCGCTCATGACAGATCTACCTATGGGCCTCTTTGTGAACGCTAAGGTTCCCGCTGCCAATTTGTCGGAGTTTCTTGCATTGGCTAAGTCCAAACCGGGAGGTTTGAGTTTCGCATCTTCTGGCAATGGCGGAGCCAGTCATTTAACTGGTGAGATGTTCCTTCAAGAAAGCGGTACCAAGATGGTTCATATCCCTTACCGAGGTAGTGCACCTGCCTTGAACGATGTCATTGCTGGACAAGTTCCAGTTTTATTCGCGGATGTCCCATTAACCGGGCCTCATGTCAAGAGCGGTGCGCTGCGAGCCATTGCGATTACATCCAAGGAGCGTTCTCCCTCAATGCCAGATGTTGTCACTTTCAACGAGGCTGGCATGAAGAATATGAATCTTTCAATTTGGATCGGAGTAGTAGCTCCAAAAGGCACCCCAACCAAGATCGTCCAGAAGCTCAGCCATGAAATCGCGGAAATCCTCAAAGAACCGGACATGGCCGAGAAGGTTCGCGCACGAGGATTCAATATAGTCGGCAGCACGCCAGACGAGTTTGCGAAAGTAATACGGGATGATTACAAAAAATATGGCGAAGTCGTACGTAACGCCGGCATTAAAGCGGAGTAATTAATGATGAGTAATTCAGTGTTGGATGCTGAGCTGGATGAATTCCGGGCGAGTACCAAGAAGTTCGTTACAGATGCTTTTGCCGCAAAAGCAGCATACTGGGATGAACAAGAGGAATTTCCCGCAGAGAACCGCGATTTATTGGCGAAACTAGGTTATCTGGGGCTTGTCATTCCGGAAGAGTATGGCGGGTCAGGGGCGTCTATTGCCCACGCAACTGTTTTTCTTGAGGAGGTGTCGCGAGTTTGCTTCAATACGGCACTTATTTGCCAGCTTGCACTCAATGGTCCTTCGCGAGCTATCGAAATCCTGGGTACAACCGAGCAAAAGACGCGCTGGCTTCCTAAGTGTGTCAGTGGTGAATACATGTTCGGTATCGGCATCAGTGAACCGGGGGCTGGCTCCGCTGTTACCGACTTGATAACTACGGCCACAGAGCAGGGTGATGGTTGGCTGGTGACTGGGCAAAAAGCATTTTGTACCGGTGGCGAGCAAGCGACTCATTTTCTGGTTTTTGCACGATTCGGCAAAGCCGCCGGAGCAAAAGGAATTGGCGCAATAGTGGTAGAAAGAGGCATGCCGGGCTTTGAAACTGGGCATGCAGCTCCAAAAATGGGGGGCCGAGGTGTCAGTGAGGTCGATCTTTTTTTTGACAATTGCCATGTTCCCAACGACAACGTGCTGGTTCCAGGTGACCTTAACTCCACGAAAAGCTTTCGAGTATTAATGAATTCTTTTGGGCCGGAGCGCGTAGGAAACGCCGCCATGTGTTTGGGGGTTGCGCAAGCGGCATTCGAACGGGCAGTAGCGTATTCAAGTGAGCGCACGCAGTTTGGTCGGCCTATATGTGAATTTCAAGGTATTCAATGGAAGATCGCCGATATGGCTCTCCAGATCCATGCCGCCAAACTGATGATCATGCAGGCAGCTACCACCCTGGAGAACGGTTTTCCCAGGGCACTGGAGGCGACATATGCCAAGCTTTACGCCAACGAGATGGTGCAACGCGTAACTAACGAGGCATTGCAGATTCATGGGCATTATGGTTATACGCGCGAGTTTCCGCTGGAGCGCATGGTTCGTGATTCGCGTGGCTTTGCCCTTGGTGGCGGCACCACTGAAATTTTAAGAAACACCGTTGCCTCGTTGATATACGGGCGCAGTTTTGATCAGCGCCGTAGTTGACGTGGCCTAGAAATACAAAAGGAACTGCAATGGATTTTGAATTTACAGAAGAACAACGCATGTTGTGCGAAAGCGTTGGCAAGATGTTGAAAGAAGTAGCGACTCCAGAGTATGTGCGGGCTACTGATCGCGAAGGACGCTATCCATATGAGGTTTATGATGGGTTTGTGAAGTTGGGTTTAATTGCCATGGCCTTTCCAGAGGAGTACGGAGGGCTAGGCGGCGGTATCATGGATTTTGTCGCGGTCTCCGAGCAAATCGGTCGTACCAGCTATGATTATCTTGGTGGTTATGGCACTAGCGTGTTCAACGGTATGAACTTACTGCATAACGCTAACGAGCAGCAAAAGCAGTACTTCATCCCTAAGCTCATCAACGGTGAGGTTCGCATGTCGATTGCCATGACTGAACCAGGGGCCGGGTCAGACGCTGGAGCCATGCGCACCACTGCTACGTTGGATGGCGACCATTGGGTGATAAACGGGCAAAAGGTTTTTTCTACGGGCTCAGGCGCGCGTGATACCGTTATCTCTGTTTATGCCAAGACAGACACCAGTGTGCCCTATAAGAATGGTATCTCTTTATTCTTGGTAGATAACACTACGCCAGGCATGCAGCTAAGGAAGCTTGATACGTTGGGGCGTCGTTCCATCGGTACATACGAAATATTTTTTGATAACGTCCGAGTTCCGGCCAATCGCTTGGTCGGTGAAGTCAACAAGGGCTGGAAATATATGCTGTCAGGGCTACAGCTCGAGCGCATAATGACGACCGCAGGTTACTGCGGTGCAGCCCAGAGCGTTATAGATCTTGCTGTTGAATATGCAAAAGAGCGAAATCAGTTTGGCCAACCTATCGGTAATTTCCAGGCCATTGCTCACATGCTCGCTGATATGCAGGCAGAGGTAGAGGCCTCGCGTATGCTGATGTTGAAAGCGGCCTGGCAAATGGCAAATAATCGCGACGCATTGAAAACGCTTTCCATGGCAAAGTTATTGGCCTCTGAGGCATATGTGAAGGCTGCGAATAATGGAATGCAGATTATGGGAGGATACGGCTATATCATGGAGTTCGACATGCAGCGGCATTTCCGGGATGCGCGTTCGACTACCATCGCAGCGGGTACTTCGCAGATGCAACGCAATCTAATTGCTCGCCAGATGGGGCTTAATCCGCAGTAAAACAAGATTCAAAAAACGACACAACACTATGCCGATAAGCTTACAAAGACAAGGGGCTGTCGCAGTCATGACGCTGGATAATCCGGCGTCGCTGAATGCGCTCACACCCGGTATGCGTCATCAAATGGAGCAAATCGTACTTGAAGTTCGCGACGATGCATCGATTCGATCTCTGGTTATTACGGGTGCTGGCAAGGCGTTTTGTTCCGGCGGAGACATCAATACCTTTGCGGGAGCCAGTGCCATCGCGATGCGTGACCGCATGCGGCAGCAGCATCGAGTCACGATGGCACTTTATACGTTGGAAAAACCTGTGGTCGCAGCAGTTAATGGGCCGGCTTGGGGGGTGGGTTTCAACGTTGCCTTGCTTGCAGACATCATTCTGGCGGCAGACACGGCTAGGTTTTGTCAAAGCTACAGTAAGGTTGGCATCATCCCGGATGGGGGTGGCCTTTATCTGTTGGCTCGTATCGTCGGGACGCAGCGCGCCAAAGAGATGATTTTGCTCGCCGATGTGATCGATGCGGCACAAGCAAAAAGCTTAGGCATTGTGCGCGAAGTATATACATCCGAGAACCTTATGCCTGAAGCAATGCGTCTTGCACAGAAATTGGCGGCCGGGCCAACGCGCGCCTTCGGGTTGAGCAAAGCCTTGTTGGCCAGAGGCCTGTCCATGGGTCTGGATGAGTTTCTCGAGCTCGAAGCATCCGCAGAGGCATTGGTCATGCAAACTGAAGATCATATAGCCGCAGTGGACGCGTTCAAGAATAAGTCGACGCCTAGGTTCAAGGGCAATTAATGTGCTTGGCAGAATAAGGAGTTGAGCGTGGCGGCCATTCTTTTGGATATATTGATGCCTGCCGACACTACAACATCAGTCAAGCACGATGTGGGTTAATGTGGGTCGGGTACCACAGTTAATCTATCACTAAGCCGTCAGATACTATGGCGACAATTTGATCGGTTAAAGCCTCAAATGACCCGCGATCTGGACGATACCACTCTACCGTCCAATTGAGGGCGCCGACAATAAACACCCGCACAACACTAAGATTTAAACCCGAATTCATGGCGCCTTCTGCTACCGCTTTGGTCAGGAATTCGTCCCACCAATCGGCGTAGCAACGCCGCGCGATATTGTGGCGTTTTCGTACGTCTTCTGGAACCTGGCCGTAGATACGGATATTGGCGGAAGAGAAGTCTCCGACTTGCAGGAGGCCATATAGGTGGCCTTTGATGGCGACTTTCAGTCGCTCGCGAAATGGGGTTTCTGGGGGGAGTGCATTGATCGCATCATATGTCTCTTCCATGATGACACGTAGACCTTCTTCTAGAACGTGGAAGAGAATTTCTTCTTTGGACGCGAAGTGATAATAAATGCTTCCGGCTTTGATGCCTGACGCATTGGCAATCTGGCGCAAGGATACGGCGGCATAGCCCTGCTCGCGTAACAATTTGGCTGATTGATGCAATATCAAGGCTCGAGTGTCGAGTGGAGGTTCTTGCTGCCAGGCTTGAGCCGATTCTAATTTTTCAGTTTCGATGGCTTTGGTCGAAATTCCCTTATGCGGGCAAGAGCTAGGCTTAGTAATTTTTTTTTGCATGGAAACTCATCAGTGAGTGTTATCAGTCGGAGACACTCTGTTTATATTATGGGCAGGCGCTAATGCGGATCTGCCATTGTCCGAGATTATAGATTTATATCTCCAATCTGCCTAACGTATGTTAGACTAAAAAGAAAGCAGAGGAGAAAGCTTGGGTCCCTTTTAACTTAAGCAACGTATATGGGCCCCCTCTTCCTTGAGGGCGGTTATGTCTTGAGGGTTGCTTCGGCAATAAAATAGTTGAGCGTATAACATGAATTTTGAACTAACCCCCCAGCAGATAGAGTTGCGTGATGCAGCCCGTAAACTTTCCAAAGAAGTCTTCCAGGACAAAGCGGCACGTTGGGACCGCGAAGAAGAGTTTCCTGAAGAAAACAAAAAATTATTGTGTGAGCTGGGATATCTCGGCCTGAGTGTTGCCGAAGAGCATGGAGGCTCGGGGCTGGGTTTGGTTGATACCTATCTCGTCATCGAAGAAATAGCCAAGGTTGATCTTGCAACAGCATTGATTGTGCATGAGCAGAACGTGTCGCCTCGTATCATTGCGACATGTGCGCCAAAAGCGCTACAAGAGCGGTTGATGCCCAAGTTTATCAGTGGTGAACTGGAGTGCAGTATTGCCTGGACAGAGCCTGAAGCTGGGTCGGATGCCGCGTCAGTTACTACCACTGCGGTCCGCGATGGAGACCATTATGTGGTGAACGGTCAGAAGGTGTTCACAACTTATGGAGATCGAGCAGACTTGCATTTGGTATATGCTCGATTCGAACCTTCCAAGGGGGCCAAAGGAGTCGGGACCTTATTGGTGGAACAAGGCAGTCCTGGGTTGGCCGTGCATAAAATTCAGCACAAAATGGGGGTTCGCGGCGCCAGCGAAAATGAACTGTTCTTCGACAATGTAAGGGTTCCAATCGACAATGTTGTCACTATGGGAAGTGCGGAGAACTCCAAGGGGTTCGTACAAACCCTGACAATTTATAATGCAACTCGTGTGGGAATGGGTGTGATGGCTTTGGGTGTGGCCGAGGGCGCTTTTGAACTCGCGCGTGACTACATGATGGTACGCAAGCAATTTGGCCAGCGGCTTGCAGACATGCAGGGGCTGCGCTGGATGATGGCTGACATGTGGATCCAAATAGAAGCCGCGCGCGGTCTTTGTTATCGTGCACTTAGTGCTATAGACGCAGGCAAACCTGATCCATGCATGTCTTCCGTCGCCAAGGTTTATGCCACTGAGATGGCACAGCAAGTGGTGTTGAATTGCCAGCAAATGTTTGGGGGCTACGGTTATTTTGGTTTGCTTCCCCTCGAGCGCATGTTTCGAGACGTACGTATGTTGACCATCACGGGCGGTACCACGCAAACACAGAAAAACGCAATCGCTAACCACATTTTCCCGCGCTGATGCAGCAGCTCTTCCAAAAAATAGCGGCTTGACCTGGCCTCGGTTTATTGCTTGGGGCATCACCACGGGTAGTTATAGCCTGATCCTGTCGTACACGATGAGCAGAGCTTGATGCGTATCCGACGCACAACTCTGCCTGAGCAACATTGCTTGCATGCTTTTTTCCGAATCATGCCCTGCTTCAATGCTAAGCTGCCAAGTCTAGAAAAACTTATCCGTTTTGGCTGGCGCATGGCCCACGCAGGCATTGCGCCCTAACAAGGAGGACCAATGCCTCATCTTTTCGACCCCATCACGCTGCGCGGCCTTACGCTTTCCAACCGCATAATTATTTCTCCCATGTGTCAGTATTCCGCGGTAGAAGGCAGCGCTACGGCCTGGCATAAGGCTCATTTGTCCAGCCTCGCCTTGGGCGGCGCGGGGCTCTTATGCCTGGAGGCGACCGCGGTAGCCCCGGAAGGCCGGATCACGTCCGGCTGCCTGGGCTTATGGGATGACGCCAATGAAGCAGCCTTGGAAAAAGTCATCAAAACCGTGCGGGCAACATCATCGACCAAGCTTGCGATTCAACTGGGGCACGCCGGGCGCAAGGCATCCAGCGCTTCGCCCTGGGATGGTGGGCAGCTTGTTGCTGTAGGGCAGGGTGGCTGGGCTGTCTTGGCTCCGTCTGCGGTTCCGCATAAAAGCGACGAATCTGCGCCATTGGTCATGTCCGCCGATGACTTGTCACGCGTCAAAGCTGCGTTTGTTGATGCGGCCCAGCGTTCGGTACGTTTGGGCTTTGATGCTATCGAACTGCACGCAGCGCATGGTTACCTGCTGCACCAGTTCTTGTCGCCGATTGCCAATCAGCGCACCGATGAATATGGTGGCAGCCTCGAGAATCGCATGCGTTTTCCGCTGGCGGTTTTCGAGGCCGTGCGCGCGGTCGTTCCCGAGCATATGGCATTAGGCGTGCGCGTGTCGGCCACCGATTGGGTTGACGACGAACCCAGCTGGACGCCAGATCAAACAGTCGTATTCGGTCACCGGCTCAAGGCGCTGGGGGCTGACTGGATAGATGTATCCAGTGGCGGCGTGTCGCCCAAGCAGCAAATTCCTGTGGGACCGGGCTATCAAGTGCATCTGGCCGAACTGCTCAAGCGTGAAGTTGGCCTGCCGGTTATGGCCGTCGGCTTGATTACCACTGCACAGCAGGCACAACAAATCGTGGCTGATGGTCAGGCAGATATGGTCGCGTTGGGGCGTGCGGCACTTTATAACCCTCGCTGGGCATGGCATGCCGCGGCAGAGCTAGATAAGCAGGTCGATGGCCCGCCGCAGTACTGGCGCTCTTTGCCTGCAGGTAAAAACCGCGTGTTCGGTGATACCACGTTCGGCATGCGATAGAGAACCTTATGAAAACCGCCCTGGCCATACCTGCATCCGCCGATTTTTTTGATGGCCGCAGTGTCTTGCGCCTGTTTTTTGCATTATGGCCGTCGGCGGAGTCAGCCAGCCAAATCAGTGAATGGGCACATGATGCGCATGCCCTGTGCGGTGGGCGCATCATGCGGCCTGAAACCATGCACCTGACCCTGGCGTTTCTGGGTGATACGCCGGTAGACGGGGCCAGGCAACTGGCTCAGGCGGCTGCAGGCTGGGTTATCCCGACAGGTACGCTGGTGCTCAGGCGCTTTGGCCGATTTTCCGGGCCGCGTGTAGTGTGGGCTGGCCCCCTGGACCACGATGATGCCGTCTTGACGTGGCTGGCAGATGCCTATAATACGCTTTGGCACCATCTGGAACAACGAGGCTGGCAGCGCCCGGCATCGGCATTTCGTCCGCATGTGTCGTTGTTGCGCAAGGCAGGGTCTGGCGAGGTCGAGGCGCTGCAAAAAGCGCCATTGGCGTGGACGCCACAGCAGTGCGTACTGGTTGCCTCGGCACCCAGCGAGCAAGGCTCAGCCTATCAGGTGCTGGCCAGGCTGCCCTGGCGCTAACGCACGGCTGCGGCCCGCTGTTATTAGCAAGCCGCGCCGGGTTGCCTGGTTGGCTGCGACCAGGGCTTAGTTTTGCCCTATTTCTTTATGGGCAAGCCATTGCTCAATTTCCTTGCCATCCATGCCCCATGCGGCCAGTGCAGCGGGGACGTCTTGATTGGAGGGTGCAGGCGGAGTAGGCGTTGCCGTGGGCGTGGCGCTGAATCGAGGTGCGGGTGCGGGCTGTACCACGCCGTCTATCTCGATAAAGGTTTTACGAGCCATGTTGTGAGCATGCTTGGGCGCTTCATTCATGGAAAGCACCGGAGCCACGCAGGCGTCGGTACCGTCGAATATAGCCGCCCATTCTGCTTGCGTACGCGTCTTGAGCTTGCTGGCTATGTCGGCTTTCATTTTTTCGTTTCCAGCGGGACTGTCGTCGAACGCGTCGGCGTTGAGCCCTAGCAGTTGAAAGAAGACATCGCGGAACTTGAGTTCTATGGGAGCGACGGCCAGATAATTTCCGTCGGCGCATACGTAGGTGTCGTAGTAGGCGGCGCCCGAATCCAGGGTATTCGTGCCGCGTTCGGAAGAGAACAGCGAGCCCGCATTCAGTCCGAAAAACGACGTCATCAGGGATGCCGCGCCGTCTACCATGGCGGCGTCCACAACCTGGCCTACGCCGGTGGTTCTGGCCGACAGAATGGCTGATACCAGCCCGAATGCCAGGTATAGTGAGCCGCCACCGTAGTCGCCCACCAGGTTCAGGGGTGGTGTAGGCGCCTGGCCTTTACGGCCAATGGCGTGCAAGGCTCCGGTCAGGGCGATATAGTTCATATCGTGACCCGCCATCTTTGCATAAGGGCCATCTTGGCCCCAGCCTGTCATGCGTCCATAGACCAGCTTTGGGTTGATCTTGGAAAAAACATCAGGGCCGAGCCCGAGCTTTTCCATGGTTCCGGGGCGGAAGCCTTCGACGATGGCGTCGGCATCTTGGACAAGCGCCTTGACAAACTCGATGCCCTGCTTGGATTTCAAGTCTACGGTAATGCTCTGGCGATTCCTGAGCACCAGGTTGTATTTGAGTGGTCGTTCAATGCCTGCGGTTGGCGGGCCGGCCTTATCCAGCCGCAGCACTGTGGCGCCCAGGTCGGCCAGCAACATTGCGCACATAGGGCCAGGCCCGATGCCAGCAAACTCAATGACTTTTACGCCTGCCAAGGGACCTGTTTTCAAAACGTTACCTCCAGTTTATGTAAGTAGAGCATCAGCTCGCTAATATGGGTTTCAGGCAGAGGGTGCCTCAAAGATGCCAACAACACAAGCGGCTTCTTCCAACCCGTAGAATCCGCCGCCGTTTTCGGTCATTCCAAGGCGAGGGTTTGCGACCTGGCGCTTGCCCGCTTCGCCGCGCAGTTGCGTGACCACCTCGTGAACCTGGATTGCCCCTGTTGCGCCAATGGGATGCCCCTTGGACAGCAAGCCGCCCGAGACGTTGATGGGGCGTTTGCCGCCCAACCGGGTTTCACCGCTTTCCACCAGGGCGCCACCGTCTCCGTAGTCGCAAAACCCGCAGTTTTCCGAATGAAGGATTTCCGCAATGGCAGAAGCGTCGTGGAGCTCAGCAAAGGAAATGTCTGCGGGCCCTACGCCTGCCACCTCGTAGGCCTTGTCGGCGGCGATGCGGGTAAGGTGACGTTCGACTTGATCGGGTGTGCGCTGCGTGCCGCTGCTGACAGCCATCCCACGTATGCCTACGGCACGGTCTTTGCGGAACTTGTGCAGGGCTTTCTTGGATGCGACCACAATGGCGCATGCACCGTCGCTCATGGGTGCGCACATGGAGCGCGTGATGGGCCAGGAAATCAGTTTGTCCGCCAGGACCTCATCGATGGTCATGGGCGTTTGATACTGAGCCAGCGGATTGAATTGCGAATGCCAGTGGTTCTTTGCGGCGACGGCGGCAATTTGCCGTTGGGTCGTACCGAACCTGTGCATATGAAAACGCGCCTGCGCCGCATAGATATCCATGAAAACCGAGCGTTCACCGGTATCGGTTAATGCTTCTGGCGGCAGTTCCAGACCTTCTCCCATCGCCAGGAGCGCCTCCATGTGCGTATCGGCAAGGTCTCTGTCCCAACTGCCCTTGAAGGCTTCGAACATTTCCGTGCGTTTTTCCGGATAATTCATCTTTTCCGCGCCAACGACCAAGGCAACATCGTATATGCCCGCGCTGACGGCGGCATGGGCTTGCATGAGGCCGGAGCTTGAACTGGCGCAGGCGTTATCTGTGTTGAATATGGCGATACCTTCAAAGCCATACGCCCGCAGCGAACATTGGCCGCGTATTCCGTGTTGCCCTTCCAGGGCGCCCTGACGTGTATTGCAGAACCAGGCTGCCTCAATGGCGTCCTGGGTTATTTCCGCGTCTTGCAGGGCGGCATCGACGGCCATGGCGGTGAGTTGTTTTACGCTAAGCGTAAGATGCTTGGAAAGTGGCGTCATGCCGACGCCCACAATAAATGAGTTACTCACGTCAGCTTTTTTCCAAACCGGCATTCTTGACGACTTCGGCCAGACGGGCTTGGTCGTTGCGGATTATTTCGGTGAACTCTTCGGGTGTCGTGGGGCGTACGATCACACCCAGCCCTTCTGTTCTTTCAATAATGTCCTTGTCGCTCAGGGCTTGGTTGAATGCCTGGTTGAGCTTTTGGGTGACTTCCGGAGCGCTGCCTTTGGGCAGGAAGAGGCCTATCCAGACATGCGCTGGGATTTGGTCGTAGCCGCTTTCCGTCAAGGTCGGCACGTCTGGAAACTGAGCAAGCCGTTTGCTTGAGCCTATAGCCATGGCTTTGAGCTTGTTGCCGTTGACGTGTGGCTGTACGGCGGGAACCGTGTCGAAGGCAATATCGACTTCTCCGGCAATGAGGTCAGTCATGGCGCGTACGCTGCCTTGGTAGGGAACGTGCATGAGATCCAGCTTGTATTTGTGCTTGAGCGTTTCCATCGCCAGGTGCGAAGAAGTGCCAACGCCAGGAGAGGCAAAGTTCAGCTTGCCTGGGTTATTGCGGGCATACTCGACAAGGCCGTTCATATCGTTGAATGGCATTTTTGGATTCGCTACGAGCACTAGCGGCAGGTCGGCGACAAACCCGACCGTCGTCAAATCGTTCAGGGCCTGATACGTAACGTTTTTATACAGATAGGTATTGGTAATTACCGATCCGCTGGCCGCCAGGGTGATGGAGTAGCCATCGGCAGGCTGGTTGATGAACCCCCCCAGTGCAATGCTGCCGCCCTGGCCAGCCTTGTTTTCGACAATGATGGGTTGCTTGAGCAGCGCACCGGCCCGTTCTGCAAGCAATCGGGCGATTGTGTCGGTGGCCTGGCCGGGCGGATAGCCTACCAGCAGCTTGATAGGCTTGCTGGGGTAGGCTGGGTCGGCCATGACTGGGTTGATGGCAAATGCGCTGGCAAGAACCGCCATTGCAATACGGGTGCATAGTGTTTTCATGTTGATTACCTTTGATATTTGAAATGCTGGTGTTTTATGCTGGGCGCTTTTTGAGCAAGTAGGTTTGTGTCCCGTCCATGACGGTCACGTTGTTTTGGTTGACGATTTTTGTTGACATCTTGACGGTTCCGGTTGTGCGGCCGGGTTTGAGTTCGGCGATTTCCAGGGTGCAGTACAGCGTGTCGCCGACATAAACGGGTGCAAGAAAGCGGCTGCTTTGCTCGATGAATGCTTTCATCGAGAGTTCGGTCACATGAGGGAACAGGCCGGCGCCGGCAGCGGTTTGGATGGCGACCTGGAAACCATGGGCAAGCATATGGGGCATGCCGAGTGCGCGGCAGTATTCAACGTCGTAGTGAATGGGATGGTTATCGCCGCTGGCCAGCTGGAAGGCGGCAAACAGCGCGTCCGTCATGGTGCGAGATGGCAGTAGAAATTTTTCACCCACAGCGAAATCTTCGAAGTAACGTTGTTCGCACATTTGATGTGAAGTGGGGTCAAAACTGGTTTTCGACATACTTGCTCTCCTTGTCTGTTGCTAAGCTTTCTGGGCTGCAGTATAAATTATGGAAATGATTTTCGCAAGATAACAGGGTAAGCTTGAGGCAAGAGCGATTTGTCAGAATTGATGATGCGTAATCTACAATAAAAAGCGCTTTCGCCCGATGTCAGACCGACGTCGTCACGAAATTTGCATAGGCTTCATATACTTGGTTCGATTACATGGAAAAAAACAAAGTAACAGCCTCTCCCGAAGACAGCACCGTATCGCGCCGCAGAAAACGGTACGACGTCAAAGACCAGGCTGGTGCAGCACCCAAAGACAAGCCTGCAACCAGCCGGCAGTCTGGGGA
Source organism: Alcaligenaceae bacterium (assembly GCA_013416445.1). GTDB lineage: Bacteria > Pseudomonadota > Gammaproteobacteria > Burkholderiales > Burkholderiaceae_B > Pollutimonas. The sequence goes on from JACCER010000003.1 coordinate 165,953, forward strand.
CAGCGCCGACAGGCAGTATATTGTTGCGCTGGCGCGGGGCATGGAAGTGCTAGGCGCTTTCAGGGCTAAAGAAGGGCCGTTGGGCAACCACGAACTCTCCGAGCGTACTGGTATTCCGGCGGCTACGGTTTCACGCATTACCTATACCTTGAGCCGACTCGGTTTTCTTGAGTTCAATCCCAGGCAAGAGAACTATGAACTGGGCGGCAGCACGCTGGCGCTTGGCCAAATTGCTCTCGCCCGCCGAGACATTCGCAAGATTGCCGCCCCCCTGATGCAGCAGTTGGCCGAGGGCGCCAATGCGAATGTGGGGCTAGGCATACGGGACCGGCGGATGATGATCTACATCGAAACCTGCGAAGGCTCCGGTTTGGTGGGTTTGCGCCTTTTCAACGGGTCGCGCATCCCCCTTGCCACGTCAGCTATGGGGCGTGCTTATCTTTCGGCAATCGGTGACGACGAGCGCCGGCAAATTCTTGACGAATTGCGCCCGCATTTCGGAACGGATTGGGCGATGGTAATGCAGGGTATTGAAAAGGCGGCGCGCGACATGGAGCGCGATGGCTATTGCACATCGTGTGGCGAATGGCAGCGCTATATCAATGGAGCGGGAACTGTCGTCAGACATTCCGATGGGGCCCTGTACGGTCTGAACATTGGCGGGCCTTCCTATATCCTGAGCGAAGACGAAATACGCAATGTGCAAGGGCCCAGGCTGGTTGAGGTGGCCAACAAGATTTCTGATGCCGTGGGCATTAAAACAGTGACCTAGGCCGGCACATGTGCAAGTGCATTGTTTTTCAATCAAATAAATGCGAAAATAATTTTCGCAAATTAAAAGTGTAGCTTAAAAGGAAGAAAGCATGGACTTGGGCTTGGAAGGGCGTGTAGCCGTCGTAACAGGTGGTGCCAACGGTATAGGGGCTTCGGTTTGCGATTGCCTGACGGCTGAAGGCGTCAAGGTGGTCGTGGCGGATATCAATACAGAATTGGCGCAGCGCAAAGCGCAGGAACTCATTGATGCCGGACGAGAGGCGCTGGCAGTGGGCGTTGACGTGACCGATGCCGCTTCGGTCAAGGCACTGTTCGAAAGCGTCAATAATAAATGGGGTCGTGTCGATGTGCTCGTGAATAACGCCGGTTTTACACGCGACATGCGCATCACGAAAATGCAACTCGACGACTGGAACAGCGTGGTGGATGTCATCCTGAAGGGCGCCTTTCTTTGCACACGGGAAGCAATTCCATACTTTTCCAGGCAAAACTGGGGCAGAATCATCAATATTTCGTCGCGTGCTCACTTGGGGAACGCGGGGCAGGCCAATTATTCTGCAGCCAAGGCTGGCATTATAGGTTTTACAAAAGCGATGGCGCTAGAGAATGGCCGGTTCAATGTCACCGTGAATGCGGTGGCGCCAGGTATCATTAATACTGAAGCAGTCTTAAGATTGCCGCATTACGAAAAAATCCGTGAGGCAGCAGAGAAAATCACTCCCATACCGCGTATTGGCGAACCCCGCGATGTCGGGGCTGTGGTGGCTTTCCTGGCTTCTGAGCTTGCCAGCTACGTGACTGGCGATGTTTTGCATGTCACCGGCGGGCGTTATTAATTTCAAAGGATCATATGTCTATCAAACCTCTAGTCGGCACGCGAATCCTGGATTTCAGCAAGGTTCTGGCTGGCCCTTTGTGTACTCAGGCCTTGACTGATCTTGGTGCCGAAGTCATCAAGATCGAGTCTCTTGAAGGAGACGATACGCGAGGGTGGCCGCCATTCCGCGAAGGCGATGGTGCTGTGTTTTTGGCTACCAATCGTGGCAAACGCAGTATTGCCATCGACTTGAAGTCCGAGGGCGGTAAAGAAATCGTTCGCAAACTGGTGCGCGAAGCGGATGTCGTGGTTGAAAGCTTTGGTACCGGGGTTGCACAGCGGCTGGGTATTGATTACGAAGCGTTAAAGGCATTGAACGACAAGCTGGTTTACTGCAGTATTTCCGGCTTCGGACGCACGGGGCCTCTGGCCCATGCCAAGGGCTACGACATGATCCTGCAGGCTTTCACGGGTATGTGTTCCATCATGGGAGAACCCGGCAGCGGGCCCGTCCGAGCCCCTTTTTCGCCAGTTGACCAGGGCACGGGCATGCATGCTACCTCGGCTATTCTGGCGGCATTGCTCGAGCGCGGCCGGACCGGGCGCGGATGCCTGGTGGAGGTCTCCTTGTTTGAAACAGGCGTGGCCTTCCTGGGGTATATGTTTCAGGCATACTGGGAACGCGGTACCGAGCCCGAGCGTTTCGGCTGTGCTCATGAATCCCTTTGCCCATATGAAGCCTTTAATGCCTCAGACAAATCGGTTCTTATTGGCGTAGCCAGTGAACCGCTGTGGCGTCGCTTCTGTGAAGTGGTGCAGCTCGACGACATGAAAGATGACCCAAGATTCAAAACCAACTCTTTGCGTGTGCAGAATCGTGAAGCCACGCTGGCGCCTATAAGGGAAGTCGTAGCAAAGCACCCAGCCGCTTACTGGGTCGATTTGCTGGTTGGCAATGGTATCCCGTGTACGCAGATCAACTCTTTTTCTGATGTCTTGAACCATCCGCATACGCTGGACAGCGGCATTATCATGCATTACGAAAGCCCGACCCACGGAAAACTGAACGCCATCGGGCCACCGGTAAAGTACGATGGCGTCCGCAGCGAGCCAACACAAGCGCCAGCCAAGTTGGGCGAACATACGCATGCCGTACTTGCGGAACTGGGCTATACCGACCAGGAAATCGGCCAGTTGCAGTCGGTGGGGGCCATCGCTACCGTGTAACCGCGTAAGTCGGATTACGCGCCTGGCGGCGCTAATCCGACCTGCGAAAATCCTAAGTAAGTACTATTCGCCCTAATCCGACAGCAATCGCCTCGCCATGGCAAAGCACACACATTACTTTCGTGCGGCAAGCTAGGTCGATACAGTGCTCGCTTTATTTGGAAAGGAAGCTTTCTATAGCTGTAGCCAGCGCTTTGGGCTGATCAAGATGGATCATATGGCCAGCCTGATTGATAACTGTACATTCAACAGACTGTATTTTGCTTAGGCGGTCTTCGAATTCGGAACGAGGGTATTTGCCCTTGCTTTGTCGTTCATGGCGGGTGTGTTCACCTTCCACCCAAAGAACGGGCGCCTGGATCTCTGCCCACGTGGAAACGGCTTCATCGCTTCGATAAAGCATGGGATTGACGCGTTTATGTGCGGCATCGGCTGCGAGGTGCCTGCGGCCGTCTGGTCCGGGCTCTGTCCAATGGCCTGCCAGCCAGATTCCATATTCTTGCTCAAGTTGCGGGCTTCTGAGTTTCATGTGTTCAACGACATGTTGCTCATTTGTGAAAGTTCGAAATGATGTTGGTGATTTTAGTTCTGTAAGCCATTGGGCCAGCCTGGTTGGGGCTTCGGACGGGATGGATTTGGCCAGCCCGAAACCCTCGACATTGATCAGGCGGCGAATGCGTGTAGGGCAGGCGCCAGCGTATGTCATTACGATGTTGCCGCCCATGCTATGGCCAAGCAAATCAATGGGAGCGGTCGGCGATAGGTAGTCAATGACGGCATCCAGATCGCCGTAGTAATCATAGAACCAGTAGCTGTCGACTGGCTGCGTGCCCCTGCTTCCGCCGAATCCTCGCCAGTCCAATGCGATGACTTCCCGGTCAGCGGAAAGATAGTCGACGCAGCGCTGAAAAGAAGCACCGACATCCATCCAGCCATGAGCTAAGAGGAGGGGGGGCGCGTTAAGCGCAGCGCTGCTTTTAGGCGCCCACCGGCGAATACGGTATGGCACGCCGTCTCGGATGGTGATCTGCTCGATGGCACAGTCCCTGTGCGGGAAGTAGGGTGACGGTTGTATGCTCATGAATCAATTATAAACACTCTTTCCTGGTGATCACAGTCAGTACCATGCCCACTAGAGTCATCATCAGGGTGATAGACTGCATTTAACGACGACTATCAGGATTTTTCATGGCGGCTTTCCTTCCCGCGCTAAAAGTGGCGCTGCCCTACATAACGCAAATCGTTACGGCTACCTTGCCCATGTTCACGGCCAAATCCGCCGAGGGTAAAGCGGATGAGGTCATGCCCCAGCAAATTCGGGAGCTGCAGGCGGCAGTCACCCAAAACGCCGAGTCCGTCAAAGGCTTGGCGCTACAGTTGAAAGAAACCATAGAAGGTATCGATGCCGCCGCGCTTGGGCTGCAGCGGCAAATCGTTCTTTTGAAGCGTTTGGCGGTATTTTCAGTACTGGTTGCTGTCGTGGCCGTAGGCGTTGCCGTTTGGGTGGTGACACGAGGCTAGTTGCACTGTAGCCCCTTCGTCTGGCTGTTTGTTCAAAGCGGCTACGAATGCCCCAGCGCCAGCGGCTTATGGCTTCTTGGTGCTGGCTCGGTGCTATGTACCACGCTACGCACCGCGTGGTTTTGCCGTGGATGCATCTTGAAGGTATCGACCAGATCAGCCAGGCTGGAAGCCTGATCCTGCATGCTGCCCGAAGCGGCGGCGGCTTCTTCGACCAAGGCGGCATTTTGCTGCGTCACCTGATCCATCTGCCCAATGGCGCGGTTGATTTCATCGATGCCCACGCTTTGCTCCTGGCTGGCCGAGGTGATTTCACCCATGATGTCGGTCACGCGCTTGATGCTGCTGACGGTTTCCGTCATGGCCGAGCCGGCTTCGGCAACCAGCTTATTGCCTTCTTCCGTGGTGGATACCGAGGCGTCGATCAGTGTCTTGATTTCCTTGGCGGCCGAGGCGCTGCGCTGTGCCAGGGTGCGCACTTCAGACGCCACCACGGCAAAGCCGCGACCCTGCTCGCCGGCCCGCGCCGCTTCTACCGCGGCGTTCAGCGCCAGGATATTGGTCTGGAAGGCAATGCCGTCAATCACCGCGATAATTTCTACGACCTTTTTCGATGAGTCATTGATGGCGCCCATGGTTTGGACCACCCTCGACACCACGTCGCCTCCCTGGATGGCCACATCGGCGGCCGATTTGGCTAGGGTTGCCGCCTGCTGAGCGTTGTCGGCGTTTTGCCTGACCGTCGTGGTCAGTTCTTCCATGGTGGCGGCGGTTTCGGCCAGTGAGCTGGCTTGCTCTTCGGTGCGTGACGACAAATCGATGTTGCCGGCGGCAATCTGGCTGGACGCCGTGGCAATGGCATTGGCGCCGGTGCGAACGTCGTTGACCACCCTGGTCAGGCTGTCGTTCATTTCCTTTAGCGCCTGCAGCAGCATGGCGGTTTCATCGCGGCCTTTTACCGTTATGACGCTGGTCAGGTCGCGTGAAGACACTGTTTGCGCCAGATGCAAGGCATTTTGCAAGGGGCGGGTAATTGAGCGCGTAATGGTCAGCGCCAAGGCCAGCCCGGCCAGGATCGCAATAATGGCGACGATGATCAGCATATTGCGCCCGGTGTCATTGTTTTGGTATAGCTCGGCAGCGCTGTCTTTGATGAATTTCCTTTGGAAATCCAGCAGTTCATCGACACTTGCAAGGTAAGAAGCCTGCAAAATGGTCATGTTTTTGTCAAAGAAGACAGCGGCGGCTTCATGCCTGCCAGCAGCGCTGTCGTCAAAGGCTTTTTTGCGTGCGTCGCTATATTCAGCACGCTTTTTTATGATATTTTCAAAGTAGCCAAGGGCTGGTTGCGTGGTTGCGCGCGCCTTGATGGCGTCTTGCAGCTTAGTGACTTTAGCGCTGGCATCAGCCATATCGGCTTGAAAAACTTTTAATATCGCCGGGTCGGTAATTTTAGTGATTGCGGCAGTGCGCACGTTGTTCAGCGCAATGTATTTGCCCCAGTCGGAAATCATGCGCTCGTCTTCTTGCTGAACATCGATCAGGTCGATAGCCAGGGCGCTAGAGGCTTGCATGCGCCAAAGTCCAATACCGGCCAAGATGGTGACGAGCAACAGCATGAATGTAAAGCCCATGATCAGGCGCGTGCCTATCTTAAGGTTGTTCATCGGTAATTCCAAATTTGTAAGTAATTTCGAATATTTTAGACTTGATGTTTCATGTTTAAGGACAGGAGCATCACAAGAAACAGGGTGTTGTTAATTAAATTCAATTGCTTAGCGAGCCTCGGCGTAGGTCGGATTGGCAGCAGAACAATCCGACAAGATTTTTGTGGCAAAAATGTCTGGAACATTTTCGCTTCTAGTGCTTATAGCGATTGGATTAGGCTAATCTTCTCCTGCTTGGATTCTTCCGTATACTGCAGAGTAAGACGATAATCCCCCCGCAAAATCACACTGAAATAGTACAAAAGGACGAATCTGATGACAGCTGGCACAAGACTTCCGGGCACCCCTGACCCTATGCATATATGGCGAGGTGCGGGTGGTATTCGTCTTGCGGTCGACACCTGGGGAAATCCCGACGGCCCCTTGGTGGTGCTTCAACATGGCGGTGGGCAAACTCGCCATGCCTGGGGAGGCACGGGTGAATTGCTTGGCGCAGCGGGATACTACGCGGTTGCGTTCGATGCGCGCGGCCATGGCGACTCGGACTGGGCGAGCGACGGGGCGTATGGACAAGACGCGATGGTACGCGATCTGGAATGCATCATCGAAACCCTAGGCAATCGTCGCCCGGTGCTGGTGGGCGCCTCCATGGGCGGCGGCACCAGCCTGGTGGCCGTTGGTGAAGGCCATGTTGACGCCACTGCCTTGATCATGGTGGATATCGCACCGCGCATCGAGCCCGAGGGCGTTGACAAGATACAGGCCTTTATGGCGCAAAAGCCCGAGGGTTTCGATACGCTGGAAGAGGTTGCCCAGGCCATCAGTAACTATCAGCCTCAACGTGCGCGACCCAAAAACCTGGATGGTCTCGTGAAAAATGTACGCCTTGGCGTCGACGGCAAATACCACTGGCACTGGGATCCGCGCATTCGTATCGGTAAGCGGGATCTGGAGCGGCGCCAACAGCGTCTGGAGGCATGCGCGCAGCAGCTTGCCTTGCCGACTTTGCTGGTGCGCGGTGGCTTGTCCGATGTGCTCAGCGAAGAAGGAGCTCAGCATTTTCTGGCCCTTTGCCCACACTGTGAATACGTTAATGTAAACAACGCTGGCCATATGGTGGCGGGGGATCGCAATGATATTTTCGGTACCTCGGTGATCGCGTTTTTAGGACGTACGGTGCCGGTAGGCGGCGAGCCGGTTTATCCCGCGCATTCTGGGGGCACGCATAACATCGGCGCAGGCGAAGATATCAACGACGTACCGTAACTTTATTGACGATGTCATCAAAGAAAATACGGGTTGACGCCTGAGCGTGCAAAAACAAAACGCCAATCCAGAAGGATTGGCGTTTTGTTTGGTTTGGTGCCGGCTAAAGGAGTTGAACCCTCGACCTTCGCATTACAAGTGCGCTGCTCTACCAACTGAGCTAAGCCGGCGAAGGCATCATTCTACAGGTTTTTTGATTCTTGTGTTTTCCACCCCGGAAACACTCTTTTCACCGCCTTTCTTGGCGAGCAAAAACGGTGATACGATGCTTGCATCTTACGGCAGTCCTATGATTTTCCTGCCTGTTTGCATTCTGATTTGTTTTGAATTTTGTAAGGTAAGCCATGCAACTTCCCATCAATCGTTTTAAGCGTGCCATACAGGCGGGTCAGCATCAACTGGGGCTGTGGGTGTCTTTAACCAGCCCTTATAGCGCAGAAGTCGTGGCTGGGTCGGGTTTTGACTGGCTGGTCCTGGACACCGAGCATTCGCCCAACGATATCGGTTCAATACTGGGCCAGTTGCAGGCAACCGCGCCGTTTCCCGTGTCTTCCGTGGTGCGGCCCAGCTGGAACGACCCGGTGCAGCAGAAGCGCTATCTTGATGTTGGCGCACAAACCCTGTTGATCCCTTATGTGCAAAACGCAGATGAAGCGGCGCAGGCGGTGGCGGGCATGCGTTATCCGCCCAATGGCATGCGGGGCGTTGGCGGCACCATGCGGGCCAGCGGGTTTGGGCGTTTAGGTAATTATGCGAAAAGTTGTGAAGATGAACTGTGTCTGCTGGTGCAGGTAGAAACCCTGGAAGGGCTGGAAAATCTGGAAGAAATTGCGGCAGTAGATGGTGTGGATGGCATTTTCATCGGCCCGGCCGATTTATCGGCCAGTATGGGGCATTTGGGCGACATGAAGCACCCCAAGGTGCAAAAGACCATTGAAGACGCCATACGGCGCATCAGAGCGTGCGGCAAGGCGCCTGGCATTCTGACCTTTGACGAGGCCCTGGCAAGGCGTTATATGGAAGTGGGCAGCCTGTTTACGGCCGTAGGCATGGATGTGGCCATATTGGCGCGCGAAACCGAAAAGCTTGCCGCGCGTTTTCGGTGACTGCGCATTTGTCGAATTACCTCTTCGGCTAATCCGACCTACGAACCACGAATGCCAAGACTTACTTGACGATTTTCAAGCGTGGCGGCTTGGGCGGGGTATTGTCCGGCGCACCGGGCTTATCTGCTGATGCGAATGCCGATGGCGCTGTGCCATCGACCACGGCCTGGGGGCCGTGGCTGGTTGCATCGGCGCCTGGGTACGGTTGCGATTCGGCAATTTCGAACCCCATGCCAGCCCCTGTTTCGCGTGCGTAGATGGCCGAAACGGCTGCGACGGGCACCAGTAATTGCTCGGTTACGCCGCCAAAGCGGGTTTGGAACTCGATGTAGTCGTTGCCCAGCGTGAGCTGGTTGGTGGCCAGCGTACCGATATTCAGCGTAATCTGGCCATCGTGGATGTGCGCAGGTGGAACCAGGGTGTTGGCGTCTACCGTAACAACAATATGAGGGGTGTAGCCGTTATCGGTACACCACTCGTGCAACGCGCGAATCAGGTAAGGCTTGGTCGATGATTCTTGCATGATTTTAGCGGCGCATGACCTTTTCGGATGGGGTCAGCGCTTCGATGTAGGCTGGGCGCGAGAAAATGCGCTCGGCGTATTTCTGGATGGGGGCTGCGTTTTTGGGCAGTTCGATGCCGTAGTGGTCAAGACGCCATAACAGCGGGGCAACGGCCACATCCAGCATCGAGAATTCTTCGCCCAGCATGTATTTATTTTTCAACAGCATGGGAGCCAGTTGCGCGAGCCTGTCGCGGATATTCTGGCGTGCGAAATCTTGTGCCTTGGTATCAGTGGAGCTGCGGTTTTCCAATACCGATACGTGTACGAACAGTTCTTTTTCAAAGTTGTACAAGAACAGGCGTGTGCGTGCACGCATGACCGGGTCGGCCGGCATGAGCTGCGGATGCGGGAAGCGCTCGTCGATGTATTCGTTGATGATATTGGACTCGTACAGAATCAGGTCGCGCTCGACCAGGATAGGAACCTGGCCATAGGGGTTCATGACAGCTATGTCTTCAGGCTTGTTGTACAAGTCGATATCGCGGATTTCAAAATCCATGCCTTTTTCAAACAACACAAAGCGGCAGCGTTGGGAGAACGGGCAAGTCGTTCCAGAATAGAGCACCATCATGTCGCGAATTCCAATTGTAAAGATGAAAACAAGAGCACACCGAGGCGGGGCTCCGAAAAGAGAAATAGGCGTATCAACCTACGCCTATTTCTTGACCAGTAGCATATAAGCGGCGCCAGGAGGGCGCTGCTACCGGTGCGGGCTGCTTACTTGACGTTTTTCCAGAATACAGCGTTCAGGCGCCATGCGACAACCAGGAAAAGGGCCAGGAACAATAATACCCAGACGCCCAGTTGCTTGCGCTGCAGCTGCATGGGTTCGGCCATCCAGCCCAGGAAGTTGCTGAGATCGGCGACGTTGTTGTCGAAGGCTGCATTGCCGCTGGGGTTGGCCGAGGTAAATATTGCCTTGTCGACTGCCGAGCCACTGTAGTCTTTAAGCTGTTCGGTCTTGATGACGGAAAAGCCTTGAGCGTCGTAGTTGGCAGTAGTGCGTTCCCAGGACTTTTTACCATCGGCGGCTTCGGTTTCGTGGACGACTACGTGATCCATTGAACGCGGACCCTGGAGTTCCCAGAGAACGTTGGGCATGCCCACGCTGGGGAATACCATGTTGTTCCAGCCGGAAACCTTGGAGGTGTCGCGGTAGAACGTACGCAGGAAAGTATAGACGTAATCGACGCCCGACGGACCCATGGTGGTGGATTTGGCACGTGCAATAACGGACAGGTCGGGTGGCGCCGCGCCAAACCAGTTCTTGGCGTCTTCTGGCGTCATGGCGATGCGCATCAGGTCGCCGATTTTATCGGTTGTGAAGAGCAGGTTCTTTTTGATCTGCTCTTCGGTCAGGCCGATGTCGGTGAGCTTGTTGTAGCGCATGGAGTTTGCGCTATGACAGCCCAGGCAATAGTTGACGAACAGCTTGGCGCCGTTTTGCAATGCCGCCATGTCGTTGATGCGGTCGGGTGCGTGGTCCAGCTTGTAACCACCGCCTGCAGCGAAAGCAACCGCGCAGGTCAGTGATAAAGCAATGGTACCTATCAGCTTTTTAATCATGATCATTCCGTAACGTATTGGTGGCCTTAGTGAGGACGAAAAGTGATGCGGTCGGGCACCGGCTTGAACGTACCCATCCGGCTCCAGACGGGCATCAGGAAGAAAAATGCCAGATAGATCACGGTTCCGATTTGACTCATCAGGTTGAAGGTTGGATTGGGTGCTTGCGTACCCAAGTAGCCTAAGACCAGGAAGTTGACGATGAAAATGGCGTACAGGTACTTGTGCCAGGTAGGACGGTAGCGGATCGATTTGACCGGCGAGTGGTCCAGCCAAGGCAGGAAGAACAAGATGACCACTGCGCCGCCCATGGCAACCACACCCCAGAACTTGGCATCGATAAGACGCAGCAACACAGCTACGACCAGCAGCGTGACGGGCACGGCCAGGCGCCAGATGCCTTTGAAGTTGCTTTTGACCAGGATGGCAAGGGCGCCCACTACGGCAGAACCAGCGAGTATCCAGGTGAAATCGGCGGTAGTGGCGCGCAGCATGGAGTAGAAGGGCGTGAAGTACCAGACTGGCGCGATATGCGGAGGCGTCTTCAGGGAGTCGGCGGGAATGAAGTTGTTGTACTCGAGGAAGTACCCGCCCATTTCCGGACCAAAGAAGACGATGGCCGCGAACACGATAAGAAAGCCCGCCACGCCTACGATGTCGTGCACCGAATAGTAGGGATGGAACGGAATGCCGTCTACGGGATGACCGTTGCGGTCTTTGGGGCCGTCTTTGATTTCGACGCCGTCGGGGTTGTTTGAGCCCACTTCGTGCAAGGCAATGATGTGTGCAACCACCAGGCCGATAAGGACCAGGGGAATGGCAATCACGTGGAATGCAAAGAAGCGGTTCAGGGTTGCGTCGGAAACCACGTAGTCGCCGCGGATCCAGACCGACAGTTCAGGGCCGATGAATGGAATGGCGGAGAACAGGTTGACGATAACCTGGGCGCCCCAGTACGACATTTGACCCCATGGCAGCAGGTAGCCGAAGAAGGCTTCGCCCATCAGACAGAGGAAAATGGCAACACCGAAGATCCAGACGAGTTCGCGCGGCTTGCGATACGAGCCATAGAACAGGCCACGCAGCATGTGCAGATACACAACCACAAAAAACATGGATGCGCCGGTGGAGTGCATGTAGCGGATCAGCCAGCCCCACGGTACTTCGCGCATGATGTATTCGACGGATTCGAACGCAAGCTTGGCGTCGGGTTTGTAGCTCATGACCAGGAAAATACCAGTCACGATCTGGATAACCAGCACCAATAGCGCTAGGGATCCAAAAAAGTACCAAAAATTGAAGTTTTTTGGTGCGTAGTATTCCGACATGTGCTCTTTGAAGAGGCTGGTAAGCGGGAAGCGCCTATCTATCCAACCTAAGAGTCCTGTCGTTTCGACGGTTTTTTCGCCAGCCATGAAACGGCTCCTTTTTCTATCTTACGAGGCGTGTAACGGGTTCAGTGTTCGGAGTGCATGTGCGCCCCGATCCCGGGCGTCAGCCCTTGTTGTTTTCGTCGACGCCAATGGTGATGCTGCTACCGTCGGCAGAGTACGTGTATGGCGGAACTTCGAGGTTGTCGGGCGCTGGCTTGTTGGCGTAGACGCGTCCGGCTAGATCGAAGTAGGAGCCGTGGCAAGGGCAAAAATACCCGCCTGCCCAGTCGGAGGGCAAGCCTGGTTGTGCGCCGGTAGCGAATACTGGCGATGGCGAACACCCGAGGTGGGTGCAGATGCCGACGCAAACGAAAAGTTCGGGCTTGCGTGAGCGGTAATCATTTTTTGCGTACGCCGGCGTGTAGCCAGGACGGTTGGAATCAGGGTCGGCCAGTTCGGCTTCGTGCTTTTCATTGACCAAGCCTTTAAGCTGAGCCTCAGTGCGATGCATGATCCATACAGGCTTGCCGCGCCATTCGACCGTACGCATTTCGCCGGGGGCGATGTCGGAGACATTGACCTCGACAGGCGCTCCGGCAGCGCGGGCCTTCTCGGACGGCGCAAAGGAACTGACAAAAGGGACTGCCGTTGCTACGCCCGCCACACCACCGACGGCACAGGCGGAAGCTACCCAGAAACGGCGCGAAGGATCGGGTGGCAGGTTGGGGTCAACCGCACCGGAATCATCGAGCTGTGTCGTAATCTGACTCATTCTAGTATCCTTATTCATGCCCTTCCTGGGCATACCATTCACTGATTTTAGCTGTGTACTATCCTATTAGCCGCGTATTATAGCGTTAGCCTGACTCTGGGTGACATTTACAAAGGAAAAAGACATGAGCAAAGCACGAAGCTTCCTTCAGGAGTTCCAGGAGTTCGCTGTAAAAGGCAACATGATCGATCTGGCAGTGGGGGTCATTATTGGCGCTGCTTTCGGAAAAATCATCGACTCGCTGGTCAAAGATATCATTATGCCGGTAGTGGCTTTTCTTATGGGGGGGCAGGTCGATTTTACCAATCAGTTCTGGATACTGCGCGCACCTGAAAACTACGCAGGGCCACGCACTTACGAAGCCTTGAGCACAGCAGGCGCGGTGGTGCTGTCGTGGGGTAATTTCCTGACCATACTCATCAATTTCATATTGTTGGCGTTTGTGGTGTTTTGCTTGGTAAAGGCCGTGAATGCCGCGCGTGACCGTGTTATGGCCAAGGAAGCAGCCGAGCCGGCGCCGCCCGCCGAAGATGTTGTTTTGTTGCGTGAAATCAGGGATGCACTGAAAAAATAGCGTCAATGTTGCGAAATAGCTGCGCTATGTTGTGGTTTTGCAGCGTGCTCGGTGGTCGGATTAGCCGAAGGCACAATCCGACAGGCAATGCCACGCAAGCAGTCGGCACAGCGTAATCCGACGATTACACCGGGTTGTCTATATCGATGAAATCCACCCGTATGCCAAATTCTTGCGCGATGGCACTACCCAATGCCTGTACGCCGTAACGTTCTGTGGCGTGGTGGCCAGCGCCGATAAACGCCACGCCCGTTTCCTGGGCCAGATGAAATGTGGGTTCCGATGCTTCTCCGGTCAGATAGGCATCAGCGCCAGCCGCTACCGCGGCATCCATCATGCTTTGCGCCCCGCCTGTACACCAGGCAATGCGTTCGATGTTTTGTTGTGGGTTTCCAACAATCAACGGACGCCGTTGTAAAGCATTGCAAACATTGTTTCCAATTTCTTCCAGGGTTTTCGACGGGGTGCAGCGGCCTAGCCAGACCAGTCCGTCGGGGCCGCAAACCATCGGGCTGCCGTTGGCGTCACGGTCGGGCTCGAATCCCAGTATGCGCCCCAATTGTGCGTTATTGCCCAGCACGGGGTGGGCATCCAGCGGCAGATGATAGGCAAATACGTTAAGGTTGTGCTGCAGCGCGAGCGCCAAGCGCTTGCGCTTGGGGCCGACTATGCAGGGGTTTTCGTTTTTCCAAAACCAGCCGTGGTGCACCAGCACAGCATCGGCATTTTGCGCCACCGCCGCTTCCAGCAATGCCTGCGTGGCGGTAACTCCGGTGATAATGTGGCTTATTGACGCTTTACCTTCTACTTGCAAACCGTTGGGGCAGTAATCTTTAAAGCGCTGGGCTTGCAGGGTGGTGTCCAGCCAGGTGGCGAGTTGCTGTGTAGAAACCTGATTCATTGATCGTTTTTCCTTTTTTGTCTTATGCATCGATTGTGGCTGCTGTTTACCCAAACCGTGACGGTGTGTCTGGGTATTTTATTCATCGTGGCAACGTTGCGCCCAGACTGGCTGCATACGTCGCCGGCCAGGCCCGTGGAGCCGTCCGGGTCGCGTTCTGCGGCTGCCCCGGCTGCTGCCCAGGCCGAGGTGTCTTATGCCCGCGCTGTGGCGCTGGCCACGCCTTCAGTGGTGAATGTATACACCAGCAAGCATATTAATGTACCGCTGGTGCCGCTGCCCAATGATCCCGAGCTGAATCGCCTGTTCAGGGATGTTCCTGGTTTTAGCCGCCGCAAGGAATCGACCAACCTGGGTTCTGGCGTCATTGTGCGCAGCGATGGTTATATCCTGACCAACTACCATGTCATAGACGCTGCCGATGCCATAGAGGTGGCCTTGAGCGATGGGCGCCAGACACGCGCCACGCTGGTAGGCGCCGATCCCGAGAGCGATCTGGCCGTACTCAAGGTCGACCTTCCAGGCTTGTCTGCCATTACTTTTAATGGTGAGCACCAGGTGCGCATAGGCGACGTGGTCCTGGCGATAGGCAATCCTTTTGGCGTTGGGCAGACTACCACCATGGGGATAGTGTCAGCGCTGGGTCGAAATCGGCTGGGTATCAATATTTATGAAAATTTTATCCAGACCGATGCCGCAATCAATCCGGGCAATTCGGGCGGGGCGCTTATTGACACTACCGGGCGTCTGGTGGGTATCAATACGGCTATTTATTCAGAAACTGGTGGTTCGCTGGGCATAGGCTTTGCCATACCGGCTTCGGCCGCGCACACGGTGCTGGATCAAATCATTCAAACCGGTGGTGTGACGCGGGGTTGGCTAGGCATAGAACCGCAAGATATCACGCCCGACCTGGCCCGGGCATTCCACTTGAAACAGGCTGATGGCGTCATTATCGCCAGTGTGCTCAGGAATGGCCCGGCATGGCGCGCGGGCATCAAGGTGGGCGATATCGTCCTGAAGCTGAATGGTCAGCCGGTTTATGATTCCATCGGTTTTTTGAACCAGATTGCACCCCTGCCGCCGGAGGAAGACGTTGCATTGGTGATTATGCGCGATGGCAAGCAACGCGATGTGAAAGTTCAGGTAGGCATCCGGCCGCCGATACGCCAGCCTTGATGGGGTTGTGGCGTTGTTTTGTCGGATTAGCCGAAGGCGTAATCCGACATCAACACATTTCAACAAAAGCAATTAGTCGTTGTGGGTGGCGATTTCGTCAGTACTGTCGTCGTCTTCGGGCTTGAATTCGCGCTTTTTAAGTATGCTGGCGACGATCAACCCAAGCTCGAACAGCAGGCATAGCGGAAACGCCAGCATGAACTGGCTTAAGACATCGGGTGGTGTCACGACGGCGGCAATGACAAATGCCCCCACAATGACATAGCCACGCGCCGCCCTGAGCTTTTCCACGGTAACCACGCCGCTTTTTACCAGCAAAATAACCGCGATTGGCACTTCGAAGGTGACGCCGAATGCAACAAACATGGTCATGACAAAGCTAAGATAAGCTTCGATGTCTGGGGCGGGCGTAATGGAATGCGGGGCAAAGTTGGCAATAAAGTGGAAAACCGTGCGAAACACCACAAAATAACAAAATGCCATCCCCATCAGGAAAAGCAGGGTGCTGGAAGCAATTAAAGGCAATGCCAGCCGTTGTTCGTGTTTGTACAGGCCCGGCGCAATAAATGCCCAGGCCTGATACAGCACCACCGGCAAGGCCAACACAAACGCAGCCAGCATGGTGACCTTGATAGGCACCATAAAAGGCGTGATGACGCCGGTGGCTATCATGCGTGTGCCTTCCGGCAGCGAAGCCAGCATGGGCTGCGCCAGGAGGTCGTAGATGGCGGATGGGCCTGGATAAAGAAACAGCACTATGAAGATCACCAGCACCGCCACCACGGCGCGCAACAGGCGCGTGCGTAGTTCAACCAGATGTGAGATGAAAGTGTCTTGGGTGGAGGCGTCTTGGGTCACTTTGGCGTCTCCGGATCGGGGATTGTGGCGGATGCAGACTGTGCGGCAGGGGCCGCATCCGGGGTTTGTGCCGGCTCGGGACTGAGGCTGACCTGCGCCTTGGTGTCTTTGACCAGCGTGTCAACGGAAGCGGATGTGTCTTTGAGTGCCTGTTGGGCGTCGTCGAGGGGCTTGCGCAAGCTGGCGCTGGCGTCTTCCATGGAGGACTTGACTGACTTGGCTGCGTCTTCCATTTGGCTTTTCAAGTCGGTAAGGCTGTCGAGCTCCATTTCGCGCTGGATGTCGGTTTTGACATCGCTGACATAGCGTTGAGCGCGCCCGAGCAGATGACCGACCGTGCGGGCGACCTTGGGCAGCCGCTCGGGCCCTATGACGATCAGCGCAATGACGCCGATCAGCAGCAGTTCACTAAAGCTGACATCAAACATAGTTTATACGTCAGTTTTTTCTTTGGCTTGTACGTCGATGGTCTCGTCGCTTTGTACACGTTGCTGTGCAACGGCTTCGGGGGTTTTGTCGTCTTTGGAGGCATCGGCCATGCCTTTCTTGAAGCCTTTGACAGCGCCGCCCAGGTCTTCACCCATATTGCGGATTTTTTTAGTGCCAAAAACCAGGGCAACAATGACCAGAACGATAAGCCAGTGCCAAATACTGAAACTACCCATGATACGTACTCCGATTAGGCGGCTGGGGCCGCACGTTTATCCCAGGGGCGCGCGCCCCCTATGATGTGAAAATGCAGGTGGTCAATTTCTTGGCCGCCTTCGATACCTGTATTGGCAACTAGCCTGAAACCGCCTTGTGGCCCAGGGTTGCAGCCATGGGCATAAGCCAGCTTGGGCACCAGGGCCATCATTCTACCTAACCATGCGCCATCTTCAGGTTGAATGTCTGCTAAAGACACGATATGGCGCTTTGGTATAAGTAGCAAGTGTACGGGAGCTGCAGGATTTATGTCGTGAAAAGCAAAAAATTCTTCGTCTTCGTAGACCTTTTTTGACGGAATGGCCCCGTTGGCTATTTTACAAAATAGACAGTTTTCGCTCATGGTGTCCTCGTGCAAATGGGTTAATGTTCGGGCCTGCCGGCTTTTTCGGTTAGCCCTGAAGTGCCTTCGCGCCGCGACAGTTCGGCCAGCACCTGTTCGGGCCGCAAGCCATAATGGGCTAGGGCCACCAGACAATGAAACCAGAGGTCAGCGGTTTCGCTGATGATGCGGTCAGGGGTGTTGTCTTTGGCGGCCATGACCAGTTCGGTAGCTTCTTCGCCTATTTTCTTCAGAAAGGCGTCGGGGCCGCGCGCCAGCAGTTTGGCGGTATATGAACTGGTGGGATCGCCGCCGTTTTGTGGCAGGCGGGATTCCAGGGTGTCGGCCAGGCGGGTGAGTATGGTGGCGGGGTCTTGCAGCGTCATTGGTAAATGAGTTTGGGGTCTTTCAGGACGGAGTCGGTGGTGGTCCAGACTGCCTGGTTGGGATCGCCATCCAGGCGGCGGAAAAAACAGCTTTCGCGACCAGTATGGCATGCAATGCCGCCTTCTTGCTTGACCTTAAGCAAGAGTACGTCACCATCGCAGTCAAGGCGCAGTTCGCGCAGTTGCTGCACATGGCCGGACTCTTCGCCCTTACGCCACAGCCGCTGGCGTGAGCGCGACCAGTACACTGCGCGCCCGGTGGCAAAGGTTTCGGCCAGGGATTCGGCATTCATCCAGGCAACCATGAGTATGGTGCCGGTGTCGGCGTCTTGGGCAATGGCAGGAATGAGACCGTTCTGATCAAACACAACGGCGTCCAGCCAGGAAGAATCGGGAGTCATGCGGGTAATCGTACCTTGATGCCTTGCGCCGCCATGAATTCCTTGGCTTGCTGCACGGTGTATTCGCCATAATGGAAAATGCTGGCGGCCAGCACGGCACTGGCGCGGCCTAGGGTGACGCCATCAGCCAGGTGCTGCAGGTTGCCCACCCCACCCGAGGCGATAACCGGTACGGGTACAGCGTCGGATACGGCGCGGGTCAGTTCAAGATCGAAGCCCGATTTGGTGCCGTCGCGGTCCATGCTGGTAAGCAGCAATTCGCCGGCGCCGTATTCAGCCATTTTTTTGGCCCAGTCCAGTACGTCGATGCCGGTGGCCTTGCGCCCGCCGTGGGTGAACAGTTCCCATTTGGCCGGCTCGCCCGCAGCCGATACGCGGCGTGCGTCGATGGCCACCACAATGCACTGTGAGCCGTGAAAACTGGCGGCTTCGCGCACGAGTTCGGGATTGCTGACAGCGGCGCTGTTGATGGATACCTTGTCGGCGCCGGCATTGAGCAGGCGCTGGATATCGGCCACTTGGCGCACGCCGCCACCCACGGTCAGCGGAATGAAGATCTGACTGGCAACGGATTCGATGATGGGCAGGATCAGGTCGCGCGCGTCGGAGGTGGCGGTGATGTCAAGGAGGGTGAGCTCGTCGGCGCCCTGTTCGTTATAGCGCCTGGCGATTTCCACAGGGTCGCCAGCGTCGACTAAGTCGACGAAGTTTACGCCTTTTACCACCCGCCCAGCGGTAACGTCCAGGCAGGGAATGATACGGCGGGTCAGGGCTGTATCGGCAAGAGCTGTTGCGGCGGATGTCATGCTGTTCCCAGCTCGTCGGCCATTTCTTGTGCTGCGGCGAAGTCTAGTGTGCCTTCATACAGGCTGCGGCCCAGGATGGCGCCTTCTATGCCTTCGTCTTCGACGGCGCATAGCGCTTCGATGTCGCGCAGGTCGGTGACGCCGCCCGAGGCAATGATGGGAATGCGCACATGTTGTGCCAGCTTGACGGTGGCTTCGATATTGACCCCCGACAGCATGCCGTCGCGACCGATATCAGTGTAGATAATGGCTTCGCAGCCATAGTCCTCGAATTTGCGGGCCAGGTCAAGGACATCGTGCCGAGTGAGCTTGCTCCAGCCGTCGGTGGCGACTTTGCCGTCGCGGGCGTCAAGGCCGACGATGATGCTGCCTGGAAAAGCGCTGCAGGCATCGTGCAGAAAGCCAGGGTCTTTCACGGCGGCTGTGCCGATAATGACGTAGGTGATGCCGGCGTCGAGGTAGCGTTCTATGGTGTCGAGGTCGCGTATGCCACCGCCGATTTGCACCGGAACGTCGCTGTCGACGGCGGCAATGATGGCTTTAATGGCTGCCTGGTTCTTGGGCTTGCCAGCCACGGCGCCGTTCAAGTCGACCAGATGCAAGCGGCGCGCGCCTTGATCCAGCCACTGGGTTGCGATAGCAGCGGGGTCTTCTGAAAAAATGGTGGCGTCGTCCAGGTCACCTTGGCGTAGGCGCACACAGCGCCCGTCTTGGAGGTCGATGGCGGGGATGAGTAGCATGATCGATAGCCGATAAAAACAAAAATGAAATAAAAGAAAAGGATATTGCCGACATTAGCTGATTTTGCGTTGTTCTGCGTAGCAGCTTGCTAAGGATTCCAGTCGACAAAGTTTCGATAAAGGCGCAAGCCGTTGCTGGCGCTTTTTTCGGGATGAAACTGTACGGCAAAAATGTTAGCCTTTGCCACTGCACAGGTAAAGCCCATACCATAGTGGCTTACCCCTACGGTAAGTGCAGAATCGGCGGGGGCAGCGTAATAACTATGGACGAAATAGAAAAAACTGTTGTCGGGGATGCCAGACCATAAAGCATGAGCTTGTGCTTGCTGGACACGGTTCCAGCCCATATGGGGTACTTTCAGCCGCTCTTGGCCTGAGCCGCTGGCGGGCCCGAAATTGGCGTATTGCTTGCCGGCAAAGCGCTTTACCTGGCCGGGGAAAACGCCAAGGCAGGGCACATTGCCTTCTTCGCTGTGGGTAAACAGCATTTGCTCGCCTACACACACGCCCAGTAGTGGTTTGTTGCGCGCCGCTCTGATTACGGCGTCGCGCAGACCAGATTCGTTGAGCGTTCGCATGCAGTCGGGCATGGCGCCTTGGCCGGGAAAAACCACACGTGAGGCCTGGTCGATATCCTGGGCCTGATTGCAGATTTTGATGCTGGCATCAGGGGCTGCGGCTTGCAGGGCGCGTGCCACCGAGTGGAAGTTGCCCATGCCGTAGTCGACAATCGCGATAGTATTCACGGAATGCGGCCGTTTGACGGTTTAAAGAACACCCTTGGTGGATGGTATGACGCCGGCGTTGCGCGGATCGAATTCAGTGGCCATGCGCAGGGCCCGGCCAAATGCCTTGAAGACGGTTTCGCATTGATGGTGGGCATTTTCACCGCGCAGGTTGTCGATGTGCATGGTAACCAGCGCGTGATTGACAAAGCCCTGGAAGAATTCACGGGTAAGATCGACGTCGAAGCGGCCGATATGCGAGCGCGTGAAGGGAATGTGATAATACAGCCCAGGACGCCCGGAGAAGTCAATGACGATGCGCGACAAGGCTTCGTCTAGTGGCACATAAGAATGGCCGTAGCGGCGCAGGCCGGCTTTATCGCCAACGGCGGCGGCAAAGGCCTGGCCCAAGGTGATGCCGACATCTTCGACGGTGTGGTGGTCGTCGATGTGGGTGTCGCCATCGCAGTGGATGTCGAGGTCGATCAGGCCGTGGCGCGCGATTTGGTCCAGCATGTGATCCAGAAACGGCACGCCGGTATTGATGCTTTGGCGGCCAGTGCCGTCAAGATTGATGGAAACACGCACACGAGTTTCGTTGGTATTACGGGTAATGTCAGCAGTACGCATATCAGGATTTTACTTCAGTTGAGGCCAGGCGGTATTCGGCGCTGGCGGCATGGGCCTGCAGCCCTTCGCCATAGGCCAGCGTGGCGGCTACGCGCCCTAGCGTTTGAGCGCCCGCTTGCGAGACGTGAATCAGGCTGGAGCGCTTCTGGAAATCATACACGCCCAGTGGTGAAGAAAACCGGGCCGTGCGCGAGGTGGGTAGAACGTGATTGGGCCCGGCGCAGTAGTCGCCCAGGGCTTCAGAACTATAGCGGCCCAGGAAAATGGCGCCGGCGTGGCGGATTTTGTCGGCCCATTGCTGTGGGTTTTCGGTGGAAATTTCCAGGTGTTCAGGGGCAATGTTATTGGCAATGGCGCAGGCTTCGTCCAGGTCTTGCACCAGTATGAGGGCCCCGCGATGCGCCAGGCTGCTGCGTATGATGTCGCTGCGCGGCATGGTGGGCAGCAGGCGTATGATGGCGGCCTGCACTGCGTCGAGGTAGCTGGCGCTGGGGCATAGCAAAATGGCTTGCGCGAGCTCGTCGTGTTCGGCTTGCGAAAAAAGATCCATGGCAATCCAGTCGGCCGGCGTCGTGCCATCGGCGATGATCAGGATTTCGCTGGGGCCGGCGATCATGTCTATGCCGACTGTGCCAAATACACGGCGCTTGGCGGCTGCCACATAGGCATTGCCCGGGCCCACGATTTTATCGACTGGCGTTATGCTTTGCGTGCCATAGGCCAGTGCGCCCACGGCCTGGGCCCCGCCTATGCCCCAGACACGATCAACCCCGCCTATGGCAGCCGCGGCCAGCACCAGTGGGTTGCGCACGCCGTCGGGGGTGGGGGTAACCATGATGACTTCAGGCACGCCCGCCACCTTGGCCGGAATGGCGTTCATTAGCACCGACGAGGGGTAGGCCGCTTTGCCGCCTGGTACATACAGGCCGACGCGGTCCAGGGGGGTAATTTTTTGGCCCAGAACGGTGCCGTCGTCTTCGGTGTAGGTCCAGGTCTGGGCGCGTTGGCGATCGTGGTAAACACGTACGCGTTCGGCGGCGGTTTCCAGCGCCTGGCGCTGTGCCGTGGGCAGGGCCGCCAGGGCCGTCAGCCATTCGGTGCGGTCGATTTCGAGCTCGGCAAACGAATTGGGCGATACACGGTCGAATTGGCGGGTGTAGTCGAGCACAGCCTGATCGCCGTGTTCTTGTACATTTTTAAGAATGCCGGCTGTGGCGCGTTCAATGGACTCGTCTTGCGAGGCATCAAATGCAAGCAGTGCGCGCAATGTGCGCTCGAATGAATCGGACTGGGTGCTTAAACGGGTAATCGGCATGATTTGACGCAGACAAATACAAGGTACGACAAAGAGTGTATACGTATTGTAGAACGTGTACGTTGTGTAGGTCGGATTAGAGAGCCTAGCGGGTGTAATCCGACACTAATCATTCTAAGCAAGAACTATAAAATCAATAGTTTACATGGTGCCAGTTACGGGGATTTCAAGGTCGCGGATGGTATTGATTATTTCTTAAGCAGCGTTATGTCGTCAAGTTTCCGTTACGCAGTTGTTTGGAAGCGTACCCACACCAGACAACGTCTAAAGCACCAGACAACGTTCATAAGAACCAAACCACCTCACCAACAAACAACCGTTTTTCGCTAAAACTTACACCACCGACGCCCGCGCAAAGGCGTCAATCAGTGGCTGCAGCTTTGCCGCCCGTGTTTTCAGCGATGCCTGGTTGACGATCAGGCGTGACGAGATTTCGGCTACGTCTTCCACCGCCACCAGATTATTCGCCTTCAGCGTGCCACCAGTGGAAACCAGGTCGACAATGGCGTCGGCCAAGCCTACCAAAGGCGCCAGTTCCATGGACCCGTACAGCTTGATCAAATCCACATATACGCCTTTGCGCGCAAAATGCTCGCGCGCGGCCTGCACGTATTTGGTGGCGACGCGCAAGCGCGCGCCTTGGTGCACCGCCGCTTCGTAATCGAAGCCCTGGCGCACTGCGACGCACAAGCGGCAATGGGCGATGTTCAGGTCTACCGGCTGGTACAGGCCGCCCGGATGCTGCGCTGCGTGTTCATACAGCACATCTTTGCCTGCTATGCCGAAGTCGGCTGCGCCGTATTGCACGTAAGTGGGGACGTCGGACGCCCGCACTATGATCAATTGCAGGTCGGGGCTGCTGGTGGGGAGTATCAGTTTGCGCGAGGTTTCCGGGCTTTCAGTGACATGGATGCCAGCCGTTTCCAGCAAGGGCATGGTTTCATCAAAGATGCGCCCTTTGGACAAGGCAAGTGTCAGGGGTTTTTCTAGGCTGGCTGGGCTCATGCTGCTTCCCGGGTTAGGCGTTGGATATTCGCGCCCACGGAACGCAGCTTTTCTTCCATGCGCTCATAGCCGCGATCCAGGTGATAAATGCGTTCAACAGTGGTGTCGCCGTAGGCAGCCAGGCCTGCAATGACCAGGCTGGCTGAAGCGCGCAGGTCAGTGGCCATGACGGTGGCGCCAGACAACTGCGGCACGCCCGTGACGACTGCGGTATGGCCGTCGATGTCGATCGATGCGCCCATGCGGCCCAGTTCTTGTACGTGCATATAGCGGTTTTCGAAGATGTTTTCCACAATGACCGCAGTGCCATCGGCGACGGTGTTGAGCGCCATCAGCTGGGCTTGCATGTCGGTGGGGAAACCGGGGTATTCGCTGGTGCGAAAGCCCGTGGCGCGAGGCCGCTTGTGCATGGAGCAACGTATCCAGTCGCTGCCGCATTCTATGGCTAAGCCGGCTTCTTGCAACTTGTCGAGGATGGCGCCCATGGTTTCGGGCGCAGCGTTGCGCAGTACGATTTCGCCGCCGGCCGCGCCTACAGCACATAAAAAGGTGCCGGCTTCGATGCGGTCGGCGATTACACGGTGACTGGCGCCATGCAGGCTGTCTACACCGTCGATGATGATGCGATCGCCGCCGTGGCCCTGGATGCGTGCACCCATTTTATTAAGCAGCTCGGCCAAGTCGCTGATTTCGGGCTCGCGAGCGGCGTTTTCCAGTGTGGTGCGGCCTTCGGCCAGCACGGCCGCCATCATCAGGTTTTCGGTGCCGGTCACTGTGACCATATCTGTGCGTATGGAGGCGCCTTTCAGGCGTTTGGCCTTGGCCACGACAAAGCCGTGTTCGATCTTGATGTCGGCGCCCATGGCTTCCAGGCCCTTGATGTGCTGATCGACCGGGCGCTGGCCGATGGCGCAACCGCCCGGCAGGCTGACCCTGGCTTCGCCAAAGCGTGTCAGCAAGGGACCCAGCACCAGGATGGAGGCGCGCATGGTCTTGACCAGTTCGTAGGGCGCTTCCAGGCTGCTGACTTGGGCGGCGCTGAGTTGCACTGTATTGTTGCTGTGCTCGGATTGCACGCCCATTTGGCCCAATAGCCGCAACGTGGTGCCGATATCTTTCAGGTTGGGTACGTTATCCAGCGTGATGGTGTCGGCCGTCAGCAAGCTGGCGCACAGAATGGGCAGGGCAGCGTTTTTGGCGCCCGATACCGTAATTTCACCTTTCAGGCGGTTGCCGCCGGTAATCAGCAGCTTATCCATTCGGGTTTGCCTTGTGTTCGGCGGGGGTCAGTGTGCGCATGGACAGGGCATGGATTTCGGCCTTCATGCGTTGGCCCAATGCTGCATACACCAGTTGGTGGCGGGCGATAAGGCGCTTGCCTTCGAAGGACGGGCTGACGATAAGGGCTTCGAAATGCGAGCCATCACCCCGGACCTCTAGGTGGTCGCAGGGCAGGTTGTCGGCGATGTACTGGCGTACTTGTTCTGGAGTAGGCAACATAAGAATTAGTTCCGAAGTTTATAGCCGCTGGCCAACAGGCGCAGGGCAAAAAAGCAAAGTACGATAAATACGGAGGCTACAACAGCCAGGCTGTGCCATGGAGAGACATCCGAGACGGCGAAAAAGCCGTAGCGGAAGCCGTCTATCGTATAGAAAATGGGGTTCCAGCGAGATACCGCTTGCCAGAATGGCGGCAGGCTATGTATGGAATAGAAGACCCCGGACAGAAAGGTGGCAGGCATGATCAGGAAGTTCTGAAAGGCGGCCAGTTGATCGAATTTTTCGGACCATAGGCCGGCGATCAGCCCCAATATACCCATAATGCCGCAAGACAGCACGGCAAATACCAGCACCCAAAGCAGGTTGGTGACGGGCAGCACGACAAAAAACAGCGCCACCAGCCATACACAAGCGCCTACGCACAAGCCACGAGCGATGGCCGCCAGAATATAGGCGCTGAAGATTTCGCGGTGCGATAGCGGCGGCAGCAGAATAAACACCAGGTTGCCCGTGATGCGGCTTTGTATCAGCGATGACGATGGGTTTGCAAAGGAATTTTGCAGCATGCTCATCATCATCAGGCCAGGAATGAGGAAGGAGGTGTAGGGCACGGTGCCATATACCTGAACCCGGCCTTCGAGCACATGGGCGAATATCAGCAAGTACAGTAGCGCGGTCAGTACCGGCGCTGCGATGGTCTGGAAGGCAACCTTCCAGAAGCGCGACAGTTCTTTGCGCAGCAGTGTGGGAAAGCCCGAGCCCATATCGCTGCGAGGTTTGATCAGGGAAGTGTCGCTCATGCCGTCACCCCTGTGAAATCATCGTCGTGCATGATGCGTACGAAGGCATCTTCAAGGTCGGTGCCGCCCACGCGTGCCAGCAAGGCCTGTGTTGTGTCCAGGGCCACAATGTGCCCGTGCTTGAGCATGGCGATACGACCGCACAATGCCTCGGCTTCTTCAAGGTAGTGAGTGGTAAGCAGTATGGTATGGCCTTCTTTGTTCAGGCGAGAGATGAACTCCCAGAGCGTGCGACGCAAGTCGACATCGACGCCGGCCGTGGGCTCGTCGAGAATAATGACGGGCGGCCTATGCACCAGGGCTTGTGCCACCAGTACGCGGCGTTTCATGCCGCCAGACAGGGCGCGCATATTGGTCTCGGCTTTGTCGGACAGCCCAAGGTTGGCCAGGATTTCGTCTATCCAGTCATCGTTGTTGCGCAGGCCGAAGTAGCCTGATTGCAGCCTTAGGGTTTCACGCACGGTAAAGAAAGGGTCGTAGACGATTTCTTGAGGCACCACGCCCAGCGAGCGGCGCGATTGCTTGAACTGGCTGACGACATCGTGCCCACAGACGCTGGCTGTGCCCGATGTGGCGCTTGCCAGGCCCGCCAGTATGGAAATGAGCGTGGTTTTCCCTGCGCCGTTGGGGCCAAGCAAACCAAAGAACTCACCGTATTCAACGGTGAGGCTGACGTCGTTGAGGGCTTGAAAGCCCTGGTTTTTAGGTGTTCCGGATAATGCTTGGAGCATGCCACGGGCACGAGGCGCGTATATTTTTGAAATATGTTCTAAGGTTAAGGCTGACATGGCAATAAAAAAAGCTTGGCTCATAATTAAGCCAAGCTTTACATTATAACGAGGGGTGCCCGCTTGCGGGTTATGCGGCGCTATCGCGTCGGATTACGCGCCCAGCTGCACGTATGTGACCCCTACTATTTATTACGCTGATTCAGCGCTGCAATAAGGCCGTCGATGCCATTTTGTGAAATTTGCTGGGCGAACTGGTTGCGGTAGTTCTGGATCAGCCATATGCCTTCGACATTCAAGTCATAGATTTTCCAGCCCTGGGCGGTTTTTTCCAGGCGGTAGTCTATGCCTATGGAAGGCCCGTTGTTTTGCGACAGCGTTGAGCGCACGACCAGGTCATCGGCGTTGGCATCGCCGCGAAACGGCAGCATGGAGAAGGTCGATTGCTGGTCTACCCTGGTGAAGGCGCCGCTATAGGTGCGGATTAGCGTGCCCTTGAAAGCCTGGACCAGGTCTTGCTGTTGCTGGGGGCTGGCCTGGCGCCAGTAGCGCCCGGCAGCCAGACGAGTGGTTTTTTCCAGGTTGACATAAGGCAACACGTATTCGTTGATGATCTTGTTGATGCTGGCCGGGTCCCCCGATTTGACCGCCCGGTTTTGCTTGACGGCGGTGAGTGCGTTGTTCGCGACGCTGGCCACGAAGTCGTTGGGAGTGTGGGTCGTGTCGACGGGAGCTTGCGCCTGTGCCTGGCCTGTGGCCAGAGCGGCCAGGCTCAGCAAGCCGGCCCCAAGCAGGTGGCGGGCGCGGGTCAGTGACAAAATCGAAGTTAAGGTCTTGAACATAATGAATCCTGATTACTGAGCTGCTTTGGCGGGCGCCGCTGTGGGGGCGTCGTCGGTGTCGTCTGAGTAGTCGGGCAAGTTGTCTTCGGTGTAAGACAAAGCGCTGGCATTGGCGCGGCGACTGTCAACCTGGGCCTTGCGGCGCTGCAAGTAAGCATCGCGAATGAAGCTGTAGCGGTCGAGCGCGATTTCGTTGACCAGTTTGTCTGCTTCAAGCAGGTTGGCGCGCGTATCGACGGCGTACAGGCCGAGCAGGGAATTGCGCGCCGATATGTTGTTAATTTCAAATACGGGAGTCAGCGGGGAAACATCGGCGGCAAACGTGCCCAGGGTGGCAGCGCCATCGCGTACCGAGCTGGATCCCAGGAAAGGCAGCACGACATAAGGGCCAGACTTGAAGCCCCAAACGCCTAGTGTAACGCCGAAATCGTTGTGAATACGTTGCGAGCCGTTCATGGACGCGACGTCGATACAGCCGCCCAGGCCCATGGTGGAATTGAACAGCACGCGGCCCAGGGTATTGAAAAAATCATGCCCGCGTGCTTGCAGGAAGCTGTTTGCCGCCGACCAGACATCACCCAGGTTGTTGAAAATATTATGAATACAGGTTTGCAACGGCTGGGGCGTCAGGGCTGCATAGCCGCTGGCGATAGGCTTGAGAACTGCCTTGTCGACGGTGTCGTTGAAGGTGTACATGCTGCGGTTGTAGCTTTCCCAGGGGTCGTCGGGATTGGGGGTGGCAACCGTTGCGCAACCGGCTGCAAGCGTTGTGGCGCCCAGCAGTGCAACCATCCGGGATAGCCGGTAGCTGGGGTTGGGGGCCGGAGCAGAGGATAGATTCATGTCTTTTCAGTATCGATTGGCAACAGATCAGGGATTGTAAGCGCCTGTGGCTATTTTAGGGTTTTGGCGCGACGCCGGGAGCCGATTCCACATGCGGCGCTGTATTGGCGACGCTGCCGTTGTGTGCGTTTGGCACTGCGGCTGCGGCTGCACCTTCTTTGTCGGCCGAGCTATACAGGAACTTGCTGATCAGTTCTTCGAGCACGACTGCGCTTTGGGTGTACTGAATTTCACTGTTGTTTTCCAGCATTTTGTCTTCGCCGCCAGGGGTCAGGCCTATGTATTGTTCGCCCAGCAGGCCCGAGGTCAGGATGGAGGCAGAGGAATCGCTGGGGAATTCGTATTGCTTTTCAAGGTCGAGCGCGACGACAGCCTGATAGCGTTGGTTGTCGAAGCTGATGCTGGCTATCCGGCCCACCACGACGCCGCTGCTTTTGACCGGAGCACGCACCTTGAGGCCGCCCAGGTTGTCGAAGTGCGCCTGCACCTGATAGGTGGGGGCAAAGGAAAATGAGCTCATGTTGCCGGCTCGCAAAGCGAGGAATGTCAGGGCGATGGCGCCCAGCACGACAAATAGTCCCACCCAGAAATCAGTTTTTTCACGCGTCATGATGATTGATCCGTGTATATCGTTAATTGCTGAACATCAGCGCGGTAAGCAGAAAGTCTAGCCCCAGAACGACCAGCGATCCAGCAACTACTGTGCGCGTGGTAGCGCGCGACACGCCTTCTGGCGTGGGTGTGGATGTCCAGCCGGCATGTAGCGCAATGAGCGTTACTGCAATGCCGAACACCACGCTTTTGATTGCCCCGTTGAGCACATCGTTGATGACATCGACGCCGCCCTGCATTTGCGACCAGAAGACGCCGGGGTCTATGCCAATAAGCAGCACGCCTACTATCCAGCCGCCCAGTATGCCCACCATGGAAAAGACAGCGGCCAGTATGGGCATGGCGATGACGCCGCCCCAAAAGCGGGGAGCCAGCACCCGGCGTATGGGGTCGACGGCCATGACTTCCATGGCGGTTAATTGTTCGCCGGCTTTCATCAGGCCGATTTCCGCTGTCAGCGAGGTGCCGGCTCGGCCGGCAAAGAGCAGGGCGGTGACTACCGGACCCAGTTCGCGGGTAAGTGACAGCGCGACCAGCAGGCCCAAGGCTTCTTCGGAGCCATAGCGAGTCAGGGTGTAATAGCCTTGCAAGCCCAGTACGAAGCCTACGAAGAGGCCGGATACGGCGATGATGAGCAGGGAGTAGTTGCCGATGAAGTGAACTTGCTGGGAAACCAGACCGGGGCGCTTAAAGGCGATGCCGCTGCGCG
Organism: Alcaligenaceae bacterium; assembly: GCA_013416445.1. Lineage (GTDB taxonomy): Bacteria > Pseudomonadota > Gammaproteobacteria > Burkholderiales > Burkholderiaceae_B > Pollutimonas. The sequence goes on from JACCER010000003.1 coordinate 195,188, forward strand.
CCAATATGGCGCCGGAAAGACGCATGAATGCGCCCAGCCCGGTAATGCCCCGGCGCACTTTCCCGCCCAGTGTGGTCAGGGATGAAACAGGAGAGGTCATGGGCGGCCTGTGTGTTGTTCCAGCCACTTCGAGAAAGCAGGGGAAGTGGGGTAGTGGAAGGCGATGGGGCCATCGGGCTGGCCGTCCAGGAATTGGCGCACGTAGGGGTCTTGCGACGCGGACAAGTCGCGCGGTGTGCCGCTGGCGATGAGTTTGCCCTGGCCGACCATATAGACGTGGTCGGCGATGGAGAAGGATTCGGCCACGTCGTGGGTAATCAGCATGGATGCGCAATTGAGCCTGTCGGTGAGGCTGCGTATCAGTTGGGCAGTAATGCCCAGGGAAATCGGGTCCAGGCCGGCGAAGGGTTCGTCGTACAGGAGGATTTCGGGTTCCAGCACGATGGCACGCGCCAGTGCTACGCGCCGCGCCATGCCGCCGGATATTTCCGAGATTTTGAGATGGGCTGCCGTACGCAGGCCGACGGCGTCGAGTTTGTCGAGCACGCGCTCGGTTACCTGGCTTTCGGATACGCAGGAATGTTCGCGCAATGGAAAGGCGACGTTTTCAAATACGTTCAAATCGGTAAACAAGGCGCCTTGCTGGAACAGCACGCCCATGCGTTGGCGCAGTTCACGCAGGTCTTCGCCGCTGACGTTGGCGAGATTGCGGTCGAATACGGTGATGACCCCGCGCTGCGCTGCGATTTGGCCGGTTGCGGCGCGCAACAGGGTAGTCTTGCCCGAGCCGGACCCGCCCATCATGGCCACAACCTGCCCTCGACATATTTCGATGTCGATACCTTGCAATACGGTAAAGTCGCCGTAGCCCAGGGCAACGTTGGTGAACTTGACGACGGGGGCAGTGGATATTGGCGTATTCATACGGTTTCAGCTGGCCGATAAGCTACACATTGTAGGTCGGATTAGCCCGCAGCGCGTAATCCGACCTACATGGGCAACACACTGTCCCCCATCAAAAACGCATCGACCGCCCGGGCGCACTGGCGTCCTTCCCGAATTGCCCACACCACCAGCGACTGCCCGCGCCGCATATCGCCAGCAGTAAATACCTTGCTGACATTGGTGACGTAATTATTTGTATCGGCGCGCGCATTGCCGCGGGCGTCCAAGTCAACGCCAAACGCGTCCAGCACCTTTTTGACCGGCGACACGAATCCCATCGCGAGCAACACCAGATCAGCCTGAAGCTCAAACTGCGAACCTTCCATTTCGCGCATTTTCATCTGGCCGGTGCTTGGATCCTTGAACCACTCCACCCTTGTCGCAACCAGCTTTTCCACCTCGCCGTTTTTGCCTTCGAACGATTTGGTTGCCACCGCCCAGTCGCGCTGGCAACCTTCTTCGTGGGACGACGACGAACGTAACTTCGCCGGCCAATAAGGCCAGGTCAGGGCTTTGTCTTCGGCTTCAGGCAGTTTTGACATTAGTTCAAACTGCGTGACCGAGGCCGCGCCCTGGCGGTTGCTGGTGCCTACGCAATCGGAGCCGGTGTCGCCTCCGCCTATCACGATGACGTGCTTGTCCTTGGCTGTAATTTGTTTGTCAACACGGTCACCGTTGCCAACCTTGTTTTGCTGACGCAGGAAATCCATGGCGTAGTGAACGCCGCGCAGTTCACGGCCCGGTACAGGCAGGTCGCGTGGGGTTTCAGCGCCGCCCGTCAGCACCACTGCGTCAAACTCAGCCTGCAACGATTCTGGTGTGCGCGTGTTCAGGCCCTCTTCGGCATGCTCAGGGGCGCCTACATAAGTGGAAGGACGAAACGCTACGCCTTCGGCTTCCATTTGCACCAGCCGGCGGTCAATATGGGATTTTTCCAGCTTGAAGTCAGGGATGCCATAGCGCAGCAGGCCGCCTATGCGGTTGCTTTTCTCAAAGACGGTGACCGCATGCCCCGCACGCGCGAGTTGCTGGGCGCAGGCCAAGCCGGCTGGCCCCGAACCCACTATGGCGATTTTTTTGCCGGTCTTGCGCATCGGCGGTTGAGGCGTCACCCAGCCCTGCTGCCAGCCTTTGTCGATAATGGCGTGCTCGATGGACTTGATGCCTACGGCGTCGTCATTGATGTTCAGGGTGCAGGCGGCCTCGCACGGGGCGGGACAGACCCGGCCGGTGAACTCTGGAAAGTTGTTGGTGGAATGCAGTACTTCGAGCGCGCGACGCCAGTCCTGGCGGTAGACCAGATCGTTCCAGTCGGGAATGATGTTGTTGACCGGGCAGCCGCTGGTGCAAAACGGAATGCCGCAGTCCATGCAGCGCGCGCCTTGCTGGCTGGCCTCGGCGTCGCTTAGGGTGTGTACGAATTCTTTCCAGTGCCTGACTCGCTTGAGTGGTGCTTCATAGGTTTCTTTAACGCGTTGAAATTCAAGAAAACCGGTGATTTTGCCCATGTTATTTCCTTAGGCGGCAATGGTTTGTGGGTTGGCAGTGTGCCAAAGTTCGCTCAGCGCGCGCCGGTATTCAGTAGGCATGAGCTTGACGAACGACAGGCGCGCGCGCGTCCAGTCGTCAAGCACATCGCGCGAACGGAAGCTGCCGGTATGGCGGTAATGGTCTTCAATCAGGCGGCGCAAAATCGTTTCATCGGTTTCGCGCTCGCCGCCGCGCACGGCGCTATGCCAGGTTTCGGGTTGATTCTGCTCGCTTTGCGCCTCGTGCGGCATCAGCCGCTCAAGTTCGACCATGGACAGATTGCAGCGCTGCTGGAAATTGTGGTCGGGGTCCCATACGTAGGCAACGCCGCCCGACATGCCGGCGGCAAAGTTGCGCCCGGTGCTGCCCAGCACGACCACGGTGCCGCCTGTCATGTATTCGCAGCCGTGGTCGCCCGTACCCTCCACCACAGTGGCGGCGCCCGAGTTGCGCACGGCGAAGCGTTCGCCCGCTACTCCGTTGAAATAGGCTTCGCCGGCCAGGGCGCCGTAAAGCACGGTGTTGCCAGCAATGATGTGATCGGGACCGAAACCGCGAAAATCGTTGGGTGAACGCACGATAATGCGTCCGCCCGACAAGCCCTTGCCCACATAGTCGTTGGCTTCGCCCACCAGGTCCAGGGTAATGCCATGAGCCAGGAAGGCGCCGAAGCTTTGGCCGGCAACGCCGTTGCATTGAATATGTATGGTGTTGTCGGGCAGGCCCGCGTGGCCGTAGCGCGCCGCGACCGCGCCCGACAGCATGGAGCCCACGCTGCGGTTGCGATTGCGTACCGGCGTAATGAATGAAACCTTGTCGCCAAGCTCAATGGCTGTTTTGCTGCGTTCTATCAGTTGATGATCCAGCGCATTGCCCAGGGCGTGGTCTTGCTCTTGGGTTTGATACAGGGCGCCGGTGGCGGGCACGGCATGGAATATGCGGCTGAAGTCCAGTCCTTGCGCTTTCCAGTGTGCTATGCCTGGGCGCATGTCCAGCAGGTCGACCCGCCCTATGAGTTCGTTGAAAGTGCGCAAGCCCAGTTGCGCCATGATTTCACGTACCTCTTCGGCCACGAAGAAGAAATAGTTGACCACGTGTTCCGGCTTGCCCTGAAACTTCTTGCGCAGCACCGGGTCTTGCGTCGCCACGCCTACCGGGCAGGTATTCAGATGGCATTTGCGCATCATGATGCAGCCTTCCACCACCAGCGGGGCCGTGGCGAAGCCGAATTCATCAGCGCCCAGCAACGCGCCTATGGCAACATCGCGGCCGGTTTTCATTTGGCCATCGGCTTGTACGCGTATACGGTTGCGCAAATTGTTCAGCAGCAGCGTTTGCTGGGTTTCCGCCAGGCCCAGCTCCCACGGCGTGCCGGCATGTTTTATGGATGACACCGGCGAGGCGCCCGTGCCGCCGTCGTGGCCCGCAATGACGACGTGATCGGCCTTGGCCTTGGCAACGCCCGTAGCGACCGTGCCTACGCCCACCTCTGATACCAGCTTGACTGAAATCGACGCTTTCGGATTGACGTTTTTCAGGTCATGAATAAGTTGAGCCAAGTCTTCAATAGAATAGATGTCGTGATGCGGCGGCGGCGAAATAAGGCCCACGCCCGGCACCGAATAACGCAGCTTGGCGATGTATTCCGATACTTTGTGACCGGGCAGTTGCCCGCCTTCGCCAGGCTTGGCGCCTTGAGCCATTTTGATTTGGATCTGGTCGGCGCTGGACAGGTACTCGGCTGACACGCCAAAACGCCCCGACGCCACCTGTTTGATGCGTGAGCGCAGGGAGTCGCCCGCAGCCAGTGGTACGTCGGCTGCGATGCGGTCCGAGCCGAGGAAAGAGGCCAGCGTATCGCCTTTCTTGATGGTGCTTTTACCGGCATGCATTTCAGCCTGGTAACGCAACTCGTCTTCGCCGCCTTCGCCTGTATTGGATTTGCCGCCTATGCGGTTCATGGCGACGGCCAGCACGGTATGTGCTTCAGTCGAGATGGAGCCCAACGACATGGCGCCGGTAACGAAGCGCTTTACGATGGTTTTGGCGGGTTCGACCTGATCCAGGGGGATCGCGCGCGCCGGATCAACCTTGAATTCGAACAGACCGCGCAAGGTCATATGGCGGCGCGACTGATCATTGATGAGTTGGGCGTATTCCTTGTACGTGCTGTAGTTGTTGGCGCGCGCGGCATGTTGCAGTTTGGCGATGGAATCGGGCGACCACATATGATCTTCGCCGCGCACTCGCCAGGCATAGTCACCGCCAGCGTCCAGCGCATTGCTGAGCACGGGGTCGTTGTCGAAGGCCGCCTGGTGCATGCGCAAGGCTTCTTCGGCGACTTCAAAAATGCCTATGCCTTCGATATGGCTGGCGGTGCCGGTAAAGTATTTGTTGATCAGTTTGGAGTTCAGCCCGACCGCTTCAAAGATTTGCGCACCGGTGTACGACATATAAGTTGAAATGCCCATCTTGGACATGACCTTGTTCAGGCCTTTGCCAATCGCCTTGATATAGTTTTTGATGGCGGTTTCGGGCTTGTCCATGGCGGCCAGCGCTTCCAGCGCCAGATAGGGGTGGATGGCTTCTGCGCCGTAGCCGCCCAGCAGCGCAAAGTGGTGTACCTCGCGGGCGGATCCGGTTTCAACGACCAGCCCGGTTTTGGTGCGCAGTCCGGCGCGTATCAGGTGCAGGTGTATGGCCGAAGTGGCCAGCAAGGCGGGAATGGCGACCCGCTCGGCGTCCATGTTGCGGTCACTGATCAGCAGGATGTTATAGCCACTGAGCACGGCGTCGGCGGCATTCGAGCACAGCGATGCAATACAGGCTTCTATACCGTCCGGCCCCCAGGAAACAGGGTAGGTGATATCCAGCTCGTAGCTACGGAATTTATGGGCAGTAATTTTGCCAATATGGCGAATTTGCGCCATGGCGGCTACGTCAAGCACCGGTTGCGCAACTTCCAGGCGCATGGGCGGGTTTACATTATTGATGTCGAGCAGATTGGGTTTGGGGCCTATGAATGACACCAGCGACATCACCAGTTGTTCGCGTATTGGGTCAATGGGCGGGTTGGTGACCTGCGCAAACAGCTGTCGGAAATAATTGTAAAAGGGCTTGTTGCGGCTGGATAATACGGCCAGTGGCGCATCGTTGCCCATGGAACCCATGGCTTCTTCACCTGTGATGGCCATGGGCTGCAAAATGAATTTGTAGTCTTCCTGCGTCCAGCCAAACGCTTGCTGACGGCGTAGCGCTGATAGCGTATCCGGGATGGTGTCTAGCTGCTGGGCTGGCAGCAATTCCAGTTTCAGGCGCAGGCGGTCTATCCATTGGCGATAAGGCCGGGTATTGGCCAGTTGCGACTTGATTTCGGCATCGTCTATGACGCGCCCTTGCTGCAAATCGATCAGGAACATTTTTCCCGGCTGCAGGCGCCATTTCTTGATGATGCGGTGTTCGGGTATGGGCAAGGTCCCGGCCTCCGAAGCCAGAATCACCATGTCGTCGCTGGTGACCAGGTAGCGCGCGGGGCGCAGGCCGTTGCGGTCCAGCATGGCGCCTATCTGGCGGCCGTCGGTAAAGGCGATGGCGGCGGGGCCGTCCCAGGGTTCCATCATGGCGGCATGGTATTCATAGAACGCGCGGTGGCTTTCGTCCATCTCGGCATGCTGTTCCCAGGCCTCGGGTATCATCAGCATCATGGCATGGGCCAGCGAATAGCCCGACATCACCAGCAATTCCAGGCAATTGTCGAAGGTGGCGGTATCAGACTGGCCTTCGTAGACGATGGGGTAGAGTTTAGGTAAGTCATTGCCCAGCACCGCCGACTGCATGGCGCCTTCACGGGCGCGCAACCAGTTGAAGTTGCCCTTGACCGTATTGATCTCGCCGTTGTGGGCAATCATGCGGTAGGGGTGGGCCAGGGGCCAGGCTGGGAAGGTGTTGGTGGAAAAACGCTGGTGCACCATGGCCAGCGCCGATATGGCGCGGGTGTCGGTCAGGTCGCGGTAATAGCTGCCCACCTGGTTGGCCAGCAGCAGGCCTTTGTATACCACGGTGCGCACCGAAATCGACGGCACGAAATATTCCTGTCCGTGCGCCAGTTGCATGTGCTGGATGGCATGGCTGGCGGTCTTGCGTATTACGTACAGCTTGCGCTCTAGCGCATCGGGCACCATGATGTCGTTGCCCCGGCCTATGAACAACTGGCGTATTACGGGCGCACAGGCGCGCACTGTGGGCGACATGGGCATATCGTTGTCTATGGGCACATCGCGCCACCCCAGAACCACCTGGCCCTCATCGCGCACAGCGCGTTCCAGTTCTTGCTGGCACGCCAGGCGGGATGCCATTTCCTTGGGTAGAAACACCATGGCCACGCCGTATTCGTCGGGGGGCGGTAGTTCCACGCCCTGGGCTGCCATGTCTTGGCGATACAAGGCATCGGGAATCTGGATAAGTATGCCGGCGCCGTCGCCCATGAGCTCGTCGGCGCCTACTGCGCCGCGGTGATCCAGGTTTTCAAGAATCTTCAGGCCTTGCTGGATGATGGCGTGACTTTTGCTGCCTTTGATATGGGCAACAAAGCCCACACCACAGGCATCATGTTCGAAGTCTGGGTGGTACAGCCCCTGCGCGGTCGGTGCCAGGGCCAAGGTTGGCGCCATTGATATGAGCGGCGGCGCATCGTGCGCGGCAACGGGGGCGGGCGTAGCGGTTGGGGCATTGAGCATAAGGGACTCGCAAGGGCAGCAGGTGTCGTTGAAACAAGCAGACAAACGAGTAGCCCAAGCTTGAAACACAAGGTGGCGTGCGAGACGCGTTTGCTGCGGTGCAGTAAACAAAAGATACTGCTGCGCGATGTGTTTTTCAAGAAAAATAATTAGGGTGCGTCCCTATTTATTGATTTGTCAATTGATATGTGTAATAATTGGGGACGCACTTAAATCATTGATTATAAAAGGAGAAAAAATGATTATTAAGAAAATTACAACTATGGCACGTGCTGCACTAAGCAAAATCAGCCAAAAAAAATGGCTGGCTGGCAGCAAAAAAGCGGCAGGCTTGCAACGAGCCGGCAAAAACACCAACCATAGTGACCACAAACTTGATGGCGGCATTGGCGTCGTGTTTTTCGGCTCGCAGGTTCGTTTGTAATCCAGGCTAGGCGTCTTTTTTAGGCCTGCCCCGCTGAGCGGGCGCAATTCGACGCGAAGCCAGGGTTTCCAATCCAGCCAAAAATACCGCTTCGCCCAATACCCATTGTCCAAACAAAGCCTGCTCTATGCGCAGGCTTTGTGCCGCTGATAACCCCTGCTGCATGCGTTCCCGATATCTGGCCTGTCGTGCAAATGGCGTATTGCCGTCTTGCCAGTAATCGATATGATCAGTAATCAAGGCCAGCTTGCCAGGGCTCGCGCCCATGTGCTCTGCCGCTGAAGACCATGGCCATTGCTCGGCCCTGTCGACGTAATCAAGTTGCACCGGCAGGGATTCCAGCCAGACCAGTACTGGCAGCACCCAGTGGCCAGGCTCGACCAAGGTGCTGCGATAACGCCCCGTGAAGACACGTCCGTGCCGCATATGCGTTGCCATGCGCCGCCCCAGTGCCTGTATCAGCCTGGACAAGCTTAGTGTGTCGGCTGGCGTAGCCAGCAGGGTGATGCGATCGTTAAGCAGTAGCCAGCCGTGCAGGGCGACGTTGTAAGTGCGAGCCTCTTGCTGCAGCCAGTTTTGGAGTTGGCTCAGCTTGGCCTGCGGGGTTGGATCGGAAGCCGTGGCAAGCGGGTGGGAAAATTTGGCCTGTACAAGTTGCGGTATTTGCGGTGCGTAAAGGCGTGGCAATCTGGCCATGGTCAGCGATTATTTCCAATAAGGGTCAGACCCTGATTTTACTTGGGTTTCGTAAGCCGAATTAGTGCGAAGCGCGTCATCTGACAAAACGTCATTACAAAAAAAATGCTTGCCTGTTTAATAAGACTTGCCTTATATCGTATATAGAAACTTCGCTTAGGCTTATCGTCGGTTTGTAAAGCCAACGAATCTGGTCGCTACGGCTAATCTGTTCAGTAGGGGGTGTGTTATGCAGTCTGGTCAATCCGGTCAACAAGCTGCTACGGGTAGCGTGCGGTTCCATCTGCGCAAGGTTGCCATTTGTGGTGCAGGTGTCATGGGTGCGCAAATCGCCGCGCATTGCGTCAATGCGGGCGTGCCCGTCGTGTTGTTCGATTTGCCGGCTAAAGAAGGCGATAAGAACGCCATTGCCAAACACGCCATTGCCCAGTTGGCCAAGCTTAGCCCCGCCCCCTTGGGGATGCCGGAATTGGCCGCCCTGATCACCCCCGCCAACTACGACGACGGCCTGCACTTGCTGGGCGAGTGCGACCTGATCATCGAGGCCATTGCCGAACGGCTGGACTGGAAGCGCGATCTTTATCATAAGCTCGCCCCTGCCATCAAGCCCGATGCCATCGTCGCCAGCAATACATCGGGGCTGTCCATTACCCAGCTTGCCGCCGCGCTGCCCAATTCATTGCGCCAGCGCTTTTGCGGCGTGCATTTTTTCAACCCGCCGCGCTATATGCCGTTGGTGGAACTGATACCCACCCAAGACACCGACCCTAAAATCCTCGATTTACTTGAAACCTTCCTGGTCTCGCAACTTGGCAAGGGCGTGGTGCGGGCCAAAGACACGCCCAACTTCATCGGTAACCGCATAGGCGTATTTGGCATGCTGTCGGTATTCGAGCAGGCTGAAAAGTTTGGCCTGCCCTATGAATTGGTCGATGACCTGACCGGCACCCGCTTGGGGCGAGCCAAGTCGGGTACGTTTCGCACCGCCGACATAGTCGGCCTGGATACCCTCGCCCATGTCATACAAACCATGCAAGACCAATTGCCCGATGATCCTTTTCATGCTCATTTCGGCGTGCCAGCGGTACTGGCCGGTCTGGTAAAAAAAGGGGCGTTGGGCCAGAAAACGGGTGCAGGTTTTTATCGCAGGCAAGGCAAGGCCATTTTGCGGCTAGACCCTGCCACGCAAGACTACGTTGCGGCCGACACTAAAATCGACGATACCGTGGCAGCCATATTGGCCGAGCCCGACCCGGCCAAAAAACTGCAGGCGCTGCACGACTCCAGTCATCCGCAAGCGCAATTCCTGTGGTCCATATTGCGTGACAGCTTTCATTACAGCGCCGTGCATCTGGCTGATATCGCTTATTCGGCGCGTCAGCTCGATCTGGCCATGAAATGGGGCTTTGGCCATACGCAAGGGCCTTTTGAAATCTGGCAGGCGGCGGGCTGGCACGAAGTCGCCACCTGGATCATGCAAGATATCCAGGCAGGCAAGACCTTGTCCAGCACTCCCTTGCCAGAATGGGCAACCCGTGGTCCGGTCTGGGAGGCGCGTGGCGTGCATACGCCGGCTGGCTCATGGAATCCGCGCGACAAACGCTTTGAAGGACGCAGCCAGTTGCCGGTGTATCAGCGGCAAATTGGCGCGCCCCGTCTCATTGGCGAAAACGACAGTATCGAGCCAGTAATCATTTACCAAAACGATGCAGTGCTTTGCTGGACGCTGCCGGCGCCGCATCCAAACGATGTCTTGATCGTGTCATTCAAAACCAAAATGAATACGCTCAGCCCCGACGTGGTGCGCGGCATTGTGCATGCCGTCGATCTGGCCGAGGCGTCGTTCAAGGCTCTGGTCGTAGGGCAATTGAACGACCCGTTTTCTGCTGGCGCCGATCTCAAGGCCATGCTGCCGGCTTTTGCCGAGGGTGGAGCCGCCGCAGTAGAACCCATAGAACGCGAAATGCAAGATATGGTCTTGCGTCTGCGCTATGCCCAGGTGCCAGTTGTGGCGGCGGTGGCGGGCCTGGCCTTGGGTGGGGGCTGCGAATTGGCAGTGCATTGCGCCAGGCGGGTTGTGCATTTTGAAACCTATATCGGCCTGGTTGAAGTGGGGGTGGGGCTGGTGCCAGGGGCGGGGGGCTTGGCGTTTTGCGCGCGCAAGGCGGCCGAGCAGCAAGCCGCAGCGGCGCCCGACGCGCCCTTGCTGGCCTTCATCAAGAAATTTGCCTTGGCGGTTGCTGGTGCTCAAGTATCGAAGTCAGCCCTTGAAGCCCGAAAAACGGGTTATTTCCAGGCCTCGGATCCTATCGTCATGAATCGTCACGAACTGCTGTATGTGGCGGTGCGCGAAGCGCAGAACCTGGCCGAAGCAGGCTGGCGACCACCACTGGCAAGTCGTTTCCCTGTTGCCGGGCGCGACGGCATTGCTACTTTGAAAGCACAACTGCTCAATATGAAAGTGGGTGGGTATATATCCGATTACGATTTTGTCGTGGCCGAAAAAGTCGCTTATGTCATGTGCGGCGGCGACATAGACCCTGGCTCCATGGTTGATGAGGCCTGGATGCTCAAGCTTGAGCGTGAGGCGTTTCTCGAACTATTGATGCAGCCCAAAACACAAGAACGCATCGCCGGCATCTTGAAAACCGGCAAGCCGGTGCGCAATTGATGCGACAACCGTTGATGCCGGAAATGTCGGATTACGCGCTTCGCGCTAATCCGACCTACGGATCAATACAGGAACGTAGGACGGATTAACGCAGCGTAATCCGCCACCCACAGCCACCAAAAAAGGCACGGAGCCAGTATGACCACATTGCAATCAGCGTATATCGTTGCCGCAACTCGCAGCCCCATAGGCAAGGCGCCGCGCGGTTTTTTTTCACACACCCGGCCTGACGATTTGTTGGCGACCGTCATAAAAGGTTTGCTGGCCCAAGCGCCTAACCTGGATCCGGCCGCCATTGAAGACGCCATCGTAGGTTGCGCCATACCCGAGGGTCCGCAAGGCCTGAATGTGGGCCGCTTAAGCGCTTTGCTGGCAGGTCTGCCTTCGTCGGTGCCGGGCGTAACCGTTAATCGCTTTTGCGCGTCGGGCCTGACAGCCATTGCCATGGCTGCCGACCGTATCCGCGTAGGCGAGGCCGATGTCATTATTGCGGCTGGCACCGAATCCATGAGCCTGGTGCCTACCATGGGTGTCAGCACCTCATTCAGTCCGAACATATTCGCCAACGACGAAAATCTGGGTATTGCCTATGGCATGGGCCTGACCGCCGAAGAGGTCGCCATACGCTGGAAGGTCAGCCGCGAAGACCAGGATGCTTTCGCCTTGCGTTCCAATCAGCGCGCCATCGCGGCTCAGTTGGCAGGTGAGTTTACCGACGAAATCCTGCCCATAGATGTCGTCAGCCGCAGCCCCAATCTGGAAACCGGGAAAATCCTGGAGCAAACCAAAACAGTGTCTCTCGACGAAGGGCCGCGCGCTGACACCAGCCTCGAGGCCCTGGCCAGGTTGCGTCCCGCCTTTGCCGCCAGGGGCAGTGTAACGGCAGGCAATAGTTCCCAGATTTCCGATGGCGCCGGCGCTTTGCTGGTGGTTTCGGAGCGTGCCCTGAAAATCCATAACCTGACGCCTCTGGCGCGTTTTGTGTCGTTCGCGGTAAAGGGCGTGCCGCCTGAAATCATGGGCATAGGTCCTAAAGCAGCCATTCCCCATGCCTTGGCGCTGGCTGGCCTGACATTGGATCAGCTAGGCTGGATAGAGCTTAATGAAGCTTTTGCGGCGCAATCGCTGGCGGTTATCCGCGACCTGGGCCTGGACCCGGATATCGTCAACCCGTTAGGCGGAGCCATTGCGCTGGGCCATCCTTTGGGCGCCACCGGGGCCATACGCGCCGCTACCGTCATTCATGGGCTGCGTCGCCGGAACCTGGAATATGGCATGTTGACCATGTGTGTAGGCACTGGCATGGGCGCCGCGGGTATTTTCCAGCGGATGTAGGCGGGATGTTTAAACGCTATGCATTTGCATGACGGGTTACGCTGCAGCTTCGGGTGCGTCGGGAACTGTTTTTTCGTTCCAGGTGGGCAGATGTGTGTTTTGTGTGGTTTTTTCGTTCTTGAGAGCGGATGTATGTTGTGTACGTTTTTTCCGTTTTTTCCGTTCTTTCCGTTCTTTCCGTTCTTTCCGTTCTTGCGAAAGTCGGGTGTGTCGGAGGCTGTTTCGGCTTCACGCGCTGCGCCCCTGGCGGGGTTCCCGTTACGTTCAGCGCCATCGAGGCGTCCGCGGAACTCGCCCGGTCGGACCAGTGGTCCGACAAGCGTCGGGCTCAGACAGCCGCGGCCTTGCCTCCTCGATGGCGCTGACCGTAACGGCTTGCGCAAGGCGCCTGCACAGCCCCCGACACACCCGACTTTTTGCATCAACGAAGCTCGGATCAGCCCATGCATTACCAACCAGCAGTACAAATAAAACCAGCTTTTCATGCTGCAAGGCCGCTAGGCCGGCCAATTCCCTATTGCGCAGTTGTCTGGGGTGGGTGAAGCTCAGTGCGGCGGTAGGCGTGCGCCGCGTGCTGACGAAGGGAAGCCGGGGGGTGTCGGCGGCCGTTGTTTGAGCGCAGCGAGTTCGGCCGACGCCCGGCTGTACGAGGCAGACGCGGAAACAAGCACGCCGTGCCGCACTGAGCTTCACCCACCCCAGACAACGTCATAAGAAACCGACAACGTCATAAGAAACCGACAACGTCATAAGAAACCGACGACGTCATCAGAAAGCCAGACAACGTCACCAGAACCAAACAGAGCATCGCTTCAAATACCACTTTTCAGCAACCCCTAAGTCATCCGACGGCCCACCACACCGGTTGCCAGCAAGGTGCCCAACAGCACAATGCCAGCGCCCAGCAGCACGGAAAACGTAAGGGCCTCGCTTAGCACCGCAGCGCCCCAGAATATGCCGAACAGCGGCACCAGGAAGGTAACCGTAATGGTTTTGGATGAACCCACTCTGGCGATCAGGCGGAAAAAAATAATGTAGGCAATGCCGGTGCATAAAACAGCCACCGCAATGGCGGAAACCCATGCGACGTTCGATATGGGCGTGTCAGGCCATGTCCAGATGGCCAGTGGCAATAGCAGCAGGGCTGATGCGGTCACGCTGCCCGTAGCAATGGCGATAGAGTCTACGCCTTGCAGAAATTTGGTCGTATAGCATGCGGCCAGGCCGTAAAAGAAAGGCGCCGCCACAGCAATCAGGATGGCCCAGCCGTTACCCTGGGCATTGAACGACAAGTCTTCATAAACCAGTACGATAATCCCCGCAATGCCTATTACCATGCCCAGCAGGCGAGGCCAGGTCAGGCGCTCTTGTAGCCAGAAACGGGCAATCAGGGCGCCAAACATGGGCACCAGGGCGTTGATCACTGCCAAGGTGCCCGCCGGTACGGTTTGCGCGGCGTAGGCAAAGCAATAAAACGGCAGGGCGACGTTCAGGACACCGCACATGGCGATGGGCTTCCAGTGCGTTTTCAGGGCGGCCAGCCTGCCCATCAGGGCCGATACCGCCAGCAGGAACAGGGCGCTGATCCCAATACGCATTTCTACAAAGGCCACCGGGCCAAAATCATTGACCGCCAGTCGCATGAACAAGAACGACCCGCCCCAGATGGCGGCCAGCAAAAATAAAGCGCGTAAATCTTTAGGCGACATGAAAAGAGGAGAAAGGGGCGAGATTGTGATTGTAGGTCGGATTTGCGCCGCCAAGCGCGTAATCCGACGCCTCGAGCTAATTCGACCTATGGTCCACGAATTTGTGTATCCAGTGCGCTGTTGATGCGTCATGGGTTTCATCAACAGCGGTCTTGCCCGATAATTCAGAGGCGATGCCCTTGGCCAGCACTTTGCCGTATTCCACGCCCCACTGATCAAAGGGGTTAATGCCCCAGACCACGCCTTGCACAAAGACTTTGTGTTCGTACAAGGCCAGCAGGGCGCCCAGTGTGTAAGGTGACAAGCGTGGCAGCACGATCAGGTTAGAGGGGCGCCCGCCTGCGTGCACGCGGTGCTTGGCCAGCCATTCGGCCTTTTCTTGCGGCATGCCGTCGGCCAGGCATTCTTGCAGCGCCTGTTCGTAGGTTTTCCCTTTCAGCAGGGCCTCACGCTGCGCCAGGCAATTGGCCAGCAGGCTTTGATGGTGCTCGGGCCAGCCGTGGTCGGCCTGCTCGCACACAATGAAATCGACAGGCGCGCCATCGCTGCCCTGGTGCAACCACTGGAAGAAAGTGTGTTGCGCGTCGGTGCCGGGCATGCCCCATACGGCAGGTCCAGTGGCTGCGCCTACGGCTTTGCCGTCGAGATTGATTGATTTTCCTAGCGATTCCATTTCAAGTTGCTGGATATAAGGCACCAGATTGGCGAGACGAAAATCGTAGGGGGCGATGTTGAGCGAACCGTACCCAAGTACGCTGCGGTTGACTATGCCGGCAATAGCCATTTGTATGGGCGCGTTCTGGGCGATGGGGGCATGGGCGAAATGGGCGTCCATGGCGGCGGCGCCGGCTTGCATGCCGGCCACGACATCGGCGCTGACTGCAAGGGCGCTGGTCAGGCTGACTGCCGACCAGAGCGAGAAGCGGCCGCCCACCCAGTCCCAGAACTTGAATATATGTGCATCGGGCACGCCCCACTGCCGTGCGACTTCAGGCCGGGCAGTAATGGCCACGACTTGTTCGTACGGCTGCTGGACGCCTGCCGCTTTTAGCCATTCAAGTGCGCGCTGGCCATTTTGCAGGGTTTCGGCCGTGGTAAACGATTTGGATGCCAGCACTATCAGGGTGTCGTGCGGGTCGAAGCCGGCCAGGCCGCCTTGAATTGCGTGGCCATCGATATTGGCTACGAAGTGAACTTTCCGCCAGGTTCCGGCATAACCAAAGGCGCTGACCGCCAGGCGCACGCCCCAGTCGCTGCCGCCTATGCCTATGTGGACAATATTGCGCCAACGGCGCTCTGAGTCGGCCTGGCGAATGAAGTCGTTAAGCCGCAGACGCTCTGCGGCGACGTCATCTATGGGGGCAGGAGCGCGTAGCGCCGTGTGCCAGGCGGCTCGTTCTTCAGTGGCATTGACCATACCGCCTGATAGCAGCCGATCGCGCATGGCGTTGAATTGTCTTGCGGCCAGCAGTGCCTTGGTGGCTTGTGTCAGGGCGGGCGAACTGCTCTGCCCGCTGATGTCCAGATCAATACCCGCTGCATTGATCAGCCGCAGGCTATGTACATGGATGGGGGAGAGTCGCGCAGCATTTTCAAAGGCTGCCCATTCAGGCAGATTGGTCAACGAGGGAACTTCGAGTAGGCCCGGCTGGATGCCGTCTGTGGGCTGCTTGCTGATCACGAACCTTCCTTAATGGTGTTTACAGTCTGGGTTCGATTGTAAGGCCTTTGGATCTTGCGCTGGAGCATGGATTGCGCACACGCCAAGCCCGGCATTGCGCCCGCGCTAGCGGGCAGCCGTAGCTATAGCGTATTTTGCTAGATTGGCGGCGCCGATTAACGGCGGCGCTGGCTTGGGCCACCAGGGGCGCGGCCTGCGATATGGCGGAAAGTGATGCGACCTTTGCTGAGGTCATAGGGAGACATTTCAAGCGAGACTTTGTCGCCAGCCAGGATGCGGATATGGTGCTTGCGCATTTTGCCGCCTGTGTAGGCAACGACTGGGTGGCCGTTGTCGAGGGTGACACGAAAGCGCGAGTCGGGCAGTACTTCAGTGACGAGTCCACCCATTTCAATCAGTTCTTCTTTAGCCATAAAATATTCCTGTAAAAGTTTATAAAGCGCCGGCGTGTCGAACTCGCTTTGCGTATCATTCGATGGCGGGCATAGGTCGGTATAGCAGTATCTTGTGCAGCACAGGTATTGGGAATGGTCATGCCAACGCAAAGAAGGGCGTGACTCCTGGCCAATGTACGGTTGCTGCGATTGCGAACCGGGGTTCGAAGGTCAGGTGTGCGGCGTTAGCCCCAATCTGAAGCGGCGTCTGTGGCCTTGGTATGGCTACAGGGTAATACATGCGACGCGGCGCCAACTGAGCGCGTGCTGCGTATCCCCTTGCGGCGAGGTATTGTTTTTTCTTGCTGCACCTGCGTTAGCAAGGCCATTTTATCACATGTGCTTCTACCTGCCAATAGAAGTCTTTCCAATGTGACATCAGCCTGAGCAAAGCATGTAGGTACAACTGGTTTGCTTGTTCTATACCCGCAAGTCTTTGCGTGCCAAGCAAATCGATGGGGTCCATGTCTTTTGCTCTCATATCACATATATGATGGACTCTGGTGCTGAAGCAGGGAAGAATGGCCATGAAAGAAATGGCGATGCCACGCTGCGCAGGCATTGAGCGCCTGTATTTTATAAACTTTAAAAGAACGGAGATAAATATATGACTATCAATTGGATCAGGAAAGCGGGCGGTTTATCCTTACTGGCGGTGGCGCTTGGGTTCGGCACGTCGGCTTTGGCCGCTGATGGCAAGTACCCAAGCAAGCCAGTCAAGGTTGTCGTACCGCTGTCAGCAGGTGGCGGCGCCGATACTATCGCCCGTCTTGTTGCGTCCAAGCTGGCCGAGAAAACAGGGCAGTCTTTTGTGGTCGAGAACAAGCCCGGCGCAAGTGGCGCCATCGGTACCGCAAGCGTTGCGCAGGCCCCAGCCGACGGCTACACCCTGTTGCTGGGCTATACCAACATGGCACAATTGCCCGCCCTCAAGGTGAAGTTGTCTTTTGATCCCGCCAAAGATTTGACGCCGATCTCCCTGGTGGCTACATCGGTGAACGTACTGACCGCCAGCAGCAAGATTGCGCCAAAAACCGTCTCTGAACTGGTTGCGGCAGTCCAGAAAAACCCCTTGGATTATTCCTATGGGTCTTATGGACAAGGTTCAACCGGACACTTCCTGGGTGAACAGTTCCAGCTCCAGACTGGTACCAAATTAGTGCATGTGCCCTATAAGGGCGCAGCACCCATGATGTCGGATTTGCTGGCGGGTCATTTTTCATTCGCCTTTCCCGATATTGGCTCGGCTTGGCCGCACCTGAAGTCAGACCGTATCCGTGTCCTGGCGGTGGGGGCAAACAAGCGTTTGAGCTTTTTGCCTGACGTCCCGACTACGGCAGAGCTTGGCTACCCAGGCTTTGAACTGCAAGGCTGGTTCATGTTCTTTGCACCCGCCGGCACGCCGCAAGCCATTATCGACAGCTTAAGCACCAACATCGCCGAGATTCTGCGTCAGCCCGAGGTTGCTGAAAAACTGGTCAGCCTGGGGCTGGAGGCTGGAAGTGGCACATCGGCTGAAGCCGCGCAGTTCATGAAAACCGAGATGATCAAATGGGCTGACGTTGCAGAGAAGGCCAATATGAAAATTGAGTAGACTAGCGGCACATTGTCTGGCTTTTGGAAGTGCATCCATGGGGCAAAATTCGTTCGAGCCTTACCCTCGTCTGTCAGAGCCTTCCAATCTGGATATCAAGCCAGACTTGGGCTCTGGCGTCGTTAAGTCGGCGCAGCGTGTCTTTGAGATCCTGGAGCTTTTCGAACGTATCCAGAGGCCGGCGCGGGTGGCGGAAATCGTGGAGCTTACCGATTTTCCGCAATCCAGCGTTTCCATGCTGCTGCGCTCGATGGAAAAGCTGGGTTACCTGAATTGGGACCCGGAAGACAGAACCTACGTACCCAGTCTGCGAGTGAATATGCTGGGGGGCTGGGTGCACGACGAGACCTTGCCCCATAGTTTGCTGCGTACTGCCATGCGTGAGCTCAGCTCGCGCACCGGCCTTACCGTAGTGCTTGGGCAGCCCAACGGGCGTTTTGTGCGCTATGCGCATGTGGTGCTGGCAAGCAATGTCCACAGAAGCTATGTGCATCAGGGGATGGGGCGGCCATTAATAGGCTCCGCACTGGGGTATGCCCTGCTGTCCGGCCTGGATGATGGTCGCATCGGGCGTATCGCGCATGCAACCCTGGCCCAGGGGGATAAAGTCAGGGGGACGAGTGATTTGGCGCAAGTGTGGGCTACGGTGGAAAAGACCCGGCGCCTAGGGTATGCCTATTCCACACGCCACACTACGCCTGGCTTCGCTTCTTTTTCATTTTTGCTGGGGCTGAACGGCACGCCTGGCGTCCCGGTGAAAGCCACCAACGTATTTGGCCTGGCGCTGGCGGCGCATCGACAGTACTGCGAACAGCATATCAAGGAAATCATCGTATCTATCAACCAGGTCGTCAACGAATACCTGCCCGATATTTACGTGGATTTTGATGATGAATCACCCATTGAAAAAATCTAAACGATCAACAGTGCTAAGGAAACTTCATTAAATGGATATGGAAAACAATTTCAACGAAGCCGATTTCAGGGCTGAAGTGCGTTCTTTCGTCGAGGCCAATCTGCCCGAGGCGGTGCGCGGTAAAATTTTACGTGGTGAAAAACTGCTTAAAGAAGAGTATGTCGATTGGCAGCGCAAACTGTACGACCAGGGCTGGATCGCGCCGTCATGGCCTGCAGCGTTGGGTGGTACAGGTTGGTCATTGATGCAGCGCCGGGTGTTTCACCACGAACTGGCTTTGTGTTGCGCGCCGGAAACCATACCCTTCGGAATCACCATGGTGGGGCCGGTTATTTATACGTACGGGACGCCGGCCCAGAAAGAGCGGCACCTGCCATCCATCCTCAAGTCCGATGTTTGGTGGTGCCAGGGGTTTTCAGAGCCCAACGCCGGGTCCGACCTGGCCGCCTTGGGAACCCGCGCTGATGACATGGGTGATCACTATCTGGTAAATGGCCAGAAAGCCTGGACTACGCACGGAAAGTTTGCCGATAAAATGTTCTGCCTGGCAAGAACCAGCAAAGAAAATAAGCGGCAGGACGGCATCTCGTTCTTGCTGCTGGATATGACGGCGCCTGGTGTAGAAGTCAGGCCGGTGGCGACCATCGACGAGGGCAGCAGTATTTGCGAAGTCTTTCTTAAAGACGTCAAGGTGCCCAAGGAAGATCTGGTCGGCGAAGTCGGCAAAGGCTGGAGCTATGCCAAGTTTTTGCTTGGACACGAGCGCGCCATGATCGCCCGCGTGGGGCGGTCCCGCATGCAACTGACACGGGCTAAAGAAATGTTGGCTCAGATTACGGCAACGACAAGACTGCCGGCCGGCAAAGAGGCCGTCCAGATGCGCTTGGTGGAAATCGAATGCCGCCTGCGCGCGCTTGAAATTTCTGAATTGCGCGTCTTGTCGCAACACACGGATAAAGGCTTCGATCCGTCCATGGCCTCGATGCTGAAAATAGAGGGTTCGGAAATCTGCCAGCAACTGACAGAACTGCTGGTCGACCTCGGTGGGCGGTATTCCATGGTCTATGAAGGGCGTACGCCGTCGGTGAACATAGGGCCCGACTACCGGCCCGGCCTGATGGGCGACCATCTTTTCAATCGTGTGGCAACCATTTATGGCGGCAGCAACGAAATACAGAAAAACATTATCGCAAAAAGCAGGCTTGACGTTTAAACGTATATAGGAACTGAAATGAATCTGGTTTTAACGCAAGAGCAGCAACTTATACGTGATAGCGTGCACGACTATCTGGCTGGCTCATACGATTTTAGTGCACATTTTGCACAGCTCGACTCAAAGACGGCGCTAGATGCTGGCCGCTGGAACGATATGGCGCAATTGGGCTGGCTAGGCATCAACGTATCGGAAGGCGCTGGCGGCATAGGCGGCACAGCGATGGATGCCTGGGTAGTCATGGAAGGCCTGGGCGCAAGCCTGTGTTGCGAACCTGTTTTGTCGACTGCGGTGCTTAGTGCGCCGCTGCTGGAAACTGCTGCCAAGAACAGCGCCGAGGCTGGCAAGGTGCTGGCGCAAGTTTTGGACGGTAAAACCAGCGTGGCGTTTGCCCATGCGGAATCGGCGTGGGGCACGGACTTTTTTGACTTGGATACCGTAGCCGAACCGCTGGCCGATGGCGGCTACCGTATCAGTGGCAAGAAAACGCTGGTTCCCGGTGGCGCGGGCGCACAATGGCTGATTGTGCCGGCCCGGATACACGGCGCAGCCAATGGCGATATTGGTTTGTTCCTGGTTTCAGGTGAGGCGTCCGGCTTGACGCGCGTAGGCGCACCCATGCTGGATGGTTCCTGGGCCGCTGACCTGGTCCTGGACCAAGTCACGGTTGATGTCCAGGCGGTACTGTGTCTGCCGGAGGCGGGGCGGGGTATGTTGAAGCAGGTAATGCGCCGCGCGATTTCGGCCCAGTGCGCCGAAGCTGTTGGGGCCATGAGGGCGGCGTTGGCCATATGTAAAAGCTACTTGCTGGAGCGCCGGCAGTTTGGCAAATCCTTGGCCGAATTCCAAGTATTGCAACATCGCTACGTCGATATGTGCATCGCTTACGAAAGGGCTTACTCCATGTCGCTGCTGGCGGTAGATTGCGTAGACGCGCCTACATCAGAAAGTGATCTGGACCTGAGTCGCGCCAAGGTGGTGGTGGGCCAGGCTGCAAGAAAGATAGGCGGCGATGCCATTCAAGTGCATGGCGGCATGGGTATGACCTACGAATACCCCATTGGCCACTATTACCGGAAATTGCTGCTATGTGATGTTCAGTTCGGTTCTGCCGATGAACACTTGCAAAGCTTGATGGAAACATCACATTAAATCGTTGCGGTGCTGTTTGTCGGATTAGCGCCGTCAGGCGCGTCATCCGACAAACAACGTTAAGCAAGCGCTATTCTAATGACATGTAATTATTCATTGGCAGACTTAAAGGAAAAAAATGGCCCACGAGTATCAGCATATCAAGTTTAATTATCAGGGTGGCGTAGGCCACATCACTCTGAACCGGCCCGACACGCTCAACAGCTTTACCCAAATCATGCACGATGATTTACAGGCAGCGCTTTCGTTTCTGGAGTCGCAAGATGACTTGCGTGGCGTGATTCTTACCGGCTCGGGGCGTGGGTTTTGCGCTGGTCAGGACTTGTCTGAAAGAAAACCGCTGCCTCCTGGCGAAAAGCGCGATCTGGGCGAAGCCATAGACAAAAATTATCGCTCACTGGTGATGCGCTTGCGCGCCTTGCCGGCTCCTGTCGTTTGTGTCGTCAATGGCGTGGCGGCTGGTGCGGGCGCCAGCGTGGTGTTGGCTTGCGACGTTGTTTTTGCGGTCAAATCAGCCAAGTTCATCCAGGTTTTCGCCAAGATAGGTTTATTGCCCGACGCGGGCGGCACTTATTTCTGGCCACGCATGGTAGGCACGCAACGCAGCATGGGTGCAAGTTTGTTTGGCGAGCCGATCACTGCTGAAAAAGCCGAGCAATGGGGCCTGATCTGGCGCTGTATCCCCGACGACGAACTGGAAGCGACCATAGCCATGGTGCACCAGCATTTGGCCAACGGCCCGACGCGCGCCTTTGCCGCCGCCAAGCAGGCTATTTATGCCTCCAGTGGCAACTCGCTTGAAACACAAATCGACCTCGAACGCGACCTGCAGCGCGAAATGGGCTACACCGACGATTATCTTGAGGGCATGAAGGCCTTCGGCGAGAAACGCGCACCACAGTTCAAGGGGCGCTAGAGCATTTTGGGCAAGGATATTTGCAGGGTCCGCGGCAGTGCACGCTTGTCCAGAGGCTGAAGGGACGAGGGTCGGGTCGGCATGTGCATCAAGCTGTGCGTTCCAGAGTGGATGCCTTGGGGACGGATTTTTGTTCTTGATGGCAGGTGTGTGTTGTGTGTGGTTTTTTCGTTCTTGCGAAAGTCGGGTGTGTCGAGGTCTGTTTCGGCTTCACGCGCTGCGCCCCTGGCGGGGTTCCCGTTACGGTCAGCGCCATCGAGGCGTCCGCGGAACTCGCCCGGTCGGACCAGTGGTCCGACACCCGCCGGGCTCAGACAGCCGCGGCCTTGCCTCCTCGATGGCGCTGACCGTAACGGCTTGCGCAAGGCGCCTGCACAGCCCCCGACACACCCGACTTTTGATACCAATGAAGCTTGGACCAGCCCCTTCGTTACCAATCAGCCGTGCCAATAAAACCAGCCACGCAGGCCGTAAGGCCGGTCAATTTTCTATTGCGCAGTTGTCCGGGGTGGCTGTCAGGTCAGTGCGGCGGTTAGGCGTGCGCCGCGTGCTGACGAAGGGAAGCCGGGGGCTGTCGTCGGCCGCTGTCTGAGCGTCAGCGAGTTCGGCCGACGCCCGGCTGGACGAGGCAGACGCGGAAACAAGCACGCCGTGCCGCACTGACCTGACACCCACCCCGGACAACGTCATAAGAACCAGGCAACGTCACCAGAACGATACAACGTCATAAGAACGATACAACGCCATAAGAACCAGACAACGCCCCTAAAACCTCAGTGTTTTCCCCAATAAACAGGGGCTTAACAGCTGCTTTTTTAAATACTAATAGTGCAATCAATAGTAACGATGGCACACTGCAGCGAATAGCGCTGATCTTCAAGGTCAAAAAAGATAATATTTAGGGCTCAATCATTATTTGATTGGGCCCTAGCTTTCAGGAGACCATAATGACTTTTATTAAACGCGCTCTATCCGCCGGTTTGCTTGCTGCTGCGGCCTTGAGCTCCTGGTCGGCGCAGGCCGCCGATGTCACCATAGGCGCACTGTTCTCCCTAAGCGGACCCAACGCCGCATATGGCGATATTTTCAGTACAGGCGTGAATCTGGCCACTGAACATATCAATGCCGACAAGCTGATCAACGGCAAACTGACGGTTCAGTATGAAGACAGCCAGGGGTTGCCGCAGCAAGGCGTGATCGGCATGAACAAGCTGGTCAATGTGTATAAGGTTCCCTACATGCTGTCGGCGTTTACGGGCGTGTCCAAAGCCATTTCCACCACAGCTGGTCGCACCAAGACAGTGGCCGTCAATGGTGGCGGGGTCGGGCCCGACCTGGCCGATCTTGGCCCTTACTTCTGGAACATCATTCCGCTGGCCAACTTTGAAGTCAAAGCTGCGCTGCCCTACCTGATCAAACAGCACAACTTGAAACGCTTTGTGCTGGTCTATGTCGACGACCCGCTGGGCGAAGGCATACGCAAAGAACTGGCCGATAGCTTGCCAGGGCTGGGTGGTGAACTGGTTGAATCCTTTTCGGTACCGGCCACGGCGCAGTCCTTCAGCGGCATTGCCGCGCGTGTACGGGCGGCCAACCCAGATGTCATCTACGTTGCGTCGTATGGCTCGCAACAGGCGCAAATCGTCAAGCAGTTTCGCGATAACGGCATTCAGCAGCAGTTTGTCAGCTACTCGGCTTTCTCTGTTCCTGAAATAAATGCGCTGCCCGAAGCCAAGGGGT
Organism: Alcaligenaceae bacterium; assembly: GCA_013416445.1. Lineage (GTDB taxonomy): Bacteria > Pseudomonadota > Gammaproteobacteria > Burkholderiales > Burkholderiaceae_B > Pollutimonas. The sequence continues at coordinate 218,880 of JACCER010000003.1, forward strand.
CGTGGTATACCACCCAGAATATCGACTGGAACTCATCCGACTCGGTCACCAAACGTTTTGTCGACGACTACAAAGCCAAGTACAACAAAATGCCTACGGCTTATATCGCCAACTATTACAACGCGGTACGCTTGCTTGGTTTGCTGGCGCACGAACTCGAAAAGCAAGGTAAGCCTATCACCGGCGAAAACCTGCTGGCTCAGCGCATAGCAAGCAAGACCTTCGACTTGGTTGGCGGCAAGGTGACTTTTACCGATAATGGCACTGTTGTCAGCCCCATGCAGATCAACGAGATCGATGGAGCGGGCGGCAAGGTTGTATCGGTCATTGCCGAATAAGCCGCAAGACGCATGTTATACCGCTGTTGCGGTTATTAATTAAAAATCAGCATCAGGAGACTCTAATGACTTTTAGCAAATACCTGTTCTCTACCTGCCTGGTCGCTGCGGCGGCGGTGGGCTCATGGTCTGCACAGGCCGCCGACGTTACCATAGGCGCGTTATTCCCCTTGAGCGGGCCCAATGCCACCTATGGCGATATTTTCGGTACAGGCGTCAATCTGGCTACTGAGCATATCAATGCCGACAATCTGATCAACGGCAAACTAACAATTCAGTATGAAGACAGCCAGGCATTGCCACAGCAAGGTGTGATTGGCATGAACAAGCTGGTCAATGTGTCTAAAGTCCCTTATGTGCTGTCAGCATTTACAGGCGTGTCCAAGGCCATTTCCACTGCTGCAGACCGTACCAAGACGGTGGCTGTCAATGGTGGTGGGGTTGGCCCAGACCTGGCCGATCTTGGCCCTTACTTCTGGAACATCATTCCGCTGGCCAACTTTGAAGTCAAGGCTGCGCTGCCCTATCTCATCAAAGAGCACAACATGAAGCGGTTTGTGCTGGTCTATGTCGACGACCCGTTGGGCGAAGGCATACGCAAAGAACTCACTGACAGCTTGCCTGGGCTGGGCGGTGAGCTGGTTGAGTCCCTGTCGGTGCCGGCCACGGCGCAGTCCTTCAGCGGTATTGCCGCACGTGTACGGGCAGCCAACCCAGATGTCATCTACATCGCTTCATATGGTTCGCAGCAAGCGCAAATCGTCAAGCAGTTTCGCGATAACGGCATCCAGCAGCAGTTTGTCAGCTACTCAGCTTTCTCTGTGCCTGAAATCAATGCGCTGCCCGAAGCCAAGGGTTCCTGGTACACCACTCAGAATGTCGACTGGAGCTCATCCGACCCAGTCACCAAGCGGTTTGTCGACGACTACAAAGCCAAGCACAACAAAATGCCTACGGCTTATATCGCCAACTATTACAACGCGGTACGTTTGTTTGGGTTGCTGGCGCACGAGCTCGAAAAGAAAGGCAAGCCTATCACCGGCGAAAATCTGCTGGCCCAGCGCATAGAAACCAAGACTTTTGATTTGGCTGGCGGCAAGGTGACTTTTGCTGATAATGGCACTGTTGTGAGCCCCATGCAGATCAATGAAATTGATGGCGCGGGCGGTAAAGTTGTCTCGGTCATTGCTGAGTAAGCCGGAAGATACCTGTAATGCTGCTGATACAACTATTGATTAATGGGGTGCAGGTCGGCGCGTTATACGCGCTGATCGCTGTCGGTTTTTCGCTGATTTTCGGCGCAACCAAAGTATTTCACTTTGCGCATGGGGCAACTTTCACGATTGGCGCCTATGTTTTCTATTATCTGTATTCCGTGGCGGATATGCACTGGACGCTGGCCGTGTTGGCGGCAACCTTTGCCGCCGTCGCTTTTGGTGTCTGCCTGGATCGCTATGTCTATGCCCCCATCCAGCGCCACGAGGGGTCCTTCTTTACCGTGTTCGTGGCCTCGCTGGGTGCAGGCATTATCGTGCAGAACCTCATCGGAATGGTTTTCGGCCGTGGTTTTGTGTCGGTGACCTCACCGCTGTCGCGCAGCATAGAACTCATACCAGGCCTGTATGTGGCGCCGCTCTCTGGCATTGCCATCATTTGCGCGGTGGTGTTTTTTGGTGCGTTGCAAATTTTCCTGATGCGTACGCACATCGGAATGGGGCTCAGGGCCTTGTCTGAAAACCCCGAGCTGGTGCGTGTCTACGGCCTAAGCCCCCGGCGCTTGTCAACCATTGCTTTTGCGCTGGGCTCGGTGCTGGTGATACCTGCCGCCGTGCTCAGCGCGGCCAGTTCAGGGCTTAACCCCGCCATGGCGCACCATGTCATGCTGATCAGCCTGGCGGCAACCATAGTGGGGGGCGTGGGCAGCTTGCGTGGGGCAGCCTATGCTGGGCTGTTGCTGGGTATGAGCGAAAACCTGGCACTGATGTATTTGGGGCCACAATGGAGCGAAGCCGTGACTTTCGTGGTGCTGTTCCTGTTCATCCTGTTCCGTCCGTCCGGCTTCTTTGGCCGCGCAATTACTTCGTGAGGTAACAGGAAATGCTTGCTTATATACTTAATCTCGCGACCTTGATCTGCATAAATGCGGTTTTAGCGATCACCCTGAATTTCATCATGGGCTATGCGGGAATCTTTTCCATGGCGCATGCCATATTCTTTGGCGTAGGCGCATATACAGCTGCGTACTTTGCCCTGAATTTCAGCGCATCGTTTTTCCTGGCAATTCCCGTCGCCATGTTCGTTGCTGCGGTGCTGTCGCTTGTGTTGGCTCTGCCGGCGTTGCGGGTGCGTGGTGAATACTTCGTGGCGGCCTCGCTGGGGCTACAAGTGCTGGGTGTAACGATCTTTGCAGAATGGAAGTCCTTTACCGGTGGCCTCGGTGGCATCATTGGTATTCCTCCTGTCGATATCTTCGGCTACGCGGTGGCCGATCCAGGGCAATTCATGTTGCTTGCCTTGGGCTGCCTGCTGCTGGTTGTGTTCATCACCAGCACACTGTTGCGGTCCAGCTTCGGGCGTAACCTGAAAGCGCTACGCGATAGCGAATCCGCGGCGCATGCTTTTGGCAAAAACGTGTCAGTCATCAAAACCTTGTCGGTCATGATCTCGTCGGCGCTGGCTGCCATTGCAGGTGCGCTTTATGCGTTCTACCTGGGCTTCATCAACGTTGAAAGCTTTATGCTCGACACCTCGGTGTTGCTGATGGCCATGGTCATTATCGGTGGTACCGGTACCCTGATGGGGCCCATAGTAGGGACGATGCTGCTTATGCTGTTGCCCAGCCTGTTTAGCTATATGTGGTTCTTGCCGCCCACCGAAATCGGCGCCATACAGCAGATTGCCTATGGGGCGGCCATGGTCTTGCTCATGATATACAGGCCAGGCGGTCTGGTTGGTTCCGCCAACAAGGGGGCGAAATGACTCAGGCCGATAACAACGTATTGCTGCGTATCACTAATCTGCAAAAGAATTTTGGCGGTCTGCAAGTCACCAATAATGTGTCGCTGGATATGCGCGCCGGTATCGTGACCACGCTGGTAGGCCCCAACGGCGCTGGCAAAACCACGCTATTCAATCTGATCACGGGGCACTTGGTCCCAACAGGCGGCGACATCCTCTGGAAGGGTAAATCCATAGTCGGGCAGGCACACTGGAAAATCGCCCGCCAGGGCATTGCCCGCTCTTTTCAGGATTTACGTCTGTTTAACCAAATGACGGTCGAAGAGAACGTGCTCACCGTCATGGAGCCCGTGTCATGGATATGGCAGCCTGGCGGGCGCGCCGGCCGCAAGGCAAGGCAAGAGCGTGTCATGGATATCCTGACCAGAACGCACTTGCTCGACAAGGCCAAGACTCGCGCCATAGACTTGTCGTATGCAGAACGCAAGTTTCTTAGCCTGGCCCGTATCATGGCAACTGACGCCAAGATGTGGCTGCTTGACGAGCCCGCTTCCGGCCTGGATCGGGGTTCATATGAACGCTTCCTTGAGCTATTGCGCAGCGAAGTCAGGCAGGGCGTCACGGTCTGTATTATTGAACATAACCTGGATATCGTGATCGGCATTTCCGACCGCATCGCCTTTCTGGATCAAGGCAAACTGCTGGCCGATGGCGATCCCGATACGGTCTTGAAAGACCCGCATCTGGCGGCAATTTATTTTGGAGAGCAAACCACATGACCAATGTTGTGCTTAAAACGACAGGCTTGGTCGTGGGTTATGGCGGGCGCCCGGTATTGGACAATTTCGATTTTGAACTCCGTGCCAACGAAGTCCTTTGCCTGATAGGCCATAACGGGGCAGGCAAGTCCACTTTGCTCAAGTCTTTGTTTGGCCTGATTCCGCGCCAGGGCGGGCAAATTTTCCTTGATGGCAAACAGTTGGACACCATAGAACCGCGCGCGCTTACCGCCGCCGGGCTTTCGCTGGTGCCCGAGGGCCGCGGCATTTTTCCTGGCCTTACCGTTGCGGAAACCATGAAAATGGGTTTGTGGGCTGCGGGTGTTCCCAAAGAGCAGCGTGAGCAGAGGTTGGAATGGGTCATGTCCGTGCTGCCCGCGCTTGGCGGTTTTTACCAGCAACGGGCAGGCACCTTGTCGGGGGGGCAACAGCAAATTGTGTCCATCGGGCGCTCGCTATTAAGCCAGCCGCGCTGCTTGTTGATGGATGAGCCGTCCATTGGTCTGGCCCCCAAGCTTTTTCAGGACCTGCTCCAGCCTATCCGCGAACTGCAACGCACTACCGGTATGTCCATATTGCTGGTCGAGCAGAACGTAAAAGAAGCGCTCAAGATTTCCGATCGCGTGGTGGTCATGAAGTCTGGCGCCATTATTAGCGAGGCCTTGCCTGAAGAACTCGCCGATAATGCAAAACTGATGGAGCTTTACTAAGATGTCTCTGTTTTTGTCCATGCCGGAATTGCTGGCTCATCAGGTCGGCAAGCATCCTGATGACGTGGCGTTTATCGATGGCGAGCGTGAAATCACTTATGCTGAATTCGGCGCCATGTGCAGAAAAACCGCCGTCTGGCTTGCTGCTCAAGGTATAGGCCCGGGCGACAGGGTGGCGGTGTGGCTGGTTAACCGCATCGAATGGTTGACGCTTTATTTTGGCTTGTCGCATATAGGCGCCACCCTGGTTGCCGTCAATACGCGCTATCGTTCCAACGAGCTGGAATATATCCTGGAGCGCTCGCAAGCCAAGCTGTTGGTGCTGGAACTGAACTTTCGCAAAATCGATTTCCCGGCGGTATTGGCTGATGTCAATCCGGCGTCGGCGCAAAGCCTCGAGCGTGTTGCCATCTTGAACGCAACGCCGGGTAATCTGCAACACAGCATACTTGGCAAGCCTACAGTCGCCTTTAGCCTGACTGAACTGGCTGATGGCGATGTGCCGCTTACTGGCGGACCCGATTCCCTAAGCCTGTTATTTACCACTTCCGGCACAACCAGCGGGCCTAAGCTGGTCATGCATTTGCAGCGCACCGTAACGCTGCATAGCCAAAGGGTGGCTAAAAGCTATGGCTTTGAAGAAGACGGCAGCTGCCTTCTGGCAGCGTTGCCATTTTGTGGCGTGTTTGGGTTCAATGCGGCGTTTGCAGCGTTTGCGGCAGGCAAGCCCGCGGTAATCATGGATACTTTCGATGGCGCCGAGGCGGCCAGGCTGATTACCCATCACCATGCTACCCATGTCTTCGGCAGCGATGAAATGTTTCAGCGCATTCTGGACCATACCACCGCAGATATCCCGTTTCCGTCGGCGCGAGTTTTTGGCTTTGCTTTTTTCCACCCAGGGGTCGAAGAATTTGCTGGTGATGCCTGGAAACGCCAGGTTCCCCTGTTCGGTCTTTATGGTTCCAGTGAAGTGCAGGCGCTTTTTTCGTTGCAGCGCGTCAATCAGCCCGTACTGGAACGTATCAAGGGTGGCGGTTTGCCGGCACATGCTGGAGCCGAAATCCGTATACGCGATATCGATACCGGCGAAATCCTGCCTGTTGGTCATAGCGGTGCAATCGAAATTCGTTCTGACAGCAACTTTGTCGGTTACCTGAACAATCAGGAAGCCACGCAAAAAGCCATCGACAAAGAGGGCTTTTTCTCCACCGGAGACGTGGGCTATTTGCGTGAGGATGGCAGTTTTGTTTACCAGACGCGCCAAGGGGATGCCATGCGTCTGGCGGGCTACCTGGTCAGTCCGGTGGAAATTGAAGACATCTTGAAAGAGCAGCCTGGTGTTGCCAATGCCCAGGTGGTTGGGGTCGAACTGAATGGCCAGGCACGCTGCGCCGCGTTTGTCATTCTTGAACCAGGTCACGCTTTTGACGAAGCGTCGCTCAAGGCGGGTGTGGCGGGCGCCCTGGCTGCCTTCAAGGTGCCGGTCAGCATCTGGAGCATCCCGGAATTCCCCACAACGCAAAGCTCCAACGGCGCCAAGATACAGCGCGCCAAACTGCGCGATATGGCCATGCAACGTATACAGGAAATAAAATGAGCACGTATTACTTTGAAGATTTTGCTGTGGGGCAAGAATTCGAAAGTGGTGGGCGCACCATCACCGAAACCGATTTGACGTTTTTTTCGATGTTGTCAGGCGACTGGAATCCCTTGCATGCCGATACCGAATTCGCCAAATCGACCCGCTACGGCGAGCGTGTGGTGCATGGCACTTTGGGGATTGCAGTAAGCACAGGCATGTTGCATGAACTGGGCATTTTCCAGAACTCAGTCATTGCCATGCTGGGGTTTCGCAACTGGAATTTCCTGGCGCCGTTGCTCGTCAACGATACCATCCACCTGAAACTGACGATCACCACGCTGGATCTCGGGAAAAGCGGCAACAGTGGCAAGCTGGGGCGGCGCTTTCAACTGATCAACCAGAAAAATGAAGTGGTTCAGGAAGGGGAAAGCGATGTTCTGGTGCTGACCAAGCAAGGCGCAGCGGGCCAAAAAAAATGAGACCTCCAGAACAACGCAAGCTATGGGACCTGGTCGAGTCTCGCGCCCAGGCGACGCCGGCCGGGGTCGCCTTCATCGAGGATGGCCGCGAAATCAGCTGTACAGAGTTTTTTTTGTTGTGCAGTAAAACGGCCAATTGGTTAGGTCAGCAGGGCTTGGTCAGCGGCGACTTGGTCGCCGTATGGCTAGTCAACCGGGTAGAGTGGCTGGCCATTCTTTTTGCCACGGCTCGCCTGGGTATCACGCTGGTTCCAATCAATACACGGTATCGCAGCGACGAGGTGACGCACATTCTGGGCAAGTGCGGCGCAAAAATGCTGATTTTTCAACCTGGCTTTCGAAAAATCAACTTCTCAGACATCCTTGCCAGCATGGATGCCAATGCACTGCCGCAGCTTGAAAAGATCGCTGTTGTCGATGGCGCCGCCAATACGCCGTCCAGCCTGCTTGGCTGCGACACGGTGCATTTCAACCCACTATCGTGCGATGTCTTGCAGGCCGAGGACAATACCGATCCCGCCGCCCGAAGCATCTTGTTCACGACCTCGGGCACGACTAAAGGGCCCAAGCTGGTCATGCATGCCCAGCAAACTCTGGTAGAGCATGCGCAAAACTGCGTGCCGGCTTATGGCCTGGATCAGAAAGACGCTGTATTGCTGGCCATGATGCCTTTTTGCGGGGTTTTCGGCCTGAATGTCGCGCTTGCCGGGTTTACCGCTGGCGTGCCCATGATACTGATCGATACCTTCGATGCCGAGCTTTGCGCGGACCTCATTCAGCGCCATCAAGTAACACATACGTTTGGCAGCGATGAGGTCATCAGGCGCCTGGGCGACCTGGTTCCCGGAGACCTGCCATTTCCTTCCCTGAGGCTGTTTGGATTTGGCGCATTCACCTCCAGCTTTACCGAGTACGCAATTAACTCATGGAAGCGCGGCATACCTTTATTCGGCATGTATGGTTCCAGCGAGGTGTTGGCCATTTTCGCCGTCCAAGGCGCGGAATTATCCATAGAAGAGCGGATCGAGGGTGGCGGGCGGCCAGTGGCGGGGAACAAAACCCAAGTCCGTATTCGGGATATTGAAACGGGTGAATTGCTGCCCGTTGGTGAAACCGGCGAAATTGAAATTCTGGGTCCCAGTAACTTCATGGGCTACTTCAATGACCCTCAGGCGACCCTAGCTGCGGTGTGCGCCGATGGCTTTTTTCGCACTGGCGACATTGGCTACCTGCGTGCCGATGGTTCTTTTGTATACAAAACACGCAAGGGTGACGCCATAAGATTGGGCGGCTTCCTGGTTAACCCGGTCGAGATCGAAGAAGTCATGAAGCGCCTGGACGGTGTCGCCGATGCCCAGGTAACGGCAATCGATATCGAAGGTAAGTTGCGCGCCGTGGCTTTTGTCATTCCTGCTCCAGGCTGGGACTTGGACGCAGGCGGGCTAATACGCCAAATGGCGGCTACGGTTGCGACATTCAAGGTGCCAGCCTATATCTGGTTTGTAGATGCCTACCCCGTCACGCAAAGCTCGAATGGTTTGAAAGTCCAGCGCAACAAGCTGCGCGATATGGCGAACGAAAAACTTGCAGCATCATAATAACTTTTGGAGACAGTAATGAAAAAATTGAAATGCATGTTGGCTATTGGCGGCATGGCCGCCTTGACCTCTTGGGGCAGTCAGGCACTGGCTGGAGACATCACTATAGGGGCATTGCTGCCCATGAGCGGCCCAAGCGCGATGTATTACGACATTATGGGTTCAGGCGCGAATTTGGCGGTCGAGCACATCAATGCCGACAATCTCATCAATGGCAAGCTATCGATTCAGTATGAAGACAGCCAGGGCCTGCCGCAGCAAGGGGTGATAGGCATGAACAAGGTGGTGAATGTCACCAAGGTGCCTTATGTCCTGTCAGCCTTTACTGGTGTATCCAAGGCAATTTCCTCAATAGGCAGCCGTACCAAAACCGTGGCTATCAATGGCGGTGGCGTTGGCCCCGACCTGGCAGAACTGGGGCCCTACTTCTGGAACATTATTCCTCTGGCCAATTTCGAGGTCAAAGCCATTCTGCCTTACCTGATCAAAGAACGCGGCGCAAAGCGCTTTGTATTGGTCTATGTAGATGATCCCCTGGGGGCGGCCATACAAGCGGAAATGAAAGAGACTCTGGCTGGTACAGAGGGCAAGCTGGTCGAGGCGTTATCCGTACCCGTTTCTACCCAGCAGTTCAGTGGTATTGCCGCCCGGGTGCGCGCGGCCAATCCAGATGTCATTTATATTGCCTCGTATGGCGCACAGCAGGCACAAATCATCAAGCAGTTTCGGGATAACGGCATTACACAGCAGCTAGTAAGCTACAGCGCGCTTTCCATCCCAGAGGTCCATTCGCTTCCCGAAGCGCTGGGCACCCTGTATACCAGCCAAAGCATAGACTGGCAGTCAACCGACCCCGTCACCAAACGTTTTGTGGATGACTACAAAGCCAAGCACGGGAAAATGCCAACAACGTTTACCGCCAATTACTATAATGCCGTATGGTTGTTCGGCTTGCTGGCAAATGAACTGGAAAAGCAAGGCAAGCCAGTCACTGGCGAGAATCTGCTGGCGCAGCGCATAGCAACAAAAACCTTTCAACTGGCAGGTGGCAAGGTCACTTTTGCCGATAACGGAACAGTAGTCAGCCCCATGCAAATCAGCGAAGTCGATGGTTCGGGCGGCAAGGTCATATCGGTCGTTAACCAGTAAGCGCTGTTCGGTTTGGCATGGCATAGCAAGAAAATATCGGAGACACATCATGTCGCAAAACACGGTTTCTATAGTAGGTAGCGGTCATACAAAATTTGGCAAACTCGACAACCTGAATCTCGAGGACTTGATTGTCGCCGCTGCACAAGAGGCCATCGCCGATGCGCAGGTGGCTCCGGCTGATATCGACGCCATCTTTCTTGGGCATTTCAACGGGGGCCTGGTGCCAGACGCATTTGCCTCTTCGTTGGTTGCGCAGGTGTCTCCGGATTTACGCTTCAAGCCAGCCGTGCGCTGTGAAAATGCATGCGGCTCGGGCACTGCGGCTATTTTTGCGGGTATCGCCGCCATTCAGGCGGGGCAGGCCGAAGTGGTGCTGGTGGTAGGCGCCGAGAAAATGACCTCCAACAGCACACTAGATGTAACGCGCGCCTTGGCTGGCGCTGGCTATCAGAACGACCCTCAGGAATCCGCACTTAGTTTTCCCCAGGTCTTTGCGGTCGCCGCACAAGCCTATGCCCAGCGCTACCAGGACCCCATGGCTGCCATGGCCCAGATCGCAGTCAAGAACCACGCCAATGCCTTGAAAAATCCGCTGGCACACATGCATCGCAGCATGACTTTTGACATGTGCAACGAAGTCTCAGACAAAAACCCGCTAATTGCACCGCCTTTGCGGCTGTCCGATTGTTCGCTGATCACCGATGGGGCTGCGGCCATTATCCTGGTAAGCGCCGAACGGGCCAAGGCCTTTCCCCGAGAGGTCGTTTTTCGCGCCACATCGCATGTCAGCGACTTCCTGCCCATGGCTAGCCGCGATTTCCTGGCATTCGAGGGGCCTGAAAAAGCCATGGCGCAGGCGTTTGCCCGCGCGGGCATCAAGGTGGGCGACCTGGATTTCGCCGAGGTGCACGACTGCTTCACGATTGCCGAACTGCTGGTCTACGAGGCCATGGGGCTGGCGCCCAAAGGGGAGGGCCATAGGGTGCTTGATGACGGCACCGTAATGAGCGATGGCAGCCTGCCGGTCAATGTATCGGGCGGCTTGAAGGCCAAGGGGCATCCTGTGGGTGCAACAGGGGTTTCCATGCATGCCTTGTCTTTTCGCCAACTGACAGGGCGCGCTGGCGATATGCAATTGCATGGGCCGCAGCTTGGGCTGGTGTTCAACATGGGCGGTACCGGCGTTGCCAACTATGCCAGCATACTTGAAGCCCGCAAGGCTTAAGGCGCCTGGACATGAACATCGCAAACTGGCTTCACGCCACAGCTTTGCTGCGCCCAGACGCGCCGGCAATTTATCACGGTGAGTCCCTATACGCCGATTACCGCCGATTCGCCCAGGAAGCCAGCCATATAGGCCAGCGACTGGTACAAAATTTCGGCCTGCAGCCGGGTGATCGCGTTGCCTTGTACATGCAGAACCGGGTTGAATACCTAAGCCTGCTCTATGCCATATGGTGGGTGGGCGCGGTTGCTGTTCCCATCAACTACAAGCTGCACGCCAAAGAAGCGGCCTGGATCGTCGGTAATGCGCAAGCCACACTGCTGTTTTCCGATGATGGCATGCTGCATGATGCCGCCGACTTGTCCTCGTGCCGTGAACTTGGCATGAAGGATGGCGCTTTCAATACCCTGGTTGAAGGCGCTGCCCATGACGGCCTGGCTGCGCCAGCCTCGGTCAGCTCCAATACCCTGGCGTGGCTGTTCTATACCTCTGGCACCACCGGCAGGCCCAAAGGCGTCATGTTGACCCACGGTAATCTCATGGCGATGTCGCTGTGTTATGCCGTCGATGTCGATAACGTATCTACGGACGACACCATGTTGTATGCGGCGCCTCTGTCGCATGGGGCGGGGCTGTATAACTTTGTGCATGTGCGTTTTGGCGCCAGGCACATGGTGCCGCAGTCAGGCGGTTTTGACAGCAACGAAATCCTCGGGCTTGGCGCCAGCGTGGGCAATCTGTGCTTCTTCGCTGCACCCACCATGGTCAAGCGCCTGGTGCAGGCGGCCAAGGCGGCGCATGCAGATGGCGCCGGCATCAAAACCATCGTGTGCGGCGGCGGTCCCATGTACGCCGCCGACATGGTCGATGCGCTAGATACCCTAGGGCCGCGGTTTGCCCAAATCTACGGCCAGGGCGAAAGCCCCATGACCATAACCGCAATGCGGCGCGAAGTAATCAGCGGGCGTGACCACCCAAAATGGCACGAACGCCTGGCATCGGTGGGCACGGCGCACTCCTGCGTCGAAGTGCGAGTGGTGTCTGAAGACATGGCTGACATGCCTGCGGGCGATTGCGGAGAAGTGATTGTGCGCGGCAGCACCGTCATGCAGGGGTATTGGCGCAACGAAGAGGCAACACGCCAGACCTTGGTGCAGGGCTGGCTCAAGACGGGCGACATCGGCTACTTAAGCAGTGACGGTTTCCTTACCCTTACCGACCGGTCCAAGGATGTCATCATTTCCGGTGGCAGCAATATTTATCCACGCGAGGTCGAAGAGGTGCTGGCACGATGCCCCGGCGTCTTTGAAGCGGCCGTGATTGGCGCGCCGCATCCGGACTGGGGCGAAGAGGTCGTGGCTTTCATTGTTGTCCAGCCTGGCAGTGCCATCGATGCGGCGGCACTTGACGCCTGGTGCAAGTCGGAAATTGCCTCTTTCAAGAAGCCCAAGCGCTATGAGTTCTGCCCTGAACTTCCCAAGAACAGCTACGGCAAGATACTGAAAACAGAATTGCGCCAACGCCTTTCATCAACTTAGGTTGAATGGTGCTTGTTTAAGGTTTTTGTTCTTGAGAAAGTCAGGTGTGTCAGGGGCTGTTTCGGCTTCACGCGCTGCGCCCCTGGCGGGGTTCCCGTTACGTTCAGCGCCATCGAGGCGTCCGCGGAACTCGCCCGGTCGGACCAGTGGTCCGACAAGCGCCGGGCTCAGACAGCCGCGGCCTTGCCTCCTCGATGGCGCTGACCGTAACGGCTTGCGCAAGGCGCCTGCACAGCCCCCGACACACCCGACTTTTTGCATCAACGAAGTTTGGACCAGTATTACATCACCAACCAGCCGTGCCAGTAAAACCAGCTTTTCAGGCTGCAAGGCCGTCAGGCCGGCCAAGTTTCCTATTGCGCAGTTGTCTGGGGTGGGTGAAGCTCAGTGCGGCGGTAGGCGTGCGCCGCGTGCTGACGAAGGGAAGCCGGGGGGTGTCGTCGGCCGCTGTCTGAGCGTTAGCGAGTTCGGCCGACGCCCGGCTGTACGAGGCAGACGCGGAAACAAGCACGCCGTGCCGCACTGAGCTTCACCCACCCCGGACAACGTCATAAAAAAACCGGGCAGCATCACTAAATGCCAGACAACGTCACCAGAACCGGACAACGTCACTAAAGTACCGTCAACACTTGAACCGAAAACGCCCCAGAACCGGAATAGTGCTTGCCCTATGTTATCCATCTTGATATTCTTTACGCCATAGCGAAAAAAAATACATGTATGAGAAACAAACAAAGGAGCAAGCATTATGCGTTCATATCTCTTTGTGCCGGCTGACAGCACGCGCAAACTGGAAAAATCCTTGGGTACAGGCGCCGACGCGCTGATCTTCGACCTGGAAGATGCCGTATCGCTGGCGCGCAAGCCCGATGGCCGCAGCATCCTGGCCGACTTCCTGACCCAGATCGCCAAGTCTGGCGCAGCCACACCCGACTTGTTCGTGCGGGTCAATGCACTGGATACGGGCATGACCCTGGCTGACCTGGCCGCCGTCATGCCCCACCGGCCAGCAGGAGTGGTCCTGCCTAAATGTCGCGGCGCGCGCGACCTGGACCTGCTCGCGTCGTATCTTGACGTGTTTGAGCACCTGCATCCGGCGCCAGACGGCACGCCGCCCACCTCCATCGTGGCCATTGTGACGGAAACCGCTGACTCCTTAATGGGGCTGAATGAATATCGCGGGGCAACTGCGCGCCTGAGCGGCATGATGTGGGGGGCCGAGGATTTATCCGGGGATATCGGCGCATTGGCCAACAAGGAAGAAGATTCGCCCGAGGAATGGACGCAGCCGTTCGCCATGGCCCGCTCAATGTGCCTGCTTGCAGCGGCGGCGGCTGGCATACCTGCCATTGATACCGTTCCCACCGAAATCAATAACCCCGATGCCCTGATGCGCGAAACACGCCGTGCCTATCGTGATGGCTTCTCGGCGAAAGCAGCCATACACCCCGGACAGGTTCCCGTGATCAATGAAGGGATGACGCCCAATGCGCAGGCACAGGAATGGGCGCGGCGCGTCGTGGCTGCATTCGAGCAAAATGCCGAAGTTGGTGTGGCGACACTCGACGGCAAAATGCTCGATATGCCGCATCTTAGGCTGGCACGGAAGATTCTGGGCGCAAGCGCCAGATCCGGGCAGGCATGACCGCCATGTCGGGGCCTTTGGTTGGGGTAAAAATCGTCGACCTGACATCGGTGGGTATGGGGCCTTATGCCACGCAAATCCTGGCCGATATGGGGGCAGACGTCATCAAGGTCGAGTCCGCGCAAGGCGATTTGTTTCGGCATACTGCTCCCAGCGTGCATCCGGGCATGAGCGCGGCTTATCTGCAATTGAATCGCAATAAGCGCAGCATTGTTCTAGACCTGAAACTGCCCGCCGATCAGGCCGTGCTCAAGACCTTGCTGCGCGATGCCGATATTCTGGTTTCCAATATTCGCGCCCAGGCCATGCGCCGGCTGGGGCTGGCCTACGACGATCTCAAACAGGACAACCCGCGTCTTATCTATTGCGGTGTATATGGTTTTTCTGAAGCCGGCCCGTACGCAGGCAAGCCGGCTTTCGACGACATCATCCAGGCCATGAGCGGCGTGGCCGGCATACAAGGCAGAGGCGAAGGGCGCGAGCCCGCGTATGTCAATTCTGTCATTGCAGATAAAACCACAGGGCTGACGGCGGTTTATGCCATGACCATGGCCCTTTACGAACGGGAAAAATCAGGCCTGGGCCAGGCCATTGAAGTCCCGATGTTTGAAACCATGGTGTCGTTCAACCTGATCGAGCACATGGCGGGCGCGACTTTCTCCGGCTCTGACATCCCCATGGGCTACGAGCGGGTGCTTTCCCCTTTTCGCAAGCCCTATCGCACACTCGATGGCTATATCGGGCTGCTGCCCTACACCACCGAGCAGTGGCGGCGCTTTTTCGAACTGTCCGGCCATCCTGAACAAGCAGAGCAGCAGCGCTTCATGGACCCTGCACAGCGTGCCGAGCACATTGGTTCCATGTATGAACTGCTGGCGACCATCGTTGCGCAGCGCACTACGCAGGAATGGATGCAATTGCTGGAATCGGCCGATATCCCGATGGCGCCTATTGCCAGCCTGGAAGACTTGCTGGACGATCCGCATTTGCAAGCCATCGGTTTTTTTGAAACCCATGAGCATCCTACCGAGGGCCCGGTAACCATGCCTGGCATTCCGGTCAGTTTCTCGCGTACGCCGGGCAGTATCCGATGGCTCGCACCCACGCTGGATCAAGACGGCGCCGCTATTCGCGACCAAAGCAAAACCTGAACAGCACAAGCAAAACCAGGCTTGCCCGACTAGGGCAATTTCGATATTATTTATATACCAACGAAAAATAATTCACATAGATGAAACTTTGAAGTTTCACTTTCAAGCAGCATGCAACGGCCCAGGCCGTCGTGGCAAGGAGACAAGGCAACATGAGCGGCCCACTAAAAGGTGTTCGGGTAATCGACATGACAACAGTGCTGATGGGGCCTTATGCCTCGCAGATCCTGGGCGATATGGGGGCCGATGTCATCAAGGTCGAGTCGCCCCAGGGCGATATGGTGCGCGAACTGGCGCCTATGCAGCACGCACACATGGGGGCGCTTTTCCTGCATATCAATCGCAGTAAACGCAGCATTGTGCTTGATGTCAAAAAGCCCGAGGGGCGCGAAGCCTTGTTGCGCCTGGTGGCCGATGCCGATGTCTTGCTTTATAACGTTCGGCCGCAAGCCATGGAACGGCTTGGTTTGGGCTACGAGGCCGTCTCCGAGGTCAACCCGGGCATTCTGTATGTTGGCGCCTTCGGATTCGGCCAGAACGGTCCTTATGCAGCCAAGCCCGCTTTCGATGACTTGATCCAGGGGGCCATAGGCCTGCCGTCGCTGGTCAAACAGGCTGGTTCCGACGTGCCGCGCTATGTGCCGGCGAATATTGTCGATCGCACAGTGGGCTTATATGCTGTTTCTTCGTTGTGCGCCGCTTTGTATCATAAGGAAAAAACCGGGCGTGGCCAGCGTATCGATATCCCCATGTTTGAAACCATGGTCAGCCATCTGCTGGGCGATCACATCTGCGGCGCCACATTCGATCCTCCGCTGGGCGAACCTGGTTATGCGCGTTTATTGGCGCCCGAGCGCCGGCCCTTTAAAACCAAAGATGGTTTCGTCTGCGCGGTTATCTACAACGACAAGCAATGGGCTGCCTTTTACGAGGTGCTGGGCGATAGCGCCGAAATCAGAAACGATCCGCGCTTTGCCAGTCTGGATAGCCGTAATCGCCACACTAACGAAATACAGCAGATTGTGGCCAGGATATTCACCGAGCGCACGACCCATGAATGGTTGCAGCAACTGGAAAAGGCCGATATCCCTTGCATGCCTTTGCATACACTGACTTCGATTTTCGATGATCCGCATTTGCAGGCTGTTGATCTGTTTCAATGGGAAACACACCCCACCGAGGGGCGCATACGTTCTGTAGGCGTGCCAACCACTTGGTCCGACTCACAGCCCCAGCCTGGGCGTCACGCGCCACGCCTTGGCGAGCAAAGCGAAGAAATCTTGCGTGAAGCGGGTTACAGCCACGATGAAATCATGTCTTTGATGGCGCAAGGGGTTACGCATGGCGCCAGTTGAACCCTTGTTGTCGGATAAAATCGATTTAAGCCGATATCTGCGCCCAGGCGACGCCATACTCTGGAACCAGGGCACGGCCGAACCGCTCACCTTGACTGAAGCGCTGGTGCGCCAGCGGGCGAAGCTGGGGCATTGTTCGGTTTTCCTGGGGCTGACCAACTCACCGACGCTGCAGCCCGAGCACGCTGATCACCTGTCTTTCCTTAGTTACTGTGGGCTGGCGCAAAACCGGCGCCTGATGCAGGCTGGCGTCCTCGATGTGATTCCTTGTCATTGCTCGCAGGTGCCAGCCTTGTTGTCCAGCCAGGCTATTCCCAATGATGTGGTCTTTCTGCACCTCAGCCCGCCAGGCCCGAACGGAAAGCGTAGCCTGGGCATCGCTAACGACTACCTTCTGGCGGCAGCGCGCCGTGCCCGCGTAGTCATTGCCGAGGTCAACGAACAAATGCCCTGGACTTACGCTGATCCTCAAGGGCTGGATGCCATTCGCATTGATGCATTCGTGCATAGTTCACGTCCCTTGCTTGAACTGCCGCCAGGGCCGATAGGCGAGATCGAGCAGCGCATTGCCCAGCATGCAGCCCCCTTTATCGAGGACGGTGCGGTACTGGAAATGGGTATAGGCGCGATTCCCGATGCGATCCTGGCGTCGCTGGCCGACCGCCGTGACCTGGGTATTCATTCCGGCATGATAGGCGACAGCGTGGTTGACCTGATCGAGTCCGGTGCGGTAACCAACGCACGAAAAACCCTTGATCCAGGCTTGACGACGGCGGGTGTCTTGTTGGGTACGCAGCGTTTGTATCGTTTTGCTGAACACAACCCTGGCTTGAACCTGCAGCCATACAGCTATACCCATGCCATTGCTACGCTGGCCAGGCTGGACCGGTTTACGGCCATCAACTCGGCCATCGAGGTCGACCTGACTGGGCAAATCAATGCCGAAGTGATCAATGGCGGCTACGTGGGGGCTTTGGGTGGGCAAAGTGACTTCGTACGAGGCGCGCTGGCGGCCAAAGACGGGCGTTCCATTATTGCGCTGCCATCAACGGCACAGCATGGTACAGTGAGCCGTATTGTCTTGGCCCTGACTGAAGGTATCACCACGACCGCGCGCAGCGATGCCGATATTTTCGTAACCGAGTGGGGCGCAGCCCAATTAAGGGGCCAGCCGCTAAGCGAACGGATACGTCGTATGATCGCCATTGCGCACCCTGCGCACCGCGAGCAACTGGAACAGGCGTCGTTCAAAAAACGGCCGTAATGCCGCAGCATTGTGACGGCATTCAAGCTTAGGGTTTATCCGCAATTTTGACAAATCTCATTGACATTGTTTTCACTTGCTGCAAAATAGATTCATGTACAAGAAAATCAATGCCACGCCATGAACGTCAAGACGGCGGCTCGCACTCTAGATTTGTTCGAGGCCTTCGCCACGAGCCAGAAGCCCCTGAGCCTGTCTGAACTGGCCGGCGTGTTGCACATGCCCGTGTCCAGTTGCTTTGCGCTGGTCCGTACCCTGGAAAACCGGGGCTATGTTTATATGCTGGCCCCACGCAAAGGCATTTATCCAACCAAGCGGTTGCTTGATATCGCCCAAAACATTGCAGTCAACGATCTCGTCCTCGAACGGGTACAGCCGGCGCTGTCGGCCCTGCGCGATGCCACGGGCGAAACCATAGTATTTAGCAAGCGGCAAGCCGATCGTGTTGTCTACCTTGATGTCTACGAAGCGTCCAGCAGCATCCGCTACAACACGCAAGTCGGGGAATTCAGGCTGCTGCACAGCAATTCGGTCGGCAAGGCGTTTTTGGGCGCCATGGAAGACGACCAGCTGAAAGAAACCCTGGCAACTCTCGAGCTGCCGCGCTTTACATCGGCAACACTAACCACGCAAAAGGCGTTGCGCGCCGACCTGGCGCTGTCGCGCGAGCGTGGCTATTACATCAATATCAACGAAAGTGTGGCCGATTTAATGGGGGTCGCGGTAACGGTGTCATTAGCCAAAGAACTATATGGCATTACCGTTGCCGGCCCTTTGTACCGCATGCAGCCCAATCTCAATGTCAATGTGCAAGCTATTCAGGCGGCACGCGACACCATAGAAAGTGCTGAATATGCATGATGCAATAACAACCAAGTGCATCTCAGGGCGATTCGCGCTCACAGATGCCTTTTACAAAGGGGGCAGCATGGCAGTAAGGTATCTAACAAAGACGTTGGCAGCAGCATCTGTATTATGGCTGGGCGTCGCTTCAAGCGCTTATGCGCAAGCGCCAATTGAATTGGAATTTGGCAACTGGATCGCTAGTACAAGCTCTGTCACGGTCAACGCCCTAGAGCCCTGGAAGAAGCTGGTCGAAGAAAAAACCAAGGGGCGCGTCAAGGTCAACCTTTATCACGGGGGTGTGCTGGGTAGTTCCAGAACCGTGCTGCAAGACGTCAAGGGCGGTGTTTACCATGTGGGCTTTGCCATTCCCGCCTATTACTACGATACGGCCTATTTCAAGCTATTGTTGGGTGAATTGCCATTTGCCATGCACAGCTCGACCATGGGCTCCAAGGTAATGAATGAGTACGTCAAGCGCCATGCGCAAGACATATTCGGGCAATTGGGCGTACTCAATATGGGGATAGTGGCTTCGGATCCCTACGTTATGCTAAGCACCAGCCCCATCCGCACCATCAACGACCTGAAGGGAAAAAGGTTGCGGGTGCCGGGCAAGGCCTGGGTACCTATAGCCAAAGGCTGGGGGGCGATTCCCACACCCATGCAACCAGAAAACGCTTATACCGCGCTCGAGCGCGGCACACTCGATATCATGCAATACACGCCTGCCAGTGCCGCTGGCTGGAAGTATTACGAGGTGGCGCCTTATATAACCAAGATCAATTCCCCCACCGTGCTGATCAGCCTGATCATGAACAAGGGCTTCTACGAGAAGCTGCCGGCTGATCTGCAGAAAATGTTCAACGAAGAATTGAGCCCCGCGCTAGGACGTTTGTTCGTCGAGAACTACGACAATGGCGCTCCAAAAGAGCTGGCAAGAATGGCCGAATATTTCAAAGCCAAGGGCAAAGGCGAAGTCATTGACTTGTCTCCCGAAGAAAGGGCCAAGTTCGTGGCCACGACCAAGCCGGCATGGGATGAATGGATAGCCGAGGCCGATACGCGCAAGATGGACGGCAAGAAAAGCATGGAAATCTTCAAGACCATCATGAAGGAAAACGGTCTCGAGGCTCCTTTTTAAAAAGAGCTTGGTATACGGCACGATGTCTGGTGCCTCTTTGCAATGATAAATCTCGGATTACGGCGCTGGTGCGCCTGATCCGACCTACAAAAGATAAACAGGAGAATAGTTGCGGTGAATAAATACATAAAGAAAACGCTGGTGGCAGCATCGGTTCTATGGCTGGGGGCGGCTTCGACTGCACATGCACAAGAGCCCATACAACTTGAACTGAGCAACTGGCTGACCAGCGCGGCGGCTATCTCGGTTGGTGCAATGGAACCTTGGAAGAAGTTGGTAGAAGAAAAAACCAATGGTCGTGTAAAGGTCAACCTTTATCACGGTGGTGTGCTGGGCACATCCAAGACCGTGCTGGAAGACGTCAAAGGGGGCGTTTATCACGTCGGTATGGCTGTCCCCGCTTTTTACTACGATACAGACTATTTCAAGCTGTTGGTGGGTGAGCTGCCTTTCGCCTTTTCCGGCGCGGCCACGGGCTCCAAGGTCATGGCCGAGTTCGTTGAAAAACACGGCAAAGACGTATACGACAAACTGGGTGTAAAAAACGTAGCCATAGTGGTTTCCGACCCCTACATCATGCTGGCCACCAAGCCCATACGCAAGCTGGAAGACTTGAAGGGCGAGCGGGTGCGGGTAGTGGGCAAGGCCTGGGTGCCTATCGCCAAGAATTGGGGGGCAGTGCCAACACCCATGCAGGTAGAAAACGCGTACACCTCGCTCGAACGCGGCACGCTGACTGTCATGCAATATAGCCCGTCTGGCGCGGCTGGCTGGAAGCTCTTTGAAGCAGCCCCCTATGTCACGGCTGTCAATTCGCCTGCCGTTGTTCTCAACATGGTCATGAACAAAGCTTTCTACGAGAAACTGCCGGCCGACCTGAAAACCATGTTCGACGAAGAACTGAATCCGGCGTTCCAGCAACTCATTGCCCAGACCTACGAACGCGGTGCACCCGAGGCCTTGAAGAAAATGGAAGAACATTTCAAGGAAAAAGGCAAGGGTGAAGTCATTCACCTGAGCCCCGACGAAAGGGCAAAGTTTGTCGTATCTACAAAACCGGCATGGGATGCCTGGATAGACGAAGCCAATAAACGCAATATGTCGGGCGATGCGCTTATGGCCGATTTCAAGGAAATCCTCAAGAACAACGGGATATCCACTCCTTTCTGATGTCATCGTGCTTGAATGCATGCCGGGTTACAGCGCTGGCGCGCCTGATCCGACCTGCAAGGGTTAAATAAACAATAAACAGGGGGGTCGTTGCAATGAGTAAATTCATACAGAAAACGCTAACGGTTGCTTCAGCGTTATGGCTGAGCGCGGCCTCCACGGCTTATGCACAAGAACCCATACAGCTTGAATTTGGTAACTGGCTGGCCAGTACAGGGGCTTTTGCGGTTGGTGCGGCCGAACCATGGAAAAAACTGGTCGAAGAAAAAACCAATGGGCGCGTCAAAGTCAACCTTTATCACGGGGGCATTCTGGGTAGCTCCAGGTCAACCCTCGATGATGTCAGGGGCGGCGTTTATCACGTGGGCATTTCCATTCCCGCTTATTACTACGACACGGCTTATTTCAAGCTTTTGGTGGGTGAACTGCCCTTTGCCTTTAGCAGAGCGGCTGATGGCTCCAAGGTCATGGCTGAATTTGCCGAAAAATACGGCAAAGACGTATTCGACAAGCTAGGCGTGAAAAACATGGGGGTCTTGGTGACCGACCCCTATGTCATCCTAAGCACGAAACCCATCCGCAAGCTTGAAGACCTGAAAGGCGAACGCATGCGTGTGGCGGGCAAGGCTTGGGTGCCTATTGTTAAAGGCTGGGGGGCAATTCCCACACCCATGCAGCCGGAAAATGCCTATACCGCCCTGGAACGTGGCACGCTGGGTGTCATGCAATACAGTCCTGCCGGCGCAGCCGGCTGGAAATTCTTCGAGGTCGCGCCTTATGTCACCACGATCAATTCACCCACGGTAGTGGTCAGCCTGATCATGAACAAGGGGTTCTACGAGAAACTGCCTGCCGACTTGAAAACCTTGTTCGACAACGAACTGAACCCGGCGCTCCAAAGGTTGGCTGCCCAGACCTACGATCGCGGTGGGCCCGAAGGTTTGAAGCAAATGGAAGAATACTTCAAGGCAAAAGGCAAGGGCGAAGTCATTAACCTGAGCCCCGAAGAAAAGGCCAGGTTTGTGGCAACGACAAAACCGGCATGGGATGACTGGGTGGCGGAGGCCGACAAGCGCAATATGTCGGGCCAGGCCACCTTGGCTGATTTCAAGGAAATCCTCAAGAAGAACGGGCTTCCCGTGCCTTTCTAACAGCATTTGTATACAGCCCTTGTTTGTCGGATGAAGGCGCTGGTGCGCCTGATCCGGCCTACAAGGGATCAATTAACAGGAGACAGTAATGACATATAAATTCGTAAAAAGCACGTTGGCAGTTGCATCGGCTTTATGGCTGGGGGCGGCCTCAACAGCCCATGCGCAAAAACCCATACAACTGGAATTGGGCAACTGGCTGGCCAGCACAGCCGCGATCTCGGTTGGCGCAATGGAACCATGGAAGAAACTGGTCGAAGAAAAAACCAATGGGCGCGTGAAGGTCAACCTTTATCACGGCGGCGTTCTGGGCAGTTCCAGGGCGGTGCTCGATGACGTCAGGGGCGGCGTCTATCACGTGGGCATGGCCATCCCTGCTTATTACTACGATACCGCTTACTTCAA
Source organism: Alcaligenaceae bacterium (assembly GCA_013416445.1). Classification (GTDB taxonomy): domain Bacteria; phylum Pseudomonadota; class Gammaproteobacteria; order Burkholderiales; family Burkholderiaceae_B; genus Pollutimonas. The sequence goes on from JACCER010000003.1 coordinate 241,370, forward strand.
GCTGTTGGTGGGTGAGCTCCCCTTTGCTTTTGACGGTGCGGCCATAGGCTCCAAGGTCATGACCGAGTTCGTTCAAAAAAACGGCAAAGACGTATTTGACAAACTGGGTGTGAAAGACGTCGGGGTGGCCGTGTCAGACCCTTACGTCATTCTTAGCACCAAGCCCATACGCAAGCTTGAAGACCTGAAAGGCGAGCGTATGCGTGTGGCTGGCAAGGCCTGGGTGCCTATCGTCACAGATTGGGGTGCGGTGGCAACCCCCATGCAGCCCGAAAATGCATACACCGCACTAGAACGCGGCACGCTGGGGGTCATGCAGTACAGCCCCGCTGGCGCGGCCGGCTGGAAATTCTTCGAAGTTGCGCCCTACGTCACTACCGTCAACTCGCCTACCGTGGTCGTTAGCCTGATCATGAACAAACCCTTCTACGAGAAACTGCCCGACGATCTCAAAAAAATGTTCGACGAAGAGTTGAATCCAGCATTCCAGCAACTGGTCGCCCAGACCTACGAGCGTGGTGCACCCGAGGCCCTGAAGAAAATGGCTGAGTACTTCAAGGAAAGGGGCAAGGGTGAAGTCATTAACCTGAGCCCTGAAGAGCGATCCAAGTTCGTGGCATCCACGCAGCCGGCATGGGATGCCTGGGTGGCCGAAGCCGATAAGCGCAAAATGGGGGGTGATGCAGCCATGGCTGACTTTAAAGAAATCCTTAAGAAGAACGGTATCCCCGCCCCTTTCTAAGCATTGCTTTACGTTAGAAAAATACGTGCTCTCGTCATGGTCACTCCATGACTCGAGCATGTGGCAATAATTTCTGGACATTCAGATGAATATTTTCTTTCGCGCCATAGACCGGCTCACGGTAATTTTTCAATGGGCCGGCGCCATTATTCTGGCGGTCATGATGTTGTTGATCACTGCCGCCGTCATCGCACGGCTGATGGGCACCGCCATTCCCGGTGAAATCGAACTCATTGAGCTAACCATGGGTACTGTCGTGATGCTGGGGCTGGCCTACACCGAGAAGCTGCAAAACCATATTTCGGTCGGTTTGCTGGTAGATCACTGGTCTCCGCGCTGGCAGGCCGCAGCAGATCTGCTCGCCGTCGCGCTGATTTTTTGCACGTGCGCAATCATAGGCTGGGTCACTTTGAAAGTTGGTGTCGAATACTTGACGTCTTATCCGCTGTCTACCGACTACCTGTCCGTTCCCCTTTGGCCGTTCAAGCTGATCGTGGGTTTCGGATTTTGGCTGTGGGGCTTGCAAGCATTGCTGCGCATACCCGCAATTTTTGAAAATGTACGCGAAGGCCGCGGTTCAGCGGTTTCCGGGGGACACGCATGAATTTGTCAGTTGAAACCATAGGCTTGATCGGTATTGGGTTTTTATTCCTATTGATGTTCTTGCGAGTGCCCATCGCGATTTCGATGGCCTTGCCCGGCATTATCGGCGCTTGGTATTTGCGTGGCTGGGAGCCTCTAAGTACGTTGCTCAATACCATCGTCTGGAACCACAGCTTCCACTACACCCTGACCACCATCCCCATGTTCATCCTGATGAGCGAATTGATCACCCTGTCCGGGATCAGTTCGAATCTGTTTGATGTGTTTCGCAAATGGCTGGGGGCGATTCGCGGCGGGCTTGCTTTGTCTACCGTCGGGGCTTCAGCAATTTTTGCGGCTGCTTGCGGCTCCAGTATCGCCAGTACAGCAACCATAGGCATTGTTGCTTCGGATGAAATGCGCAAGGCAGGTTATTCCGATGCCCTGGGCAGCGGCGCGATCGTGGCCGGTGGCACGCTGGGGATACTGATCCCGCCCAGCACTGCCTTCATTATTTACGGCATGCTTACCGAAGAATCTATCGGCAAGCTCTTGATCGCGGGCATTCTGCCCGGCATCTTGCTGACTGCTTTATATATGCTGACCGTTTACATCGCGGTGCGGATACGCCCGGAACTGGGGCCAGCGGTTGAACGCAGTTCGTGGCGCGAACGTATTACGGCTTTGAGCTCGATATCGTGGATAGCTATCTTGTTCCTGGTGGTGATTGGCGGTATGTATACGGGGGTTTTCAGCCCTACCGAGGCCGCAGGCGCTGGCGCTTTTGGCGCGCTTATCATTGCCGCGCTGCGCGGCAGGATGACCTGGCGCAATCTGGGCGAAAGCCTTAACAACACGCTCAAGATCACTACCTTCCTGTTCGCCATTATCCTGGGCGCCTTCATCTTCAATTACTTTTTGGCCATCACCCGCTTGCCGGCCAATTTGTCGTCATTTATCAACGGCCTCGACATGCCGCCAGTGGCCATCCTGCTGGTGATTCTCTTGATGTACGTTTTCCTGGGCGCCATCATGGACGCCTTGGCCATGGTGGTCATCACTATTCCTATTTTCTTGCCAACCTTGAAAGCACTGGGTTTCGACTTGATCTGGTTTGGTGTGATCGTGGTAGTAATGATAGAAATGGCGCTGATAAGTCCGCCGGTTGGAATGGGGTGCTTCATATTGAAGGGGGTCAATCCCCACCTGACGATGGGCAGCATCTATAGGGGAGCCTTGTTGTTCATGCTGCCGATACTGATATTGCTGGGCTTCTTGATTGCGTTTCCCGATATCGCGCTGATATTGCCGCGCATGATGGATTAAGTACAGTTGAATTTTTTTATGGATATAAAAGACGAAATGGGTAATTTGAAAAGTGCCGTAATAGATCAGCAATCTGGGGACAGTATTAATACGAGCGAAGGTGTGCGCAAGGTTTACCGGCACCACGACCTGGACCGTATGTTCACCCCGAAAAGTGTCGCCATCGTTGGCGTATCGCCGAACGCGGGGACTTTTGGTTCCAGAACGCTGGCCGAGATGAAGCAGGCGGGATACGCCGGGAAAATCTACCTCGTCAATGCCAAGTACGATCAAATCGGCGAGCAGCCATGCTATGCCTCGATCAAAGCCTTGCCCGAGGCTCCCGATTGCGTAATTATTGCCGTGCCGCGTGCCGTGGTCGAAGACGTTGTGATCGATTGCGTCGCAAGCAAGGTAGGCGGCATCATCATCTACTCATCCGGCTATAGCGAAACCGGCAAGCCCGAGCGCATCGCACAGCAGGCAAGGCTGGCGCAGATGGCGCGGGAATCCGGCGTGCCCATATTGGGCCCCAACTGTATTGGCGCCCTGAATTACAAAACGGGTTTCATAGGTACGTTTGTTGCGCCACCAACGACCCGTTCAGTAAAGCCACTGCCGAATGCAATCGGGCTGGTCAGTCAGTCTGGTGCGCTGGGTTTCGCCCTGGCACAGGGTATCGAGCGTGGCGTTTCCTTCAGCCATGTGCTCACATGCGGCAACGCCTCCGACATCGATGTCGCCGATCAAATCAGCTATCTGGCGGGTGACCCGAACTGCAAGGTGATTGCCTGCGTGTTCGAAGGCATGGCTGCGCCCATGCGCTTGATCGAAGCCGCGGAAGTCGCAGCGGCCGCAAATAAAGTGGTCGTGATTTATAAAATGGCTACAGGCGAGCAAGGCGCGGCTGGCGCCATGTCTCATACCGGCTCTTTGGCTGGCTCCGATGTGGCTTATCGTGCTGCCTTCCGGCGCGCGGGTATGGTCGTCGTCGACGATTTCGAAGCCCTGATCGAAACCGCGGCTTTTTTCAGCAAGGCAACACGGCCCAGCGCTACAGGCGTTGCTGTGGTGGCAACCTCGGGCGGCGCCTGCATTATGTCGGCCGACAAGGCAGAACTCCACAATGTGCCGCTGCCACAACCGCAAGCGCACACGCTTGAAGTGCTTAAGCGGGTTGTCCCCGAATTTGGTTCGCCCAATAATCCATGTGATGTTACCGCGCAGGTGCTTGCAGACCCCAAAAGCCTGCTTGACTGCGTAGAAGCGCTGATGGCCGACGAGACCTTTGGTGCACTGATAGTGCCTCAGCCATTGTCTTATGCGATTGCGGCAGAGCGCCTGCGTGTGTTCAGCGACGCGGCTGAACGCCATGGGAAAATCGCCTGCGCTGTCTGGCTGACCGAATGGCTGGAAGGGCCGGGTGCGCTGGACACCGAGCTCAACCCGCATGTCGCCATGTTCCGGTCCATGGACCGTTGCTTTGCCGCACTGGCCTTATGGCATGAACACGAGCGCTGGCAGCAGGCGCAGCCGCGCACCTTGGGCCGAACGGCTGCAGCCGATGCCAGGCAAAAGGCGGCGGCCTTGCTTGGCGGCGCCAAAACCGCCGCGCTTACCGAGCGCGAAGCGAAACAAGTACTGGCTGCCTACGGCGTGCCCGTCGTTGAAGACAAGCTGGTTCAGTCCGCCCAAGAAGCCGTGGCAGCGGCCAATAGCGTGGGGTATCCGGTGGCCATGAAGGTCGAATCACCCGACATCCTGCACAAGACCGAGGCCGGCATTATCAGGCTCAACCTGAAGACCGAGGCCGAGGTCGCCAGCGCCTACGAGGCTGTCATGGCGAACGCCGGCAAGGTGTCGCCGACGCCGCAAATCAATGGCGTGCTGGTGCAGCCCATGATTCCAGCCGGCGCGGAAATCATGGTGGGCGCAACAGTCGATCCTTTATTCGGGCCACTGATTGTGGTTGGAATGGGCGGCATCCTGGTCGAACTGCTGAAAGATACGGTGCTGGAACTGGCCCCCGTCAATCACGTCGAAGCTTTGGGCATGCTGGATCGCCTGAAAGGCAAGGCGTTGCTCACTGGCTTCCGTGGTTCCGAGCCTGTCAATCTGGACAAGCTGGCCGATGTTATTTGCAGGCTGTCTGAATTGGTGGCTGATCAGCGCACAGTTATATCGGAACTGGATGTGAATCCCCTGATTTGCAGTGGCGACCGCATTATTGCCGTTGATGCGTTATTGGTTAAGCAATAAAGGGAATATGCAATGAACTACGAAACACTGCAGCTGGAAATCAAGCATGGTATCGCAAGGCTTACTCTCAATCGCCCCGACAAGCTGAATGCGCTTAGCATGCAGTCCATGCTGGATCTCAAGGCAGGCCTGAAAGAAGTGATTGCGTCGCGCGAAGCGCGAGCATTGCTGATTACCGGTGCCGGGCGCGGCTTCTGTCCTGGGGCCGACATGACTTCTCCCAGAACAGGGCTTAATCCCGACGATGTCGATGAGCTGCTGCGCGATTATTTCGCGCCAACATTCCAACTACTGCAAACGCTCAAGATTCCCACTGTTGCGGCGGTCAATGGCGTGAGCGCTGGCGCGGGCGTCAGCCTGGCGCTCAGTTGCGACATCGTTCTGGCTGCGCGTTCCGCTTATTTTATGCAGTCTTTTGTGAATATCGGGCTGGTTCCCGATACCGGTGCAAGCTGGCTGGTCAGCAAGGCCGTAGGGAATGCGCGCGCGACTGCCCTGATGCTGTTGGGCGAGCGCCTGCCCGCCGAGACCGCAGCTGAATGGGGCATGATCTGGAAATGCGTGGATGACGACGCGTTGCAACAAGAGGCGGAAGCCATTGTCAGCAAGCTTGCCGCAGGCCCGACAACAGCTTATTCCCTGATCAAGAACCTGATGCGGGAAACGCAAACAAACAGCCTGCAAGACCAGATGTTGCTGGAAACAGCCTATCAGACCACGGCGCGCAACACCACAGACCACATCGAAGCCAAGAAGGCCTTCGCCGAAAAACGCAAGCCAGTCTATATTGGGCGATAGCACACCAGGAGGCAAGCATGAAAGACTTGAGCATACACATAGACAACTTCACGCAAGAGCAGCAAATGATACGCGACAGCGCGGCGTCGTTCTATGCTCAAGATGCCGAATACCGGCGTGTCCGCGAACAGCGCGGGCAAAGCCCGGGCTATGGCGTTGATGTATGGCGCAAAATGGCCGAGCTGGGCTGGCTAGGGTTGCGCCTGCCCGAGCAATTCGACGGCAGCGATGCCACGTTTTCACAAACAGTGCTGCTGCTCGAACAAATGGGGCGGGCGCTTGCACCCGAGCCCCTGACAGCAGTGGCCCTGATGGCCGGCGCAGCCGTCTTGTACGGCGACAACGAGGCCCTGAAACAGAGCAGTTTGCCGCACCTGGTGTCGGGCGAGCTCATGCTGGCCCTGGCATGGCAAGAACAGCCCGGCGCGCAGCAGCTTGCCGCCGCAGCTGTCACGGCAGTCGCCCAGGGCGGCAACACCGTCTTGAACGGCAGCAAGTGTTTTGTGCCTATGGCCGATGCCGCCGATGCATTCATTGTATCGGCCAAGACCCAAAACGGGACCGCGCTGTATTGGGTGGACAGCAAGGCGTTGGGCGTCTCTGTACGGTCAAAGGTGCGCGTCGATGGCGGCTTCTGGAGCGAACTGCAACTGGATAATGTCGTCATCACGCCGGAATACCAGGTGGCTTCTGAAACCTTGGGCGATGGCATTCTTGAACAAGTCATTGATGAAGGCCGCCTGGCCGTAAGCGCCGAACTGGTGGGCTTGATGACGCGCGCCCTGGAAGTCACGGTCGAGTACATGAGCGTACGCGAACAGTTCGGCCGCCCTATCGGCAGCTTCCAGGCGCTGCAGCATCGGGCTGTAGATTTATTCATTCAGACCGAACTGGCGCGCTCTGTCGTGCTGCAAAGCGCGGCCGTGTTCGACCTTACAACCAATCCAGAGCAGCGCGGCGCGGCCGCCAGTCAGGCCAAGGCGCGCTGCTCGGATGCTGCACTGACAGTCACCAAGGGCTGCATCCAGTTGCACGGTGGTATTGGTTATACCGATGAGTGCAATATTGGTCTGTTCCTGAAAAAAGCAATGGTGTTGGCCACCTGGTTGGGGGGGGCTGCCGAGCACCGCGACCGTTATGCGGCCCTCACAGCCAATATGGTTGACGACACCGAGGAAACGGAAGCGCCAACTGCTCTTATGGCTGAAGTGCGCGAGTGGGTAGGCCAGCATTTCCCGCAAGAATTCCGGTTTCCGAAACAGCGTAAAAGCATGTCGGAAACCCGTGAATGGCACAAAAAGCTGTATGAACAAGGTTGGATGGCGCCGGGTTGGCCCACGGAATTTGGCGGTATGGGGCTGTCGGCTTATGAACAAGTCTTGCTGCAAGATGAATTCGACCGGGTGGGCCTGAATATCGCGCCCAACTTCGGAACGCTGATGCTGGGGCCCTTGCTGATTCGCCACGGAACCCCCGAACAGCAGCAGGCCTATCTGCCAAAAATCTTGTCAGGTGAAACGCTGTGGTGCCAGGGGTACTCTGAACCTGGCGCCGGCTCTGATCTTGCTGGGTTGCGTACCACGGCTTTGCTGGATGGCGATAGCTTCGTCGTCAATGGGCAAAAAACCTGGACTTCCTATGCTTACGAAGCCGACAAAATCTTTCTGCTCGTACGCACCAACAAAGACGCCAAAAAACAGCAAGGCATCAGCTTTTTGCTGGTCGACATGAAAACGCCCGGTATTACCGTGCGGCGCATTACCAGCCTGGCTGGCAGTGCCGATTTTTGCGATGTGTTCTTCGACAACGTCAGGGTGCCCAAGGAAAACCTGGTCGGCAACATCAACGACGGCTGGACCATGGCCAAATCGCTGCTGGGATCAGAGCGTATCGCTCTGGGAAGCCCGCGCATGGCGAAATACCCGCTTAATCTGTTGCGTGAATATGCGCAATCATGCGGGCTGTTCAGCGACCCGGTGTTCAGCGCCAAGTTTACCCAGTTGCACCTGGATGTCGAAGACTTGGGGGCAGTGTTCGTGCGTTACGCCGATGTCTTGCGGCGTGGCGGAGACCTGGGTGGCGAGGTCTCGATACTGAAAATTTGGGTTACCGAGACATTCCAGCGCATCATGGACCTGATCACCGAGACTGGCGCTGAAACCGCCACCGTGGATGAAGCGCTGGAACTAGGCGGACAAGGGCAATTGTATGCGGCAAACATGTATTTCATGTCTCGTCCGGCAACCGTTTATGGCGGCTCGAGCGAGGTCCAGCGCAATATCCTGGCCAAAGGAATTTTAGGATTGCCGGGTTAAGCCTGGCTGGTTTTTTATTCATTTTTAAAACAAAGGAAATATTATGTTTAGTGGAAAAGCATTGGAAGGCAAGGTAGCCATCGTTACAGGTTCAGGGCGTGGCATAGGCGAGGCCATAGTCAGGGCATATGCTGCTCAGGGCGCCAAAGTCGTAGTCGTCGACATGGATCGTGAAACTGCCGAAGCGGTTGCTGCCGACATCCGCAAGCAGGGCGGTGAAGCCATGGCAGTAGCCTGCAACGTGGCTGAACGAGTGCAAGTCGATGGCATGGTGGAACAGGTCAAGGCCAAGTTCGGTCCTGTGGATATCCTGGTGAACAACGCCGGGGTTACCCGTACGGCGATGCTGCACAAAATGACCGAAGATCAATGGGATACGGTCATTGCCGTGCACTTGACAGGCAGCTTCAATTGCTTGCAGGCAGTAGTGAAAGACATGATGGATCGGCGCTCGGGCCGGATCATCAATGTGGTTTCCGCTGCTGGCCTTTTGGGCACCATAGGTCAGATCAACTACGGTGCGGCCAAGGCTGGCCTGCTGGGCTTTACCAAGTCTGCAGCCAAAGAACTGGCGCAGCACAACATTGTGGTGAATGCAGTGGCGCCCGGCGCAGCCACACCCATGACCGAAGTGGTCCGTAACGACCCACGCTTCAAAGAAACCTACCTGAAGCGCGTGCCGCTGGGCCGCTGGGCGGAGCCTTCCGAACTGGCGCCAGTCTTCGTGTTCCTTGCCTCCGAGGGTGCAAGCTATGTCACGGGCCAGGTCATAGGTGTTGACGGCGGGATGTCCATCCATTAATCCGGACACATCACTAGAAGGATAAGTTTCATGAGCAATACAAGCGAAAGCGCATTTACCGGGCCTACCCCGACCGCAATTTATCAAGACTATCTAAAGAAAGGGGATTTCCGGATCCAATGTTGCGATAGCTGCGGCACACACATTTTCTATCCCCGTATTCTGTGCACGCATTGCGGGAGTACACAGCTGAAATGGGTGCCGGTGTCGGGGCGTGGCACCGTCTACGCAGTCAGCGTTGTCAACCGCAAGCAAGATCGTGGTGGCCCCTATAACGTTGTGCTGGTCGATCTGGAAGAGGGTCCGCGCATGATGGCACGGGTCGATGGCATTGACCACGATCAGGTGAAAATCGGCATGGCGGTAAAAGCCAGGGTGGAAACGAGTGAGCAGGCGCCTATTGTCGTTTTCGACGTTGCCTGAAAATAAGGAACAAACATGACTAGCAGCATACGCGGATCAGCCGCTATCGTTGGTGCAGCCGTGTCGGGTCTAACCGACACGGAAGGGCGCTCTTCGGAAGATATCGCCATCGAGGCCAGTTTCAAAGCCCTGGCCGAAGCCGGGCTCACCACTAAAGATGTGGATGCCGTTTTTGGTTGTTTGCCGGCCAGCTCCAATCCCATGACTGGGTTGGTGATGTCGGAAATCATGGGTATTCATCCCAAGCTGACAGAAAGCAGCCGCACCGGCGGCTCGGTCTTCCTGTCTTATACGCTGTCTGCAGCCTTGGCCATCAAGGAAGGTCTGTGCGATACGGCGCTGATTCTGTATGGCAGCAATCAGCGCAGCGCCAGCGGCAAGCTGGTGTCGTCGGTGCCGCCATTCCCCTTCGAGGCTCCGTATCAGCCGATTTTTCCAGCAACTTCCTATGCCCTGGCTGCTTCGCGGCATATGCATCAATATGGCACCACGCGCGAACAAATGGCGGCCGTCGCCGTTGCGGCGCGGCAGTGGGCCAACATGAACCCAGAAGCCTTCATGCAAGGCCCGCTCTCGATTGAAGACGTGCTCAATGCGCGCATGGTCTCCAGTCCGCTGACAGTGCGTGATTGCTGCCTGGTGACCGATGGCGGCGCGGCGCTGGTCATGGTGTCGGCCGAGCGGGCCAAAGACTTCCCCAAGAAACCGGTGTATTTGCTGGGCGGGGCTGCGGCGACATCGCACATGAATGTCAGCGCCATGCCCGACCTGACTGAAAGCGCTGCAAAAGACGCCAGCCAGCGGGCGTTGGCAATGGCCGGCATGAAAACATCCGACATGGATATGCTCCAGCTATACGATGCCTTCACGATCAACACCATCCTGTTCCTTGAGGACCTGGGTTTTTGCAAGAAGGGCGAGGGTGGCGCTTTCGTAGCAAGCGGGGCAATCGCACCGGGCGGCAGCCTGCCGGTCAACACCAATGGTGGCGGGCTGTCCTGCATCCATCCTGGCATGTACGGCATGTTTACCCTGGTCGAGGCAGTGCGCCAATTGCGCGGAGAATGCGGCGAGCGTCAGCTCAGCAATGCTGAAGTTGCGTTGTGTCATGGCAATGGCGGTGTGCTGTCCAGTCAGATCACCAATATTCTCGGCACCGAAGCCACGCTGTAATCAACAATAGGTATGCAAGTAAGGGGGGCGAGGGGCGCGGCAACACCGTAGCTTTCCCGCCCCCTCGATCTGCGTCAAAGGAACATCCATGAAGACACGTATCACAGAGTTATTTGGAATCGAACACCCTATCATGCAGGGTGGCATGCATTATGTGGGTTACGCTGAATTGGCGGCCGCTGTATCCAATGCGGGCGGCCTGGGCATCATTACGGCGCTTACACAAAAAACACCACAAGATCTGGCTAAGGAAATCGCGCGCTGTCGCACCATGACAGACAAGCCCTTTGGCGTGAACCTGACATTTCTGCCTGCGGTCAATGTGCCAGATTACCCAGGCTATATCGACGCAATTATCGATGGCGGTGTCCGGGTCGTGGAAACGGCCGGGCGCAACCCCGAGGCGCACTTGCCCCGCTTGCATAACGCGGGCATTAAAATCATTCATAAATGCACTTCAGTGCGCCACTCGCTCAAGGCCGAGGCCATAGGCTGCGATGCCGTTTCAGTAGATGGCTTCGAGTGCGGCGGCCATCCCGGCGAAGACGACATACCCAATATGATTCTATTGCCCTGCGCGGCAAACAAGCTGAAGATTCCGTTCGTGGCATCAGGCGGCATGGCCGATGCGCGCAGCCTGGTGGCGGCGCTGGCGCTGGGCGCGGAAGGCATCAATATGGGCACCCGGTTTATCGCAACCAAGGAAGCGCCCGTACACGACAATGTAAAGCAGGCCATTCTGGCGGCGTCTGAACTGGATACGCGCCTGATCATGCGTGGTTTGCGCAATACGGAAAGGGCGCTCAACAACAGCGCTACTCAGCGTGTACTCAAGACCGAGCAAGAACTGGGCAGCGCCCTGACCTTCGCCGATATTGCCGCAGATGTCGCCGGTGTTTATCCACGCGTCATGATAGACGGTGAAGTCGAGGCTGGGGTTTGGTCTTGCGGCATGGTCGCAGGCTTGATCGACGACATACCTACATGCCAGGAATTGATCGATCGCATTATGCGGGAATCAGAAGCCCTGATACGCGATCGCCTGGCAGGTTTGCTGGCAGGAGCCCCCATCAGCATGGAAATTGCCTAGGGTTTGTCCGCAATTTGTGCGATTCGCATTGACATTGTTTTCACTTAGGGCAAAATACATTCATGTACAAGAAAAATGTGAGGCAATATGAATGTCAAGACTGCGGCTCGCACTCTCGATCTATTCGAGGTTTTTGCCAAGACGAACAAGCCGCTGACCTTGTCCGAGCTCGCTCATGCGTTGCAAATACCGGTGTCCAGCTGCTTCGCCTTGGCGCGCACTCTTGAAAATCGCGGCTATGTCTATGTGCTGGGTACACGCAAGGGCATGTACCCAACCAAACGTTTGCTTGATGTCGCCAGCAAAATTGTCGCCCACGATCCCATACTTGAACGGGTGCAGCCAACCTTGTCGAGCTTGCGCGACATAACCGGTGAAACCATAGTGCTCAGCAAGCAACAAGGAGAGCGTGTGGTGACGCTCGATGTGTACCTGTCGTCAAACAGTATTCGTTACGACACGCGGGTAGGGGAATTCAGGATGCTGCATTCCAGCTCGTCAGGCAAGGCGCTGCTGGGGGCAATGAACGAAGACGAACTGAAAAAGATGCTGGCCAAGATCAAACTGAAGCGACTTACCGACGCAACCCTGACAACTCGCAAAGCCTTGCAGGCTGATCTCGATTTGTCACGGGAACGCGGCTGGTATGCCAATAGCAGCGAGAGCGTGGCCGATTTGATCGGCGTGGCGGCTACAGTGCCGCTAGGTGGCGAAATGTATGCCCTATCTGTTGTTGGGCCTGTATATCGCATGAGCCCCCAGCTCGATGCACACGTGCGGGCGCTGTTAAACGCCTGTAGAACCATACAGGAAGCGGGCTGATGGCATAGCCCAAGCAAAGAGGAGGATATTGATGGCTATTTTAAAAAAAATAAACTGCGTGCTGACTTTCAGCGAGCGCGTGTTAATGGGAATTGCAGCGCTGATGATGTTCCTGATCATGCTGTTGGTGGTCGTAGACGTCATGCTGCGTTATTTCTTCAACTCGCCTCTGGCGTGGTCATATGAGCTGATTTCACTGTACCTAATGGTTGGCTTGTTCTTTTTTTCGCTCTCTGACGCGCTCAGGTGCAATGCGCATGTCAGCGTCGACCTCTTGCAATACAAAATGTCTGCACGAGTGCGCCATGGGGTGGAAATGGTCGGCTATTTTTTCGCCAGCGTCGTTTTTGCCGGCATTCTTTATATGTCAATTGAACGTACCTACATCAGTTATATCGGCCATGATGTCATCGCTGGCAGTATTGCCTGGCCCACTTGGCTGTCCAATATCGCGGTGCCTGTCGGTTCGGGTGTCATGTTGCTGCGCATGATCTTTCGTGTCATTGGCCATGGCTTGTCTTTGCTGACCAATCAGTCGGTAATTCCGTTGCCACCGCTGTCGGGCAAAGGGGAGGAACTCTAATGCTCGTTACCAGTATTTTGCTTTTTATGGTTTTCTTGCTGGCAATCGGGACGCCTGTCGGCTTGGCCATGGCGGCCGCGGGCGCTGCCGGCCTTTATGGCATGGGCGGCATGCCCATGGTGCTGGGCATTCTTGAAACCAGCCCGTTTTCCGCAGCCAGTTCGTACGAACTCATCACCATACCCATGTTTTTGCTGATGGCCGAGTTCGTTATTCTTAGTGGCGTGGCAGATAACCTGTTCAAGGCGGCGGCCACCTGCGTGGGCCGGGTGCCGGGTGGGCTGGGCATGGCAACGGCGCTGGCTGGCGCGGGGTTTGGCGCCATTTCCGGGTCCAGCACGGCGTCGGCGGCCACGCTTTCAGCGACCACCATACCCGCCATGCTCAAGCAAGGCTACGACCCCAAGATTGCTTGCGGTGTCGTGGCCATTTCGGGCACGCTGGCCATGTTGATACCGCCCAGCATTGCGCTGGTGCTGTACGGCATTATTGCCGATGTCAGCATAGGCCAATTGCTGGTTGGCGGGGTCATACCCGGCATACTCGTCACCCTGACCATCATGGCTACGGTGTATGTGCTGGTCATCGTAGATCCTGAAAGCGCGCCTCGCGGCAAGGCCTATACCCTGATGGAAAAGCTGAAATCCCTGCGGGTGGTTGGGGCCATGCTGTTTCTGTTCATGGCCGTGACTGGGCTGATTTATACCGGTGTCGCCACGCCAACCGAGGCGTCGGGCTTAGGCGCCTTTGGCGCTTTCCTGTTGGCATGGCGGGCCGGTACTATCAATCTCAAGACAGCCAATGCCGCCTTGACCCGCGCCGCTCATACCAGTTGCATGATAGTGCTGATCATTCTGGGCGCACACATCTTCGGCTATTTCTTTACGCTTACGCAAAGCACCCAGGACATCATTCGCTGGGTAGGCGAACTCGATGTCTCGCGCTGGCTGGTAATGGCCATGATTCTGTTTGGCTATGTGGTGCTGGGCTGCGTCATGGATCAGGTCGCCATTTTGATCCTGACCGTGCCAGTCGTGCTGCCTCTGGTCCTGTCACTGGGGTTTGACCCCGTCTGGTTTGGCGTCATCGTCATCGTAACCGCGGAAGTCGGCATGGTCACGCCGCCGGTGGGGCTGAATGCCTTTGTTGTGGCGCGTTATACAGGCAGGCCGCTATCTGAGATATTCATGGGAGTCATGCCGCATGTCATCGCACACCTCGTCATTATTGCGCTGTTTGTTGCATTCCCGCAGATTGTTCTATGGCTGCCCTCGACCATGAGGTAGCCGTTGTTTGGTGCAGCCACATATGAAGCTACATATGGGCTTGCTTGAATTGAACCCCTAGGAGACAAAACAATGAAAACACAAACATACAAGTACGCCGCGCTGGGTGCTTCGCTGGCCTTGCTGGCAGGCGTGGTCCAAACTAGCCATGCGGCCGACCCCGTCAAGTTGCGGGTCGCCGATTCCTTCCCGGCGGGCCACTATATTCCCAAGGCGCTCACCCAGCCCTTCATGGATGAGGTCAAGCGCCTAAGCAATAACGCCGTCGAATTCGAATACTATCCCGCCGAGCAACTGGGCAAGGCCAAAGACATGCTCTCGCTGGCCCAGTCGGGGGTGGCCGATATCACCTACGTGGCGCCGGCGTTTGTCAGTGACAAAATGCCTTTGTCGGCAGTGGCAGAGCTTCCCGGCAGCTTCTCGCATGCCTGCGAAGGTACAAAAGCGTACTGGAAGCTGGTCAAGACTGGCGGTATCCTCGAACAAAAAGAACTCACACCCTTGGGCGTACACGTATTGTTCACTCTGGTGCTGCCGCCTTATCAGCTTTTTCTAGGCAAGGGGAAAATAGACGGTCTCAAGAGCCTCGAGGGCCTGAAAATCCGTACCAGCGGGGGGGCCAAAGATATTGCCGTGCGCAAGCTTAAGGCGGTGTCGATACAAATGGCGACCCCCGAAGTACGCGAAGCGCTGTCCCGGGGCACCATCGACGGCATGTTGTTCCCCTACTCCAGCATTCTTTCCTACGACCTGCAAGGTCTGGTCAAGTATTCCACCGTGGGTGAAAACTTCGGCAGCTTCATCGTCAACTATGTAATAAGCGAAAAAAAATGGAAAGCCTTGTCGCCTGAAGTACAAAAGGCCATGACCGAGGCTGGCGAAGCCGTTATGGCCAAGGCTTGTCAAATTTCCCAAGATGGCGAAGCCGCCGACACTAAAACAATAGAAAAAGCGGGTGACACACTGGTCACGCTGTCGCCTGAAGACAAAAAAACCGTTGCTGAACTCATGAGCTCAGTGGGTACAGAATGGGCAGCCGCCCTCGATAAGCGTGGCAAGCCTGGTACCGAAGTGCTCAATGCTTACAAAGAGGCCCTGAAATGAAAAAACCATTAATGCTTGCAAGCAGCCTGTTCATAGCCTTAGGCCTGGCAGGTTCCCAGGCGGCTTTTGCCAAAGAAAAAATGCGAGTCGCCGATTCCCTGCCGGTGGGCCACTTCTTTGCGGAATACGCCACCAAATACTGGATGGAAGAAGTCAGCAAGGCAACTAACGGCGAGGTCACCTTCGACTACTATCCGGCCGAACAACTGGGCAAGGCCAAAGACTTGCTGGCCCTGACGCAATCGGGCGTGGCTGACGTGGGCTATGTCGTGCCTTCGTATGCCTCCGACAAAATGCCACTGACCGCCGTGGCCGAGCTGCCTGGCAGCTTTAGCGATTCCTGCTCTGCAACGCTCGCGTACGAAAAGCTGGCCAGCGACGACGGCATATTGGTCAAAAAAGAATTCGAACCTAATGGCGTGCGCCTTATGTTCGCTCTGGTGATGCCGCCGTATCAGGTATTTACCGGCAAGAAGCCGCTGGAAAACGTCAAAAGCATAGCCGGCCTTAAGCTGCGTACTGCTGGTGGGGCAATGGATGCCACCGTGCGCAAGTTCGATGGCGTGCCGGTGCGCATGGCCGCGCCTGATCTCTACGAATCTTTGTCGCGCGGCACGGTTGACGGCATGCTGTTTCCCTATGCCAGCCTGCTTTCCTACGACTTGGCCGGTATCACCAAGTACGGGACCACAGGCGAGAACTTCGGCAGTGCGGTGCTCACCTACGTCATGAGCGAATCGCGCTGGAAGAAGCTGTCGCCCGAGGTCCAGAAAATCATGAGCGAAATAGGTAAAAAAACCACGCAGCGCGCCTGCAGCATGACAGACAAGGATACTGCCAGCGACATCGAAAAAATCCGTGCCAAAGGGGTGACTTTCGTTCATTTCGAGGGAGCTGATCGCAAGATCATCGACCAGAACATGCAAGCAGTCAGCCAGGAATGGGCCAAGGCCCTAGATGGTCGAGGCAAGCCGGGCACCGACGTGCTGGCGGCATTTCACGCCGCGCTGAAAGCGCAGTGAACATGGTGTTGTAAATAACGACGATCTCTGCCGGCGCAGTGGTCGTCTTTTGAAATTGCTTAACTACAAGGATGATTATTAAATGGATTTTTCACTTTCCCCTGAACAGGAAACCATACGCACAGCCATTGCCAAAATCTGCGAGCGCTTCGACGATGATTATTGGCTGAAAAAAGATCGTGAAGGCGGGTTCCCTTACGAATTGCACAATGCCTTGGCCCAAGACGGTTGGCTAGGTATTTGCATTCCCGAAGAATATGGCGGTTCCGGACTGGGCATTACCGAAGCGGCCATCATGATGCAAACAATCAGTGAGTCGGGGGCGGGTTTAAGTGGCGCTTCGGCAGTGCACATGAATATTTTCGGGCTGAATCCCGTGGTGCAGTTCGGAACAGCCGAACAAAAGCAACGCATGTTGCCGCCGCTGGTCGCCGGTGTGGAAAAAGCCTGCTTTGCAGTAACCGAACCCAACACCGGGCTAAACACCACCCAACTGAAGGTCAAGGCCGAGCGTCAGGGCGACCATTACGTGCTCAGCGGCACCAAAGTCTGGATATCAACAGCCCAGGTAGCAGAGAAAATGCTGATTCTGGCGCGCACGACGCCCCTCGAGGAAGTCAAGAAAAACACCGAAGGACTTAGCCTTTTCTACACGACGCTTGACCGGGATTTCGTAAAAGTACATGAAATCGACAAAATGGGCCGCAAGTGTGTCGACTCTAACGAGATGTTCATCGACGGGCTGAAAGTGCCGGTTGAAGACCGCATAGGCGAAGAAGGCAAGGGCTTCAAATATATTCTGCACGGCATGAATGCCGAGCGTATCCTGATCGCCTCAGAAGCGGTGGGTCTGGGGCGCGCTGCGCTGCGACGCGCTACCCATTACGCCAAAGAGCGTGTCGTGTTCGGGCGCCCCATAGGCCAGAACCAGGGCATACAGCATCCGTTGGCCGTCAATTGGATGGAACTCGAAGCGGCTCACCTTATGGTATTGAATGCGGCAACCGCCTACGACCGTGGCGAAGCAGCCGGTGCGCAGGCCAACGCGGCTAAGTACCTGGCTGGCGAAGCGGGCTTCAATGCGTGCCAGACAGCGGTCATGACCCACGGTGGCTTCGGTTATGCCAAGGAATATCATGTCGAGCGCTATTTGCGCGAAATCCTGATTCCGCGCATTGCGCCCATCAGCCCGCAATTGGTCTTGTGCTATATCGCCGAGCAGGTCTTGGGCCTGCCCAAATCGTACTAAATTCAACTATTTCCTGGAGATATCAATGGCAGGCCTATATTACGAGCAGTTTGAGGTAGGGCACGTTTTCAAACATGCCCTGACCCGTACCGTCACCGAAATGGATAACACCCTGTTTTCGGCCCTGACGATGAACACTCAGCCTTTGCACCTGGATGCCGAGTTCGCATCCAAGACAGAGTTTGGCCAGCGCCTGGTGAATAGCTTGTTTACGCTGGGCCTGGTCATTGGCATCACCGTCACCGACACCACTTTGGGGACCACGATAGCCAATCTGGGCATGTCTGATGTCAACTTCCCTTATCCCGTATTTCACGGCGATACGGTCGGGGTCGAGACCACTGTCATATCGATGCGCACCAGTAAATCCCGCAGCAACGCCGGCATTGTCGAGTTCGAGCATCGGGGCATCAATCAGCGCGGGGAAATCGTTTGCGTGTGCCGCCGTTCTGCATTCATGAAACGTATGTCTGACGCCAGCTAGAACCGCCTATGTCCGCATCAACCCCAGCCGCAGGCTCGAAACTTTCCGATTCGTTTTTGGCAGGGCTGGCGCTGTTGCTGGGGTTTATGTTCAATGTCGCCGGCCGCGGGATCGGCGACACTTACATCGTATTTCTATTGCCGCTGGGTAGCGAATTCGGCTGGAACCGGTCTGAATTATCCGGCGTTTATTCAGTGTATATGTTGTCAACAGGCCTGTTTGCCCCGTTTGTTGGCATGCTCTTCGATCGCTGGGGGCCGCGCGTGGTGTATGCATGCGGCCTGGCGTGCCTGGGTAGCGCTTATGTGCTGGCGGGCAGCCTTACACAATTGTGGCAGTTTTATCTGTTTGTTGGTGTGGCCGGCGGCATGGGTGTTGCTGCATTGGGCATGGTGCCTGCGGCCAGCCTGATCAGCCGCTGGTTTCGGGGCAATACGGGTACGGCGCTTGGCATTGCCTATTCAGGAATGGGCTTTGGCACGCTGGTTATCGTGCCGTTGGCGCAATACCTGACCCAGTCGTTTGGCTGGCGCAGTACTTATCATATATTAGGGGGCAGCTTGCTGGTGCTGCTGCCCATTGCCCTGATTTTACCCTGGCGTGTTTTGCGGGCCGGGCGCAGGGATACCCCCCCTCCTGTGCCTGATGCACCTGCAACCGTAACTGCCGCCCCGGCTCAGCGCACTGCTGCGCTTGGTGCCGCGTCCGTGGATAGCCTGCGTGCAGCGCTGAAAATGCCTGCATTCTGGGCGTTGGCGCAAGTGTTCGGTTTTACCGGCGTGGCTATGTATACAATTTTGCTGCAGACCATTGCTTTCCTGGTCGAAAGCGGCTTTGCTCCTTTGGAGGCCGCTGGCGCTTTTGGCGTGGCGGGCATATTGTCCGTCATTGGCGTCACGACATCGGGTGCTCTGGCTGATCGCATCGGTTACCGGCGCACCATCACCGCCAGTTTCATCTGTACGTTTTTAGGCGTGGTTTGTCTGTTGATTTTGTCTGGCTACCCGTCGCGTTGGGTTTTGTTTTGCTTCATTGCCCTGTTCGGCATTGCTCAAGGCGCTCGCGGCCCTATTGTTTCAACCTTGTGCGCCAAGCTGTTTCCAGGGGGGGCGCTGGGCACCATCTATGGCACTATTTACGCATGCATGTCGGTGGGGGCCGCCGTGGGTTCCTTGGTTTCCGGTGTGCTGCATGACCTGACCGGCGGCTATCAGGCCAGCTTCCTGTTTGCCATGCTAAGTGTGCTGATAGCCGTTATCCCTTTCTGGACTTCAGCCGATCTCAGGCGCTTCGGCTCTGTACGCGTCCTTGCAAAAAGCGAGTCGTATTCGTAAGTAGGGTTAGCGCCGTCAGGCGCGTAATCCGACGCCAGCAATCCGTATATGCCAGTACCTACAGGTTCAATGGGAGCTGTACAATTTTGTCCGCCCTGTAGCCCGTGCTTGTCAGGCAAATTTCATAAACCCTGGTAGAGCTCATGACCATTCTTGTTACTGGCGGAGCCGGTTTTATCGGCAGCCACACCATCGTTGCGTTGCAGCAGGCGGGTTACCGTGTCGTCGTGCTTGACAACCTGTGCAACAGCACGGCCGCTGTGCTGGATGCCGTTGCAAAAATAACCAGTGTCAAGCCTGATTTCGTACAAGGCGATATTCGCAATGCAGCAACCCTGGCCACCTTGTTTGATGCATATAAAATTACTGCCGTGCTGCACTTTGCCGGGCTGAAGGCGGTGGGTGAATCTACCCAGAAGCCATTGGCCTATTACGATAACAACGTGCATGGCAGCGCACAGTTGTTTGGCGCCATGCAGCAGGCTGGTGTTAAGACCCTGGTATTTTCGTCGTCGGCCACGGTATATGGCGACCCGCAGCATTTGCCGCTGGCCGAAGACCACCCGCGCAGCGCCGCCAACCCTTACGGCCATACCAAGCTGGTGGTGGAAGATATGCTTGAAAATCTTTACCACAGCGAAGCAGGTTGGCGTATGGCCCGTTTGCGCTATTTCAATCCGGTAGGCGCGCACCCCAGCGGTCTGATCGGCGAAGCGCCCCAAGGCGTACCCAATAACCTGATGCCATATGTGGCCCAGGTCGCCACAGGTCGCCGGCCCAAGGTACAGGTGTATGGCAATGACTACAACACACCCGACGGCACAGGTGTGCGCGACTATATTCATGTCATGGACCTGGCCCAGGGCCATGTGCAGGCCCTGAAATATTGCCTGCAGGTCGAACAAGAGTTATTGACCGTCAATCTGGGCACGGGCAAAGCCTATTCAGTGCTCGACATGATCCATGCCTTCGAGCAAGCCAGCGGCAAAACCATCCCCTACGACCTGGTGGCCCGCCGTCCGGGAGATATCGCCGCGTGTTGGGCCGATACGGCATTGGCCTACCAAAAATTGGGCTGGCGCGCCGAAAAAGGCATACAGGAAATGTGCAACGACGCCTGGCGTTGGGAAACCCGTTCTTGATACGTTGCTTTTCTGATTGCGCCTTTGGCTGATTTGATCCATGAGCCTCGGTTCGTGGTTTATCCATATTCATGAGCCAAGTGCTGCGTGTTGTGTGCGATTTTTTTGTTCTTGCGAAAGTCGGGTGTGTCGGGGGCTGTTTCGGCTTCACGCGCTGCGCCCCTGACGGGGTTCCCGTTACGTTCAGCGCCATCGAGGCGTCCGCGGAACTCGCCCGGTCGGACCAGTGGTCCGACAAACGTCGGGCTCAGACAGCCGCGGCCTTGCCTCCTCGATGGCGCTGACCGTAACGGCTTGCGCAAGGCGCCTGCACAGCCCCCGCCACACCCGACTTTTTGCACCAATGAAATTTGGGTCAGCCCATTTGCCACCGACCAACCGTGCCAATAAAATCAGCAGCTCAGGCCGCAAGGCCGGTCAATTTTCTACTGTGCAGTTGTCCGGGGTGGGTGAAGCTCAGTGCGGCGGTAGGCGTGCGCCGCGTGCTGACGAAGGGAAGCCGGGGGGTGTCGGCGGCCGTTGTTTGAGCGCAGCGAGTTCGGCCGACGCCCGGCTGTACGAGGCAGACGCGGAAACAAGCACGCCGTGCCGCACTGAGCTTCACCCACCCCGGACAACGTCATAAGGAACCGACAACGTCATAAAAACCAGACAACGTCACAAGAACCAGACAACGTCCCCAGAAACCGACAACGTCCCCAAATGCCGTAAACACCTGAACAGAAAATACGCTAGACCAATTTCCCGGATTCGCATAGCGCATGAACCAGCGCCCTCGTGCAATCGGGTAGTTTCTCAAAACTGCGCGCGATTACTTTTTGTTCCCTGAACGCCCAGGCTTCAGTAATTGGCAACTGGACAATTTGACCTTGCTCTACGTGGCTGTTTGCAAGTAATTTCGGAACAATCGCTATACCAACGCCGCTACGTACGTATTCCAGGGCAGCTGAAATACTGTGGGCGTGTACTCGCACCTTGGGCCGTATGCCCAGAGACTTGGCAAGATTTTCGATAAATAAATAGCTGCTGCTTTTGCGTCCCAATGAGACAAAATCAAACCGAAGGATATCTTCCAGCGATACATGGCAGTTTGAGGAAAGAGGATGATCGACAGGGGTAATGAGCACCAGCGCATCAATGGCATAGCAAATGCTTTCAAGGTTATTCAAATCGATGTCGCCCGCGATCAGACCGATATCAACCGCCCCTTCAGCAACGTGTTGAATAATATCCAGACTCAGCTTTTCTTCTATTTCCACATTAATGTTGGGGTGTTTCGCCAGAAATTCCCCCAAGGCTGAAGACAGATTATTCAACGTG
Organism: Alcaligenaceae bacterium; assembly: GCA_013416445.1. Classification (GTDB taxonomy): domain Bacteria; phylum Pseudomonadota; class Gammaproteobacteria; order Burkholderiales; family Burkholderiaceae_B; genus Pollutimonas. The sequence goes on from JACCER010000003.1 coordinate 263,205, forward strand.
CTGTTATTAGCGAATATTTTTATATTGCCCTTGATATCATCCGTGTACTTATTTACTGCCGATTGCAGGTTATTTACGCCATTGATGATTTCTCTGGCGAAAGCCAGCGCGGTTTTTCCGGCAGGCGTCAGTTGCATGCCCTTTTGCGTCCGTTTGAACAAGCTGACTTCCAATGCGCTTTCCAGATTCTTCAGCCTGTAGCTGGCAGAGGGCGCCGTAAGATGCATTTCAAAAGCGCCTTCCGAAACACTTTGGCGTTCTGCAATGGCAATAAACACCCTTAAATCAGTCAATTCATAACGCATGGTTTGAAAAAATAAAATAATTAATCATGAGAAAAATTCTAATCCCGGATGTTGAAGATTGAAATTGTGTTTCAAACTTTGCCTCAATACAATTTAACTACATAATGGATACTTACGTCTGCGCGCTGCCGCTAGCCAGCGAGTCATAATGACAAACTGGCAGCCCCAGACAACCGATGTTCCCGCGCTTGCCGAACTCGTTCCGGGCGACGACGTTTATACTCGGAATGGCGCCGAACAGCTTGCCACATTTCTTCACGAAGACATAGACAAATGGGGCAAGATAATTAACTCTTCAAATATTGAGATGAAATGACTATCGACATGGAACAGTATCAGCTTTGCAAACAGCGCTATTTCGAAGATTTCGAAATCGGTGAATTGTTTCCCATTCCTTCCAGAACCATGACTGACGCCATGTTTGCCGCGTTCCAGCTGGCCAGTGGCGACAATCACCCGATTCACTATGATGTCGAGTTTTGCCGCAAGCTAGGCATGCCGCATATGCTGGCGCATGGCTACCAGATCGTAATCCAGACAGCGGCTGGGGCCGGCTTGTTTCCACATATGGTCGAAGAGTCGCTCAAGGCCTTCATTGAACAAGATAGCCGTTTTCTGAATCCGGTTTTTGTTGGCGATACCCTGTATTCCATGCTGAAAGTGGCTGAACTGGTGCCAGGGCGCACCACGGGCGTGCTTGTTATGGAAACAACAGTAAAAAACCAGAAAGGCGAACTGGTTCTGGAAGGCCGTCAAAAGTACTTGCTGAAAAAACGCAACCCGTCATGACCATGGCCTCTTTGCCTTTAAACGGCATTACGGTTGTTGCGCTTGAACATGCAGTGGCGGCGCCCATCGCGACTCGGCAGCTTGCCGACTTGGGCGCAACTGTCATCAAAATCGAACGTCCGGGCGTTGGTGATTTCGCCAGAAATTACGATAGTACCGTCATGGGGCAGTCGTCGTTTTTTGTATGGGCCAACCGCGGCAAGCAAAGCCTGACGCTGGATATTAAAAAAAGCGAAGGGCTGGCGGTGCTGCATCAGTTGCTTGGCAAGGCCGATGTTTTCCTGCAGAACCTGGCGCCGGGTGCAACCGCCCGCTTGGGGCTGGACTTTGACACCCTGCACAAGCAATACAAGAACCTGATCGTCTGCGATATATCGGGCTATGGCGATAGCGGTCCTTACAAAGACAAGAAAGCCTACGACTTGCTGATTCAGGCAGCCAGTGGCCTGATCTCGGTGACCGGCAGCGAAGAGTCGCCTTCGCGCACCGGGATTTCAATCGCCGATATTTCAGCCGGCATGTATGCCTATTCAGGGGTGCTTAGCGCTGTTATCCAGCGTTATAAAACCAATGCCGGAGTCAGGGTGGAAGTCACCATGCTGGAAGCGCTGACCGAATGGATGTCGTATCCTCTTTACTTCAACCATTATGGCGGCACACCGCCAAAGCGCAGTGGCATTTTTCATCCAACCATTGCGCCGTACGGGCAGTATCCCATCGGTGATGGCAGCGTCATGATATTTGGCCTGCAAAACGAGCGCGAATGGAAACGCTTTTGCCAGGGCGTATTGTTGCGCCCCGAACTGATAGACGACCCTCGATTCAATTCGAACACCCAGCGGGTGGCTAACCGGGACGTTCTTGACGAGCTGATCATTGATTACTTCAAGGGGCTGAACAAAGCGCAGGTTGCGACCTTGCTAGATGACAGCGATATCGCGAATTCGCCCTTGAACGGCATGGATGATGTCTGGGATCACCCACAATTTCAGGCGCGCGACCGTTGGCGCCAAGTGCAGACGCCAGCCGGCGCAATAGCAGCCTTATTGCCACCTGCCACCATATCGGGTTGCGAAATGAATATGGGCGATGTGCCAGCGCTGGGCGAGCAAACCGTATCAATCTTGCAAGGCTTGGGTTATACCGACGCAGCCATACAAGCGTTGGCAGATGCCAAGGTGACGTAAGCGTAGCTTGAAACACAACGAGCTCAACAGGGAGCGTAGGTCGGATGAGCGCCGCCAGGCGCGTAATCCGCCACTAAACGTCTCGGTTCTACAGGCTTCTCAAAATCGCGTATTCTGGCAGTTGTCTTTTGCACAAACAAAGGCGTTACACCAGAATTGTCTATGAAATACCTGAAAGGCTACTCCCCAGACCTGCTCCGTAAAGTCAGCTTGCTGCTTGAGCACGGGCAGTTGGCTGATGGCTTGCTTAGCCGTTATCCGACCACGCACGCAGTGCGCACCGACAAGGCGTTATACGATTACGTCATAGGTCTGAAGAGTTCTTATATTCGCAACGGCGCGCCTATCAGCAAAGTGGCCTTCGACAGTAAAATACAAGTCGTCGCCCACGCCTTGGGCACGCACACCACCATTTCCCGAGTACAGGGCATGAATCTGAAGGCCAAGCGCGAAATCAGGATAGCCAGCCTGTTTCGCACTGGTCCCGAGCAGTTCCTGAAAATGATAGTGGTGCACGAACTGGCGCATTTAAAAGAAAAAGAGCATGACAAGGCTTTTTATCAGCTATGCGAACTAATGGAACCCAACTACCATCAGTACGAATTCGATCTGCGTTTGTACCTGACGCATCTGGATCAGCCTGGTAGCCAGGGCCTGTGGCCATTGGGGTAAGGCGAGAATGGCACTTGGCTTTCGTAGGTCGGACTAGCGCCGCCAGGCGCGTAATCCGACCCCCGCAGTCCGAACATATCCAAACGGGATGCGCCCGGACAACGTCACCAGAGCCGGATCGAGGTGCTTTTTATTGCGCCTTCAAGCCTATGCTTTGAGCCAGCGTTTCATAAGCATCCACTTGTTCCTTGATCATCAGTCCGAATGCTTCCGGCGTTGTGGGTGTCAATGCGAAACCCATCTGCTCAATCTGCGCTTGTATCTCTGGCTTGGCAATAGTGGTGTTGATCACCTGATTGAGGCGATCGACGATATCCTTGGGGATGCCGGCGGGGCCGACTATCCCGGCCCAAAGAATTACCGGTAGCTCTCCCATGCCGATTTCTTTCAGTACTGGTGTTTCTGGAGCCAACGGGCTGCGCTTGGGCAACAGAGTTACTAGTGTGCGTAACCTTCCGTCGTTGACATAAGGCAGCCCGGCTGCGGTACCTATCATTGCGTCTATACGGCCACTGACCAAGTCGGTGGTCGCAGGCGGTTCGCCCTTGTAGGGAATATGCAGCACGTCAATGCCAAACATTGACTTCAATTGGCCAAATGCCAGCACACCCGTGGCATTGCCTGTGCCATAACTTACTTTTCCTGGATTCGCCTTGGCATAGGCAATGAACTCTTTGAAGTCCTTTGCTGGGAGACTTGGGTGTGTAAATAGGAAAAAGGCATATCGACCCACATCGGCGATGGGCGTAAAGTCAGTTGCTGGCGCATAGGGTGGTGTTTTTCGCATTGCCGGTAGCGCAGACAAGTTCCCGGAGGTAACAAACCCGATTCTATATCCGTCTGGGCTGGACTTCATGATATCTGTGGCCGCGATCTGGCCCTCTGCACCGGGCTTATTCTCGACAATCACTGGCTGACCGATGCCGTCCGACAGGTTTTTGGCTATTAAACGCGCCAATGAATCTGAGGTTCCCCCAGGTGGAAACGATACAACCATGGTGATAGGCTTCGTTGGATACTGCGCCTGCGCCACTGCGGCACAAGCAACCAGGCTCAAGCCGGTCAGTAATTTGATTATTGTTTTCTGCATTTCAGTCTCCTGTTAAATAAAATTGATCCGGTAAAATCAGCTATCAGCCCGGCGTGCTGGGCGCGAAGCAAGTCCCATCAGCGACGCTATGGCGTTACGTTGCATTTGCGAACTGCCAGCACCAATAGTGGTGCTGCGGGCGTCACGGAAATGGCGCTGCATTTCAGTCTCCAGGCTATAGCCATAGGCCCCCAGTATCTGCATGCCCTGATTGGCGATCTTGATATAGGTTTCCGAGCCAAACAACTTTGCCATGGAAACTTCGCGCAGTGCGCTCTGGCCGCGACTAAGGTGCCTCGCCGCCCTGTAAGCCAGCAGGCGTGCCGCATCCACATCGGTTTGCATATCGGCAAGCATGTGGGCAATGGCTTGAAATTCACCAACCGGCTGACCAAATTGTTTGCGTGTCTTGGCATACTCGGCGGCAAGATCCACAACCTTCTGGGCTGCACCGACGTAACCTGCACTGGTTATTGCGCGCTCGACCTGCAAGCCCGACAGCAAATATTCCCAGCCACAATTAACCTGACCCAGTACAGCGCTTTCGTGCACTCGTACATCTTGCATGAATATTTCATATGAGCCTGCGGCGCGGCGCCCAAGCATTTCAAGTTTGCGGCATTCGATACCGGGGGTGGTGTTTGGAATCAAAAAGACGGAAAGTCCGTTCTTTGCAGATACAGAAGGATCGGTTTTTGCATAGATTTGCAAGACAGTGTCGCGAGCGCCGGCAGCTGTCACCCATATTTTTTGCCCGTTCAGTATCCATGTGTCGCCGTCCTTGACAGCCTTGGTCTTGATGGCGCTAACGTCGGAACCCGCGTCAGGCTCGCTGATGCATACCGACATACGAATTTTTCCGCTGGCCAACTGCGGTAATAGCGCCAGCTTTTGCTCTTCACGCCCGCATCTGAGTAGCGTCATGCCGGTAAACAGAGGCACAGTGAGAGCGGTAGATACATCGTAGCTCCATGCTGCCAATGCTTCTGAAATAAGCACCAAGTCTTCAATATCGCCGCCAAGCCCACCATAGCTCATGGGAATACCGCAACCCGTCAGGCCGAGCTCCACCCACGCGTCATAGGCTTCGTAGGGGTAGACACCGTCTTTGTCTATGCGCCTCAGGTACTCAGGGGTAAGTATTTTCTTCATCGCCTTGTCCAGGCTTTCATGAAGCATGCGCTGTTCTTCGCTCTGCTCGAGATACATCGACTTTCCTTTAACAGACGACCAATTTGCAATGCATAATAGGCTGCGCCAGATAGTGCTTCAAGACTTTATTGGTCTTAAAAGAGCCAGATTAAGCATTAGACCGATATGGATGTTTTATACATACTTCATCAAGCACGATGGATAGCTGAATACACAATAACTGGTGAGGCGAAACAATGTTTATTCCTAATCTTCTTGATAATCATCGCATCCTGGTAACGGGGGGCGGAACAGGGCTGGGTAAAGAAATAGCGGCGCATTTGCTGTCGCTTGGCGCCACAATTTACATTTGTGGGCGGCGTGAAGCGGTGCTGAAAGATACCGCGCACGAGCTCACCATGCGACATGGCGGTCAAGTGGAAACGCTCGTTCTGGATCTGCGCGATGCGGATGCCGTTGATAGTGCCATTGGCACAATATGGCAAGATGGGCCGTTAACAGGGTTGGTGAATAATGCCGCTGGAAATTTCATCAGCAGAACCCAGGATTTATCAGCGCGTGGCTTCGATGCCATTGCCAATACCGTATTTCATGGCACGTTCTACGCCACCCATGCAGTGGGAAAGCGCTGGATCGCGGAACAGCGCAAAGGCAATATTGTGTCGATAGTCACAACATGGGTTCGCACCGGCGCTCCTTTTGTTGTGCCTTCGGCCATGTCTAAAGCAGGGATTGACGCCATGACCAAGTCGCTGGCGACGGAATGGGGCAGATACGGGATACGGCTGAACGCCATTGCGCCCGGTATTTTCCCTACGCCAGGCGCAACTGCGCGCCTGAGGCCTGGTGCCGACCCTCATCTGCTCGAAACAAGCAGCAACCCGATGCTACGGCTGGGGAAAATGCCAGAGCTGACGAATCTTGCTGCTTTCCTGATGGCTGATGGCTGTGAATGGCTGACTGGCGAAACCATTGCAATCGACGGCGCCTATAGCCTGGCCCAAGGTGCGTATTTTACTAACTATATGGGCTGGACCGACGAGCAGTGGCAAGAGGCTCGCGATCGCATTAAAGGTGAGACTGAGCGAGACAAGCTGCTGCGCACAGTCGATCACCGGACAACTGCGTCCTGAATTTCATCTAATTATTAACGCTAAGTTGTCTATGTTTGTAGCTCCTGTATTGCCTATTAATCCAAATATTGCCTTGTGGTTGGAAAAGCATGCTCTGACGCAGCCTGAGCGAGAGGTTATTGTCTATTGGCATGCCGATGACATCAGCGAGCAGTGGACCTACAAGCGTCTGCAAGATTGCGTCAGGCAACTCGCTGCTTGGATGCAGCATAAAGGTATAGCTGCGGGCGATAGGGTGGCCTTTCTTGACTATAACGATGCCCGTTTTGCTATTGTCATGTTTGCGGCGGCAAGTATTGGCGCTATTTTTGTTCCCTTGAACTTTCGGCTTAGTCCTGCTGAAATTGTTGATGTCGTACAAGATTGTGACGCGAGCCTGCTTATTTACGGTGGCGAATTCAAGGCGATGAAAGCAGCGGTTATTGATAATTGCCGTTGCCCATTGTTGATATGTTCTAGCCGCGACGAGCACGACGAATTCAAGGACATTGTTTCAAATACGCTTGCAGTGGACTTTGCAATAAAACGGTGCGATTGGAACGAAATAGCCTGGCTGTTATACACGTCGGGTAGTACTGGCCAGCCTAAAGGGGTGATGCTAAGCCACGGCAATGTTTTTTGGAACACACTGAATATTATTCTGCTCCAAGGCGGTTTTGATCATGACCGGGTATTGATTTCGGCGCCATTGTTTCATGCGGCGCCCGTCGCTACTTTTATGGAATCTTTTTTGCGCGGTGCGGCAATTCACCTTGAGCGTAGCTTCGATGCGGGCCGCATGCTGGGCCGGTTGGCTACGCAGGGGATTGCGTTGGTGGCAGGGGTGCCGGCGATGTATAAATTAATGGCGGCGCACGAGGCCTTTGAGACGACACCACTTCCCAATTTACGCGCTATCATTGTTGGCGGCGCGCCGGTTCCAGAGGCGCTGATTGAACATTACAGATCTCGCAATATTGCTGTTATACAGCGCTACGGGCTCACTGAAGCGGCGCCATTGGTCACCGCATTGTCACCTGGGGCGCCTGTCAGCAAAAAAATGACGGCTGGCTTGCCCCCATTATTTAGCCAGGTTCGTATCAGGGCTTCGAATGGTGCGATTGCGGCTCCAGGGGAAATCGGTGAAATCGAGGCCGCGGGCCCGAATATCATGCAAGGCTATTGGCAACGAGCAGACGAGACACGAGAAACCATCTGTGATGGCTGGCTACGGAGCGGAGATCTGGGCCAAATGGATCAGGATGGCTATCTGACGGTAGTGGGGCGTAGCAAAGACATGATTATCAGCGGCGGTGAAAATGTATACGCAACTGAGGTTGAGGCGAGGCTAATTGAAAACCCTGCAATTCTCGAGGCAGCTGTAATCGGCATACCTAGCGTAAAGTGGGGTGAGGCGGTATGTGCCATTGTCAGCAGGAAATCGGGTCTGGACTTAGACGCCAGTGGCGTGATTGCGCATTTGCAAGGACGCTTGGCGCGCTACAAACAGCCAGCACATGTGATTTTTATCGATATCATGCCTAAGAATGGCGCCGGAAAAATTGATAAATTACGCTTGAGGCGCGAGTACGCAACTGCGCAAGGGCTTTGATCCGAGTTCTGTATACAGAAGACAGATTCATTGCCGGTAATCAACATTTGTTTTCTATGGAATTGGCTTATGACATCAAACAACTTTACAGCGCAACGCGTTGTCGGTACGACGGTTTTTGATTCTATCTTGTTCAAAGACGCTTTCGGTACGCAACAGGCACGGGAAATTTTCTCGGATACATCTTTGGTGGGGCGCTACATTGAGGTTGAGGTCGCGCTGGCCAAGGCGCAGGCGCGCTGCGGCGTCATTCCCGCAGAGGCAGCGATACACATTGCTGCCACCGCACGGCTGGAAGACATTGATTTCGAACGCATGGGCCAAGAAACCGACATCGTTGGCTATCCCATTTTACCGCTGGTGCACCAGTTGGTCGATCTGTGTGGCGAGGCGGGTCGGTACGTGCATTGGGGCGCTACCACCCAAGACATCATGGACACCGCCACTGTGCTCCAGGTGCGCGCGGCCTTGAATCTGCTTGATGAGGACTTGCGCGCATTGCGGGCCATTCTGGCTGGCTTGGCCAGTAAGTACCGGGACACGCCGATGGCGGGTCGTACGCATCTGCAACATGCCTTGCCCGTGACATTCGGCTACAAGGCGGCCATATGGCTAGCCATGTGCGATCGCCACCAAGAGCGCTTGGCAGAACTCAGAAAAAGGGTGCTGGTGGTGCAGTTTGCCGGCGCTGCCGGCACCTTGGCGTCGCTGGGTGAGCAGGGCTTTGCGGTGCAGCAAGCCTTGGCGGATGAACTCGATCTAGGGGTGTCCGCCATCAGTTGGCACGCGGCGCGTGACGGTTTTGCCGAGGTGGTGAACTTGCTTGCCCTGGTGTCGGGGTCGCTGGGCAAAATTGCCTACGACATCATGCTCATGGCTTCCACCGAGTTTGCAGAAGTGTACGAGCCCTTCGTGCAAGGTCGGGGCGCCAGCAGCACGATGCCACAAAAGCGTAACCCCATCTCCAGTGAATTAATGCTCGCGGCGGCGAAGGCAATACGCCAGCATGCCGGCCTGATGACAGATGCGATGGTGCAAGACTTTGAGCGGGCCACGGGGCCATGGCATGCCGAATGGATTGCGATCCCAGAGAGCTTCATTCTTATTCTGGGCGCCCTGCATCAGGCCAAGCACGCCTTGGGTGGGCTAATTGTTGACACTGACCGCATGCGCGAGAACTTGGGCTTAAGCAAAGGCCTGATCGTGGCCGAGGCGGTCATGATGGCGCTGGCGCCGGTCATAGGGCGGCAGCAAGCACACGATGTCATGTATGCGGCTTGCCGTGTCGTCAACGAGCAAGGCGGCACCCTGGCCGAAGCACTTGCCAAGATTCCCGTCGTCACACAGCATTTTGATGCGCCCGCCATTGCCCGCATGACGGATCCCATCAATTATCTGGGTCTGGCGCCGCAAATGGCCGATCGCGTGGTGGCGCATTCTGCGGAAATGGATAAAAAGCGGGCAGTATGAGCGCCACATGAAATAAAATCACTGTGGTGATGGGGGCTTGCGGATGGGGCAGTAGCTTGCTGACATTGTGATAGCATCAAGCGATGGAACTACGCCAACTACGTTATTTTCTTGCCGTGGCTCAAGAGCTGCATTTTGGCCGAGCCGCCGAGCGCGTACATATTGCGCAATCTCCTTTGTCTCGGCAAATCAAGCAGTTGGAAGATGAACTAGGGGTGACTTTATTCAAGCGTAGCAAACACCGCGTTGAGTTATCCAGCGCTGGGCTGGCCTTGATTCCAGAAGCAAAAGCCATTCTTGCCGCAACAGACCAAGTGCGGCGCTCAGTAGTACAAGCCGAAACAGGCGTTGTAGGCCGATTAACAATAGGCTTTACCAACTCGGTTATTTATACGGCGCTGCCACGAATACTGGTCGAATACCGAGCGCGATATCCCGCGGTTGACCTGACGTTGCGCGATAGCTTGTTGACGCCGATGCAGATTCGCGCCTTAATGGACAACCAGCTTGACCTGGGGTTTTTGCGGCCGCCAGTAATAGGTAGCGATTTAGGCCTGCTGACTGTCGCGCGCGAACGCTTAATCGTAGCGCTGCCGGCGACCCATCCGCTTGCAGGGCGATCCAGGATTAATCTAAAGGAATTGGCGGATGATGCATTTGTTGCCTTCACCCGCACCATTGGTTCGGCGCTTCCGACCCTGATCTTGCGCACTTGCCATGATGCCGGTTTCGATCCTCGCATCGTACAAGAGGCAGGTGATATTTCAACGATGATTATGTTGGTTTCCGCAGGAATGGGAGTATCCCTTGTCCCTTCTTCATGGCGCAACATGCGCTTAAAGGGTGTGGTATTTAGAAGTATGGCCGGTGGTGGACCAACGCTTGAGCTTGCCCTGGCGTGGAATCGGGCCATAGAGTCACCTGCCCGAGACCGATTCATTGCCGTAGCCAAAGATGTCCTGAATCTGCTCGAGAACAAGCCATAAACTATGCCTAAGCTGGATGGCACTTGCTTAAGGTTTTCGTAGATCGAATTAGCCGAAGGCGCAATCCGACAAAAACAGCATCAAAAGAGCCACACTCTCGTTACCAAGAATCATATGCCGCCTCATTCACGCTCAGCTCCTTCTCGCTATAGGCCAGTTACGCGCCGGGTTGCCAAAACGCCGCCGGCAGCGCCCCGTTTGTTGTTGCTGAACAAGCCTTTCAACGTGTTGACGCAGTTCAACGACGACCAGGCGCGTGCCACTCTTAAAGATTTCGTCCAAGAGCCTGGTGTCTACCCTGCCGGACGACTGGATCGCGATAGCGAGGGTCTGGTTTTATTGACCAATGATGGCGCTTTGCAGGCGCGCATTACCAACCCAAGATACAAACTGGAAAAAACCTATTGGGTACAGGTCGAAGGTGAGCCAACTCACGAGCAGTTGCAACGCCTGCGGGCCGGCATTGACCTTAACGACGGCCCGACCCAGCCCGCCAAAGTACGCCAGATCAAAGAACCAAGCCTGTGGGAAAGGCATCCTCCGGTGCGGTTTCGCAAGAGCGTGCCAACTGCCTGGCTGGAACTTGTCATACACGAAGGGCGCAATCGCCAAGTGCGACGCATGACCGCCGCCGTAAACTTGCCAACCTTGCGATTGATACGGGCCAGGGTCGGGCCCTGGAGCCTGGACGACCTGTTGCCAGGCCAGTGGCGCGAGATTCCACCCCCCTGGCCGTTGCCCTGATGTCGCCTGGCGCTTTGGCAGCGAATTACGATTTCATTTGTTTGTATGGTTCATATATAAAGTGGCATTTCGAGTATTTTGCTTACAATGGGCTAGCACCACGCTATCCGTACGGAGAATATGATTGCCGCCCGTCAACAAAAAACACCCTGAATATGAGCGTATCCGGCAACTGAATGCGATAGGTATTGCGCTTTCGTCGCAACGTAATCATGCCCAACTGATGGAAATGATACTCAGTAGCGCTCGATATATTACCGGCGCCGACGCCGGCACCTTGTACATGCTTGCGCCCGACGCCAAAGCCTTGCAGTTTGCCATCATCCAGAATGACACGCTTAAAGTTCACCTGGGCAGTACCGGCGCCGACAAGAATCACGCTACGCTGGTACCGCTGTACCATGCCGATGGCACGCCAGACGATCGCACAGTAGCGGCTTGTTCAGTACTGAAAAAATCCACCATCAATATTGCCAATGCCTACGACGAACAGGTTTTTGACTTCTCTGGCACCCGGCGCTTCGACACGAAAACGGGGTATAGATCAGTTTCGTTCCTGACCGTGCCTTTATGCAATCACGACAATGAAGTGATTGCCGCTTTGCAACTGATCAATAAGCTGGATGCCAGCAAGCATCCCATCCCTTTTGATGCCGCTGACCAAGACATAGTCGAATCATTGGCATCGCAGGCTGCAGTGGCATTGACCAACCAGCAACTGATCACCGAAATGCGCGTTCTGTTCGACAGCTTTACGCGCGTCATAGGCGCCGCCATCGATGCCAAGTCGCCGCATACGGGTGCGCACTGCCGCCGGGTTCCCGACGCCACGCTGATGCTGGCGCGGGCCGCCAGCGGCGCCAACTTCCCTGGCCTGGAAGGTTTCGTCATGTCGGATGATGACATGTACGAATTGCAAACAGCCGCTTGGCTGCACGACTGCGGGAAGGTGGTGACGCCGCATCACATCATGGAAAAGTCCACCAAGCTGGAAACTATCATTGACCGCATCAGCAGCGTCAGCCAACGATTCGACATTCTTGCGCGCGATCTTCAACAGCAAAAGCTAACACTGCAATTGCACGCCGCACGCCAAGGCGTGGAACCCGACGGTCAAGCCTTGGCCCGCTACGATGCCGAACTCGATCAGTTGGCTGATGATCAGCGCTTTCTTGAGCAGGCCAATACCGGGGCGGAGTTCATGAGCGACGCCGATATTCAGCGCGTACAGGCTTTGTCCAGGCACAGTTGGGTCAACATCCATGGCGAAACCTGCTATTTGCTCAGTAATGACGAGGTCTTGAACTTATGCGTCAAAAAGGGAACACTGAATCCCGAAGAGCGTCAGACCATGGAAGACCACATGGTTCATACCTTGAAAATGCTTGAACAATTGCCTTTCCCGCGCCATTTGCAACGGGTTACTGAATATGCGGTTGGCCATCACGAACGCATGGATGGCAAAGGCTATCCAAGGGGGCTGACCCGCGAACAACTGTCCATCCCCGCCCGCATCATGGGTATAGCCGATGTCTTTGAAGCGCTGACGGCACATGAACGACCCTACAAAAGCCCCATGTCCTTGTCACAGGCCTTGCGAATTATGGGCACTATGGTCGAGAACCAGCACCTGGATCCTGACCTTTTTGCATTGTTCGTCAAAAAACGGGTATACCTGACCTACGCCTATAAACATCTGCGACCAGAGCAAATCGACGATGTCGACATCAGCCGCTTGCCCGGTTTGTGCGAGCCAGTTGACCAATAAGCTGGCTATGCCGGGTTGCGTACTTTGGTACCTATCACAGCACGTATTTCCCACAGCAGACATTCCCTTGCACACCAGCTATTCGCTGCTTGAGGCAACCCTTACAGTAAGCCTTTCATGCTTGGCTTTGTTATACCTTCTTATCCATATCGAAATCCAGGGCGGGGTGATTAGCGCGGTATCGCTGGCTGAATTCAGCGAACGGATGTATGAATATTCCTATCGCATTCGCGATAACTTCCTGAAAAGAATAATAGGCAAAACGGGCGCAAGACAGCCCATAGCTATCCATAGCCTGGGGGTGCTGACTGAAAGCACGGCATCGGATACACACCTGGTGTACTCCGAGGGCAGCGCAGCCAGCACCAGTGTGCATTTTCGCTTTCCTGTCGTACACTTAGCCAACTGGCTGGCGTGTTGGAGCCAGTTGAAGCAGCAAGCCGCAAGCAACCCTTTTGCCCTGGTTGTCATGGCGCAATTAAGCGCCCAGAAAACCCGTGGGCAAGGCATGCAGCGGCTAGCATCCAAAACGCAAATTACGCGGTTAATGTACCGGTATCAATATACCGAACAAGATGTGGTGCAGGTGCTGCGTCTTATCGATTGGATGATGGCCCTGCCTGAAGAACTGGACGCTGATTTTGAACAGGCCGTGGCGCAAATGGAACAGGAGAACAGCGTGGCATACGTAACCAGCATAGAACGTCGAAGTGAAGCAAGAGGCGAAGCTAGGGGTAAAGTCGACTTACTGCAGCATCAGCTTATTCACAAATTCGGGCTGTTACCCGAAGGGTTGCAGCAACGCATTCAAACCGCGACTCCCGCTCAACTGGAAACCTGGTCGTTGGATCTTTTGGATGCGGCAACGCTGGACGAGGTCTTTGGTGATTAAGCCGCGGTGATGGCGAGCTATCCAACGCCACCCCGTTAATATTCTGCATGGGCGGCAGAGCTGCTTTCATACAATAGTAAATGATCAGCCAAGCTCCGGAGCCCATCAGTGAACATTACTTTGAAGCAGTTGCGGGCTTTTTGTGCCGTCTATGAATTGCGCAGCTTTACCCAAGCGGCCAAGGTCTTGCACCTGACCCAATCGGCGGTCAGCAAACTGTGTGCTGAACTGGAGCATGAGTTTGGCTTGCCTTTATTCCAGCGCTCTACACGCCGTGTAGATGCCTGCGACGGCGCCAGCGTACTGTATGCGCATGCCAACGAGATACTGGGTTCGTTGCGCTCGGCGGAACGCAGCCTGTCGAACCTGCTGGCACTGGAAAGCGGCTCCATCAATATTGCCGCGTCACCCATGATGATGGTGGGTTTAATCAGCAAGGTGGTTGCTGATTTTCATCGACGCTATCCAAAGGTCAAGTTGAATCTGCTCGAGCTGTCCACAGATGAAACCATAGAATCCGTGCTGAATGGCCAAGCCGATATCGGCCTGGTGTCTGCCGAGGTCAAAGAAGAAAGGCTAAGCACAGAGGTGGTGTATTCCGATCCGATGTATGTGGTGTGCCCGCCGGGCCATGAGTTGCTGGCCATGAAACGCCTGCTGTGGCCGGACTTGGTCCAGCATCAGCATATCGTGCTTCATAATGTATATAGCGTACGCCGGCTGGTGGACAAGATACTGGCCGAGCACAATCTGGATTGCCCGGCCGTCATCCAGGCAGGGCTGTTGACGTCGGTTCTGGCGCTGGTGAAGGATGGCTTGGGTATTACCATCGTGCCGGGTTATGTGTGCGAACTGGCGGCTCAATTTGGCTTGGTGACCAAGCGCATCATGGGTAAAACCGACTATTACCACCCAGTATCGATGGTGCTGCGCCAGCCCGCGAAGCACTCGATTGCGGCACAGGTCTTCCAGACGCAGCTGCTGGATTACTTGCGCACAAGGGAGACAACACAAAAAATGCAAGGCAATATTACGTAGGTCGGATTAGGGCTTAACCAAACCATACAAGCGCGTAGCGCGTAATCCGACAACACCAGCATGATAAAAAGCCAAGCCTACAGGCCGCCCAGCCAGGATACGCTTCCATCAAACATCTCTTTATCTATTCCTAATAGGAATCAACATATGATAGTTATTCGCTTGTTAGGAATAAGTTAATTTCCTACAATCCAGCCCTACCTCAAGAACGAAAGCCAGGAGAAAATTCATGTTGAAAAAAGCCATAATCAGCTCGCTCATCGGGATTGAACTGCAATGACACAGCCCGTCTCCAGCCGGGGCGCTGACAAGGCGCTGGCCGGCATCAAGGTCCTGGACCTGACCTCTGTCATTATGGGGCCGGTTTGCACGCAAATACTTGGTGGTTACGGCGCAGAAATCGTCAAAGTGGAATCGCCTGAAGGCGATATCATGCGGCACGCCGGCGCACAGTGCGAACCTGAAATGGGTTCCATGTTCATGCACGTAAACCACTACAAGAAGTCCATTGTCATCGACCTGAAAAGCGACGAAGGACGACAGCTGCTGTGGAAGCTTATTCCTGATTACGACGTGCTGGTGCACAACATACGCCGTGACGCAATCGAACGCCTGGGGTTTGGCTACGACGCGGTACGTGCAGCCAAGCCAGACATGATCTACGTGGCGCTAAGCGGTTATGGCGAAGATGGCCCTTATGCCGCCAAGCCGGCATTTGACGACATCATTCAGGCCGAAGCTGGGTTGGCCAGCCTTTATGCCCTGCAAACGGGCAATGAGCCGGCGTATCTGCCATCGCTGATTGTCGACCGGCACACGGGGACTGTTGCTGCCCACCGTGTATTGGCTTCGCTGTTCCGGCGCCAGGCTTGTGGACAAGGCGAATACATTAATGTGTCAATGTTTGAAACCATGGCCGAATTCGTGCTGTCGGATCATTTGGGCGGCAAGACGTTTGACCCGGCCAGCAAAGACACGGGCTATTCCAGGCTCTTGACCCGCCATCGTCGCCCGTATCGCACCAGCGATGGTTACATTGCCGCGGTCGTTTATAACGATAAGCACTGGAAGGCTTTTTTCAAGCTAATAGGCAAGCCAGACATGTTTGCCGATAGCCGTTTCGGTTCGGCCGCCGGCCGGGCCAGCAACTACGATACCATTTATAAATATCTGTCCGATGTTTTCCAGACTGACACCAGCGCATCCTGGATAGCATCGCTGACCGCCGCAGATATTCCGTGCGCCATGGTCAATGACATCGAGATGCTGACCAACGACCCGCATCTGGAGGCTGGCCAGTTTTTTTCTACATATTCCCATGACCGATCTGGTGTAACGTACCAAGCTGTCAACAAGAATACGGCAAACCCGGGCCACCAGCCTCCGGGCAAAGGGCAGCATACGGTCGAGGTGCTTGCCAGCCACGGCTTTACGCCGGAAACCATTCAAGCGCTGTTAAAAAGCAAGGCTATCCAAAATGGCCTGCAAGACGAGGAATAGAGATATGACCCTGAAAGCTCAAGCGGTATCGATAGACGCATCTGGCGTTGCCACACTTACCATTTGCAATGGCGGGCCGCTGAATATTATCAGCCGCCAAGTAGCGCTGGACCTAACGGCGCTGATCAATGAACTGGCCAGCGATGCAGCCATCAAAGTCCTGATCATCCAGGGCACCGGCAGCAAGACCTTCATTGGGGGCGCCGACATCAAGCAAATGGTCGACTTCAAGCCTGATACGGCTCGCGACTTCATTACGATTTTGTACGAACTATGTGAAGCCGTACGCTTGTTTCCTGTACCCACCATTGCGCGCATGGATGGCTGGTGCATAGGGGTGGGGCTGGAGCTCGCAGCATGTTGCGATATGCGCTATGCCTCGACGGCATCACAGTTCACCATGCCTGAAGTCAAAATAGGCATCCCGTCTGTTATTCACGGAGCACTGTTGTCGCGTCTTATGGGCGAAGGACGGGCCCGCTGGATGATGCTGTCCGGCAATGCCATCGACGCGCAAACCGCTTTCACCTGGGGACTGCTGAACGGCGTGGAAACATCCGAAGACCTGGGCGCCAAAGTAGACGAACTTGCACAAGAAATGGCTGAATGCGGTTCAGTAGGCATGCGCATGCAGAAACAATTGCTGATCGAATGGGAAGCGCCTCATTTGCAGGATGCCGTCAAGCTGAGCATCGATCGTTTCAGCAAAGTATTTGAAAGCGACGAACCGCATACTCACATGAGCGAATTTTTCCGCAGTAAAAAGAAGGCCTGATCGGCGCTTCTGTTGAGGTCGGATTACGCGCTTTGCGCTAATCCGACACCTATTGGCTCAACAAACAATACCGTTCTTACTGCGGCGTCAGCCCTGCCGATTTAACCACTTCTGCCCACTTGCTGCGATTTGCGTGCACTGTCTCACGAAATTTCTCGGGTGTTGATATATGAATGGTGTTGCCGGTATTAGTCAGGCGGGCGACTACTTCAGGCTGTTGCAAGGCTTTTGTTGCTGCGGCGTTGATTTTATTCACCAGTACCGGATCCATGCCTTTAGGTCCGAACAGGCCGAACCAAATGTAGCTGTCGAAGCCGGGCAGGCCTGACTCGGCAATGGTGGGAACCTCTTTCACCACATCGATGCGCTTGGCGGTAGATACGCCCAGCAAACGTACCGTGCCTGCCTTGTACTGGCCCAGCACAGTTTGCACTTGATTGAAGATACAGCAGGTTTCGCCCTTGACGACAGATTGCAAGGCTTCCGGGCCACCTTTATAGGGGACGTGGACCATTTTCAGATCGGCACGCGCGTTGAACTCTTCGAAGGCCAGTTGTGTGCCGGTGCCTACGCCCGTAGACGCAAAATAGTACTTGCCCGGATTGGCCTTGACCTCGGTAATAAATTCTGCCACCGTTTTTACGTCGATGACCTTAGGGTTGATGGTCAGCACATTCGACACATCGACCAAGGGGGCAATGGGTGTGAAATCGGCTTCAACGTCAAAGGGCAAGTCTTTATAGATGGCAGGATTAATGCCATGTGTCGCGGCCGTGCCCAGCAATATGGTGTAGCCGTCCGGCTTGGCGCGCGCCACGATAGACGAAGCTAGGTTGCCGCCTGCACCAGAGCGATAGTCAATAACAACAGGTACGCCCAGGGACTGTTGCAAGGGCTCCTGAATACCGCGAGCAATGACGTCGACGCCCGAGCCAGCTGGAAAACCCATCAGCATGGTGATCGAGTGTTCAGGCCATTCGGCGGCGAAGCTGGTACTGGCCGCAAGTAGCGAACAACCAAATATAGCGCCTTTGGCCAGACGTGAAAGGGAGGTGAGCAGGGGGAGAGGAGTCGCAGTCATGCTGTAGCCGGTAAATAATAGAAGCGTCTACATTAGCAGTATCAATATAAAACAGCTACAACTGATAAGGAAGTTACATATTTCCTGGGGATATATAGGGGATGCTGTTGCTGTTGGATTATGCGCCTGATGGCGCCAATCCGACAAAACCAGGCATCAAAAGAAATCTGATTCAAAACTCGCCATCACAGCGGCTTAATCACCAAAGACCTCGTCCAGCGTTGCCGCATCCAAAAGATTCAGCGACCAGGTTTCCAGCTGGGCGGGAGTCGCGGTTTGAATGCGTTGCTGCAACCCTTCGGGTAACAACCCGAATTTGTGAATAAGCTGATGCTGCAGTAAGTCGACTTTACCCCTAGCTTCACCTCTTGCTTCGCCTCTAGCTTCACTTCGACGTTCTATGCTGGTTACGTATGCCACGCTATTCTCCTGTTCCATTTGCGCCACGGCCTGTTCAAAATCAGCGTCCAGTTCTTCAGGCAGGGCCATCATCCAATCGATAAGACGCAGCACCTGCACCACATCTTGTTCAGTGTATTGATACCGGTACATTAACCGCGTAATTTGCGTTTTGGATGCCAGCCGCTGCATGCCTTGCCCACGAGTTTTCTGGGCGCTTAATTGCGCCATGACTACCAGGGCAAAAGGGTTGCTTGCGGCTTGCTGTTCTAGCTGGCTCCAACACGCCAGCCAGTTGGCTAAGTGTACGACAGGAAAGCGAAAATGCACACTGGTGCTGGCTGCGCTGCCCTCGGAGTACACCAGGTGCGTGCCCGACTCTGCACTTTGCGTGAGCACCCCCAGGCTATGGATAGCTATGGGCTGTCTTGCGCCCGTTTTGCCTATTATTCTTTTCAGGAAGTTATCGCGAATGCGATAGGAGTATTCATACATCCGTTCGCTGAATTCAGCCAGCGATACCGCGCTAATCACCCCGCCCTGGATTTCGATATGGATAAGAAGGTATAACAAAGCCAAGCATGAAAGGCTTACTGTAAGGGTTGCCCCTGTTGAGGGATAGCTGGTGTGCAAGGGAATGTCTGCTGTGGGAAATACGTGCTGTGACGGGTAGTCAAATTACGCTTGTGGCTTGTGTGGCGGTAGCGTTGTTTGCCGGATTACGCGCCGAGCGGCGCTTCCGACAAAGTTAGGAATCAAAAGAAACCTGATTCAAAGCCTGCCACCACAGCGGCTTAATCACCAAAGACCTCGTCCAGCGTTGCCGCATCCAAAAGATTCAACGACCAGGTTTCCAGTTGGGCGGGAGTCGCGGTTTGAATGCGTTGCTGCAGGCTTGCTGGCAACGGTCCAAACCTATGGGTAAGCAGGCGTAGCAACAGACCAGATTCTCCCTTTTCTATTCCACGCGCCTCACCCCTGGCTTCGCCTCGCGCTTCACCTCTTGCTTCACTCCGACGTTCTATGCTGGTTACGTATGCCACGCTATTCTCCTGTTCCATTTGCGCCACGGCCTGCTCAAAATCAGCGTCCAGTTCTTCAGGCAGGGCCATCATCCAATCGATAAGACGCAGCACTTGCACCACATCTTGTTCAGTGTATTGATACCGGTACATTAACCGCGTAATTTGCGTTTTGGATGCCAGCCGCTGCATGCCTTGCCCACGGGTTTTCTGCGCGCTTAATTGCGCCATGACTACCAGGGCAAAAGGGTTGCTTGCGGCTTGCCGTTCTAGCTGGCTCCAACATGCCAGCCAGTTGGCTAAGTGTACGACAGGAAAGCGAAAATGCACACTGGTGCTGGCTGCGCTGCCCTCGGAGTACACCAGGTGCGTATCCGATGCCGCGCTTTCAGTCAGCACCCCCAGGCTGTGGATAGCTATGGGCTGTCTTGCGCCCGTTTTGCCTATTATTCTTTTCAGGAAGTTATCGCGAATGCGATAGGAATACTCGTACATCCGTTCGCTGAATTCAGCCAGCGACACTGCGCTAATCACCCCACCCTGGATTTCGATATGGATAAGAAGATATAGCAGCTTACGGCTTTTGCTGTGCACCCGGACCAGCTTATCGACGTAGCGCCGGCCGTTGTTCCCGCCTCGGCGTAAGGCTTGCAGTTCCTTATCCAGGAATACTGGCGGGTGACGCCAGTCTATTTGCTGATGCAACCACGGCGCAAGCAGTTGCAAAAAGCCTTCGAAGTAAAAGCTTAACGCGTCTTTCCAGGGGCTATCGAAGTCGGCGGGCGGGGTAGCGGCTGCGGCCATGGGCGGGGCGTCCTTAACAAAGCCAAGTATGAAAGGCTTACTGTAAGGGTTGCCCCTGTTGAGGGATAGTTGGTGTGCAAGGGAATGTCTGTTGTGGGAAATACGTGCTGCGATGGGTGTCAAATTACGCTTGTGGCTTGTGGCTTGTGTCTTCTGTCTTATGTGGCGGTAGCGTTGTTTGCCGGATTACGCGCCGGGCGGCGCCAATCCGACCTGCGAACCCCAAACTAGCGGTCGGCAATATTGCGGGCGTTATACCTTGGTATCCCGTCCTTCCCAGTAAGCCGACCGTAATTTGCGTTTTAATACTTTTCCGCTGTCGTCTCTGGGCAGGCTGCTGCGTAACTCAAACAGGCGCGGAATTTTATAGCGGGCCATACGGGATTCAAGCCATGGCTTCAGGTCGTTGAACTGGATGTCGCTATCGGCTTTGGGCTGTATCAACGCTAAAAGACGCTCACCGTATTCCGCATCGGGAACTCCTATCACCACGCAATCGGCAACGCCTGGGTATTGAAAAATATGCTGTTCGATTTCAGCAGGATAAATATTGACGCCGCCCGATATCACCATATCGGATTCGCGGTCGCAGACATATAAATACCCTTGTTCGTCGACCAGCCCCAGATCCCCCAGGCCTATCAGCCCTTCATGCTCGATCTCGGTGCGTGCCTGGGGGTTGCCTCGATAGCTGAAGTCGGCATAGGCCGGTTGGCGCACAAAAATTCGCCCGACAGTGCCTGGTTTGCATTCCACCCCTTGTTCGTCGTAAATACGGACTGTGGCCTCAGCCAAAGGCCGACCCACGCTGCCGGGGCGCTCCAGCGCTTCTTGCGAGTTGATAAGTGTTACCAGGCCGGCTTCGCTGGATGCATAGGTTTCGTAGATAACGGGGCCAAACCAGGCGATCATGGCGCGTTTGGTCTCGGTGGGGCAAGGCGAACCCGTGGATACAACAAACTTCAATGAGGACACGTCATAAGCCAGGCGTTCGTGTTCAGGCAAAGCCAGCAAGCGGGTATACATGATGGGAACCATATAGACCGCTTCTATCTTGTGTTCCTGGATCAGGCCAAGAATTTGGCGAGGGTCGAATCGTTCTGTGACGACGAATAAACTGGCTTTTCTCAGGGCAACCTGTGTATACAGGCTGGGTGCGCTGTGATAAATAGGCGCCGACAGCAATACCCGCGAGCCTTCGGCCACGCCGTAGGCCTGGTTGATCACGGTGTCGGCAGTCTGCTGGCGCTCTTGCAGTTCTTCCATGGGAAATGGATGGCGCATCACGCCCTTGGGCCGACCCGTCGTACCCGATGTGTAGGCCATGTGTCCGCGCGGCGCGACAGCGGGGCCGGTATAAGGAGGCTGGCTGTCTCTCCAGGTGGTGTAGCTATGCGCCCCTTCGTCCTGGTCTACCAGCAATACGGGTAGCGATGGGGGCAGGGCCTCGGCAACACTTGCGTAAAGCTGGCTGTCGGAAATAAATATCTTGGCGCCGCTGTCTTGCACCAAATAGGCGACTTCAGCGGCGGTAAAGTGCCAGTTGATAGGGCAGTAGTAGCAGCCCAAACGCCGTACGCCCTGAATGATTTCCAGGTAGGGCATGCTGTTGCGCAGCATGACGGCTACGATGTCGCCCTCGAGCAGGCCAGCGCTGGCGAACCCGCTTGCAAGCTGGTCGGCACGGGCGCCGAGTTGCTCACGAGAAAGTTCGGTCCCGCTGGCGAGTATTCGCCCATTCATGCCTTTTTTCCTACCGTACGGGCCGCCTTGTCGTCGGCGGTGCGTTCTGCCGATGCTGCTCGGGCTGCTTCCCAGTCGGCATCAGACCATCCGGCATACTCTTTGAAGTAGGCGCCATTGGCCATCCAGTCGGCGCCATCCAGGGCGATCGTTTGCCCGTTGATCCAGGAGTTTTCAGATGTCAGCAAGAAGGCCGCAAGATCGCCGATGTCTTTGGCCGTGCCTAGCCTGCGCATAGGGTTTTGATCCACCAGGGCTTGCTGGTTGTGGTCTTTGGGGCGCAAACGGGCCATGGCACCTTCGGTCGGGATCACCCCCGGGGCAATGGCGTTCAACCGTATGTTGTGGCGTCCCCATTCAACCGCCAGCGATTTGGTCATGGCGTCGATGCCGGCTTTGGACATCGCCGAGGGTACGACAAAGGGCGAGCCCGTCCAGATCCAGGGAACCAGTATCGATATCACCGACCCTTCTCGGCCAGTTGTTATCCAGCGCTTGCCCACCGCCTGGGTCACATAGAACGTGCCTCGGAAGACGATATCAGAGATGGCGTTGAAGCCGCGGGTCGACAAGGATTCGGTCCGGCTGATGAAGTTGCCGGCCGCGTTGTTGATAAGGCCATCTATACCACCGTGTTGTGACCAGATGGTGTCTATCATGGACTCGACGGTGACGGCGTCCCGTATGTCGAGCTCGTGCGCGTAGGCGTCAACCCCGTATTTGTCGTGTAATGCAGTGGCGGCGTTTTCCACCACTTGCCCGCGCCGGCCACATAAATGGATAGTGGCTCCTAGCATGGCCAGTTGTTCGGCCATGGCGTAACCCAAACCGGTGGCTCCCCCCGTTACAAGTATGCTTTTACCTTTGAATAAATTGGGGCGTAAGGTGCTGGCTTGCATTTGTTGTCTCCTGTGAATGACACATTGCGTATGGTTGTTATGTAGGCCGGATTAGCGCGAAGTGCGTAATCCGACAAGCAACCCCCTAACTATACAAGCACAGCATAATTCAACGCCAACTGCTATGACTCCCTATCCAGCAATTTGCGCTTGCGCTCCACCCCCCATCTATAACCCGACACATTCCCATCGCTACGCACGACCCGATGACACGGAATGGCCACCGCCAGATGATTCGCGCCACATGCCTGGGCCACCGCCCGCACAGCTTTGGGCATGCCGATACGTTGCGCGATCTCGGCATAACTGGCGGTGTCGCCGACAGGAATTTCGCGTAGCGCCTGCCATACTCTTTCCTGGAACGCCGTGCCTTGCACATCTAGGGGCAAGTCCAGGCCCAGGGCGGGCTTTTCAACCAGCCCCACCACCTTGGCAACCACCGCTTCAAAATCTTTGTCGGCGCCTATCAGGTGGGCCTTGGGGAACTGGTCTTGAAGGTCGCGCGTTAATTGATCGGGGTCGTCGCCCAGCAAGATGGCGCACACGCCGCGTTGGCTTTGGGCGACAAGAATCGAGCCTAGCGAACACTCGCCGACAGCAAAGTGAATTTGCGTATTTGTGCCGCCGGCCCGATAGTCTTTGGGGCGCATGCCCAGCCTGTCATTGGCCGCTACGTAAAAGCGGCTGTTGGAGTTGAAGCCCGCTTCGTAGATGGCGTTGGTGATGGATGCCTTGCCGTTCAATTCGCTGCGGATTTTGCGTGCGCGCTGGGCATCGGCATAGGCTTTGGGAGTCAGGCCGGTGGCGGTCTTGAACAGACGATGAAAATGGTAACGGCTGATTCCTGCTCGTTGGGCCAGTTCTTCAAGAGTCGGCGATTTTTCGATGGTTGCAATGTAGCGGCAGGCGTCGGCGACCAGTGCCGCATGTCGGGCTGCTACCGTGGTTTGGTCTGCTGCGCTGCGACGGCTGGGCCGATAACCCGCTGCCTGGGCTGCTTCCGGGGTGTCGAAGAACTCGACATTTCCGGCTTTGGGCAGGCGCGCCAAACTGCTGGGCCGGCAATAGATGCCGGTGGTTTTTACGGCATATACAAACTGTTGGTCGGCGCTGGCATCGCGGGCGACGACGGCAGCCCAGCGCGGGTCGCGCTCAGTGGCGAGAGGTGGGTTCAGGCCAGAAGAAATTGCGGTTTTCATGGCTTAGCCTTGCAAAGTCGTTTGATGACCTTACTGTAAAGGATGAAGCAGTAAAGAACACCCCGACTCTTGCTTTTGAATTTTATACCTGGCTGGTGGAAGCGACTACTGTTCAAACACCAAAATAACACCACTTGCATGCCCTGCCGGCACGGTGACCGAACCTGCCGTCACCACCGCATTGCCGCCAGCAGCGCGTGCCGCCGCGTTCAGGTCTTGTGTCTTCAGCACCAAGGCTACAGCCCCTTCGTTGGGTAGCGTATCGTGACTGACCGAAGGGTGGCGCGCAAGAAACGCAGCCTTCGTCAGGAATACAAATTCTCCGCGCCCAGCCGCCGTGGCGACATGCATGCCGTCTTTGCCTGGCTGTGCTTGCCCATCGATAAGCTGCGCCAGTTGCAAGGCAGTAGCGCCAGGGTCGGGTGCAATGATTTCAATACGCAAAATACCCGTTGCCATATTGGCGTGCTGTTGCAAGTGGGGCAGCCAGACCGTGTCCCGGGTATGGTGCTGGCAGGCAAATATACGCAAATCGGCGGGGTGCTGGTTGGCTGGCCAGTGGAATACGCTGAATGCCGCTACGCTTGATTTGCCGTCGGGCATAGTGACGGGGCGGCTGAATTCGACTGGGTCTTGTATTTCAAGGCCAAGGTCCCGTAAGGCGGCAACCCCGGCTGCCGCATTATTGGTGGTGAAGGCAGCGCGTTCAATGCCGCTGCCGCGCCGCTCAAGAAAAGCCAGGCTGGGTGTGTTCAGGTCTGTGGCCTGCAGCACGCCCAACAGTTCAAGGTAATCGTTGCCCAGCATAATGGTGTAGTTGCCCGTGCCTATATGGGCGCTGTGCGTGCCGCGTGGCGACAAGGTAAACCCCAGCGCAAGCCATTGCGCAGCGGCCAAGTCAAGATCCTGGGTCAAAATAACAATGTGGTCCAGCCCCTCTAGGCTTTTGAGCATGGAATGCCTCCTGGTTTTAATTCCATTTTTATACTACACGTACGCCTTGACCTGTTGCTTGCTGGATTATGCGTTTTGCACTAATCCGACCAAGCCCCCATAATTACCGCGCCGGCAGCCGCCACAAATACCACGCAGCCATGGTCCGGTAGGGGCTCCAGGCCCGCCCGATTTCCAGCATTTGCTTGCGGGTTGGCGCGGTTTCCAGCCCTTTTAACCGCTTATAACCCTCGCGCACCGCAAAGTCGTCAACCGGCAGGATATCCGACCGTTCCAGGCTGTAGATCAGGAACATTTCCACGGTCCAGCGGCCCACGCCGCGCAGGGTGGTCAGGCGATCTATCAGGGCTTCGTCCGGCAGGGCCAGCGCTTCCTGGCGAGTGGGCACGACGCCGTCTAGAGTGGCTTGCGCTATGCCTCGTATGCTGACCAGCTTGGCTGAAGACAAGCCACAGGCGCGTTGCTGTTCCGGGTCGCTGGCCAGCAGTTGTTGTGCAGTGGGGAAGTGCGTTTCCGGATACAGTGCCAGCAGCCGTCCCAGTATGGCTTCGGCTGCCTTCGCATGCAGTTGCTGGTAGGCAATGGCCCGGATCAGGGCTTCGTAGGGTTCGCGCGCCGGCGTGGCCGCATGCAGGCAAGGCCCGATGTCGGCAACATGCCTGGCCCAGTCGGCATCCAGCCCGGCCAGAAAGCGCTCGGCTGACTGATAAGCCGCCGGTGAGAGATCTGCATAAATCATTAAGCCCCCGTCAAGCGCGCCAGGCCGTACTTGTGGTGTTCGGCGCCTTCGTGTGCCAGCAGCCAACGCTTGCGTTCCAGCCCCCAGGCATAGCCGCGCAGATCGCCGTTTTTGGCCACCACACGGTGGCACGGCACAATAATGGCGACAGGGTTGGAAGCGTTGATGCCGCCCACCATGCGCGCCGCCTTGGGCCGGCCAAGTTGGGCGGCCAGTTCACTGTAACTTAACACATGGCCAGGTGGAATCTGCCTGAGAGCAGCCCAGGCCTGCTGCTGGAGAGCACTGCCGTTATTGGCCACGGCAATGTCGTCCAGCGCATGCAGATCGCCTGAAAAATAGCGCTGCAGCCTGGTTGCTACATCGCTATTTTGGGCGCTATCGCGTAATTCATAGTTGCCATAATGCAGATGCAGCAGACGATGCAAATGAGCCTGGTAACCTTCAAAGTCCAGTGCCCGTACACAGCCTGCTTCGTCGGTGACCAGCAGCATATCGCCTATGGGGGATGCAAGCTTGCGTTGTAGCAGTTTCATGGCGTGATCTCCGTTGCAAGGTGTTTTGATACCATGAAGTCTACGCAAGTCGCTGCTGGCAAGCACCCCGTCTTTTCAAAAGCACACGAAACCGGCCTCCCATTACGCTAGTAAGTATTTACACTTAGTATCTAAAGCAAATGGTTTGATATACATTAAAAAAAGGCGCAATTAGGCGCAGGTCGCAGCGTCAAGCAATCTATTGCAAGCCTGAATAATAGTTATTTAAAGGTCAACGCATGGGTTCTATTCTGGTCATTACTGCTATACCTATAGCGCGTGCCGGGTTACGGATGATATTGCGCGAAAACGTGGGGGAACACATCCTGCACGAAGCGGGCAGCGTAAACGACGCGCTGGCCTGCACTGCCGAAAATCTGGCGCTAATCATTCTCGATCCTGAGTTGCCCGACATGAATCTGCTGGAATTTGTGGGGCACTTGCGTCGACAATCTGAACATACCCCCATCCTGCTTTTCGGTGGGCGCAGCGCCGCCATGTTTGCGTCGCTGGCCATCAAGCTGGGCGCGGATGGCTATCTGGGCCGCATGAGCGACGAAAGAACCATAGCTGCAGCCGTACTCACCATGTTAAGCGGCATGCAATGTTTTCCTCGGTACACGGGGCTGGATTTACTGTCGATCAGGATGCAAACCTTGTCCCCCAAGGAAATAGCCGTGCTGTTGCTGTTGCGCCAGGGCATGCGCAATAAAGATGTGGCGCGCAGGCTGTATCTCAGCGAAAAAACCATTAGCGCACACAAGCGCAACATCTTGTCCAAACTGGAAATCGACACTATTTCGGAAATTAATCAGCACGACCTGGTCATGAGCGGCTTGGGTCAACTACATGCCACGAATTAAGCAAAATCAAATCTGCCGGGAAGGCGTAAGTACTAACTTGAATCTGAAAACAAGCTGAAAAACAGGTAGTTTTCTGTATGTAAATAAGAAAAAATCTTAGTTAATAGCAGTAAAAATTCGAATTTTCTGTTTTTAAATGCAACATGATTTTACGCAAGATATCGCGAGTAAGATAAATTTACCTCATGCGAAATAAGAGGCAAAACGCTGCAGCCATCAGGTTGTAGTGTATTTTTATCACGCTTTTTAGCGCGTAAATTCTGGAGACAGCTATGCGTAAATTTATTCAATCTTTGGCCCGTGACGAAAGCGGTGTTACTGCGCTTGAATATGCGATTTTGGCGGGTATTGTCGTTGCAATATTAGCTTCTGTAGCAACATTATCTACGGATGTTGGCGCGAGGTTTGAAGCGCTTGTAGCCCATTTTACAGCTCCTACACCTTAAGTTTGAAAATCATGAGTTTGCCATACTGGCTTCCATCGGTCATTGCTGCGTTAGCGATCCTGGGCGCCAGTTGGGTGTTGATGGCGCTAGCTTGGCGCGATCTTACTTTGCGTCGCCTACCCAACACATGGGTAGGCGCTTACGCAGCGTTGTTCTTCCTCTACGCCTGGGTTAGCGGCATGGGTTGGGTGCAATTAGGCTGGCACGCAGCCATAGGGCTGGCGGTAACAATATTGATGGTGGGGCTCTTTGCTTTGCGCATTGTGGGCGGTGGTGATGTCAAATTATGGGGGGCGTTGATGCTATGGGCGGGGCCGCAAGGGGCAGTCGCGGCAGTGGTCATTGCAACTGTATGCGGCACCTTGTTGGGCATATTGGGTTGGGTTTCACAGCAGATATTAAAACGCAACCGAAAACCAGTTGGCGCGCCAGTATTCAAGATGTTGTCCGCAGCTCGCGGCGTGCCTTATGGCGTAGGCTTGGCCCTTGCAGGGCTGCAGAATGTGTGGGTCACTTTGTTGTAGATAGAGTAGTTGCTGAACCGGGGGTAACAATATGTCCACCACGTTAAAATTTATATTGCTGGTAGTGGGGGCTGCCGTGCTGGCGCTGGCGGCGCGCATGCTGTACGCCAACATGGCGCAACAAGATCACAAGCCGGCCGACCCGCCGGTACAAGTACAAATTGCCACGGGCGACTTGCCTGCCGGCTTGTTGTTGCGCAGTGAAGACCTGGGCTGGAAGCCCATGCCCAAATCACAGGTGCCCGATGGCGCGGTGATGCAAGGCACGCAGGCTGCCGAAGCCCTGGTGGGCGGGTTGCTGCGCCATGACACCAAGGCAGGCGCTTATATCGCGGCGCGCGATGTTATCAGCCCTGATGCCCCCGGCTTTCTGGCTGCAGCGTTAAAGCCCGGCATGCGGGCCGTATCGGTGCCGGTGGACAACGTATCGGGCAATGCCGGGCTGATACAGCCTGGCGACTATGTCGACATGATACTGGTGCAGGAATCCAGAGGGCGCGACAGCCTGGACAGCAACCGCGCCCGTTCGGTGGTCAGCGAAACAGTAGTGGAAAAAGTGCGTGTCATTGCGGTGGGTTCGGTATTTCAGCAGCAAGCCGATGGCGCCAAGGGCGGCAATAAAACTACGCCAGCCCGCACGGTGACTATAGAAGTCATGCCGCGTGCGGCCGAAGCAGTGACCGTGGCGGCCCGCCTGGGCACCTTGTCTTTGGCTTTGCGCAGCTTTGCGGTGACCGACCGCAGCCCGGCCAGTGTAGAACCCGTACAGGCCATCGTCGCCTGGGGTGACAGCAGCGAAAAGTCGGCGCCGGTATGGGCGGGCGATGTGTCGCGCGCTATTGAAGGGCACAGAGAGGCCGCCCCGCCCACAGCCAATAGCGAACCACCCAAGGCCGCGTCACGAGAAATCACGGTATTGCGCGGTTCCAAGCGCGACACACAAGACATGGGTGCGGCGCAGGCCGTCAACTAATACAGTCCGTTTCTACCCGCGCGGTATTTCCGTATTCCAGCAAAGAGGACACATGCAATGGTTGTAAACATGCAACGATGGATAGCCGGTTTAGGGGCGCCCAGGCATCAGGCAGTATTGGCCGTGGGCCTGGCGGCAGCCTGTTATGCGCCGCTGGTTGCGGCCCAGGCCTTGTCTGTGGGCGAGGGCAGGCTGGTGCGCTTCGAGGGGGTGGCAAAAACCGTGTTCGTGGCCGACCCAGAAATTGCCGATGTGCAGGTGCCATCCGATAATGCCGTGCTGGTCTTGGGCAAGAAAACTGGCCAGACCACGCTATATGTGCTGGGTGAAAATGGTGAAACCCTGGTGCAGCAAAAAGTGAATATTCGCCATAACGTGTCTGAAATTACCGAGGTATTGCGCGCGCGCTTTCCTGGGCTGCGTCTGGGGCTGGAGTCAGCGCCTGGTTCGCTGATGGTGTCGGGCACCGTGCCCAATAGCGAAACCGTCGATGCCATCAGCCGCACTATCAAGTCTTATCTGGGTGAAAAAGACGATCTGATCAACCGCATCGCCATCAGCAGCCCCACCCAGGTTTATCTGCGAGTGCGTGTTACCGAAGTATCGCGAGCGGTGACGCAAAAACTGGGCATCAACTGGTCAGCCATTGCTACCCCTGGCCACTTTTTTGCCGGGGTGATCAGCGGTCGGCCCTTCCAGACTATTGTCGGTTCGGCCATGATTAGCGGCGGCGCTGGTGGCGGCAACCAGGATATGAGCTTTGGGTCTGTCAGTAGTTACACGGCTCCAAATAAAGGGTATTCATTTTTAGGCGGCTATGCCAAGGAAGGGCGTTCCATACAGGCCATGATAGATGTGCTTGACGAGGAAGGCATGATTAGCGTGCTGGCAGAACCCAATTTAACGGCTGTGTCGGGTGAAACCGCCAGCTTTTTGGCAGGCGGCGAATTCCCCATACCGGTAAAGCAAGATCGCGACAATACCACGGTGGAATTCAAGCCGTTTGGTGTGGCGCTGGACTTTACCCCCACGGTGCTGGCCGACGACCGCATCAGCATTAAGGTGCGGCCTGAAATCAGCGAAATCGACCCCAACAGCAGCATAGTAATGAACGGCATGATGATACCGGGGCTGTCAGTGCGGCGCGTGGAAACTACGGTGGAAATGGCCAGTGGTCAAAGCTTTGCCATAGGCGGTTTGCTGCAAAACAACATACGCGATATTGCTTCGCAAATACCGGGGCTGGGCAAGATACCAGTGTTGGGCAAGCTGTTTTCGTCATCCGACTACCAGAACAATAAAAGTGAACTGGTGGTGATTGTGACCCCTTATCTGGTCAAGCCCAGCGACAGTACTCAATTGGCTTCGCCGCTGGAAAGCCTGCGCCCCAATACCGATATTGAATATATTTTGCACGACAAAATAGGGCTGGACCCGCTTAAGGGCGATGTGCCGCGCCTGACAGGCACGGCAGGTTTCGTGTACTAAGCGGCCCGCAAGGATACGACCATGAATTTACTGCAAACAAAACCATTTTCAGCTGGCGTCATGCCTGCCCGTTATGGCAAGGTCTGCCTGGCGCTGGGACTGAGCCTGGCGCTGGGCGCCTGCGCTTTTCCGCGCAAAGACTTTTCGTCTATGCCCGACCCCAGTGTCATTACGCTGAAGCAGGCGGGCCCGGGCTATGTGGCCAGCGGCCCCGATTGCACAAAACTGCTGCAGCCTTCGCAATATAACAAGGTCGACGACTTGCGCATGTCTATCGCCTTTGGCTGCGCCACTTATACCAATCTGGCTGAACAGGTAGCCAATCCTAACGACTTGGTCAAGCCCAGGGCGTATCGTGGTCAGTCTGCTGAAACCGCCACTGAAGCCGTTACCCGCTATCGCGAAAACAAGGTAACGCCTTTGCGCAATACCAATTCCACCGACGTGGGTAAAAACTAAACGCAGGCAAGGAAGAGCTATGAGCGTGGTCAGCACAATTGGGGGCAAAAATAAAGACGGTGCGCGTAGTGCCAGCCTGGTGGTGTTTGCTGTAGACGAAACCACGGCCCACGACTTGGCGCAGTCCATCGGCCAGTTGGGAGTGACCGATGCCTATGTGGCGCGCGGCGATATAGACACGGCCATCAGCCACTTAAGCCGTGTCGAAAAATCACCGCAACGCCTGATCGTAGATATTTCCGGCGAAAGCCAGCCCTTGCTGGCGCTGGATCGCCTGGCTGAAGCCTGCGACCCGTCGGTGCAGGTTTATGTGCTAGGTGAAAGCAATGATGTCACCTTGTACCGCTCGCTGCTGCAGGCAGGCGTGCGTGATTATCGCTACAAGCCGTTAACGGTAGACGCCTTGCGCGGCTGGCTGGGCGACCAAGACGGCAGCCTGGTGCGCAAGGCGCGTAGCGGCAAAATTATTGCAGTTACCGGCACGCGTGGTGGCGTGGGGGTGACATCAGTAGCGGCCTGCCTGGCCAGCCAGCTTACCGCCGGCAAGGGCTTGCGCCGCATTGCCTATCTTGATCTGGACTTCTATGGCGGCACAGGCTCTACCTTGTTGGGCATGTCCAGCAACCATGCCTTGCCCGAAGTTTTGCAGAATATCGAACGCATAGACCCGCAGTTTCTGGAACGCACCCTAACCAGCAAAGACGGCCGCTTGTTTGTGCTGGCCGCCAATCAAAATTATTCCGACGCCTTCAGCATGGAAAGCGGCATGATGGGGCGTTTGCTGGCCGTGTTGTCGCAACACTTCCATTATGTGGTGATCGACCTGCACAATCCTGGCGGTACGTTGGCCAATGAAGTGTTCTCGCATGCCGACATGGCCTGCCTGCTGTCTGACCGCTCGGTTCACTCGGCCCGTGTCCTGACTCGCCTGCTGCTGCATATAGAAGCACGCCAGAATCCACCCGCCCTGCATGTATTGCTCAACTCGTCGCGCAGTCCGGTGAAGGGGCGGGTAGGCGCCAAGGAATTTGCGCAAGCCATTTCACGCCCGGTGGCGCTCGACATTCCCTACGATGGCAAGTTGCCTGGCCTGGCTGAAGACCTGGGCGAACCTTTGGCCGCGGGCAGCGAACTGGCCAAGGCAGTCAATAAACTGACTCGTATGCTGACGGGCGAACTGGCCCAGGGCGGGGCGGCGGCCAAGGTGGCGCGCTGGTTCCGCAGGAGCGCATGATGTTCGGGCGCAAAAGTCACCAACCAACCGTTGCCCCGTCATTTGATGTGGGTGAACCGCACGGGGCAGGCGTGCCAGATGGCATTGAGATGGCTGAGGTTGCGCTGGCGTTGCCGCCACAGCAGCTTGCCATGCCTGAACCGCCCAGCCTGGAGTTTGCGCCGGTTGCTACGCCCAAAACACTGATACGTTCTGACCACTATGTGGCGGCGCGCCAGTTTGTGTTCGCCACTATCAACGTATCGGCTGCGCTTACCCGTACACGCGAGCAGGTGCGTGGCGATATTGAGCGCCTGATTTCCGAACTGGCCCAGCGCGACCGCCTGCCCATTACCCAGCACGAACTGGCGCAAATGACGGGCGAGATCCTGAACGATATGTTTGGGGTGGGGCCGATAGAACCCCTGCTGCAAGATGAAACCGTCAGCGACATTATGGTCAATGGCCCAGACCAAGTCTATGTCGAGCGCCAGGGTCGGCTGGAACTGACACCGCTAAAATTTCGCGATAACGCCCACCTGACCAACGTAGTGCAGCGCATTGCCGCATCAATAGGGCGGCGAGTAGACGAAAGCAGTCCCATGGTGGATGCCCGCCTGGCCGATGGCAGCCGGGTCAACGTGGTCATGCCGCCGCTGGCGCTGGATGGCGTCATGCTGTCGATACGTAAGTTTTCACGCCGCAAGCTTAGCTTGCCGCGTCTGGCCAGCCAGGGGAGCATGTCGCATGGCATGGCCAGAACCCTGCAAATCGCCGCTGCCTGCCGCTTGAATATAGTTATTTCCGGTGGTACAGGGTCGGGCAAGACCACGCTGCTTAACGCCTTGTCACAATATATAGATGCATCTGAACGCATAGTCACCATAGAAGATGCAGCCGAACTGCAGTTGCAGCAGCCCCATGTGGTGCGTATGGAAACCCGTCCGCCAAATATCGAAGGCCTGAATGCCGTGTCGCAGGGCGACCTGGTGCGCAACGCGCTGCGTATGCGGCCCGACCGTATCATTCTAGGTGAAACGCGCGGCAGTGAAGCCTTCGACGTACTGCAGGCCATGAATACCGGGCACGATGGTTCCATGACCACGCTGCACGCCAATACCCCGCGCGATGCTGTGGTGCGCCTGGAAAGCATGGTGATGATGGCCAATGGTAATTTGCCGCTGTATTCCATACGCCGGCAAATTGCCAGCGCGGTGCACATGATAGTGCAGGTAGAACGCATGCGCGATGGTGCGCGCCGCATCACCAGCATCGTCGAGGTCATGGGCATGGAAGGCGACGTCATCATTACCCAGGATTTGTTCCGCTTCAACTTTGACGCGGCGTCGTATGGGTCTAACGTGCAAGGCTCGTTTGACGGCACCGGCCTGCGCCCGGTATTTGCCGACCGCGCGCGTTACTACGGCCTGGAAAGCCAGCTTGCGGAGGCGACCCGATCATGACCACAGCCGACTTGGTAGCCTTGTTTGCCTTCCTGGCCTTGCTGCTGCTGGGCTTGTTCGTCATGACGGTGCAAAGCGCTATGCGCCAGCGCCCTAGCGGGCGGGTGCGCAGCCGTCTGGAAAACGTGGGGCAGTTGGCCGGCAATTCCATGCATCAGGAGACACTGGAAGATTTTTCGCGCGCCGAGCGTGAGGCACGGCGCCGACAGCGGCGTCAGGCCCTGGGCTGGCTGGGGCAATACCTGTCGCGAGTGGAAACGGTAAGCGGGCGCCGTGGCATTTATGTATTGTGGATAAGTGGGCTGGTTTTGCTGGTAGCAGCGGCTTTGGGGGCGTGGCTGTTCTTGCCCGCGCCCTGGTGGGGCAAGTTGCTGGTGGCGCTGGGCGTGCCCGCTTTTGGGGTGATGGCAATTTACCGGCGGCTTAATGACAAATTCCGCCTGGCATTTCTAGAGCAACTGCCCGATATCCTTGACATGATCATACGCGCCAGCCAGGCGGGCGTGCCGGTTACGCAATCAGTGCGTAATGTGGGGCAGGAATTCGGCTGGCCGGCTGGTCCTGAATTCAAGCGTATAGGCGACAGCCTGTACCTGGGCAATGACATGGGGGTGGTGTTTGAAGAAGCGGAAGGGCGCTTGCAACTGCCCGACTTTTCTTTTTTATCGGTATGCCTGTTGCTGCAACGCGAAACTGGCGGCTCCTTAAGCGAAACCTTGTCTAATCTGGCTGAAGTGGTCAGGGCGCGGCGTGATTTACGCCTGAAAACCAGAGCCTTAACTGCGGAGGGACGATTGGCAGGCGGGATGATTTCCGCCATCCCTATATTGATATTGGTGCTTTTGTCGGTTGTGAACCCGGAGTATATTGCCGTTTTTTTCTATACCGAAATAGGCAATACTTTGCTGATGGTGGCTGTTGGCATGCTGGTGGCTGGCACGCTGTTAATACATAAGATAGCAAAAATGGAAACTTGATATGGCTCTGTCATCTGTCGACTGGCTGATACTGGCTGCCTTGCTAATAACCATAATAGGCGGCGGCATGTATTTGAATGCCCGCAGCAGCGTGCGCGCCAGGCTTAACCAGCGTTTAAGTCATACCGCTAGAGTGCGCGTCAGTCAGGCTGCTGGCGACGAAATGCAAAGCAGGGCGGGTTCTGCATTAGTGCGCGGCTTTCAGGTCATGGGCAAGGCCTTGCCTTTGTTTGATGCGGCGCAACGCAGTGAGATGAATAAAAAGCTGGTGTCGGCGGGCTACAGACAGGTGGGGGCATTGCCCTTGATAATGGGTGTGGCAGCTTGCTGCGCTATGTTGATGGCCGTGTTGGTTGTGGTGAAGGGCTGGCCCTTGCTGGCCGATCGTGGGTTGATTGTACATATAGTCAGCGTACTGGTGGCTATCTATATAGGTCTGATGATGCCGCGTATAGTGCTGGACAGGCTGGTTGTACGCCGCCAAAAGGACATACAACGTAATTTCCCCGACGCGCTGGACTTGCTGGTGGTGTGCACCAATGCTGGGCTAGGCTTGAACGCTGCCTTGCAGCGTGTTGCCGAAGAATTGGCTTTTCTAGCCCCTGAGCTGGCTGACGAATTGGAACTGACTTCCGGGCAGTTGCAGCTTAGCGGCGATATGGCCCAGGTGCTGCACGAACTAGCTGACCGCATAGGGCTGGCGTCGATACGCAGCCTAGTGTCTACCCTGATACAGTCGCGCCAGTTTGGCACGCCCATAGGGCAGGCGCTGCGCGTGTTGTCGCGCAGCGAACGAACGGCGCGCTTGATGCGTACCGAAGAAGCCGCAGCCAAGTTGGCTGTCAAGATCACTTTGCCCATGATGTTGTTTATTTTGCCTACGGTACTGATCGTGGCGGCAGGGCCAGCAGCTTTGCAGTTAATGAAAATGTTTGCGCACTAAAGGACACAAGTATGAAAGCCATAGTAGTTATAGCGTGTTGTGTGGTTCTGGCGGCTTGTGCGCCCATGCGCGAACCCAAGGTTCAGCCTTTAACCTCGGCCATGGACGACGCCGCCATGGAGGCGGGTGAACTGCGCA
Source organism: Alcaligenaceae bacterium (assembly GCA_013416445.1). Classification (GTDB taxonomy): domain Bacteria; phylum Pseudomonadota; class Gammaproteobacteria; order Burkholderiales; family Burkholderiaceae_B; genus Pollutimonas. The sequence goes on from JACCER010000003.1 coordinate 299,160, forward strand.
TAGCATCCAGTGCCCTGGCCAGCGGCGACCTGGATGTGGCCTCGTCCTTGTACCGCCGCATTACCGCCGCCCGGCCCAATATGATGGCAGGCTGGCTGGGCCTGGGTGACACCATGTATCTGGCGGGCGACATGACTCAGGCCCGCGAGGCCTACGAGGCCGCACTCCAACGCAACCCGGCTCAGTTTGAAGCGCTGTTGGGGCTGGCCCGCATGGATGTGCGTCAGCGCCATTTTCCAAAAGCCATAGAACGCTATAACGCCATATTGGCACAGCGCGCCGACCACCCACTGGCGCTGGCCGGACTGGGTGTGGTGTATGACTTGTCGGGCAATGCTGAACAAGCCCAGGCAACCTACCGGCGTGGCCTAAGCGCCCACCCTGATGATCCCGCCTTGCGCAGCAATCTGGGTTTGTCGCTGTCTTTGAACGGCAAGCCGCGTGAAGCTGTGAACATATTGCTGGATGTAATGGGGGTGCCTACCGCGCTGCCTCAAGGCCGGCAAAACCTGGCTTTGGCATACGCCATGATGGGGCGCGACGATGCCGCTGAAAGCATATTGCTGGGCGATATGCCTCGCGCCTACGTGCAAGACAATTTGACGTTTTACCGCGAAGTGCGCCGGCGCATGTCGGGCGGGAAGCAATTGCCATGAATACCGCCCGCCTTGCTGGCCGCTTGAGCGCGCGCCGCCGAGCGCGGGTGGCGTCTTTGACTCATAGCCAGCGCTGGTGGGTCAGGGGGGTGACGGCGCTGGAGTTCGCCCTAGTGGCGCCGCTGGCAATACTAGTGCTGTTTTTTTCTATTGAAATGGGGATTATGACCTGGGCGGATGCAACGCTGGAGGTAGCGGCGTCTCGTATATCACGTACTGGGCAGTTGGGTGTTTTCGCAAAGGAAGACTGCACAGTTGCAGTGCGTAGGCTTTTCGAGGAGAGCATGGCTGGTTGGGTGGGCAACAAAAAATCGTTGCGAGTTGATGTCTTGGTTTATACGCCGGGTGCCGCTAACCAGTTGCCTGATGTGGATGACGAAAAATATGAGCCGGAGTGCAACGCCGGCGACCGTGGCGATATGGTGATGTACCGCTTGGGTTTCGACCGACCAGGATTTTCAGGCATTCTGAGCTGGTTGGGTATACGGCTGCTGCGATTTGAGCGCACGGTTATTATTCAAAACGAGCCTTGATATGCGTAATTTATATCAACATTTCAAACGTTGCCAGCGCGGGGTGGCTGGCGTAGAGGCCGCGATACTGTTGCCTGTGATGATATTTTTGATCTTCGGCTGTATGGAGATGTATCAGTATTATCGCGCGGCAGCCTTGATGGACAGGGTAGCGTTTACCGTCGCCAATAGTGTCAGCATGCAGCAAGAACTTGCCGATAAGGGGCAATGCACTAAAACAGATGATATTTGTGTTTATGGGCTGATAGCGAAAGACTTGTTCCAGCCGCTGGACTATGCAAATAGAGGAGGGCTGGTGATCAGCGCGTATGCCGCTACTGAACCAGCGGGAAAGGACCCGGTCAGTTGGAAAAACCAGTCTGAGTGGTCTAAGCCCTATCACGGCGTCGAAGCGGGTGACCTGGACAGAACCTCCAGGCTGACCGATAAAAAAATATTTCCGCCGGCGGTAGTGGGTGATACCGTAATTGTTGTGGAAGTATTTTACGATTATGAACCGTTTGTAATCAGTTCCCGATTCTGGGAAGCTTTGGCAGGAACATCACATATGTACAGCCGTTTCTTCTTTCGGCCACGTTTCGATGACTTGCGAAATCTATCAAAGTAATGGCCTATCTTGGAGGCTATCATGAAAGTTGAATCTCACTTTATCAGGCGTTTAAAAAGCAGCCAGCGTGGTGCAGTGGTGCCCCTGTTTTTGGTAACGGCGGTTTTGATATTGGGTACTACGTTTGGCGGCATTGACTTGATTCGCTATAGCGTCGCCCAGGGCCGTCTGCAAAATGCGCTGGATGGCGCAACCTTGTCGGCAGGGCGCAACCTGGCAAACTTAACTGCCAATCCAACGGAAACAGAAGTTACCCAGTGGCAAACCGATGCTTACGAGTATTTTCGCAGTAATCTACCCGATGGCTTTTTAGGCAGCAACATAAACTCGGATGACCTGCAAATCACTTACCAGGATGAAACAGTCAATGGGTACACCATAGGCCAGCATATAGAAATGACTGCCAGAGGGGATTTGCCCCTGGTCAGTACGGGCTTCCTGAATGTTTCTTCTATGGGCTTGCAAGCTAGCAACAAGGCAGTGCGTCGTACTCGCTCGGATCTGGAATTGGTGCTGGCGCTGGACAATACAGGGTCCATGAAAGGAAGCAGAATGAGCACGCTGAAGGCGGCTGCCAAAGAACTAAGCAGTACAGTGCTGGGCGCATCCCAGGCATCGGGCGTGCCGGGTCGGGTATTTGTAGGTTTGGTGCCTTTTGCCGATACGATTAATGTCGGAAATACACCGGTGACGCAGGCATGGCTGGGAGAGCACACGGGTACGAATGTTGTTTTACCTACGGACAGCGCAGGTAACCCTGCAGCCATGAACACCAACTTTATTCAGAGTAGCACGCAATGGATGGGTTGCATTGTCGAGCCACCCTTCACAACACAATTACCAGCTGAAGTGTTGACCCCGAGCTCAGGATTTCGACCATTGCACTTGACGTTGCGCACGGATAAGACAATTGCTTTAAGCTCAAAAGGTAAAAGTTATGAACGTATCCTAGATGGTCATGATCAGTTAAAAGTGTTTGCCGCGAATGGCGCGTCTTATGATCGCCGTGTCGGCGCAAAGCGGACAACTAACAAAAGCGATATCTTTACGATTTATTCGGCAGCTAACCCGAGTAACTGTAAATCCTCCCGCCTGACTCGTTTTCTGAGCGAGGATCTAGACACTATTCATGCTGCAATTAACAAAATGGATGCGGATGGTAATACCCTTGTGCCTTTAGGCTTGTTATGGGGTTGGCGTATGCTGCACCCAGGTTGGCAGGGAGCGTGGGGAGTTCCTGGTATGCCACGCGAGCCTGAGCCCAAAGTGCTAAGTAAAGTGATTGTGCTGCTGACAGACGGCGAAAATGCGCCTCCTGGCGCGATTGGCATTGCTGACAGTAGTGAGCGTCAATTTGCTTATGAACTGGGTGTGGATATCCAAACTTGCACAGATAAGAATTTTAAAAACGGCTGCTCGACTGCCCTCAGAAGGGAAGCAGTAAAAAATTTCTCTGTGAGTTATACCGACAGTTCTAGTAGCAATGATAGTGGCAATCGTTGGCAAGAACCGATGACGTCATTAAAAGTACGTGAGCCGTTTGGTGCTAATAATGGTAGCGGTACATTTAACCGTCAAAGCACCAGTATCGGTTGGGACGACCAGACCTCAATGAATACGAAGAGTCTTGACGCCTATCTGGCAGCACTGTGTGAGAACGTGAAGGAAGATATCAACGGTATTAAAATTTATACAGTAACGCTGGGCAATGTTGGAAGCAGCACCGAAAAATTAATGGCGAAATGTTCTAGCGGCCCGACTTCAGGATATGCCTACAACGCAAATAATGTAAGCGATTTGGATAAGGTGTTTAAATCTATCGCAGGTGCCTTGACCGAATTGCGCTTGACTCAATAACTATGTTAACCGTTCGTATCAGGCGTAGATCGACGGTTTTACGCGCCTGGCGCGCCTAATCTGAACGGCGCCTGCTTAAGGTTTTCGTAGGTCGGATTACGCTACGCTAATCCGACCTACGATCTTCGACCTCTTGCTTAAGTAAGTGCGATTCCGCCTAATCTGACTGAAAAAACACGCCACAACAAAATCTCATCATTACTCTGCACTACGTATTTCTCACAGTAGACATCCCGCGCACCCTATCTATCGCCCTGCAGCGCCATCCCTTACAGTAAACCATTGACACTGGCCCGCTTGAGCTTGGCCGTTGGCAATCTTATCCTAAACAATATCTTGCTTGCAAGGTAACTATTAGGTTACTATGGCATGAGTATAACAGTCGAAGAGTATCTTTTCGAAGACGGGTCTAGTCCTTATAAAGCATGGTTCGATACGCTTGATGTTCACGCAGCCGTTAAAGTGACCATTGCCAAATTACGACTCGAGCTTGGCAATACTTCAAGAGTGAAGTGGTTTGAAGGTATTGGTGAATAAGAAAATCATTGGCAAAGAATCAAGTAAATTCAACAGGTAGCGCCATGGCATTAACACGTAGTTTCAAACACACCATAGTCGAGCGCGTCGAGCGTGACCCAGCTTTTGCCAGAGGCCTTCTTGATGAAGCAGCCACTTTATTTCTGAATAGCGAAACGGAAACCGCTAGGCTTATCTTGCGTGACCTGGTCAATGCAACGCTTGGTTTCGAGCAACTGGCCGTAGTCACAGATAAGCCCAGCAAAAGTTTGCACCGCATGCTATCTGCAAAAGGCAATCCTAATATGGACAATTTAGCCGCAATTTTCGGCGCCATGCGTCAGCAGCTGGGGGTGGTTTTGGAAGTTCATGCAGTCAAAGCACAAGCCTGAATCTACGTGCCACATTTAATGCCACCCCATCAATCATCCGTTTCGCCAACACGCTGCAGCATCGAAGTCGGCCAAGCCAGGGTTTGCGTGGCCTTGAGCGCCAGCTCTATGATCAGGTCTTGTATTAATGATGTGGCAATGGAAATCGGCACGGCGGTGTTGCGGCACAGGTAAACCGAGCGTGTGATGGTTGGCTCAACAATTTGCAAGATACGCAAGTTATGCCGCCGCAGTTCGCTGTATGCGGCGGCATACGATAAAACCGTTGAACCAATATCAGCGGACGCCAGTTCTATTAGTTGCGGTATGGCGTTGACCTCCGCGATCACATTCAGCTTTATTTTCGACGGCCTTAAAAATTCATTGACTCTTTTTGTCAGGCTGTGGTTTTCAGTCGGTATGATCATCGGAAACTGCTTCAGGTCTTGCAGCCTGATCGTATCGTGATCCACTTTATCGCCAAAGAACCTGGCCACTTGCAGGGGCGACGATACAAATACCACTTCTTCGTCCAGCAAGCGGTTGTAGGCAATGCTGGAATTGTCGTCCGGCACAAAGGTCATGCCCAGGTCAATATTCCCTTTGATCAGGTGGTCGGGTATATAGCCGGTGTTCAACTCTATGATTTGTAGCTGAATTTTTGGCCAGCGCTTGACGGTTTCTTGCACAATGGGAACTGCCAATATTTTTGCAACCGACTGCGGCAGCCCCAATGCTACCTTGCCGGTGGGGTCGCACACATTTTCGCGTACATCTTCCTGGGCAACGTCCACATGCCTGAGAATATCTTTTGCATGTTTCAACAGTCGCTCACCCGCTTGCGTGAGCTTGATTCCGCGATAAGTTCTTTCCATCAAGGCAGTGCCAAGGTGGGCTTCGAGCTGCTTCATCTGTATGCTTAGCGCCGGCTGGGCTATGTGGAGGTGTTCGGATGCCTTGGATATCGAGCCTGCCGTGGCAATGGCAACAAAATATCGGAGTCCGCGCAAATCAATAGACATTTATCTGCTCCGCAGTCATGGTCTTGCGATGATATACAAAATACATATGACTGACATAGGAATTCAAACTTAGACATATGGCTGTACAGGCTGCATAGTAAGAGACTCAAGAGATACTTAAGGGAAAGGCTATGCAGCCGTTGAAGGGCATCAAGGTGGTGGATTTAAGCAAGGTCGTTGCGGGGCCGCTTTGTGGCCAATACTTGGGCGAACTCGGCGCGGACGTCATCAAGGTTGAAGCGGTCGCAAGCGGGGACGACACCCGACAATGGCTGCCCCAAGATCAGGGGCAATCCGCGATTTTCATGGCCTTGAATCATAATAAGCGCAGTATTGCCATTGACTTGAAAACGGCGGAAGGCAAAAAAATCGTGCATGAATTGGTGCGTGATGCTGATGTCGTGCTGCAAGGCTTCGGCGGGGGTGTCGCAAAAAAGCTGGGTGTCGATTATGAAACACTCAGTGCGGGCAATCCCAGGCTTATTTATTGCGAAATATCGGGTTATGGCCGGGAAGGGCCTTTGGGGGATGCCCCCGGATACGACGTCATGCTGCAAGCCTTCAGCGGCATGCTCAGCACCATGGGCGAAACCGATGGCAACTACGCCAGAGCCAGCTTTTCGCCAGTGGATATCGGTACCGGGATGTTCGCTTTCTCTGGTGTTCTGGCGGCGCTTTTCGAGCGGGGAAAAACAGGCAAGGGGGCTTATGTCGAACTGGCGCTACTGGACACGGCTCTGGGTTTTATGACCTACATGGCTCAAAGTTACTGGTTTAGCGGCAATGATCCCAAACCCATGGGAACAGGCCACCCCAGCATGTGCCCGTACCAAGCGTTTCAGGCTTCTGACGGCCCCATCATGTTGGGCGCCGGCAACGACGCGCAATGGAGCAGGTTTTGCAGTGTGGCCGGCCTGGAAGCATTTGTTGATCATCCAAGTTTCGCCACCAATGCGATACGTGTCAAGAACATGGATAAAACGGTTAAGCTGGTTCAGCAAAAAATGACAACAAAAACAGTTGCTGAATGGGTTGCGTGCTTGGGTGAGGCCAATGTCCCTTGTTCACCGATACATAAATTAAGCGAAGCCTTGGCGCACCCGCAGGTGCGGTCCAGGCAACTGATTTATGAAACCACGCACCCCACCGTGGGTAGCTTGCAACAAATCGGGCTGCCTGTGAAATTTCAGCACCAGCCGCGTGCGGCCAATAGCCCACCCCCATTACTAGGTCAGCACAGCAGGCAGATTCTTGATGGGCTGGGTTACGCTGAAAATGAAATACATCGGTTGCAAAAGGCGGGGGTCGTGGGATAAGCATTCAAGAACTGCTCTTGACTTTGTTCAAGTGCTTTTGCCAGTAAGACCGGGGAGTTGGCTTAGAAACGTAGATTGTTTTTTAACGAGTGGAGACAGAAAATGAAAAAATACAGTAAGTTGCTAAAGCAGTTTTTGTGTCTATGCACAGCTACTATGTGTAGTGCGGCATTTGCCCAAGATTGGCCATCTAGGGCTGTAACTATCGTGGTTCCATTTGCCGCAGCAGGCCCAACAGACTTTATTGCCAGGATTCTGGCCGAACCCTTAAGCAAAGAACTGGGCCAACCGGTCATTGTTGCCAATCGGCCTGGGGCTAGCGGAACCATAGGCGTACACGGCGTTAAGGAATCGACGCCAGATGGCTACACGCTGGTGCACACCACGATTGCTGCGCAAGCATTGAACCCGGTGCTTTACCCAGACTGGAAGGTGGTGCCGCAAAAAGATTTTGCACTGGTCGGAACCACAGCAACGCTGCCCAATATTTTGGTTGTATCCCCCGAATTGGGCGTTTCAAGCCTGGATGAGCTTATCAAACTGGCTAAGTCCAAGGATGGCGAGCTTACGTACGCCACCTTTGGCGTAGGGACTTCGCCGCATATCCTGGGCATGTTGTTGCAGAAGTCGGCTGGGTTTAAAGCCATTAGTGTTCCCTATAAAGGCAGCGCTCCTGCCTTGCTTGCCGTGCTGGGTGGCCAGATCGGGTTTTCATTCGACAATATCACCACCAGTTCACCTCAAATCAAGGCCGGAAAGATCAAAGGGCTGGCGATCGCTGCTCCCAATCGTTCGAAAATATTGCCCGATATCCCCACGCTGGCAGAGCAGGGGCTTTCCGGTTTCGACTTGAGCTTCGGTTTCACGCTATCAGCGCCCGCAGGTGTTCCGCAAGACGTGCTTGATAAGCTGCAAAAGGCCTTCCAGAAGGTCGTTCAAAGCCCCGCCTACGCGGAAGCGCTTCAGTCTCGCGGTGCAGAGCCGTTGCTGGTGAAAAGCGCCGACTTGCCCGCATACATCAAGCAAGCCGATGACCGGTGGCTGCAAGTGGCCGACGAATTGAATTTAAAGGCTGATCGCAAGTAATTCCATGAATCCAATTCCGTTTTCATGTCAGACGTGAACGCGCAGGCAAAGCCTGGATGTCGCTGTTGTAAGCCAAGCGAAGCCGGCATAGCGCGTGTTTGACATGGAAGCGGAATGACAAGGCGTTTTTACTAAGGTGAATTTTATGCAGTTCATTAAGTATTCGGTTATAGACCACATCGCGGAAATTGCCCTGGCCCATCCGCCCGTCAATGCACTGAGCATACCCATGCTCAACGAAATTTTGACAGTATTACGCACGGCAAAAGATGATGATAACGTTCGGGCCATTATTATTCGCAGCGATGTTCCCAAGCGGTTTTGCGCCGGCCTGGACCTGAGCATATTGCAGGACACGAAAGGGCTGGCAGTACACGAATTTCTCGACAAGCTCTACATTGAACTGGCTGATTTGCAGCATAACCTGGGCAAGCCATCCATTGCTGCCGTGTCGGGTGCCGCAAGGGCTGGCGGCATGACGCTTTCCATTTCCTGCAACGTCATCATCGCAGGCAAGTCATCGACTTTTGGCTACCCGGAAATCGATGTCGGCATCATTCCGGCGATTCACTTTATTCATTTGCCCGCCATCGTAGGCCGCCATCGCGCCTTTGAAATCCTTTTTAGCGGGCGTTCATTCACGTCTGACGAAGCTTACCAGTTAGGCCTGGTCAGCAAGGTAGTTGATGACGACCAAGTACTTGAAGAAGCCAGGTCATTGGCCCGTAATCTTGCTGCAAAATCCAAGGTGGTAATGCGCATGGGCCACAACACCTTCATGCGTTTCAACGACAACAATTATCGTCGGGACATCGGGCACGTAGTCGAAAGCTTTTGCACAGTCACCGCCACCGACGATGCCCAAGAGGGCATTCGGGCGTTCGTCGAAAAAAGAAAGCCTAACTGGTCATAATGAGTTATTAGGGTTTTTAGAGACAGACCACGAGTTATTGAGGACAGACCACGAAGCTTTTGGGGCAGGCCACGAATATCGTTTTTTGATTGCTGCTTGCCCCCATTGGCTAGTGTCATATGCTTGTGGTGTTGGTTTGTCGGATTACGCGCCTGACGGCGCTAATCCGACCTTGTAGAGCGGATTAGACGAAAGCGTAATCCGATAAAGCCAGGCGCCAAAAGAAACCTGATTCAAAGCCTGCCATCACCGCAGCTTAATCATCAAAGACCTCGTCCAGCGTTGTCGCATCCAAAAGATTCAACGACCATGTTTCCCGTTGGGCAGGGGTGGCTATCTGGATACGTTGCAGGAATCCTTCGGGCAGTGGCCCGAACTTACGGATAAGTTGACGCAGGAGCAATCCGGTTTCACCCTTCGCTTCACCCCTAGCTTCGCCTCGCGCTTCACCTCTAGCCTCACCCCTTGCTTCACCTCTTGCTTCACTTCGACGTTCTATGCTGGTTACGTATGCCACGCTGTTCTCCTGTTCCATCTGCGCCACGGCCTGCTCAAAATCAGCATCCAGTTCTTCAGGCAGGGCCATCATCCAATCGATAAGACGCAGCACTTGCACCACATCTTGTTCGGTATATTGATACCGGTACATTAACCGCGTAATTTGCGTTTTGGATGCCAGCCGCTGCATGCCTTGCCCACGGGTTTTCTGGGCGCTTAATTGCGCCATGACAACCAGGGCAAAAGGGTTGCTTGCGGCTTGCTGCTTCAACTGGCTCCAACACGCCAGCCAGTTGGCTAAGTGTACGACAGGAAAGCGAAAATGCACACTGGTGCTGGCTGCGCTGCCCTCGGAGTACACCAGGTGTGTATCCGATGCCGCGCTTTCAGTCAGCACCCCCAGGCTATGGATAGCTATGGGCTGTCTTGCGCCCGTTTTGCCTATTATTCTTTTCAGGAAGCTATCGCGAATGCGATAGGAATACTCGTACATCCGTTCGCTGAATTCAGCCAGCGATACCGCGCTAATCACCCCGCCCTGGATTTCGATATGGATAAGAAGGTATAGCCACTTGCGGCTTTTGCTGTGCACCCGCACCAGCTTATCGACATAGCGCCGGCCGTTGCTCCCGTCTCGACGCAAAGCCTGCAGTTCCTTATCAAGGAATACTGGCGGGTGGCGCCAGTCTATTTGCTGATGCAACCACGGGGCCAGCAACTGCAAAAAGCCTTCGAAGTAAAAGCTTAATGCGTCTTTCCAGGGACTATCGAAGTCGACGGGCGGAGTAGCGGCTGCGGCCATGGGCGGGGCGTCCTTAACAAAGCCAAGTATGAAAGGCTTACTGTAAGGGTTGCCCCTGTTGAGGGATAGTTGGTGTGCAAGGGAATGTCTGTTGTGGGAAATACGTGCTGCGATGGGTGTCAAATTACGCTTGTGTCTTGTGCCGCGGTAGCGTTGTTTGCCAGATTACGCGCCGAGCGGCGCTTCCGACAAAGCTAGGAATCAAAAGAAACCTGATTCAAAGCCTGCCATCACCGCGGCTTAATCATCAAAGACCTCATCCAGCGTTGCCGCATCCAAAAGATTCAACGACCATGTTTCCCGTTGGGCAGGGGTGGCTATCTGGATACGTTGCAGGAATCCTTCGGGCAGTGGCCCGAACTTACGGATAAGTTGACGCAGGAGCAATCCGGTTTCACCCTTCGCTTCACCCCTAGCTTCGCCTCGCGCTTCACCTCTAGCCTCACCCCTTGCTTCGCCTCTAGCTTCACTTCGACGTTCTATGCTGGTTACGTATGCCACGCTATTCTCCTGTTCCATTTGCGCCACGGCCTGCTCAAAATCAGCGTCCAGTTCTTCAGGCAGGGCCATCATCCAATCGATAAGACGCAGCACTTGCACCACATCTTGTTCAGTGTATTGATACCGGTACATTAACCGCGTAATTTGCGTTTTGGATGCCAGCCGCTGCATGCCTTGCCCACGAGTTTTCTGGGCGCTTAATTGCGCCATGACCACCAGGGCAAAAGGGTTGCTTGCGGCTTGCCGTTCTAGCTGGCTCCAACACGCCAGCCAGTTGGCTAAGTGTACGACAGGAAAGCGAAAATGCACACTGGTGCTGGCTGCGCTGCCCTCGGAGTACACCAGGTGTGTATCCGATGCCGTGCTTTCAGTCAGCACCCCCAGGCTATGGATAGCTATGGGCTGTCTTGCGCCCGTTTTGCTTCTTATGATTTTCAGGAAGTTATCGCGAATGCGATAGGAATATTCATACATCCGTTCGCTGAATTCAGCCAGCGATACCGCGCTAATCACCCCGCCCTGGATTTCGATATGGATAAGAAGGTATAGCCACTTGCGGCTTTTGCTGTGCACCCGCACCAGCTTATCGACATAGCGCTGGCCGTTGCCCCCGCCTCGGCGTAAGGCTTGCAGTTCCTTATCAAGGAATACTGGCGGGTGGCGCCAATCGATTTGCTGATGCAGCCACGGCGCAAGCAGTTGCAAAAAGCCTTCGAAGTAAAAGCTTAACGCGTCTTTCCAGGGGCTATCGAAGTCGGCGGGCGGGGTAGCGGCTGCGGCCATAGGTGGGGCGTCCTTAACAAAGCCAAGCATGAAAGGCTTACTGTAAGGGTTGCCCCTGTTGAGGGATAGTTGGTGTGCAAGGGAATGTCTGTTGTGGGAAATACGTGCTGCGATGGGTGTCAAATTACGCTTGTGTCTTGTGTCTTGTGTCTTGTGTCTTGTGTCTTGTGTCTTGTGCCGCGGTAGCGTTGTTTGCCAGATTACGCGCCGAGCGGCGCTTCCGACAAAGTTAGGAATCAAAAGAAACCTGATTCAAAGCCTGCGATCACCGCGGCTTAATCGCCAAAAACCTCATCCAGCGTTGCCGCATCCAAAAGATTCAACGACCATGTTTCCCGTTGGGCAGGGGTGGCTATCTGGATACGTTGCAGGAATCCTTCGGGCAGTGGCCCGAACTTACGGATAAGTTGACGCA
>JACCER010000040.1 GCA_013416445.1 Alcaligenaceae bacterium
TCCTTGACCATCCGGATCACTTCCCGCTTGAATTCAGCGTCAAACTGCCTGCGTTTTTTCATTCATATTTCCTCTTAAGGTGCATTATCCACCTAACGAGGTGTCTGTTTTAATTAGACCACTACACGCATCACGGTGAACTCCTATAGAAAGGTCAACACTTGCAGGTATCGCTGACTGCCTCGGCGGCGCAAGGCACCCCTTGGCAACAGTTTTCGGTGAGATAGCTGAGCAGCGAATTCATGTTCTCGTACGCGGCTCGATAAATAAGATTGCGACTGGCACGCTCCTGTGTCACCAAACCGGCGGTAGCCAGCTCTTTGAGGTGGAAGGACAAGGTTGCCGGTGCCACGTCCAGTCTCTCTTGGATGACGCCCGGAGTAAGGCCGTCGCCTCCCGCGACTACCAGCGCCCGAAACACTTCGAGGCGCAGGGGGTGAGCAAGGGCAGCCAAGGCTTGAACTACATCTTTAGATTCCATAATTCCAGAATAGTGGAATTATCAAGAATAGTCAATGGACTGCGGCGACAATAAGACACAGACCCACAACGAGCTACGGCCATTTGCTACGGCTCACTGGACAAGCAAGGGGCCCGTTATACCGTGTTATACCGACACGGTATAATTTTATTTGGGCCTATAGTAAACAAAATGCCAAAGTGAATTTCGTCCTTAAGTCATAGTAAATATTAGATAAAATCATATACCAATCAAAGGCATGGCGCTGGATAGCGCGGTGCGGACCCCTGCCATATTGCATTGGAATTTCTCGTTTTCCGAGTGGCCCATCTCTATCTATGGCTTCGTCCACTTCTTCTTGAATCGCTGATATCTCTTAGCGCAATAAAAGCATAGGTACTCGTGAAATTCTCAGTAGCTCTGAGGTCTTGCTGCCCACGAACAAGTTCCTTAAGGGCGAATGTCCATAGGCCCCCATCACAAGCAAGTCAAATTTATCATCCGCCAGTGCAGCATTGATGACCTCTCGTGCCTTGCCTTGCTGGGTAACGGAGGTTGCCTCGATACCATTCTTCACTAAAGCCTCCACCGCCGCATCTAGGTGCTTTTTGTCCGAACCACTAGGGCTACCGGCCATTAGAACGCACATGGAAAGGCCTCGGAGCAAAGAGATACCCGTGAGAGTCTCTACCCCCTTTCGCGCGTCACCACTTCCATCAAAAGCGAAAAGAACGTTTCGTGGCTCCCTGGCATTCTCGGTTGCCACAAGAACCGGCCGGTTGGCCGCGCGAACGACCCATTCCAGATGCGTACCGAGTTCTATTTTCGCTTCTTGCTCTTTAGAAAGCGCGCGCCCCAGCACGAGCAAGCGACTTCCTTCTTGCTGCTCGGCAAGCGTTTCGATAATGTCTCCATGGCGCAGCCGCGTGTCCACTGAGGTAGCTCCTGCTGCGAGAGCCCGGTCACGCAGGCGGTTGAGTAGCAAGCGACCAGCCTCGCGGGCAGCTAGCGAGTGCGCTTCATCTTCATTTGCGAGCTGGTCCAAGAGTTTTTCTTGAGCACCTAATCCAATAGAACCGCTGTGGTCTTGATGGCTTGATAAATCAACCTGTCGTTCCAAGACATGCAGTAACTCGATTGGCGCGTCGATTCGTTTTGATGCCCAGGTTGCCTGCGCTATTACCGCTTCAGCAATGGGGGATGAGTCAACACACGCAAGGATTTTTTTATCTGAATACATAGTCGAGTTCCTCAATGGCCTATCATCATATCGTTGGCACCATCTTTGTCGTGAATGCCGAATTTATCCACCATGGTGGCGCTCGCCTCATTAAGACCTAGCACTTCAACCTCCGTCCCTTCACGTCTGAATTTCAAAACGACTGAATCGAGAGCACTTACCGCCGTAATATCCCAAAAATGCGCCCGACTTACGTCGATACGGACCTTATCCACCACTTCCTTGTAATCGAAAGCGTTAGCAAAACGCTCCGCTGAGGCGAAGAAGACCTGTCCCAGGATTTGATAGCTCCGAGTCCGGCCTTCGTCTTCCGTTCGGGAACTGAATCGCAGAATGCTTCCTACTTTGTGGGCAAAAAAGAAGCCAGACAGGAGAACGCCGGTCAACACGCCTTTAGCTAGGTCATGGGTAGCCACCGTGACCACGACGGTTGCGAGCATTACCAGGCTGGAGCTTTTAGGATGCCCCCGCAAATTTTTGATTGAACGCCAATTAAAGGTGCCGATGGACACCATAATCATGACCGCCACAAGAGCAGCCATGGGAATCTGTTTGACCCAATCCCCAAGGAATACAACGAGAATCAACAGCACTACGCCAGCCGTTAATGTGGAAAGACGCCCACGTCCACCTGACTTTACGTTAATCACTGACTGCCCAATCATGGCGCACCCAGCCATGCCTCCGATGAAGCCCGTGGCGATATTCGCTATGCCCTGACCCACACATTCCCTATTTTTATTACTCTTGGTGTCTGTCAGGTCATCTACGATGGTAGCGGTCATCAATGATTCCAACAGTCCCACCACAGTGAGAGTCAGGGAGTACGGCAGGATGATAAGCAGCGTATCCAAACTAAACGGCACGCTCGGCATGAAGAATGACGGCAGACTGTCTGGTAGCTCGCCCATGTCACCCACTGTGCGGATGTCAAGCCCAAGAGCTAAAGAAGCGATGGTGAGCACCACAATAGTCACAAGCGGTGCCGGAACCGCCTTGGTGATGTACGGAAGACCATAAATGATAATAAGGCCAGCTGCCGTCATGGCATATACGTGCCAGGTGACGTTAGTGAGCTCCGGCAGTTGGGCCATGAAAATCAAAATGGCCAACGCGTTGACAAAGCCGGTCACAACCGAGTGGGAGACAAACCGCATTAACTGGCCCAGCTTTATCCAGCCAGCGATAATCTGGAGAACGCCTGTGAGAATGGTCGCGGCTAGTAGATAATCGAGTCCATGCTCCTTGACAAGCGTGACCATAATTAAAGCCATAGCCCCGGTGGCTGCGGAAATCATTCCGGGCCTACCACCGACGAACGCGATGACCGTGGCAATGGAGAACGATGCGTACAGGCCGACTTTAGGGTCTAAACCTGCGATGATGGAAAACGCAATTGCCTCAGGAATAAGTGCAAGCGCAACCACAATACCGGCGAGCAAGTCATTTCGTACATTGGAAAACCAGTCTTGTTGAAGTTGTTTTAGATGCATAAATAGAGTACTCAACCAATAAGGATGAGTTAACAGGAAGAGCAGAGAAAGAAGCCCCTTTCAGTTCGCAAGCCGAACGGTTTCGAGGGCGAAGAAATGCCAGAGCGCGCAGTGCTGCCGTTAAAGACAGTTTGCGAGTGCTATCAGGCTTATAAGTGAGGGGAAGTTAAGGCGGAGTAACTGAGCAAAAGTAGCCCCGTGGCATTGACGAGCCACGGTAGAAAATCGAACACCTGACATGCATCGACGGATGCGCACAAACGGAGCTGTGCATCGGGGCATGTGCGAAGGTTATGTAGGCTACTTTCATAATTAACCACCCATTGTCCTCTTGAAAGCGGCAGGATGTCAAATACGAAGCGCCACTCGACGTCGTCACTTCAACAATCAATAGCACAAACCGGGTAACGAATACCCTATGAGACAGTTCAGTCGATATTGCCACAGTTCACTGTCACAGCGGCTTGAGCTTTCAATGAGACCCTACTCGGCGGCTTCGTCGTCCGCAGCATCTAAGGCCCGAAGCCACGCCAGCTTTTCGCCTAATTTGATTTCCAGGCCGCGGTCTGTTGGCCGGTACCATTGCGGAGGGTCGATACCCTCGGGGAAGTACTCTTGCCCTGCTGCGTAGGCATTCGGCTCATTATGAGCGTAGCGATACTCCGCACCGTAGCCCATCTGTTTCATGAGCTTAGCCGGAGCATTGCGCAAGTGCACAGGAACTGGCCGTGAGCCATCCTGCCTTACAAATTCCTTGGCTTGGTTCCAAGCAAGATACGACGCATTCGATTTCGGCGCGAGGGTAAGGTACGTAACAGCTTGAGCCAAGGCGAGTTCCCCCTCGGGAGACCCCAGTCGGTCGTAGGCGTCGGCAGCGTTCAACGCAAGCTGCAGAGCACGAGGGTCGGCATTGCCAATGTCTTCGCTGGCCATCGCAATCATGCGCCTCGCGACTTGGCGACCATCGCCACCGCCGTCAAGTATACGTGCCAGCCAGTAAAGAGCGGCGTCAGGCTGTGAGCCTCGCAAAGATTTGTGAAAAGCCGACAATTGCGAATAAAGCTCGTCCCCTCCCTTGTCGAATCGACGCAATGACGGACTTGTCGACGCTTTCGCGAATTCACCTGTGGCAATACTCACATTTGCAGATGTCGCAGCTGAGGCAACCTGTTCGACCAGATTAAGGAAGCGACGGCCATCTCCGTCTGCAAATCCTTTTAACAACGCCAAGGCTTCTGCATCAAGTGTGACTCCGTCAATATGAGGAAGCGCCCGCTCGTAGAGCTGGTGCATCTCAGCATCAGACAAGGGCAACAGGGTATAGACCTGTGCTCGCGATAAAAGAGCGTTGGAGACCTCGATTCCAGGATGCTCAGTAGTTCCGCCCACCAACTGAAAAAGACCCGACTCCACGTGAGGCAAGAGTGCGTCTTGCTGGGTTTTGTTGAAGCGATGTATCTCGTCGACAAAGAGTACGGTCGATTTACCCTGGTGGTCCAGCGCGCTCTGTGCGCTATCGATGGCATGACGGATATCTTTCACACCGGCAAGGACGGCCGACAACGCGATGAAGTTGCTGTTGGATGCACTAGCCGCCAAGCGCCCAAGTGTCGTTTTGCCTACGCCCGGCGGTCCCCACATGATGAAGGAGTGAAGCTTTCCCGCCTCGAATGCAAGTCGAAGAGGTTTTCCAGGGGCCAATAAATGTCGTTGGCCGACCACCTCATCCAACGATTTGGGACGAAGGAGCTCCGCCAACGGCGGTTTAGGTTTTGTCGTAAAGAGGTCTAGCATGGCTGTTCACCGAAAATAGTTGGAGGCGGCGCCATTAAAGGCGATGACGTCTGAAATGTAGAAGCTAAACAGCCTGTTCATTGAGCGAGCATCTTCCGTATAGCGCGAGTAAATCCAGGCTCAAAGAGACGGCGTCCTCTATCGTTTAGCACCTCACCGCTGCGTCCCTCAGTCCAACCTTGGTCCTCAAAGAACTCGGACGATAATGCCCGTTCTAAAGCCTCACGCTCCGAAGGAGTCAACGACAACT
Organism: Alcaligenaceae bacterium; assembly: GCA_013416445.1. GTDB lineage: Bacteria > Pseudomonadota > Gammaproteobacteria > Burkholderiales > Burkholderiaceae_B > Pollutimonas. The sequence continues at coordinate 5,238 of JACCER010000040.1, forward strand.
TCGTAGCAGCAGAAGAGTGGGCGGAAGTGACCACAAGCGAAGGCGCTGGTATTGCCGGGCTTCGGTCCAACTGGAGATGTGTCAGAGACTTAAGCAGGTTTACCTCAGCTCGTAACTTATCCCTTTCGAGCAGAGCACCTTGGACAAGAGCACGAATGGCAGGGTCCTCAATACGCGTAAGGAATCCATGGCTGACGTTCCCCTTTGGCTCAACTGTCCGAACCGCCACAGGCCCTGAATGTTTTTCCCACGCTTGAATTAGAGTTCGATAATCTTCGGACGGCGCATTGTATAAGGCGCGTGCCTTGATACCCCCTGCAGCTTCCCAAAGCCTGCCAATCACTGAAAACGAGAAGTCCCTAGTGCCCACACGCTGCGCGGCACATAGCTCATGAAGCCGACGTAAGTTTTGTCGCTTCTGTTCACGAGTACAGCGTAGCAACAGAGCCTCGAGCACTTCGTCTGGGTGAGGAGTTTGCTTACTCATGCTCAGTCTCCCCAACAAACGCCCCTCTCAACGCCGATGCGTTGTTAGCGCCATAAAGCAGATTCCGTACATCGAGCTTGAGCATTTTGCTCAAGCTCTCTCCCGCGTCAAGCAGGGCAATAACCTCATGTCGCCCCTGCCGAGGATTCGCTGGATTAACAGCAGTCGATAAGCGCCGGAGAAATGCGTTTCCAGCCGTTAGCTGGTCTTCTTCGCTCAACAACAAAAACATCGGAGGCAAGCCTTCTCGCGCAAGCGCCGCATCAAGCAGCTGTCCACGACGAAAAACGGCCTTTCCTGGATTGATGTCTGGATAAAGCTCCGCAGCATCGCAGACGCCAGCTAGCTGGAGTAATTCACTACTTACTTCCTGAACTGCAATCTGAACGTCAAGCATACCGCCCACAGCGATAAGGGCTCGATTGTCTCGTCCAAGGGGCTGCTCGGCTTGACTCTTTGACTGTTCCACGCATCGCTGCATGAGCCGTACGGTCGCCGCAACGTCTTCAGTCAGGTCACTATATCTTTGCATGTGCGCCTCGTATATTCGTTCAGTCTGCGCAAGCAGTTCCTGCTGGTCAAATTGTTTCCCAGAAACTTCAGCATCGGCTCTGATGGCTCGAAGGCCTCCAAGCTGTCGCTCAGCGCTAACAGCTGCATTCATAGCCTCATCAGAGTGATAAAAGAGCGTGTTGACGTGAGCCTGAAGTGCCCACAGATAGTGAGGCTCCGTTACAAACCACCGGCAACGGACGCAATTCCGAGCGCCTCCTGGTACAGGAGCATGTCGTGGCGTAGACATGGTGCCAATGTTGGGTCCCCCGTTATAGCAACCGCCGATACTCCTGTTTTCTTCGATTTGACTGGTATTTCCACCGACAAGGCACGCGCCATGATGCATTGGCATCCATCCTGCTGGATTGCGGGCACCTGGGTGCTCCTCAATAGTCAACGTGAGTGAAGTGGTGCTGTTGCAAATAGCCTGTTTGACTAAATTCGTATGTTCCGTATCACGCAGGAACTTGACGATACTCTCGCTTTTTACCGCATCAAGCCGTTTAGCCGCATTTTCCAGTTCCGTATTGGCGTGAGAGGTTCCCAGCTTGGTGTAATAAAGGGTCATCACGAGCCGTGAATGGCCCGCAATTTTCTGAAGAATGGGAAAGGGAACCTGTCCTTCTAGTGCAAGCGCGGTAATGAGAGATACTCGCAAGCTGTGCAACGGAAAGTGTGTGGCGGAAGTTTTACCGATTTTCACCAGTCTGATGCGGGAACCATCTGAGTGCACCTCGCCTCGCTCCGCAAGGCGTGACTCAAAGGCTCGAAGTAAACAAAACCATGGATAATCCACAGATTGCCTTCCGAGAGGAAGGTGGGCCTCGCTTTTACCCAACTCCGGCATACGGAATAGGAAGCACGCGTCTGCAAAACCGGCAAGTTGCACATCAGATTTCACTTCCAGGTGCTTCGGGCCCAGCTCGGACCATCGTGTACGACGCGCTACCGGATTATACTTTTCCTGCCAATTTCGTAAACGCTCAAGCCAATAAAAAGGATTTCCATGAATTGGCCCGGTCGTTAACCAGGGCAGCTCATAACCCTTCTCTGCTCCGCTAAGGTTAGCGTCAGCCGTCTTGTTCGTATTTATGTACAGAACAACATTTGGGGCGGAGGGCGCACCAAGTTGCTCTTTACGTCGAAATACGCCTCTCTGAGCGGGCTTTCGCATCGTACCTTCTTTGAGCTTATGAGGATTCGGTACCCATACAGCGTTCTCAGCCTCTCCCCCATAACGCCACGTATCAGACTCTCCCGAATCAAGGAATCGAACTTGCATCGTTCTCAACGGCAGGCAGAGTTTGATGAGTAAAGCGACCCAACGTACTGGCGACCACATTTCCAGAACGCTACTACCGTTACTAGATTCTCGTCGACGAGAGCGCCAGACGCAGTCAGGGTCCGATTTGTCGAGCACACTCTCTTCAACTTCGAACCAATCCGTGGCCCTACCACTCGCTGCTGTTCCTTCCTCACCTCCATACGCCGATTGGGCCCACTTCCAGTCAGAAAAAGCTGGACCAGCTGCTAACATGAACCGCAACTCGTCGATGTACCCGTAAGGAAGTGGAGAACGAACGGATTCCGCATTTTGCCCGCCTCCCCCTCGGGCCCTTCTTTGCACAGGGTTGTGATACATCGGACCAATTACTGGACGCCCGTGGTCATCAGGAATACTTAGTTCGGTTAAAAGTACCCAATTAAGGAAATCATGGACATAGTTATTTCGTACACGAGCAACCTGTGCCTTGTAATCCCTAAGGCACGAGTCGAAGAAATCTGGCAAGAGTATTTTTCTGGATAGCAGTTCGGCTGGTGTCGAAGGCAATCCTGCCTTCTCAACGGTATCTTTGAGGTAATCGTGAAAGAAGCGCCGAAGGCCTAGCAGCTTTCCCCTAACGTTCTTTGTTTGCTCATTAATCCAATGCGCCCCAAGGACACGCCATACCTCAAACTCTGGGAGGTCGTCTCGCATCCACGCAAAGTCTTTATCATGACTTACGGGCGTTCTCTTACCTCGAACACCTCTACTACCCTTGTACGTGAGACCAACTTCCTTAAGCCATGTGTAAACAGTGCCCTCAGCTGCACCGATAGATTTAGCTGCCTCTTTCAGGCCTCTCTCTTGAGCGATTTTTATTGCTAGCTGCTTCTGGCTCTCGGCGTAGCTAAATATAGGCAACGGAATGCCAAGTTTTTTCTTGTGCTCCCTAAGCCAGTAAGTCAAGATTCCGGTCGAAACATTCAACTCTCGAGCCACGGCCGAACGGGAGTCACCCTGCATTAGTAACTCGACGGCGCGTTGACGGACCTCAATGGGGTACCTCCGCTGTCGAGAAACCTCAGACGAGTTTAAAGAAGGATTACTACTTGGCATCGACGAGGTTCTCACGGGTTAAAGACCGACAGCAGATTTCGACGAGAAATCGCCGTAGCCTCTAGGCGCTGCGACGCAGTAGCTAATGCTTGCAGTGCAGCTGCCAGTGAGGGTGTGGTGTAAGGCTCTTGACTGCTTAGTGAGCTATGGTGCATAAATCGCCGAATTAGCTCACGAGGCACCGCAGCACTGCTCAGTCGTCGGCCATATGCATGTCTATGTCCATGAGGCGTCGTGCCTGCCTCCTTGGAAACTTCCAAGCCGATGCGCCTCACCGCGCGGGCATGCGCCTTATTAAACTGGGCCAATGCGTAGGGTTGTCCGATAGGATGGCGGTCAGTGTTGACGAACGCAAACGGATGCTTACGTTCGAAAAGGGCAATCTCGCCAAGGTACTTGTACCAAACCGCAAGAAAGAGCTCGCCCCACCATGGTTCGAACCAATAGGCTCGAAAATAAAGGCTACCCAGGTTCTCTTCGTGCGCGCCGCCTTTCCAACCTGCGTGGTGATAACCTAAGATTTCATTTCGAGGCATTAGGCCCCAACGCTCTTGCAAGTAAGCGCGGCGAGTGCCTTTGCGCCGGCCGTCCTTTTCGTCGAACCAATCACCAGGCGCGGTACCTTCGGTCGGATGATGAATGAGCACCAGTGCCGATTTTGAATTAGAAGGGTCAGGCATCACGTCAGAGACGTAGAGATGAAACGGCTCCGACTCTCGAAAGCCTGCACAATGTAGCAAAAGAGTGATGAGAATGTTACGGTAGTCATACCGGTTGCCCACCCGAAAACCTTCGGCGATAAGGCGTTCGAAATGCTCGTCAGGAAAAGCCGGCGGTTCGCTGGCTTCTACAGAGACTCTGCGCCTCGGCCGAAATAGTCGCCCAGGTGACGAATTGACGGCGTCTAGGGAACTCGCCCACGTATGACCCAAGAACGCTTTGTCACGACGGTACTGGTAAGCTGCTTCGTCGATTAAACGGTCGTAAGACGAGCCGGCGTACTTCGGATTGAAAAATGCTGCGGCTGGTCGAGTTTGAGAAAGATAATCAAAAAAATCGTTAAGAGCCGAAACCACCTTTCGCGCACGTCCAGCGGACATCGGCATCCAGCCCAAGCCACTCGGGTCTTGGCCTGTATTGCGGTCATAAGTTCCAGTGTAGAGTCGCTGACCGAAGTTCAGAAACAATCGATAGTTATCGCGCTCGCTGGGATTAGTGGATAAGTACTCGAGGAACATTCGAACGGCTCGAGCCACTCCACGCATCCATTGAACACTGCGGTCATGTGCACGTGAGATGAAATAGTCAAGCAAAGGCTCCAAAACGCCAGCGGGCGTGATGAGCGCGGGAAGCTCAAGTCGCGCGCCCGAACTGTCGGCCTTAATGCTAGCTTTGACAATCGTGACTACCAAAGGCATCTTACTGCTCCTGAATAGCCTGTTGAATAAAACGCGGCAGGCCCACCCATCTCTTTGAAGCACTGGGAGGACTAGCGACAACCTCGGCCGCAACGCTACGGTCACCAACCAGTAGCACTTGCTGGGTTGCCCTCGTTATTGCTGTATAGAGCATCGTTCTATCTAAATTGCGGGTCGCAAATACTGGCACGACCACCCGCTTAAATTGGGAGCCCTGTGCCTTATGGACGGTAATGGCGTAGCCGAGCTCTAGCGCATCCAGAACCTCGTTTGTAACTGTGCGCAGTTCCCCGTCGTCCCATTGAATCCATCCATAACTCACAACACCTTCAGAGTCGGTCAATGGCTCGTCATTGACCGAATACATGCGCCCTAGACTTCCGTTCTGTAGTCCCATGTGCCAAAGATTTTTGGTGCAAAGCACTGGGTCCCCTAAACGAAATCCAGTGTCCTCCAGGCGCCTTCTCTCATCATTGAAGACAACCAACCGCTTCGCTGCAACTGCAAGCTGCCGTTGGCAAAACTCGTTGAGGATTCTGCTTGAAGCTGGGCCCGCATTTTTTGTGAAGGTGAGCACCTGAGTGTTTTCAGGCTCTTTTAAGAGAAGGCTTAATACGACTTCGCTGACCTTATCCGGGCCACATTCGAGAAAGGTGATAGCGGCGTCGCTCGTCGAGCGCAGCACCGGGAGACTACCCTCTCGTACCGCATTGGCTGTTATCGCAATATCCCCGCTAAACCTCTTAACTGCGGTCAGCTCGACCTTGGCTAACTGCGGCACTTCCATCAGAGCATGCAGCGTCAACCCCGGTCCAACAGGAGGGAGCTGGAAAGGGTCTCCGATGAGTATGAGCCTTCCTGCCTGGGGCAACGCACCGACTACTCGATAGGCCAACAGTACGTCGAGCATACTAGCTTCATCGACGACAACGGTGCTGTTCTCGGCGATACCGTGCCTACCTACATTACGCAAAAAGCCGGCAATAGTCATTGAGGGCTTGCCAGTGGCCTCAGCCATGCGCTTTGCCGCGCGGCCTGACAGAGCCATCTGGTAGACGTTCTGGCCCGAGGTGTCCAACATGGAACGGATACACTTGAGTACCGTCGTCTTCCCCACGCCTGCACCACCTGTGATGAGTAGGAGTCTGTGGCTTGAGGCCGCAAGCACAGCGTTACGCTGAGCTGAATTGAGGGTGAAAGGCGTACCGTCCGCTGCCTCGGCTCTCTCGTACCTCTCCATCAGCGCTTCAACATCCTCATGCTCCAGGAGGGGACGCGTTGGCGTAGCAAGACGTACGAGCCATTCACTCAGCGAACACTCAATTGACCATGGGCCAAGAGCATGTATGACACCTTCAAAGTCCACGACATAATGGCGTTCCAGCGCTAACCGTAAAGCTTCTTCTGCGTAAACTTTACCAACCAGCTTCGCCAACTTGTCCCTCACGACCTCTCGCGGAACACAGGTACTCCCGTGGTCGAGTTCGGTATACAAGATGCTCTCGACAGCAGCCCCCAAGCGACGCTCGTCGTCCGCAGTAACCTGAAAAAAAGAATGAGCAAGCCGCTCAGTTGCCCCCCAGGAAAGTCCGAAAGCTAAATGTGGTGGTCAAGTAAAATCAGACACTACGTTAAGTTGTTTGTTTCGGCATGTAACTCGTATTGAACAGGTGCGGTGTATCCCAAGGTGGAGTGCAAGCGGGTACAGTTATAGAACCCAACGATGTA
>JACCER010000041.1 GCA_013416445.1 Alcaligenaceae bacterium
CCGGGGGGTGTCGGCGGCCGTTGTTTGAGCGCAGCGAGTTCGGCCGACGCCCGGCTGTACGAGGCAGACGCGGAAACAAGCACGCCGTGCCGCACTGAGCTTCACCCACCCCGGACAACGTCATAAGAAACCGACAACGTCATAAGAAACCGATAACGTCATAAGAAACCGACAACGCCACAAGAAACCGACAACGTCACAAGAAACCGATAACGTCATAAAAACCGGACAGCATCACTAAATACCAGACAGCGTCACCAGAACCAGGCAGCCTCACGGCAGTCAGCCCAGCATGGCGCCGATGCGCTCCTGGGCTTCGATTAGCTCGTTCATCATGTCGTGAATCACATTCCGTACCGAGGTTTCTTGCCGCATGTCGCCTACGATCTGGCCGACTGGATAAGTGAGAAAGGATTTTTCGCGTACCCGTTCGACTCTGGTGCGGCCTTGGCCCCACCACAATACCGCTTGCAACGGTGCAGGCAGGGTATCTGGGGCGCCAGGTTGATCCCATGCGTCGGTGAATGCGCACCGAAGCGTGCGGCAAGGTTTGCCCGTGACACTACGTGTCAGTACCGCATCTTCCGGGCCAGCCTCGAACATCTTGGCTTTTATGTCTGGCGGTACTTCGCTTTGCACTGTTTGGAGCCATACCGAGCCGCACCATACGCCCTCACAACCGAGAGCAATCGCCGCAGCCATTTGACGCCCGCGCCCCACGCCTCCGCCGCCAAGCACCGGCAAAGGGGCTACCGCGTCCACAATCCGGGGCCATAAAACCATGGAAGTGATATTGCCCGTGTGCCCACCAGCTTCGGTTCCTACCGCAATGACAAAATCGCATCCGGCCTCTTTGTGTTTGATTGCATGTTTGGGCGCCCCAGCCAGGGCCGCTACCTTGATTCCGCGTGCGTGGGCTTGTTTGACTACCTCTGCTGGGGGGGAGCCCAGAGCATTGACGATGAGCTTGATCGGATGCTCCATCGCGATCTTGATCATCTCCAGACTTTCCTGAGGAGTGAAATTGAACTGGCTCACCAAGTCGGTTTCTATCTGGTGGGCCTCTTCGGGAGGCAAGGGCGGGATGCCAGCTTCATCAAGCAGATTGCGTACGAAATCGAGCTGCGTTTTGGGGAAAAGTTCGTCAGCATCGAATTTGTGCCCGTCGAAATCCTGATACGTGCTGGGCATCAGTACGTCGATGCCATACGGTTTGCCGCCAATGTGTTCGTCGATCCAGCGCAGTTCTTCCCGGACTCGCTCCGGGCTCATGCGGGCCATGCCCAGCACGCCCATGCCGCCCGCCTTGGAAACTTCTACGACCACATCACGGCAATGCGAGAACGCAAAGACAGGTAGCTCGATGCCGAACATTTCGCACATGATGTTTTTCATTTTTGCTCTCCTGTTTATATTGTCGAGCGGGCAGAAGGGGTTAACACCATTCGGTACTCATCTGCGATATTGTATTTATAATCGCCGCATGACGAAAAAAATCCTCATAGTTCGCACCTCGTCGCTGGGCGATCTGGTGCACATGCTGCCGGCCATATCCGATATTGCCCGGCATGTGCCCGGTGCGCAAATCGATTGGATCGTCGAAGACAGCTTTGCCGAGATTCCAACCTGGCATCCGGCTGTGCACGAAGTCATCCCGGTGGCGCACAGGCGCTGGCGCAAGCACTGGTGGGCCGCTGAAACGCGGGCCGCTCGTACTGCCTTGCGAAAAAACCTTGATGCCCGCCAGTACGACATCGTGCTCGATATGCAGGCCCTGATGAAATCGGTCTGGTTGGTCAGGCAAACACACGGAGAACGTCACGGTCTGGATCGCCGCTCGGCGCGTGAGCCACTGGCATCCTTCTTTTACGACGTCAAGCATACCGTCAACTTCTGGCAGCCTGCCGTTACGCGTCAGCGCGAACTGGCCGCCGCCGCTTTTCAATACACCTACGAAGGCGAACCCGACTTTGGCCTGGACAGCATTACGGATGGCATTGAAATACAGCCATACGCTGTTATCATGCCTTCAGCCAGCCGCGATGATAAATTGTGGCCGGAAGCCGACTGGCAAAAAGTGTTTGGTCGTTTGCACGATCATGGCCTAGCCTTGAAGCTGCTTTCCGGCAGCCCCTCTGAAACAGAGCGGGCCAGGCAATTGGTGCAGGGTAATGCGCGTGCTGAAGTCTTGCCGCGCATGGGCCTTACCGATGTCGCCAAGGTATTGGCAGGTGCGCGCATCATGGTGGGGCTGGACAGCGGGCTGACGCACTTGTCAGCGGGGCTGGGTCGGCCCACAATAGGCATTTACAAGGCCTCAACGCCTGTGCGCACGCCCCTCGAAGGGCCTGCCTATACGGCCAGTCTGGGCGAAAGGGGTAATGCGCCTTCGGCCGAAACGGTGCTTAGCGCGGTTGATCAGGCGCTGGCTTTTGATGATTCGGCTCATGCCGATTTGCCCGGCGGCGATACTCCCGCGTAGGTGCATGGTTTTTTCTTTGGCCCACTGGCGCGCGGCGTCTGTTTTGGCTGAACTTTTAACGCTGGTAATTCCTCGTCCAGCTATTGGCTTATTTCTTTGAATCGATATCTCTACACTGCAGTTATCCGCGTACTGACACCTGCCCTATTGAGCTGGATGGCGCTACGGGCACGCCGTTCAGGGGGGGATTGGGGGGTGTGTTCCGCGGCCCGCTTTGGGCGTTACGCCAAGCCTGGCCTGGTCAAGCACCCGGTATGGGTGCATGCGGTAAGCCTGGGTGAAACCCGTGCGGCGCAGCCTTTTATACAGGCATTGCTGGATCAGGGCGAAAGCGTCTTGCTGACCCACATGACGGTAACCGGCCGCGCCGAGGGTGAGCGTGCCTTTGCGCACGCTATTGAACAAGGGCAGCTTGAGCAGCAGTGGTTGCCTTACGATTTTCCCGGCAGCACCCGGCGTTTTATTGCGCACTACAGGCCCTGGGCTGGGGTGCTGATCGAACGCGAGGTATGGCCTAATCTGCTGGCTGCGGCGCAGCGGGCGCAGGTGCCTATGCTGCTGGCCAGCGCCCGGTTTTCCGATCAGTCCTTGCGCCAGAGCCTGCGCGTCGGCAGTGTCATGCGTCGCGCTTATGCCAGTTTCGCTGCGGTGTATGCACAGACCTTGCACGATGCCCAACGCCTGGAGCAGGCCGGCGCCGTTGGGGTCAGGGTATCGGGTAATTTCAAGTTTGATATTGCTTTGCCGCAAGACGCCATCGTGCGGGGCAAGCAGTTCGCGGCGGCTTTGCGGCGCAAAATCATTGTTATTGCCAGCACGCGCGAAGGCGAAGATGACCTGTTCGTGCAGGCGATAGCGCGTCAGGTCAAGCGTGCGCAGGCGCAGGGCACTGATATTGATGAGCAAGTGTTGTATTGCCTGATTCCGCGCCATCCAGAACGCTTCGAGCCAGCGGCTGATCTGCTTGCCAAGGCAGGCCTGGTTTATGTCAGGCGCTCACAGCTTATAAAAATGGGTGATGACACGGCGACCGCGCTGCGCGCTTGCAGCGATGCGGCCGTTTTGCTGGGTGATAGCCTGGGCGAGATGCCGCGCTATTATGCCGCGGCCCAGGTTGCTATCGTGGCGGGCAGTTTCGCGCCTTTGGGTGGCCAGAATTTGATCGAGGCTTGCGCGGTGGGGGTGCCCGTACTGGTGGGGCCACATACCCGAAACTTCGAGCAGGCTGTGGTCGACGCCATGGACGAGGGCGCTGCAATGCGGGTGCCTGATGCGGAAGCGGCTTTGCAGACGGCTTTGCAACTGCTGAACGACCCGCAGCGCTTAAGCCGCATGGGCGAGGCGGGCGCGCATTGGGTGCAAAAGCATACCGGGGCAGTAAGGCGTGTAGTGGCGGGGCTGAACGAGATCAAGACATAATGCGTGCCGAATGACGTTGCGCTTGCAGGGTTGTGGCGCTGTTCGTCGAATGACGCGCCTGGCGGCGCTAATTCGACCCACGAAAACCTTAACTAGGTGCCATTCGTGTTAATCCGGCGGATTACAGCCCGTGATATTTCCGGCCCAGTTCCAGGGTGGCTTGGAAAAAGCCGGCTTTGCTGCCGCAGTCGTAGCGAGTGCCTTCGTATTCCAGGCCGAAGACCGCGCGGGATTTGAGCAGGCTGGCTATGCCGTCGGTAAGCTGGATTTCACCGCCTACACCGGCTTGGGTCTGGCGCAGGTGTTCGAAGATTTCGGGCTCAAGTACATACCGGCCCACTACGGCCAGGGTTGACGGCGCAACCGATGGGTCGGGTTTTTCGATAATGCCATGCAGGCGCATGGTTTTTCCGTTGACGGCCGTGCCCGAAATAATGCCGTATTTGTTGGTATGCTCGCGCTGAATGTTCTGGATGGCCAGGACACTGCCGTTTTGCTGGTGCGCGGCTTCGACCAGTTGCTGCGTGACCGAGGTGTTGGCGTCGATCAAGTCGTCGGCCAGCAGTACGACAAAGGGTTCGTTGCCTACGATGGGTGCAGCGCATAGTACGGCATGCCCGAGGCCTAGTGGCGCGGCCTGGCGTGTATAAATACAATTGACATGCGATGGTATGACGTTGCGTACCGTTTCCAGCAATTCCATCTTGTTTTTGGCTTCCAGATCAGCTTCCAGTTCGGGGACCCGATCGAAATGATCTTCGATGGCGCGCTTGTTGCGCCCGGTAATGAAAATCAGGTCGGTGATGCCAGCAGCGATGGCTTCTTCGACAGCATACTGAATAAGCGGTTTGTCGACGATGGGGAGCATTTCTTTCGGCATGGCTTTGGTGGCCGGGAGAAAACGGGTGCCCAGGCCAGCTACGGGGAATACGGCTTTGCGAATTGGTTTCATGGAAAACTGACTTTTAAGAGTTATGCAGAGAATATGACTGCGAAATGATACGACATTCCGACTATATGGCATAAGTGGGAGTAGCGGCGTAGGCCTTATTGCTTTGAGATTCGTGTGCTGGTGTTTAAAATGCGGCCATAGCTGTTTTCCTTGCGGCCCAAGCCTTGGTTTTTTGTATGCGTTTTATATTTTTTCTGGTTCTTGTGGCGAATCTGGCTGTGTTGGCTTACGGCCAAGGGTTTTTCGGCATGCCGCCCAGCGAACAGGGGCGCGAACCGCGCTTGCTATCCGAGCGAAATCAGCAGGCCGTCACCCTGGGCGCACCCTTCGAGGTTCGTAGGTCGGATTAGCGTAGCGTCATCCGGCCCACAAACACATTATCGTCCTGCGCCAAACGGGCCAAGCCATCCAGTACCGGGCTGGCCAGCCATTGAATAGGCAAGCTAGGCAGGTTCAGGTCGTGCTGCGCCCTTGCCAGCAGGCGTTGTGCTTCATCTTCAATCGTGTGCCAGGCGCCGCCGCTGCTGAAAATCAGGGGGGCTTGGCCGAATTGATCCTGGCCCGCATGCCACTGCCTGATTAGCGCGCCGGCCTGTGCGGCAGCGATGCCGCTGGCTATGGCTTGATGGGTATTGTGGGGGTAAGCCACAACCTGGCCCATGGCCTCGGGCAGATTGGCTGTGCCCGATACCAGCGACGAACGCATCAGTGCCGGCCCCGGAAAAATCAGGCCGCCATGGAAAAGCCGGCTGGCAGTGCCGTCTGTTTTCACCGGCCCCAGGGTGTCAATGGTCGTGGCTGTGCCAAAGCTGGCCAATATGGCGGCCTGGTCTGTATGTTGCGCCAGCCCTATCATGGATACCCAGCGGTCGGCGCCCAACTGTTCGGCGACATCATAGGTATTGCGCAGGCCGGCGGCTGATTTCTGGCTGGTGATCCAGCGTATGTTGCATGCACATTGCTGGCGCAAGATGGTTTCCAGGGCTAGCCCTATGCCTGTGCCGGCCACGTTCACGCCCAAGGCGGCCATAGGTGGGCTGGCAAGCTGGGCCAGCCAGCCAGGCAGGCTGCCGGCCAGATCGGCATGGGCGACGGCAAAGGCGCTGGTTTCGCGCTGGCCATTGGCGTTTAGCCAGCCTATCTTGATTCTGGTATTGCCCGCATCGATCAGTAAAATCATGATGCGCCGTCCTGCTGGGGACGCACCGAGATTTCGCCGACTGAAATCGGCGTTTCGCCGGCCGGGGTGCGCAGTATCAGTTGGCCTAGTGTATTGATGCCGCAGGCGATACCGGCATGGGTAATGCGACCTTCATCGAGCACGTTTAAATGCTGGCCGGCCAGGATGTCGACCTTGCTATACCGTTCGGGCAGACAGCCAAAGCCCTGCGCAGTCACCTGGTTCAGGCTGTTGTACCAGGCCACGGCAATGCGGGCAACGATATCCGCCGCGCTGGCGGTTGCGGCGGTTTCGTCTTGAGCGGCAATTTCAGACCAGTCGGCCACCTGGCGATTCAGCGATTGGCTGAGCGCACGGGCGTCGTTCAGGTTGATGCCCATGCCTATGATGACCACGTAATGGTCAGCCGACAGCCGCGCTGTGCCGGCGCGCGTCGCTTCCACCAGTATGCCGGCCAGCTTGGCAAAGCGCCATTGCAGGTCGTTGGGCCATTTCATGCTGAGCTGATTGCGCTGCGGCTGGCCTATTAGTTCACGCAGCGCTTCGCAGGCTGCCAGGCCGGCCAGCGGCGACAGCGTAGGCAGTTGCTGCGAGGGCAGGAACACATCGAAGGCGCAGGAAAACATCAGGTTGGCCCCGGCCCGGTTTTGCCAGGTACGACCCGCGCGACCCCGGCCCCGTTCTTGCAAATGGGCGCCCAGCAGCCAGGGGCGTGCCAATTGCCCGCTGCTGGCGCGCGCCTTGGTCATCAGGTCAGCATTGGTGGACTGGGTGTGTTCTACCCATTGAACGTGGTTGAAGCCAGGCAGGGCGCCGGACAGTGCAGTGGCCAGTTGCTCGGGCGATGGCAGGAATGGGGCAGGCAAAGTAGACATTAACTAGGTAACCAAGCGTGGCGTAGAATGGGCGGGCTTACGTTATAACTCAAAGTATTCATTATGCTTGTTCGCACTGAAAATATTTCGTTCCAGGGGGCGGTCGGCGCTATCGACTGCGTGCTTGATCTTCCTATAGACCCGCCACGCGGTTGGGCGCTGGTGCTGCATCCGCACCCCTTGCATGGCGGCGCTCGTGAAAATAAAATCGTGACTACTATAGCGCGCGCTTGTGTGCAGCATGGCCTGGTCGCGGTGCGCCCAAATTTCCGAGGGGTGGGGGCTTCGGCAGGTGAGTTCGACCAAGCGGTCGGCGAAACCGCCGATATGCTCGAACTGGTGCGTCAGTTCAGTAGCGTCTATCCTGAAGCAGCCGCCGGAAAGTGGGTGCTGGCGGGTTTTTCGTTTGGCACATCGGTTGCTGCGCAACTGTATTCTCAACTGGCGGAAAATACCGAAAGGCTCCCCACTGCCTTGCTGTTGGCGGGGTCGGCGGTCAATCGCTTCAAATTCCGCGCGGTCACCGTGCCTGACGACACTTTCCTGGTGCATGGCGAAGCAGATGAAGTCGTTCCCTTGGCGGAAGCCATGGATTTTGCGCGTAACCATAGCCTGCCCATGGTTGTTGTACCTGATGCCAGCCATTTTTTTCATGGCAAGCTGATTGTGCTCAGGCAGTTGTTGCAGCAGCGTTTGGCCTCTGTGTAGCGTAGTTTTGCCTATAATTAATTCCCTATGCCGTTTGTTTTTCCAACGGATGTTCTTTACGATATGCCGATGACACCCCAAAATTTCCGCTTTCAATTTCCCCGAATTTCCTACTTTCTTGCCGGGCTTGCACTCGCTGCTTCGCCTATGCTGGTCTCGGCGCAAACCACTGGTCCGGCCACAAGCGCGCCCGCCGCTGTCGTCGCTCCAGCCCTGGTTGGCGCCGCTGGCGGCATTTCCATGGTGGGCGAATTGGCCACCGTGCCCGCGCCCAACCTTACCGCGCGCGCCTGGCTTACGCTAGACGTGAACAGCGGCCAAATTATTGCAGCGCAAAATCCCGATGAAAAAATCGAACCGGCCTCGCTCACCAAGCTGATGTCGGCTTACCTGGTTTTCGAAGCCATCGACAACAAGCGCCTGTCTTTGGACCAGGTTGTCAATATTTCTGAAAAAGCCTGGAAGACCGAAGGCTCGCGCATGTTCGTCAAGCCTAATAGCCAGGTGACGGTCGATGATCTCTTGCGTGGCGTTATCGTGCAATCGGGCAACGACGCCACGGTTGCATTGGCCGAGGCAGTTGCCGGAAGCGAGCCAGCGTTTGCGGCACTCATGAACGAAGAGGCCGCCAGGCAGGGCTTGCGCGACACCCATTTTGTGAATTCCACAGGCTTGCCCGACCCTACCCATTTAACGACAGTGCGCGATCTGGCCATTTTGTCGAAAAACCTGGTTGCCAAGCATCCGCAGTATCTGCATTATTACAGCCAGAAAGAATTTACCTATAACAAGATCAAGCAAAATAATCGTAACCGGCTGTTATGGTCTGATCCCACCGTCGACGGCCTGAAAACAGGTCATACTCAATCTGCAGGTTATTGCCTGGTTGCCACCGCTCTGCGCGATGGCCGCCGCGTGGTTTCGGTCATTGTTGGCGCCAGCAGCGACTCGGCACGTACCGAAAACAGCCTCAAGCTCTTGAACTGGAGCTTCCAGAACTTCGACACCATCAAGTTGTTCGACAACACCCAGCCGGCCGTCACTGCGCGCGTCTGGGAGGGCCAGGCGGAAACCGTGGGCCTGGGTGGCGCTGAAACAACTTGGGTAACCGTGCCGCGCGGCAAGGGTGCGCTGGTCAAGCCACTGGCTCAATACACCCAGCCGCTTATTGCACCCTTGAGAAAAGGCGCCAAAGTAGGCACGGTATCGCTTTCGCTCGATGGCAAGTTGTTGCGCGAAGAAGCCTTGTATGTGCTCGACGATGTACAGGAAGCGGGCTTTTTTGGCCGTATCTACGACAAAATTCGTTTATTATTTGAATAATAAAGGTTCAGTGAAATCATGATTCCCGACGTTGATTGCGACAGCATTGTTTACCTGAACGGCGATTATGTACGTTTGGGCGACGCTAAAATCTCGGTGCTGGACCGCGGCTTTATTTTTGGCGATGGTATCTACGATGTAGTGCCTGCCTACAACGGCAAGCCGTTTCGCATGGATGGGCATCTGGCCCGCCTGGAGCGCAGCCTGGCCTCCATAAGCATCAAGGTCGATCTCACCCGCCACGACTGGGAGCAACTGGTCGAAGGGCTGCTCAAGCGTTCTGGCATGGGCGACTGCATGGTTTATATTCAGGTCAGCCGTGGTGTTGCCAAACGCGATCATGCTTTTCCCAAGAACGCCCGGCCCACTGTGTTCTGCATGGTTGCACCGTTCAAGCGCCCCAGCCCCGAGGTGCGCGAGCAAGGTTATTCTGCTGTCAGCATGCCTGATGTTCGTTGGCTGCGCTGTGAAATCAAGTCGGTGTCCTTGCTGGGCAATGTGTTGGCCAAACAGTATGCGGTCGATGCTGGCGTCGACGAAGTCCTGCAGTTTCGCGATGGGTATTTGTCGGAAGGCGCATCATGCAATATCTGGGTGGTCAAAGATGGCATCCTGATGGCGCCGCCGCGCAATAATCTTATACTTGAAGGCATACGCTACAGTTTGCTTGAAGAGCTTGCCGCCGCTGCCGGCATCCCATTCGATGCGCGCCCCATTTCCCAGCAAGAAGTCGATAACGCTGATGAATTGATGCTGTCATCGGCAACCAAAGAAGTTCTGCCCATTACTGTTTTTAACGGCAAGCCGGTAGGCACAGGCAAGCCAGGCAAGGTCTATCAGGCGCTGCGAGCAGGTTACGACGCTGCGGTTGCCGCTCTTTGATTTCTTGAGTTATGAATACGCCGCTTATGCACGACATTCCGCCTGAAGATTCGCTTATCGAATACCCCAGCGACTTTCCCATCAAGGTCATGGGCAAGACGCATCCTGACCTGGCGCAAACGCTAACGGAACTGGTCTTGTTGTTCGATCCACAACTGGATCCGGCCACAATAGAAATCCGGCCCAGCAAAAGTGGCAATTACCTGAGCCTTACCTTTACCGTGCGTGCCACTTCGCGCCAGCAACTCGACGATTTATATCGCGCGCTGCATGGCCATGAAATGGTTTCCATTGTGCTGTAGGCGTGCATCGCGCCATGATCAGCCATAAGTGGTTACCACGGCTTGCACCTTATCTGGGCGTATGGGAAGCCATGCGTCAGTTTACCGAAACACGCCAGGCGCATACGCCCGATGAGATCTGGCTAGTCGAGCATCCGCCGGTATATACCCTGGGGCAGGCGGGCAAACCTGGGCACATCCTGAACAGCGGCAATATCGATGTGGTCAAGTGTGATCGTGGCGGGCAGGTCACATATCATGGGCCTGGGCAGGTCGTGGCCTATTGTCTGGTCGACTTGCGCCGTCTGAAGCTATTCGTTAAAGAATATGTGGTTTTGCTGGAAGACGTTGGCATCCAGGTGCTGACGGAACTGGGCGTGGCCGGTGCTTGTCTCAAGCCCGGAGCGCCTGGGGTGTATGTGCCGGTAGTGAATCAAGGGGCCATGAATACAGTTGGGCCTGAACAGGCGCCAGGGCAAGGGGCGGGCAGCATGCTGGGTGACCATAGCCTGGCCAAGATTGCTGCATTGGGCATCAAAATACGCAATGGTTGTGCCTATCATGGGCTGGCCTTGAATGTTGACATGGATCTGACGCCGTTTCAGGGTATTAATCCTTGTGGATATGAAGGTTTGCAAACAGTCGACCTACGGTACTGCGGTGTCCAGGCTGATGTTGGCCAGGTGGGCGAGGTGCTTGCGTTGCGGCTGGTGGAAGCGTTTTCCGGACTTGGTGCCCAGCGGTTTTGAGACGGGAGTACTGGTCAGGTTTAAGGTTTGCGTAGGTTGGATTATTGTCGCCAGGCGCGTAATCCGACACTAACAGTCGAGTATATCCAAACGCTATGCATTTGCTTCAAGGGTCACGCTACAGCTTCGGATGCGCCGGGAACGGTTTTTCGTTCTTGTGAAAGTCGGGTGTGTCGGGAACTGTTTCGGCTTCACGCGCTGCGCCCCTGGCGGGGTTCCCGTTACGATCAGCGCCATCGAGGCGTCCGCGGAACTCGCCCGGTCGGACCAGTGGTCCGACAAGCGCCGGGCTCAGACAGCCGCGGCC
>JACCER010000042.1 GCA_013416445.1 Alcaligenaceae bacterium
CAAAACAAAACTGCTTAAAAAAAACTATACAAGCGCAGCGAGTTCGGCCGACGCCCGGCTGGACGAGGCAGACGCGGAAACAAGCACGCCGTGCCGCACTGAGCTTCACCCACCCCGGACAACGTCACAAGAAACCGACAACGTCACTAGAACCCGGACAACGTCACCAGAGCCAAACACCCTTGCCAAGTACCGTAAACAGTAAACCTCCGAACCGTATTTGCGCCAGACATTTTTCCACGGAAGTTTTGTCGGATTACATAGAATCTAATCCGACCTACGAACCTCGTGCCTCGGTCAGCGCAATCGTTAAATTCTGCACTTTCTTTTTCAACTGATCACGCTCTTGCGTCAGTGCAGCCACCTTTAGCATCAGGCGATGAATCTCTATCTGATCTGGCGTGGCATCCTCAACCAAGGGCTCTATTTCTGGCTCAGGCTTGACCGGCAGGCGCGCCTCGCGTACTTGCCGCGCCGCCTCACGCAATTCCTTTTTGCCGCCGGCAACTGCGGCCACCTGCTTCTCGCCTGGTAATGTCGCCACCGCTGCCGCCGCATTGATGGATATTACCCCTGACTTGACTGCATCCACCAATTCAGGCGCCGCCGTCTTCTGGATTTTTTCAATTTGCCCTAGTGTTGCGCTACTGACCCGGGCCGTGCGCGCAAGCGCGTCACGAGTCAATGGCGACTTGGAATCCGGCTGTTTGGCGGCATCTTCCCCCGCCAGTTCGGCCGAGGCTTGCTTGGCCTGACTCTGAGCCATCCGTGCCGCTACGATGTCTTTCTTGCGCAGTGCCAGCACTCCGCGCTGAAAATCCGATACGCTACGCCGCCCCAGATGGTTGTCTATCATCCACAAATGCACATCGTCCATCGATGTAAATGTATGATTTTGCACCGTCTTGAAGGCAATCCCGTGTTTCTGGCAAAGGTTGTAGCGATTATGCCCGTCTACCAAAGTATCGCCCCACAGGACCAGGGCGTCGCGACAGCCTTCGGCCAGCAGGCTGCGCTCGAGCGCGGCGTATTCGTCTTCGGTTAGCGGATCGATATATGCGCGCAGGTCTTCGTTGATAATAATATTCATGATCCAGAAAAAATAAAACAGCAGCGCAGGTAGTGTACACAGCATAGTGTGCGGGCCGCCCTGTAAAATGGACGCTTTCAGGCATCAATTTAACGAGACTCCATGAGCGAACCCATACGCTTGACCCAGTATAGTCATGGCGCTGGCTGTGGCTGCAAAATTTCCCCCAAAGTGCTGGAGCGCATCCTCGCCGGCAGTGGGGTGCAGCAACCTGATCCAAAACTATGGGTAGGCTACGCCTCGCGCGATGATGCCGCCGTTTACGCTATCGATGCAGACCGTGGCGTGGTTTCGACAACCGATTTTTTCATGCCTATCGTCGATGATCCTTTTGATTTCGGGCGTATCGCGGCAACCAACGCTATCAGCGATATCTACGCCATGGGTGCGGATCCCCTTACGGCTATTGCCATCCTCGGCTGGCCCATCAATATATTGCCCGCCGAGGCCGCGGGTGACGTCATACGCGGTGGGCGTGCAGCGTGCGAGGCAGCCGGCATTCCCTTGGCGGGTGGGCATTCCATTGATACGCCCGAACCCATCTTTGGCCTTGCGGTTACGGGCATAGTCGACAAGCGCAATATGAAACGCAACGATACTGCCGTTGCGGGCTGCAAACTGTATCTGACCAAGCCGCTGGGCATAGGCATACTGACTACCGCCGAGAAGCAGGGCAAATTGCGCGCGCAAGATGTGGGAGTGGCTCGCGACTGGATGTGTACCCTGAACTTGCCCGGCAGCCGCTTTGGCAAGCTAGCGGGTGTCACAGCCATGACCGACGTGACTGGTTTCGGTTTGCTGGGCCACCTGCTGGAAATGGCTGACGGCAGCGGCCTGACCGCGCGCCTCAACTATGAGGCCGTGCCGCGTCTGAGCAGCATAGATTACTACCTGGGCGAAGGCTGTGTGCCGGGCGGCACCTTGCGTAATTTCGACAGCTATGGGCAGGGCATTGCCTCGATTACCGAGGCCCAGAAGCAGGTGTTGTGCGATCCGCAAACCAGTGGCGGCTTGCTGGTTGCGGTTGAACCCGCAGGCGAGGCGCAGTTTCTTGCCGCAGCCAGCGAGGCAGGGCTGCAGCTATCGTCCATAGGCGAACTGCTCGAGCGCCGCAGCCATGGCGTGGAGCTGTATTGAACTACCAGGCCAGCGACGACTATCGTCATGTTTTCCAGAGCGGCGCTGCGCTGTTGGATGTGCGTGCGCCTATCGAGTTCCATAAAGGTGCTTTCCCGCATAGCGTCAACTTGCCCCTGATGAACGACGTCGAACGACAAAAAGTAGGCCTCTGCTACAAGCAGCATGGCCAAGAGGCTGCAGTCAGGCTCGGCCATGGTTTAGTAACGGGCACAGCCAAAGATGAACGCATTGCAGCCTGGGCTGCCTTTGCGCATGCTCATCCTGAAGGCTATTTGTACTGCTTTCGTGGCGGACTGCGTTCCCAAATCAGCCAGCAATGGCTGCACAGCCAGGCCGGAATCGCCTATCCGCGCATAGCGGGCGGCTACAAGGCCATGCGTGGTTTTCTGCTTGAGACAACAGCATCTGCTGTGGCTGAATGTGATTTTGTGCTGCTCGGCGGGTTGACGGGCAGCGGCAAGACCGAGCTATTGATGCAATTGGCTAACGCCATCGACCTGGAAAACCATGCTTGTCACCGCGGCTCCAGTTTTGGCAAGCATGCTCATCCGCAACCGGCGCAAATCGATTTTGAACACGCACTGGCCATCGATCTCCTGAAAAAGCGCGCGCGGGGCATCCAAGCGTTTGTGCTGGAAGACGAAAGCCGTCTGATCGGCAGTTGCTCGTTGCCGTTGTCTCTGCACCTGGCCATGCGGCAATTTCCGCTGGTGTGGCTGGAAGACACCATCGAAAACCGGGTTGAGCGCATTTTGAATGATTATGTGGTTGGTCTGTGCGCCGAGTTCATTGCTGTGTACGGCGCCGTCGATGGTTTCGAGGCCTACGCCACACGCTTGCGGACCAGCCTGGCGAATATTATCAAGCGCTTGGGCGGCGAGCGCTACCAGCGGTTGGCAGCCATTATGGACCTGGCCTTGGCCGAGCAGCGGCATAGCGGCGTAGTGGAATTGCATCGCGCCTGGATTGCCGGCCTGCTGGCTGAATACTACGACCCGCTTTATCAGTCCCAGCGATCAAACAGGGCCGTACGAGTCGAATTCAGCGGTGATCAGCTGGCTGTTATTCAATACCTGCGCCAGCGGCGCATGGAAGGCCGCGGCTCGTAGGTTGGACTAGCCGCAACAATGATAGACTTCCCGTTTGCTTAAGACCGCTTTTTTCAGGTCTGCTACGAATAACCTTTAAACAAACGAGTGATCTCATGAGTACCGAACTACAAATTACAGACCTCCAGGCTGGCGATGGCGCAGAACTGGTCAAAGGCGCACTGATTACCGCTCATTACAGCGGTTTTCTGGAAGACGGCACCAAATTCGATTCTTCTTATGATCGCAATGAACCTTTTCAGTGTGTCATTGGTGCGGGGCAAGTGATTCAGGGCTGGGACCAGGGCCTGATAGGCATGAAAGCAGGTGGCAAGCGCAAGCTGTTTGTTCCCTCGCATCTGGCTTATGGCGACAGGCAAGTGGGCCCTGTCATCGCACCTAATTCCAATCTGATCTTCGAGATCGAGCTGCTGGAAGTTCACGCCCAATAAGTTAGTGCCTTATTGGGTGACGGCGTTTGCGTGTGGGCTGTAGGTCGGATTACGTGCTTGCGGCGCCAACCTGACCTACGGGCCTGGATATCACACTGGCAATCAAGACTATGGAGCGGTTTCCCGTTCCAGTCGCGTCAGCCAGGTGATTGCTGCTACGCGTGTTGTGCCGCACATCTCGCTCGAGGCCTGCAATCCGGCACAGCAGGCTGGGCGTTCAGGCTGGCCGAATATCTTGCAGCGATTATCGTCATCAAGTTGAATACAAGGCACCCCGGCAGGCTTGCCATTAGGCATCCCCGGTATCGGGCTGGAAATGGAAGGCGCTATACAGCAGGCGCCGCAGTGGCTGCGACATTGCATGGGGTTAAATCCAGCCTCGGACCCAGTACACCAGCAAGCCGACATACTCTTTTACGATAGAGCGACTGGCTTCAAGCGCCCTTATATTGGGTTGCCAGAATGAAAAGCCTTGCTGGTCGGGAACAACGATTTGCGGCGCCGACGGAGCAGCTATGGCGTTAATGCCTTGTTTCCTGAATACAGCCATGGCGCGTGGCATATGCAAGGCCGAGGTAACCAGCAGTATTTGTTTGATATGCCGCTGTTTTAAAGCATCGACCGTATAGACGGCGTTTTCGTAGGTAGTGAGGCTGCGGCTTTCCAGCACGACCGCTGCAGGCGGAATGGCTTGCTGCGCGAGGGCGTTGGCCATCATTTGGGCTTCGCTGATTCTTCCCTCGAGGGCAGCGCCAGAAACAATGATCAGGGGCGCCCTATGTGCCTTGTACAAGGTTGCGGCGGTATCGACGCGCGATATGGCCGTGGCGTTATCGTAGGGCTCGAACCAGTTCTGACGATTGTTGGCCGTACTGCCTCCGAGGACCACTATGGCCTGGGCGGTGGGCAGGTGCATAGGCATTTGATGCGGATAAAGCTGTTCGAGCCGCCCACCCGCCCACAGCGATGATGCGGGCAAAGACCAGAACAGTGCCCAGCTGAGGCCGCCGATGGCAACAAAAAAGGCAGTTTTGCGCTGGCGCAGCATGAATAGCACTGCGGCTATTACTAACAGGGTAACGCACAGATTCAGGGGTATCACTAGATTGGTCAGGAAAATCGATAGTGTCATGCTCTGCTATTGGGTTTTATTGCAAAAGGGCAAAAACCTGCTGCCCGACTTCGTCAAGGGAGGGCCACGCTTGTGCCGACCCCAGGCAGGTTGCCTGTTTGGACCAGGGGCCGGTGTGTTCCCGGTGCGTGACTCCGAATAAGGTCAGTTGCCTGGCGTCTGCTGCGGCAGCAAGATGCGACACACCTGAATCATTGCATACGACCAGCGATGCAAGTTGAGTGAGTGTAGCAAACGCGCCGAGACCCAGGGGAGGAAGGCAAGTGGCAGTAGGGGCATTGACCTGGGCGACTTCTGCTTCCGCAGCGGGCGGGCACATGGCTACGGTGTAGCCTAGCGCCTGTAAACGTCTGGTCAGGGCGTCGAAGTGCGGCCATACCTTTACCTTGCCTTTATGCAGGCCGGTGGCCGTGGGGGCGATCAGTATGAATTTGCCGGTGGCCAGGCCAGCATCTGCCAGTACCTGAAGCGCTTGCTCCCGGTGTTTGCTGGTCAGCTGCAAGCCCAGGCTGGCGGGAGGGTGAGTAGGCGAAATAGAGTGATTCCAGTATTTAAGTGCCTGGCTGGTAATGTAATACCACGACTCTACCGCGTGCATGCTGGACGCTGGCTTGCGTAGTGGCCAGCGCAAAATCAGGCTGCGTCCGTCGTCACGGTAACCGGCACTGGGTATGCCGGCGAACTTGAACACCATGGCGCTGGATAATGAATCGGGCAGCAATAATCCCCGGGGATGGGCATGTTGAGCTTTTTTCCGGTAGGCATGGACCGCAGCCCTATCTTCACGCCAGCGGCCTTTCATTTCAATAAAGCCCGCTAGTTTGTATGCCGACAACAAGTCTTTGGCCCAGGGGCGGGCGCAGACCACTATAGGCAGTTGTGTGTTCAGCAAGGCCTGCAAACTGGGCAGAGACATGCAGACGTCGCCAATCCAGTTTGGAAGACGCACATAAATAGCGGAAAGAGTAGACATGAATGAATAAAGACAGCAGCGGGGAAGTAGGATAACCGGAAAAAGCTGGGTAATAGTTCATGCAAAGCGCAACTTTGCAGGAACGTTAAAATGACACACCTAATAGTATATAAGCGAGTTTATTGTTGAAGTCTGACCCTCAAGCCACATCGTCCCGTTCCAGCCCTGTTAAATTCGATTTGTGGCGTCGGATCTACACTCGATTGGGAGTTTACTGGAAGGCCGTGGTGGTGGCGGTGCTGCTGGTAAGTGTTGCAGCGGCGACCCAGCCTACGCTGGCCATCATTATGAAGCCTTTGCTCGATGAGGGTTTTTCGGGATCCAAGCCGTCCTATATCTGGTCGATTCCATTGGCGGTGATCGGCCTGATGTTGCTGCGCGGCATCTGTAGTTACGGCAGTACCTATTTGCTGGCTTGGGTGGCCAATAATATGTTGCTGGCCTTGCGTAAAGAAATGTTCCAGCGCTTGTTGGGGCTGTCTGACGAAAACTTTAAGCGTGGCGACTCAGGCCGTTTGCTTAATCGCTTCACCATAGACGCGGGTACGGTGACCGGGCTGGCCACTGAGGTCATTACTGTGGTGGTGCGCGAAAGCCTGGTGGTGGTGGCCTTGCTGGCTGTGCTGTTATATATGTCGTGGCAGCTTACCCTGATCGTGCTGGTAATGCTGCCGATTTCCACTTTTATCGCACGCGTATTCATCAAGCGCTTGCGCCGTATCAACCGCGACACCATCAGCATGAATGCCGAACTGACCCGGGTGGTGCGAGAAGGTATAGACGGCCAGCGGGTCATCAAGCTCTTTGATGGCTACGAGCGCGAGGGCAGTCGTTTTGAATATGTAAATGGCAGGCTGCGGCGGTTTGCGATGCGCGCAGCCGGGGCCGATGCGGCCATGTCACCCCTGACGCAATTTTTTGTGGGCTTGTCGGTCGCAGCGGTGATTGCCGTGGCCTTGTATCAGGCGAATAACGAAGGCCTTACTGTGGGCAGTTTTGCCGCGTTCATGGCTGCGCTTGGGCAAATTTTCGACCCCATCAAGCGCCTGACCAACATCGCCAGCGCCATGCAGCGCATGCTGGTTTCGGCCGAAAGTGTTTTTACGCTTATCGATCAAACTCCGGAAGACGACAGCGGCACGCAGCAGCTCGCGCAACCGGTGCAAGGGCGGGTGGAATTTCGTAATGTGTTTCATCGTTTTCCCGACACGCAAACCGATACACTTTCGCAGGTGTCGTTCATGGTCGAGCCAGGGCAAACGGTTGCGCTGGTGGGGCGTTCGGGCAGTGGCAAAACCACGTTGGTCAATATGCTGCCGCGCTTTGTCTATCCCAGCAGTGGCAAGGTCCTGATTGACGACAAAGATATCAAAGAGCTCGACCTGCGTGATTTGCGCTCGCATTTGTCGCTGGTGAGCCAGGATGTGGTGCTGTTTGAAGGCACCATAGCAGACAATGTAGGCTATGGTGCGTTGCATGAAGCCAGCCGCGAAGAAATCTGCAATGCGCTTGAGGCAGCCAACTTGCTGGCTTTTGTGCAAGGCCTGCCGCAGGGGCTGGATACGCCAGTTGGTGAAAATGCCAGCCAGCTATCGGGCGGGCAGCGCCAGCGCCTGGCCATTGCGCGGGCATTGATCAAAAACGCGCCTATTCTTATCCTGGATGAAGCCACGTCCGCCCTGGATAACGAGTCTGAAAGACAGGTGCAGGCTTCGCTGGAATTATTGATGGCGGGTCGCACCACACTGGTTATTGCTCACCGGCTTTCTACGGTGCAAAAGGCAGACCGTATCGTGGTGCTGGATGCCGGGCAAATCGTCGAGCAGGGTCGCCACGAAGAACTGCTGGAAATGAACGGCCTGTATGCTTCGCTGTACCGTATGCAATTTCGGGACGATGACTGATCATGAAGGGAAATGAAAATATGAAAAAATGGACGACATTGATGGCGCTGGCTGTATTGGCCGGTTGCGCGGCTGATACGGCCGGCTTAAGGGCGACCGACTTGCGTGACCCTCAGTATTTGCGTGCCGAGCGCACCATATCGTTGACTTTCCCGCAAATACAGCAAGCGTTGTTCAAGCATCAGGCGGCTTGTGGCAGCGCGGCAGTTTTCTCGCTTGACGAGCGCCAGACCAGTTACGCGACGATAGTAGCCAGGCCTGCGGGGGCAGTTAACTTTCAAAACGCATTACTGGTGGATTTGACGCAGTATCAGGGCACCATAATGGAAGAGTGGCGGGTTAAAACCAAGGTATATGCCTATTACGCGGACTCGGCAACTGAAAAGCGTATTGATCAGTTGTTTAATTCCATTACGCACCCGGAAGTGTGTGCGAATCAAGATTCGTAGGTCGGATTAGCGTCGCGTAATCCGACAAAACCCATGCGGCAAAAATGTCTGGCAACGCCTTACATCAAAACAATATCGTATTGTTCTTGCGAATACTGGCTTTCGACTTCCAGCGATATCGGCTTGCCGATGAAATCGCCCAGCATGGCCAGGTGAGGGCTTTCCTCTTCTAAAAACAAATCAACAATGGCTTGCGACGCCAGGATGCGAAATTCCTTGGGGTTGAACTGCCTGGATTCACGCAGGATTTCGCGCAGGATTTCATAGCACAGGGTGCGTGGCGTGCGTACGTTGCCGCGCGACTGGCAGGTAGGGCATGGCTCGCATAACTGGTGCGCCAGCGAATCGCGGGTGCGCTTGCGCGTCATTTCAACCAGGCCTAGCTGACTGAATCCGCTGACAGTCATGCGGGTGCGATCTTTGGCCAGCGCCTTGTTCAATTCGGCCAGCACCGAGGCGCGATGCTCGGTGTCGTCCATATCGATGAAATCCAGAATAATGATGCCCCCAAGGTTGCGCAGGCGTAATTGGCGGGCTAGGGCAACAGCTGCCTCAAGATTCGTCTTGAATATAGTGTCGTCAAAGTTGCGCCCTCCTACGAAGCCGCCTGTATTGACGTCGACCGTAGTCAGGGCTTCGGTCTGGTCGATGATCAGGTAGCCGCCTGATTTCAGATCGACACGGCGCGACAATGCCCTGGCGATTTCTTCGTCGACGTTAGCCGTGTCGAACAAAGGGCGTTCACCGCTGTAATGCTTGATGCGGCTTAGGACCGATGGGGTGTAGGTTTTTGCCCAGTCCAGTAATGCTTGTGCCGTGGTGCGCGAGTCGACGGTGATCATGCCCGTGTTGGGCCCAACCATATCGCGCAGCACGCGTTGCGCCAGTGTCAGGTCGGTATACAGCACGGATGGCGTGGGCTGGCTTTTGGCTTTGGCCTGTATGCTGCTCCAGATGGTGCGCAGGTATGACTGGTCGGACTGCAGTTCTTCGTCGGTTGCGCCTTCGGCTTGAGTGCGCACTATAAAGCCGCCGCTTTCTTCTTTGGACATGAACGACAGCACGCGTTCGCGCAGCGATATTCTGTCTTCTTCTGATTCGATTTTTTGAGATATGCCCACATGGGGCTCGTACGGAAGGTACACCAGCATGCGTCCAGCTATGCTGATTTGCGTGGATAGGCGCGCGCCTTTGGTGCCCAATGGGTCTTTAATGACTTGCACCATCAGTGACTGCCCCTCGAAAATCAGCTTTTCTATGGGGGTAATGGGGGAGCCAGTGCTGCGTTCGCTACGATTTTGCCGCAGATCGGCAACATGAATGAAAGCGGCGCGCTCGAGCCCGATGTCGACAAAGGCGCTTTGCATGCCAGGCAGCACACGCACCACCTTGCCCAGATAAAGGTTGCCAACATGCCCGCGCTGGATGCTGCGTTCTATGTGCAGTTCCTGGACGGACCCTTGTTCAACTAGCGCGACACGGGTTTCGAAAGGAGTGACGTTAATAAGAATGTCTTCAGTCATGTGCTTTATGTTGCCGATTGCTTCAATGGCACAAGTGTAGGGCTAATTGCGGCCTGGGTGGCGTTAGTCGGTGACAGAGCAGGGCAATCATTTGTTCGACCACCTGTTCAGCAACCGATGCCGCAGTGGCTTTAGGCGCGTTGGCGACCGCAATGCCGTTGCGATTGGCTGTGTCGATGGGAATCATGTCGGTTCCCGCGCCGTGGGATGTATGGGATTGGTTAGCAAGACGATAGGTCGCATCTGAGGCTCCGTTTGTATGCTGCTCATTTTTTGACGGTAAATCCCAGTCCGTCGATAAGCAGGTGTTGCTTGAACAGGTTTTCCTTCGCTTCCGGGCTTAGGTCGGGCTTATCAATGGGCTTTACACAATCTGTGCTTATTTCGAGTGCCGTGCCTATTCCCGTTTCTATAAGGGGCTTGCCTACTATATAGAGAGAAGGCAGAAAAGAGGCTGCTTATGCGCAACAGGGCTGCCATATATAGGTTAGCCAGGTGGGCGACCCCGCCTTTTTTCTTCGTCTCTATATAGAGCGCTCATCCGCAGGCCGCTTTTTCCTCTGGATGGGGTAAAAAGAGGGGAGAGGCGCGGGTGAATCGGGGTTTGGGGGGCGAGCGCGCACGGTGCGCTCGTGCTGGTTTGTTGGATTAGGCAATATTATCCGAGCGCAGCCCCTCGAGTGCGCGCCGGCGGGGCTGCCTTTTTGGCTTTTAGCTAAAAATAGTTTCTTATTTTAATTCAAATGCTTAAGTGGTTTTCTCGTGTTTTTCCGCTATCTATTCCGTCTTTTTCCCATTCTCGACTTGCATAGTCTGAAATGTCCGTGCTATAGTTTCGTTCTTCGCTGCTCCGGCATACAGGGTTTACCCCAACAAGCAGAGCAGCAAAGCGCAAGGGTTTAGCGCTATCGGGTTAGAAGCAGTTTTGCTCATTCGATGCGTTTTATGCTTGTGGCGCTATGTGGCGCAGGGTTCGGTGGTTTCGGGCCGAGGCGGCAGGGCAGGCGGTTAGCAGGTTTAACTTTCTTGTCCCACCCGCTTTGACTTGACAACCCCAACGAGATGCTTCATAATCTCGTTTCTCTGCAGTCAACACACACACACACAGCGGCAACGCGGTGTGGTAGCGGCAGGCAGTACCGAATACGCAGTACCAGCAGTACACGCTCTTTAACAATTTAACAGCCGATAAGTGTGGGCGCTTGGCATCAGTGGGCCACCCTTCTCACGAGGGGTCGCAAAATGATATCCAAGTG
>JACCER010000043.1 GCA_013416445.1 Alcaligenaceae bacterium
ACATCGTCGGCTTCTACAACAGCGAACGTCTACATTCAATTCTGGGCAATCTGCCGCCCTCCGTCTACGAACGGAACATGGCAGCAAATAAACCTATCGTTGTGTCCGAATTTACTTGACCACCACATTCCTTGCTTATCAAACGCTACTCACACAGACGGACGACCACTGCGTTATTTACAGTTCTCAAAAAGGTTTTTTAAAGGCGTATTTATATAAGTATGTAACGCAACCAAAAATCGGCGTAAAGCCTTGCCAGTGCTTGGTTTCCCCGGATTTCATACTCGACCCCTTAACTACAGTTTTCAACCCGTTAACTATCAAAGCATCGACCTCTTAACTACAGTTTTCGACCCTTTAACTATCTGCGCATCTACCCATTAACTACTCGGTTCGACCTGTTAACTACACTTCTCCCTGAAGCAGGACTGGCACGACACACAAGGCAATGGCATCTTTTACTGAGCCAGCGTCACGGCACGTAACGGTTTTACGCGTGGATTTTTCCTCAGCTGTACGAGCCAACGGCCATGTCGGTCACGACGAAAGGAGTATGCTGCAACAATAGGCTCAAAGGTATGCAGCAAAGTCGGCTCGCCGCTGCTCACGGGCAAGGCCACACCAGCCTGGGATGACGCGCTGGCCCCCTTATCCTCTCTCATCCTCGCCGCTAACCCTCTGCCTTTAACGTGGCGCACACCGTCCATCAGCACCTGCAGCGTCTGCCGCAATTTGTCTTTCACATGGTATTCGTCATCAGATGCCAACCCGACTAAGTGTGCAAGCTGCCTCATGGGCCAGGTCGTCAATAAGATTTTCTCGGACAACAACAGCAAATACAGTCGTGTTGCTGCTCCGTTGGGCAACTTATAAATCACCTTAAGATCAACATAAGTTCGATAGGCTTCCAGGTCCAGAATAAACGCTGCAGTCAGCCGTATTCGTCGGTGTTTAGCTTCTTTCCATCCGTCCGCAAGTATTACTAGCGGGACCGCATCTTGGGTCTGCACCCCGTTTTGAATAATACGAACCTTCGTTGTTGCCAACCCGGCAAGGGCCTTGTCCAGGCGTGCCACGCTCTGTGAAGAGCGAGTCCAGTGCAGACCACGCACTGCATCCCAGGCGGTGAACTCGACCAAAGCACCAGCTTTACGATCATACTCTTGCACCAGAGACACCAGATAAGCCAAAACCATCAGGTGGGTTTCAGTCAGAGCCGCTCCATCGCGCTCAACCTTCACGACTGGCATGCCCAGCACTTCAAAAACTTGATGCTTATTTTCCTGGTTGGCAAACACGGCACTTCTGACAAATGCGGTTGGCAAGGCACCAACACCATCATATAAGGTGAAGCCTAACCCCTGTGTTTCTAACCGCACATCAGACGACATTCCGTCCCGTGGATTGTCCGTCAACGATGCAGCGCTACCCATGACACTATTTGACATTGGGCAAGGCCTCCCAACGCTCGGCCATTTCTTGTATGTGTTCAGGTGACACGCCATGCTTGTTCGGCCAGCAGCCTTTAGCTTCCATAATGCGAACTGTCGGACACATATCCAAATAAGGCCGCATTTCCGTCAATCGCGTAAAGGTATTAGCCACCACCACTCGCTCACCTCGGCTCAGCGCCGAAAGCGTCAGTGCCTTGCACCAATTGTGTGCATCACGAATCTGACCGGCATCGTAAAGATAGACCCCGTCCTGGATAAAGAACATGTCGGCCTCGAAATGGGCATAGCCCTTTTCGGCCAGTTCTATGGCGAGCGTTGATTTACCGCTACCTGGCAGGCCACGGATGAGAACCAACTCAGCCGTGTCCGGCACCGCGGTGTGACGCGACCCACGCCGCTGGAACGAGTGCCGATCCTGGCGACAATGGGTGCGGTCATTGTTAGTACGAGTACTGATTTTTCTCATGAGTTTTCCTATAAGAACAAAGGTTGTCGTTCATATAGGAACCCATGGTTAAACCTAAACAGACCACCGCTTTAAATCTAAACAGCTAAACATTGACGCTCGGCCCACCGCTGCATATACGAAGAGCCACAAAGTACGAATCGCCTAGCGCAGCTCTGCGGATTACCCACGGAGCCGATCATCGCATTGACGCGGTTTTGTCGATAATCCACTCTCGCTCTTGCGCAGACAGATCCCAGCCCTTAAGCGCTTCGCGAACAAACATTTCTGCCAATTGCGGTGTGAACTCAGCATTCGGGGAAGCCTGCTGAACCTGATCTAGATAAAGGCAGTGGTACTGAATAGATAAGCGCATGCACAATTCATAGCGTTCTCTCAGCTCTTCTTCTGTTGGCCCGACGACATAGTGACCATCAATCCTTCGTGCCAAAAACTTGAGTTGCTCGCCAGGCACGGCACCCAAAAAACAATCACGTGGGAAAAACGGCGGCAGGCCTTTGCCCCATATTCCAAACTGCTTGTTCGATCGCTGAAACATCAGAACAATCTGGTCGGTAACCTCTTTCTGCGAGCTGATGCCGTTTATCAACTTCCACTCCTGCCACAGCGTAGTTACCTGGACATCCAGTTTTCGAGCAGGATTCCCCACAAATTGATAAATATTACCGCTGCGAGTCTGACAGGCTCGCATTACTGGGTCTATGCCGAAAATGGGAGAGCTTACGCGAGCATGGCTCGTGGCCCATCCAACCAGATGCAGTGTGGGTGCCTCGTCACTTGGCGACAAGGGCACCTCAAATACCCGCCAGTCTGTCAACGAAAAATCCGGCGGGCGTATCAGCATCAGTGTTTGTAAGTTTTCTATCTGGACTCCGTACGTAAAAACACACACGGTGCCAGAAGTCCGTAGAAAGGCACAAGCCATGAAGCCGAAACCGGCCCTTTCTAGTTCGCCCTCGCAGATTGCTGCAAAAAGGCTAAAAACCTTACGCTTTACATGACAGAGAGCCCGACAACCGGTGCTCCCTTCTTGTAATCAACGGGGTTTTTATGCAAGGTACAACTTATCCAAATCAAGAGGGAAGCGTCAAGGCTTTGGTAGACCTTGAGGCAGTCAGCACGACTATTGAGCGATGCTATTCTGCATATGCCAGCAACAACGCTCCCAGCGGCCTCCCAGTACCGATTGTGATGGTGGCGGGTGGTTTGATAGGACTGTGCGGAATAGTTACCTCTCTGGATTGGAAAGAACAGACTGACGCGCTGCAGCTACCCGACTATACCGTTGCTCGTTTGTAGGTTTTAGTCTTTGGAAAACGGTTTACCGTTAAAGTCCACAGTAATCAAATTGCCGTCCAGCTCCCCTATACCCGGCGCATTCAACAGCATGCCAGGTGCCGACACGCCCTTCACGGACGAGTCAACGAACAACTTGTTGACTGCAATGGCCGGCACATGCCCTTCTATGATCTGGCCGGTGACCTCGAATGCTCGACCCAGCCGGTGCAGCATCTTTAATTTAGATCCTAAGACTGTGCCGGCCGCATGAGCAAAGGACGACGCAACCGTCAAGGCAGACGCGGCAGCCATAATTTCATAAAACCAGCTCCATAGGAAATGTAAATCTTGAGTTTTTCACAGTGGAGATAAAGACCGTGCTCGAGCAGCTTAGTTCTGTCGCTGCGAAGCCACTCTCGATTGCCCTGCGTGGCCGCCTCCATTTAGATGGGCAGATCCTACTGAGCCATTACGCGTGCGCCCAAAGAGATACGCCCCACAATCCGGTCCCAGCATAGAGCTGAAAAATCAGCAGCTTACAAATAAACTTTACTAACTTTACTCTTTGACGACGGTCAATATAGGCACTTCCAGAGAAGATAGCATTACATTGCATCGCCTGGGTTCTAAGTCCCTTGAGCTAATTTCTGCGCTGGCCAACCGATGCTCGTAAAGCCCTTGGAATACTAATACGGTATAGAAACGGCTGTTTTCCTTTCACTGTAAAAATTTCTGAGCCCCTTCTACGGATAAAAAGAGCGCACCTTTCTACCCAGAGCAAAATACAGCTTCTTTACTAGGAGACTCATATGCCCTCCCATAATGCTGATAGCGAACATCTCGCCCCTAACGTCCGTTACGAATTTAATAAATTAGCGCACGATATTGAAGACATTCTTCATACCCTGGGCGATGCAGCAGATGAACAGACCGAGGAACTCAAAGCGAAAGCTCGCAGTGCCTTAAACAACGTACGCGATCTCGAGCTAAGAGCACGGTCTCAGTTACATTCAGCGGAGCAGATAACGCAAAAGCTCGTTCACGAACACCCCTGGTCGGTAATTGTGGCGACCGCGGTGGCTGCTTACACGCTTGGCTTGCTAACTAAGCGACGCGAATGACCAGGCTACTTCAACTTTCGCGCCTCTTCTATTACATGGATGTTGGTACTACTGGCCGAGCAGGACGCCCCGAGTTGCGCCTAAGTACTATGACGTATCGACTATAGACGTTCTGACAATCAGTCCCCCTCTTTTGGAGTCAATCATGAACTGCATCAAGTCACTAACCATCATCGCGTCCATCCTCGTATCGATAGCACCGGAGATAGCGGGGGCTACAGAACGCGATCTCAAGTGCCAGCTGAGCTTTACAACAACTGAGTGGTCGATCATTTATGCCAGTGCTGCTGGACGTGGCACCGTCACGTGTGAAAACGGCGAATCAATGCCAGTATCGATCTCTGCCAAGGGAATCGGCCTCACCGCCGGAAAATGGGAAATTCAGCATGGCCGAGGAAATTTTACCGATGTCGCCACTATTGACAATGTCCTTGGTAGCTATTATGGATTGAGCACTAACGTTGGCATGGTAAAGGCCGGGTCGGCCCAGGCATTAACAAAAGGGAAAGTCTCGCTGATGCTCACAGGTAAAGGCGAAGGTTTTGATCTTGGGGTCGCAGTAAGCAGCTTCACAATTATTAAACGTGCTCAGACGAAGTGATTTATGCGAACTATGCCAGCCAATGGCTAAGTGAAGCAACTTTGATGAGATGATCTGGCGGCTAGTCGAACCCCGGTAATTATCACACATCGGTACCCCTAACAGTTGACTTAGCTGCACTAACTACTCAGGCCCAACATGACGCCACCGCCTCCACACATAAGCTGAACACCCAGCTCGCGTACCTATGCTAATTATCCTCCTTGCAAAGCCAAAGCGCAGCTTTTCTTTAATCTGGAGATGTTCATGAATACCGCAAAATTATTTACTACAGTGCTTACCGCTGTCTTACTCCATCTTAGTGGTGTAACGATGGCCGCAACCCCTAGCGGTGACACGCCCATGCCGATGCGAGGGGCAACGCCTTTTATAGGCGCTGACGCGCCTGCGGATTGGGCCGCTCAAATGCAACACCTAAATCGAGGCGGGATGATGACCGGCGGCATGATGGGGATGATGGGCGGCTGTCCAATGATGAGCCCCTTAGGCGAACCCAATGGAAAGGTCATGATGCAAATGCATGGCGAAATGATGCGTGCCATGGGCGATATTATGACGAAATATGCCGATAAATTTGAAACGCCTCCAGCCCCTCAATAATCGGAGCAGACAGCATCGCTGAGAGGCCTGGCCAGCTTCGGCTTGCCTGCCTCCCAAGCCCCTTGCCTATCGCGTCGAACACCTTAGAAAGTCACTGAAAACTATTGGGTCTGTCGCCTTGTTCTCTCCAGAACCTCGAATACCAACATGCCAGCCACCATAGAAACAAAAAAGATCAGGGGCTTTGCACCACCCTGTGCAAGCGACGCCAAGGCCGGTCCAGGACAATACCCCGCTAATCCCCAACCGACGCCGAAGGTCAAACCACCGAGTACAAGCCGCCGATCGATTTTCGTCGCCGTGGGCAAACGCATTGCGTCGCCCAGCAGTGAATGCGGCCATCTGGCCGCGAGCGGGAAAGCCAGCGAACCGACTAATAGTGCACCGCCCATCACAAATGCAAGCGACGGATCCCAGTTTCCAGTCAAGTCCAGGAACGCTAATATTTTTGATGGGTCTGTCATGCCAGACAGAATGAGCCCAAGGCCGAACACCAGCCCGACCATCATCGCCATCAGCAATTTCATCTCAACCTCTCCATCAAACAAATACGTGACGCGTAATATAGACGGTCACAAATCCGGCAAACATGAAGGCCAGCGTTGCAACCAACGAGCGTGGGGAACGTCGCGAAAGGCCGCACACACCATGTCCACTAGTACAACCCGCCCCATAGCGGGTGCCGAGACCAACCAACAGTCCGGCGATAATAAGTGTAGGCATATCGGCATCAACGTGAATGTCTGGAAGGGGTAGCGCCCAGCCGTAGACCAACTGTGCACCCACCAAGCCGGCAATGAAAGCGAGGCGCCATGCGATATCGCCGCTTGACGGTCTGAGCAGGCCACCGACAATGCCACTGATGCCGGCAATTCTGCCATTGAAAAACAAGAACAGAGCAGCCGCCGAACCAATCATCAAACCGCCGACAAGTGATGACCATAGAGTAAAGTGAGTCCAGTCAATCGTCATTTCATTTTTCCTCGTCTTTGGGGCAATACGATTATAATATGCGCTGTTTACAGTAGGTAGGCTTCAGCAGCGTAGTGACGCATCATGCGCTGGCTGTTGAAATAATTCGCATTGCGTCCGATAGCGCCTTTCATGACCGAAACCCATTCTTCGCGATTGCCATGCCAGAGCGGAAGGATGACCTTCTCCAACTTATCATAGAGACTGACGACATGAGCTTTGTCGGTCGCTTGTGCGTCGGTACCGATTGTCCATCCGGTGACGCCTTCAATACACCCCTCAAGCCACCAGCCATCAAGAATGCTCAGATTAGGCACTCCATTGAAAGCTGCTTTCATACCGCTGGTGCCAGAAGCCTCTTGCGGCAGCATCGGAGTATTGATGCCATACGTCTGACCCAGACACTATTGCTAAGGCCACATTCACAGCGTCGGCCAAGGATATCGCTTGTTGATGTAGTTGCTCGATGATGCGCTTGCCCTCTTCATCGCGAGGATGTGCTTTCCCGGCGAGAACGATTTGAAACGGTTGCGACTTGGCCATGTTTTTCAAACGGTTTAAATCCGAAAACAGGAGATTCGCCCTTTTATAGGCTGTCATGCGGCGCGCGAATCCAATAACGGGCAAACTCATGTTAAGTAACGGGCCTCTTCGTTCATACACTAGTCGGATTAATATATCCTTTGCCAACAAATGCGCCTCCCAAATATCTACGGATGGAATTTGTTCCACATCCATGAGCAGTTCAGGACTATGATGCCAGTCTGGCCAATACCGGGTATACAGTTTTCGCATAGGTTCGCTGGTCCAGGTCGACGGATGTACGCTGTTAGTTACCGCTCGAATTTTGTACTCAGGAAACATGCGTTGCGAGACCGCAGCATGCCGACGCGCGACACCGTTGACGTAATCGGCCAACGAAATTGCCAGGCGGATCGTATTGAACTTCTCCATGCCCGCTAGGTCTTTTAATTCCTTCAGTGTGCAATAGTCGTTTAGCACATGTGTGACCAATGAATACGGAAACTGGTCATGCCCTGCCTCGACGGGGGTATGGGTCGTAAAAATTCGGCGAACTTGTTCGCCGTTGCGGCGTAGCTCGAGTCCAAGAAGCGCTGAATGGCCGTATCCGTCCGGGGAACACACATTGACACGGCCGCGTTAGCGGCCGTTGTCTTTTAGGCGGTAGTTTGTGGCGACCAGTTATGGGGCAATAGCTCGTCGACTCGGCTGTTTGGGTGCGTGGGCAGGCGCGTGAGCACATCCTTCAGATACGCGTACGGATCATGTCCGTTTAGCTTCGCTGACTGGATCAGACTCATGACCGCAGCCGCCCGCTTGCCGGCGCGTAGCGAGCCGGCAAATAACCAGTTCGAGCGGCCGATGGCAATGGGCCGAATCTGTCGTTCAATATAGTTGTTATCCATCGGCACGCGCCCGTCTTCCAGGTAGCGCGTAAGCGCCTCCCAGCGGTTCAGGCTGTAATCGAGCTTCTTAGCCGTGGTCGAGCCGTCGGGCACGCGTTGCCGCTGCGCCAGCATCCACTCATGGAACTTGTCAGCCAGGGGTTTCGCCTGTTGCTGTCGGCGGTGCCGGCGCTCATCAGGCGGTAGGTTCTTCAGTTCGCGCTCAATAGCGTAGAGCTGATCGAAGTAGTTTACGGCCTGCCCCGCCACCGGACTCTTGCTCGATTCAAACAGATCGAAGAAGGCACGGCGCGCATGCGCCATGCAACCGGCTTCGGTAACCCCCTGGCGGAATAAGGCGTTGTATCCGCCGTAATCATCGCAAACGAGCGTGCCTTGCCAGTTGCCGAAGAAGGCCCGGGCGTGCTCACCGCCACGGCCATCGGCGAAGTCGTACACGACGGCCTTCAGGTCTTCGAAGAGACCCGGCGCATAAGCCCACAGGTACGCGCGATGCGTTTCCTTCTTGCCGGGCTTGAGCAGGCGTACCGGCGTTTCATCGGCGTGAACCACAGGCCCATTCAGAATCGCTGTGCGTAAAGCGTCGACCAGCGGTTGCAGGGCATGGCCGCACTCGCCCACCCACTGAGCCAGCGTAGAGCGTGCAAGCCTCAACCCGGCCCGAGCGAAGATCCCTTCCTGACGATGCAGCGGCAAGTGATCCGCGTATTTGGCCACCAACACGTGAGCCAGCAAGCCGGGGGTTGCCAGGCCCTTGTCGATGACATGGGCAGGCATGGGCTCTTGCGTGATGGTCTCGCACTGGGCACAGGCCCAGATGCCGCGGATGTGACGCTGAACGCGAAACACCCCGGGCGTATAGTCCAGCTTCTCGCTGGTCTCATCGCGAATGAAGCTTAGCTGACACCCACAGGCGCAGTCAGTCGAGGCAGGATCATGGCGAATCTCGATGCGCGCCAGCTCGGGCGGCAGTGCGGTGCGTTTGGGTTGGCGCTTCTCTGCCTTGGCCTGGACCTGGGGCTCGAGCGCCTGCAGCTCCAGCTCAAGGGCGGCGATGTCTTCATCCAGCGCCTCTTCGAGCAAGCTGCCCTGAAGGCCCGCCGGCAAGTGTTCGCCCTTTTTACCGAAGCGCAAACACTTCAGGACCGCGATCTCGTGCGAGAGCTGGGCGATGCGCGCGGTCTTGCTGTGCAGTTCCTGTTGACCCTGCCTCGTTTCCACGTACAGCAAGAAGGTGGTAGTTTCTTGTTAACGGAGAATGGAAATGAAAGAACGCAACGTGCCCAAGCGGCAATATACGCAGGAATATAAGTTAGAGTCAGCGCGC
>JACCER010000044.1 GCA_013416445.1 Alcaligenaceae bacterium
AGGGGAAATTACGCCTGTGGCGCTAAAAACACATCCCAAATACCGCCGTTCTCCCATCACAACGAACCGTGTCACATCATCACCCAGAAATCACACTAGCAAGGTTGCTGATGAAAAGTCCGGGCTAATGGGCATTTGCCGGCAGGAGCGCTATTTGTCGGGTTACGGGCCGGGCGGCCCAATCCGACAAAACAATGCCGCAACACACAGGCCTTATTCAGTAAAAAGCCGCTACAGCTTTGCAAAAACCTCTTCGGCGGCATCCAGTGTGGTTTGTATTACATCGTCATCATGTGCCGACGAAATAAACCCGGCTTCAAACGCCGACGGGGCAAAATACACGCCCTTGAGCAACATGCCATGGAAAAATCGTTTGAATAGCTCGGTGTCGCAAGTAGACACTTCTGCAAACGTGGTTGGTATGCTTTCCCGGAAATACAGGCCGAACATCCCGCCCACATAGTCGGAGCACAGGGTGACGCCGGCCGCCTTGGCGCGTTTGGCCAGGCCTTGGGTGAGTTTTTTTGATTGCGCCTCGAGGCGGTCGTAGAAGCCGGGTTCGGACAGCAGTTTCAGGGTGACCAGCCCGGCGGCAACCGCTACCGGATTGCCTGATAGCGTACCAGCTTGGTACACATTGCCTATAGGGGCGATGTGCTCCATGATGTCGGCTCGGCCGCCAAAAGCGCCTACAGGCATGCCGCCGCCTATTACCTTGGCCAATGTGGTGATATCAGGCGTCACACCCGACAGGCCTTGTACGCCTTGAGGCCCTGCCCTGAAGCCCGTCATGACTTCGTCGAAAACAAGCAGCGCGCCATACTGTGTGCACAGGGCGCGCAGCCCTTCGAGAAAGCCGGGCACAGGCTTGATCAGGTTCATGTTGCCGGCAATGGGTTCGACGATGATGCAGGCGATGTCAGCGCCAAACTCTTTGAAGGCGGCTTCAACGGCATCAAGTTTGTTGTAGTCGAGCACCAGAGTGTGCTTGATGAATTCGGGTGGCACGCCGGCAGAGGTGGGATTGCCGAAAGTAAGCATGCCCGAACCGGCCTTGACCAGCAGGCTGTCGGCGTGACCGTGATAGCAGCCTTCGAATTTAATGATCTTGGAGCGGCCGGTAAAGCCGCGCGCCAGGCGTATGGCGGTCATGGTGGCTTCGGTGCCCGAACTGACCAGCCTGACTTTTTCTATGGATGGCAGGCGTGCGGCAATGGCTTCGGCGATTTCAATCTCGGCCTCGGTGGGCGCGCCAAACGACAGGCCGCTGGTGGCGGCTTCTTGCACCGCGCGTATGACTTCGGGGTGGGCGTGGCCCAGGATGGCGGGGCCCCATGAGCCCACATAGTCTATATAGCGGACCTCGTCGGCATCCCACATATAGGGACCTAGCGCACGCGTAATAAAGCGTGGTGATCCACCTACCGAGCGAAAGGCTCTGACTGGCGAGTTGACGCCGCCGGGTATGGTTTGGCAGGCGCGTTCAAATAGTTCGGTATTGCGAGACATGATAAGCAGACTCTAGGCTGGAATGATGGGAGGGTACAGGCATTAGCATAACAGGGGTGTAGTGAGCGTTGGGTTAGCGCAGCGTATCCGACCAACAAGCTCAGGGTGACATAAACAGCGCCGCACATTGGGCCGCTGTGGCCTGGATGTCGTTGCTTTCGAACAAGCCGCTGATAAGGGCAATGCTGTCGGCGCCGGCCTGCACGACGGGGGCGGCGTTGTCGGCGGTGATTCCGCCTATGGCAACGACGGCGACGCGGGGACGGGTAAGGCTGGCTTCGACCAAGGCACGACCCTGTCTTATATCTTCCAGTGTTGCGCGAATGGCCTCGGGCTTGACCCTGGATGGGTATATGGCCCCGAATGCAATGTAATCGACGTCGGCCTTGAGCGCCTGGGCGGCCAGGGCAGACTGGTTATAGCAAGAGCAGCCAATGATTTTTTCAGAGCCCAGCGCCAGGCGAGCCTGCGCAATGCTGCCGTCTTCCCGGCCCAGGTGGACGCCATCGGCATCAATTAGGGCAGCTAGGCGCCAGTCATCGTTGACGATGAACAGCAAACCCAGTTTGCGGCAGTGTTCGGCCAGGCGGCGTGCCTGGATCAGGCCGGTTTCGGGCAAGGCGGTCTTGCGGCGCCACTGTAGCGCGACCATACCGCCGCGTGTGGCGGCGCTGACGGCGTCGAGCAGCTTGTCGGTGTCATCCCATTCGGGGGTAACGCCATACAGGCCTTTGGGAAATCGCAAGAAAGAATTCATGTCGTCGACCGGTTGATAAGGCGGTGGCCCATGCCAGGTTGAAAAGATCGTGAGCCCAGGGCCGCCGTGGCTGACAGGGCGGATTCGACTGCCGTCTGGACCTCGTTGCCGCGGGCGAGTTCGGTGGTAATGGCGCAGGCCAGTGGGCCATCGGCATCAATGAGGCGGGCGGGCGGCGCTTGCCAGGGCCAACTGGCGGTTTGTTTTTCTTGCCCTTGCAATAGGTAGCTGCCATGGCCGGGGCGTAAGGGCGCGCCGCTGGTAAGCACCCAATTGGCGCCGTAGTGCAGCAGGGCCTGCGCAGGCGTTCTGGCGCCCATACCGGCAAACATGCCCTGCGAGGCCCATTGTTCCAGCAAGTTATGGCCGGCCACGACGATATCAGTTTGCGGCATCAGCAGTTCAAAGAGCGCTGCCTGGACATCTTCGGTGTCGACGTCGGCGATCAATGATTCATCAGGCAGGCGCCCCAGATGCAAGACTAGCGGTACATGAGAGTAATCGGCGGCTATCTGGGCAAGCACGCTTACCGATTCCGTTGTATAAAGTGGGCCGACCTTGATGGCCTGGATGGTCATGTCTTCGAGCAGGCAGCGCGCCTGGTCGTCGATCAGTTCAGGCGCTATCGGTTGGACCTCTTCTGTACTGGCGGTGTCTTGCACCAGGACGGCCGTAAGGGTGCTTAGCGCGTGGCAACCCAACGATGCAAAGGTAACCGCATCGGCAGGCAGGCTACTCGATCCGCTAGGGTCGAAAGGGCCGAAAATAAGCACTAATGGTGGAATTGATGCTTGCACAGCGTT
The DNA here is from genome assembly GCA_013416445.1 of Alcaligenaceae bacterium. GTDB lineage: Bacteria > Pseudomonadota > Gammaproteobacteria > Burkholderiales > Burkholderiaceae_B > Pollutimonas. Next base: position 3,070 of record JACCER010000044.1, read on the forward strand.
GATAATCACATAAGGTTGGCAATATCTTTGGTTAATAACCAAGGTATTGCTATTGGGTTTAGTAACATTAGCCCCATTCTAATAGAAGCGCTCGTAGTCCGTTGGCTTCGAGTGAAATTTTCAGTGAGTAACAAAAATGCGTACGTGGATGTGTTTGATATGTGGTTGGATCTATGATGAGGAAGCAGGGCTTCCTGAAGAAGGCATTGCTCCAGGCACGCTATGGGAAGATGTCCCTCCCAACTGGGTTTGCCCGGAATGTGGGGCGCGGAAGGAAGATTTTGAACTGATCGAGATCTAAGCGGTAACGTATCTGTATTTGCATTCAGCCCAGGAGGAATAACCATGGTTACAACAACTCAACGGGCAAGCGCTGCATCCAGCGCCGACTTGGCCCAGCAGCTGCTGGTGGCCATGCCGGGCAAAGTGTCGGGCAATCTGGCTAATACAGTTATCTATGTGTGCGAGCACAACGAGCACGGCGCCTTGGGGCTGGTTATCAATCGCCCCACCGACCTGACAGTAGGCGATCTGCTCAAGCGCATCGATCTCGACCTGTCCCTGGAGATCGGGCCAGTACAAAATGCGCCGGTGTTTTTCGGCGGCCCGGTCCAAACCGATCGCGGTTTTGTATTGCATGCGCCGGTGGGCGGCTATAGCTCCAGCATTAAATTGGGCGACGTCGCCCTGACCACTTCGCGCGATGTGCTGCAGGATGTCGCCCAGGGGCATGGCCCCGCCATGTTGCTGATCACTCTGGGCTATGCAGGCTGGGGCGCTGGCCAACTGGAAAGCGAAATGTCCCAGAACGCCTGGCTGAATGTGGCGGCCAATACCGATATCCTGTTTAATACTCCCTCCGAAGACCGCTACGAAGCCGCATTCGGGCAATTGGGGATTAATCCGTTGATGCTCGCGGGCGATGCCGGGCATGCCTGAAGAAACCTTGCTGGCTTTCGACTACGGCACAAAAAAAATTGGTGTCGCCATAGGTAATACCTTGACCCGTGTAGCGCGCCCGCTGGAAATCCTGGTAACAGTCACGCGCGAGCAGCGTTTCGCGGCAATCGCCCGCTTGCTGAACGAATGGCAGCCTGATCGGGTAATTGTTGGCTTGCCGCTGACGATGGAAGGCGAAGTCCAGCACAGCACCTTGCATTGTCGCCGTTTCGCCAATCAACTGCATGGCCGCTACGGCCTGGCAGTAGAGCTCGTCGACGAACGGGGCTCCAGCCTCGAAGCCCAGGAATTGCTGGGTACGAATGCGCCCGACGATGCCGTGGCGGCCGCCGTTATTTTGCAGCGCTACCTAGACGCCTTGGCGCCAGCCACCTGAACACACGCTCATCCCGTCAAGAGAATGATTTGAGTTTTTTATTGTTTTTAGCACGTGCTGTATTGGTGGTGGCCTGGATGATGCTGGGGCTGTCGCTGGTATTGCTGGCCTTTCCGGTGCTGGCACGGTCAGTGCGGTCAGCGGTCAATCTGCGCTGGTCCCGCATCCTGGTGTGGCTGTGTGGCGTAGCCGTCCGGGTACAAGGCGAGCCTGATCGGACTCGTCCCGTTCTTTGGGTGGCCAATCACGTTTCCTGGATCGATGTATTCATCCTTAATAGCGTACGGACTCTGTCTTTTATTGCGAAAAGTGAAATACGCCGGTGGCCGCTCATAGGGCGGCTGGTTGCCGGGTCGGGCACCATCTTCATCGAGCGTGGCCAGCGCCATGCCGTGCGCAGGGTGGGGCGCCAAATGGAGGCGCATTTCCAGCGTGGTGAGGCCATAGGACTGTTTCCCGAGGGCACGACTTCACCGGGTTTTGACGTTGCGCCGTTTCATTCCAGTCTGTTCGATGCGGCCATTCGTGCGCAGGCCGATATCCAGCCAGTAGCCTTGCGGTTTTTTCATCGTGGCAAACGTAGCGATTACGTGGCTTTTGTCGGAGAGCAGAATCTGGTGCAGAACCTGTGGTGTCTGTTGGGCGCCACCAATGTGGTGGTGGAACTGGAATTCTTGCCTGTGATGTCCAGTGCGTATTGTCAGGAGCAGGGGCGCAGCAAGGTGGCAGAGCAGGCGCACCAGGAAATTCTCGATGCTGTGCAGCCTGGAACAGGCGATGATTAGCGTTTTTTTTCAGCTCAAGTGCTTATGTACTTGGCGATGCTGTCTGGCTCTGGTGACGTTGTTCGGGGTGGCCGTGGCAGTCAATCTGGACCAGCTTGTGGTCGTGCAGGCGTACGGCGCTTAACTGCCTGCCCCATACGCAGCCCGAGTCCAGGCAAATGGCGTCAGGGCGCAGCATCAGGCCCAATGTAGACCAATGACCAAATACGACAGTGTCGTCCTGGATGACGCGGTCGGGTACATCGAACCAGGGCATCAACTGATCGGTACTGATGGGCGCGCCTTTTTGCGAGAGCTCCATGTGTCCTTGCCTGTTGCACATGCGCATGCGCGTCAGGGCGTTAATAATGACGCGCATGCGCTTGCCGCCGCGCAGATCGTCATCCCAGTACGTAGGTTCGTTGCCATACATTTTTTTCAGCTTGGCTTGCCAGTTGGGTCCGCGCAATATGGTTTCGATTTCCGAGCTCAGTTCCAGTGTCTTGGCAACGCTCCATGTGGGCAATACGCCGGCGTGAACCAGCAGGTGCCGCTGGCTGTAATGGGCCAGCGGGCGGTGTCGCAGCCAATCTATCATTTCCTGAGCGTCTGGGGCATTCAGGATGTCGTCCAGCGTGTCCGACTTGCCGGGCTTGCGCACACCGGCAACCACCCCCAGGAAATGCAGGTCGTGATTGCCCAACACGGAAATGGCCCGGTCACCCAACGCCATGACGGTTTTCAGGGTGGCCAGCGAATCGGGCCCGCGGTTGATCAGATCGCCCGCAAACCAGAATTGCGTGCCGGGGTCGGCGCTGATTTCAGGAAGAGCCAGCAACTGGTTTAAAGGATGATGGCAACCTTGCAGGTCTCCTATCATCCAGATGGAAGGGGTTGGTGTCATGTGGCTGACTTGCTCCAGGGCCGGCGAGTCTGGTTGAAACGCCGTACATTATGCTGGTTTTCCATGAGAATGAGTGCGCCCAGCGCCAGCCCAAGCGCGCCCAGGTTGGGAACCAGCGCGGTGATCCATGGCGCCCACTTGCTAAGCATGCCTACATTCAGCGCCAACTGATTGAGCATGAAGAACCCTACGCCTAGCAAAATGCCGATAAAAACCTTGCTGCCAACCCCGCCGCGCCGGGTCTGCATGAAGCCGATAGGCGCCGCTATGGTGATCATCACCAGCAAGGTAAATGGGTAGGCCATTTTGCGCCAGAGCGCTACGATTTGCCTCTCGGTTTGCAACTGGTTGCTGTGCAGGTAGTCGATGTAGTCCAGCAAGTCGAGTATGGACATGCGCTCTGGGGTCAGAATGCGGGCTATCAGCCTTTCGGGGGTCAGTGTGGTGGTCAGTACCCGGCTGGGCAATGTTTGAATCTGGGTCAGCGGGGTGTCGGGCTTGGTGGCGTTGGCCAGCGCCGGCACCGGACTGGTATCAATGCTGGTTTGGGTAACCTCGCTGAGCACCAGCGTACCCTTGGAGAAATGGCCTTGTTGTGCTTGTGAAAAGGTGGACAGGCGCTGGTCTTTGTTGAACTCATACAAGGTGACACCGGCCACGCCACCATTGGCTTTGAGCTGGGAAATATTGATGATGCGCGTGCCGTCGTTGGGACTGGTTTCCTTGAACCAGTAGCCGCTATTAAGCTGGCTGCCATCGGCCTTGCCCATGAGGGTCAGGCTGACTTCGCTGGACTTGATTTCAGCTGCAGGTGTGACGACCTCAGAAAGCAGAAAGGCGCCTGCAACTAGCGGTATGGTGACTGCCCAAAGCATGGTCAGGAGTTTCATGCCGCTGACGCCCGATACTCGCAATATGACCAGTTCATTGCGCTGTGCCAACCCCGCCAGGGCCAGAATGGCGCCTATCAGCAGCCCTATGGGGAGCAGGTCGTACAGGCGTGTGGGCAAGGCCAGCGCCTGCATGTAGAACAGGTTGAGCAGCGTAAATTTGGTGCCTACGTTATCAAGGTCTTCAATGAGGGCGAAAAACGTAAATAGCCCGACTAGCGCCATAAGTACGACGGCGCTGGAGCGATAGATTTCGCTGGCAAGATAACGGCGGGCAGTGCGCATGTAGAAGCTTGGTGCCTGGAACAGGTAAATGAACGAAAGATGAAGCTTAACATTTGCGCTGTGACCGTAGGTCGGATTAGTGCAGCCAGGTGCGTGATCCGACGCCAGTAGCCCGGGCATACTCAAACTGTATGCATTTGTACTCAGGTCGTGCCACAGCATCGGGAGCATAGAGGACGGTTTTTTGCTCCTGAGGGCAGGTGTATGTTGTGTACGTTTTTTCCGTTCTTGAGAAAGTCGGGCGTGTCGGGGGCTGTTTCGGCTTCACGCGCTGCGCCCCTGGCGGGGTTCCCGTTACGTTCAGCGCCATCGAGGCGTCCGCGGAACTCGCCCGGTCGGACCAGTGGTCCGACAAGCGTCGGGCTCAGACAGCCGCGG
>JACCER010000045.1 GCA_013416445.1 Alcaligenaceae bacterium
TTTGACCATTTTGACGACCTCAAGCTTAAAGCTGGGATCGAAACTGCGGCGCTGCCTTGTCATGAAAATCTCCTCGGATAGTGGATTGTCCACCTATCGAGGTGTCCGGGAAAATTAGACCACTACAGAAAGCGGCGCTTGTTGGGAAAGTACTCGTTGTTTTCTTCCACAGCCCAGAGGGGAGCGCAGTAAAGGGTGCGAGCCGCACCCTAAATGGCGCTTTTCTGCCCTTACCATAGACTATGGTGTTGGACAGTCCAGGGTGCAGCTCTTGTTTGCTGAGCTCTTGCCCGAGGCCGAGCGCGAAGGCCAGACTATGCAGCATCTGGTACAGGTGCTTGATGTGTCCTACGCACGGCTGAAAGGACACCTTAGACTATCCTTTTATGTTTTAATTGATACCCCTTCTTGAAGATCGTGAAGGGGATCGCCTCGTCAGCTTGGATTACTATAGGCTTTGAAACTGATGGGGATATAAGCTAATGGTGTGCATCCTTCGCCTGGACTCCATAGCTTGTTGATGAAAGGTGATGGGCCACCGTGGTCATGTGCCCATTCTATGGCATTATTTATAGTACGCTCATCGAAAACTTGGTAGGGCTGCCAGTTCTTTCCGGCAGAGGACTGTTGTTCGCTGAAGTCCTCTTCCCAATCGGAGCTAAGGACCAAGCCACCAAGAGCGACGGAGTTCCCGGCCATCATGATGATGGGAATAGGAACGCGCACAGGCCTCCAAGATTTGGCGTACCATGGTCGGCATCTATCGGCAATGTGCCCCATGTCATTAAGGTCTACTACTATATTGGCTCTTTCGTCCACGGACCACATGGCTACACTGGTGCAGACCAAAAGGTCTTGTGTCTCGATGTTGATTAACCGTGGGGCTTGGTCAATGAGCTCTCCTAACAATGGCTCAAGCTCGCATGGCAAGGCGAGGACCAATGCGCAGCGACCTACTCGGTCGAGTTTTAGGCCTGACAAGTTCTTTGTCTCATACGCTAGCCCTGTTGCCGTAGCATCAGGGGCACCATATGTGACTAACTCCCTCTTTATGTCTTGAATCGCTGGACACAAATCCAGTGCCTGATCAAATTCCAGTACTTGGTTTGACAGTACTAAATCGTATTCAAAATTGTAGGAGACGGATTGCCTCATGATGATTTTCCTTGAAATTAATAGAGACAGCACAGTGCTGGCTCTTAACAAGTAAAGTCATCCCGTGATTGATCTAAAGTCGCACTGGACTTTAGACTTAAAGAGAGGGCGGTGATATGTCCGGCAGGAATGGATTTGTACTTTAGTTACACCGCCTCGTATGGGCCAGATCGTCGCACAGATCATAGTTCTGCATACATTCTTGATGATTTCATCAACTCAGCACGTTTCGATCTAGCCGCTCAAAAAATAAACCCCGCTGCAAAAAGGCAGGGGGTATCAGTATTCTGGAGCTCCGCTATTAGGCGGGGCTTATTATCAGATTACAGGCGTTCGTACATCTCGGTTGCGATAATAGGCAGCCACTTTGCCACGTCTGTCTTATCCGGACAGTTGTCACCCCAAGCCTCCACTTCACCTTCGTCTTTACGTACAAAATAGATAGAAGTAGTTTCTGAGCTGCTGAGTTCTACTTCATACAATTGATATTTGCTGTCATCTCGCCATACGATGATTTTGACGCCATCCACATGAAATGATCCTGAAGAGGTCTCAGGGCAGGGAACATGTGCAAGGAGGCCTGTGTAATAGTCAGCAAGAGGATTGAAGATTTCACGGAGTACGTCGTACCCTGTAGGCATTGCGTCGTCGTTAGCAATAATGATTTTGTCGCTATCTTGCAATTCACACAGTACACGCCCTGCTGTGTGCATGAAGGCTGCCTCTGAAATAAAGGCTCTATCCAGATAAAACTCATCAAGGTGCATCCGAAAGTGTTCATGCAAGTAAGAAAGGACACTGTCGAGTGTGTGCAAAGTTTCAGTAGTAATAATAGTTGCGGTTTGGTTCATGGTAAATCTCCAGTTGTGGTTTGGGCATAAGGAATTTGCTTAAAGGACAAGCGCTGCTTCTTCAGATGCAACGGGCAAAGTGAAGAGGCATACTTTCTATAGCAACCAAAACGGAAATCTAAAATATCCGAGCGCTTTAGATTAAAGAGGGTGTGTAACGTGCTCGTTGGGGGCAAGAAGGTGTGGAGGCTAGGCACGATTGTTTCGTCCCGGTTGCCTTTTAGTAATGGGGAGCTTATCTCAGTTCGATTTCTCGAGCTTGTTTAGCAATCCAGCGCTGTTCTTTGAGCGACAAATCCCAGTCATTTAGTACTTCTTGAGTGAGTGTGTCGAAGTAAAAAGGCCTCAGATTAGCCTTGTTGCCGAGTTCGTGCCGGTAGAGTTGAGCACACTGTACCGCAAGACGCAGGCATAGCTGGTGACGTTCATCCAGCTCAGACTCATCCAGAGTGATGTTGTATTGGTTGACATGTTCGCTCGGTGGAATGCCTATGAACCAGTCATTAGGGAAGTCATCGGGCCGCTCGGGCTGATAGTCCTGGAGTTGCTGGTCCATGCGATCGAACTCTCTGTTGATGGAGTTCGTCACATCGCTATCGGACTGAATTCGGAAGTCTTTTTTCCACGCTGCCCACTGTTTGATCTCATCACCAGGATGGCTGCTGCACTCCTCTTTAAGATGGTATATGTCACCACCCCGAGTCGCACAGCTTCGCAAAATATTGTCTACCGCGATGATCGGAGAGCTAATGCGCGGGAGTGTTGCGTGCCCAATTACTTCCATGCCAACCAGATGCCAGGTCGGCGCGCCCCCAAATGAGGATAACGAGACCTCGAAGACGGTCCATTCGACCAGAAGTACGGTCGGCGGGCGTAAAATTAGGGTGATGGGAGGGGGATTCATCGGATTGCCATGGCAGTGTAAAACTCGCACTGTCTCAGAAAGCTCTAGAAAGGCGCAATAGACGAAAAAGAAAGCCATCATTTCTGCTTCGTAGGGTACACACTTTGTCGGTCGCTATACCTATGGCTACAACGGGCCAAGAGTCGGTCATCACGTTGAGTATGGAAATTAGCGATTTAGGAGTGAAAATTGATGAATACTAGTAATGAAAGTGGCGTGCCATTGGATGCGTCCGAGCCGCATGCAAAGATGGAGGGTAAAGAGTGCCTAGTGCCGCCGTTGCTGACGGCTCTCGTCTCGAAGGCGCAGCGTGAAGGCCATACGATGCAGCATCTTGCCCAAGTGTTGGATGTTTCTTATGCGCGACTCAATCAGTGGCGACGAGGAGAAAGCCACATAGGTAATGCACAGCGTAGTGTTCACGAACTCGCGGCTAAGTATTTGGGCATTCCAGTAGTGTTTGTTCAAGTGCTTGCACAGAACATCACGCTACCGGATCTGTTTTGGCCTGATAAGGGGGATTTTGAGCTTAGGGTAGAAGCAGGTATCCAAGAACTTTTTGATGACCCGTTTATGGGGGGCTTTGTTCCCCCAATGCTTTTGAGCGCGTCTGTGCCGGTGAAGCTGTTTGTGCTGTTTTTGTATCGAGAACTTAATGCGCAAGAAACAGGCAGGTTGAAATCGGGCTCTGCATCATGGCTTAGGGTACTACAAGACGCCATATCGACTGAGGGCGTGGTGAGACGACCGGTAAAGGTTTGAGAGTTAGTTGTCGATTTGGCGATAGGTATTGATTAAGAAATCACCTCACCAACCCTTGGTTTGTGGGGTGATTTTTCTAAGATGGAGTGGCACGGAGATTTCCGGCTCACGCGTCTTGAGGAACGGCCAGTTGTGCAATCTTCGCCAGATTCTTCGCTTGAGTAGCTTCGGCTCGAACCCGTGCTGATGGTTTTTTTAATGTCGCCTTAACTCGTAGATGAGCCTGAGCACACACTGGCTCTAGCACCGAGGTGCCCCGTAGTTGTTGGTCGAGCCATCCGTAAAATACATCGGGATGCCAGAGGTTTTTTCCGAAAGCTTTGTTAGGTGGTGGAAGAGCCCCGGCGTTAATATTGTTGCGCACGGTGCGTTCGCACACCCCTAGGAGTGTTGCGATGTCTGAAATGTTGAGTGGTTTGAACGGCTGCATAGCGTACCTTAATGAGGCTGCCCTTGATGGGCGGTACTATGTGTAGCGAGTGTATAGGCGGCTAAAGTTTTCTCGTATTTTAGGTTGACGGCGGTTATTCTGTTTCGAAACCCAGTGCCAAATCGGTGCCAAATCTTTCGATTTGGCACCGCATGGAAGAGGTTGGAAAGGGGTGGAACGACATGGAATCTACCGGTAAGCTGTTGAAAAATAAAGACTGTGGTAGTATTCGATCACCCGTGTAGAGAGTGAAAGTGGCGTTCGGGACGTAGGAGTCGCATGTTCGAATCATGTCGCCCCGACCATGGTTTCCAATATAAAGCCCTGATTATTCAGGGCGTTTTGTTTTGTGCTGCGGGGAGTGCAGGTCGGATTAGTCGAAGGCGTAATCCGACATTGTCTGAAGAACCCATAAAAATCAAGTGATTGAAGGTTTGCGAGCAATTGGCATTGGCTTGTATGGCAAACTGGGAAGAGGTTGTGTTTAATAGCACAGTGTCACACTTGATATCAGGTATGTTGCTGTATAAAATCACAGTAATGGCGTTCACGCAAAATACACACACAAAACCGAATAAATACAGCACGAGCGAGAATCTACATGACTAATCAACCACAACTCTTTGGTTTTTACGAGTTTTTTGCCGGTGGTGGTATGGCCAGAATGGGCCTTGGTGATAGTTGGAATTGTATGTTTGCAAACGATTTCGACTCAAAAAAGGGCGCTGTCTATGCAGCCAATTTTGGTGAAAAAGACCTGCACGTAGGCGATGTCGCTCAGGTTTTGACGAGTCAACTGCCGGGGCGTGCCATGCTCGCCTGGGGTTCGTTCCCCTGTCAAGACTTGAGCCTTGCTGGCAATGGAAAAGGCCTTGCTGGAAGCCGGTCGGGCGTGTTCTGGGCATTTTGGAAGTTGCTCAATAGCTTGAGAGCAGAGCAGCGTATGCCGCCCATCATTGCCCTTGAGAACGTGAGCGGGCTTATCACAAGTCATGGTGGAAAAGACCTTGCTGCTCTGGTTGAATGTCTTGCGATAGCGGGTTACCGAGTAGGAGCTTTGGAAGTGGATGCTGCGCACTTCGTGCCGCAATCTCGACCGCGGCTCTTCATAGTTGCGATGCAAAAGGCCATACCGCTGCCTAAGGGCATCACTGCGAAGACGCCGAACCCTGCATGGCACCGAAAGAAGCTGCAAGACGTTGTTGAGGCGCTGTCTGCTAATGCACGAAAATCTTGGGTTTGGTGGAAGTTGCCAATGCCGGAAGAGTCTGTTCCACACTTGGAAGAAATCATCGAAGATTCTCCTGCATCGGTTCAATGGCACCGACCCGAAGAGACGATGCGCCTTTTGGAAATGATGACTGCCGCCAATCTTGCCAAGGTCAATGATGCAAAGAAGACGGGTTCCCCTCAGGTCGGGACTATCTACAAGCGCACGCGCGACGGCATCCAGCGCGCTGAAATTCGTTTCGACGGTCTGTCCGGTTGCCTCCGCACTCCCTCCGGAGGCTCTTCGCGTCAAATCGTAATGGTCGTTGACGGCAAGAAAATCCGCTCACGTCTCATTTCCTCGCGCGAAACAGCTCGTTTGATGGGTATCCCGGATACTTACAAGCTGCCAGAGAGGTATAACGAGGCCTATCACTTGACCGGTGATGGCGTAGTCGTGCCTGTCGTCGCCCACTTGGCCGAGCATATTCTCGCCCCCATTGCTTTGTCCGTAAGCCGCGTCGAGGCCGAAGCACAGAAACATGCCGCTCAGAACGAGACCTTGTTCGCAGCTTAAAACCCTTCCTGCTGGCAAGGTTGTAATCACCTTTCTGGCAACTCAGTGATACTTGACGCTTTTTTTGCAGCAAGTAATAGCGCTGTACTATGTTTTGTATAGGTACTGGCTTTAAACGAGTTCAACCAACAGCTGTTATGAGATGAGTACAATCATTCAAAGAACATATTCCATTTTTAGAGGTGACGATGGTTGCTCGGCGAACGCGAAAAGCTGAACTTGCAGACGAAGTGGCGGACAAATTGGGTTTGGACAAGCCCTTGTCCGACACATCCGCACGAGAACTTCCCTTTGAGACACAGGAATTACGTGATCAACTCCGGGCGTATTTGCGGCACAAATGGGCGGACCCGCACACAGGGGAAGAGAAGGCCGTAGGCAGCTACCAGTGGGGGGTTTATGCATTTTATGATTACGATAAGGAACCCATTTACGTTGGACAGACTAACGAAAGGCTAAGCGGACGCATTGGTCGGCACTTGACGAACCAGAGGACGGATGCGGTGGCGATGTCGGTCTTAGACCCGTATGAAGTGTGCTATATCGAAGTTTGGCCAATGGCTGAGGTAGAAGGTGTAAAACTAACAAAGGTGCAAAAAGAGAAGGCGAAAAGCAGGCTCAATGCACTGGAGTATGAGGCGTATATTCAACTCATTAAGTGCTCTAAATTTGGCGCTATCCTCAACGAAAAGCCGCCAACCACTCCAGAGGAACGCATTGCGCTACCCCCTTCACATTTTGCTCAAGTAGTATCGGATGAAGTCAGTCGGCTGCGTGATCACCCAGATCTACGTATTGCTCGTCGTGCGTCAACTATTGCACGGTTGTCGAAGGTTATCGCAGAGCGTAAAGTCCAATCAGGCCTGCGGCAAACGCTTCTCACACAGGCCCGTCGGCTTGCAGACCTTGCTGCGCGACGCGTTGGGGACGCTCCGGCTAATTTAGGTGCACCCTCAAGTGAAGATGATGGGGGTTGAGAATGGCAGACGTCTTCACAAAAGAAGACAGAAGCAAAGTGATGTCCCGAGTCAAGGGCAAAGATACCGCGCCCGAACTTAAAGTACGCCGGCTTCTTCATGCCTTCGGCTACCGCTACAAGACCCATGCCAAAGATATGACTGGCAAGCCCGACATCGTATTCACGCGCCGCAAGGTTGTGATTTTCATCCACGGTTGTTTTTGGCATCAGCATCAGGGCTGCAAAGCCGCTGTGCGGCCTTCGTCGAATACTGAGTATTGGCAGAAAAAGCTAGCCCGGAAATTTCATTATTGTTGTAGAGAGGGGTAGGCAATCCCGTGCCAAAGGCTTATGGTTACTGGTATTCGACTCCACAACCAAACGGGATTGCCTATGCCAAATCGTACCACTGAAACC
>JACCER010000046.1 GCA_013416445.1 Alcaligenaceae bacterium
CATCAGCCCGCCATCGGAGCTGAGATCGCCGCCCTCGAAATTGGCCTGCAGACGACGCCGACCCATGCGCCCAAAGTCCAGGGTTTCAGTGGTACGATTTGGCATAGGCAATCCCGTTTGGTTGTGGCGTCGAATACCAGTAACCATAAGCCTTTGGCACGGGATTGCCTACCCGTCTCTACAACAATAATGAAATTTCCGGGCTAGTGCCAGGTACTGCCCAGGCTTATAGTCCTTGAATTTAAAAGGGCCAGAACCTATCGGCTCGTTGTTGTGCGGGTTGCTGCGTATTTCACCAACCTCATAAACGTGCTTGGGCAAGATGGGCATAAAAAGGGGCGACAGCGAGAGCATCAATCCTGGTACTGGCTTTGATAAGTGGATAACGACAGTACTGGGGGAGGGGGTGTCGATGCTTGTGACAGAGCCGAACATTGACGGGCCGAACGGATGGTTTTTCTTGACGGTTTCCAAAGAAAAAGCCACATCAGCGGACGTGATCGGTTGGCCATCATGAAATACCCCATTCTTGACCAAATGAAAGGTATAAGTCAGTTCATCTTTTGATATTTCCCAGCTTTCCGCCAGGTAGGGTTTCGGCTTCCAGTCGGTCCCATACTCCACCAAGCCCGCGAAAAGCTGCGTGCATTCATCGGGTGCAACGCAACAATACCGCTTTAGGAATTGTTGCGGCTGGCGATGATCAGTTGTTTGCTAAATAAAGAGATGCTTCATTTATCAGCTATGAAACAAAAATAAAAGTCTTTCTGACTGTTTCCACGACTTCCCAAGTGCCTTTGGTGCCAGCCTCAATGGTGAAAATGTCCCCCGCAGTCAGGTGAATTGGTTCGCCACCCTCAGGGGTAATGATGCTGTGGCCTTCGTGAAAGTGGCAATACTCCCAGCGGTCATAATCAATTTCCCATTTTCCAGGAGTACAAATCCACACACCTGTGATCTTGCGACCATCAGCGGATTGGGAAGTCACCATTGTGATGGTCTGTGGGTTTGTTCCTTCGATTCTTTTCCATGGCGTTGCGTTAAGCTGCGGCTCTGGGCGTGCTTCCCGCATAAGAGTGATAGGTTGATTCATGTCAAGTTCTCGCAGATTGGTTTAAATTGTTGAACGTAAAACTCCGTCATGGCTCGCGGTGGCGAGCCTGTATCGAGATTGCATAAGAGTGTGTGATGGAGGACGAAATAAAGGTTTCAGGAAAAACGTAGCCATCCTCGTTCTTGCGTCCAGGCGGCTAGTTGGCGCAGAAATAAACACGGATCGCCATCAATGGCGCAACAACCCTTGCGAATGGCTCGGAGTCGACCAGGGCGCATGCTTGTTCGGTTAACGGTGGTCGTAGCATTCGCGCGATCTGTTTTCGCAGTTGTGTTAAGTTTGGCGTTCTCGGCTTCTTGGGCTGAAAAGCTACTAGCCAATGCCTGCTCGCGAAGATGGACTTCCCCTTCAAACACCGTGCCGGAAACGCGTACGTCCTTGAGCCGCTTGACGCCTAGCTCAAACGGGTCGTCTTCCAATATGGTGAAATCCGCCTTTTTTCCAGCGCAGATCGAGCCTATTTCGTGATCAAGTTGCAGGGCAAAGGCGGCATCGATAGTGATTCCCCGCAAAGCCTGCTCAAGCGTCAATTGCTCTTCAGGACACACTTCGCGTCCGGACTTTGTTGTACGTGTCGCTGCACACCAAGCAAGAAATAGCGGCTCGGTGGGGGCCATCATGAAATCGGAATGAAATGATACGCGCATCCCGCTTCGGATCAGTGAACCCGCGCGCACGATTTGAGAGGCGCGTTCAGGCCCCAGTCCCAGCAGGGAATAATCGTCTGCCAGCGCATGGATAAAATAGGGGTTGACTGAAGCATGTGCCCCCAGCGCAGACATTTTGCGAGATTGGGCATTGGTATGAAAGCCGACATGATGCATCATGAACCGATGATCAAAGCGTGGCCTTTCTTCTTGTGCGGCGGCAAGCGCAGACAGTACCGCGTCCATGCCGCCGTCGCCATTGACATGTACATGGAGCTGGTAGCCAGCATTCCAGAATACCTTGACTCCCGCCGCCAATACTTCAGGCGACATGAGCCATTCGCCATGGTGGCCGTCAATGTACCCTGGGTGATTCATTTGCATTAACTGAGAGAACATCGCACCGTCGGCAAACAGTTTGACAGACTTTGAGAAGCGAATTCTTTCAGTAGAACGCGACTGAATGGCGTCGATTGCTTTCAGTCCTTCAGCGAATTCAGGGCAATCTGTTGGGCTTCCCGTTAATTTGTGCCCGACCGCGCGATTGGAAAATCCACGGGCATCGCACACGTTAATAATGCGTAATGGCCGTTTAGGCTTTTCGATGCACTCTTCCAATGCAGCAAGCTCGTGCTCGGGATCGATTGCACCGAAAACCAAATCAGCGGCCGTTGTGATGCCGCCTTGCTGCATAAGGTCTACAGTAATGTTCAAGCCGCGGTTATACCATTCTGGTCGCATCAAGTACGGAAACAGCTTGGACACAACAATTTTATTGCCGGTCTCGAAAAAATGTCCGCGCTTAAGGTTTACCTGCGGATGATCTTCGACGGTTTCTGATGAAATCCCCAGTTTCTTGATTGCCGCGCTATTCAGATACGTCTCGTGATATGAGCGATGCCACAGAATTACAGGACGATCAGGACACAATATATCCAGCTCGACTCGTGTCCAACTGCCATGAACTGAGGGCTGGTAACCGAAAGAGATAAACCAGTCTTCCTTGTCTGGGCGGGCCGATAAGCGTTCAACCAAGAGTTCACGATAGCGCTCAGGTGAATTGGCTGCCGGTGCCATCCGCCCACCTTCCATTCTCCATGCTTCAGGTGCGATGATCTCCATTGGCGTCAAGATAGCGCCCAAGTAGGGATGTAGATGATTGTCAATGAAACCCGGCATCAAAATTTTGTCGGCCAAGCGGTTATCAATGACTGTCTTGCGGCCTTCACGCCAGGGCGCCATCGACTCAAGATCCCCTACAGCGACAATACGATCCCCAATCACTCCCACAGCCGTCGCGTGCGGCAGTGATTCATCCATGGTGTAAATGGCTTTGGCTGTAAATATCGTCAGAGGCTCTGCTGTTGAGTTTGAGGTGCCTGTTAGAGCGGCCATAAATGACTCCGAAACGATGAATGGATTTAGTTGACCTTGATGTTTGTCGCCTTGACAAAATCCGCGTATATCTTCGACTCTTTAGTCAAGATTGCCTTTGACTCGGCGGGAGTCGTGTCCATGCGCTCATAGCCAAGGTCTTGAAGATAGGCAATGAAATCCGGCTCGACAGTAATCTTTTTTACTACTTCGTATATTTTGTTTATAACTTCGGGGGAGGTGCCGGTTTTTACTGCCAGGACATGTTGACCATAAACCAGCAGGCCGCCTTTATCTCGCGCAGGAGAGGGGGGGATATTTGGCAAGCTTGCTATGGGCTTTTCCTGCAACAACAATAATGCTTTGGCTTTCTCTGCTTTGACAAACTGTAAAGAGGAACCAACAACATCAACATGAGCAGTCGTTGAGCCGCCAAGCAGGTCAATCATGGCCGCTGAAGAGCCCCGGTAGGGAACGACGATAATGTCGAGATTATTATCTTTTGCCCAGCTTGCAAGGGCCAAGTGTGCAGAGCCGCCAACATTATTAACACTAATGCTAACTGTACCGGGGTTCTTGCGAATATATTCGACAAATTCCTGAAAGGTCTTTTCTGGTCTATCTGCTTTGACGACGATCCAATGGGGCAAGGTGTTGATCAGGGTGACTGGTGTTAGGTCATTTTCTGGATCAAGCGGCAGACTGGAGTTTGTGTGTTTCATAACAGTGATCGAGCCTGAGCCTGTCAACACGATGCTGTTGCCGTCGGTACGGCCTCCGACCACTTGCTTCATGCCTACAACCGAGCCGCCGCCTGTAATGTTTTCAACTACCACCGACTGTTTCGTGGCGAGTTCCATCTTGTTGGCAAGGTATCTTCCAACGGCATCCGTTGAGCCGCCAGGACTGAACGGAACGACTATTCTGACGGGCTTGGAGGGCCAGTCCTGAGCGAACGCGATTGAGCTACCTAAAGTGAGAAACACAAAGAATACTATTTGCCAAGCTTGTTTAAGGTGTAGCATTTTCGTCTCCGAGTTATAAGGCACAGGTCATCGCGAAAAATTAGTATCTCGCTCTTATGCTGTTTTTAATGAAATTAATTTTGTTTCTATTAAGCGATAAAGGGTGGTGTGAAACATAAAATTCAATTTATGATTTTCTGAGTGGCTGCACCTTTAATCAGGTCGATCATGCGCTGTGCCGCAGGCGACGCGGTACGGCCTTGCAACTGAACGATCGCAAAGTCGAGCTCCATGGCTTTTGGGGGTAAGGCCGGACGCAGTCGCTGGCCAAGGTCGACGATCACGCCGTTCGTAACATCGGCTTGCAGCCAGGAGCTCCATGTAAAAAGAAGCAAATCACTGCTTAGAGTGGCCTCGCGAAGCAGCGACAGATTATTGCTGGTCAGTGCCAAGGGCAAGGGTGCGTTAGCGGGCATGCCAAAGAGCGCTTGCATGCGCTTTGCGGCGGCGTCGCGCAACTGCACGGCCGCCCAGCGAAAATTGGGCAGATCTTGCGGGCTCGGTTGCGTACCGGCAACTAGCAGTGGGTGGCCAGGTCGGCAGAAGATCGACGATGGTATGGCTGGCAGTGGCGTGACGGCGAAGTCGTTGTTATCCGTTAAAAAGCCTGGGTAGCTGACAAAGAACTCAATGCGTTCCTGTTCGAGGCGCTGTTGCAGTTGCCGCCAATGGTTTACTTCGACATTGACCGTCAGCCGTGGGCTTAGACGCATCAGCTCCGGCAGCAGGCCGTTGAGTACTCCGTCGACAGCCATGAGGCTGGCGCCGAACGACAACTCACCACTCTCTGCATTGGCAATGCCTTCCACATCGCGGGCAAGGTCGCGTGCTTGCTCCAGCAACTGACGCGCCTTCACGACTAACTGTTGGCCAGCGGCGGTGAGATGCACCGAGCGCGTCCCCCGGTCGAAGATCCGAACCGCGAGGCGTTCCTCCAAAGTCAGGATGCTACGGCTGAACGCAGTCTGGGACAGACTCGCCCGCTCAGCCGCGCGGGTGAAATTACACTCTTCGGCCAAGAGCACGAAGTGTCTCAGTCGTTTTAACTCAATGTCTGTGCTCATTGTGTGAATATGCACTCCATTCAGGGGAGGGGGTATTTCAGATCTTCATTGTCAATGTGAGAACTTGACGGCTGGTGATGCCACACACGCATGCAGTTCAGCCTCCAGGGAAGCTGCCGCCAAGGCGTCTTTGAGGCCGATCAACACTAGTTCGCTGGCGGGAGCGCCACTCCATGGTCGTCCCAGCTCAATGGATGAGCGTTTTCCTACCAGCTGGAATATCGCTTCGCAGTCGGGGTGCTCTGACAATCTTAAAATGCCTTTGGCGCGGTAAATATTTTTTGGCAGTTGATGCACCCATTGTTTAAAGGCTGCCAGCGCCAAGGGCTTGCTTTCCGTCCAGCTCCAGGTTTCGAATCGTTCGCTGTGCTCATGATCGTGACTGTGATGATGACTTTGCACGTGCTCATCGACGCTGGTCACTGGCTGCGGTGCGCGGCCTGCCGCCGTAACCTTGTTCGGACCAAAGAGCACACTCATGGGCAAGCACGCCTGCACCGTCTCCAGCACCCGGGCATGTGGCGCAGCCAAGCGCAGGTCTGACCGCAGTTGCGCTACATCGGATGGCATGGCGATATCAACCTTGTTGAGCAGGATCAGGTCGGCTATAGACGCTTGGCGCAATACCATCTCGGTATTCTCGAAGTCTTGCTCCGGGTAGGCCGCGGCATCACACACGGCTATCATGGCATCAATCGTCACGAAAGGCTCCAGCTCGGGCTGGAATAGCGTTTCGGCGATGCCCAGGGGTTCTGATATGCCACTGGCCTCAATCACCACATGCTCCGGCACCGGGTCGTGGGTCAGCAGTTTGAGCAAGGCCGTGACCAGGTCGTCGCGGATCGTGCAGCAGATGCAGCCATTGGACAGCGCGATGCGGTCATCCTCCACCGATACCACCAGCCGGGCGTCGATGTTGAGTTGGCCGAAGTCGTTGACCAGCACCGCCATGCGCCGGCCCTCGACGTTGGAGAGGATGTGGTTGAGCAGCGTGGTCTTGCCGGCGCCCAGGAAACCCGTCAGCACGGTGACCGGTACGGCAGAACGCGCGCAAGCGTCCAGGGCAGGCGTGCTCATGGCTGGGTACACCATATTTGCCGCCCGTCCAGCCACGTGCCGTTGACCTTGATGGCGGCAAGCGTTTCAGGCGGTACCTGCCGCGGATCGCTGCCCAGAATCGCAAAGTCGGCGCGTTTTCCTACTTCAAGGCTGCCTGTAGTGGTCTAATTAAAACAGACACCTCGTTAGGTGGATAATGCACCTTAAGAGGAAATATGAATGAAAAAACGCAGGCAGTTTGACGCTGAATTCAAGCGGGAAGTGATCCGGATGGTCAAGGAT
>JACCER010000047.1 GCA_013416445.1 Alcaligenaceae bacterium
ACATCGTCGGCTTCTACAACAGCGAACGTCTACATTCAATTCTGGGCAATCTGCCGCCCTCCGTCTACGAACGGAACATGGCAGCAAATAAACCTATCGTTGTGTCCGAATTTACTTGACCACCACAGTGCGCCTGAAGCGGTCGGCCACATTGGTTGTCAAGCACCTATTGGGACAGGTGAGCTACCTCGATTATTGGTTTGGTGACATCGTCCCGATGGCTGAGGGACGTGTTTTTACGTTGAGGCAGCGTATTTCTTTGGATTTAATGCAGCGGTTTGCTTCGCATTATCATGGTTCCGTTAAGGCTGCTTCAGTGGCTCATGAATGCGACTTGGATGATGGGGAGCCTCTGTCTGCTCATGCCGTCGCTGTGGCATTGACTGCGCTTGAGGCCGCTCGCCAGCAATTCATGTCGCATAAGAATGTGGATACATTGATGGCAGATGGGCTTCCGGCCCTTGATATGTTGCTGCTAACGCTTGCTGGATATTGCGGACAGCGCTCACATGGTGTGGAAAATCGGCAATTGTCGCAAGCTTCTCCCACTTGCGAACACCTTGTCGAATCCGGACTTTGGGATTGGATGATCCTTTTTGAGCAAGACTTGCATCAACATAATCAGTCGTTAGCAAACAAATCCTCTTCGGTCGAGCAAATGTTCGCCCTGTCGGAGCATGTTGAGCGTGTGCTTTGGACATTGGGAGTATTCCTGTCCGATGAAGAAGATGGCAATATGTGGATTGATGTCTGTGATGACGAGCGGCTCAAAATGGTCAAACAGATTCTGAACTCGTAACATATCATCAGGAGAAGGAGGTTATCTGTTTACTGATAAGATGAACTTTTCCAACTTGACAAAAGGCGGGGTACATATAGGGGTATATTTATATTGTCTATAGTTGAGTGCCTTGAAACCTTTTGTTTTAGCTAATTCCTAAGGACTCTGTCTCCGCCAGTAATGCTGAAGGCCCTTGATTTTATTGAATTTCCTGTAAAATCAAGGGCTTTTATCATAATATTTCTACACAATGGCACTACACAAAACATCGAAACAGGATTTGGATTTATCCGGAGCTCTGCTTGTGCCAGCACTTCCTACAGGCCTAGTACGCAATAAAAATGGCGTTTACTATTTGCGCCGCTGAATACCTCAAGACCTATTGTTCGCTTTTCCACCGAATGGCGCCGGCAGCGACGCCCTTGGGATGCTTGGCGCCTACGTGCCCACGATCAAAATGATGGACACGTATCCTCTAACAAGCAGACCAAGTGTTCAAGATGGAGTTCGCAGAACGCTTACCCTTCATCGGCTGAATCCATTTCATGGGCAGACGGCCCTTACAGCGCGAAGACGCGCCGTAAGGGCCGTACTCCATCAATACATTACGACTGAGCGGATGGATTCTCCACGCTTCATCAGCTCAAAGCCTTCATTGATGCGCTCGAGCGGTAGGGTATGTGTAATGAGATCGTCGATATTGATCTTTCCATCCATATACCAGTCAACGATCTTCGGTACATCTGTGCGCCCGCGCGCGCCACCGAATGCAGAGCCTTTCCATTCCCGTCCCGTCACCAGTTGGAAGGGACGGGTGGCGATCTCTGCGCCAGCCTCGGCCACGCCGATGATAATGGCCTGGCCCCAGCCACGATGGCAGCATTCCAACGCCTGGCGCATCACTTTGGTGTTACCGATGCATTCGAAGGAGTAGTCCGCGCCACCGTCAGTCAATTGAATAATATGGTCGACGACATTCTCGACCTCATTCGGATTGACGAAGTCTGTCATGCCAAACTGGCGAGCCATGGCTTCGCGCTCGGGGTTCAGGTCCACGCCGACAATCCTGTTTGCGCCTACCATTTTCGCGCCCTGTATGACGTTCAGGCCGATACCGCCAAGGCCGAACACCACCACATTGGTACCTGCCTCGACCTTGGCCGTGAACAGCACCGCGCCGATACCGGTGGTAACGCCACAGCCGATATAACAAACCTTATCAAATGGCGCATCTTCACGGATTTTGGCCAGGGCGATTTCCGGCACCACGATGTGATTGGAGAATGTGGATGTGCCCATATAGTGATGGACCGGCTTGCCGCCCACGGTAAAGCGGGAGGTGCCGTCGGGCATAAGACCTTTGCCCTGGGTGGCGCGGATGGCCGTGCACAGATTGGTCTTGCGCGACAAGCAGGATTTGCACTGGCGGCATTCGGGTGTATAGAGTGGAATCACGTGATCACCCTTTTTAAGGGACGTGACACCCGCGCCGACATCGATCACGATACCTGCACCCTCGTGGCCGAGAATAGAGGGAAAAATGCCCTCTGGATCTGCACCCGACAGAGTATAGTAATCGGTGTGGCAAATGCCGGTAGCCTTGATTTCGACCAATACCTCGCCAGCCCTGGGGCCGGAGAGTTCGACATCCTCTATCGTGAGGGGCGCGCCGGCTTTCCAGGCGACTGCTGCTTTTGTTTTCATGTGGAACTCAAAATTCGTGTGAGTGGAGTAATAAAAAATGCGTCGATTCTTTCGCCAAGCGTCGCTTTCAATTACGGCTGTCACAAGGCAGGCTTATTAAATCTACGGTGGTATTGCTCGTCCTGGTGGCTGATTGTTGCCAAAGGAGTCAACCGAAACTTAATCTTCCTTCAACGCCAGATGCATGTCCAATGCATAGTTCTCTATGCATTTATGCAAAAAATGCCGTAGCACTCTTTTAATAATATGCCTGCGTTTATTGCATTAATAACACATCAATAATGCATTAGACATAACTCCCGTCTTGCCGGATGATTACAGCACGCTAGCAAATAATCTCCTCAACATTACGAGACTGACCATGAGTTCACCAGCAGATACCTTGTTTTTCGGCGGCACCATACTGACGATCGATCCTGATCGCCCTATGGCCCAGGCCTTGGCGGTACGCGATGGTCGAATTCTGGCGCTGGGCACCAAGGAAGAACTGCAGGCGCTGGTCGGCACCGATACCGCGCAGATCGACCTGCATGGCCAAACCCTGCTGCCCGGCTTTGTCGAAGCGCATGCTCACCCATTTGGCTATGGGCGCATCTGGGGCGAGCCGTTGGTCAATATCCGGGCCTCCCATATTCCTTCCTACGAAGCCGTGATTGCCACCATCAAGCGCCGCGTCGCCAAGGCGGCGCCCGGTGAAGTGCTGGCCTTCGTCGGGCTGGATGCGCTTCGGCATGAAGGGATGCGTGAGCCCACGCTGGCCGAACTGGATGCGTACGCGCCCGATAATCCACTGGCCGTCTATACCTTCAACTTCCATTCGCTTTTCATCAACAGCAAGATGATGGCACTGCTAGGCCTGGACGCATTGACCCAGGACATGCCAGGTGGTCGCTACGAGCGCGACAGCCAAGGCCAGCTGACTGGCAAGATGATTGAGCTTGCAGCCTTCAAGGGTTTCGCACATATATGTGAGCAGTTCGGCAGCGAGCGAGGCTTGCGTGAGCTATCAGGAGGTCTGTGGAAATTCGCCAAAGATGGCATTACCACGGTCGCCGACGCCGGGCCGCACGATGGCGCGATTCCCGCATACAAGAAGCTACTGGAGCAGGAAGGCATGCCAATCCGCCTGCGGCTATATGCACGTGTGGCATTCGACGGCCCCTCGGCTCAAACCTTGGACTGGGGCGGCGACGACGTCCAAATGATCGGCGTCAAAGTGTGGGCCGATGGCTCGCCCTTTGTCGGTACGGCTTGGCTAAGCCGCCCCTATCTGAATTCGGAAGTCACCCTCAAGGGTATGTCGCTAAGCCAAGACTATGTCGGACACATGAACTATGAATTTGAACAGTTGCATGATTTGATCGACCGCCACGCCAGCCAGGGCTGGCAGATTGCGACCCATGCACAAGGCGACAAGACAATCGACGCCGTGCTCGACATCTACGATACAGTCCTGAAGAAGTACAACCATACCGGCAGCCCCTTCCGGCTCGAGCACTGCGGTACGATGCGCGATGACCAGATCGCGCGTGCCCATGCCATGGGTGTCGTGTGCAGCTTCTTCGTAGCCCATGTCTACCATTGGGGCGATCCGATACGCGATGCCTTACTAGGCCCCGAGCGGGCGGGCAACTATATGCCCATCGGCTCAGCTAGCCGAGCGGGTATGCGCATTTCATACCACAGCGATGCGCCAATGACCGAGCCAGATCCGCTGCTATCCATCCAGACCGCCGTCACGCGCCTTACCGCGACTGGCGAGGTGCTGGGGGCGCATCAGCGGGTATCCATCGATGACGCATTGCGGGCGATGACCATCGACGCCGCCTACCATATTGGTATGGAGCACGAGGTGGGCTGTGGTGGTCAAGTAAAATCAGACACTACGTTAAGTTGTTTGTTTCGGCATGTAACTCGTATTGAACAGGTGCGGTGTATCCCAAGGTGGAGTGCAAGCGGGTACAGTTATAGAACCCAACGATG
>JACCER010000048.1 GCA_013416445.1 Alcaligenaceae bacterium
GTCTTGGGCCCACACGGTTGGGTCAGTAGCTCAGTCGGTTAGAGCACCGTCTTGATAAGGCGGGGGTCGTTGGTTCGATTCCAACTTGACCCACCACTTTGGTTTTTGTAATGAAAAGCCCGGGGGGATTAGCTCAGCTGGGAGAGCACCTGCTTTGCAAGCAGGGGGTCGTCGGTTCGATCCCGTCATCCTCCACCACTGTTATGGTTTTAGGCGTTAGAAAGACGAGCTGGGGTTTATCGGCTGTAAGCGATGAACGAAGAGCATCTTTGCCGCAAGGGCGGTTGGTCCTTGTGGTCAGGGTTTTCTTCGTTAGGCTTAAGGGCTTAATGGTTTTATTCGTTCTTTAACAATCTGGAAGAAGCACAACAAAGTGTATTTATGGTGTGCAAGCCACTGATTCGCGTTTCGCGGGTTGGGGGTTTGTGCTAACGATAAGTACGGGTTGTGATTGCATTATTAAATTTAGTTCAAATGTTCTCAAAAAGTAGGGCCAATACGTTTCGATGTATTGACCGCCTTTGACAATGTGATGAACGGCACAAACACGCACAAACTCAAGTGTTTTCTATAACCTATAACGTTATAGGATCAAGCGACTAAGTGCACATGGTGGATGCCTTGGCGATCACAGGCGATGAAGGACGTGGTAGCCTGCGTAAAGCTACGGGGAGCTGGCAAACAAGCTTTGATCCGTAGATGTCCGAATGGGGCAACCCACACCAGCAATGGTGTAACCCACTCTGAATACATAGGGGTGTGGTGGCGAACCGGGTGAACTGAAACATCTCAGTAGCTCGAGGAAAAGAAATCAACCGAGATTCCGATAGTAGCGGCGAGCGAAATCGGAAGAGCCTTGACGTGTTAGCTTTTACGATAGTCGAAGGGGATGGAAAGCCCCGCCGTAGCAGGTGATAGCCCTGTAGGCGAAATCGTTTTAGTGGTACTAGGCGTCAGACAAGTAGGGCGGGACACGTGAAATCCTGTCTGAAGATGGGGGGACCATCCTCCAAGGCTAAATACTCGTGATCGACCGATAGTGAACCAGTACCGTGAGGGAAAGGCGAAAAGAACCCCGGAAGGGGAGTGAAATAGATCCTGAAACCGTGTGCATACAAACAGTAGGAGCGGGGATTCGTCCCTGTGACTGCGTACCTTTTGTATAATGGGTCAGCGACTTACATTCAGTGGCAAGCTTAACCGAATAGGGAAGGCGCAGCGAAAGCGAGTCCGAATAGGGCGATTTAGTCGCTGGGTGTAGACCCGAAACCAAGCGATCTATCCATGGTCAGGTTGAAGGCACGGTAACACGTGCTGGAGGACCGAACCCACTAATGTTGAAAAATTAGGGGATGAACTGTGGATAGGGGTGAAAGGCTAAACAAGCTTGGAAATAGCTGGTTCTCTCCGAAAACTATTTAGGTAGTGCCTCACGTATTACTGCCGGGGGTAGAGCACTGTTATAGCTAGGGGGTCATGATGACTTACCAACCTATGGCAAACTCCGAATACCGGCAAGTAGCAGCGTGGGAGACAGAGCACCGGGTGCTAACGTCCGGACTCAAGAGGGAAACAACCCAGACCGCCAGCTAAGGTCCCTAACTATGGCTAAGTGGGAAACGAAGTGGGAAGGCATTGACAGTCAGGAGGTTGGCTTAGAAGCAGCCACCCTTTAAAGAAAGCGTAATAGCTCACTGATCGAGTCGTCCTGCGCGGAAGATGTAACGGGGCTAAGCCATAGACCGAAGCTGCGGATAGGTATCCTTCGGGATGCCTGTGGTAGGAGAGCGTTCTGTAAGCCTGTGAAGGCAGATTGTGAAGTCTGCTGGAGGTATCAGAAGTGCGAATGCTGACATGAGTAGCGATAAAGGGGGTGAAAAGCCCCCTCGCCGTAAGTCCAAGGTTTCCTGCGCAACGTTCATCGGCGCAGGGTGAGTCGGCCCCTAAGGCGAGGCAGAGATGCGTAGCTGATGGGAAGCTGGTTAATATTCCAGCACCGTCGTAGAATGCGATGGGGGGACGGATGACGGCAGGTCATCGGGGTGTTGGATGTCCCCGTTGCTGCACTGTAGAAGGCGCTTAGGCAAATCCGGGCGCGTAATTCAAGGGTGTGGCTGGATAGGGTTTAGGCCCTAAACTGATTGAAAGTTGTTCCAAGAAAAGCCTCTAAGCTTCAGTTCTACGAGACCGTACCGCAAACCGACACAGGTGGACGGGATGAATATTCCAAGGCGCTTGAGAGAACTCAGGAGAAGGAACTCGGCAAATTAATACCGTAACTTCGGGAGAAGGTATACCCCGGTAGTGTGAAGCGCTTGCGCGCCGAGCATGAAGGGGTCGCAGAGAATCGGTGGCTGCGACTGTTTATTAAAAACACAGCACTCTGCCAAGACGAAAGTCGACGTATAGGGTGTGACGCCTGCCCGGTGCCGGAAGGTTAAGTGATGGGGTGCAAGCTCTTGATCGAAGCCCCGGTAAACGGCGGCCGTAACTATAACGGTCCTAAGGTAGCGAAATTCCTTGTCGGGTAAGTTCCGACCTGCACGAATGGCGTAACGATGGCCACACTGTCTCCTCCTGAGACTCAGCGAAGTTGAAGTGGTTGTGATGATGCAATCTACCCGCGGCTAGACGGAAAGACCCCATGAACCTTTACTGTAGCTTTGCATTGAACTGTGAACCGGCCTGTGTAGGATAGGTGGGAGGCGTTGAAAGCGGGTCGCTAGACTCGCCGGAGCCAACCTTGAAATACCACCCTGGTTTGTTTGCGGTTCTAACCTTGGCCCGTTATCCGGGTTGGGGACAGTGCATGGTGGGCAGTTTGACTGGGGCGGTCTCCTCCTAAAGTGTAACGGAGGAGTTCGAAGGTACGCTAGGTACGGTCGGAAATCGTGCTGATAGTGCAATGGCATAAGCGTGCTTGACTGTGAGACTGACACGTCGAACAGGTGCGAAAGCAGGACATAGTGATCCGGTGGTTCTGAATGGAAGGGCCATCGCTCAACGGATAAAAGGTACTCTGGGGATAACAGGCTGATACCGCCCAAGAGTTCATATCGACGGCGGTGTTTGGCACCTCGATGTCGGCTCATCTCATCCTGGGGCTGTAGCCGGTCCCAAGGGTATGGCTGTTCGCCATTTAAAGAGGTACGTGAGCTGGGTTTAAAACGTCGTGAGACAGTTTGGTCCCTATCTGCCGTGGGCGTTGGATACTTGACGGAGCCTGCTCCTAGTACGAGAGGACCGGAGTGGACGTACCGCTGGTGTATCGGTTGTCATGCCAATGGCATTGCCGAGTAGCTATGTACGGAAGAGATAACCGCTGAAGGCATCTAAGCGGGAAACTCGTCTGAAGATAAGGTATCCCGGGGGCTAGACCCCCCTGAAGGGTCGTTCGAGACCAGGACGTTGATAGGCTGGGTGTGGAAGGGCAGTAATGCCTGCAGCTAACCAGTACTAATTGCCCGTGCGGCTTGATCCTATAACCTTGTAGGTTAGTGTGTTCAAGTACCGTTCAAATAAATCAAAAGTCGTAGTCG
>JACCER010000049.1 GCA_013416445.1 Alcaligenaceae bacterium
CTTCGGTGGGGCTAATTTGTTTCCAGCACATTGGGAAATTATGTTCGGCACCGAACCGCCATTGAGCAGCATCCACCTTATCAGCCATTGCCGGGACTGGCTGTTCGACTACCGCGAGTAGTTCATCCCGAAACATATTGAGGATCACCGGCATTATGGTTTCCAGATTTTCCCACTGGGGATCAAGCCTCCATGACCAGCCGATAGTTTCCAAAATCTTGGCTAGCTTCTCATGAAGCGGTCGGTTGCCAGGAGCAATCAAGTCTATTTTTTGGGTTTTGTTCATGCCGCACCTCGCACATCCTCTGGCGTGGTTTCGACCTATCTGGCCGGCGGCCCATGACCGACCAGCAGATTCAAATATTTACCAGCCAAGACGGCAAAGCTCAGCTTGAAGTGGCGCTGGAACAGGATACGGTCTGGCTGGATCAAGCACAAATGTGTGAACTGTTTGGGCGTAACCAGTCTGTTATTTCGCGTCATGTCAAGAATGTCTTCAAGGAGGAAGAGCTTGCCCAGAAAAGCAATATGCAAAAAGTGCATATTACTAAGTCAGACAAACCTGTCACTTTGTATTCGCTTGATGTCATCATCTCAGTCGGCTACCGGGTGAAGTCGCAACGTGGCGTGCAGTTTCGTCAGTGGGCCACCGGCGTGTTAAAGGATCACTTGGTACAGGGCTACAGCCTGAATCAGCGTCGTTTGGCCGAGCGTGGCATCGAGTTTGAACAAGCTGTGAATTTACTTAGCCGGACACTGACCAATCAGGGCCTAGTGTCCACCGAAGGCGAAGCGACCGAACTATTTGAACTGGTGCGCGGTGGCGGCTTGGCGTCCGCGCTAGCGACAATTGAACAAGGATTCGGCGACGAGTTGTTTTACCCTAACGTAGCCAGCCGCGCAGCACATCTGCTGTATTTCCTGGTGAAGAACCATGCCCTGGCCGATGGCAACAAGCGTTGCGGGTCTTTCTTGTTTCTTTGGTATTTACGGCGTAACCAGCATTTGCTTGCCAGGTCGGTAGAGCAGTTAATCAACGACAATACACTTGTAGCACTGGCACTATTGGTCGCCGAAAGCCTGCCCGACCAGAAAGCCCTGATGATACGACTGATTGAACACTTTATTTTGCTTAAGGAACCAGGCCAGGATAACCGGGAGAGCTGCGCTTAGGTATATTTATGTCAGCAACGACTAGCCTACTGCCTCCGGTGCTAACAAGGCTTTACGCTGAATATCCTGAACTTAACGTCCTTGTCTTACCAGGTACTTCCGCTGATCTTTGTGAACAAATTGCCAATGGTTCGCTAGACGCCGCCATCGCCGTCCAACCACCTTTTGCACTAAATAAACACTGTGAATGGCGTACTGTATTTGAAGAGCAGATGGTCATTATTGGTAGGCCTGATCAACGCCACAGCGATGCACACGAGTTACTACAAAACGAACCATTTATCCGCTACACACGATCCGTTACTGGCGGGCAACTTGCTGATCGCTATCTGAGAGACCACGCCTTACATCCCAAGCAACGACTGGA
>JACCER010000004.1 GCA_013416445.1 Alcaligenaceae bacterium
CAATTGGATTGAGGGCTTCTATAATCGAGTACGCCTGCACTCAGCTATCGGGTATCGTACGCCGGTGCAAATGGAGGCAGTGCTTAAAGCAGCATGAGCTGCTGTACGTGAAACCGAGGCAAGTCCACGATTTTTCAGTGGGCCATGCGGATATCAACGGTGATGGCCGACCCGATCTGCTGGCTTACCTAAGTGATTACGGCTTCGGGTACTGCGGGTCTGCCGGCTGTTCGGGCTATGCAATCCTTGCCACATCAAAAGGCTATACGGATGCACCCATCTATATCGCGAATTTCTATGGAAAATTGATGGTCTTGCCGGCAATCCATAAAGGTATGCACGACCTGCGCTGTGACGACAGCCATTACATTTTCAAATGGAACGGGAAAGCATACGTTTAAAAACGCGCCGAATATGTGCTACTCGATGCCGACATAGTTTGACATCAAGCGGCGGACCTCGTCCCATGCGTGGGTAACGAGCACTGCCTCGGCATATGGCACAAGCCCGCGTGCTACGAATCCGAATCCCGATGGCCACGCCTGAGTGCCAGAGATGGTCACAGCAATATGGAAGTTGCGGCGCGGTAAGCGCAACTGTCAACGCACTCGAAAAACAGGCCGAATTTCCCGGCCATATACAAACCATAGTCACGGCGCTGATGCCAGCTGTACGTGCTGCCGCTGCCAAGCCCCATACCGGCACACTGATCCAGGCGTCGA
The DNA here is from genome assembly GCA_013416445.1 of Alcaligenaceae bacterium. Taxonomy (GTDB): domain Bacteria; phylum Pseudomonadota; class Gammaproteobacteria; order Burkholderiales; family Burkholderiaceae_B; genus Pollutimonas. Next base: position 723 of record JACCER010000004.1, read on the forward strand.
CCATTGAAAACATCAAGCAAAATGTACAGCGCTTGCAAGAGGCTACACCAATACTGAGCAACGCCGTTCAAGGCGGCAAGATCGAGATCGTCGGCGGCCTCTACGATCTCGAAACGGGTCGGGTGGAACTCGTTGCATAAGCATCAGAATAAACCTGCATCCTAGGAGGGGACGGCTAAAGCCCCCAATCCACGCCCTTCTGCGCCTTTCCTGCCTATCCTGCCTATCCTGCTCTGAGAATCATTTCAGCTTCAACCCCCTACTCCACCACCAGTATTCAAGTCCTAACCGATTTCGGTTGGGATTTTTTTGCCCGGAACGCCGGTGCTGGCCAACGCGCAGCGTAGCATCGTAACGTTACCGAAACCGCCAAAAAGTCAGCGTCAAACGCGCGGTCTACACCAGTATGCTGCACGCAAAGCGCTCATCGGCAGCCCTCGTCGCGGCAAGCGTTCCCGCACCCTGGCCTGAAGCATTGCCAGCACTTAACATCGAAGCCTTCAGAGGCACCCTGTTCGATGACAGCCGAGTGCTGTCTAAGCTTATCGGCCGGTCCACCACACCGCTGCAAGATTCCGTCGCCACCGCGCTCAAGGCTGCATAAACTTATAATTGGTGTCCGGCTGTGCTTGGTTCCCAGCATCCGCGGACACCTCTACTCTTCAAGGCTTCACGGCAATGGCATGGGTGCCCACTGGAGGGTTCGGAGCAATACTTCCGGGTCGCACCAAACGAGGGCGCCGGTACAGTTGAGGTAGACATCCAGGCGAACCTCGATCTCCGCCCAGAGTTCGTTCGGAGTGACCTGGCTTTGGTTGTACGTTACAGCAGGAATCAACTTAAAACCAGGCATCTCCAAATGCCGTGAGTACCCAGTATTCTTAAGATAGATGTGCCACGCATCGTTCCCCTTTGCTTCCGCGATAGTTACGGGCACAGGGCCGGAAGGCCCGAATCCCCACTGAAAGATTGTCTGCCTGAGGAACAGGTCGCACGACGCGATGCCATTGCCCTGGATTAGATCCCAATCAGGCGCATAGGCGACAATACCGCCGAACAACTCCACATGTGGGCTGGAAAGAAATTGACCGCTTGCTGATGTGGGAAATCGTTCCGGTTGTAGCGCAAAAGAGGCTACCGCACCGAAGCTTGTGTGCATTTCGCCGTCGTAATTGTTGACTTTTGGGCCACCCCAGAAATGAAGGCCGTCGTCGCGGAAATCCGCTCGCATATCTGGAGCGACATGGTTTTGCGTCCGAGCCCACCAGAATGAGTGGTCGACCGGCCGCACAGTGATAAGGTCACTCCATTTGAGCCCAGCCAATATCCGCTCGCGCTTTACAATACGATTCTTAAGAATCTCCGCGACTTGCTGGCTCCGCTTGAGAGCCGCGTCGCGCAATTCGACGTCCAGCCCTTCGAAATTGCGGCCTGGCTGCCCCAGCGTAGTAAAGAGTTGCCGTCGCAGCTCGGCGGATTCCCGACGCATATCTGGTGTGAGCTCAGTTTCATCCGCGATAGACAGCATCTCGAGATGGGCTTGCCTACGAGCCGCCAGCGCCTCGCTCACCTCGCCCGTCAAGCTCTGAGCAGCATTTTCAATGACCAAACCATTGCTATCGCATGAAGTCTTAACCCGGATGTCCATGCATTCGTCCTTTGTCTGCTTCATATCGTCACCTTTCTTCTACCGATTGACGCGATCAAGGGCAGCGTCAACGTGCCCAACTTGTTATAAGTCGCAAAAACGGTCGGTTCAATACGGTCGGTCATTACCCATGTTGTCGTTTAAGTGTGTCGTTTAACATGGGAGGATCTAATAGCCTGGCGAAGAGCATCGCAACGATTTATCGTGCGCTTGCTGACGGTATTTGTCAAACAAGATATCCGCTTTTTTATGCAGCCAACTCATTGTTTTTAATAGGTACCTGCTTTCGCGGGCATGACACTGAAGTTCTTGTTCAGGCCAGCGCCTTTTTCGTCACCCGAGCCAAGTCCAACATCCAATTTTGGCGGTATCTCTTAAAGTTAATTCACTATTACCTTGACACGGCAGGTGATTTCAGAGCTAACCTTAAAAAAGAGAAAGCCTTGAGAGAAGCAAGCTCAGGTTACAGGCAAGCCCAGGGTCGATGTGCGTACATGTAGCGGGTTCGCCGAAATTCTCAAATCCATTGCCTCATCAGTTCTTGGTTTGCTAGTGCGAATCCCACTGACGACGACAGCATGCTGGAGGTCTTATGACAGAGTCAATCAGTGAGGTTCCTGACGGGAAATTGGGCCTGATCCGGTGGAATTACTTATGGTACGTCGCAGCAGCCCTTCTGGTGATGGTCGCCGCGATCATCTACGGTAATGTCTGGTTTCTTGACTGGGTTCACGTCATGAGCGGCGTACTGTGGACGGGTATTGATTTGTTCATGGGCTTTGTCATCGGCCCAATCCTGCGCAGCGTTTCAATGTCGGTCCGCAAAGAGATCATAATCCGGCTGACGCCTGTGACACTCTTTCTTCTCCCTACACTGTCAGTCCTTACTGGCACTGCGGGCTGGTTCCTTGCCGTTCAGCTCGGCTTCATGCAACTGCCATGGCCCGAGTTCGGCTGGATCGCCGCCGCCCTGCTCCTTATCACACTGATGGTTATCCAGGGGCTTGGCTATCTTCTGCCCACGAGCGTGCGGGTCTGCTTAGAGTTACAAAAGCCGCAGCCCGACGGCCAGAAAATCGGACAGATGATGAGCCGCTTTTACTACGTCGTAGCAAGCCAGGGCGTAATGCAGGTGGCCATCATTATTGTCATGGCAAAGCTTGCCACTGGCGTATAAGTTACCGGCCCCAGGTGTCAGGACTAAAGCGATTTATGCACCGCACGCAGTTGAACATCGGCAATGCATAGGCGATTTCCGTATCGGCCAAACCATCAAACTTTCATACGGCTAGGCTATATATATTACGCCGCACAAAAGGCGATAGGCCTTTGTCAGGCATATTGCTTTTTTGCAGACCCAAAGCGTTCATCCATATTTGTGAAAACTCTTGTACTCCAGCAGATTTAGTAGTTTGATATAAGAGAGCCAGATCAAGGAGTTATTCATGACACCTGCCACTTTGCCAAACCAGCAATTCACGGTAAGCCATCTCAATGAAGATGACTTCAAAACAATTGAATTCAAAGCGATGGTTTTCGTAAAAAAGGGAGATCAATAATGTGCAAGCTATGCGCAAACAGTGCCGTATTAAGCAATTTGCCTGCGTCGCCTTCCAGGCGAGTTGCCATGGGCATGATGGGGGCCATTTCTTTGCTCGGCATGTCTGCGGCGGTTCGGGCTGCTCAAGCACAGCCACTTCCAAAATTGGCTAACGCACTTTCACCTGATCAGGCGATTAAGCGCTTGATGGAAGGAAACGAGCGATACACTTCAGGTAACACCCAGAACCGTAGCTTTGTCTCGACACGTGCGGCATTGGCCAATGGACAAAATCCCTACGCATGTATCTTGAGCTGCGCCGATTCGCGCGTTAGCCCCGAATTATGTTTCGACGAAGAAAGAGGTGACTTGTTTGTGACACGCGTAGCAGGCAACTACGTCACCAACGATATCCTGGCAAGCCTGGAGTATGGCGTTGCAGTCCTGCATTCGCCGCTTATTGCGGTGTTGGGACATACGCGTTGCGGCGCGGTAAGCGCAACTGTCAACGCACTCGAAAAACAGGCCGAATTTCCCGGCCATATACAAACCATAGTCACGGCGCTGATGCCAGCTGTACGTGCTGTCGCTGCCAAGCCCCATACCGGCACACTGATCCAGGCGTCGACCATTGAAAACATCAAGCAAAATGTACAGCGCTTGCAAGAGGCTACACCAATACTGAGCAACGCCGTTCAAGGCGGCAAGATCGAGATCGTCGGCGGCCTCTACGATCTCGAAACGGGTCGGGTGGAACTCGTTGCATAAGCATCACAAAAAACCTGACATTCCCTAAGGGACGGCCAAAAGCCCAAACTCACACCCTTTTAGCCCCTCCTGCCCATCCTGTTCTGAAAACCATTACAACGTCAGTCCTCTACTCCACCACCAGGCATTACCCCCACCAACCATCGACGTTTGGGGTTTTTTTGCTTTCTGCTGGGCAATGACGCTTAAGCGGAAAACCAATCAAGCAACACGTGCTGCCATCACTACCCTATTCTCCGAACATGGACCCGCCCTGCAAGAGCTTTTCGATCCCAGGCAAATAAAAGGGGTCGCCGCCCTGCTGTTGCCCACGACTCATGAAATCCAGCATGCTGTTATCGCTTTGTGTCTGCGCCGAGGTAATGTTAATGAAACCAGCTACGTCTTCATATTCCAGTCTTTCATCGCTACGGTTTCTACGAACCACCTGAAGCTTGAAGGTACCCGACACGTGATTGTGCGCCGCGTGCTCTAGAGTCAGCTCCCCCACTTTGCAGCCTTTGTTGTTGGGGCTGCACGATATCCAGCCTGAATCAGGCTCATCAAAATCGCCCAACGGGCCCTTGGTAAGTGACTGCAGTTGCTGTGCCAAGCCCTGAATATCCGCTCCCGTAATATTGTCTGGATCGATTTGAGGATAGTCTATTGTCGCGACGGCATCACGAAGCTCAGACAACTTATCATCCATCGATTCTGGGGTAATCCTGAGAGAAAAGTGCCGGCCTGTAATTTGTTGAGCGGCAGGCTACAGCGATGGCGTGGCCAAGCCGGTTCCCTCCCAAAGGCCTGCTTGCCCAAAGATGTATCGTAAATAAGCCGTACGACGCCAGTCTTGAGGATCCTTGCTACCCAGCATATTGCCAACGGCATACCAAAAATACCAGGTTCCGTAGGTGCATTTCCACGATAGCTGGTCGACCCCCGGGCTGGGTGAGCGATATTCAGGCGGTAAGTTACCCCAATCCAACGGCTGATCAAAATAACGCACCCAAGTGGCCCGTGGTGACCCATTAAACGCATGGTCATAGACATACCCGTGCTTACGCTCTAGGTGTTGGATCTGCACGGCTGCGGCTGTGCCTTCCGTCAACCATTGGTTACCGCGCACATGATTGCCGTCCTTATCGACTTCACATTCTTTGGGCCCGGGTGGCTTGCTAGAGGAATATTTGAGATAGCCCGGGTTCGCCCTCTGAATACCATGAAATAGCTCGTGCACGGCTGCAGCTGTAAAGAGCTCTTCTAACGAGTCTTTTGGCTTCAGAAAGCCAGGGTGCGTGGACAGCGTCATGACGCCCTTGTCGTTCTGGAATGAGCCTATATCAGATGTATCCTTTTTTAGATAAGCTAAATAACGTTCGTTGCCCTTAAATTCAAAGCGATCCTCTTCGTTTAACTGACGGGGCGCCTTAAAAAACAAGGACTGAAACCAGACGCTGGCATGCTCCAGGTCTTCTTGGTATTTTTGTGCAAAAAGCTTACGCTCGCCTTCAGGTTGCTTTGCGTTATTAAAAACCTTGCCTATCAGATCATCCTTAGGCGCTTCAAGTACCGTCCAGCTCGTAGTGGGCCATTTGGCATACACCGGGCCAGCCAAACCCAAAGCAAGAACTACAAACGTTAAAACATAACGCATTGCGACATTCCCAAAGATAAGTAAAATTCTCTGCTTAATGAGAGAAAACATTAAAGATGGCTAGGAGTGCCGGTATAACGTTAATGGCAAGCCCGAACATTTCATTATTGCTGTAGAAACGGGTAGGCAGCCCCGTGCCTATGGCTGATGGTGACTGGTATTGGACACCAAACAACCAAACGGGACTGCCTATGCCAAATCGTACCACTAGATCACTGAATTTCGGGCGTCTTGGGCGGCGCCACTTACAGGCTAATTTTCAGCTTAGAACGTAATAGGCATCCGTAGCATCAGCTCGGCGCCAGGTGCGTATTTCGTCGTGCCGACGCCTAAGGTAAGGTTGAGATTGGTGCTGGGAGTGAACTGGTATCCGTACCCGACCAATAGCTGGCCAACCTGGACGGACTGGGAGTTCGCCGCCGAACTGCCGTCAAATTTCGTTGGCATGACGTAGGTGTGTTGATAGCCCAGGCTCAATGACGATTTTTCGTTCAGTGACATCCCCATGCCAAAGTTGAGCTTGATCGAATCGCCTGGGTCCACCTTGCCGATTTTCAGGGCGCCGATGGTCTTATTGACGTTCTTGGATGGACGCCAGGTGTAGTTCAGGCCGCCGAAGAATACAACCGGGTCGGACGGATAGATCGCCAGCAAGCCGGCATCGTATGCATAGAAGCCGCTACCCGTGGGTTGCCTTTCCGGCATTGGCAGCCCTCCGGGCGTAGTGCTATTGGCAGCATAGGATATGTCGAAGGGACCTTTCCCGGTTGGCAGGGACGCCGTCAAAGAACCAATCAAGTAAGGGGTGTCTGGCCCGCCATCGTTGAACTGGTAGCGTGCGCCCAACTGGATGTCTCCGATCCCACTACCTGAATTGGTGAACGCCCTATCATTGGTCGCGCCTTCGGTCAGCGGACGCATGATGGTGCTCTGGTGGGTGTATACATACGGAATCTTGGCGTTCAGTTCCAACCGGTTTGTGAGACCGTAGCGAACTGTAGCTGCGGCCGTCACAGAGGAAGTATCAACCTGGCGCACGTCTATCAGGCCGACCAGGATGGCCGGCAAGACGCTGAAGCCGACGAGGTTGACCTGGCTATTCGATGAATAGTTGTACTGCAACGATGGTTCTACGGAGAAGCGACCACGCGGCGTCAATATCCCGGGTTGTTCCAGGATAGGAGCAACTTTCGCTGCTTCGCTTTGTTGGGGATTGGGTGGCGCTTGCCCTACGGACTCCTGGGCTACTTCCTTGTAGCCGGCCTGGACGGTGTTCTGTCCGGCATTGTTTCCTTTGAAAGCGGGCCCTTGTCCCGAGCCGCCTGGCGCCTGCATGCGGATCTTCAGGCGTTCAAGGCTACGCCGTGTTTGTTCCAGCATCTTTTGCTGATCATTGAGCTGTTGCTCGAGTCGCTGGATAGTGGAGGCTTCGTCCTGCGCATATGTGGGCGATGCCGTCGCAAGAAACGCCAAAAACGTTGCGTGGGGCAGTGTTTGTTTTACGTTCATTGATGCTCCCTATCGGTTTGGCGATATCTCGCAGTAGTTTTATTCTATAGCTCTGAGCTGAAAAATCCACTGAAATACATGTGCATGTGCACGCTTAGTGTAGAAATTGCAACATCGCATTTTGCATCGACGACTGCATGTTCATGGCCTGTGCGAATGCTTGGCTCGTAATGGTGATGTTCAGTGTGCTGATGGTATTGATGACCTGGCTGCTCATGCTGTTTTGAATGACGGTACCCATGGATCCGCTTGGGATACCGTTCAGGGCAGATAGGCTTACCGCATTGTTCAATCCATACTGAATGACATTCAATGTCCCGCCGGAAGCGCCAGTCAGTTGCTGCGCTGGCTCAATGACCCCATTGATCTGGTTGACCTGGGTAATGTCCAGTGCCAGCTTCATCTGACCAAGGTCATACCCCATCGAAAACCCGCCACGAATATGATCCAATGTCTGGTCGCTTACCGGATTTACACCATTAAAGGTCTTGGCAAGCGCTGGCGCCTGAAACATCAGCGTACCGACTGCCAGGGCCAGCGCCGCACCGCTATGCAAAGATGTGAACATAATCCGTCTCCTTCCATTAGCTCTCTTAGAACGCGCCAGGTTTGAGACCGGAGAAGACAGTTTCCTGTGCCAGCCTTGCAGCCGACAACGCTGTCCCTATCGGTGCCAGGGGTTCTGTTTTCCAGTCAGCGCGCCCATTGAATAACGCCTGTTTGCGGTGGCTGGTTATGACAAAAACAATCGGCGTCACAAGCATTTTCTTGAAACGATCGCGAGACATGATCCGAGCTCCAACGGAAGGGTCTCCCAGCAGCACACGATCTTTGCTGACACCTTTGACCACGACGAAGTGGTTGTACCCATGGTCGCTAATCAGCATGATTGCTGGAATTGAATTCTCTATCAATTTCTCGAGCGAGACCTCATATCCGTTCGATTCGTATCCTTGCGCATCCAGATAGCGTTTTATATCCAGAAGTGAAAAACCGTCATGGCGGATTTTCTCTTGATCGCCCTGATCCCACATGCTCATGAATGCATCCTGCTCGCCGACCGGGGCTTGGTATTGATATGTGAGCAGCGTGGCCACCGCAGCGGATCCACAGCTGAAGTCATATTGCTGACGTATGGTTCTACTGAATCCTCGTTCTCGTATGCTTTCGATGTGAGTTACGTTAATGCCACCCATTGCTGGCACCAGCACGCTGCCTGCCTGTGCCGTACCGGCGAGAAGGGTTAGCAGGATGCTGGCTAGCAGTGGGTATGCTCTCATGATGACGGGCCTCTTATTGCAGCTTCACATTGATGATTGCAGAGCTCTGGATAACAACGTTGTTTCCCGAGTTCTGAATAACAGTTGAAAATCCGTTCAATCCAGAAAATGCCTGATCGGCCACCTGGTTGCTACCGGATACGGTGTTTATCGCTTGATTGTTGTAGAGCTGCCCTTCGGTATTTTGCAGATTGAAAGTAATATCGCGGGCACCGCGATATTGAGAAAGCGTCGATTCCGACACTGGCGCCCCGAAGAGGGGGGCCTGAGGCTGCATAGCCTCAGGTGGCGCAGCGAAGACAAACACTGGTGCAGCCCCCAGAATCATTAGAGCAAGTAATTGCCTCCCGTTCATATTGGTCTCCTGACGTACTGAACGCCTTGGGAAGCCCGGAAATACGGCGGTTCCACGCCGCATCCCGGGTAAGAGCGACTACACGCTCACTGATTACCGGTTGAAGTTGAGGTTTGCCTGAACCGTCACGCCCTGCTGAGCCAACGAGTTCTCGCCCGTGTTCTGACTCACGTTCATGATGCCTGCAGCGCTGGCAAAGGAGTTCTGCGAAATGGAGTTGGAAACAGCGAAGCTGCCTGCGGAACCACCATACGACGAGCCACCGGCGCCACCCATTGCACCATTGCCGGTAGTAGCCAAGGCCAAAGCTGCGCCTGAAGCTGCACCACCGCCGAAGCCACCGGCGCCAGCCCTATTGCTGCCGCCATTGCCGGAGGAATCACCGGCAGTCGAGCCGCTGCTGGCTCGTGCCGCGTTGTCACCACCTAGTGCGGCGCTGAAACCGCCACCAGCCCCACGTGCGTTGCCAGAATCGCCTGCGTCGCCGTTGCGATTGCCGTTGATGGCGCCGCCAGCGCCACTAAGACCCAGGCCTAGTCCCAGGCCATTGGACGTTGCAGGGCTACCGCCTGATTGCGCACCGCTACCACCGTTGGATGCGGCGCTGACCCCCAGCCCCAGACCCACAGCACTACCGCCTGTGCCACCTGCGCCACCGGTTGCCTGGCCGCTCCGGACCGAGGAAGTGGACGCGTATCCGCTGCTGCCCCCTGCGCCACCATCGCCTGCAGCGTTAGCCAAGCCGCCGGCGTTGCCACTTATACCTTGAGATGTATTATTAGATACAGTACCGTTTAGGTTGGTGCTTGCGGTGGCGACGCCAACTGATATATCGCCAATACTAAGTGCTGACGAGGTGCGCTGTGAATTGTCCGCATTGCCGACATTTCTGGCATAGCTTGCAGCCGAATTGTCATTTGCGACGGCACTTTTGTGTACTGCGTCGGTACTGACGTTATCAGCAACAGCCGATGCAGATAGTGCCATAGCCAGGGCAGCTCCCACCCCAGTGGCAATCAGCGATGTTTTGCATTTTTTCATGATGACTTGCTCCTTCACGTTACCCTGCTAAGCAGGCGAAAGCTACTCTGGAAACAGCCGGAACCACGTGCAACTGGAGAACAGCGGGCCATCCTCCCCGACTGTGAAAAAAGTATACGCTCAAAAAAAAGCCCGCTTTCTGCAGCGGGTTTTTTTTTACAGTATTTTATTTTCGGTCATTCTTTTTGATACAAGAGCAGTATTTTGTTTGCTTTAAGACTGCTCATGCAAATCCACAACTACCACATCAAGTCGTCCGGGATCGGAAAGGCGGCATACGGATCGTCTTCATCGACTTCAGTGCTAGTCTTGTTCACCCGCACAACAAGCGAAGGATCACGCTCGGCGATTTTGTCTGCGACGATTCTGGGTACCAGTTCGGTCACGCCGTCCAAACGGATAATCACGAGGCGCCCGGCTACTAAATGCCCCTGAACCTCGGTCGACACAAACAAGCGCTCTATTGTCTTGCCATGGGTAAAATTGTAGGCAATGTCGCCAGCGCCCTTGCTCTGGCGACTCTGCTGCACCATCTGGGCAATTTGCGCCGTAATTGATTTTTGCTGGGCAGCGGCAACACGCTGGGCGTTAAGTTCGCGCGTCCGTTCGATATTCTTGTGTTGTGTTTCAAGCGCGGCCAACTTTGCCTCAGCTATGCTTTGCGTGCCGGTTCGGCGCTCGACTTTCTTCTGCTTGCTCTTATCCTGGTTGGCCCGTTTAGCTTTTTTTTGGTCGACCAAACCCGCTTTCAAAAGCTGCTCTTGCAGCGAAACCATATATTGCTCCGTAAATAGTGTTCGAGAATGACCGCTGATTCCGGTCTACTGTAATTGCTGCGCATTCAGTGATTTGGCGCGTTCAAATTGTATAGGTGGAATTCGCACGGCGTGCTGCTTCCATTCCATCCTAAGCCGAATATAGACCATACTCGTATCTTGCTCTATGATGAAACACTAAGGCTAATCATGAAGCTGCTTGCCATGACGATATCCGAAAAACACCGTTCGTCCATCGTTCTTGCTCCTTCATCATCCGGTTGCTCGGCCCTAAATTCCATTTTGTAGGTATCCCCATTGTTTAGAGACTTGGTTGACGGTCTTGATAGTCATTCCACAGAGCCAGGCAAGCTCCTGGATGTGCCATTCGTACCCACCGATGAGGACGTGATCGAAGCAATGCTGAACTTGGGCGAAGTTGGCCCAAAAGATGTGCTTTATGATCTGGGCTCGGGCGATGGCCGTATTTTAATCACTGCCGCAAAAAAGCGCGGCACCCACGGCATTGGCGTCGAAATTGACCCGCTGCGAATCGCAGACGCCATGGACGAAGCCGGGCGCAATCGCCTTGAGTATCTTGTTGATTTTATTGAAGAAGACATCTTCACTGTCGACTTTAGCGCCGCTACCGTAGTGACTCTATACCTCCTGGAGTCTATCAACGTTCAGTTGCGGCCCCGCCTTCTAAGTGAACTGCACCCAGGCACACGCATTATTTCGCACGCCTTCGGCATGGGTGACTGGAAAGCTGACGAACAGCTTGAATTAAGGGGCGGAAACCTCAGAGGCATAAGCATTTACAAATGGATAGTACCGGCTCAGGTCGCTGGCGTCTGGGAATGGGACGACCTGAACAACCAACGCTATCGCGTAGCGCTCCGGCAACAATATCAAGCAATCACCGGGAGCGCCTGGCTGGCTGACAAAGCAATGAATTTGAAATATGCCAAACTATGTGGCAATCGCCTCGAGCTGGAAATTCAAGATGGCAAAACAGCTGCGCTCAACACCTTCACGCTGATTTTTAAGAACAACGAACTGCAGTCCGTCTTGGAAGATGCATAAACCATATAGCGATTAACAGATCATGAATGAAGCAAGCCTTCCGGCAACAACCTCGCCAGCCTCCGAAAAAAGCCAAAAATCAGGCGTCGCTTACCCTGTGTTGACGGCAATCAGCGTCTCGCACTTGCTGAACGATATGATGCAGTCGGTGCTCATCGCACTGTACCCGGTGTTGAAGGGCAGTTTTGATCTAAGCTTTACACAGATCGGTTTCATCACCCTGGCCTTTCAATTCTCGGCCTCGCTGTTGCAGCCCATGATCGGGCATTTCACCGACAAGCGCCCCAAACCCTACTCCCTGCCCATAGGAATGGGCTTTACCTTCTTCGGCCTTATTTTGTTGTCGCAAGCCTGGAATTTCACCAGCATTCTCATTGCCGCAGTACTGATAGGCATGGGATCGTCTGTATTCCACCCTGAATCTTCCCGGGTGGCTCGCCTGGCCTCGGCAGGTCAGCACGGCTTGGCGCAATCTATTTTTCAAGTAGGTGGAAACCTGGGTTCGTCTCTGGGGCCTTTACTGGCGGCACTGATCATCGTCCCCTTGGGCCAAGGCAGCGTCGCGTGGTTTTCAGTTGCCGCCCTGTTGGCCATCGCCATTTTGTATCGGGTAAGCCAATGGTATGCAAATAACCTGACCAGCAGCCGCGGCCATGCCACCTTGGCAAAAGTCGATACCGGGCTTACACGCAGGCAAATCAGTGGCGCACTTAGTGTTTTGCTGATTCTGGTATTTTCCAAGTACTTCTACCTTGTCAGCCTGACCAGTTACCTCACTTTTTATTTAATGCACCGCTTCGGCACCTCAATCCAGAATGCCCAGTATTGCCTGTTCATTTTTCTGTTTGCTGTCGCTCTGGGCACCATGATAGGCGGGCCGGTTGGCGATCGCATTGGGCGCAAACGCGTCATTTGGGGTTCAATTCTTGGCGCAGCGCCTTTCGCACTGCTGCTGCCCTACGTCAATTTTACTTGGACAATAATATTGGTTTTTATTATTGGCATCATCATTGCCTCGGCCTTCTCTGCAATCCTGGTCTATGCCCAAGAACTGGTGCCGGGCAAAACTGGCACCATTTCAGGACTGTTTTTCGGGCTGGCTTTCGGCATGGCCGGCATCGGGGCTGCGGCCCTGGGTAAACTGGCTGATATAACCAGCATAGAGTTCGTTTATTATGTATGCGCTTTCTTGCCCCTGCTTGGCATAACGGCATTTTTTCTGCCCAACGAAGGCAAACGCTTCCGCTCATGACTCATTACCCAACATAAGCCTGGCGCCCACAACATATTAATTTAAAGACTGGTCGGCGCAATGCGTTTTACCAACAACTGATCAATACGGTAGTGATCCACATCGACCACCTCGAACTTCACGCCCGCATATTCCACGCTGTCAGTCGGCTTCGGAACCTTGCGCAGCATGAACATCATGAATCCCGCCGCGGTTTCGTAGTTTTCCTCTTCGGGAAGCTGGTCTATTCCCATGGCGCGCTTAAGCTCTTCAATGGCGGTACTGCCATCGATCAACCATGAACCATCGTCGCGCTCCAGAATCTGAGGGCTTTCATCAAAAGAACTACCCCAGCTTCCCATGACGGTGACCATGATGTCGCTAAGCGTAACCACTCCCATTACCAACGCATACTCGTTGATGACGACAGCAAAGGTTTCTTTGGATGCCCGGAACCTGTCCAGCAGTTCTGACAGTTTCAATGTATCGGGAATAATCAATACCTTGCGAAGGCTAGCCTCATTGATCTGAAATGAAGACCGCTTGCTCAGCCAAAGCACAAGAATATCTCTTGTGTCTACATAGCCAATCACATGGTCTATGGCGCCATCGCATACTGGAAACTTCGAATAAGGATGCAAGGCTATCTTTTGGCGAATACTTTCTTCCGGCTCGCTCAGGTTGATAAACACGACACTGTCCCGGGTAGTCATGCAGGACGAAACCAGGCGGGACTCAAGCTCAAACACATTTTGAATGAAATGCTGCTCTTGCTGTTGCAGCACCCCAGCCTGTGCCCCGGCCTCGACCACCGCCGAGATATCATCAAAGGTGATGTTGTCTTCGCGAGCGGTGTTTATGTTGAACAACCGGAACAGCAGGTTCGCCACCAGATTCAATACGTACGAAAACGGTCTGCAAATGCGAATAAAAAGATTGACGGGGTTGATCATGGCGACGGCAAAACGCTCGGGCGCCATCATGGCCAAACGCTTGGGCATGAGATCGGAGAACAACACGAACAATAAGGTGACACAGACAAACGACAGAACGAAGCTGATTTGCTCAGCCCACGGCCCTATGTATGCGTAACTTAGCAAGCCAAGAAAATACGGACGAAAAGTCGCCTCGCCAAGTATCCCACCCAGGATAGCGACAGCATTAAGCCCAATTTGCGAGGCGGCAAAAAAGCTGGCTGACTGCGCCTGTATCGCCATTACCTTAAGTGCTCGATCATCTCCGGCTTCCGCCATGAGCTTAAGCTTGATTTTCCGCGCCGCCGCAAAAGCGATTTCTGTCAAAGAAAGCAAACCGGCGGCCAGGACCAGTACCACTAATCCCACAATACTCTGAGCTAGACTCACAAGTTATCCTTACATAAGAGTTCCTGGCGACTGAAAAATCAACGCTGATCGGGCTTGCCGAACCTACCGATGCATCAACACCACCGGCCCTCACTACCAGGCGCCGTGCTGTTCGGGGATGTATCTTACCAGCCCTAGTCCCAATAACCTGATCACGGCAAGGGTGATATAAACCCACGCGAGAATCTCGCCCATATTGGTCTGATGCGCCAGGATGGCCGCCACGACCGATATCGTGACTATCGAGCCAATCTGTAACGATAAGGTGCGCAGTGCCGCCAACATGGAAGATGAGTCTGGCGCAAGCTGCAATCCGGCATTACGCATGGCTGGATTGATGGCGCCATTTCCGGCGCCAACCAGAAATGCCGCCAAGGCAAGCCAGACATAAGGAGAAAGGCCGGCCATGGGCGCCAAAGCAAGCAGTATCAGCCCGACAATGGTGATCGCACTACCGACATACAGAGGAAGGCGATAGCCTGTACGGCGCAGCATCAGGACGGCAACCAAGGAACAGATCATTGCGGCAGCCCCCTGAGCTGTGAGCAAGGTCCCCGACCCCACCGCATTGATGTTGTAACGGTTGGTGGCATACAGCGGAACCAGCGCCATGGCTCCGATGACGAAACCGCTGAAAACCATATTGACCAGATTTACAGCGCCAAAGTTTTTGCCGTAGATCAGACGCGGATGAATAAAGGGCGCCGCGCTGCGCCGGATGTGCCGAAAAAAAAGCACAAGGAAGAGACCGGCCAGAAGTAGAAGAGCAATGAATATCATTAGCTTGCCCGCCACCTGCCGCTCACCGATTATGGCCGCTGCGAGCATCCCCGAAAGAAGACTGCAGCCCAGCATGGCAATTCCCATGATATCCATTTTCTTGACGGGAGCATCAGTCGGCGGACGGTCGTGTGGTATGAAGCGCCACGCAAGCAGGAAAATGACTAGTCCGATCGGTACATTCACAAAAAACACATCGCGCCAGGATGAATAGGCGACAAAATACCCACCGAAAATCGGGCCTATCATGGCGCCGACCGGGAAAATACTGCCAAAAAGGCTCACGTAACGATCACGGGCTGGACCGAAGTGGTCCACGATGATGCCAGTGGCGGTCGGCGTAAAACCGGCGCCTCCGGCGGCCTGTAGCGTCCGTAGAAGAATCAGCAGGTAGATGTTGTCGGCCATCCCGCAACCAAACGAGGCTAGTGTGAATGCCAGCAAAGAAACCATGAAAACTCGACGCCTGCCAAAGCGCTCGGCAAGCTTTCCGCTAACGGGCAGCATCAGCACAAAGCCAAAGGAATAGGCTGTTATGGTCCAGCCAGCCAGATTGATTGAGGTGTCCAGCCCTTGCTGGATGGCGTGCAGCGCTGTGGCCACGATGGTCGAGTCAATCGACATCATGAGCAGCGCCATCGCAATAACGGCAAAGATGGTGTTTCGACGCATTGGCGTCCCGACGGTGTCAGTCATACTACGGTTACCCTGGCTGCGACTTGGGGGGTATCGATTTTTTGTGCACCAAGCACAGTTAGACTTTTAACACTGCACTGCAAGCATAGGTATTATTTTAATAGCGTAGTCTTGGGCGTACCATTTGCCAGAGGGGTCTCATATTGCATCCACCCGCGCGATTTCCGGGGTGCCAAGGCAGTTAGTTGACTTAAGGTAGCATCCATGGCTACAGAATCCGTATCTATCGTGTCGCACCCAGCCCAAACGACCAAAGACGATGTCGATTTGGCACGCGTACTCAGTGTCTACACAATATGTTCGACCATCTGGCTGATCCTTGCAACAGCGGTTGGCGTTTTGCTTGCACTGAAATTTGTGCTTCCCGAGTTGGCCACCACCCCAACGTTGAGCTTCGGGCGATTACGGCCCATCCACACCAACGCCACCTTTTACGCATGGGCCAGCCCCGCGCTAATAGGTCTGGCGCTTTACATCGCCGCCAAAAGCTCTGGCACACGCCTCTACAGCGTGAAACTGGCGTGGGTAAGCTTGGCCTTGCTTAACTTTGCAGCCATCATGGGCACTGTTGCGCTGGATCTTGGCTTTAACGACGGCGCACAGGAATACCGTGAATGGCTCTGGTGGATACGCGTTATTTTAGGCGCGGGCCTGGTCACGGCCGCCTGGAACATGATCGCCACGGTGGCCCGGCGCGAGGGCAAAAGCATTTATCTTTCCAACTGGTACACCATAGGCGGCACCCTTTGGACCATCATTATCGTACTGGTAACACTAGTGCCCTGGTATCAACATGGTCTTGGCCAGGTCGGAGTACAAGGCTATTACATGCACAATGCCGTGGGCATGTGGTTCACACCGCTTTCCTTGGGCGTGTTTTATTATGCCTTGCCCAAAGTCATGAACCGACCGATCTATTCCTATTCGCTTGGCATCTTCGCGTTCTGGACCAATCTCCTGTTCTACCCATTGCTGGGCTCGCACCACTTCCTTTTCAGTCCGCTTCCTTGGTGGCTACAAACAACAGCCATCGTCGCCAGCGTGGCGATGCTTGTGCCGGTGTGGGGCGGTAGCGCCAACTACCTGATGACCATGCGCGGTCACCCTGAGCGCTTGCATCGCACTCCAGCAATGTTTATTTTGGTCGGCGTGCTGGGCTACCTTCTGGGGTCCACTCAAGGCACGGTCGAAGCGTTTCGCTCGTTGCAGGAAGTATGGCACTTCACCAACTTTGCCGTAGGCCACTCTCATTTGACCATGTATGGTTTCATCACCTTCGCCATCTGGGGCGGCGTCTACGCACTACTGCCGCGCGCAACCGGAAAAGAGCCCAACAATCTGCTGCTGGGCATTCATTTCTGGCTGGCAACGGTAGGTATGCTGGTCTACATCCTGGCGCTATCGGTGGGTGGGACGATGCAAGGGCTAAGCTGGTTGCGCGGCGAACCCTTTATTCAATCCGTTGTCGCTATGGCGCCCTACTGGCTATGGCGCTCGATCGGCGGCTCGCTGATGTTTCTCAGCCACCTGGTGTTCGCATGGAACGTATGGACCATGACATACAGGCGCACATCCAGCACCAGGCAAGCACCTGTACCTGTTGCCGCAGGAGCATAGCGATATGGACAACAAATTACTTGCCATTGCCGGCGGCTCAACGCTTTTGTATATGGTGCTGTCGACGCTGATGGCCATTTTGCCTGGCATTGAACTGTCAGCCGTACCGCCCGGCCCTAACGTGCACGACTTGACACTGCTACAGCAGCGCGGCAGGCAGGTCTATGTCAGCGAGGGCTGTGCCTACTGCCATACCCAGCAAGTCAGGCCATTAGCAGTAGACCAGGTATTCGGACGCCCTTCGGCGCCGGGTGATTTCGCATTCAGCACCCCTGAACTGCTGGGCTCTGAACGCACTGGCCCGGACCTGACCAATATTGGCAAGCGTCAAAGCAGTGAAATCTGGCAATATATGCATTTATACAACCCGCGTTCGGTCGTGCCGCAATCGGTCATGCCGTCGTTCCCATGGTTATTCAAGGTCGTGGACGAGGCGCCCAAAGACATACAGGCGGTGCCTATCCCCAAGAAATATGCGCCGCCACGGGGTGCCGTTATCCCCAGCCGCGACGCGCAAGCCCTGGTTGCCTACTTATTGTCGCTGAAACAACCCGAACTACCCAATAACAAGCCGCTTGCAGCCTCTGCCACCAAGCCCGCGCAAGCCGCAGCCCATGCACCCGCCCCTGGCAATACTACACTTACGTTTGACGCCGCCAATGGCCTCAAGCTCTTCGCCACCAACTGCGCCTCGTGTCACGGCGCACAAGGAGCAGGCGTTCCCGGCGTTTTCCCACCACTGGCGGGCAACCCGGTCGTGAACGCCCCTGATCCAACTGAGCACATTATCGTAGTACTGCAGGGCCTGCATGGGAAAAGCATAGCCGGCACAAGCTATGCTGCACAAATGCCTTCATTCGCAGCGCAACTGTCTGATGCCGAAATCGCCGATATCATTGGCCATGAACGCAGCTCTTGGGGCAACCATGCTCCTACCCCGACCGCCAAGGATGTCGCCCAGATACGGGCGCAAAAATAGGAGAGCCAAAAGCATGATGACGCATCATCTTTCAGGGCCGCTGATCGGCAACATCATCATCATCGTTGTCTTCGGCCTGGGAACGATAGCCTGCTTTATTGCGGCTATCGCAATGTTGTTGCACCCGAAAGAAAAAAACAAAGATCATCCGAAATACCGCGTATTACGCGATGATCGATAAGGAGCTGGCTTCATGGCTGAAACATCTCGCATCTGCATTTACCTGGACGATAGCGCCGAACCCATCGCCGACTACCAGCCGCCGGTAACCGTTAACCTCAATACCCGTGGGTTGCCGGATGGCAAACATCAGTTGCGAATCGAGGCGCGCAATCATTCTGGCCATATCGGGGTGCGCAACGTGCCCTTTCAGGTACGCAATGGCCCCGGCATTACTGTGACAGGGCTACAAGACAACACCATTGTGCATGGCGAACTGAACTTCACCGTTAATGCATTCGGCGCCGAAGAGCCGTTTGAGCCGCGCCAGGCCGAATCGCCGTCGCCCATACCGGTATGGCTATGGGTACTGTCGTTGGCCATCGTTGCCTGGTCGGCATGGTATGCAGCGGTATTGTGGGAGCCTCCGCCTATGTTCGCCAATACGCCGACCTATGTTCAGGGCACTATGTGGCAGCACTGATGCAGAGAGTTCCAGTCGTCGCGTGGTCGTACCTCTTCCGGCCTATGAATGCGTTAAAAATAAAGATCCGACACTGTTTCAATCAAATTAGATAGTCGAAACGATAATTAGGCCTTAAGCTGTATCGCTCAGCAACAGGAGAGGTCTTGAATATGGTTAGCAACGATGTGGTTGCCATGAGCGCCGTGGCATTGATGGCAGCAATCCACAAGCGTGAGTTGTCTTGTGTAGAGGTCATGGAAGCTTACCTGGGCCGTATTGCCGCACGCAACCCACAACACAATGCTTTAGTGGCAATGCGCGATGCTTCGCAGTTGCTAGAAGAAGCGAGCGAACAAGATCGCGCGCTTGGGCGTGGCGATACATGCGGCATGTTGCACGGTTTCCCCATGGCCCCAAAGGACCTTCAGCCGGTAGCCGGTATGGCCAGCACGCGAGGGTCATTGGTATTCAAAGACAATATTCCCGATACCGACGCGCAAGTCGTTGCTCGCATGCGTAGCGCAGGTGCGCTATTTGTTGGGCGTTCGAACACGCCAGAATTTGGCTTAGGCGGCCATACTTACAATTCCATTTACGGCATTACCGGCAATGCTTATGATCCAGCCCTGTCAGCAGGCGGAAGCAGCGGCGGCGCTGGTGTCGCCGTGTCGATGCAAATGCTGCCTTTTGCCGATGGCAGCGACATGATGGGGTCCTTGCGCACGCCTGCCGCCTTCAACGGTATTTATGGCTTGCGCACGACGCCAGGGTTGATACCTAATGGCGTGCAAGATGCCTCTGTCACGCCCACCCTGTCTGTCTTGGGGCCAATGGCAAGATCCATCCCGGATCTTGCCCTGCTCTTGTCCGTAATGGCCGATTTCCCTAAAAAGCTGCCCTTTAAGCCTATGGCACAAACGGCTGCATACACAGAACCGCTGCTGCGTGACTTCCGCGGCACACGCGCTGCCTGGCTGGGGAACCTGAATGGGCGTTTGGCATTTGAGGCTGGCGTGCTTGATGCATGTACGGCTGCATTGCCATTGTTCAACGCTATAGGCTGTCAGGTCGAGCACCATGTCCCGCAGTTCGACTATGACGCTTTATGGCAGTCGTGGATCGATCTGCGCAGCCATCTTTTTTATCGGGCCAACGCTGAAACACTAAGTGTCGAGCAGCACTTTGCAATGATCAAGCCCGAAGCACAGTGGGAATTCCAGCGTGGGAAGCGCTTGGCGGCTGATCAGGTGGATTCGGCCAAGCATATCCGCAGCCAGTGGCAAGCCTTGCTGGACGAGGTTTTCACACGTTACGACTATCTGCTTGTGCCGTCAGCACAGGCTTTCCCTTTTGAAGTTGCACAACACTGGCCCTCTGTGATCGACGGACGAAGCATGGACACCTATCATCGCTGGATGGAGGTCGTGATACTGGCGTCGATGGCAGGAGCGCCAGCGTTAAGCGTGCCAGTTGGCGATCCGAAAGTCGGCCGTGGGGCCGGCATACAGATTATTGCGCGTCCAGATGCCGAGTTGGCAATCATGCAACTAGGGCATGCCTACGATCAGGCCCGTGGAAATCCGGCTGCAAGCTAAGCCTGTTTCCATCACCACCGAAATGACTGAAGCCAGCCTAATGTCCGATTGACCCTTCTTGGCCCAGCCCCTATGCTGCCGGTATCGCCTTCGTAGGCATGGGCGCCAAGGAGAGCAGCATGCGACATCTTGCCGTAACGATATTGCTGGCCATATTTAGCACTGTACCGATGGCACAGAGCCTGGATTGGGGAAGCGTCTTGCAGCAAGGCGTAAACGAAGTCATTCGATCAATAAATAATCCGCCTGCGCCGGCTCCATCCTCGCCCCGGCCGATTTACAAGCCCTCAACACCCTCTTCATCCCCACCTTCGCCAGCACCCAAGGCTAGCAAGGCGCGATCAGCCTCGGAACAGAAGGTGGATGCCAGCATCGCGGATATGCATGGCACTCCCGCCAAGTTTCGGACCTTTTTCAATCAGCTCAAGAAGGCGGTCGCTGCGTCCGATAAGCGAGCGTTGGCAAAAATGATCAACTACCCTTTGAGCGTCACACGTGATGACATGAAGATATTCACGGAAAAAGACTTTATCGATAACTACGAGGGTATCTTTACGCCTTCCGTCATTGCGGCAATAAAGAAACAATCCTATGCTGATTTGTTTGTTAAATCTTCAGGTGTAGGGGTAGGCAGCGGTCTGCTTTGGTTCAGAGGTATCTGTATGGACCAGTCTTGTACCCAAAATCGGCGGGTTCCCAAGATAGTGGCCGTTAATACGCCGGCTACGGAATCAAACACGGCAATGCCAGTGCCCGCCCAGCCCCCCGCGCCTGCTCAGCGTGCTGGCGCCCAGGTCATCGCAGGCGTATCGCTACCTATAGATCCGGTTCCAGGCGAATTTGGGTCATGCAAGAATATACCGGCCCAATCCGGGCCTGGCTTGCTGACCATCACTGGCTCTCTTGAGACAGATGACACACACTGTTATCGTCTTGCCGGGCGTAATGGCCAGACAATACACATTGAACTGATATCGGTAGCCGCCGGATTCAACATTGTCGATCTAGCAGAAAATAGATACGAGCTAGAATTCAAAGCCAAGAATCAGCCCTATGACATCATGCTGGCCCACACCTTTCCCCACTCACGACTAGATCACTATAAGCTTCACATTGCGTTTAAGTAGAAGGCAACGGTCTGATGGTCAAGGTTCAGACCGCTGAGATGATGGCTATTGAATTATGCCTGCGGCTTGTAGGGTTGCAGCGTTGGCTACAAAAACACCAAACACACAGGCTGCCTTCAAGCGCCTGGCTTGGTGGCCTTGACCATGGTCATGGCAGCGGCAATCATGCTGCCCATATCGCCCATGTTGGCGGGCAATATCAAGGTGTTGTTTTTCTGGGCGACTTCCTTGAAGGCATCCACATAGCGTTCGGCCACGCTCAGGTTGACAGCATCCATGCCGCCAGGCGACTGAGTGGCCCGCGCAACCCGTTCCAGGGACTCGGCAGTAGCCTGCGCGATGGTCAGCAGTGCCTGGGCTTCACCTTGGGCATAGTTGATCATGGATTGCTGCTCGCCTTCGGACTTGAGGATGGCCGCCTGGCGATTCCCCTGGGCGATATTGATATCTTCCTGTTTTTTGCCCTCGGATTCAGTCACCAGCGCCCGTTTAGTGCGTTCCGCGGTGATTTGCAATTGCATGGCTCGCAAGATTTCGTCCGGAGGAGTCAAATCGCTGATCTCGTAGCGTAGTACCTTGACGCCCCAGTTGGTGGCAGCTTCGTCCAGTGCCTTCACTACGGCCACATTGATCAGGTCACGCTTCTCGAAGGTCTCGTCCATTTCCAGCTTACCGATTACCGAACGCAATGACGTCTGGGCCAGATTTGAAATAGCCAACACGTAATTGGTCGAGCCATAGGAGGCCTGCCGTGGGTCTGTGACCTGATAGTAAAGCACCCCATCGACCTTCAACTGAGTGTTGTCTTTGGTTATGCAAACTTGGCTGTCGACATCCAGCACCATTTCTTTAAGCGAATGGCGATATGCTACCTTTTCCAGGAAGGGAACGGTAAACCCCAGCCCAGGCGAAAGTGTGCGATCGAATTTCCCCAAGCGTTCTACCACTGCGGCATGCTGCTGAGGCACAATCTGAATTGTGGATTTAATGATGACAAACACAACCAGAGCCGCGATTATCCAAAAAGCCAGCGTCATGACATAAGCGTCCATACGGAATCCAATAAGAAAAAAGAGGGAAGCATTTGGGATTCCAAATACTTAATGTTGAGTATCTATTACAGGATACTGACCTGGACGCAAGATTAGCGTCAGGCCTTGCACTGTTTGAATATAGTGTTCACCGGGCTGTGCAGGCTGACCGACATCTATGCGCGCGCTCCAGTTGGCTCCCCGATAAAACACCCTGGCTTGGCCGTTTTCGTCCCAAGCGTCTACCATGACGCGCTGGCCTATATCTTGCACCACATTGGGATTGGATTGCGTAGCCATGCGCACCCTGGACCGGCGGCGACGATAAAGCAGCGTCCACCCTGCCAACGATACGACCAAGCCACTGGCAATTTGCCACACCAAAGACAATCCCGCGTACGCCGCCAAGCCTGATGCCGCCAGGCCCAGCGCCACCAGCAGCAAATAAAAGGTGCCTGTTGCCATTTCCAGCAACAGGAATAGCCCAGCCACACCCAACCAAAACCACATGCCAGACTCCTTATGAATTGCTTCTATTTTGACACATTAAGACATTTGTAAGAAAACCTATTGATCGCAGGCTGGATTGACACCGTCAGGCGCGTAATCCAGCACCGGCAATCCGAGCGTATCCAAACTTGTGCCATGCGCGCTAATCCCGCCAATAAACAGGTTCAAGCAAGTACCATTCGTATTAACCCCACTCTTAATAAGCTCAAAACACTTTCTTTCCCAAATACTAATTGGTAGCATTGCCAACTTAGGGCAAACTGCCTTGAGTAAAATTTAACTACTACGCCCTACAACTATAAGGATAGTGCCCATGTACTGCATCCAGTTCCGGGCACGGCAACGGAGAGACTATGAATCTAGCTAAACTCGCACTCGCTACAGCAGCTTGCCTGGCAATAAGCGCCCCTACGGCATTTGCCCAAAAACTGCCCGACACCATGTCATGGACAGCCTACGACGTAGGTTCCGCCGGTTACGCTGAAGCTTCCGCCATTGCCGACGCATTTGGTAAAAAATTTGGCACTAAAATTCGTATCCAGCCTTCCGGCTCTTCCATAGGGCGCCTGCAGCCCATATTGACCAAGCGGGCCGACCTCGGCTTTCTGGCGACTGAAACCTTCTTTGCCACAGAAGGCATCCACGATTTCGCCGCGCGCCGCTGGGGCCCCCAAGACTTGCGCGTGCTTGCTGGCCGACCCGCTTCAATTGGCGTCTTTACCTCTAAAGAAAGCGGTATCAAAAAAATATCCGACTTGAAAGGCAAACGTCTGGCTTTGGTCGTGGGCAACCCTTCCCTCAACGTAAAATGCGAGGCATTCCTGGCCTTTGCAAACATGGACCTGAAGGACGTCGTTCCTACCTTGTTCCCTACGTATAGCGCAGCCATGAGCTCGGTCCTCAAAGACGAAGCCGATGCATCGTGCACTACAACCACCCCCAGCCAGGTATACGAACTCGAGTCCTCTCCCAAGGGTATCCTCTGGATAGACACCCCCGCCAACGATAAAGAAGGCTGGAAACGTCTTTCCCATGTTGCGCCCTTCTTGCAGCCATTCACAGAAACGCTAGGTGCGGGCATCAGCGCCGAAAAACCCGTTGCAATCGCGGCCTATCGCTACCCCACGCTGGTTACGCGTGCCGACATGACCGACGACCTGGCCTATGCCTTTACCAAGGCCACAGACGAAACCTTTGATATTTACAAAGACGCCACCGCCGTCATGAGTCGCTGGTCCATGGATGTAGCCGGCACACCCGCCGCTGACGCTCCCTTCCACAACGGCGCCATTCGCTATCTTAAAGAACGCGGCATCTGGACTGACGAACACCAGGCCTGGAATGACAAGCGCACGGCACGACTGAACGCGCTCATGGCTGCATGGCCTAAAGCTGTCGAAGAAGGCAAAGGAAAAACTGACGAAGAATTCGCCACGATCTGGGAACAGCGCCGCAGCAAAGTGCTAAGTGAACTTGCTCAGTAAGAAACCATGACTTCAGCTAACGACGCTATCTCCATCGCCTCCGACGCTCCCCGGGAAACTGATTCCCGGTTGCGCGGCCCCGTAAAATGGGTCGCGCTCTCCCTGGGTGTCTTGGGACTTTTATTGGCCATCAACCAAACCTTTCATCTCAATTTTCTAGGCTTCACTCCGCTAGGCAACTCTTACCTTTACTACCTGATTGGCATTTACCTGGCTGCTTCGTTTATTTGCTTTCCCGCACGTAGCGGCGCCAACAAAGTGACCTGGCTCGATTGGCTGCTGGCGTTGGCCGCGCTGGCGTCCTGTGCCTATATCGGTCAACACGGCCTAATCATCATCCAGGAAGGCTGGGACTACTCCGCCCCCATACAAGCCACGCTCATCGCCAGCGTTCTGCTTATCACCGTTCTTGAAGGGGTACGCCGCTGCGGCGGCCTGCCCTTGCTGGTCGTTGCGCTATTTTTTGGCAGCTACCCCTTGTTCGCCGAATATATGCCTGGCTTTTTGTGGGGCACCAGTTATTCGTTTGGCGAAACCATACGCGCACACGTCATGGGCGTGGAAAGCATCATCGGCATACCTATGCAAGTCGTCGCTGATCTTGTCATAGGGTTTGTGGTGTTTGGCGCTGCCTTGACCGCAACAGGTGGCGGGGACTTCTTCATGCGTTTCGCCACTGCGCTCATGGGCCGCAGCCGCGGGGGTCCCGCAAAGGTGGCTGTTGTTTCCAGCGGTATTCTTGGCAGCCTGTCGGGCAGTGTCATTTCCAACATCCTGACTACCGGCCCCATCACGATACCCACCATGAAGCGTGCCGGTTATCCTAGCCATTATGCAGCGGCGGTCGAAGCCTGCGCTTCCACAGGGGGCACACTGATGCCGCCAGTCATGGGTGCGGTGGCTTTCATTATGGCGTCGTTTTTGGGCGTTCCGTACTCTGACATCATGGTTGCGGCTTTCCTGCCAGCACTGCTGTTTTACATTGCCCTGCTGTTCCAAGTAGACAACTACGCCGCCCGACGTGGTCTGAAAGGCTTGCCCGACTCTGAAATTCCAAGCCTGGCAAGCACGCTGAAAGACGGCTGGCCTTACTTGTTCAGCCTGGCCATGCTGATATACATGCTGTTGTTCATGCGCCTAGAGGCCTACGCACCCTACTATGCCACCCTGGTCTTGCTGGGCATTGCTATGTTCAAGCGCAGCCATCGTCTAAACCTTAAGCGCATCATCGACTTTACCGCTGAACTGACCACGGGTGTAGGCAACCTGGTGGCCATACTGGCAGGTATAGGCCTGGTCGTCGGTGGGCTTTCATACACAGGTGTAGCTGGCGCCTTTTCGCGCGAACTCTTGCTTTACGCCGGTGGCAGCGTCCCGCTTATGCTGATTGCAGGGGCGGCGACCAGCTTTGTTCTGGGCATGGGCATGACAGTCAGTGCTTGCTATATTTTCCTGTCCATCCTGCTTGCCCCCGCCCTTATCTCTGCCGGGCTTAATCCGCTCGCCAGCCACCTTTTCATTCTTTATTGGGGGATGATGTCCTACATCACGCCACCGGTCGCACTGGCTTCCATTACGGCAGCTGGTCTGGCGGGTTCCAACAATACGCGAACTGGCATATACGCCATGCGTCTGGGCGCCATCCTGTTCATCCTGCCTTTCCTTTTTGTGATCAACCCTGCGTTGATCATGCAAGGCCCTGCACTTGATATTGCGCAGGCGGCGGTTACAGCCACTATCGCAGTCTGGCTGTTCGCTTCGGCACTGGAAGGCTATTTGTACCGAATCGGCGCTATTCGCTGGTGGTTGCGTGTACCCGTATTCATTGCAGGCTGCCTGCTTGTTTACCCAGAACCCATCACCGACATGGTGGGCCTGGGCCTGGTGGCATGCATCTACGTAGCCGGGCTGTGGGCCCTCCCCAAGCCCAGCGTTTCAAGTAGCTAAAGGCCTGCTCAGGCAATAAAAACTGGTCTCCATCAACCGGTGCAGCATGCTCAAATGCTTGTATCAGTTGGTGGAGCCATAATTAATAATAAAAAAACCCGCGTCCGGAGCCATCAAATCTTCGACGCTACAGGCCAGCGGTTTGGCGGTGTTATCATGAGCCGTAGCTGCATCCATCGATTAACGTGGGGGTATCCAATGAGCCTGCTCAAATCTGTTGCACTGTCGGCATGTTTGCTCTCTCCTTTGCTTGCTCCTGCCGCCCTGGCCCAGGACAGCGTGGCCGAGGTTCTGGAAAAGGCGCGCGCCGAAGCCAGGACTCATAACGAGTATAAAGCTGCCTTGAACGACCCAGACCCCAGCATCAGGCTGGCGGTATTCAACCAAATGCTGAAACAAGACAGCCCAGGCCTGCGCAAAATCGCCATTGAAACCGGCTTGACCAGCGCCGACAGCATAATGCGCTCTATGGCTTTGCAAAGCGCCGTGCTGTCCCTGACGCAATTGCATATCAAGCTCGCGGTCGATCCACAATCAACTCAGCGCCAACAAACCGAAGCCAAAAAATATCTCGAAAGCCAAAGCGCAACCATAGCGCTAATGATGAATAAAAAAGATAACAAGGAAGGGGTATTTATCGCCAACGGTTGGGAAGGCCAAATCAATAACCTTCAATTGTTGCTCCGGACCAGCGGCGGCAGCGGCAAAGCATTGCTGGTTTTACAAGACGACAACTCCCTCAAGGGCAGCCTGCATCTAAGCAATATCCCATACCTTGCAACCATCGATTTGTTCTGACCCCCTTGCCGTACCCCGGACTTATTGCAGTATCTTCAATCGACGCAGGCTGACAACGTCCACAAGGCCTGCCGTCGGGGCAATGCTCAAGCGAACCAGTTGGCCCAGCCTGGGCGCGAAGCGTATCGTGGCCACGCCATTTTCATAAGCCGGCACAACAGATAGCACTGATGTCCAGGTCCGAGCGCTTGCCGCGGGCTTGATCAGTATTTCCACCCTGCCAGGCAGTTCATTGGCGGGTACGCCCAGACCATCCAGCACCATACCCGACACGACAGTGCTTTTTGCACCCAGTGAAAAATCCAGCGTTAGCGGCCATGCGTCTGGCGCGGAACGCCACAAGCCCTGATCCCCAGGTGCGTACAGGTTTTGCGCCCGATACATGGCATCTATGGGTGGATTGCTCCAGGCGCGCAGTTCCAGTGCAAGCTTGGATTCCGTTCCGGTTGCCTGCGTTACATTAGCGCTTTGCTTGCGCCGGATGGCCTCTTCATTTGCCAGGAAAGCATCTACTTTGGACATCAGGAAATCCTGCCGGACTATCGTTCCCACCCCTGACCGGGCATGCACGGACACCAGCATGCCAACCACGGCGCCATCGATAAGCAATTGGCTGCCGCTTAAGCCTTTGCGTATGACACGGCTGGAATGCGTGGGCTGAACGCGCAGTAATCGGACACCATCGTTATCTACGATACTGACTGCCAACTGCCCTATCGTGCCGTCACCGTTGACATAGCGCAGCACTGCAATCCCATTGCGCTTCAGTTTGGGCTCTATCGCTCGGGCGATGCTGGAAGCACCCAGCCCGCAGTCCTGATCGGCTATTCCCTGTATGGGTGCTATGCCGACATCATCGGCCAAGTCGGCGGCTGGCCCCGCCTCGCCGAACAAACGCCGCCTGCCCTCACGCCGCACATTGTGACTACCGCCTTGCTCGAGTGCCACATGCATGGGCATGACCGCATAACAATGTCCTGCATGACGGGTAAGAAATGACTGGCCAATTTCTGTGTTTGTCTCCCCGCCAGACAATACCACTGCCTGATGCGCAAACACAGACGGCGCCATCTGCATCAGGCCTGCCAGCATTAATATCATCAGCCAGAGCCTATTGTTTTTCTTCAGCAGCATATGTTTTATACCTGTTGAGTCGAGAACGGAATTCCGCGTGACGCCCGCGCTGCTTGCCATCACTCACGATACGAAAATCGTATCAAACTTTACCTAAATAATATTGGACTCGAAACTTGACAAGCCTTAAGGTTATCAAGGATAAACATGAAACAGCTATCAACCCTTACTGGATGTCATGAAACAAAAAATATACGAATCAGCAGACGAAGCAGTAAGCATCGTCGAAAGTGGAGCGACAATTCTCATTGGTGGATTCGGGGATATCGGCCTTCCGCTCGAACTGTTGCATGCCTTGGCCCGCACCAACGTCAAGGACCTGACTATTGTCTCAAACAACGCCGGCACAGGAGATGTCGGGTTATCAAGGCTGTTCAAAAATCGCCAGGTTTCCAGGCTGATTGCTTCTTTTCCATCACAACCCGACTCGCGTCACTATTATGCGGCATATGAGGCCGGGACTGTCGAACTTGAACTTTCCCCCCAAGGCACCCTGGCCGAGCGCATACGCGCTGGCGGCGCAGGCTTGGCTGGTTTCTTCACCCCTACCGGTTATGGCACAGAGCTGGCTGCTGGCAAGGAAACCCGGGAAATCAAGGGCAAAGGCTACATATACGAAGAGGCATTGGTGGGTGATTTCGCTTTTATCACGTCGCACACCGCCGACCTCTATGGCAACCTCAGATATCGCCTGGCAAGCAGGAACTTCAATCCCATCATGGCCATGGCTGCCCGGACCACGATTGCAGAAACAAAAAACATTGTTCCCGTCGGGACAATAGCACCTGACGACGTACATACGCCAGGCATTTTCGTAGACAGAATAGTGGAGCTTACCAATGAATAAGGGATGGTCAGATGACGAATTGGCCAGCAAGGTCGCGTCAGATTTGCCAGCAGGCGCTGTAGTCAACCTGGGGATAGGCCTGCCAGTCAGGGTGGCAAACCATATACCCGAAGGCAAGACCATTTTTTTTCACTCCGAGAACGGCATCATCGGGCTGGGCCCCGCACCGCTAAGCGGCTCTGAAGACCCCGATATTGTGAATGCCGCAAAACAGCATGCCACACTCATTCCAGGCGCCTCGATTATTCACCATGCGGACTCCTTCTCGTTGATTCGCGGCGGGCGGCTGGACTACACCATTCTGGGTGCGTTGCAAGTGGCGCCGAATGGCAATATTGCCAACTGGAAGGTGCCTGGGCAAATAGGGGGCGGCGGCGTTGGGGGCGCCATGGACTTGGCCGTAGGCGCCAAGAACGTTCTGGTCATGATGCGCCACGAAGATAAATACGGGGCCTCCAAACTGGTAAAGCAATGCACTTTCTCTTTAACCGCGGTCAAGGCCGTTACCGTGGTCTACACCGAACTTGGTGTATTCGAATGCGCGGGCGATAAATTTATCGTGCGAGCTTCAGCGCCCGGCATCAGTCAAGCCGAACTACAAGAACGAACCGCTGCCGACCTTGAGTTTGCATAATAAAAACCATCTAGAGTAGACATGAAAATCAGAAATATATTGCTGCCACTATGCCTTTTCTCTTCCTTGGCGTTCGCAGCCGACTTTCCAAACAGGCCTATCAATCTCATCGTGCCCTACCCCCCTGGGGGCGCTATTGATCCCATTGCTCGCATTTACGCCGAAAAGATATCTCAAAACTGGAAGGTTCCGGTCGTCGTGCTCAACCGCCCCGGAGCCGGCACGACTATCGGCCTTAATCAAGCAGCGAAAGCCGCCCCGGACGGGTATACGGTCGTTCTTGGAACAGCCAGCATCACAAGCAATGCACCTCTTTATCCGTCTCTTCCCTACGACACGCTCAAAGATTTCACTTATATCAGCACGGCAGGCATGATCCCCCTTGCCATTGCCGCCAATCCAAAGACGTCTGTAAACACGCTGGATGAACTGATCAGCGATCTAAAGAAAAAGCCAGGCAGCCTTACCTATTCATCGTCAGGCAACGGTACGATCATTCATCTTGGAGGCGAGCTTCTCAAATCAATGGCAAGCATTGATATGGTGCACGTGCCCTATAAGGGCAGCGGGCCATCGGTCATGGCGGGCGTTTCAGGCGAAGTTGACCTGACTTTCGATTCCGTCTTCTTGATGCGGCCGCAAGTAGAAGCCGGAAAACTCAAGTTCATCACAGTGGCAAGTAAAGAACGGCTGAAATCACTGCCCCAGGTTCCTGCCATCAGCGAAAAGTATCCCGGATACTTCGTGACCTCGTGGGTGGGATTCATGGGGCCGGCAGGCATGCCACCGGAAATTACCGATACCTGGGCCAAGGAAGTCGCGCGCATCGCTGCCCTGCCGGAAATCAACGAAAAAATGCAGACCATGGGGATCGAGTCAGTTTCAAGCACGCCCCAGGAATTCTATACTTTCGTTGACAGCGAAATCAAAAAATGGGAAAAAGTCGTCAAAGAGGCAGGTATTCCCCCGGTGCAGTAATTTCCCGCTGTAGATCGTAGGTCGGATTACCGCCACAGGCGCGTAATCCGACAAAACCCTCAGGGTAAAAACGCCTGGCATACAGGCTGCCCTCGCAAGTGTTCGCGTTCCCCTTACCAGGCTATCCAGAATCCAACACCCACTGCGCAAGTAATGCTAGGCTATTGCAGGCATCCTAAAAAATGGAAAAACCAGCAATGATCAAACATACTGATGCAGCGATGCGTCATGGCGAATACAAAATCCCAGAAGGCAAGC
The DNA here is from genome assembly GCA_013416445.1 of Alcaligenaceae bacterium. Classification (GTDB taxonomy): domain Bacteria; phylum Pseudomonadota; class Gammaproteobacteria; order Burkholderiales; family Burkholderiaceae_B; genus Pollutimonas. Next base: position 31,976 of record JACCER010000004.1, read on the forward strand.
TGGTCGTCATCGACTTGCAGGTCGTGGAAGCTCGCCTGCACAATGTGCAATTATCGGGCGATTTCTTCCTTGAGCCACCGGAAACCCTGGACGCCATCAACGCCGCGCTAAATGGATTGCCTCATAATGCCACATCAACCCAGCTAGAACAGGCAGTGCAAGCTGCCATCGGCGCCGATGTCACCATGTATGGCATCACAGCCGCAGGCATTGCCGTGGTCGTACAAAGGGCTTTGGCATGAATCAAGAACAACAACGCAGCAACTGGAACGATCACGATTGGCAACTGATCCACACCACCCCGCAAACACCCTTGCAACACATGGCGCTCGACCAGGTGCTGCTGGACGAAGTCGCCGCCAAGCGGCGCGCACCCACCTTTCGAGTATGGGAATGGGCGGCGCCAGCTGTGGTAATCGGCATATTTCAGTCCTTGAAAAACGAGGTGGACACCGATGCCGCACAACAGCACAATATCGAGATTGTGCGTCGCATCAGTGGCGGTGGCGCCATGTTCATCGAGCCTGGCAATACCATTACTTATTCCATTTACGCACCAAAATCACTGATCACAGGCATGAGTTTTCGTGAAGCTTATGCCTACATGGACGCCTCGGTGCTTGAAGCTCTGGGCGAACTCGGCATCAAGGCATGGTACCAGCCCCTGAATGACATCACATCGGCTGCCGGGAAAATCGGTGGCGCGGCGCAAGCCCATCGCCGTGACGCCATATTGCACCACGTCACGATGGCGTACGATATCGATGCCACCAAAATGCTGCAGGTATTGCGTATAGGGCGTGAAAAGCTGTCCGACAAAGGCACGACCTCAGCCGCCAAGCGGGTCGACCCACTGCGCAGCCAAACCGGCTTGCCACGCGAGGCAATCATCGATCAGATAATAGATACTTTTCGCCGGCGCCATGGCTTGAATGCCAGCACCTTGCTGCCATCTGAACTAGCTGCATCCGAACAACTAATTCAAGAAAAATTCGGCACCGAAGCATGGCAAGCCAAGGTCCCTTGATATTTTTCTGCCATATATTTGGGAAATACGCATGCAAGCACTTGAATTAGCCATTCCACCACCTGTCGTCATGTTTGCAACAGGTTTGCTCATGTGGCTGCTATCGCTCGCATTTCCAGCCTTCACCTTGCCTGCTATCAGCAGCCTGACCGGAGCCGTCATTGTCGGCGTGGTCGGCTTGGCAATCGGCATGGCAGGCATTATCAGCTTCAAAAAAGCAAAAACCACAACCGACCCAAGAGCGCCTGCCGATGCTTCAGTGCTGGTCACTTCAGGCATTTATCAACTTACCCGCAACCCCATGTATCTGGGGGTACTGCTGATACTGATAGGCTGGGGTCTGGCGCTGGGTAATCTGCTGGCGCTAATCTGCGCATTTGCCTTTGTGCCGTATATCAATCGATACCAAATCCAGCCCGAAGAACGCTTGCTGCAAGACAAGTTTGCTGCAACATTTACTGCCTATAAGGCTAAAGTCCGGCGATGGATTTAGGGTAAGTAGCACACAAGCTGCCCCACGCATCCTGGAACTTTTTCTCGTGTGCGACAGTCACTATAAAGACAGTGCTTGATATAGAAACAAAACAACCGCCTCCGTCCAAAAGTATCGACGCGAGCCTGGCGGCGGCAGCGGGATCACCCTAATGCCTGCCACGACCAGCCCGCCGCAAGCTAGGCTCAATGCAACAAGGCAGAACGTAGTTTGGCATCTTCTTTGAACGGGACACACGAAAGTAAGGTCCAGATCATGAACAACAAACCAAACATTCCGCTCCAGCATCCGGAGCTGCTCATGAGCAGTCGCCGCGCCATGCTCAGGGCCACGGTAAGCATGGGCGCCATAGGCGTGGTTGCCACAGCCATCCCATTCGTTGAGTCAATGAGCCCCAGCGCTCGCACCAGAGCTGAGGCTGGACCGGTGGAAGTCGACATCAGCCAGTTGGCGCCCGGCAACTTGCTATTGACGGCATGGCGTGGCAGGCCAATCTGGATACTGCACCGCACCAAGGAAGAATTGGCGGCGCTGCCCAAGATGGAGTCCTTACTGGCCGACCCGCATTCCCTGGCCTCCCAACAACCGCCCGAGATGCAGAACTTGCACTTGCAAGAAGGCTGGCGGTCGATCAAGCCAGAATACCTTGTACTGGTTGGTATATGTACGCACTTAGGTTGCACTCCAACCTACATGCCGCAGCCCGGCTCACTGGACGCAAACTGGCCAGGTGGTTTTTTTTGCCCTTGCCACGGTACGCGTTACGACCTGTCAGGCCGCGTGCTGTCGAACTTCCCCGCTCCACTTAATCTGCCTGTACCCCCTTATTTCTTCGAGTCAGACACACGGATCAAGATAGGAGCGCTTAAGAACGACGATGATCAAAACTGGCAGCCCGACGTCTGGTAACAAGACGACACACTGAAACAGCTGATTTAGGCATGAACGGATTCACCCTATTTCCTTTAACGCCTGCCTGCGGTCAATAGCAATTCGTTAGGACCTTCCCAACCAGCAGGTGTCTGAAAGGCCTCTAGTCGCTCTTCCATTTCTGCCCATGCGGCAGCCTTTGCCGGCTCGCCCAGCGTGCTCAGTATCCGAATGATAGGTGAAGCCGAACTACGAATGAAATCCAGATAGTCTTTAGGCGATGACAAACTGAAAATAGCAGGAATCGTGGCCGTTGTCGTTTCCTGAAAACCGGCACTGGCAAACAACTCATTGATATGGCCAGGCTAGCTCAAACTGAATAATCCACCGGGCTGGTAAGGATGAGCCGGCAAGCCACTGATGAATACGAGGTGTCTGCTCGTTCCAGCCTTGGGCAGCCTTATCCCATGATTCATGGATGCCCATCTTGATTTGCTCTTGATTCAATAAGGAATTTTCGTCCATGACCGACTCCCGTCCTGATCATCAATGGAGAATACTGCTTTCCTTTTATTCATGACAAGCTAAAATCCGAGACCTAGCCTATTGCTTATTTTTCCGCTGCTCACGCCGACGCTTGTTCTTGTTCTGGGAAGGCGGCTGCAAGGCTTTTTCCAGGCGCTGCATTGCGGCAAGGGCCTGTTTGCGCTCGGCTTCACGCTTGGCGCGATAAAGCATGACAGCACGGGCAATGCCAAACGTGATTGCAAAAGCAACGATAACAATAATACCGCCAGTCAAACTACCCATAACCCTGCTTCTTGAAAAAATTGAATAATATCGTGTGGGCGCACTTGCCACGCAAGTGCGCACGCTGACAACTGAGCTTAACCGAAATGCTACTTACTTAAGCAAGAGGTCGAAAACCGTTTGTCGAATTACGCTGTGTCAATCCGAGCTACGAACCTCGACTGCTACACTCTTGGGCCCCGATGCGGCAGCGTTGCCCATCTGTTCTCAACAAGAGTATTTTCCGCATGATCAGTACCTTAGCAATCGTCGTTTCACTACTACTCCTGATGTACCTGGCCTATCGAGGCGTTACCGTACTGCTTCTTGCGCCGCTCATGGCGGCGCTGGCTGTACTTCTCTCTGGTGAAATCAGTATTTACCTGCCCATCTACACCGACACCTTCATGAAGGCGCTGGGCAATTATGTAATCCAGTTCCTGCCTATATTCCTGCTGGGCGCCTTGTTTGGTCAGCTCATGGCGGACTCCGGAGCCGCGCACACTATTTCCCGCTGGATAGTTGCAAAGCTGGGCGACAAGCACGCCATCATCACCGTGGTCCTGGCTTGCGCCATACTCACCTATGGCGGCGTTTCGCTGTTTGTCGTTGCCTTTGCGATCTACCCGATTGCGAAAGACCTTTTCCAGACGGCCGACATCCCAAAACGGCTGATACCGGCAACCATCGCGCTGGGTTCCTTTACTTTCACCATGACAGCCCTGCCAGGCACGCCTGCCATTCAAAACGCCATACCAATTCCCTATTACGGCACCAACGTATTCGCGGCACCAGGACTGGGCCTGATTGCCGCCGCCATCATGTTGCTGGGTGGACTGTGGTGGCTGAACAGCCGTACAGCCAGTGCGCGCCTTGCCGGGGAAGGCTATGGCAAGCATGATGACGATACCGATACCACTGCCACCGAAGAGGTAGACAGTGGCGCGCTCTCGCACATGCCGCTATTCCTGGCCGTGCTGCCGCTCATCCTGGTGATTTCCGTCAACGCGCTATTCACCTACGTGGTGTTTCCGCGCACAGACATGAGCTTGATCACCGAGCGCTTTCCGCATATAGCGCCTGCAAAAATGATAGGTTTATGGGCACTCATCATCGCCTTAGTTACGGCTTGCTCCACGCTCGTGATTTCGCGCCTGGGCCATTGGAACAACTTGCGCACCACCATCAACAAAGGCGTGTTCGGCTTCATGCTACCCTTGTTCAATACGGCGTCGGAAGTCGGTTACGGCGCCGTCATTGCCGGCCTGGCTGGCTTTGCCATCATCCGTGATGCGGTACTGAATGTAGCCCCCGGCAACCCGCTGGTTTCCGAAGCCGTTGCCATGAACGTGCTGGCGGGAATCACCGGGTCGTCTTCCGGAGGCTTGAGCATTGCGCTGCAAACCCTGGGCTCAGATTACCTGCGCATGGCGCATGAAGCCGGGATCAGCCCCGAACTGATGCACCGCGTAGCCGTCATGGCCGCGGGGGGCTTTGATACCCTGCCCCATTGCGGCGCGATCATTACCTTGCTGTCGATCTGCAAACTGAGCCACCGTCAGTCCTATCTGAACATTGCCGCCGTCACCATGATGGCCCCTATGGTCGCGCTGATATCGGTCATTACGCTGGGAACGATATTTGGCAGTTTTTAATATCTGTGCGCTACCCTAGTCCAAGACCAAGTTAGCTGGAAGAAATACTTGAAAGGTGTGAGCCATGGAATTACGGCAAATTCGTTATTTTCAATGTGTGGCGGCAGAGCTTAGCTTTACCAAGGCAGCAACACGGCTGCACATGGCTCAACCGCCGTTAAGCCGCCAGATCCGCCAGTTAGAAATCGAGCTTGGGGCCGACTTGTTCGAGCGACTGGGCCGCAGCATACGCCTGACCGACGCGGGCCGCTTTTTCCTTGATCAAACCACCCAGATCACCAAGCGGCTGGACGACATCACGATGGCTACCAAGCGCATTGCCGAAAACCAGAAAAAGTGGTTTGGCATCGGTTTCGTGCCATCAACTTTATATGGTTTTGTTCCTGCTTTCATCCGCCAAACCATGGCCCTCGACGAACAAGCCGAGATCGGACTGCTGGAAATGACTACGCTACAGCAGTTCGATGCCCTTAAAGCTGGCCATATCGATCTCGGAATTGGCCGTATTTTGCTCGACGACCCTCAAATCGAACGACTGGTGCTGATCGAAGAAGCACTGGTGGTGGTAGTACCCAAAACCCACGCCTTGGCCGCGCGCACCGAATTGCGGTTGGAAGACATCCTGCCCGAGCCTTTTATTCTGTATCCGTCCAAACCACGCCCCAGCTACGCTGACCACGTCCTGCAATTGTTCGAACGCCACGGCCATACCATTAACATCGCCCTTGAAACCAACGAACTGCAAACAGCGGTCGGGCTGGTTGCGGTGGGCCTGGGCATAACCCTGGTGCCAAGTTCTGTGCATAGATTGCATCGCGAAGACATTGCCTACATTCGCCTGGCCGCGCCTACGTTCACATCACCTATCATGATGAGCTGGCTCAAATCCAACGAAACTCCTTTCTTGAAACAAGTCATCAATCTGGCAAAAGCCAGCGCCCTTGAGCATTATGCAAGCTGAATGGCGACCTGCCTGAGCGCACGTATAAAAGTCAGCCAATCAAACAACGTCTGGCTGACACAAAGCAAACAACCCATACCTTTCAGGTATTGACTGGCCTGAAAATGGTATTAGACCCGTACCAGCACGCCTCATATACTCCAGGATACGCTTAATGCACCACAGGAAGCTTATGGACGCAGTTATCAGTGACATCAATTGTTCAATCATTGATATTCCTACAATCCGGCCCCACAAGATGGCGGTATCAACCATGGGTGCCCAATCTCTGGTCATTGTCCGATTGCGTTGTTCGGACGATATAGAAGGTATCGGTGAAGCCACCACAATAGGCGGCCTGAATTACGGCGGCGAAAGCCCTGAAAGCATCAAAACCAATATCGAAGCCTATTTCAAGCCGCTGCTGCTAGGTCAGCCGGCCAGCCAGATTGCCAGCCTGCGCAAACGGCTCAACGGCGCGATCAAAGACAACCGATTCGCCAAATCCGCCATAGAAACTGCCTTGTACGACGCCTACGGCAAGCGCCTTGGGGTATCGCTCAGTGATCTGTTCGGCGGCCGCATTCATGATCGTATTTCTGTGCTCTGGACGCTCGCCAGCGGCGACACCCAGGCTGATATCGCCGAGGCCCAACACATGCTGGGCATGCGCCGCCACAACAGCTTCAAGTTAAAGATAGGCCTGCGCGAGCCTCGCGACGACATCAAGCACATTACCGCAGTCAGGAAAGCACTGGGCGACGACGTCAGCCTGCGTGTCGATATCAATCAAGGCTGGAGCGAAACCCAAACCCTGCGTTATTTACCTGGCCTGGCCGATGCCGGCGTGGAACTGGTTGAACAACCTATCCATGAGAAGAACTTTGAAGGCATGCAGCGCCTGACTGCACTGGCCTGCCTGCCCATCATGGCCGATGAAGCGCTAAAAGGCCCGCATGACGCTTTCCGAATGGCAGCCGGGCATTGCGCCAATGTGTTCGCCATCAAGATAGAACAGGCGGGCGGCCTGCAAAATGCGCGCGACATGATTGCCATTGCCGAAGCAGCCGGCATAGCCCTGTACGGCGGCACGATGCTCGAGGGCTCGGTATCCACCATCGCCGCCGCCCATCTTTTTTCAACCATCGGTAAACTGGAATGGGGCACCGAAATGTTCGGCCCCCTATTGCTGAAAGATGAAATCCTGACTTTGCCGCTGGACTATAGTGACTTCAGCCTGGGATTGCCTCGTGGCCCCGGCCTGGGCATAGAGCTCGATGAAGACAAGCTGGCTTTCTACGCCCGCAAACCCTAAACCCGACCAAGGAAACCCCATGTTATTCAAAGTTGAAATGAACGTATGCATACCGCTCAATGCCGACCCGGTTGCCATGGCAGAAATCAAGGCGCGCGAAAAAGACTATTCCCAGGCCTTGCAAAAGTCCGGTAAATGGCGCCACATCTGGCGCGTTGCCGGGCAATATGCAAACGTCAGCGTTTTCGACGTGGACAGCAATGAAGAACTGCACGAGATACTGATGGGCCTGCCCTTGCAGCCTTATATGGACTTCAAAATAGAAGCCCTTTGCCGCCACCCATCGTCCATACGCGATGATGACCGCTGATTTTTAAATATAAAACAAGGAAAACACAATGAGCAAACAACTGGTTGATGAGTTAATCAAGCAAATAGAAAGCAAACAAGGCACTGTGCCTGATGCGCGTGTCCAGGCCATCGTAAACCGTATCGTCAAAGACCTGTTCTACACAATTGAAGAGTTCGACGTCAGCCCAAGCGAATTCTGGACTGCCCTGAACTTTCTTAGCGCGAGCGCCCCTGAATTCGGGCTGATAGCCCCAGGGCTGGGGTTTGAGCGCCTGCTGGACATACGCATGGACGAGGCTGAAGCCAAGGCGGGGCTGTCTCCTGACGCCACGCCGCGCACCATAGAAGGTCCGCTTTATGTCGCTGGCGCGCCGGTATCGACGGGTTTTGCCCGCTTGTGCAATGACGACGAAATCGGTGAACCGCTAGTCATGGAAGGCCAGGTGTTTGCGGAAGACGGTATTACACCCCTGAAGCATGCCCTGGTCGAAGTCTGGCATGCGAATCACCTGGGTAATTATTCCTACTTCGATCCGTCACAAAAGCCTTTCAATCTGCGCCGCAGCATACGCACCGACGAAAATGGCCGTTATTCCTTCCAGAGTGTGCTGCCGCTAGGCTACAGCGTGCCGCCCAACGGGGCAACCGACACTCTGCTAAAGGCGCTGGGTCGTCATGGCTCGCGCCCTGCGCATATTCATTTTTTCGTAACAGCCGATGGCCACCGGAAACTGACCACCCAAATCAACATCGATGGCGACCCGTATCTGTGGGATGACTTTGCTTTCGCCACCCGCGAAGGCCTGGTGCCAGCCATTAGCAAGGTAAGCGATGTAGCCCAGGCGGCCAAGTACCAGCTCAAGGGCGAGTTTTCGCACATTATGTTCAATTTTGTCTTGCATGCCGACAAGACTGATGTCATCAGCACCGACATCAGTCGCGCACGCGCCGCAGCCTAAGGAGTCACTCATGCCCTATGCAGATCTGGGAAATTCCCGTATTTTTTACTTGGTGGATGGGCCTGAAAACGCCCCCTGGCTGGTGCTGTCCAACTCGTTGGGCGCCAACGCCGACATGTGGTCCAGGCAGGTAAGCCAGTTGGCTCGCCATTTTCGGGTATTGCGCTACGACTCCAGGGGGCATGGGCATTCGTCCACACCCGAAGGCGAGTACTCTATGGCAGATTTGGGCGGCGACTTATCCAATTTACTGAAGCATCTGAACATTGAAAAAGCCCACGTCTGTGGCTTGTCGATAGGCGGGATGACCGCCATGTGGCTGGCCTTGGCACACCCCGAGCAGGTAGATAGGCTGGTATTGTGCAATACGTCTTCAAGGATAGGGTCGATAGCAAGCTGGCAAGAACGCATAGCCACTGTCAACGCCAATGGCGTGGAAAGCATGGCTTATGAACTCATCCAGCGCTGGCTGTCGGCCAATTACCTGGCCAAGCACCCGGAATCCAGCCAGACACTAATTGATATGATACGCAGGATGTCCACCAGCGGCTACGCTGCAACCTGCGCCGCATTGCGCGACGCTGACCTTGATGCGGAAGTCCAGCGCATTACCGCGCAGGTGCTGGTCGTTGGCGGCAAACACGACCTGGCAACCACCCCGGAAGCAACCCTGGCATTAACCGCAAAAATACCTGGCGCGCAATACTACGAACTCGACGCAGCCCATATATCGAACTGGGAACAGCCCTCTGTGTTTAGCAATAAGCTGATCGAATTCTTAAGCTGACACTTTGTAGGTCGGATTAGCGCCGCCAGGCGCGTAATCCGACACCGTCCTGGGGCAAAAACGCCCAGAACATATTCGGTTCAAGTGTTTACCGTGCTATCCGACAAATAAACAGATTCCATGAACTCGCGCAACTGACGCTCCCACTTCCACCACTCCAAGCCACTCGCCAGATGACCGTACTGTGTGTCAAGTTCAATATACTGACAATCAATTTCGTGTCGCTCAAGTATGGCCAAGGTTTTATTTGCGGAACTGGCCGGAAACAGTTTGTCTGTGGTTGCAAGCACAAAAAGAACTTTAGCTTTCAACCCTGCTAGGCAATCCCTGACATCAAAATCGTTCATCGCCTGGGCCAGGATAAAAAGCGAGTTGGGATCGAACTCTTCCGCCCACATCCTGGCAGATGCGCTTATTTTCTTATCGACCTCGAGCGGATCAGGTATGGATTTCGCCAACCATTCAGCCATTCCATATGAAAGCAACGTTTGACGCCGAAGGTGGCTCAAGTGGGAGCGGATTCTGTCATCTTCATATATCCAGCCATTATTCCAATGTGGATTGGTTGCCAGCGCATTCAACATACTGGATGTACCGCTCTGCACCACATCACTGCCGATAAGTGATGACAGCACTACCACAAGACCACTCATAAATCCGGGATACTGTATGCCCCATTGCCATGCGGCAAAGCCGCCCATTGATACGCCGACGACACCAACCAGTCGGGTAATTCCCAAGTGATGGACAAGCCTGTATTGCGTGCCCACCACATCCTGGAAGGCTATACGGGGAAACATCGGCCCATAGGGCTGGCCGCATTCAGGCGAAGCAGAGCCTGGTCCAGTACTGCCAAAACACGAACCCAGGGCGTTAGGTGCGATAACGAAATACTTAGTGGTGTCTATCGCTTTTCCAGGCCCGACCAATGAGGCCCACGACCCTTCAGATGAAGCATGGGTTGCGCCACAAACAAAGTCGTGGCTAGAGGTGTACCCATGCAAGACCAGGACAGCGTTCGACTTTTGTTGATTCAGCGTGCCTAGCGTGATATATGAAACATTCACGTCAGGCAACACTTCTCCGCTGGCAAGCTGGTACTGTTCGATAGAGAACAAACCTCTTTGGGCGGAACTCATATCATCACCCATACATCCGCATGGCTCTGATGCATCTTTATTGAGTTAAGGCTCGATATTAAAGTCAATTGTTGGCCTGAATATCGGCCGTCTTGATTACCTGCCGCCATTTGTTGCGTTCATTGTCAATAAAAGCCTGCAACTCTTCGGGTGAGCCGCCGCCAGCTTCAATTCCCTGAGCATTAAATTTTTCTCGTAAAACCTGGTCGTTGGTCAAGATATCGTTGATTGCTACGGATAGGGTTTTTACCACATCGCCGGGAACTCCCGTGGGCGCCATCAAGGCGATCCAGCCACCAGCCTCGAAGTCACCCACTCCAGCTTCGCTGAAGGTTGGGTACTGATTCAGGATCGGCCAGCGCTTTTCTGTGCCCACAGCCAAAATCTTTAATTTCCCGGCTTGAGCCAAAGGTAATGCGCCTGAAATATGATAGAAAACGAAATCAATCCGGCCAGCAAGAAGATCATTCATAACCCCCTTGGAATAAGGAACATGCACAGCCGGCATGCCCGTTTTCTGCTTGAACAACTCTGCCGCCAAGTGCAATGATGTGCCATTGCCGGACGAACCGTAGTTCAGCGGATCTTTGCGTGTCTTGCCCAGTTTGATAAGGTCCTCGACCGTATCTACCGGCAGAGAAGCTGGCACCACCAATACGTTGGGATTACGCGTAAACAGGGTGATGGGAATCAGATCTTTGGTGACATCGTAAGAAATGTTGTCATACAGAAACTGGTTGACTGCCAGAATACCAATAGTGCCAGCAAGTATCGTATAGCCGTCCGGAGCAGCGCGTGTCACTGTTTGTGTACCCGAAATACCGCTCGCACCCGCAAGATTTTCCACCACGAATGTCTGCCCCAGTTTTTTATCCAGCCTTATCGCCAATTCGCGCGTTAGCACATCCGGCGTGCTTCCCGGCCCAAACGGAACCACGATGCGCACCGGCTTTTTATGTGGATAGCTGGACTCGGAAGTCGCTGTGGCGAAGCCGGCGACGGACAGTGTCACTAAGCCGGCGAATGCCGCCAGCCATACTCTTTTGATAGGAATCATCATTATTTGTTCTCCTCCCCCTGAATAATTATGGTTTTTACAAGCAAAAGTTTAGGGGTATCATTTGATCGAATCAAGTCTTATAAAATGAACAATTATGCGTAGAAAAGTGAACAATATATCTCTGCGTCAACTCAGGGCCTTCCAGGAGGTCGCCCGTGCACAATCCTTTTCAGGCGCTGCAGCCAAGCTGTTCATAACACGATCTGCCTTGTCGGAAACAATCAAGCAGCTTGAGCTGCAATTGGGTGTTCGCCTGCTTGATCGCACTACTCGAAGTGTCCAATTGAGCACGACTGGCATCGAATTCTATGAAGAAGTCAACCAAGTCCTAAGCCGGCTGAACAACGCGCTACAGCGTCTTGACGACATCAACTCCATCGACTCCGGACACGTTCGGATTGCCGGAGCGCCATCCATGCTGCATGGCATCGTCATACCCTCTTTGTCACAACTAAGACGGACCCATCCGAATATCAAGGTCACCCTGCATGAACTCGGAGCTAATGGAATAAGCGATCATATTCTGCAAGCGGATGTCGATTTTGGGGTGGGCGCGCTCAACGAAGAGCACATTACGCAGTTGTCATGCCTGCCTCTGCTTAAGGATCGCTTCGTCGTAATCGCACCTGTAGGCCACGAATTGCTGAACCACAACAAGCGTGGAATAAGTATTGCAGATCTCGGGTGCTACCCATACATAGGCCTGACATCGGACACACTTATTGGCCGTGTTTTGTCGGCTACATCCGCCGCACCCGAGAACGTTCGTGAACCCATCATCAGAGTATCCAATACCTCTCTGTTGTGTAGCGCCATTGAAAATGGACTGGGCGTTTCAATACTGACCAGTTTGTCGATGAAATATCTGAAATCAAGAAAAATCGGCTCAACACTCTTGTCGGACCCTCTGATCGAACGGGATATCCAGATGTTCTGGCGATCAGGACGGTCATTGTCCCCTGTGGCGAAGCTGGTCTGGAATGAAATATATCTGGAAACCAGAAAACTAAAGGGCGAATTCGGAATTACATTATGCGAAGCACCGAACGTCGCAAGCCCGTAATTCAGCAAGCTTACGACCACGACGACCATCGTCCTGTCCAACTTGACCCCGGTCAATGACCCGGACATAGCTGTGCCCTACCATGAAACTGTCACCAACACTTTCATTGCAGGAGAAATAATGAAAAACGCCGTCTTCAACATGGAACCCTTCAGCTGTCCATCGTGTGTCAAAAAAATCGAAACCGCCTTGCGCAAGGTAGCGGGCGTAGTCGAAGCGAAAGTGCTGTTTCACGCAGGCCGGATACGCATCGAATTCGATAGCGCAGCAACCAGCGCCGAGGTGCTGGAAGGCGTAGTTACTCGCCTGGGCTATCCGGTGCTTTCTAAAAAGGTGTCCTGAACAATAACAAGCCTCCCAAGCAGTAAAGGGCACTTTTGGCAAACAACATATTGCAAGGACAAAAAATGAATCGAATAAAAAACTCTTATATAGCCGCCGTTACGGGTGGCTTGCTTTTTATCGCCTTTATTTTTCACTGGTACGCTCTTGACGACATGAAGCATTATGTCCTGATCGGGTCCACCCTGATCGCAGGCTACTTCATTGCCCTCAAAGCCTTCCAGTCCTTGCGCATGAAAGCGTTCAGCATAGAACTGCTGGTCACTATTGCCGTGGTCGGCGCACTAATGATAGGTGAATATGTCGAGTCGGCCGCAGTCACCTTTCTGTTTATATTTGGCGCCTACCTTGAAACCCGCACTCTGGAAAAAACACGGTCATCGCTAAGAAACCTGATCGACATGACGCCCACGGAAGCCACGCTTATCCGGCCTGAAGGCAACATCAAAGTACCCGCCGACAGCGTGATCAAAGGGGATCACGTCCTGATACTGTCCGGTGAAAAGGTAGCAGTAGACGGCCAGATACTTTCCGGGCGTGCAACCATCATCGAAGCGGCCATTACCGGCGAATCGGTACCTGCCAGCAAAAGCGTGGGCGACCGCGTTTATAGCGGCACCATCATCGACAACGGCTATATCGAAGTCATGGCCGAACGGGTCGGCGACGACACCACTTTTTCAAAAATCATCACCTTGGTGGAAGACGCTCAGGAATCGAAAACCAAAACACAAAAATTTCTCGACAGGTTCGCCAATATCTACACCCCATCTATAGTCGTTCTTTCCGTGCTGGTCTATCTTTTCTCCAGCAACATCGAACTGGCCCTGACTTTCCTGGTTATCGCATGCCCTGGCGCTCTGGTTATTTCCGCTCCCGTGTCCATGGTGGCCGGCATAGGCAACGGCGCGCGTAACGGCGTGCTGATCAAAGGCGGCGAAATCATGGAAAAACTGGCCAAAGTAAACTTGGTTCTATTCGACAAAACCGGCACCCTGACCAAAGGCAGGCCTGAAGTAACCGAAGTCAAAGCCTGGTCGGGCGACGAGAATGAATTGTTGCGCATGGCGGCCCAAGCCGAAGTCGCCTCCGAACACCACCTTGGCCAGACCATCGTTGCCGAAGCCGGACGGCGCTCGCTGCCACTTACCGACAAACCCGAGAACGCGCAAATCATCAAGGGCAACGGGATGGTGGCAAGCGTAGCGGGACAGTACATGGTCATTGGCAATCGCAAACTGATGCAAGCCGAAGGCATTACCATCGCCTCGCAAGCCGATGACTACGCTATCGAACGTGAAAAAGCCGGTAACACAGCCATTTTCGTCGCCATCGACGGCAACATCGCAGGCCTTATTTCGATAGCCGACCAAGTCAAACCCGAGGCCAGGCGCGCCATCGAGCAATTGCGCGCTCAAGGCGTCAAGAAAATCTATATGCTGACGGGCGATAACCGCCATACAGCGCAACTGGTTGGCGACGAACTGGGCCTGGACGCAGTTCATGCCGAACTCTTGCCGCAAGACAAGGTCACCTGGGTAAACAAGCTGAAGGCAGAAGGTTATAGAGTCGCCATGGTGGGCGACGGCATCAACGACGCACCTGCGCTGGCTACCGCCGACGTTGGCTTGGCCATGGGAACCGGCGGCGCCGATATTTCGATGGAAACAGCCGATATCGTCCTGATGTCCGACAGGCTAGACCAATTCGCCCATGCCCACGCCCTGGCCAAGGCAACAGTAAACAACATGCTGCAAAATACATTCTTTGCAGTCAGTACCGTCATCATTCTGCTAATTGGTGTGGTACTCGGCAAGGTGTTTTTTAGCCTCGGGCATGCTTATACACGAAGTCAGCGTGGTGCTGGTGGTTGTGAACGCGGTCAGGCTGATACGCTACAAAGGCAGGCACGACATGCGTGCTCCACTTAAGCTTGCGGTGCAGAATTAATATTTAACGGTAGCCAACCCCCATCACGTAATCGTGCAACAACAGCTTTTCGTATTCTGTTTGTTTCAACAGCACTTGCAAAGCATCGTTGGCATACAGCAGGCCTATAGGGCGCGATTCGTGATCACTGCCGTACGATCCATTAACGGATTTCGTGCCAATATCGGGCATCGCATCGACGTCAATGATGCTGATGGTGCGTTCAGACTTTCCAGCGCACGATCTGAAAGGGTTTTTGAAGCACTCGGAAAAATTGTCTCAACCTATGGCGGTGGGTTACGGCTCATCAAGTGCGCAAGTTGCCCTGGCGCAATTAACTAAAGTGAGTGATGTAAAATTCATGGGCGTGCCCTATAAAGCAACGCCTCAGGCGCTTACTGACCTGATTGGCGGCCAAGTGCCTGCCGCTATCGTTGATGTCAGCAATGGCGTTGCTCATATGAAATCCAGCAAATTGCTGGCCTTGTCCATCACGGGCGAGAAACGCAGTTCAGCGGCGCCTGATGTACCTACCGTAGGGGAATTATTTCCAGGAACTCAATTAGTCACCTGGGTTGGCCTGGTTGGTCGGGCGGGCACCCCCCAGCCTATTCTGGATAAGCTGCGCGGGGCAGTCACCGAGGCGCTCAACTCGCCGGAACTGAAACAGCAACTTGCCACCCAAGCCACTGACCTTGAACCTATGACTGGGCAAGAGATGGGAGATCGCATGCGACGCGACCAGGCTCATTGGCTGGAATTGATCAAAGCTGCCGGAATCGAGCCAAAATAAGTGCTAATTTAAGCAAAAGCGGGTCAATCGCTTTGCAATTGACCCTCTTTTTGAATATGGTTGCGGGGACAGGCTTCCACCTTTATCTACCTGCTGAGGCCATCCCTCCTCTAAGAGCGAAGCTAATTTAACTCTTCTGCAGCGACTGAGTTTTCATGGCTGTGATAGATCACTCGGTGAAGCAGTCTTGTCCGGTAAGTCGACATTAAAAGCTAGTGCAGAAAAAACTTGATCTCGTATTTTTATCTAAGCGTCAGTGCCCCTAGCCCTAGGATATGGGACACTAGCCATACATGTATCCGTTATTTGTCAAACCCAATCTTCATATTTGAGGCCTGGTACTCGGCTAAATTCTCGGACGTTGTTAGTTACCAGAATGCAATCTGCGGCGATGGCATGGCCAGCTATCGCTGTATCGTTTGGGCCAATAGGAGTGCCAACGCTGCTTAGGTGACGCATTACGTCAACAGTTGCATCCACCGCTAGTAAATCCCAAGGCAAGACGGCATCGAGCCGCGTCACAAACTCATTGACTAAGGTCTTGTGCTTGGACGAAGCCTTTTTGCCGATTTGGCCATAGCGCATTTCTGCGTATGTGATTGCCGAAACGACTACTCTGTTATTTTTAACGACCTCGACAGTCAGGCGCTTCAAAACGGATTCCGGCCGTTCGCGCATAAGGAAAGAACAGATACACGTGTCAAGCATGTATGTGTTCACAGTTTTACCCTACCTTCATCGTCAACTACTGTTGGTCGATCTTTCATAAAATCAGCATCAGCCTTTGGCAACTCTGCCAATGAAGTCCACGATGGCCGGGCTGGGCGCAGAGTAATAACGTCGCCTACTCGGCTAATTTCCAGTTCTCCGATCCCTTCGTAAGCCATGTCCGCGGGCAAGCGTACCGCTTGGTTTTTGCCATTCTTGAAAATTGATACTGTGCGCATTGCAGGCCCTCCAAAACATATGTCTTGCATATGATTTTACCAAAACAAGCAAGCATATGCAAAACATATGCCACAGTTTTTCACCACTACCGTATCTGTACCGGCACCTGCTTATCGGGTAACAATTCGCAAGTTCTGATTTGGCAAAAGCGCTTCGAGCAAAGAACGTTCGAGCTTGTGACCGTTTGAACTTAAGATTCCACCCATGGTATTCCTGGGGTGTTACGCCCGCCATGGCCCCGAGCAGGCGACCGTGATGTGCAACGGTGTTTCTCATCACTGACAGCGCATGTAGCCAAGATCCGAATACGTCGGGTTCCCTTACTTTAAAACGTTGGTAGCCCGACGGGGTAATCGATTCGATGGTTGCCCACAACGAGGCATATTCGCCACGATGTTCCAGCACCATACGCACGGGGCGGTTCACGTCTCTCGGCGTATCTGATGCCTTAGCTAGCAAGCTGAAAGTGCTGGAAGATGAAAGAGACAAATGGCAGGAAGCTTCAATTCAAGCTGGGGCCAATCATCAAATGCCCGATTTACCTAATTTGCGTGCACTCTACAAGCGTATTTTGTTGCGCTTAAATGAGTTTATGCAAAGCGATGTGGCCAAGGCCAGGCCCATCTTGGCTGGAATATTGGGAGACATTCGACTAGAGCAGGACGGCGAAGAAGTGTGGGCTGAAATGAATACGGCTCAATCGCTTATGACGATTGAGCCGTATATGAATATGGTTGCGGGGACAGGATTTGAACCTATGACCTTCGGGTTATGAGCCCGACGAGCTGCCAGACTGCTCCACCCCGCGTCTGAAGAATGAAAGTATACCCCATCTAAGTACTTAATGCTAGTACATGAGTTATGCTAACAAAGTCATGTGCTGTCGCGTCATGTTGCTGGCACAAACATAGGCTTTTTCACGGCAGGAAACGCTGCCAAATAACAAGGAGAAAACAATGCTTCCATCAAGTGTGGGCACGAATGATCTGCGGGCGCGTGTTAGCGAAGAAGAGTGGCGTGTACGCTGTGACCTGGCGGCGCTTTATCGTCTGGTTGCGTTGTTTGGCTGGGACGACCTGATTTACACGCATATTACGGCGAAAGTGCCAGGAACCGAGCATATTCTTATCAATCCTTATGGCATGTTGTTCGAAGAGGTGACGGCATCCAGCCTTTTGAAGATTGATATCGATGGAAATAAGCTGATGGACTCTGAATACGATATCAATCCGGCCGGCTTCATTATTCATAGTTGTATTCACAAAGCCCGTAAAGATGCCATGTGCGTGCTGCATACCCATTCTTTAAATGGCGTGGCGGTGTCGGCTCAGAAAGAAGGCTTGCTGCCGTTGTCGCAGTTTGCTTTCATAACGTGGCCTAGCCTGGGCTACCATGATTACGAGGGGCTGGCCTTGAACCCGGAAGAACAACCTCGTCTGGTGCGTGATCTTGGGAACAATAATTATTTCATTCTGCGCAACCATGGTTTGCTTACGGTGGGGCAAAGCATAGGCGAAGCTTTTCAAGCCATGCACCGCCTGGAGGCTGCCTGCATGGTGCAGGTCAGGGCACAAGGAGCTGAATTAAGCCCGATCCCGCCCCATATTCTTGAACGCTCGACAAATGAAACGCCGGCAGATCGCGCCCGCAAGGCGGCACTGGTTTGGCCAGCCATGCTGCGCCGGCTTGATAGACGTAACCCAGGTTATGCCGAGTAATATTGTTTGTCGGATTACGGCGCTGACGCGCCTGATCCGACACCACTTCTGCGCAAATCCAGCTTACCAGCGTACTTCCGTTACCTTCATCTCTACACGGCGATTGGGCGCCAGGCATTTGATAAGCGCGGCATCGTTTTTCTGGGTGCAAGTCACTATGGGGTATGACGCACCCACTCCACGAGCGGTAATTTGCTCGGGCTTGAGGCGCGACTTCAGCAATTCGTTGCGCACAGCTTGCGCGCGGCGCATCGACAAGACCTGATTCGCCTTGGCATCGCCGATACGATCAGAGTGCCCAATAACATCCACACGTACTTCCTTCATGGCCATCAGGCTGGATGTGTACTGCTCTATGCGCTTCTGCCCTTCGGGAGTCAGCTTGTCACTGCCAAACGCAAAGGTATGGTCACCATCAAGGATGACAACCTTATCGAGCGATGAACAACCGGCCAGTAGCGCAATAGAAAACACGCCTATCAGAGCCGCGAATGGAATTTTCTTTATTTTTAACATGATGACTTCTCCACATAAGCTAGTTGGAGCGCTTCACATAGCAAAAACATAATGCAACTATTTTCACACAAATGGTAAAGCGCGTATCAAATTATGCGGGCGCATCGGAGATTTGTCCCCGTTCATTTAAACGGGGCTTTTACCCGCAACAACGAGTTTGACCATTCAAGCCCTGGTAAGCCTACTGAAACCTACTATACCAATTAGAAACAAGCAGTAACTATATTCAGGGAAAATTCATGCGTCTTGCCACAAAACTAACCGTTTTAAGCGCCCTTTTGGCCAGCAGCCTGCTATTCACGGCGCACGCTCAGTCGGCGGCCGAGGTGCTGGAAAAAGCACGTAGCGAAGCACGTGAATTCTCTGAGTTCAAGGCAGCAACGCTTGAAATACTAATGTCGTCGGCCAAATCGACAACCGACGCATACTCGCCAAATATCTGCTGTTTGCCTTCACGCAACAAGCCATGGGCGCCTGCTTGCTGAGCAACGTGCATGGGCATGATGGCATGGCACTGATCCCGATAATGGGTCAAGAACGCCTGCCCGGCCTGGGCTGCCCCTTGTGCGCTGGACAACACCACAGCCTGATGCGCGAGCGTAGCTGATGCCAGCAGGAAAATCACCAAACCGCATAAGATTTTTTTCATCAGGAAATGCGACTATGTCGACGAGCGGCGCGCCATTGCTGCAACAAGGGCAGGATAGCCAGAATATTTGCCAGAGCAGCCACAATAGACAGCCCTCCGGTCAATAGCACCAACACTATCAGCAAGGTGCTTTTATGCTTTATCCTGGGCCACCATCCTGGCTTGAATCCGTAGTCTCCGCTACCGTAGCGTTGTATTGAAACCCCTTCCGCCGCGGCAAAAGCCACCACAGCCAACGCCTGCGGCTGGTCGGTTTTGATGGTATTGAAGCGGACAAAACCTTTCGGCCAGACCGTGTAAGCTCTTTCGTCGGTATGCATGTTCAGCCTGACTTGATCGCCCATGAACAGCGTGGCCTCTTCTGCCAGCACGCGTCCAGCCAAGGCCTCGTCTGAGGCAGCAAAAACCGATATCTTGCCTTCGGTAAGCAGCAAACGCCTGCCCCAGGTGACGTCCCGACCCACAATAGTATTGCCAGTAAACGGCAACACCATGAAATCCGCCAAGACCTCTTGGGCTGCAGGCTGCCAAACGACATTAACCCGCGCAGGCAGTGCTTGCGCCGTGCCGCTAGCTTCTTCATGACTATGCAACAGCGGACGCGCCTGCTGCGCCAGATCGGCCCGCAGTATCATGATCGCTGAGCCATCCGGGCGCCTTTCTATCAAGGTGCGCATGCCGCCATCAGCGATTGCCGGCATTTCCAGCCAGCGTCCAGCTTGGCCGGACCTGTTCGCTACTTCATACCAAGCGCTGTCACCACATATTGGGTTGGGAACCCAGCCTTCGCCCACAGCGCCAGCGCGATCTGGCCGCACACAAACAGTGGCCGATCCGATATCCCATTCGGTTTTCCCCCATAAGTCGATAGCAACGGTTTCCGACTGCGCGGTAAGCCCTAGTTGCCATGCTATGGGCATCCATATGGCAACGCCAAACCCAAATAACAGACCAATAACAAGCAGGCCTGCTCCCCAGAACAGGCTGCGCCTGGCATTGAACCGAAACCGTTGGCGCCATGCTTGCCGGGCCAGCATCATGGTTAGCCGCCGCCTGCTATCGTTAGCGTCACCTTGCCTAGACTACGACCATAAACTTCACGTTCCAGAAATACTTGACCGACCTTGCCCGCATGAGTGGACCAGTCTATGTCGCAGGAAAAATCAAAACTGGTATTACGACCCTTGACACGTTGGCAATCACCACCCGCCTGGTTCCCGTCTGCCCAGTAGATATCTGTTGCATTGATGGAATTAACGTATAAACGAATCTTTGCCGGGCGCGGCGCCCCATAGCGATAAACTACGTAAGCATCTGTGGTTTGCGCCCCGCATAGTCCGGCAGACGCCTTTACCGCTACCTCGGTGTCGGCATACTCAGCCAGGCGGGGCAAATGCTGCGAATATTTATAAGGCAGTGTGACAACCTGCCCTTCGATGTACGAACGCGGGATTTCAAACTGATTGCTCGCGCTATACACCCCGTCGCTAGAGATGACTGAAAGGCAAACCAAACGACTACTCAATGCCCCAGGACTAATGGCCAAGGTGCTGACAGCCTTGCCGTCTAATGGAGCGGCGTCGACAATACCCACCACGACAGCCCCGCTGACCACCACATCGTTGCTAACCGTCTCTAGAAAACTAGTGCCCGCAAATTCAGCCTCTATGGGTTTGGCTGATACCTGCATGCCTAGCGTCGCCGTCAGTACCGCCATACCTATCATCAGGCAGTCATGAAAACCGTATTTTTTATGTAGCAAAATTCGAGTTGTGTTCTTCATGGCGTCGTGTTCAAGCCCTTGCAAGCAACATACAAATACATTGAATAATATATTTGATCAGTTTATCACTGCCTATAGAAGGAAGCCGAAACAACATACTCGGCTGCAGGATGGCTGGTACGCCTTTTTTTTTCGAGAAGTGGTGTCAGACCACACGCCAGGAGGCGCTAATCCGACCTACAGAACTAGTGCTGAATATACGTTAATTGTCCACATTCAACACGCGCGGGAGCGGTCATGGGATGCAGCACGCTATGGCCCGGGCCCATAATATGCATCACCCTTACACCGCGCACGCACAAGGCATCCGACACCATAGAACGATGGCAGCGCCACCACACCGCTTCGGCACACATCAGCGCGGTGCGCGATGCGCCGGCGATTTCAAGCAACTGCTTCAGTCCTTGGGCGAACTCCGGGGTAGACATGTAATCGGCATAACCCCGAAAAGCAGCGTTGCGCCAAATCGTATTGGGGGAATCTTTGGCTGCGCGACGTCGACCACCCAGTATTTGCAACCACTGATAATTAATTTTGTATTGCATCAATGTATTGCCAAGCACTTCTTTGCCATACTGTGGGTACTTGCGCGAGCCAGGGAAGCTACGTATATCTACCAGCGTTTGTATGCCATATTCATCCAGCAAAGCCAGAAATTCTGCTATGGGCCGGGTCGAATGCCCTATGGTCCAGATCGTATCGACGACAGAACTACCCGTATTGCCGACACGGTTGACGGCGTCGCCAGCATTGAACTGGGTGCTCATAGCCAAACTCCTTCTGTCTGTGCACCCATTGTGCGCGCGAAGCCGGCAGCCTGCAATGCCTGCCACCGACACAACCTGCGCCTATCAACCCTGCGGTTTCAAGCCCTTGCAGTCAGCCCCCAGCCAGCGTGCTTCGTGGCTCATGCTCATTTTAACGGGCCGGCCTTCGACCACGCCTCCCATTGTCATATCGCTTTTATAGCTCTTGGGTGTGGCGTCCCAGATACGGCCATCGCCATTCCACTTCTCTGAGCTGTTCTTGCAAGAAAAAGTGAAGTTGATCTCGCTGGCGGATACCTTCTGCACCTTGTTTGAACACTTCATGCTCGGATCATTGTCATAGGGCTGAAATTCACGCGCGATAAGTTCAGGAGTCAGGCATTGCCTGACTACCGTGGGCTCGGATACTGATACCCCTTTGCTTTGCATCATTTGCTCCATCTGTTTACGCTGGGCGGGTGGCATGCTCTTCAGCATGTCTTGTACGCCTTCCAGCATGGCGGCCATCGGCGAGCCCTTGTTGGTCTTGATCTCCCAGAGGCCAGGCTCGCGATTTTCAAGGAGTTGGGCGGAAGCGACGCCAGCCGAAAAAACAAAAGGTAATAGCAGCAAAGCAGAAATACGCATAAATTTTCCTTATAGATATTCAGTAGCGGTCAAGAAGGCCGCCATGTACAGGGACAATGGCTCGCCGGTCAGGCCTTCCATAAACAGGAATTGCCCTTGCGGATTGATTTCCAGAAAAACAATCTTGCCGTTTTGACTGATTTTAGCGTCAATGATGCCCATAGCCAGGCCAAGATCTTGCACCAAGGCGATAAAGCTTGCGCTTAGCGCATCAGGCAAGCCCACCTGCCGCATCGGCACCTGCAGATCAGGGCGCCAATCCAGGTGGCTGGACTCTATCTGGATGGCAACAGTCTGGCGGCCAAAAACATGCACCCTTAAATGTGTTTCGCCGTCGATGAGTTCCTGGTAAATCGCCGGGCACGCTTCAAGGGCAGTATCATCGACAAGGTCATCGGCCGTGACGCGGCGTGTGGGAATGGAGAACTCCGACGTGCCTCGCACCACTTTGACTATGGCCTGCCCGCCGGCTTGTTCAACAAAATGCCTTATCTGGTTAGGGTCGGCGCTGACCAGCGTATTGGGCACAGTAAGCCCCGCCTTGATTGCAGCGCTCAGTTGCACCAGTTTGTTATCGGCCCTGACCTCGGCGGCCGGGTCATTTACCCAGCGCCCCTGAAAATCCACGAACATCATGCCCGCCATGGCCGCGCGGCACTCGGCGGGAATCAGCAAACGCGCACTGGCGTCTACCCCTTCATCAAAGTCAGGGGCTATCATGACGCGGCGCCACCAGATGGTATTTAATGCTTGAGGCGCCACCAATTGGCCGTTGATATCGCGAATTTCAGCCAGCCCGCCGTCTGATGACCACGACAAAGAACGACTGTAAGCCATGCTGTTGGTAGCAATATGATGACACTGGTGGCCGCTTTTTCGTATACGGTCGGCCACCAGGTGTGCATGGAGATCATCGTGATGGGAAAAGATCCCCACCGTTTGGGTTGAGGCCACGTTTATCAGCCGTCGTCGCAGTCGCAACGACCGGCCGCACCACTACCGCCGCGTTCGCAAAATGTAATCGTCCCGCCACTGCCACCCCCACCAGTGACAATATCGAATTTCACACCCAACTGCTTTTGTAGCTGATGGACCCACTCTTTATACTGGGCGGGACCCACCACTTCGTAGGCCGATGGCGGGAAATCAAGCACTATCGGCAATGCGTCCCATGAGCGCAAGCGCCCTGCGGGGCCTTCAAGTTTAAGTTTGGCGCTGGCAGCGGTTTCTATATCGGCATCCGACCGGACAGCTGACTCGCCACTGCCGCCGCAGAAGGTAACGGTGCCGTTGTCGCCACTAAGCTTGGCCCCTGTGCGCTGGGCGATGTCAGCCTGCCAGGCTTTTAATTCTTTGGGTTCGACCGAACGATAAGCAGTGGGCTGAAATTTGAGCACCAACGGTTGCTTGGGAAACTCGATGACCTTGCCTTGCGGTACATAGCCGTCTTCAAACTTGAGATTAGCTGTATTGAGTTTGCTTTCGGCAAGCTTGGACTTGAGGTTTTCAGTGCGCCCCAATTTGATGTTTGCAGCCGTAGTCGCCTTGCTGATTCTGGATTCTGGCATTTTGACTTCTCCTTACGCAGTAAGCATTGAGTAGTAAAAATACAGCGGGGCAGATGTTGTGTCACCGTCTGTTTGAACGGGGAGGAAATGGTTGCGTTCACAGAATGGCGCAATAACATTACTGCTAGCAAGGGCACTGACGACACAAAAAAACCCTGTGCTATTCTCAATAACTACTACGATAAACAAGGCTTACAACGCAGCGTTGGGCTTAAGTTTATCTACTGCATCAAATAGCAAACCAAAAATCGTCGCTCTACTCTTTTATCAGTCATCATTCAAACTGGAGGCACTATGTCGGATATCTGGCTTTCTTCGCTAATTACCAACACCCCACAAGAAGGTTTTGACCTGGCCACCAAAATGTCACGGGTTGGCGTCAAGGTCACCCAGCCCTCAGCCGAAATCCGCGACAAACTACGCCACGATTATGCCGAAAATGCCGACAGCCTAGTGGCCGCGTCACAAGTCATTGCCATCAATTTCCAAACCGTCGCCGCCGCCAACAACTACTGGCGGCCATAAGAAAAACCTGTTTCTTGGCAAACATCAAGGTCGCCTGCGGCCTTGAACGGTTCTTGCAAAACAGTGTTCAAGCGCTTGATATGAATTACGCACTTGCCCCACTTTCTAGGGCTTGCGGCGCAAAGAAGCGATCGCGCATTTCTTCCAGGCCCAGCATCTTCAGCAGGTTATCCAGGCGCTCAGCGGCCTTGCGCCTGGGCAAATTTTTATAAGTGGCAATAATCAGCTCGTTCTTCATCGAGTGTTCCCAGCCCACCAGTTCAGTTACGGTCACCTTATAGCCATGCGCTTCCAGTTGCAGGCTGCGCAGCACATTGGTGGCCTGGCTGCCGAATTCCCGGGTATGCAACGGATGCCGCCATATCTCGGCCAAGGCCCCTGCCCCTAGCGACAAGGCTTTTTTGCGGCGCAACACGCTGGCCACTTCGGCCTGGCAGCACGGCACGACAACAATATGACTGGCCTGTTTGTTCAAGGCAAAGCGTATGGCGTCGTCGGTAGCGGTATTACAGGCATGCAACGCAGTCACAATATCTACCGTTGCCGGTAAACGATCCGAGACTATGGAATCGGCCACCGACAAATTCAGGAAAGACATGCCAGAAAACCCTAGCCGGGATGCCAATTTGCTAGCGTTTTCAACCAACTCTTCACGGGTTTCTATGCCATATATATGCGACTGGTCTTTAAGCTGCTTGAAGAACAAGTCGTACAGAATGAACCCCAGGTAAGACTTGCCCGCACCATGGTCAACCAGTGTGATGCCATCACGACCCTGTTTCAGCTCGGCCAGCAAAGGTTCTATGAACTGGAACAGGTGGTAAACCTGCTTGAGCTTGCGTCGGCTGTCCTGGTTCATTTTGCCGTCGCGAGTAAGAATATGCAGCGCCTTTAGCAGTTCAACAGACTGTTCGGGGCGAATTTCGGGTGTGGAAGGCATGAATGATGGGGCCTTAATGAAGACAACCCGCCATTTTAACCAATATCTGCCAGCCCATGACGCATCCGTCGCGCAGCCCAGCCCGACCTCGGAAAAGCCGGTATCGGGCAAAGGGCCAATATGATTATTCGTCATCAAACAGCATAAAAAGCCTACAATTCCTTTAAGGCAAAACCAAGCCCACAGGAATTCGCCATGCATGACTCTAGCAGCAAGCCACGTTTGCGCTGACTATGTCCAGGCCAGCCGAACCCGCAGATAAGGGCGCCGTACTTCTTGAAGTGCAAGGCATAGTCAAAAGCTTTGGCGGCCTGCGCGCTGTCGATGACTGTTCGTTCTCGGTGCGCCGCGGCACGATAACCGGGCTTATCGGCCCCAACGGCGCGGGAAAAACCACAATATTCAATATCATCACCGGTTTTATTCCTCCCGACTCAGGCAGTATCAATTTCAACGGCACCGATATTACCCACCGGCGGCCCGACCAGATCTTTGCAAGCAAGCTGTGCCGTACTTTCCAGATCCCACGCGAGCACGGCAGCATGAGCGTGCTTGAAAACCTCATGTTGGTGCCCTCGCCGCAACTGGGCGAACGTGTCTGGAATGTCTGGTTGCGCCGCAGCCAAGTGCGCCAGCAAGAACATCAGAATCGCGACAAGGCCCTGGAGGTTCTTGGCTATCTTGATCTCAGCCATGTTCAGGACGAATACGCCGCCAATCTTTCCGGCGGCCAGAAAAAGCTGCTGGAACTTGGCCGTACCCTCATGGCCGACCCGCAACTGGTCTTGCTGGACGAACCCGCGGCTGGCGTAAATCGTACGCTGCTCAAGCGGCTGATCGCCAATATCCGCTACTTGTCACAAGAACGCGGCATTACCTTCCTGCTTATCGAGCACGACATGAATATGGTAATGAATTTGTGCGACCCGGTTATTGTCATGAGCGGTGGCCATAAGCTGGCGGAAGGCCCACCCGACGAAGTGCGCAACAATCCTGGCGTGCTAGAAGCCTATCTGGGAGGGCAGTATGCCGCTGCTGAGCATTAACAAGATTACGGGCGGCTACGGAGACTCGGAAGTGCTGCGGCAGGTTTCCATGACCGTCGAACAGCATGAAATCGTGGCCATCATCGGCCCCAACGGCGCAGGCAAATCCACCTTGATGAAAGCAGTATTTGGCCTGCTGCATCCGCGCGAAGGCAACATTGTCTTTGACGAGCACGACATTTCCCAGTTGGCGCCTCACCAAATCGTCAAGCTGGGCATGTGCTACGTGCCGCAAGTCGCCAACGTTTTCACCAATTTATCGGTTGACGAAAATCTTGAAATGGGTGCTTTTACACTCAAGACCAAATATCTGGAAACCAGCAAGCAGCAGGTCTACGACATGTTCCCCCAACTGAAAGAACGACGGCGACAAACCGTGGGCAAGATGTCGGGCGGCGAACGCCAGATGGTGGCCATGGGTAGTGCCCTGATGCTGCAGCCCAGGCTGTTGCTGCTCGATGAGCCTACGGCGGCGCTCTCGCCCAAGCTGGTTGACGACATCTTCCACCACATTGATCGTATCAATAAAATCGGCATCGCCATTATGATGGTCGAACAAAATGCCAGGCAATCGCTGCAAATGGCGCACCGCGGATACGTGCTGGCCAACGGCGAAAATCGCCAAGAAGGCAGTGGCCAGGCACTGCTTGCCGATCCGAAAGTAGGCAGCTTGTATCTGGGAGGTTGAAACGCTTATGCCCAAGACCATGACTACGCTGCAACAACCACGCCTCAAGGCTGCGTTACAAGGCCGTACAGCCACAAGCCTGGGGCTGCTCATTATTCTGATCGCAATGTGCCTGACAGGGCTGGCGCAAGGCGCTGGCACGGAACAACTGCTGTCCCTGATTATATGGGGCATTATGCTGGGCGGTATCATCGCCCTAGGCAGTGTTGGCCTGACCCTTTGCTACGGCGTGCTTAAATTCCCCAACTTTGCACACGGCGAATTGGTCACGCTGGGCGCCTATGTGGCCTATTCGGTTGTCCAGCTCCTGCCGCAAAGTGAACCGATCTGGCGCTTTTCCTTTGGCTGGGAAATGTTGGCCGGGCTGCTGGTTGCCATACCAGTTACCGGTCTGGCCGCTATGCTGGTCGACCGAGCCTTGTATAGTCGCTTGCGGCAAAGTAAATCGGCCTTAGTGCTGTTTGCCATGGCGTCGCTGGGCATGGCGTTCTTCCTGCGCAGCATTATCTACATGGTTTGGGGCTCTGACTTTCACTTTTATTACGTCGGCCGAGCCAACCCGGCACTGCAACTGCCTCTGGGCATACGAGTACAGGCCGATCAGCTATTCGTGCTTGGGCTGGCCTTGGTGCTGGTGATACTGCTTTATCTGCTGCTGGCGAAAACCAGGATGGGCAAGGCCATGCGAGCCACTGCCGATAATCCGGATCTTGCACAGATCCGGGGCATAGACACGGAACGGGTAATTGCCTGGACCTGGGTCATCAGCGGAGGTCTGGCTGCGGCCGGCGGCGTGATGTACGGGCTGGCATCGCAGTTGCGGGCCGACATGGGCTTTACGCTGCTGCTGCCCATGTTTGCCGCCGTGCTGCTGGGCGGTATCGGCAATGCTTTCGGAGCGCTTATCGGCGCGATTGTCATCGGGATCGCCATACAGGTGACATCCTCATTCATGAGCCCGGCCTATGGTCCCGCCGTGGCATTCGCACTGATGGTGCTGGTGCTGCTGATGCGACCCCAAGGGCTGTTTACCGATAGATAGAAAAGGAATACGTCATGGATCAGCTTGCCGTGCTCAAGGCTGCTTTTCTTGTCATACCCCTGGTGCTGCTGGCCTACGCTGTGCTGCCCTGGCGCTGGCGCTGGCGACTTCCATCGGGCATTGCATTGGGCGTAGCGGCCGCCTTTGCCTTGGCAGGTCTTTTCCCGGGGGGCATTGACTATCTTGTGTCGTTTTCCATCATGGCTTCGATATACGCCATTCTCAGCCTGGGCTTGAACTCTCAATGGGGTTATAACGGCCATCTTAATTTTGGCGTGGCGGGCTTTTTTGCGGTAGGCGCATTTACCTGCGCCCTATTTATCACGGCGCCTCCCAGCGGACTGATGGCACAGTACGCACAACAGGCCTTTGGCTTGCAAGCGCCCTTTCTTGTCGGCCTGATTGCCGCCGCTCTGGTTTCCGGGGTTGTTGGCTTTCTGGTTGCTTTACCCGTGCTGCGGCTACGCACTGATTTTCTGGCTATTGCCACGCTGGGTATTGGTGAAATCATACGGCTGATCTTTCAAAACGAACGCTGGCTGGCCAATGGCCCACAGCCGCTGAGTGGTATTCCGCAGCCCTTGTCCTGCCTGTTCGAGCAGCCCGCCTGCAGTTGGCTGCCACAGTGGGCGGCGCAAGTGTTTGCACCCTTGCAACCGCGAAATTACATGTATCTATATCTGCTGATCACTGTGCTTGTGCTGGCTATTGTGTACTTGGTGCTGGAAACCGCCGTACGTTCGCCTTGGGGCCGGGCACTGCGTGCGGTGCGTGACGAAGAGTCGTCGGCAGCCATGAACGGCAAATATGTCACATCACTGCGGGTGCAGTCGTTCGTATTGGGTGCGATGGTCATGGGTGTGGGCGGTGCGCTCTATGCTCCCTATATGGTCACCATCGATTACAGTCACTTCGAACCGCTGTTCGGCACTTTTATCGTCTGGGTCATGCTGATGCTGGGCGGCAGTGGCAACAACAAAGGGGCAATACTGGGTGCTTTTGTGATTTGGGGCGTGTGGAGCGGAACGGCATTTATCACGGACGCGCTCCAGTCAAGTTTAAGCAGCTTTGCCCCGGAAATCGCCTCGCGCACGGCTTTTCTGCGCTGGATGTTCGTGGGGCTGCTGCTGGCGGTGATAGTGCTATACCGCCCTGTAGGCATACTGAAGGAAGAAAAACGTGTGTCAAAATTTATAGACTGAATTAGGCTGCACTAGCACCCCACCCAACACCCTACACTTTCGGAATTTGAGCCGCCGGCATGGTTTTGATCGTTTCTATCTTGCCGCCGCTAAACTTCCAGATATTGATAGGGGTAATTACATCACCGTGCTCATCAAAGTCGCAAGGGCCGGCAGCACCGGTGTAATTGATTTTCTTGCCAGCCTTGATCAGTTTCAACATTTCGAGAATACGTCCATCGTCGCCCCCTTCTATTTCTTCACCCGGGGGATTACACACCACGCGTAACTGGTCACGCAGCGCAACGCCGGTGATTTTCGCGGCATCGGTTGCGCCATTGGCAATGACCTTGGCCAGGGCCAGGCCTATGGCCATGGCGGCGTCATAGGTAGACGCGGTGAACGGCGGGATATTGTCGTACTTGTAGGCTGCTTTGAAATTCTTGGCAAAATCCTGATAGGCCGCCGTAGTGGTATCTTCGCCGGGCGCTGTTCCCAGCTTGCCATCCAGGCTGCTGGCGCCCACCGCCTGGACCACATCCAGCGAGGCGTTGCCATCGGTAAATTCCCAGCTGGTATAACTGAAGATATCACGCGACTCTTTAATGAAAACAGCAGTGTGCGCGGGGTAGCTGACTGCCAGCAACAAGTCAGGCTTGTCTTTCAAGGCTGTGGCCAATTCAGACTTATAAGTGGGCTGCACCTGCTCGGGGTGAGGAACCTGGGCCAACACCTTGCCGCCCCGGTGCTCAAACGACTTCGCAAATGAATTCGACAAGCCTTGACCGTAAGGATTATTAATATATATTGTAGATACAGTCTTGAACTTGTAGTCTTTGATGATTTCACCATTGATCAATTGCGCGGCCACTACGCCTTGCAAGGCATCGGACGCTGTGGTGCGAAACAGCAGATCGGCCTTGGCATCGGCCGGCAAAACAGTGATAAGCGGCGATGTAGCGCCGTTGGCGACCTGCAATACGCCAGAAGGAATGGAAACTGATGTTGCCACCGCAACGGTGACACCGCTGGACCATTCGCCGATGATGGCTGGCACCTTATCGGAATCGACCAGTTGGCGTGCAGCCTGTACGCCCACCGTGGGCAAGGTGGAGGTGTCTACCGTAATATGTCGGGCAATGATGTCGCCGCCAAAAACCTGCTTGGCGGCTTTATTGATTTGATCGACAGCAAGCTGTACCGCATCTCGGTAATAAGGGCCAAACTCGGCCGCCGCGCCGGTCATGGGGGCTATCTGGCCCAGGTTGATGGCGGGCGGCGCTGCAGCATAGCTACGGCCCGGAAATGCGCTGCTAAGAACAACAGCGCCGCCCGCAGCACCAATGGAGATAAAGAATTTACGGCGACTTATGAGGCTTGAGTTCTGATCAGTCATGATGTCCCTCCTGGGGATTGACCTTCGTCACATTCAGGCCGCACATGGGGCTTGTACGCTTGCAAGCCCAGCGCAGTCTACTTGCACTTTTTATTGCTGTGCACTTTTGATAATACTGCTGCGCTTATGGTGTGTGTCAAGCTGTACTCAAGACTGAGATCACGGCGTAAGTATTAAAGCGTAGATGTGCTTGCAGAGGACGCTTGGTATCGGATTACGGCGCTAGCGCGCCCTGGCCCTACAGGCGAATTCGTAGGTCGGATTAACGCCGCAGGCGCGTAATCCGATAAAGGCAGCACGACAACAACGGCCCGGTAAACGCCGTCGCACCAAAACCGGCCCTTAGGCCAGCGCTTCTTTGGCGGCTTCTTCCGGGGTCAGACCGTTATAAAACAAATCGGTAAACCATTCAGCTTCTTCTTCAATATGTTCCTGTGCCTCACGCACTGTGGCGCCAGCGGCAACCAGAAGACCTTCCACTTCTATGCACCATTCGATGAGCGCCACTTCATCAGGGTCGAGCGTAGCTTTCTTTTTAGCCATGTATCCATCCTTTAATCAAGACTGGCGCCGATTAAGTCGCTGCCAGGAACTGGCGAGGCAACAAGCGCACATAGGCCAGAGAATACATCAGCTAGCCACCCGCGCGCTTGACCACCCAGCCATATGACGCCAGTTTTTGCATGACGAGCACGCGATGATCACCCTGGATCTCGATGACGCCCTCTTTGCAGGTGCCTCCCGAGCCACAAGCTGTTCTTAATTGCTTGCCCAAATCGGCTAAAGCGGCGGCTTCGAGCGGGACTCCTTTGATGACAGTAACCCCTTTGCCACGCCGGCCCTTGGTTTCCAGGGATACCCGGACAATGCCATCAGAGCGGGGAGGTTCTTTGTGCGCTTTACACTGACAAAGCGCCACCGGTTGTCCGCATCCTGGGCACATGCGGCCGGTTTCCGTCGAGTAGACCAATGAACTGCCCTGCCGCCGGCTTCCTGTACTTGCCATAAACGTGTCGTAAGATAATTAATAAATAGAACGCTGAATTCATTATTGTCTCTTGTGCGAAACAATTTGGCGAATCATCGTCTGGTTTACCGTATCAGCCGACCACCTGGCTTGATGATTGAAATGCTGTTTGTCGGGTTACGCACCTGGCGGCGCCAATCCGGCCTACGGAAGCTTGGTATCATAAGTCGCCAAACGTTGGGTGTAGTTTGGTCCGGGCAATGTTGTCAGAAAATCAATCAGCACACGTATTTTCAGAGGCACATTGTGCTGACTCGCATAAACCACATTAATCGGAATGGGGCGCGGCCGGATATCCTGAAACAGCTCAACCAGCTCTTTTCGCTTGATTGCTTCCTCGGCCATGTAGCTGGGCACCTGGACTATGCCAATATTGGCCCTTGCCGCGTCAACTAAAGCCTGGCTCTCGTCCAGCGTGACGAAATCCCTGGGTCGCCACTCTATGGTGCTGCCTTCCATATAAAACAGCCAAGGGCGTTCCCGACCTGTTTTTGGCCATCGGAACATCAGGCAGCGATGCGAAACCAGCTCGGCCACCGTTGCAAGCTTGCGACCCTGCAGATAACGTGGCCCTGCCACGGTAATCAATTGCTGTTGCCATAATGGCCGGGCCACTAATGTTGAGTCATCGAGCACACCTACACGCAGTGCAATATCGATCTCCTCTTCGACCAGATTCACCCAGCGATCAGACAGGCTGATTTCCAGCTTCAGTTTTTGGTATTGATCCAGAAACTGGTTCAGATGCGGAACGACAAACACCCTGCCCAGCACACTTGGCAAGCTGATGCGCAATCTGCCTTGAGGTTCGGTATTGCGAACGGTAATCAGGCTATGGACCTGGTCGAGATCGGCAAGAATTCGCTGGCAATGCTCTAAGAATACGGATCCGTCGTCGGTGAGGCTGACGCGCCGGGTGGTTCTATTAAGCAAGCGCACTCCAAGATCGTTCTCGAGTCGGGAAATGCGTTTACCTATGCCTGAAGGAGTGACATCGAGTGTCCGGGCAGCCAAGGCAAAGCTCTGCGATTCAGCAGTACGCACGAAAGCAAGTATGCCGCTAAGTCTGTCCATTATATTGCTGCCTCTTTTTGCGGACATCTTTTCTTTAGTGTAATTCCTGATAACCATCTTATCAATGCGCGATTGAAGGAATATATTTTGCCATTCAGGGGCACTTATTCTTACAGGCTGCCCCATCCTCTATTGGAGGAGGTTCTCATGGCTATCCACCCTAATTTCGAACCGGCTCCGCAAATAATGCCCGGCCTCTCACACAGAACTCTGGCTAGGCCTGAACATGGTTTGCAAGGTCTTGAGGTCTGGGCGCAGTCACTGGATGCGCTGGCGGCTCCTCCGCTCTCGAGCACAGCACCCGCACCCTTGCCCTCCAGGCATTCAGACAGTGCAATGCCTTGGTCTCTTCGAACGTGCTTATGGCAATGCTGCCTGGCCGCCTTTGGCCTCCAGGAGACCCAACGCCAGCGTCGGGCACTATCCCAACTTGAAGACAGAGAACTCAAGGACATCGGCCTATCAAGGGAAGAAGCACGGGATGAAGCCAGGAAGTTATTCTGGAAATAATGGGTGGCAGCGTTTGGCGCTGAAATGCTACAATCACTGTCCTTTTCGCTCCATCCCTCCCTTCCCCCCTTCATGATTATTCTCAAGAACGTGACCTTGCGTCGCGGCAGTAAAGTATTGCTGGACAAAACCTCTGTCACGCTCAACCCCGGTGAAAAAGTCGGGCTGGTGGGGCGCAATGGTGCAGGCAAGTCGTCACTGTTTGCCGTGCTCAATGGTACGCTGCATGAAGACGGCGGCGAGTTCTCCATGCCCACCCAATGGCGCATGTCGCAAGTGGCGCAAGACATGCCCGAAACAGAACAAAGCGCAACCGACTTCGTGGTTGAAGGCGACACCCAATTGCTGGCCGCGCAAACCGAAGTCACGGCATCTGAAGCCAGCGACGATGGCATGCGCATGGCACACGCCTATATGGCTTTGCACGATGCAGGTGCGCACGACGCTCCAGCCCGTGCGCAAGCACTCATACTAGGGCTGGGTTTCAACGTGGCTGAACTGGATAGGCCGGTGAACAGCTTCTCGGGTGGCTGGCGTATGCGCCTGCAGTTGGCGCGCGCCCTGATGTGTCCGTCGGACCTGCTGCTGCTTGATGAACCCACCAACCACTTGGACCTTGACGCTTTGGTCTGGCTGGAGGCCTGGCTGAAAAACTACGCCGGAACCATGGTGGTGATCAGCCATGACCGCGAATTCCTCGACGCAATCACTGGCGTGACACTGCACATCGACCATGGCAAGCTGGTACGCTATGGCGGCAACTACAGCAAGTTCGAAGACATGCGGGCCGAGCAAATGCTGCTGCAACAAGCTGCACATGCCAAACAACAGGAAAAAGTGGCTCATCTGCAAAAGTTTATCGACCGCTTCAAGGCCAAGGCCAGCAAGGCCAAGCAGGCCCAAAGCCGAGTCAAGGCCCTGGAGCGCATGGAAAAAATCGCACCCATCCTGGCCGACGCTGAATTCCAATTTGAATTCAAAGAACCTTTTAGCTTGCCCAACCCCATGCTGACCATATCAGGCGCCAGCTTTG
The DNA here is from genome assembly GCA_013416445.1 of Alcaligenaceae bacterium. Taxonomy (GTDB): domain Bacteria; phylum Pseudomonadota; class Gammaproteobacteria; order Burkholderiales; family Burkholderiaceae_B; genus Pollutimonas. Next base: position 66,466 of record JACCER010000004.1, read on the forward strand.
GCTACCCGCCATCTGAAGACGCCACTCCCGGAACCGGCCCCACGGTGATCGTGCAAAACGTCAATCGTTCGGTACTGGCTGGCCAGCGCATAGGCATACTGGGCGCCAACGGCCAAGGGAAATCAACATTGGTCAAGACCATTGCGGGCGCCTTGCAAGCCACAGCGGGCGAAATCATCACCGGCAAGGGCTTGAATATCGGCTATTTCTCGCAGCAGGAACTGGATGTCTTGCGCCCAGCCGATAATCCCCTGGAACACATGATACGACTGGTACGCGATACGCCAGCCAGCGTACGACCCAGCGCCATGGACTGCCGGGAACAAGGTCTGCGCAACTTCCTGGGCACGTTCAACTTCAGCGGCGACATGGTCAAGCAGGCGGTGGGCAGCATGAGCGGCGGCGAAAAGGCGCGCCTGGTGCTGTGCATGATAGTGTGGCAGCGCCCCAACCTGCTGCTGCTCGATGAACCCACCAACCACCTGGATCTGGCCACTCGTGAAGCGCTCAGCGTGGCACTGAACGAATTCGAAGGCTCCGTCATGCTGGTCAGCCACGATCGGGCTCTGCTGCGCTCGGTCTGCGACGAATTCTGGCTGGTAACACGCGGCGGCCTGCAAGACTTTGACGGCGATCTGGACGACTACCAGGTTTACCTGCTGGAAGAAGCCCGTCGCCAACGTGAAAGCGCCAACCGGGTGGCTGCCTAGCGCGCCTGGCGGCGATAATTCAGCCTACAAAATCTGATCTGCTCAGACGGGCTCGATCAGATACTGGCAAGTCAGGCGTTCATCGCGCAGGCACTGCTCGGTAACAGCACGCCCCGTCGCCTCGGAAAAAAATGCGGCTATCGCATGACAGACGCAAGGCTGGTTGCGCACCACCGTTCCCAGCGGGCAACTATAGTTGCGCACCATCGTGACCCCATTTTCCTGGAGCGAGGCTTCGGTGCTTGCCCCCAGCCTATCAGCCGCCGCCATTGCCGCACGCAAGCCTGCCTCGAAATTGGCCGGTTGCGACAAACCCGCATTATGAGCCATGCGCCTGCCGGTTTTCTCTAGCAGATCAGTAAACACATCGGGTTGAACCTGATCGGACATGACATTCAGCAAATCTGCCAAAAAGGGCTGGTAAGCGCGTGAGGCGACATCTTCGCTATGCGGTGCGGCCTGATAAATGAGCGCAGGCTTACCTAACTGGCCGTTGCGCTTGGCCCCTAAAGCAAGCACCAAGCCATCCGCCTGCAGTTGCTTGAGCTGCAGATTGATGGCATTGCGGGTAACACCCAACTGCTTGCAAAGTTGAGTGACGCTAAGGTTTTCCCGCCTGAGCGCAGCCAATATATTTGCTTTTGTCGTCATCGCAGTGGGGTCCGTGTTGGCCTGTCTAAAGGCAATTAAGCCCATTATAACTACCGTAACTCGCGTGGAATCAAAGCCATAGCCATTTTTAAACTATTAATAACAATTTAAGCTGCCATTAATGGCAATAGAGGCGTAAAGTAAAACTTCCATGCCACTACCTGACAGAGGGCCATCATGACTTTGATCTCATATTTTCAAGCGGCCAGCGTTCCAGCTTTAGCGCTCGCACTGATGGGCAGTGGTTTTGCCTACGCACAAACGCCTAGCGGCCCGGAAGCCACTCCGGCAGAATTGGTCGACGCACTAAACAGTGTATTTGGCAAACATCCTGGTTACCGGGCCGTGCATGCCAAGGGCGTTGTTCTTGAAGGAAAATTCATTCCCAGCCCAACTGCCGCCGCAATAACCAAGGCAGCCCACCTGCAGGCAACGAGTGTGCCTGTCACTGTGCGCTTCTCCAACTTTGCCGGTATTCCAACGCTGGCCGACAACAATGGCCTGGCCAGCCCTCACGGCCTGGCCATCAAATTCGATTTACCCGACGGCACGCACACCGACATCATTGCGCACTCGTTCAACGGCTTCCCTTCGGCAACCGTCACTGACTTTCGTGACTTGCTAGTAGCGCTTGCCGCCAGCGGCCCCGATGCGGCCAAGCCTACGGCGCTTGATGCCTACCTGGGCAAGCATCCGGTCGCCAAGGCATTTCTGACCGCTGCCAAGCCAGCACCCGAAAGCTATGCCACCTTACCTTACTATGGGGTGAACACATTCAAATTCACCAATGCGAAAGGTGATGTTACTTACGCGCGCTATCAGTTGATACCAACGGCAGGCAGTCACAGCTTGACCGATGCGCAAGCGGCGGCGGCCGACGGCAATTACCTATACCAGGAAATTATCAAGCGCGTCATACAAAAGCCCGCTGAATTCAAGCTGTTGGCGCAAATTGCCAATGACGGCGACAAAATCGACGACCCTTCTGTCGCCTGGCCAGACAGTCGTACACTGGTCGAATTGGGCACGCTGGAAATCAGCCACGCTGTTAGCGACAGCAACGCGGCACAGGCCAAGCTGCTATTCATGCCCAATGCGTTGCTGCCAGGAATCGAAGTAGGCGACTCCATGCTCAACCCACGCTCTGCGGCGTATCCGATCTCGTATTCCCATCGTACTCGGTAACGCGGACGCAGCATTGGGCAAGATCGCTTTGTCGGATTACGCGCTTCACGCTAATCTGATCTGCGAACCGGGCGCTGCAAGCCCAGATGCCCTCGCAAGGTGCTGCTTGTGTACTGCTTGCGAAACAGGCCGCGCCGCTGCAGGACGGGTATTACTTGGTCGACAAAGTCGTTGATACCACCAGGCAAGGACGGCGGCATCAGGTTGAAGCCGTCGGCGCCTTCGTTATTGAACCAGTGCTCCATCTGGTCGGCAATGCTTTCGGGCGTACCCACCATGGTGCAATGGCCACCGCCCGCCGCAAGCCTGCCCAGCAACTGCCGTACAGTGGGTTTTTCGGTTTCAATAATTCGTAGCACTGTGGCGTAACGCCCTTTGGGGCCGGTAAAGTCCTGCAGGGAAGGCAAGGCTGGCACCGGCGCATCCAGTTCCCAGCCCTGGCAATCTTGCCCAACATACAGGCTCAATTGCCGCAAGGCGTCTTCCGATGGCAACAGCTCATCAAGTTCGCGCTGCTTGACCCTGGCTTCGGCCATGGTGGAGCCCACATAAGTCACCAGCCCCGGCATAATGGGCACCGGATCGTGGCGGCCGGCAGCACGAACGCGCTGCTTGATATCTCGGTAATACGCTTGCGCTGCCTCCAAGTCATATGCCACAGCATAAATAGCTTCCGCCCGGCGCGCAGCAAGATCCCTGCCCTGGTCTGAGGCACCGGCCTGGAACAAAACCGGATGCCCCTGCGGTGGACGCGGAACGGTAAGTGGGCCATCAACCCGAAAATGCGCGCCTTTATGCTTGATCGCGGTGACCTTGGCGGTATCGGCGTACTGACCAGCCCGATCAATTCTCAAGGCATCGTCGGCCCACGAATCCCATAAACCCAGTGCGGCGTCAATGAATTCTTCTGCGCGCGCGTAGCGCCAGGCATGCTCCGGCATGGCGTCGAAGCCATGGTTGCGGGCCTCGGCGTCGAACATGGACGTCACCACATTCCAACCCATGCGGCCTCCGGAAATATGATCCAGCGAAGCCACCAGGCGTGCCGCATTGAAAGGCGTGTAAAAAGTGCTGGAAACCGTACTGATCAGACCTATTTGTTTAGTCGCCCGGCTGATGGCGGCCATGGCAGTCAGGGGCTCGAGAAACCAGCGCGGACCATCGCCCACATTATCGGCCGAATGCCCATCGGCAAAAAATATAGCATCCAGGCAACCTCGTTCGGCGACCTGGGCCAGCTCTTCAAAATAACGAATATCGCCCAGGCGCTCGACTGCCGAATCGGGGTGCCGCCAGGCCGCCTTGTGATGGCCGCATCCAAAAATGAACAAATTGATATGCAACATACGTTTTACAGTGCTGTCGTCGTTCATGCTAGATAAGGCAGTTATGTGCGCAGTCATCAATTCTTCACCAATCCGCCATCAACCACCAGATTCTGCCCGGTTACCGAGCGCGACCAGGGTGATGCAAAAAACAGCGCTGCATCGGCGAATTCAGCCGGCGTGGTAACCCGGCGCAACGGCGTGCTGCCAGCGATCATGTCGAAAACCGCTGCCGGTGTGGCTGATGACGCGTCTGTAGTGCGTAGCAAGCCGCCCGACACCATATTGACGGTGATGCCCTTGGGGCCTAGGTCGTGCGACAAGGTACGGGTCAGCGATAACAAGGCTGCCTTGGCTGCCGTGTAGTCGTGATAGGGAACAACGGGATTCTGGAATAAATTTGTACCTACATTGATGATACGGCCAAAGCCCAGTTTCTGCATGCCGGGCACTGTGGCCTGGGTCGTGTTCAACGCCCCTCGGACGATGCCTTCCAGTTGCTGCTGCAGATGATTCCAGGTCAGGGATTCGGCGCTGGGCCGCAGATCACCGTTGAAGGAAAACGCAGGCAAGGCATTATTGACTACCGTGGTAATGGGAGCGCCAAAGTGCTTGTGCGCCCGTTCGACCAGCGCCTGAACAGCACCGGCATCGGTCACGTCGGCCTGCAAGGCAATGGCGCGCCCGGGCGCTTCATTGGCCAATGCCTGAGCGCTATCGGCGCTATTCAGATAATTGACGACGACGCGGGCGCCTTCATGCAAAAAGGCACGCACCAGCCAAGTGCCCAGACCACGACCGCCGCCTGTGACGAGTACCACTTGCTGATTGATGGGAAGCGCCGTATTGCTGTTTTTCATGATATGCCCTAGAAAACAACGAAGGCATGCCCAGACGCGCGGCGCCCTGCGCCGATAAGCTGACATCCCTTCGCTAGTATGAACTGGATCAGGTTCGACGGGTGTTATCTCAGCCCAGAGCAATAAAGCCCGGGGGCACCCCGTGTCGCATTTATAAACATAGCATATATGTGCGCAAAGGGTGTCGGATTAACGTGAATCGCATCATCCGGCCAAACACTCGCACATCACCCCTTATTGACAACACCCCGCCGCTACCCTAAGCTTTGCCCTTGTTCCTGGGGGAGCCCTTATCGGGCTGAGATTTCGCAAACCATTGCGATAACCCTTAGAACCTGATCCGGATAATGCCGGCGAAGGGAAGGAAAACCATCGATGTGTGCTGCCTTTTCCCCTTTCAATCGCATTCCTGCACGCCCATGAACAGCGTGTGCAATGACATGTACAAGCCCGGCGTGCCGGGCCTCCTTGGGGATAAAAATGCTTGCCAATACATCGACCATATTATGGCTGCTTTTGTTTGCCGGCGGCTTCGCCATTGCCGGTGTTCTCTATGCACGACACGATCGCGGCAGCCTGGAAGACTACATCGTGGCGCGCAACAGCCAAAGCACCACGGCAACCATACTGACATTGCTGGCCTCCACCCTGGGTGCCTGGATCCTGTTCGCACCCGCACAGGCTGCAACCTGGGGCGGGCTGGCGGCTGTCATTGGCTACGCCCTCGGAGCCGTTTCACCGCGCATCCTGATGATTCCGTTGGGAAAGCGCATGCGGGAACTGATACCCCAAGGCCATACCCTGACGGAATTCGTCATCATCCGCTATGGCAAGCGCATGTATGGCCTGACCCTGATCATCATGCTGTTCTTCATGTTTATTGCGCTGACAGCTGAAATTACAGCCATCGCCAAACTGGTCGCCTTGCTTGCCCCTGTACCACTATGGGCCACTGCTGCCATCGTCATGGGCGCCACGCTGTTGTATACCTCGTATGGCGGGATACGTGCTTCGATTTTCACCGACAAAGTGCAAATGCTGGTCATCGTGCCGCTACTGGGCCTGCTGGCTGTGCTGGGCTGGAGGGCGACTGGCGGCAGTACCCCCGTCATTAGCGGTTTGCAAGCAAACGCGCCACAACTACTCAATCTGTCCGACCCTATCGGGATAAAAGCCGGCCTCACTTTTTTTGTGGCCATACTGTTAACCGGGCTATTTCATCAAGGAAACTGGCAGCGCGTCTATGCGGCACGCGATGTTCGCACCATGCGCAATGGCTTTTTGCTGGGCGGCTTGCTGGCAATGCCAGTCATTTTCATCATGGGCCTGTTTGGCCTTGCGTTTGTCGGGTTGGGCCATGGCGGCGATAGTTCTGTGGCGGTGTTCAGCATTGTGCTGCCCCATATACCCGACTGGTTCGCCATCAGCCTGATTCCGCTGGGCCTGGCCCTGGTCATGAGCACGGCCGACACCGTCATCAGTGCGGTATCCAGCATTATTGCGGTCGACATACGCCGTCTGGTGCCCCAGACCAGCAAAACCACTCTGATGGCACTATCGCGCTGGCTAATATTCTTGCTGGCTATCCCCGTCATGATCGCTGCTTCGCAAGGCTATAGCGTGCTATACCTGTATTTGCTGGCTGACCTGTTTTGCTCGGCGGCTGCTTTTCCGGTATTTTTTGGCTTATTCAGCCGCCGCTACGACGGCGCCACCGCCGTTGTCAGCACGCTATTCGGCCTGGCTGCCGGGCTTTTCCTATTTCCCGCTTCAGGTGCAAAACCCGAGTATCTGCTGGAATCGTTCCTGCTTGCTGCACTGGTGCCAGTGCTGGTCTCGGCGATTATGCTGCGATTCAGACAGCCGCGTCCGCATTTTGATTTTGCACACTTGAAGATGGCCATTCGCAGCCTGGATGACTAAACCATACTCAGACAGCAACCCTACTGGGCATACCATACGGCAACGCTGCCTTTGACAAATACCGGAGCCGGCAGCGGCCGCACTTTATCACCATTAGCCCTGTGCACCAGATACAAAGGCTGACTGGCATCCAGGCCATCGAAAGCGTGGGTATTGATGCTGGCCCCATTAACGGGTACGCAACGGCTGATGCCATTCCAGCACAATGAAGTCGTTATCATGGCGTTACCGGCATATGAACGCGCAGCGTAAACATGAGTGATTTTTGAGCCTGGTGGAATAACCCCCGCCCGCGGCCCCGGTGCGTAGCGGACGACTACCTCTACATTCTGGTAATTCACCGCACCACTGACCTGATCCCACGTCCAGCTTCTGTCACCTGCCAACGCGGACGAGCAGGCAATTGCCATCAGTATGGTCGTTAACCCCATTGAGCCCAACTGTTTTCTTATTCCCATTTTCGCCTTTGCACCCGTAGGTCGGATTAGGGCGCAGCCTGTAACCCGACAAACAACGCTACAACCATACAAGCGCAGCGTAATCCGACAAATAGCGCTACAACCATACAAGCGCAGCGTAATCCGACAAATAGCGCCACAACCACACAAAACAAGCTTGCCTGCATCCAGCACCCGTGCAAGTTTACAATAGTCCTTATCAATCACAGGCTTGCATCTTCAACATGTCTACCCAGCCAAACGACCCTCGTCCGGTCCCGCCACGCCAACCCCACAGCAACGACTGTTGCGGCTGTGGTTGCAACCCATGCGTATTCGATTATTACGAAGACCAAATGGATATTTACCGTGAAAAGCTGCTCGCCTGGGAAGAACGACAAAAAAAAGCCGATTGTTCAACCTTATAGCCAATGTGGTTCCAAGGCTGAAATAGCATCTTGCTGCCTATAATAATTCTTCTTGTTGGCACGCCAGCCAGCATACTGTTATTCGCATTCAACACAAGGAATTTATCGTGGCAAGTGATACCTCCATCCCCGTGCTTTCGCAACACACCTACCCCTTCGACGCGCGTGGCGTGGCCAAACGCTTTCGTCATGCAGCAATCTTCGGCGCCCTGGCAGCGCTGCACCCGGGCGAAACCATGCGCTTTTGCAACGACCACGACCCACTGCCGCTATTGCAACAACTGCAAGGCCACTTCGGTGACAACATCAAAATCGACTACATCACACGCCAACCCGGAGAAATCGTGATCGATTTCCAGATGCTGGCCTAAATATCCCCTTACGTGGTTTGTTGGTTTACGCACCTGGCGGCTTGCATGCTTGTACTGTTGCGTATCGGATTACGCGCTGCACGCCAATCCGGCCTACTCCAAAAACCTTACTCCTGTTAACAAAAGCACCGGCTCAAGCCGGTATTTTTTCGTCTGCTTAACTCAGATCAAGCAATCAGAAAAAACCCATTATCACAGCTTGACCATACTATATATAGTATTTAATCTTCGCCACACCACAACATATAGTGATACGGAGATTACATGCCTCAGATTGACGTCACGTCATCCATCAACGAATACCTCGATCAAATCGACTGGCGCGTCAATGCCAACGCCAACCAGGGTTATTCACTGGGTGGGCTAATACTGAATGTATCTGGCAAAGTCATCGCCAATTACTGGCTTAGCCATGTGTACCCCGTCGCGGTCGGCCAGGCCCATCGCAATGCTGACTTGCACATCCACGATCTCGACATGCTCTCGGGCTATTGTGCCGGCTGGTCGCTGCGCACCCTGCTCAACGAAGGCTTGAACGGTGTACCCGGAAAAATCGAATCCGGCCCGCCCAAACATATGTCCAGCGCCATTGGCCAAATCGTGAACTTCCTGGGCACCTTGCAAAATGAATGGGCCGGCGCGCAGGCGTTCAGCTCATTCGACACCTACATGGCGCCCTTCATCCGCCAAGACCAGCTTAGCTACACCGACGTCAAGCAATACATGCAAGAATTAATTTACAACCTGAACGTACCTTCGCGCTGGGGCACGCAAACACCATTCACCAACCTGACCTTCGATTGGATATGCCCCGAAGACTTGCGCGATCAAGTGCCGCTGATAGGCGGGCGGGAAACCACATTTACCTATGGCGAATTACAAGCCGAAATGGACATGATCAACCGTGCCTACATTGAAGTCATGATGACGGGCGACGCCAAGGGCCGGGCCTTCACGTTTCCCATTCCCACCTACAACATTACCGAAGACTTCGATTGGCACAGCCCCAACGCCGAACGCCTGTTTGAAATGACGGCGCGCTACGGCTTGCCTTATTTCCAGAATTTCATCAACTCAGAACTCAAGCCCAACATGATACGGTCCATGTGCTGCCGCCTGCAGCTAGACCTGCGCGAACTGCTCAAGCGCGGCAACGGCCTGTTTGGCTCGGCCGAACAAACCGGCTCGCTGGGGGTGGTTACGGTCAACTGCGCCCGACTGGGTTATCTGTATGCAGGCGACGAAACCGCCTTGCTGCGTCGCCTGGACGAACTGCTGGAACTGGGCAAGACCAGCCTGGAAATCAAGCGTGAAGTCATACAGCGGCATATGGACAACGGCCTCTTCCCTTATACCAAGCGTTATCTTGGCACCTTGCGCAATCACTTTTCAACACTGGGCGTAAATGGCATAAACGAAATGATACGCAACTTCACTTACGACACACACGACATCACCACCAACCAGGGTTACCAAATGGCCATCAGACTGCTTGACCACGTGCGCACACGCATGGTGGCTTTCCAGGAAGAAACTGGCCATATGTACAACCTGGAAGCCACACCCGCTGAAGGGACCACCTACCGGTTCGCCAAGGAAGACCGTAAACGCTATCCCGATATCTTGCAGGCAGGCACAGCACAAATGCCTTACTACACGAATTCATCACAGCTGCCTGTGGGTTTTACCGACGACCCCTTTGAAGCCCTCGAACGCCAGGATGACCTGCAGCGCAAATATACCGGCGGCACCGTGTTGCACTTGTACATGACAGAACCGCTATCCACCACCGATGCCTGTCGCCGACTGGTCAGCCGCGCGCTAAGCCGATTCAAGCTGCCCTACATTACTGTCACGCCTACCTTTTCCATTTGCCCTGTGCACGGCTATTTAGGCGGCAGCCATCAATTCTGCCCCAAATGCGACGATGAAATCATGGCCCGAAAAACTGCAACCGTAGTTCGGGTTGGCAGCGCAGCGGCATAGTCCAACAACCCACACCGCAAAAAACTCAGCGCAGCCAGCATCTATATTTTCAACCCCGTCGGATTAGGCCACAGCGCCGCCAACCCGACCCACACGCTCCAGGAGCTATCCACCATGAACACTACTCAACACGCATTGCCCACTCACACCCTATCCGATGATGAACGCCAACCTTGCGAAATCTGGACACGCGTCATGGGCTACCACCGCCCAATGTCATCCTTCAATATCGGCAAGAAAGGAGAGTTTCACGAACGTAAATACTTCAGCGAACAAGGGGCTCGACTTGCTGGTTGACACCGAAAGACTACACCCATCTGCAGCTCATGCTCGGCAACGAGGCACGCTGAAGGTGGGTGGCATAACGCCATTCACCGCCACCGACTACCCCGGCCAGCTTGCGGCAGCGATATTCGTGCAAGGCTGTCCGTGGCGCTGTGGCTACTGCCACAACCCACATTTACAAAAACGCACTCGTGGCAGCCCTATTACCTGGAACGATGTGCTTAGTTTGCTGAAGCGGCGCATAGGCCTGATAGACGCAGTGGTATTTAGTGGCGGAGAACCCTCTATTGACCCCTGCCTGGCCAGCGCCATGGTCCAAGTTAAACGCCTGGGCTATAAAATTGGCATGCATAGTGGCGGCACCCATCCAGAACGGCTGAAAAGCGTACTGCCCATGCTGGACTGGATAGGCCTGGATATCAAGGCCGTTTTTGCCAGTTACGCCACAGTCACGCAAGTGGCCGGCAGTGGTGCCGCAGCCTTAAGTAGCCTGCGCGCAGTACTAGACAGCGGCATCAGCTACGAGTGCCGTACAACGGCGCATCCTGCCTTGCTGCCTGAACCCGAACTGCTGAAACTGGCTAATACGTTGGCTGATATGGGGGTAGAAAACTACGCCCTGCAGGTTTTCCGCAAGCAAGGCTGCAACGACCCGATATTAAACAGCAGTATGGTCGGTAATTACCCCAGCGCCACGCTGCTGACCCAAATGAACAAGCTGTTTCCTGCATTCACTTTACGGCGTGGGTAGCTTTTTTAACATGTCGGATTAGAGCATTTTCAGTTTAAATACTTACGGTACTTTAGTGAGGTTGTCTGGTTCTTGTGACGTTGTCTGGTTCTTGTGACGTTGTCGGGTTCTTATGACGTTGTCCGGGTTCTTATGACGTTGATCGGTTCTTATGACGTTGTCCGGGTTCTTATGACGTTGATCGGTTCTTATGACGTTGTCCGGGTTCTTATGATGTTGTCCGGGTTCTTATGACGTTGTCCGGGTTCTTATGACGTTGTCCGGGGTGGGTAAAGCTCAGTGCGGCACGGCGTGCTTGTTTCCGCGTCTGCCTCGTCCAGCCGGGCGTCGGCCGAACTCGCTGCGCTCAAACAACGGCCGCCGACACCCCCCGGCTTCCCTTCGTCAGCACGCGGCGCACGCCTACCGCCGCACTGAGCTTTACCCACCCCAGACAACTGCGTAACAGAAAATTGGACGGCCTGACGGCCTAGTGGTCTGAGTAGCTGGCTTTATTTGCGCGGCTGGTTGGGTGATGTAATACTGCTCCAAATGTCGCTGATGCAAAAAGTCGGGTGTGTCGGGGGCTGTGCAGGCGCCTTGCGCAAGCCGTTACGGTCAGCGCCATCGAGGAGGCAAGGCCGCGGCTGTCTGAGCCCGGCGGGGGTCGGACCACTGGTCCGACCGGGCGAGTTCCGCGGACGCCTCGATGGCGCTGACCGTAACGGGAACCCCGTCAGGGGCGCAGCGCGTGAAGCCGAAACAGTCCCCGACACACCCGACTTTCTCAAGAGCGAAAAACCATCTCCTCGACATATCCAACATTCATGCACAGCACTTATTACATGTCAGGCAGCTTCTTTTTGAGCCAGCAAATGACGATAAACTAGGCCGCCCAACATGCCGCCAACAATAGGCGCCAACCAGAACAACCATAGTTGATCAATTGCCCATCCACCCTGAAACAACGCAACTCCAGTGGAGCGCGCCGGATTCACCGAAGTGTTTGTTACCGGGATACTGATCAGGTGGATCAAGGTCAGGCCCAGGCCAATCGCAATACCGGCAAAGCCAGCAGGCGCACGGCTGTCAATGGCGCCCATAATGATAAAAATAAAAAAGCCGGTCATGACTAGTTCGCAAACCAGCGCGGCAGTCAATGCGTAGCCGCCTGGCGAATGTTCGCCAAAGCCATTAGAGGCAAAGCCACTGGCGCTTGCGTCGAACCCAGCCTTGCCGCTGGCGATCAAATACAACACGCTTGCCGCCAAGATGGCGCCAAGCACCTGTGCCACCACATAGGGAAGCAAGTCTTTAAGCGGAAACTTCCCTCCGGCAACCAGCCCAAAAGTAACGGCCGGGTTGATATGACAGCCGGAAATATGGCCTATGGCATAACACATGGTCAGCAAAGTCAGGCCAAACGCAAGCGCCACACCAACAAAACCTATACCCAATTCAGGAAAGGCCGCTGCCAATACAGCACTGCCGCACCCTCCCATAACCAGCCAGAAAGTGCCGAAAAATTCAGCTGTACATCGTTTTCCTAATCCCATGGCCTCTTCCTTTTTGATGGACTAAAGGAACAATTCTATGGCTAGGCGCTTGTTGGTATTGTCAAGCTTTGAAAAGGATGGGAAATCTGGCCCGTGTTTGCTCTGGGTAACGAACTGTGTGGGGTCGGATTACGCGTCTGGCGGCGCCAAAGGCGTAACCCGACTCGCAGCTTACGTTCGACCGAACAGGCGGTTGGCGAAGAAGTTGCCAGGTAGAAAAACAGATAAATCAATGGCGTCGAGTGTGTTCTTTACCAGCAGGCCAAGTTCGGTATCGCCTTCCATGACCAGACGGCGGCTGAAAAACAAGGTATCAGGGTCTTCTTTGCGCTGCGCCAACAAGAAAAAATCGTGTGCGTTGGCCTTGATGACCAGATCAATGTCGCCATCGTGGCGAGCAGCTGAAAAAGACCCATTACGCCAGATGAAATCAAACTCCACGCCGGCATCCAGCACGTGTATGCGCAATTTGCGGTTATCAAGCAAATCCAGCGTATCAGGCGGAAGATGCCGTGCCAGAGCGAGGTTCAGGCCCGCAGCAAATAACACAGAACCCGGATACGCCGGCAAACGGGACAAGACCTTACCCAGTGAGGGCGGTAACTGATAAGAGGCGGGGCTCATTGGTGACTCCTGGTGAAAGCCCATGCTTCAAGCAACATAGGACATGACAGTAAAATAATGGCAGGCGCTGCCGCCAATGACGAACAAATGCCATACCCCATGAGCATGGCGCCATTTTTCGTCGAAAATGTAAAAAACAATACCTGCGGTATAAATTAGCCCGCCGCCTGCCAGCCACAAAAAACCGGGCCATGACAGCGCCTGAATTAGCGGGACAGCAGCAATGACAGCCAGCCACCCCATCAGTACGTAAATAAACAGGGAAAGCAGCCGCTGGCCCTTGGCCAGCCAGATTTCCTGAGCGATGCCAAACACGGCCAATGCCCAAACGCTGCCTAAAAGCGACCAGCCCCAGGCACCGCGCAGGCTGACCAGTGCGAACGGGGTGTAGCTGCCAGCAATCAACAGATAAATGGAGCAATGGTCAAACTTGCACCAGATGGCCTTGGCCCGCCCCCGTAGGCTGTGATACAGCGTCGACGATAAGTACAAGGCCAGCAACATGACGCCGTATATGCTGAAACTGATGATTTTCCAGGGATCACCCTGGAGTGCAGCCACAATGACCAGCGCCACCGCGCCTACTGTTGCCAGCCCTGCGGCGGCCAAATGGCTGATACTGTTGAATCGTTCGCCATAATACATAGTAGATACCTTGCTGTGTTAAGCCACCTGCAATTCCAGCCCTGGCCTGCCATGCCAGTAACCGTTACAAGGAGCCGCTGGCATCAAGTGCTGCAACTGATCGAAGGCGTCGGTGGGGTTTAGCCGCTTGTTGATGACTTCGTGGTAGAGCTCGATGACATTGGACGTGTACTGAGATTGCGGGCTGATGCGCACGACATCGACTTGCATGTCTTGCATGGCGCTGATTTCGTTCAGCAAGGTATATACCAGCGCCGACTGGGTCTGTATGCCGTTCAGCACCAGAAACGGCTGGCTTTCGCGTGTTTCAAGCAATAGACCGTCGGGGTGATCCATGCAGACATACTGGCAGTTGTCTTTGGGTATGTTACGGTTGCGAGCCGTAAAGCAACGCGCCGAAAAAGCCAGCGGCATGCGCCCATAGGCAAACACTTCTGTTTCGATGCCAGCCGGGCGACCTTGCTGCATGCTCTCTAGGCCTTCGGCCCCCATTTCCAGAGGCATGACCCAACGGCGCGCACCCAGCCCAGCCAGGATATCGAGCGTGGGCGTACTGTATATATTCAGGTAAGGCCCTGCGATAAACGGCTGCCCATCAAGGCAGTGCACGGCGCCCATATCGTTGGCTTCGACCATGTAACGGCCGTTGTCGACTATTTTGCGCAGTATGCTTAGGTCGTTGCCGGACTCGATCAGCACCTGGGTGGACAACACCACTTGTTTACCCGCGTTGGCCAGCATATCGGCGATTTCCAGCCAATCGGGCAAGCGCAGTTCGCGCCGGCGAGAACACACGGTTTCACCTAAATACACGATGTCTACCGGAGTATGGGTAACAGACTCGTAAAACTGCATGGTATCGATGCGCGACCAGTAATATTGTAGTGGTCCCAAAGCGATTTTCACAATAGTATCTCCTGCGTGTTGCTGCGTATTGCCGTGGATGCCCGCGATGGCATCCGGATTATTTCCAGGGCCGGTGATAGGCGCCCAAAGTATGCTGCTGCCCCTCGGCAACCTTGTTCAGTTCGGCCATCCAGCTGGGCTTGACCGAATAACGCTGCTGGCTGGCAATGCATTGATCGATAGCATCGCGCCACACCCGGGTTACCTGGGCCACATAGGCCGGGCTGCGCTGGCGCCCTTCTATTTTGATGGCGCGCACGCCCATTTGCATTAGTTTGGGCAGAAGTTCAAGGGTATTCAGGCTAGTAGGTTCTTCAAGGGCGTAATAGTTTTCGTTGGCGACATCGAAACGCCCCTTGCACAAGGTGGGATAGCCAGCGTTTTCGCCATCGGCATAGCGGTCGATTAAGACACCATTAAGACGTGATTCCAGCCCTTCGGGAGTTTGTTGCCAACGCACTGATTTTGCCGGTGAACAAACCCCATGCGTATTGGGCGACTCGCCCGTGGCGTACGACGACAAGGCGCAACGCCCTTCTACCATGACACACAGGCTGCCAAAACCGAATACTTCGATTTCGACTGGGGTTTTTTCTGTGACCTGCTCGACTTGGGCCATGGACAACACACGCGGCAATACAGCGCGCACGATGCCAAAGTGCTTGCGATAGAAATTAATGGCTTCGTAGTTGGTGGCCGACCCTTGTACCGACAAATGCAAGCGCAACTGGGGATGATGCTGGCTGGCGTATTGCATCAGGCCTGGATCAGCCACGATCATGGCGTTTATGCCAGAGTCGGCGGCGCGGTCGACAGCCTCGCGCCACAGCTTCCAGCCAGCCGGCTGCGGATAGGTGTTCAGGGCCAGAAACACCTTGCGCTGGTTGGCATGAGCATAGCGTATGCCTTCGTTGATGGCGGCTTCGCCAAAATTCAGGCCGGCGAAATTGCGGGCGTTGGTGGCATCGCGAAACCCCAGGTAAACACAATCGGCCCCGTTATCAATGGCCGATTTGAGCGCGGGCAAACTGCCTGCGGGGCAAACAAGTTCCATGGGCGGTGTAGCGCCACTGGTTATAGAGTCGTACGAGGTGGGAAGTGTTTGGGTCATGATGTTGCTCTTGGAGATAGTAGATACGCTCACGGAAATTTGTGGCGCAGGACTCCCCAGCACTGCCCCGCCGGAGTGACCGGCTGGGCAGCGCTATTAATTTTGCGCCGTTAAAAGCTAGGGGGAGATCAGGCGGGTACGAGCACTGGCTCGTGCCTGACCGTAGGCGTGGCAACCGCAGCCAATGCCGGCCTTAAACCGGTTAGCAGGTATTCGACGAGTTCACGCACGGGCCGTATGGCATTGCCAAATGGCAGCTTTTCGGAGCCACGGAAAAACAGACCGCGCTTGATATCGCCTGCCAGGGCAAACGCCAACTGGGTGTCTATGCAAAACTGGCCATGCTTGCTGATGCCGTCTCGAAGGCCGCATTGCGCGAGGCAGTCGAAACCGACCGTACATGGCTTGGGCTTGGCCATGCGCTGCAGCTTGGCTTCTTTTTCAAGATAGTTGGCCAGCCAGGGAGTACGCACGGCACGCGCCGGCAAACCGGCTACGCTCATGAAGGTGACGATATCTTCGGGCCTGGCTTCGACCAAGACTTTTTTGAAATTTGGGTGGGCATCGCCTTCTTGGCTAACCGCAAAAGGTGTGCCCAGTTGCACTGCGCTGGCGCCCATGCCCATCATGGTGACGACTTGTTCGTGGCTATGTATGCCGCCGGCTGTGATGAGGGGAATGTTTTCTTTTTCGAGCCCAAGGTCTTTGAACAACTGCAACGCGCCTTCGAGCACGGCGGGAAAGGCGAAATTGGGGTTGTTTAAGGATTCGGCGCTGGGAGCGCCCAGGTGGCCAGCCGCATAACGCGGATTTTCAATGACGATGGCATCAGGCAGGCGATTTTTACGCATCCATTTTTTCAGGACTACGCCTATGCCGCGGACATCGGACAAAATGGGAATAAGTGCTACTTTAGGAAAGTTGGCGGTAAGATCGGGGAGGTCGAGGGGCAGGCCAGCGCCCACCACGACGGCGTCGGCCTCGCTTTCGCAAGCCTGGCGCACATAAGAAGCGTATTCGGCCACGGCTTTCATGACGTTGACAGCAATAAGCCCACTATTCTTGGCGAGTTTCTTGGCTGCCTGGATTTCGCGGTCAAGGGCGATAAGATTGACGGAGTCGATAAGGGCTTTATCGCGCGAACGGCCGGTTTGCACCATGAGATCGGGATGATGGCGCCGTAGATCGACGCTGGAAATGGTGCCGACCGCCCCCAGTGAAGCCACCGTGCCCGCCAGCCTGTGAGCGGAAACCCCCACGCCCATGCCGCCCTGCACTATGGGCAGCAGCAGTTTGCCTTTCAGCTTGAGTCGTTCTAGAGCAGTATGCAGCACAATAAGTGTCCTTCAAAAAATATAGGCGTGAAAACGCAGTAGCCACTATGCAACCGAACGGCTTCATACTCCTTAACAAATATCAAGGTTATGCCTTTTAAGTTGATGTAACAATGCGCGGTTGGCTGTAGGGTTATGCTCGTTGGGTGGATAATCGCGCGGTATGGTTATAAAGCCTGGATCAGGGCTTGCCCAAATGTTTTTAATATGAGGATGCCGAATTGCCAGATGACACTATCCTGGATGTGTGCGGGCTCGAACCGCCAGAACCCCTGGAACAGGTGCTGGAAGCACTGGCCACGCTGCCGCACGGCCAAAGGCTGCGCATGCTGATCGACCGCGAACCTCGGCCACTGTATTCCATACTGGATCAAAATCATTTTTCGTACAGCACCAGCCATACCGACGACTACCGTTACCAGATACTGATCTGGCATAAAAACTAATGCGCCGGGCGCTGTCTTTCGATAACTCGCCCCCGCTATCCGTACCCTTGCGCTTTTTCATCAATGCGCCGGTTTTCACGGTGTTGGCGGGCCTGTTGCTGCTATGGGCTGGCCCACAGGCGCTGGAATCGCGCTGGTCGCCCTATGCACTGGCCCTGACCCACCTGCTGACACTGGGGGTATTGGCCAGCGCCATGGCAGGGGCGCTCATGCAGATACTGCCTGTTGCCACCGGAATAAGCATATTGGCCCCGCGCCTGGCATCAAGCGTCGTACACGCCTTGCTCACCCTGGGCACGCTGGCCCTGGCAGCTGCATTCTTGCTTATACAGCCATGGCTATTCCATCTGGCCTTATGCCTGCTGGCGCTAGCCTTTCTTTGTCTGCTGGCAGCCTGCGCCGGCGGCCTCTGGCGGCACAGGCGGCTGGCAGAACAAGGCTCGGAAGAAATATTGCTGGCTGTCCGCCTGGCAATCTGCGCCTTATTCGCCACAGTAGTACTAGGTGTGGTGCTGGCAGCCGGGTTTGCCTGGTCGCTGTCCTTGCCCATGGCGCTACTGACCGACGTACATGCAGCCTGGGGCTTGCTGGGATGGGTGGGTTTGCTGGTCATGGGCATGGCCTACCAGGTTATACCCATATTTCAGGCAACAGAGCTTTATCCTCGCTTTATTACCCGCTGGCTGGCGCCACTAAGTTTCACCTTGCTGGTGCTCTGGACCGGCGCCGTAATGGGTTACCTCGGCGCCAGCCACCCGGCCACCCGCCTGGCGACGGTACTGCTGTTTTCTGCCTATACCGTGTTTGCCATTGCCACCTTTTACCTGCTCTGGACGCGCAAGCGGCCCAAGGCCGATGCCACTACGCTATTTTGGCGTACTGCAATGGTCAGCCTGGCCAGTTGCACCCCAATATGGCTGCTGCAGCATATTACCGATGCCGACTACAGCGTTTTACTAGGGGTATTGTTTATAGTGGGTTTTGCCTGGTCGGCAATTAACGGCATGCTGTACAAGATACTGCCATTTCTGCTTTGGCATAACTCGCAAAGAAATCTGATGGTAGCGCTACGCATTGTGCCCAAGGTAAAAACCATTATCCCGGACCCCGTCGCGGTCAGGCAATTCTGGGCGCACTTGCCGGCTTTGCTGTTGCTTGCCGCCGCCAGCTTGTGGCCCACGCCGTTTACCCATGCGGCAGCGCTGGTATTTACCCTATCGGTGGGCTGGCTGGGGTGGAATGTAGCCAGCGGCCTACGCCTGTATTTACGCGCACAAAAAGCCATCACCCAAACACTGGCAGAAGAAAACCGTGCTCCGTAGCTTGATTCTAGCCTTGGTACTCAGCCAGTTTTTTACAATCGAGCAGTGTAATTTCGCGGCCCTTGACCTTGATGCAGCCACTACCGCTTAATTCATTCAAGATGCGTGAAAAATGCTCGGGTGTCAGGTTCAGGCGCGATGCAATAACCGTTTTACTGGTTTCCAGCCTGAATTGCTCACCATCCACACCAGACTGGCCTTTCAGCAAATAGCCAATTACGCGCTGTGTGCCGGAACGCAACGAGTAGGCTTCAACATCGCTGACCAACGCATGCAGGCGCTGGCTGAGGCCCCCCAGCATTCTTCGGGCCAGACCGGGGCGGCGGTCGAGTTCGTCGAACAATACGGTTTTATCGACATGCAACAATAACGTGTCAGCCAAAGCCTGTGCCGATACAATATAGGCCTTATCCATGAACATCAGCGCTTCACCGAAACTGTCGCCCGGGCCTATAAGCCTGACGACCTTCTCGCTGCCCATGGGCGATACGAACATCAACTTGATCTGGCCATACACCACCGTATGAAACCCCACGCAAGGATCGCCACGATGAAACACCATGGCTCCGCGTGGAACCTGGACTTCTGTTGTACCCACAGCGATATTATTTAGCTCGTCGCTGCCCAGCGCATTGAACAATGGCACCCGTGATAGAAAATCCTGGATGCGTACCTTGCCTGTCGTCATAGTGCTAGTATCCTTTAACGTTGCTGTGCTTGCACATGGCCACAACACTCATCTGAAGCAGAATAGTCATCGTGATCAAAATCCTGTTCAACACTGTAGGAACATTGGCGCTCGTTCTTGCCGTTCTTGGCCTGTTTTTGCCCCTGCTTCCCACGACTCCATTTTTACTGCTGGCTTCGGCTTGTTACTTGCGCGGCTCTGAGCGCCTGCACGGCTGGCTGATGAGCAACAAAGTATTTGGCCCTTACCTGACCAATATGCAAAACGGCCGAGGCATTCCGATGCGCTCAAAAATTACAGCGTTGTGCTTCTTGTGGATATCATTGGCCTTTTCTGCCTGGTTCATCGACATTCCCTGGGTACGTCTGTTTTTGCTAATTCCTGGTGTCGGCGTAACCATATACCTGCTCAGGGCCAAAACACTGCCAGCCGCGCCTGCGCAAACCAAAGCCTGCGACTGAACGGCGCCAGCCGGGTCGTATTCAAATCAATTTCGAATAGGTAGACACGGTAGGCTGACCCATATACTTATCAAACACCATGCCAATGGCGCGCACAAACAAACGCCCTTTGGCAGTAATAAGTATTGCCTGACCGGTATTTTGCATCAGGCCTGCCTGCTCGTAGGGTTCGAGCCTCAAGAGCTCGGGCGAAAAATAACTAGTAAAATCAATACCGTGCGCCTGATTGATAGCAGAAAAATCGACAGGCATGCTGCACATGAGCGTCATAATGACTTCGCGGCGCAAGACGTCGTCAGGGCTGAGGTCGTAACCTTTTTCTATGGGCAGCCTGCCCTCGTCCAGATGCTGGTAATAAGCATTGAGCGTACGCACCGACTGGCTGTAAGAATTACCCACCTTGCCGATGGCCGACACCCCCAGGCCAAGCAGATCGCACTCGGCGCGCGTGGTGTAGCCCTGAAAATTGCGGTGCAGGCTTTTATCGAGGCGGGCCTTGCTTAGTTCATCGTCTGGCTTGGCAAAGTGATCTAGGCCAATATACACATAGCCAGCCTCAAGCAGGCGGCGCGTAGACATCAGGAATATTTGCAGGCGCTCTTCGGCCGAGGGCAAGTCGCTGCTGACGATCAGGCGCTGGGCCTTGAAACGGCTAGGCAGATGCGCGTAATTATATAAGGCGATGCGGTCGGGCGACAGGCGTATCAGTTGGTCCAGGGTGCGGTCGAAACTGGCCAGGGTTTGCTTGGGCAGACCATAGATAAGATCGGTATTGACCGACTGGAAACCCGCATTGCGGCTGGCCAGCAACGCCTTTTCAACCATTTCCAGGGGCTGTATGCGATTGACGGCGGCCTGCACGGCGGGATCAAAGTCTTGCACGCCAAAGCTAGTGCGATTGAAACCCAGCCCAGCCAGCATGCCCAGAGTGGCGTCGCTGACTGTGCGCGGGTCGATTTCAACACCCAGTTCGGCATCGGGAGAAAAATGAAAATGGCGCCGCAAACCCTCCATGAGCTGAGTGAGTTCGGCTGCACTAAGAAAGGTAGGCGTGCCGCCCCCCAGATGCAACTGGTCGGTTTGGCGGTCAGGCCCCAGATTGGCGCCCACCAGTTCCATTTCTTTGTCGAGATAGCGCAAGTACTCAGCCGACCGACTATGATCTTGTGTGATGATTTTATTGCAGGCGCAAAAATAACAAAGCGACTCGCAAAAAGGCAAATGGACATACACCGATAATGGCGGATTGCGGCTGGCGCCGGCGCGCTGGGCCAAATAACGTTGGTATGAGGTCTCGTTGAAGTCCTGCCTGAAGCGATCAGCCGTGGGATACGAGGTATAACGCGGGCCGGAGCTGTCGAAGCGGCGTATCAGTGATTCTGAAATTTCGATATCGGGAAAAGCAAAGGCATTTTCAGCGGTTGGGTTGATAGCAGCATTCATTATTTTGTTCCGATTATGGCTAACGCCCAGTATATGACGCACCATGCAGGCAAGGCAGAACACGGTCTGACTCACTCGTGTCATTGTCCGGATTTTTGCAAAAACAATTTTGACTTAGGTCAAGATTGAGCAAAAATCGACCAAGATTTCACATTTAAACCGCAAAACTGCCTGCTTTCACAAAGCATAAAGCAACATATCGTATTATTAGGGCTAGACTCATTCACACAAGACTCCCTGCCCCCTGATGTCCTTAGTATTCATCCTTGCATTACCCTTTGCAGGTAGCATTATTGCCGCGCTGCTACCCTCGAACGCGCAAAAGCTCGAAGCCTGGTTGGCAGGGTTTGTTGCCGTTACTTGTGCCGTCCTTGCCTTTCTGCAATTTCCCCATGTCGCCGACGGGCAGGTTGTAAAAACCGTCATACCCTGGATGCCCAGCCTGGGAGTCAACTTCACGCTGCGCATGGACGGCTACGCCTGGCTGTTCTCCATGATTATTACCATCATGGGCGCACTTATCGTCTTGTATGCCCGTTATTACTTGTCGCCACAAGACCCGGTGCCACGCTTTTTTGCTTTTTTCCAGGCTTTCATGGGCTCAATGCTGGGCGTGGTGCTATCGGGCAACCTGATACAACTGGTCGTATTCTGGGAAATGACCAGCCTGTCCTCTTTCATGCTTATTGCTTATTGGCACCATCGGCTCGATGCCCGCCGGGGTGCGCGGATGTCGCTGATTATTACCGGGGCCGGCGGGCTGTGCTTGCTGGCGGGCATGCTCATGCTGGGGCATGTCGTGGGCAGCTATGACCTCGATGCCGTTCTGGCGGCAGGCGACCAAATACGCGGCCACGCCTGGTATACCACCATGCTGGTATTGGTCGCACTGGGCGCCCTGACCAAAAGCGCCCAGTTTCCGTTTCATATATGGTTGCCCAACGCCATGGCGGCGCCTACCCCCGTTTCGGCCTACCTGCACTCGGCCACCATGGTCAAGGCCGGCGTTTTTTTGCTGGCGCGCTTCTGGCCAGTACTGGCCGGCACACCGGAATGGGCCTGGATCATAGGCGGCGCCGGCATATGTACACTGGTGCTGGGCGCGTATGCAGCCACCTTTCAGCTGGACATGAAAGGCGTACTGGCCTATTCCACCATCAGCCACCTAGGCCTGATCACGCTGCTGCTGGGCATGAATACCGAATTGGCACTGGTAGCCGCGGTATTCCACATGATCAACCACGCCACCTTCAAGGCTTCACTATTCATGGCGGCGGGCATAGTCGACCACGAAACCGGCACGCGCGACCTGACTCGGTTATCGGGCTTATACCGCAGCATGCCTATTACCGCCACACTCGCTATCGTGGCGGCAGCATCCATGGCGGGTGTACCGCTGCTTAATGGCTTTATCTCGAAAGAGATGTTTTTTACCGAAACAGTATTTGTCAGTGGTCACTGGGCAACACGCTTCGGCCTGCCTATTGCCGCCGTGGTGGCCGGGGCATTCAGCGTGGCCTATTCGCTGCGCTTCATTGTTCAGGCGTTTTTCGGCCCGGCGCCGCGCGACCTGCCCCGCACGCCGCACGAACCCCCCTTGCGCATGCTGATCCCCAGCGCCATACTGGTCTTCATCTGCCTGATCGTGGGCATCATTCCCAGTGTCACGCTAGGCCCCTTCCTGCATGCAGCCACTGTTTCCATTTTGGGGGCCAGCACACCAAAATACGACTTGCGCATCTGGCACGGCTTCAATCTGCCACTGGCCATGAGCTTCGTCGCCCTGGCCGGCGGCATTTTCCTGCTCTGGCTGCTCAGACACCGTCATCGCAACCGCCCTGGCAAAGCTCCCCTGATCTACAAGCTTGATGGCCGGCACTCGTTCGAGTCTTTGCTTGAAGGCCTGGATACCCTGGCCTCATTTCTACTTGACTGGACCCGTTCTCCGCGCCTGCAGCCGCAATTGCTGCTGATTGTGATCGTCTCTTTCGTTGTCGCCATGCTGCCCTTGCTGCGCGGCCCATGGATGCAACCTGAAGTTTCGACGCCCATAGACCCCGCTTTTGCACTGATGTGGCTAGCCGGAGGCGCCTGCGCCATCGCCGCCGCGCGCCAGGCCAAGTATCACCGCGCCGCTTCGCTGCTGCTGTCGGGCGGCGCCGGCCTGGTCACAGCCCTGACCTTTGCCTGGCTTTCCGCGCCTGATCTTGCACTTACCCAACTGGCGGTCGAGGTCGTTACGCTGGTCCTGATATTGCTGGGGCTGCGCTGGTTGCCACCTCGTGTGGCGGGTGATGATGAACCACAACCCATACAAAACGCCTTGCGCGCTTTTGTACGCCGCTTCCGCGACTTGATCATCGCCGTCATTAGCGGCGCCGGTCTATCGGCCTTGGCCTATGCCGTCCTGACTCGGCCGCATCCTGAAGGGGTTTCTTCATTTTTTGTGCAGCAATCTCTGCCCCTGGGCGGTGGCGCCAACGTCGTCAACGTGATACTGGTCGATTTTCGCGGCTTCGACACCTTCGGCGAAATCACCGTACTGGGCATTGTCGCCCTGACCGTCTACGCCTTGCTGCGGCGCTTTCGTCCGCCGCTCGAAAGCCTGGCCCTACCTAAGGAGCGCCAGCACTTGCCACCCAGCGACAAATTGCGTGGCCGCTATGCCGAACCCGACCCCAAATCCCTTATCCCCGACGGCATCATGAAAATACCCGCCGTGCTGGTGCGCCTGCTCATGCCCATTGCCGCATTGGTTTCACTGTACTTCCTGGTGCGCGGCCATAATCTGCCGGGCGGCGGCTTCGTCGGCGGCCTGATCATGGCCACCGCCATTATTCTGCAATACATCGTGGGAGGCGTCATTTGGATAGAAGCCCGCCAACGCATTCATCCCCAGAACTGGATAGGCCTGGGTCTGTTGCTGGCTGGTACCGCTGCCATGTCGGTGTGGTGGGCGGCCAAGCCTTTCCTGGCGGCCAACAATCTCGATATCATGCTGCCACTGATTGGGCATGTGCATCTTTCTACCGTACTGCTGTTCGACATAGGCGTCTACATGCTGGTTATCGGCGCCACTGTCTTGATGCTGGTCGCCCTGGCACACCAATCGCTGCGGTTTTATCGCAAGCCGGCGCTGGCATCCGCTGAAAAAGGAAATCGCTAATGGAAATCGTGCTCTCCATCGCCATAGGCGTGCTGGCCGGCTCTGGCATCTGGCTGCTGCTGCGCCCGCGTACTTTCCAGGTCATCATGGGCCTGTCGCTAATCGCCTACGCGGTAAACCTGTTCATATTCGGCATGGGCCGCATTACCCTGGGCGCGCCGCCTGTCATCAACACTGAATTGGGCGCCGACGCCAGCTATTACGCCGACCCGCTACCTCAAGCCCTGGTGCTTACCGCCATCGTCATCGGCTTTGCCACCACCGCACTGTTTCTGGTGGTCTTGCTGGCCTCGCGCGGGCTTTCGGATACCGACCACGTAGACGGCCGGGAGACGCAGCAGTGAACCCATGGCTGCAACATTTCCCCATCTTGCCGGTAGCCATCCCGCTAATGACGGGTGCGCTCATGCTGATGCTGCGCGACTCGCAACGCACGCTCAGGTTGGTATTCAGTTTTGTTTCACTGGCTGCCCAGTTGTATGTCGCCTTTACCCTACTGAGCATGACTGCGGGTTACATTACCACCGACTGGCCCGACGGCGTCGGTGTCTACCTGCTGGGTGACTGGCCCGCGCCCTTTGGCATTGTCGCTGTGGTTGATCGCCTGTCGGCCATCATGCTGGCGCTTACCTCGGTACTGGGCGCCGCCACCTGGATCTACGCCACTGCGCGCTGGGACAGGGCTGGCGTACATTTTCATCCACTATTCCAGTTCCTGCTCATGGGCCTGAACGGCGCCTTCCTCACCGGCGACCTGTTCAACCTGTTCGTCTTCTTTGAAGTCTTGCTGGCCGCCTCATACGGACTGATGCTGCACGGTTCGGGCCGGGCTCGCGTCGCGGCCGGGCTGCATTATATTGTGGTGAATCTGCTGGCCTCTTTTCTGCTGCTGATCGCCATGGCGCTGATCTATGGGGTCACCGGCACCCTGAACATGGCTGACCTGGCTGCGCGCGCCGGCGAACTGGCCGGCCCCGACCGTCGCTTGTTCGAGGCCGGCGCCGCTATACTGGGCATAGCCTTTCTTATCAAGGCCGCCGCTTGGCCGCTCAACTTCTGGCTGCCGGCTGCCTACGCCAACGCTTGCTCACCTGTCGCCGGCATCTTTGCAATCATGACCAAGGTCGGCATCTATGCGCTGCTGCGCATAGGCTCTTTGCTGCTGCCCACGGGCGCACCGGCGGCGTTTGGCGGGGAATGGATGTTTCCACTGGGAATGGCGACCTTGGCATTTGGCGCCATCGGCCTGCTGGCCACCGCCCAGGCAGAACGCCAAGCCGGTTATTGCATCATCATGTCGTCGGGCACCCTGCTCGCCGCACTGGGCATGCCTGGGGTAACCTTGACCGGGCCGGCGCTGTTTTATCTGATCAGTTCGGTATTGGCGCTGGGCGCTTTCTTCATGCTGCTGGAAATGGTCGAGCGCACCCAAGCCTTCGGCGCCGATGTACTGGCGGTCAGCCTTGAAGCTTTCGACCTCGAAGACCCGGAAGCCGCCGACCGGTCTGACGATGTGGTAGGGGTTGCCATACCCGCCGCCATGGCGTTCCTGGGCATGGCTTTCATTGCCTGCGCGCTACTGGTAACCGGCTTGCCTCCGCTGTCGGGTTTTGTCGCCAAGTTTTCGCTGCTCTCGGCTGCACTGCAAACCTCGGCCACCGACACGCCCACCCCCGCGGCATGGATGCTGGTTGCCGGGGTGCTGATATCCGGCCTGGCGGGTATCATTGCCCTGGGCCGCACGGGAATACGCCTGTTCTGGAGCACTGAAGACGCGGTCACGCCGCGTTTGCGCGTCAGCGAAGCCGGGCCCGTAGGTGTATTGATCCTGGCTTGCGTAGCACTGGCCTTCTGGGCCGGCCCGGTAATGAGCTTTGTGGAAGACACTGCCAAATATCTGGATAAGCCGTCTACGTATATTAATGCAGTACTGACGCAAAGCCCGGTTCGGGGCGTGGCAACAGGGATGCGGCCATGAGACCTTTTTTGAGACAATGGGTGTCCGGTTACAGGGTGCAATCATGAAGCGCTACCTGCACAGGTTGATTCTGCCGTTGCTGCTGCTGGTGTTGTGGCTGGTGCTCAACGAGACCTTGGCGCCAGGGCAGATTGCGCTGGGGGCCGTACTGGCTTTGTTGCTAGGCTGGGCGGCCATGGCTTTGCGACCTTTGCAAGCCTATCCGAAAAAGCCACTGACTGCCATCAAGCTGATCTGGCATGTGGCGGTGGATATCACCTATTCCAATGTGGCCGTGGCGCGCATTATTTTATTGGGTGACAAAGCCAACGCCACACCCGGCTTTCTTAAAATACCCCTGCGTATCCGCGATCCGCACGGCCTGGCGGCACTGGCCTGTATTGTTACCTACACGCCAGGTACCGTCTGGGCCGACTATTCCGAAAATGACGGCATGCTGGTGTTGCATGTGCTTGATCTGAAAGATGAACAGCAGTGGCTGCACACCATACAACATCGCTACGAAAGTCCTTTGCTGGAGATCTTTGAATGAACAACCTGGTTTATTGGGCCGCCACTTTCGCCTTGTGCTGCTTCGTGCTGGGGTTGGTCTGCGCCGTGCTGCGCCTGCTGCGCGGGCCAACCGCTTCCGACCGGGTACTGGCCCTTGATACGGTCTATGTCAACGGCATGCTGATCTTGCTGGTGCTGGGCCTGCAGTTCAATTCCGACCTGTACTTCGACATTGCACTGCTGATCAGCATGTTTGGCTTTGTCGGCTCGGTTGCCATGGCCAAGTTCCTGTTACGCGGCGAGGTCATAGAACCGTGATCGAGTCTTTGCCGCTTTGGGCGGCCATTCCCGCCGCCGTGCTACTGGTCCTCAGCGGCCTGATCACCCTGATAGGGTCGCTGGGCCTGCTGCGCCTGAAAAGCTTCTACAGCCGCATGCACGCACCTACCCTGGGCAACACCCTGGGGGTCTTCTGCATATTGCTGGCGTCAATCCTGGTAGCTTCCGCGCTAGAGCATCGCATTGTCATTCACCAAATACTGATCACCATACTGCTGGTCATTACCGCGCCTGTCACGGCCATCTTGCTGATGCGCTCGGCCATACGGCGCAAATGGCGCCTGGAACAAGAAGCAACAGAACAGGACAAGCCCCAGAGCTAGGAATATTATTTGCTATATGGCAAAGTTCACTTTCACCAGGAGCATCTGATGCGTAATCCAGTCCAGCTTTTGTATCGCCCGATCTGGGCTGCCGCTATTCTGGCAGCCTGCTTGGCAACGCCTCTGGCCTTCGCCGCAGGGCCAGGGGCAACCGGCAACCATGCCGACATAGAAGCACGCTACCAATCAGATATTGCGTTGTGCAATTCAGGCAAGTCGGCTGAAGACAAGAAAACCTGCTTGCGCGAAGCGGGCGCCGCACGCGAGGAAGCCTTGCGCAACCGTCTGGGCAATGGCAACCAGCAAGCCTTGAGCGCCAATGAAACAGCACGCTGCAAAGCCTTGCCCACCGAGCAACGCGACGACTGCCTGCTGCAAATGTCGGGCAAAGACACCGTCAGTCAGGGCAGCGTCAATGCAGGCGGTATTTTGCGCGAAACCACCATCCCAGTTCCCGCAAAATAATGGGGCGGATCAGGCGCGTCAGCGCCATAATCCGACAACTGCTTCATAATTCCACCTGCATGCCCATTTCCACCACCCTGTTGGGCGGTATCTTGTAGAAACGCGTGCTGCGGCTGGCGTTGCGCGCCATGAAAGCAAACAGACGCCTACGCCAAGCCAGCTGAAACGACACTTTGCGCACCACGATAATGGTTTGTCTGGACAGAAAATAAGACGTTTGCATGGGCTCCAGATTCAATTCCGGATGCTCTTGCGCGATTTGTTCCAGCAACTGCGGCACGTTAGGCTCTTGCTTGAATCCCCAACGCGCCACCGCCTGCCAGGCGGTACGGCCCAGGCGCTCAAGTTGATATCGCTCGTTGAATGGCACATAAGGTTCATCAGCGCCTTCAACCGTCAAAAACAAAGCCTGTTCGTGCAAAACCTTGTTATGTTTAAGATTATGCAGCAACGCGGGTGGCACGGTGTTGACTATCATGCTCATGAACACCGCCGTACCCGGCACTCGGGTAGGCGGATACGCCTCTAGTGACTCCATGAAAGCCTTCAGCGGCTGGTGGTCTCCCGACAACGTTTCATGCATTTTCTCGCGGCCCTGCTTCCAGGTGATCATCAAGGTCAACAAACACAAACCGACCAGCAAAGGCACCCAGCCGCCGTCATGGACCTTCAGGGCATTTGACGAAAACAGCAGCACGTCCATGACCAGAAACATACTGATCAGGCACAACCACATCACCCGTTTCAGCCCATTGGCCTTGCGTGGCAACACAGCAAAAGCCAGCAACGAGGTCATCAGCATGGTGCCTGTTACTGCAAAACCGTAGGCATGCGCCAGGCCTTCAGATGAACGAAACACCAGCACCAGTATCAGCACGGCAATGAACAACAGAATATTCACGCGAGGCAGATAGATTTGCCCTTCCTCACGCGCGGAGGTGTGCAAAATGACCATGCGCGGCCAATAACCCAATTGAACCGCCTGACGCGTAACCGAAAAGGCGCCTGAAATCACCGACTGCGAGGCAATCACGGTTGCCACGGTCGCCAACAGCACCAAAGGCATCAGCGCCCAGGCCGGCGCCAAGTGAAAGAACGGATTGACCATGGCTGATGGATCGGCCAGAATCAATGCCCCCTGACCAAAATAGCACAAGACCAGGGCAGGCAACACCAAAGCGAACCAGGCACGACGTATGGCCGACCTGCCAAAATGGCCCATATCGGCATATAGGGTTTCAGCGCCAGTCAGCGCCAGCACGATAGCCCCCAGCAGCAAAAAAGTTTCCCAAGGTGCTTTGGCAATGAATCGGTACGCCCAGACCGGATTCAAGGCCTGCAAGATGCTCGGCTCTAGCGCAATACGCCAGGCGCCCAACACACCCAGGGTCAAAAACCACAGCAGCATGACTGGGCCAAACATTTTCCCCATCGCCCCTGTGCCTCGTGACTGGATCATGAACAGGCACACCAGCACCACAACCGACAGGGGCACGACCCAGTCATCCAGCCTATGAGAGATGATGGAAATACCTTCTATCGCGGATAACACCGAAATGGCCGGCGTGATCATGCTATCGCCGTAAAACAGGCTGGCGCCAATCAGGCCCAACACAATCAGGCGCCACCTTTTTTTGCCAGACATCCCACGCATGGCCAATTCCATCAATGCCAGCGTGCCCCCTTCACCACGATTGTCTGCGCGTAAAATAATGGTGACATATTTCAGCGACACCACCACCATCAGCATCCAGAACAATAAAGACAGCAGCCCAAGTATCTCTGCCTGCCCCGGACTCCCGATTTGCGCAAGTGCGGTCTTGATCGTATACAAGGGGCTGGTGCCGATATCGCCATAGACGACACCCAAGGCCCCCACCAAAATTGCAGCTCTTGGCGACTGGGCAGGTTTTTCGTTTGCCTGCAACGAGTTGTCATGATCCATTTTTTACTCTTGTCTTCTTAGCTTGGTCCCAATGCGCGGCCCGGGGAACACAACCGTAACTCTTGTTCCCGGAAATACCGGCCGGCTATTCAGACTCCACCATGCGCCGTGCGCCCTGGCGATTTCCCGCACAATAGCCAGGCCCAGGCCCGATCCGCCGGTCCCGGAACGCGAAGATCGGTAAAAAGCCTCGAACACGCGCTCGGAATCTTGCGGCTCTATACCCGGCCCATCGTCTTCCACCGTCAGGGAGGGCGGATTTTCGCCCACTCGCAAGGTAATAATGCTTGCTCCCACGCCATAGCGCAAAGCATTGTCGATCAGATTGCTTAACAACTCTTCCAGCAACAGCGGGTCAACATCCACCCAGACCGGGTCAGCCGGCGCAACCAGTTGGACATCGACTTGTTTCGTCCGCGCCGCAGGTATCCATTCAGCACCGCTGGTCCGCACCCACTCGCTTAAGTCCCGCCTGACAAAGCTGTCTTGCGGCCGCGTGGACGAATCGGCACGCGCCAGCACCAGCAATTGCTGGCCCAGGCGTATCATGCGGTCTGTCGCGGTCTTGATGCGCTCGGCACGCTCACGGACGTCATCAGGCAAACTGCGCGCAAGCATCAGTTCAGATTCCAGCTTCAGGCCTGCCAAAGGCGTGCGCAGTTGATGCGCCGCATGCCCGATAAAACGCCTCTGGGCCTGCATGGAATCATCCAGGCGCAGCAACAGATCGTTGAAATGAGTGACCATGGGCGCCACCTCGGTAGGCAAACCTGTCACGTCCAGGGTTTGCAAATCATCAATGGAGCGCTGGCTGATTTCCTGGGACAGGCTATTAATGGAAGCCAGCCCGGAACGCACGCCAGATATCAACACCCAGGCAAATGCTGAAACCAGCAGCAACTGGCTTATTACCATGGTCCAGAACAAATCACGCAACAGCCAGGCTTCAAGGTCGATTTTTTGTGTAATGACCCAGGTAACACCAAGATCCAGCACTACCAGCACGATTACAGCGGGCAGCAGACGCAGCACGAGATGGCGGGCAAGCGAACCGGACGGCATCAACTTGCGGCGAGATTTACGCGGCACTTTCGACGTCGAGGAGATAGCCAAAGCCGCGTACAGTTTGTATGCCCGCACCGGTGCCTTCAAGCCGCTTGCGCAGACGGTATACATAAACCTCGACCGCATTTTCGCTGAAATCGGCATCCCATGCTGATAGTGAATTAACGATTTGGCGTTTGGTGACCACCCTGCCCACACGCGCCATCAGCATTTCAAGCACGGAAAGCTCGCGTACCGACAAGGATAATCGCTCGCCGTTGACGCGGACTTCGCGCCCGACGGTATCGAACTGCAAAGGCCCGGCCTCGATGCAAGGCTGGGCCTGGCCCGCCCGGCGCCGCCCAAACGCACGCACTCGGGCCGCCAGCTCGGGCAATTCGAAGGGCTTGGTAACGTAGTCGTCAGCACCGGCATCAAGGCCTGCGACACGGTCTTCGACGCCGTCGCGGGCAGTAAGAATCAAGACGGGTACCTGCTGATTGCCAGCCCTTAACCGGTGCAGGACATCAAGCCCGCTTAATCCGGGCAGATTGAGATCAAGCAAGAGCAAGTCGTAGGTTTGCCCGGCAATCGCGCCCAGCGCCTGATCGCCATCTTCCAGCCAGTCTACCGCGTACCCTTGCCCGATCAGAAACTCTTGCAGGGCATGGCCAAGGGTGGCGTCATCTTCAATCACTAGAACTCTCATGCTGTAATTCTATATCGAAGCTGACAGTTTTCTACGACTTTAGGGGGATTTACTTATCTCTCGTTACAAAACTGACAAAACCTGCCGCCAGCCGATTCACGGATCGGATTGCGCCTGCGGCTGGCATGGTTGTGGCGTTGCTTGGTCGGATTACGCCCTAGGCTAATCCAACCTAGGAGAATTGCCTGCACTGGACTCACCAGGCGATGCTTTGCTTCCTGGCCGGGTAATAAACCCCAGCCGTTTCAAACCGGCAGCTTTGGCGCTGCTCATTATCAAAGCCAGCACTTCGTAGCGGGTATTCAGGTCAGCGCGAATACGTAGTTCAGGCTGTGGCTCTCGCAAGGCTTCCGCTGCAAATTTCTGCGTCAGCTCAGCCTCGCTGACTGCCACCTCGTTCCAGTACAGTTGCCCTTGCGCATCGACAGCCAGGTCTATGGTGATCGGTTCTTGCTCGACCGGTTGAGATGTAGCCTGCGGCACATTGATCTTGATGGAGTGGCTGAGCAAGGGCGCAGTAATAATGAATATCACCAGCAGCACCAGCATTACATCGATAAGCGGCACCATATTGATCTCGGAGACCGTGTGGCTGGCACTTTTGTTGTCAAAGCTGCCAAAGGCCATTTATTCACCTCTTGTCGAAGCGAGCACGACATTGCGCGCCCTGTTGGAGGAGTCCGACACCTGCTGGCCTGTAGACAGGAAAGTAAACAAGTCATGGGCAAAGACATCGAGGCGGGCAAGATATACCCGGTTGCTGCGCACAAAACCGTTATAAGCCAATACCGCTGGAATAGCCACCGCCAAGCCAAGCCCCGTCATGATCAGGGCTTCACCCACTGGGCCGGCGATGCGGTTGATTGTGACGCCATCCGACAAACCTATGCCTACCAAAGCATGGTACACGCCCCACACCGTACCAAACAAGCCTACGAACGGGGCTGTCGAACCTATGGAGGCCAACACGGTCAAGCCGTTTTCCAGCCTGGCGGTTTCTTCATCGATCACCTTGCGTATCGTGCGGGTTACGAAGGCGCCCGTCGAGCCCTTTTCCTCCAGCTTCAGCGCACCGTACTTGGCGTGATGGCTACGGGCACGTATGGCATGAATAGCCAAGTGAGCAAAAGGCTCATTGGCGCCGTGCGCGGCAATTTCATTTTCTACCTGCTCAAGCGAGCTGGCGGCCCAGAATTCAGTCAGAAATTTTTTGGATCGTATACCTATGCGTATATTCGTAAACGCTTTTACGAAGATCAGGTACCAGCTAGCCACTGACATCAAGACCAGAAAGCCAAACAGGCTTTTACCGACCAGGTCGCTCTGGGAAATGAAATGCAGCATGCCTCCGCCTTGCGCAACATCAGACGTGGTGGTTCCCACCGACGCCGTGGCGTCAAGTTGGGCAAGCACATGCACCGCGCCACTTAAAAAATCCAACATGTAATGCGTCCTATAAAACAAAATCAAAGGGAATATCAGCCATGGCCTGATAGGCAATGCCATTTTCCGTATAAGGCTTGAAGCGGGCGACCCGAGCCGCCTTCACTGCGGCATCATCCAGCCGCGTGTAGCCAGAGCTTGAGCGTACCGATACATTCAGCACCGTACCCTGGGGGGAAATCAACACCCGAACCAGCACCCTGCCCTGCTCGCCACGCCGCTCGGACGCACGTGGGTAGATGGGGACGGGGCGCTTGCCCAGATAATCGACCTTGCCTATCAGGCGCGGCCGATCAGGATCGACAGGCGCCGAAGGTGCTTTGGGCATGACAGCTACAGCCGCCTTGCCCACAGGCGCAGCCGCAGCCACAACAGGCGCTTCTGGCTTGGGTAGCGTCTTGACTACTGGCTTTGGTACTGGCTTTGGTACTGGCTTGGGTTTCGGTTTCGGTTTTGGCTTGGGTATTGGTTCGGGTTGTATTGCTTCGGGCTCGGGCTGGACAATAGGCTCGACCTGCGGTGCGGGTTCGACGACCGGTTCAGGTTCAGGCTCAGGTTCAAGTTCAGGCTCCGGTTCAGGCTCCGGTTCAACGACCGGTTCAGGTTCGACGACAGGCTCGGCCTCAGCCACCTCTTGTATCGGTTCCTGGTCGGTTGCAATATTGGCAGCAGCATCGACGATATCGTCGGCAATCTCGACAAAACGTATTTCGACCGTTTCAGGCTGCTCTATTTCAGGCTTGCTCGGCGGCGCTGCCATGATTACAGCCAATACCCCCAAATGCAGCCCCAATGCCACGGTAATGCCAGCCACTTTGACAAACACAGGGCGGGACTTCAGTTCAACACTGGGACGCGGCATGAATAGATATTTACAATAGTAATGCAGCGGATGCGACAGGCAACAGCAACCGCTGCGGGTATTTAAAACAAGGAAAAATATTAACAGAAATGCGAACCATTCGCAATAATGAAATTCACCGAAGCACAGCCAACACAGACTATATCCATAAACGAACGGACACAATGACGCTTTTCTTCAAATGCTGATAAATCTCAAATTTGGCGTGGCTCCGGCTTGGTAGGTCAGGTTGGCGCCGCCCAGCACGTAATCCGACACAACTCCTGTCGCAAGATGCCTGAAGCATATTCGGTTCAAATATTTACGGTGCTGAATAGACTGGTTCGAGTTTCATCGATGTAAAAATCGTGTGTACCGAAGGCTGTAGCGCAACCTGGGTAAAAATGCATACGGTTTGGATATGCTAAGACTGCCGGCGTCGGATTACGTTATTTTTTGCAACGTTGTTTATCGAATTACGCGCCGAGCGGCGCCAATTCGCCCTACAAAAACAAAAAAGCACTTAGAGAAATTCCCTAAGTGCCTGATTTGTTTGCATAAGTTGTGGTGGGTGCTACAGGGGTCGAACCTGTGACCTACGCCTTGTAAGGGCGCCGCTCTACCAACTGAGCTAAGCACCCGTTGTTCTGGGTACCACTACTTTTGGTGCAAAACGTGAAGACAGAATTATAGTACAACACATTTAATTATGCAAACTGAAACCAAAATTAGTTAACAGCTTCTTTAAGCGCCTTGCCTGGACGGAACTTGGGCACCTTGGCTTTCTTGATCTTGATTTCTTCGCCAGTGCGTGGATTGCGGCCTGTGCGAGCAGCGCGCTCGGTGACGGCAAAGGTACCAAAACCAACCAAAGTCACAGTGCCTTTCTTTTTTAGTGTCGTTTTTACAGCACCGATAAACGCTTCAAGCGCACGGCCCGCATCGGCTTTCGACAAATCGGCTTTGGTGGAAATGTGTTCGATAAGCTCTGTTTTGTTCATTAAGGATTACCCCTAAAAATTATTGTAGCCAAGCTCTTCCCTTACAGGCTGGCTTGGCGCTTGATTGAAAAATACGCAGCACACCGGTGCTGTCAGTATTACCCACAAGAGACAATGTGGATGCAACCTGGTGCCATTGCGACTAAAGCACACTAGGCTGACTACCGCGTATTAAGCCTTTTAAACCTATGTGTGTCAAGCAAAAAACCCTTGAAAACCCGCATAGTTGCTGACTTTTTTGTTTTCTTACAGCAACATCAAGGAATTTTAAAATCTTTACATTCAAGCTGAGCGGCAGATGCAAAACTATGTTATTAATATCCACCGCAATCAGATTAAAACCCCGAGACTATTGCAGCGCCTGCACGAAGTCATCGATAAGGTCCTGGGTGTCTTCAATGCCTATCGAAGCGCGCAGGAAATTATCGGAAATACCCATTGATGCGCGGCGCTCCGGGCCCATTTCATAATAAATGGTGTGCGCCATGGGCAAGACCAGGCTGCGGTTATCACCCAAATGAGTCGCCAGTATCAGCACCCGGAGCCGATTCAGAAACTCAAACAAATCAACGCTGTCAATAAGCTCTATACCCATTAGCGCGCCATACCGGCCGCCAAACATTTGCGTGGCGCGCTCATGCTGCGGATGTTCGGGCAAACCCGGATAATGAACTTTGGCTACTTTGGGATGCTGGCTTAAAAACCGCGCCAGGGCCAGCGCATTGGCGCACGCGCTTTCCATGCGTAAAGCCAAGGTCTCGGCGCCAGCTGAAATACGGTGTGCTGCCTCTGAGGCCAAGGTACCGCCCATATCGCGCAAGCCCTTTTTTTTGATCTGGGTCAGCCCCCACGAAGTAGGCTTGCCAGCGCGATAAGGCTCGGCAATGTTGCCATACCCGGACCAGTCATACAGGCCGGTATCAGTGACGGCGCCACCCAGCGCGTTGCCATGGCCGCCAATATGTTTAGACAATGAATTAACGCAAAGCGAGGCGCCCATTGCCTTGCCCTGACATAGCCATGGCGTGGTCAAGGTATTGTCTATCACGTACACCAGGTTTTTTTCCTTGCACCACTTGCCTATGGCCTTGAGATCGGCCACCTGAGTGCCCGGATTGGCCAGCGACTCGGTAAACACCATCCGGGTCTCGGGCCGATAGGCGTCGATCACGTTATTGACATCGGTTGCGTCGACAAAGCTGACTTCCACCCCCAAACCGGCCAGCGTACCCAGCAAGCTGTTGGTATTGCCAAATATATGCTGGCTGCTGATCAGGTGGTCGCCTGCTTTAAGCAGCGTAAAAAACGTGGCAGCCAATGCCGCCATGCCGCTTGCAAAAGTAACGGTACCCGCCCCATCTTCCATTTGTGTGATTTTTGCCTCTAGCGCCGACGTGGTTGGCGTGCCTTGGCGAGCATAAGTGAACCCCGGCTTACCCTGAAATACAGCGGCAAGCTCGCGCGCATCAGCAAACGCATATTGCGTTGAAGGATGCATGGGCTTGTGAATGGCACCGTGCTCGACCGACGAACGCCGGTCAGAATGGATGATGGTAGTGGTAAAACCGTTATTAGTCATGATAATGGCGATGCAGGTATTAAAGAGAAAATCGAAATGAAAGCAATATGGTGCAGACGGGCGGCGCGAAACAACGCCTATGGGCTAGAACGACGCTGGCGCACCGATTCGTACAAACACACCGCACTGGCCACGCTCACATTCAGGCTCTCGACTGAACCCAGCATGGGTATATTGACCAGTTCGTCGCAGGTTTCGCGCGTAAGACGGCGCATGCCCTCGCCCTCTGCGCCCATGACCCAGGCCATGGCCCGGCGTGCGTCAACCTGATGCATGGTCGCAGTGGCCTGATCGTCGGTGCCGACTATCCAGACATCGCGTTCTTTCATCTGGCGCATCGTACGCGCAAGATTGGTCACCATGATATATGGCACAGTTTCAGCCGCGCCGCTGGCTACACGCTGCACCGTGGTGTTGAGGCCAACGGCCCTATCGCGCGGTGCAATCACAGCATGTACGCCAGCAGCATCGGCCGTGCGCAGACAGGCGCCCAGATTATGCGGATCGGTCACGCCGTCGAGTATCAGGAACAGTGCGGGTTCACCGGTGTCTTCAAGCTTATCGAGCACCTCATCGACATCAACAGCCAAGACATTTGCTTCGGCCAAGGCAACCACACCTTGATGCCGGATTCCGCGCGCCAGGCCATCGAGCCGTTCAGTGGCAACGGGATGAAGGCGAATATTGGCCGCCTGAGCCTGCTCGATAAAAGTCTGCATGCGCTTGTCGCGCCTGGACGCTTCGACGTAGAGCTCTTTGATTGAGCCCGGAGCGTGGCGCAAACGGGCGATCACGGCATGAAAACCGGCCAAAACCTGATGAGACGACATGGGTATCCTTATGGGGTAGTTGCGTAGAAGGCTCGTGCAACGAGCGCCTACGCAGGTATTTTACCCCTCGTGGTCGGCAACACGATATCCGTATGCTATCGGCGCCGCACCGTCTTGGGTGCTGTAGCTGATTTAGCACCACGTTTCGCCGCCGCCCTACGCTGTCGCGATGTGGTTCCCTTGAGCGCAAGAGGCTTGGTGGGCGCCGCACGTTTGACGCGGTGCTCTGCGGGTGTATCTGGGGCGCTTGCGTCTTTCAGCGCCTTGAAGGTTGTCCCCTTGACCAGCCGGAACTCAATGCGTCGCGCCTCGAGATCGACACGCGCCACTTGGACCTGGACGGCGTCGGTCAGGCGATACCGTATGCCGGTGCGTTCACCGCGCAGTTCGTGCATGGCCTCGTTGTACTGAAAATAATCGGAGCCTAGTTCAGATACATGCACCATGCCTTCCACAAACAAGGTATCCAGCGTGATGAATATGCCGAAAGTCGCCACGCCGGTAACCCTGCCGCTGAAGATCTCGCCCACGCGCTCTTTGACGAACCAGCACTTGAGCCAGGCTTCGACATCGCGAGAGGCATCATCGGCGCGCCGTTCACGCACCGACAACACCACGCCGAGCTGTTCCCAGATGGCGTGTTCCCGTTCATTTTTAGGAAGCGCCGATAAGTTGCCCGCCTCAGTCGCCTGGGGCACATAGCGTTTCCCGTGCAGGATGCCTTTAATGACCCTATGCGTGAGCAAATCTGGGTAGCGGCGTATGGGCGACGTAAAATGCGCGTAATGCTCGTAGGACAACCCAAAGTGCCCGACTTGTTCCGGACTATATATAGCCTGTTGCAGTGACCGCAGGCACATGGTCTGGATAATGGCGAAATCGGGCCGGCCGTTGGCTGCGTGCAGCAGCTTGGAATAATCTTCGGTAGACGGATCATCGCCACCATCGAGCGACAAACCCAGATTGCGCAAGTAGTCACGCAAGGCCTGCAACCTGTCGGGCGTAGGGCCCTCGTGTACGCGGTACAGCCCCAGTCGCTTGTTGCGCGTCATGAATTCAGCCGCGCAGGTGTTGGCGGCCAGCATGCACTCTTCTATCAGCTTGTGTGCATCGTTACGGGTATAGGCTTCAATTTTTTCAATTCGGCCCAGGGCATTCGCAACGATGCGGGTTTCAACGGTATCGAAATCAATGGCGCCACGTTTTTTACGCGCCTGCGCAAATAGTCGATAAAGTTCGTGCAGATTCTGCAAATGCGGCAAAACAGCCTGCATGGCCTGCGCAGCCGGACCGCCAGGCTGCTGCAAGGCCTCCCAGACATTGGTATAGGTTGTGCGCGCATGCGAGTGGATGACCGCTTCGTAAAACTGATAAGCGGTAACAGTACCCGCTTTGGCGCCACTGGCTGCCACCACCATATCGCAAACCAGAACCAGCCTGTCGAGATCGGGATTCAGCGAGCAAATGCCGTTGGACAAGGCTTCGGGCAGCATGGGTATGACCCGGCGCGGGAAATAGACACTGGTGCCGCGTTCGATGGCATCGGTATCCAGGGCATCGCCAGGACGTACATAGTGGCTAACGTCGGCAATAGCCACCAACAGACGCCAGCCCGGCCTCTTGCGTTTCTCGGTACCCAGCTCAACTGGCGTGCAAAAAACGGCATCGTCA
The DNA here is from genome assembly GCA_013416445.1 of Alcaligenaceae bacterium. Taxonomy (GTDB): domain Bacteria; phylum Pseudomonadota; class Gammaproteobacteria; order Burkholderiales; family Burkholderiaceae_B; genus Pollutimonas. Next base: position 105,719 of record JACCER010000004.1, read on the forward strand.
AAATCGCGCGCATCTTCACCATCGATGGTGACAAACGGCACCTCGCGCAAGTCTATGCGGTCTTTGAGTTCGGTGGCCTTGACTGCAGCCGGCAGCTTTTCGGCCTGTTGCAGTGTGGCAGGAGAAAACTCGTATGGGACGTCGAATTTGCGCACAGCAATTTCAATTTCCATACCGGGGTCATCGATTTCGCCCAGGACTTCTATGACACGACCCAATGGCTGAGTGTGGCGCGTGGGCTGCTGAATGATCTGAATGGTAACGACCTGCCCTGGCTCCGCCCCCCCAGCTTCGGAAGCCGGGATAAGAATATCGTGCTTGATGCGCTGGTCTTCGGGAGCGGCTATATAAGCGCCATGTTCCTGAAGGAAGCGCGCTACCAGCTTATTGGTGCACCGCTCGGTGACTTCTACAATAGTGGCTTCGGGCTTGCCGCGATATTCGCCGTCGGCTTTGGCCAGAACATGATCGCCATGCAATACTTTAAGCATTTCACGTGGTGACAAAAATAGATCAGGGCCGCCATCGTCACGCAACAAAAAACCAAAACCGTCGCGATGACCCAATACCCGACCCGCAATAAATTCAAATTTGCTGTTCAAGGACAACAAACCTTTTTGATCAAAAATTATTTGACCATCGCGTTCCATTGCCCTGAGGCGACGATCAAAACCCACCGACAGCGGCACCGACGCCCCTAGCGATTTTGCCAAAGACTCAGGCGCCACGGGCTTTTCCGAGGATCGCAGATACTGCATGATGACTTCTCGACTAGGTACATCGGGGTCGAAATCAGGGGGCAAATTATGTGTGCCGACCGAGTTTTCTTTACTATTCGAGTCGTTCTTCGAGCGTTTGTTCAAAAGTGATTTCCGTTTATTTAAAAAGTACGCTATACTTTGCGCCTCTTAAAGATGCAATGCAAAACGCAGCAGTAGTCGGTAAAGCGATAGCATACACTTTATGCCCAGGTGGCGGAATTGGTAGACGCGCATGGTTCAGGTCCATGTGCCTTCGGGTGTGGAGGTTCGAGTCCTCTTCTGGGCACCATTAGCAGTAATACATTAACCCTCTTAAATCATTGATTTCTGAGGGTTTTTTGTTGCCTGACGCATCTAAAGACATGGGGAAAAATTCCTGTTTTTTCCCTTACGGCGCCGCTAGTTTTTCCCATACTTCCCCCCCATACCAGCCTGGTTATTACCCGCAACACAGGATAGCGTGGAGCGCTACGATGCATGGGGGCTGACCTTTGGCGAACTGGGCAGTTGTGTGAGAACTCCATCCTACCAAACCTTGGAGTAGCCCCCCTTTCTCTTTCGCGTTGTCCTTGGCGCCGCGAACTCCTGCGCTTCGGCCTGAAGCTTGTCTGATTGCACTAAGCTAACCAGACCTACAAAAGCCTTAAGTAAGTGCCATGCGGATTAAGCCCACCAACTTGGCCCTGGAGCCACACTAGTTATTCTTATGCATGCAAAGCCTTGATCGCTATTTCAGGAGCTGAGTTGACGATTTTCAGCAACGCCACTGCCGGGCCGGTAGGTGTGCGGCGCTGCTGCTCCCAGTTTTGCAACGTGCGCACACTGACATGTATGGCCGTGGCAAATTCTTCTTGCGACAAATTGGTGCGTTCGCGCACAGCTTTGACGTCGATCGAATTCACCTCAAAACTTCGTGACGGCTGCGCCAAGCCGTGGCGGATGGCCTTGGCCTCTTTCAAGCTTTGTTTTAAATCAGCGAACAGATTTGTATCCATGGTCATAACTCCTTCACCAGATCGCGAACGATCTGTAATTCTTCCGGTGTCAGGTTATCCCTTTTGGACTTCGAGTATGCAAGCAGCATGTAAATTTGATGATCTGCTGCAATCCAATAGTAGATAACTCGTATTCCACCGCTTTTTCCTGTCCCTTGCCGGGCAACCCTTATCTTCCTGACGCCACCACCGCCTGGGATGACTGGGCCTGAGGCAGGATTCTCTACCAGGGTGCAATGAACGGTATTCATCATCTGCCAGCAATGCGAGAATCTGTTTAGTAAACGTACCAGTTTCAATAAATACCATGGATCTAATTATACGCCAATGGCGTAGTCGCGGTTAGGTTTATAGAAATATTTTTCCATTATCGTACTTGTGAATGACTGTCAAAAATGGCTTAGGGTCAGACCTGGAATTTTGCAATTTCCACTGGCTAACCAGCAACGATTGCACGGTCTTTGGGTAGCGTCGCAAAGATGGCCAGACACGTCGCCAGCCTAGTCAGGGATGCAGTGGCAATAAACGTCGTCTTCTTGCGATCGCTCCATTAGCCAGGCATCAGGAATCCTACGAGTCGGTGGAGCTTGCACTGGATAAATTCTATTTCAATTTTTTTTAGTGCTTTCGTATGCTTTGAAATTTAGCGGATTAAGATGGAATATCGATTTCTTCGATGATGATTTCCATGCATAACAAGCCACCTCCAGGAGGTATCCATGCCCAGGAAACTCGACCACACACCAAGCATCCCACAAATTTTCCTGCCTACACATAATCAACTTAGGCAAAACTGGCCATTACGCACACAAGGAGATTATCATGTCGACTGCGCAAGCCAACAAGGTAGAGGAGTTCAAAAGCGGCTTTAGCGGAGAAATTCTACTTTCCAGTGATGATGCATATGAAAACGCACGCAAAATCTGGAACGCGATGATAGACAAGCACCCTGCTCTCATCGCTCGCTGTACTACTACATCAGACGTTGTCCGCGGAGTGAACTTCGCCAGAGACAACAAACTTTTGCTCGCCATCAGGGGCGGCGGGCACAACATAGCAGGCAATGCCATCTGCGACAACGGCATAGTGATCGACCTCTCGCAAATGAAAGGGGCGAGCATCCAGCCCCACGAGCGCCGGGGCGCTATTGAAGGCGGCGCCACCCTGGCTGACTTTGACGCTGCTACCCAAGCCTACGGCCTTGCCACCCCGCTAGGCATCAACTCCACCACCGGCATTGCCGGGCTCACGCTTGGCGGAGGCTTTGGCTGGCTCAGCCGCAAGTACGGCATGACGGTTGATAACCTAGAGTCTGCCGAGGTCGTGACCGCAGCAGGTGAAGTCATGCATGCAAGTTCAACTGAACACCCCGACCTTTTCTGGGCGCTACGCGGGGGCAGCGGCAACTTTGGTGTAGTTACACGCTTTGAGTTCCGGCTCCACCTTGTCGGCCCTGAGTTGCTAAGTGGACTCATCGTATATCCATTCACTGAAGCAAAGTCAGTGCTGCAGCAATATCGCAAATTCATGACTGAAGCCCCCGATGAACTCTCGGTGTGGACGGTTCTACGCAAAGCGCCGCCTCTGCCCTTTCTTCCTGCCAGTGTTCACGGCCAAGCTGTCGTGGTGCTAGCCCTACTGTACGCAGGCGATCCAAAACAAGGTGAGGCACTAATCGAACCGCTACGCAAACTTGGCACCCCTTTAGGTGAGCATATCGGCGTCCAGCCCTACACTGCCTGGCAACAGGCCTTCGACCCGTTGCTCACCCCAGGTGCACGCAACTATTGGAAGTCTCATAACTTTTCAACGCTGGCAGACGGGCTTTTTGACGCCGTCATCGAATACATCAAAACGCTGCCATCACCTCAGTGTGAAATATTTTTCGGTGCAATCGGCGGCGCAACCACACGGCCATCCCCCGATTCGACAGCTTATGCCCATCGTGATACCAAATTCGTCATGAATGTTCATGGCCGCTGGGATGAAGTAACCGATGACAAGCGCTGTATTACTTGGGCCCGAGACTTCTTCAATGCCTCGGCGCCTTTCGCCAGTGGCGGCGTCTACGTCAATTTCCTCACCGCCGACGAAGGCGATCGTGTGCGCTCAGCCTATGGTTCCAATTATCAGCGCTTGGCCCAGGTAAAACAAAAATACGATCCCAACAATCTCTTTCATGTAAACCAGAATATCTTGCCCTCTTGAGGGGGACAAAGACACTTCCTGTCTTCACCACGGCAATTTTGTTGGACTGCACCTTCGGCTTACCACTGATAGTGGCTTTCAGGTGTGCACGACGTCGATTTGATTGTTCATGTAATAGGCCATACTGGATGGATCCAACGTAGCGCTGTTTGTCGGATTAAGCGCCTGAGGGCGCTAATCCGACCTGTGGCTCACGACTTCAATGGATCGTCAGCTTTTATTTTGGCTCTACTTTCGCCCGCTTCATGACATCCAGCCATTTGGTGCTTTCAGCTTGAGCAAAATCAGCAAATTCGTCGGCATTCAATGTGCTGGCGATTACACTATTCTGTTTCATGCGTTCCTGCACGACAGGCAACACAGAGGCGTCCCTCATTGATTTATTCAGCTTCGCCACCACGTCGCGAGGGGTGTTTTTTGGCACCCACAAGGCATACCACGATGTCACATCAAAACCTGGAATGCCTGATTCCGCAATGGTTGGCACATCTGGAAGCGCTTCGATGCGTGTAGCCGAAGTAACCGCCAATGGACGCAACTTGCCCCCTTTGATCAAAGGAATGGCACTGGCAACCGAAGCGTAAAGGATGTCGACATGCCCACCCGCTACATCCGTGGTGGCCTGGCCGGTACCGTTATAAGGAATATGGGTGGTCTCCACCTTGCCGCTCAGGTTTACCAGTTCACCCACCAAATGCGGCAGAGAACCCTGGCCACCAGACGCAAACGATAATTCCTTGGGGCTCTTGCGAGCAGTTTCTATCATGTCTTGAAAGCTTTTGATTTTGGACTGCTCGCCTACCACGACCACCATGGGCGCAAACCCGAATACGCCCACCGGCGTGAAATCTTTCATGGGATCAAAGGACAGGCTCTTGAATATGCCCGGATACATAACCTGTATGGAAGCGTTAATGAGCCCTGTATAGCCATCGGGCTTGCTATGTGCAACCTCGCGCGCCCCTATGGTGCCTGCGGCGCCTGGCCTGGATTCAATGACAAGAGGCTGCCCTAGCAACTCACCCATTTCAGTTGAAAGCAGGCGGCCAAAAAGCTCGGTGGTTGAGCCTGCCTGATGCGGAACAACAATACGTATGGGCTTATCTGGAAAGGAGTCGGCGGCCATAGCCGCTGGACTGGCATACACAGCAACGGCGGCGGCAACCAAAAGGGCCAGTGTTTTAAGTTTCATCATTGTTGTCTCCTGAGTTGTATTACAAAGATGGAGCCGCTACATTGCGGCTTTATTGTTATTGCTAAATAAACCTATATAGGTAGCACTGCATTAAAACTTGGTGGGCGCCCGACGCGCGGCAACACGCCACTCGAACGCAGCATCACCTTCATCCATACGACTGACAAGCTTTAATTCTAGCCGTCGATTGTGAGCAGAAAGCGCCCCATCCAGCAAGCAATTCCAGGCATCAAATACGGCGCTATGCAAGTTGGTAAGACCTGACATCAGCTTCCAGGTGGTCTGGCGTACCCGAACGCCCTGTGCGTCAGTGATGAGTTCGGCCTCGTCGCCCTGCGCACGGGCCAGGGCAACCATGAACTCGGCAAAAGCGGTTTCGTCGCCGTGCCCGGGCAGGCCCAGCGCCGATGCCGTATCAGCATAAAACTGCATGCCGATCAGCCTGCCGGTCATGCCGCCAAGATAGACAGCATCGTGCGGACCAAATAGCCCAACCAATTCAGGCAAGGCCGTACGCACGTATTCCATTGCATAATTGCGACGCGCTTTTTCCAAGCGCTCTTGCGGCCAGCTAGCCGTCAGGAGAATCGGCGCCTTTGAAGCATCGAAATCAGGCGCTTCTTCGCCACGGGCAAAACGCAAACGCTCTTCCGGTGAGATATCGTGGTCATATTCGCAGTAATAGCCTTCCAGCCCTGGTTGGCCATCCATGGTCTGCTTGGTGCATACAAACCCCAGCCGCTGCGTACCCAGCGAAACGCCATTATGCGCGTGCCAACCCAGCAGCATCGCGCGGGAGGCTTCACCTGGGATCGCGCAAACAGCAGTGCCATGCCAGGCCCAGCGCGGAGGCGGGTAACGCACCCAGACCTTCTTGGGCGATTCTTCCATGTACTCTACGTGCACCCCCCCGATGGCGTTGGACAAATAGTGATAGCGGGCAGCAGCAACCGCAGGCGGGAGGCCCTGCAGCCCCAGCTTTTCAAGGCCAGGCAGGAAACGTTCTAGATGCTGACGCCGGAAAATATGAAACACCAGGTCGGAAGCTTCACGCGCACTACGACGCGTGGTTGTCGTCATGACCAAGCCTGTAAAAAAAGCGTGATACCAATCGGCGACCCCTGCCCATTTGGCAGAATCTGGTGTAGAGCCGACAAACCCCATTTTGTGCATAGTCATAAAAACCCTTTTATTTATAGTTCGCCCGCGCTCAAGGCGGGCATAGAGATTGATACTGCTGGCTCATAGGATTGCTTGAGCCCCGAAACGACAAAACTGGCCAACTGCGCCGCAATGGACTCGCGATCGGCAGGCGTTTCACCGGTTCGCGGCTGATACCACATCGTGGTCCAATTAATGGCGCCAAAAAACGGCTTGACAGCCAACTGCGGGTTTTGCACAGGCAGATCGCCTGCACTGATAGCTTCTTTGATGATCTGTACGAACAGCTTTTCATAGCGGTCACGCAGGCTGATGACTTCTGCCAGGCTGGCGCGCTGCTCTTCAGTTGCTCGAGACATTAAATGTGACTCTAGTCCCTGCACCGCTACACGCTGATACGACAGGTTCTTCATGACTTGCAACGAGTGTGCATAAGCCATGCGATAAAGACGGTCAACAGCCGCGCTGCCTGCTTGCCTGGCAATCGGTTCGACTGTCTCGATATTGATTTCCATTGCCCGCCGATATACCGCCACGAAAAGATCGGCCTTGCTCCGGTAGTGGTAATAAATGCTGCCTTTGGTCACGCCTATAGCGTCCCCGATGTGGTCCAGCGTAGTGGCGTCATAGCTTTGCTGCGTGAAGGCATCGGCCGCCGCATCGAGGATTTTCGAGACACGATCGGGGGATTCGGCGGGTCGCCTGCGTACGGGTTTGGACATGAGATGAGTTCCTGGTCGTATTGTTTTTAATGGAGGCAGGATGGCCTCAGCAAGCAGCGCCGCCTGCTCTTTGGGCGCCCCGACGCCTACCCGATGCAGTTGGCGCGCTTGCAACAAAGCCTGCATACGCGCAAGGTCTGCCGAGGGGTAATCCCCCACTATCTGCAAGCCGGTGTTGATAACGCTATCGGTGCACGCATGGGCCGATAGCACCGCCATGCTGCTTAATGAGGTGATATCTGTGCCAGCATCTGCTGCCCGGGCTGCTTCGTACAAAGCCATACGTGATGACGAAATGGCGGCGGCGCAGTAAGCCAGTTTCAGCGCAGAGCGAGACGAGCCGGCGGCATCTTCATATTTACGAACCACACTTAACGCCTCGTTGTAGGCCTCAAGACAAATACCCATTGCCTGCGCCGCGACAGCAATGCGGTACAAGCCCAAGCTGGTTTCCATGGCCTCATGTGCAGTGCCGGCGCCCCCCACCAACATATCTGAAGACAAGCCTATGTCGAATGCCAATACTCCGTAGCAGCGACCCTTTTCGTACGTGTCAGTATCAGCACCGGCCAATTCCAGGACGGTTTTAGGTAAAACATAAGCAGATATATGCCTGGCCGGATGTTCGCCAGGCTTCTGCGTAAAAACAATGACCCCATTGCTGGCCGCCATTGCGCCCACCCAACGGCCTCTTCCGTGCAAGGCAATAGCCGACCCGTGCTGGGTGGTGGGAAACGCCGATTCGCCATGCAGCGGGTTTTCGGGCGACAAGAACAGCGGCGGTAGCGTATGGCCGCTAGCAAGACACCCCAGCCACGCTTTCTTCTGCTGGCTATTGCCTTGCTTCAAAATTGGATAGCTGCCAGCCTGCACGCTGGCCATGAGCAAGGCAGCTTCCGGGTAAGGCGCGGCAAGTGTTTCAAGCACTGCAACAACAGCAGAAAAAGAAGCCATTGCCCCCCCCTGCCGCTTGGGACTGAACATTTTCAGCAACCCGCTACGGCCCAAGCTGGCAACCGAATCCTGCAAATCAAAATCAGCAAGCGCGGCTTGCGCCCGCAACTTCCAACGGACTGCAGCCATATCCAATACGGGCGACCACAACACCGCTGCTTCAGAATTTTTCATGCAATACTCGTAAGAACGTACTGATGCGTATGCTAGATTCAATAAATAGAGAAGTCAATTCAGAATACTACTTATTCAGTATATAAAACAAGGATATTCTCTTTACATACCAACAAGTAGGTTATAAACTCAATCAATAATTTCAATCACAAAAACAACTTCCAGACCTGACCGACATGCAAAAACAAACTCATACACCATTACATCAACGCGACCATCTCGACTGGCCATTCTTCGACAAAAGCCACCACGAATTCACGCAATCCGTTGACCGCTTTGCTGACTCAAGCGCCATCAATGCCATTGACCACACCGACGTCGACAACTCTTGTCGCAGGTTGGTAAAGGCCCTTGGCGAATCCGGTATATTAAGCGCCTGCGTACCCGCCCCCTACGGTGGCCTGACGCCAACCATAGAATCACGCCGGCTGGCGCTTGCCCGCGAGGCCTTGGCTTTTCGCAGCGGCTTGGCCGACTTTGCCTTCGCAATGCAAGGCCTGGGCAGCGGCGCCATCGGGCTGGCCGGCTCAGACGACCTCAAAGCCGCCGTACTGCCAAAAGTCATGCGCGGTGAAATCATCCCCGCTTTCGCCCTATCCGAAAAAGAAGCCGGATCAGACGTCGGCGCCATGCGCTGCAGCGCCCGCCTCGAAGGCGATCACTACGTCATTACAGGTGAAAAAACCTGGATATCCAACGGTGGCATCGCCGACATATACACATTATTTGCCCGCACCGGGGAATCACAAGGTCGGGGGGTTATTTCCGCCTTTGTCGTGTACCCAGACGACCCCGGGTTTTCCATCACCGAGCGCCTCGACGTCATGGCCCCGCATCCACTGGCAACACTGCGCTTCGACAACATGCGCATCCCCGCCTCGCGCCTGCTGGGCGCCCCCGGAGAAGGTTTCAAGCTTGCAATGCGCACACTTGATATTTTCAGGGTTTCGGTAGCAGGCGCGGCGCTAGGCTTCGCCCGACGCGCCCTCGACGAAGCACTTGTCCATGTTCGCTCGCGCCAAATATTTGGGGCAACCCTGGCTGAAATGCAGCTAACACAGGCCAAACTGGGCGAAATGGCCTCCATGATCGACGCCGCTGCGCTCCTGACCTATCGCGCCGCATGGCGACGCGACGTACAACAACTGCCCACCACCCGTGAAGCCGCCATGGCAAAAATGATGGCCACTGAAAATGCCCAAACAGTAGTCGATACCGCGCTACAGCTATTTGGCGCACGCGGTGTCCAGGTTGGCGGCATCATGGAAAGCCTATATCGCGAAATTCGCGCATTGCGTATCTACGAAGGTGCAACTGAAGTCCAAAAACTTATCGTGGCCCGCGATATATTGCGCAACGGCTAGGCTCACCTGAATCAAAGCCTGATCACATCATTGGCTTGCGTGGTTGTTGTGTTGCTTGTCGGATTACGCCTTTGGCGAATCCGACCTACTGGCCACGGCGCCAAGTTCATCATTGGCAAATCACGCCGTCAGCGTATGCCGCATCGTAACGTGCTCAATGCCCGCATCCAGAAACACATCGCCCTCGGCAACAAAGCCATGCGCAGCGTAAAACGCCCTGGCATGCAGCTGCGCGGCAAGCGCCACTTCAAGATGCTGGCGACGGCGCGCCTCGTTGATCAGCGCGGCTAATAGTTCAGACCCCACCCCTCGCCCGCGATACGACGCCCGTACAGCCATCCTGCCTATATGCGCGCTAGGCAACAAACGGCCTGTGCCTATCGCCGCGCCTTGCTCATCGTAGGCCACGGCATGCACGCAATGTGCATCCTCAAGATCCATTTCCTCTTCGATAGGAACATGTTGCTCTTGCACAAAGACCTCGTTACGTATCACCATGGCATCCTGCCTGCAGGTCTCCCAGTCTCCCAGTATTACTTTCATGCTATCCAAATCCAGGCCTCCTGAAAAATAAGCGACTGTACCTAATATAACTGTTTCGGCTGTGCTCATATTCAGGCATTTGGCGTAATCCACAGCGATGCGTTGCGCCCGGGAATCACAAGCTGAGTTTGGCAAGGTCTGTTATGGTTGAAGAACAAAACAGGAAACAAAGGGAAACTTCATGGACAAGCTTCTTACACGCCATACCGCCTTTTACCTTGTCATTGCAGGCGCCGTTTTCTTTCTAGGCATGGGACTGGCTTCCAGCGCCTGGTGGCTGCTTGCCGCGCTCTTGTTCGCCGCCCTGACTACGCTGGGTATATTTGATCTGCGCCAAACACGGCACGCCATTCGCCGCAACTATCCCGTCATCGGCAACCTGCGCTTCTTTTTTGAATTCATACGCCCGGAAATGCGGCAGTATTTCATAGAGGCCGACACCGACGCCTTGCCGTTTTCACGCGCAGAACGGTCACTGGTCTATCAACGCGCCAAGCAAGAAGTCGACAAGCGGCCCTTTGGCACCCAGCGCGACGTATATCGCCAAGACTACGAATGGATCAACCATTCCATGGCACCCACGCACCCCGCCAGCAGCGACTTTCGCATCACGATAGGCGGCCCCGACTGCACCCAACCCTACTCTCTGTCGGTACTGAACATTTCCGCCATGAGCTTTGGCGCCCTATCGGGCAACGCCGTGCTGGCGCTGAACAAAGGCGCCTTAATGGGGAACTTCGCCCACGACACAGGCGAAGGCGGCATAAGCAGCTACCACCTCGAGCATAATGGCGCACTGATCTGGAATATAGGGTCTGGCTATTTCGGCTGCAACAGCGGCTCTGGTATATTTTCTGAAGCCGCCTTTACACAACGAGCCCGACACGACAGTGTAAAAATGATAGAAATCAAACTATCCCAGGGTGCCAAGCCCGGTCATGGCGGCATATTGCCCGGTGCCAAAGTCACCCCTGAAATTGCACACGCGCGCGGTGTGCCCGCATGGCAAGACTGCAACTCGCCCGCCACCCACAGCGCCTTCAGCACACCCATAGAACTCATGCAATTTGTAGCCCGCCTGCGCGAACTGTCCGGCGGCAAGCCGGTAGGCTTCAAATTATGCATAGGCCATCCCTGGGAATGGTTCGCCATGGCTAAAGCTATGCTGGAAACCGGCATCACCCCCGACTTCATCGTGGTCGACGGCGCCGAAGGCGGTACCGGGGCTGCTCCCATAGAGTTTGTCGACCACGTGGGCACGCCATTGCGTGAAGCCTTACGCCTGGTGCACAACACGCTGGTCGGTATAGGACTGCGCGAAAAAATAAAACTAGGCGCATCAGGAAAAATAATCAGCGCTTTCGACATGGCGCGCGTAATGGCCTTGGGCGCAGACTGGTGCAACAGCGCCCGCGGCTTCATGTTTTCAATAGGCTGCATACAGGCTCAAGTCTGTCATACCGGGAAATGCCCTACAGGGGTCACCACGCAAGACCCAAAACGGCAAGCAGCGTTAGTGGTAAGCGATAAATCAGAGCGAGTTGCCGGCTTCCATGACAACACACTAAAAGCATTGTCTGAATTGCTGGGCGCCGCTGGCCTGGAACACCCCAGCGAACTACGCCCCCACCATATCGCCAAGCGCATATCCAGCGGGGAAGTACGAGTCCTATCCGCCCTTTTCCCCGACTTGGAAAAAGGCGAACTGCTGGAAGGCAAGTTCCGCCAGACCATATTCAGAACCGGCTGGCCCATGGCGCAAGCCGCCTCTTTTACCCCCCTGTACAGCCTTAGCGCTGCCCTGTCGGGCAACACCCACAGCCCTATACCCGAACATGCCCACCCCGACGGCACAGTTCAAGCCGATACGTTATCGTCATGACCTGATCATCTGAATAGTATGTTTTTTTCTTGCAATATCTTTTTTTTTGGATTATTGTTAACTCACTGCCCTAGTGCAGCTTAGCTACCCTTAAAGGTAGCTCATTCGACACTATCCATTTGTATAGTGTCCACTGCCGTAAAGGCAGTAAGGCCCCGCCAAAAGGTGGGGCCTTTGATTTTTATCCTGTGCTAGCCCCTTGTTGGGCAACATTTTCGCAGGGTCATGCACAAGATAAAAAAACTATGTTATAGTTTCGTGCTTTGGCGCATTAGCTCAGTCGGTTAGAGCGACGGAATCATAATCCGCAGGTCCCCTGTTCGAATCAGGGATGCGCCACCAGAACACCTAAGCCCTTGATTTCATTGAAGAAATTGAGGGCTTTTCTCATTGGGGTGAGTCATTTGGTGGGTCACTTTCCAAATGAACGTTCTTCCACGGCTCTACAAATCACGCCACGGCGTCTACTACTTCAGGCTCACACAGAATAAGAAGAAGGTGCGTTGGTCGCTGAACACAAAGGACTTCTCACGGGCTAAGATTGCTGCATTAGCCTTGAACCTGCAAATTGAAATGACCAGTAAGCCCTTTGACATTGATCAGCTTCGCAAACTTGAAATGGAACTTTCACCTACTGGTATCAAATTCTCTGATATCAAACCAGGCGATGAAAGTTTGATTGATAGCCTGCTATCAAAGTTGGGGGTTTCTGCTGAACAGTTAGCCAACTTCAGTGGTAGCCAGGTGCAGAATCTTATTGCTACTGGCAATCCTAATGTTTCTGGTACGCCTGCACCACAACCAGAACCAAAAGCAATTAAGCAAAAAAGTGAACTTCTGTCCGAGGTTGCAAAACTCTATTTGAATGAGGCGAAAATAGAGAATGTGCCAAAAACCATTTATGATAAAAACAGGGTCTATGAAGAGTTCATCCTGTTCTTTTCTGATAAAGATATAAATGAATATACAGCCAATGAAGCTGTGGCTTATAAAAACAGGCTTTTAGCAAATGGTACAGGGGTTAGTGTCATTAACTCTAAAATGTCCTATTTGCGTATGCTCTTTCTGTATGCCATAAATAACAATCTTTACTTTGCTGAAAATCCGTTTGAAAAAGTAAAGGTTTCTACTAAATCAAAGATAAAACAAATGACGCGTTCCTATAAGGAATTTAGCGATGATGATTTGAAATCGATCTTTGAAGAGGTGGGCTATAAAGATTTTATGACAAAATCTGATTACTATTGGCTACCGATTATGGGTCTTTATACAGGTGCCCGATTGGAAGAATTAGCCAGCCTGCGTTTAGAACAAGTTTATGAAGAGGATGGGATTTGGGTTTTTGATATTGAGCGTGCCAAAAACGCAAATTCAATTAGAAAAGTCCCGCTACATAAAAATTTAGTTCAATCTAAATTCTTGGACTATGTGAAGAGTTTGAAAGAGAAAAAGGAAACAATGCTGTTTCCTCATTTGGTAGAAACCAAAAATGGTTACTCTAAAAACACTTCCCGAAAATTTGGTTTATGGTTAGATAAGATTGGTATTAAAGACGATAGGAAAGTTTTTCACTCGTTCAGGCATACCTTCATCAATCGGCTTACCAATATGGGGGTTCATCCAGCATTGATAATGTCCATTGTGGGGCACTATGAACAATCAAAAGTTGATTTTTCATCTCCCCACTTCACAAACTATCAGCACCAGAAACCTATGAAGGTACTGAAAGAAGTCATTGATCGGCTTGATTTTCCAATTCAGAATTTCTACTGATCTTCTTTTGTGCTATTGTTCTGCTGTCAATGTCCACCAACATAGGAAATAGAATGGCAACTTATCTTGAATTGAAAGCCCAAGCCGAAAAACTGATGCAACAGGCTGAAGAAGCACGGAAGAAAGAAATTGCAGAAGTTGTTGCTGACATTAAGACAAAAATGCAGGAGTATGGAATCACTGCTTCTGATTTGGGCATTGCTGTTTCAGGTAAAAGAGCTTCCAAAAAAGTTGCGCCTTCTACACCTGCTGTAGTGCGCTACAGGAATGAAAAAGGGGAAACATGGTCTGGTATGGGTCGTCAACCAAAATGGATGAAAGATGCCATTGAAGAAGGTAAGAGCAAAGAAGATTTTGCTGTGTAGTAGAAGCCAGTGTGGTGATTGTGTCCTATCAGTTACGTTTAATGCTGATAGGCACGCTACAATAGAGCCATACTGAAATAAGGATTTTACGATGCTCGTGGAAAAGCCAAGCATTCAATCTTCCCAAATTGAAGAACTATCAATAGAATTGCCCAATGCAAAAATTATTCTTGGTGACGCTCGAAAAGTATTAGCGCGAATTCCTTCTAATTCGTTTCGTTGTTGCGTTACATCTCCACCTTATTGGGGATTAAGAGATTATTCTATTGACGGGCAAATTGGTGCTGAAAACAATGTGGGCGACTTCGTTAAAGATCTTGTGGCGATCTTTCGGGAAGTCAGAAGAACACTTACTGATGATGGCACTTTATGGTTAAATATTGGTGATTCCTATACCAGTGGTGGTAGAACTTGGCGTGCTCCAGATTCTAAAAACGTCGCCCGAGGAATGTCCTATAGAGCACCAACACCAGAAGGATTAAAACCAAAAGATTTAATTGGGGTTCCTTGGCGTGTGGCTTTTGCATTACAAGAAGACGGTTGGTATCTTCGCTCTGATAACATTTGGTATAAGCCAAATTGTCAACCTGAATCAGTAAAAGATCGCCCAACAAGAAGTCATGAGTATTTATTTTTGTTAAGCAAATCTGAGAAATATTTCTATGACCATGAGGCAATAAAGGAACCTGCTGCTAATGGAAAAACAAGAAATAAAAGAACTGTTTGGCAAGTAAATACTGAACCATTCTCTGGCGCTCATTTTGCTGTTTTTCCACCCTCCTTAGTTGAGCCTTGTATTTTAGCTGGCTCACAGGAAGGTGATACTGTATTAGATCCATTTTTTGGTTCTGGCACTGTTGGCTTAGTTTGCCAGAAACTGAATCGTCGTTGTACAGGAATAGAACTTAATCAGGATTATGCAGAAATCGCAAAACAACGACTTGGCATAATTTGACTAGAACAACTTATTAACTTCAAAATCCCATGTTCCATGAACGATACAATAGGATTTATCAATCTTCTGTATTTGTAGTTTTCTTTCTGTTCCACCATCAAAATAAAGAGAAAACTTAAGTTTTCCGTTTTCATCATAGACATGGCAGTGTCCGGGCTTTGGGTTCTGCCTACTGTTTTCTGCAACAATACATTCTAAACCAGAAGACTCAAGAAGAAGAGATTTTGGAATTTCAACCAATTCATAATGCTTCTTCAAAGGGGAATTGGTTAATGCCCTTAAGGTAAAGATTCTTTCGTAGCTTTCCATATGCTCGAAAAACAAATCTCTTAAGGTTTCAAAATTCCATTCACCTCTGCCCAACTCCATAAATTTTGAAATATGAATGTGAGTTTCTCTTAAGCCTGCATCGGATTGAGTTTTCAGCGAAATAGGAACACCTCTTAATGTCAAGTCGTGTCCACGGTTAGTTCTGCTGGCTGGCTTTTCAGCATCTACTCCACTTCTTATACTGGCATAGATAAAACCAAACTCGAATTTCTCCTTTCCAAATGGTGCTTCACTTGTTGCGTGGTGAATCATTAGGACATTGCCAAAGTGCTGCATCCATTCTTCACTTACTATGTCCGAATCGGGCAATCTTGAAAATAGGTGTGGTGCATTGAACTGTGCTGTAATCCTATCAACCAGTTCAATTTGACTCTCTTTTAACTGCTCTATAGCCTTGAATAGTTGCTCTTTGTCTACCAACATGGCGGGACCTCAATTTTTGGGCCCCTATATTAACATCTGTAACTAGACAGTACAAATTGAGAGTGGGCACCGAAAAAGAGTAAGCGAAAGGTTCAAGCAACAAGTAGCATCTACATACAAATTAATTTATGAATTGATAATTAAAGGAAAATTGGTTTGCCTATTCAGCCGAGTTATATATTAGACACATTTGCCAAGCAGTCGAGGTCATTTCTGAATATTTTTCTGAGGAAAAATCAAACTCATACTCATTAAATGGTTTCCCGTTTGTGTACCTGTAGATTATCTTTCCCTTTCTATTAAAGCAGCTAGCTTTTTCTACATAAGCGTCAAAATTAATTTCCTTACCATCTATTTTGTCCGTAAAAGTAACTCTTGTGGCTATTAACCTTTTTTCCTTATCATCAGTGTATCCTGCTTCTTGAACGAGTGCTTTGTTAATCTCATATCTTAAAACATCGTCTTCTTTTATAACGATTCTTTCAGTGTTTGCAAAAGCAAGTTGCGTTGCGATAATCATACAAAATGCTGCTGTGGCTTTTCTCATATTCTCTCCTTTGAGTTTTTAATATATTCGATAATAAAATGTTAATCTTAGGCCTTGCCTTTTTGGCTCTTTAGTGTTGATCCCTGACAGGTTATCGATTTCTTGAGTTAAATATTAAGCACATTCGTCCAGCGGCTATTGTTTCCGCAGTAAATGTTGTTTGTTCGAAGTCAAACTCAATATCTCTAAATATTTCTCCGTTTCCATATGTATAACTTAAGACTCCCTTTTTATTAAAGCAATCCTCTTTCTTTATATAAATATTGTAAACCGCCTTGTTGTTATTGGTCCTGTTCTTAAAAATTGCTTCACTGACAATTAGGCTTCTTTCCTTCTCGCCTCTATATCCCGCTTCTTGAATTAAAGAGTCATTTAATTCAAATACCATATTTTCATTCTCATAAACTATAAAATTTGGTTGGTTTGATCTGATAGTGCTGGTGAATTGCATAATAATAAACATGGCGAATAAAGATAACCATAGAAAAACGAGAAACTTTTCTCCTGTAGATAGATTTAGCGATGTTACTTCGTTTCCTTTAGTATTCATACTTGATTTCCCTTTGCTTTATTCTATATAAAGTGATAATTTTTATTTGTCAATCAGAATGCGAATCGCCAATTTTACTCACTACCGTTCATTCCTAACGGATCATCTATTTTTTTAGATGTGATTTTCTCTTTTTATTTTTGATGATGCCCTTACGAGATTTGTTTTGCCTGCACCCTATAAGGGTAATTATCTGATATACCCCATTAGCCACCAAAGTAGAAAAACACAACTAAGTAGTCAAGCATACAAATTAAATTGCTTTCCTACTTCGTTCCAATTCCTTTTTACGCTATCAATAGAGCACTCAGCACGAATAGATACAGACTTTTGAGTTATCGGTGTGCCTTGTGCCTTTAACTCTGTAGCAGCCTGAATAATTCTTTCCTTCAATGATTGGCTCCTCACTTTGTGTGAGTAATGCGCTCCCAAAGACTCCTTTTGCTTCTGTGGCATATCTTCAGGAAGTTGCATAATTCCTTTTCGTCTAAAATCTCCAAATCTGTTACGCCAGGTGTAGCTACTTACAGAAGTTGCAGTGGAAAGTACTTCTTTATGAAGCAATGAACCTTTATCAGATCGTGAAATGAATTGGCTGTTGATTTCAAATGCTTGTTCTTCCACTGCTGATATGAAGCCTGCGTGATTATTTAGGTACTTTTTGACTGTGGGGTAAGCCCAAAAACGAAGATTGTTAAACAGAGTGTTGTTCCTTCCTAAAGCGTCCCACACAAGGTTCTGACGTTTTCTGATGGGTGTTGTATCGATATACTCCTGAAAGTCCTCAAGGTCATATTCTGCATTGTGGCGTATGGTCTTCCAGAAGGCCGACAACGGGTTCTTTATGAACTTACCTACATAGGCTGGATCTGCACCTGGTAGCGACCTGGTGAGGCTACAATCCACGTTCTCATAGAACTGCTGTGGTTTCCTTCTTCCACCTTCTGTGTAAATCACTGGTTTCCTCAATTGCCATAAGTAATGGCAATGGCTGTTCTTTGGATTTACGACAATAAAGGTTGGTGGTGGTAGTCCGTGCTTTTCCCATAAAAAAGCACTTGCTGGCATATCTACGTCAATAGCGATGTATTTTTTGTATAGCTGATTGTGTTCAATGTAGGGAAAAGATAATGCTTTATCTTTCTTCCTGTGCTTTGTTCCATTTTCAAAGCTATCTGTGCATCTTACTTTTTCTGGTAGGCTATCTATAAACTGCTCAATCATAAAATCTCCAATTTCTAATTATTTTTATTAGATTGAAGATTTTTGAGTTACCAGACTATTGACATTTAGATTATTTTGGTTAATAATATTATCACTTTCTGGTTAAAGGCTTGCGAAATCTTCAACCGTTTTACTAAAAGACTCAATTTCTCGATTGGGTCTTTTTTCTTTTCTGTTTTATTTATAATTGATTTTAGCCAATTGTCAAATAGCATTGACAATTGATTTGTTTTCTTCTTCCATTTCCAATTGACGAATTTTCTTCAAGTAGACCGAATCTAATAAGGAAGCCAGCTATAAGCTGGTTTTCTTATTAGGTTTGGAATGGGCTTATTAAGGGCAAGGCCCTTAATGAAGTTTTGGCATTGTAGCTTCATAGCTTCTATCTAACTTCAATTTATTATCTGCATGTTCTCTTTCCACTAATGCTTTTGCAATGGCTACAGCTTTTTGTGCTTTTGCTGTTTCAGTGGGTGTACGTGCGTTGGCTAATTCTGCTAAGGCATCACTCAACCTTTCCTTTGCTGAACTTCTCATTACCGGCGAAGCATTACTGGTTAATTGATTTTTATTTGTTGATTGGGAATGTTGCTCAAACTCAATCTTGCCGTCAGATACTTTTGGGTTCGATATGGGTGAGGGTCTGTTATCTACTTTCACTATGGGTAATGGTTTGTACCCTAAAGGATTATCACTCACCTGATAGCGTTTTGAGTTAAAAGAAACACGCTTTGACATTTCTTCGCGATATGTTTTCAAAGTGGCTTTTCTACAATATGTTTTAGTTTTGCTTTTTTCTTTGAATAGGTCGATGATGTCCTGATAGTCTTTGCCCTCGTTATGAGCATAGATCCCACCTCGGAACCTCATATTTCTACCATTGTCATTCTTAATGCTTATATAGTCATCACCAATTCTGGAAAGAGTGTGCCCACTACTTTTTAGGATATCGATTAGTTCTTCTCTGTTCTTTACCTCTCCACTTTTAACCATCTCCCTCATCGCTTTATCAAGTTCCAATTTTGTGTTTAAGTTTTCAAAATTGTGCCTGCCTGATCTGATTGCTTTTCTTTCTGCATCTGTGTATTTGGTTTTGAGAATGGCTTTTTCTTCTATCTGCTCAAAACCATATTCTTCATTTTTTAAAGCAACAAAACTATTAGCCAATTTTTCATGACCAGGTGGAAATGGGTTGAAGTGTTTGTGCTTGCCATTTTCCATTATGGCAACACGATTGATCACAAAGTGAATTTCCAAATTACCTTTATCGTAATGCTCTACAAAAAAGGAGTTCACTTTTTCTTTCATTTCTGAACCGATGAAAGTCTCCTCAAAATCGTCTAATAATTTTTCTTTTTGTTCTGGTGTTAATGTTTCATTATCCCTAAAAGAAATAACACCTGAAACGATTTGATGGGCATACTTTTTTGTTAAACCATCGAGGTCTTTTGTGTATTGTGCATCACCTCTTAAAATCTCTGGCTTAACTTCACGCAAATTACCTTTATGATCTTTCTTTGAAAGAAAATAATTTACTGCTGACGTTGCACCTCCCTTGGTGGAAAAAATTTTAATTATCATAACCACTCCTTAAAGTTTTTAGAATGGCTTGCTGGATACTTTTTATCTCTTGAATTTCTTTCAGGATTTGCTCATCGACTTTCCTGTTTGTATTAGATCGCTTTGCTATCTGATTAAGATTCGTTCCCTGCTTTTTTAACTCTGCTGAAATGACATAGTAAAGATTTATGTAGGGGTAATCTTTATCAATAGCCATTCTAAAAACGTCACTTGCATTTAAGCCAAGTTCATTTTTTAGCTTGGTTAATTTATTGTCTTGTTCCTCTGAAACCCAGAGATGTTTTTTCTTATTATGATTCCTCATTTCTTCCTCTCTAATTATTTTTTTAGAAGAAGGTAAGCAAGGTTTTTCAGGGGGTTTGGGGCTCGCCCCATATGGGTTAAGGGCTTAGCCCTTACAAGGCTCCGTTATACCCCGAAGTGGGTATATAAGGAGTGACCTTGCTTAGATTCTTATTTTAATCATAATTGATAGATTTTGAATGTCAACAAACCTATAAGAGTAACGGGGGTCTAAAAATAAAAAATTAGAAAAATCTCAATTACCTAGAAAACTACATATTGACGTTTTAAATGTATCTGCTAATGTATTCTTATACAATTACAAAAAGGAGATATTATGAACAAAAAAATTGATATGCTGGACAGTGTAAGAGAGAAGATTTTAAACGGTCAAAAAAACAGCGTTAATAACGTTTTAAAAGATTACAGAGAAGAAATCGTTGCAATACACAAATCGGGGTTAACGTGGCAGGAAACAGCGGATCATATCAATACGTCTTTAAGATTGAAAAGGCAACAGCAATTAAACGCACGATCAATAGCGCACTTGGTTAAACAATGGTACGCCCTAGATGTTATCAATCAAGAAGTTGTTGATGAGATCGTTAAAGACTTAAAGCCTGATACAAATAAAAATACAACTTTAACTTCAATCGAAACGTACAAAAGCATAGAAGAATTTACTGCTGATGTTGTCAAATCACCTGACCAAAGATTTCACGATAAAGTTAAAATCGCGCAAGCGTTTAATTCTTCAAAAGGCAAACCAAAAAAAGAAATGCTTAACACATTACGTGACATTGTTTTGAAGTCAATGGGAAATGTTTAATCTCGTCGCTGGTTATCCTTCGGAAGAGTAAAAGGGGACGGTGCCCCTTACCCTAACGGGTTAACGTTGCTGTGATAGGCTTTTGTTTTGGTGGTGAACGTGGTACCTTAGTGTGTCAGTATTTTTTGTCAATCCGACTCGCACCGAGGCTAAGGTGTTGATGGCAAAGAGATTTTATTTTTTTGGTGAAATCTCAGGGATGCGCCACCAAGAATATCAAGGGCTTACGTGAAAACGTAGGCCCTTTTGCTTTGCTCGTTAAAGCCGTTTATTAGACAGTGTCTAATATCCAGTACTTTAAATCGCATCAGCCCACCCTAACCGGTGGGCTTTTTTGTGCCTGCTATTTGCACAACCGCCCCACGGTCAGATTATTTTCCAGCACTTGACGCTTGATCGGCGTAGACTTAGCTTGTTCATTCGGCGTCACGCTGCATTCCCATGATTGCCTAGGAGAGCGTAATGCTCAAAACGTATCTTGGTAGCTGTCACTGCGGAGCCATTCGGTTTGAAGCCGATATTGATCTCAACTTGGGCACAAATAAATGCAACTGTTCGATTTGCACGAAAACACGGAACTGGAATGCGATTATCAAGCCCAGCGCCTTCCGACTACTGTCTGGTGATAGCGACCTGAGCGACTACCAATTCAAGCATAAGGTTGGTCACCATCTATTTTGCAAGCATTGTGGTGTACGCTCATTCGCGCGTGGGTATGTAGAGGAAATCGGCGGCGACTATATTGCAGTTCAACTAGCGGCCCTCGACAGCGCCGATCCGATAGAGTTCATGGATGCGCCAATTCGATTCGCTGACGGTCGTAATAACAACTGGAGCGCCTCACCAGCCGAAACAAGCCATCTGTGAAGGCGCACCGCCCTAGATTGATCATCTGCACTGATCCGCGTACTTCCTATTGTGATCCAGCGCCTGACGCCGAACCGGCGCTGGCGTTTCGCGCACCTGGATCTCAGTCGTAATTCGCGGGCAAACCCCTTTAATGAATACCTTCCCCTCGTTAAGGCTAGCGAGAAAGTATCCGGTTCGCTACATACTGTGCACTGTAGCTCTCACAGAGCTCGAAAAATTGCCGCGCTCATTGAGGCCATACGTCGTCCCCGACCCGCTATGTTTCTCAAGTCCAGATATCTTTGGGATGCTTGCATTCCGCTATAAAAATCTGGAAGACGCGGTCGCGCATTATGCAAGAAGCCGTCACGTGGGGCAGTGGCTTCTTATCGATAGTACGTATGAACGCCGTAACATCACTACACGTGATTACATATCGCTTGCCTGTGAGCCTACGGAAGGTCTCCAGGACAGCAAGCTAATGACAAGCATCACGCAATGGTTGAAAGCCCAGTAAGCCGGGGCGAGGCCGCATTAAGCCCCTTCTGCGTTGACCTCGGGGAACACCAGTCGGTAGTTTCGTAGGTCTTCTTCAAAGGCATTGCACCTCTTGAGCACCTCATAGAGGTCGGGCCGGGGCTGGGTGTAATCAAAGGCCACCGTCCAGGCATGGATACGAGTCATAGCTCGGATGTAGGGTGTCGCGTCGGCATGATTCGATAGGCTCTTCAGCGGCAACAGATAGTCCTCGCGATAGACCGTCGGCACAATGATGCGCGACAGTCCAGCGGCGCTTAGTACGCTGTTCATGGCCAGTCGCGCTGTTCTGCCGTTGCCATCTTTGAAGGGGTGAACCTCGGAGACAACAAACATAGTCATCAGCGCACGGGCAAGGGGGTCCTCCAGCGCCCGAATCCGCGCGAAGCCCTCCCTCAGAGTGCCCTGCACAAGCTCGTGGGCCACGAATAACGTCGCCCCGGCCTGATTGTTCTGGTTCTTCCACTCGCCTGGGTTCTTGTCCAACCTTGACTGCATCACCAGCGCGTTGACGCTCTTGAGCCAATGCGGGAAGTCGTCCGCCGTACTTGCCGGTTGGTCGCGCCAAGGGGCTTGCATGGCGGCCTGGAAGGTACCCAGAATGTCGTGAGAGTCCTCCGTCCGGTTCGGTATAAGCTTGCCTTCAAACACGATTTCCTCGGCCTCGCTGACCAGGAATGTGGTGCCTTCGATATAGTTCGAGAAGTAGGACTCAAAAAAAGCGAAGTTCTCGCGTGCGACTCCTGTTTCCGCTGTGGCGGTCGCCTCCGGCAAGGCCTGGGCTCGTAGGCCACTGAACAGGGTGTCGAACAGCACTAGACGGTCGAGGTCATAGGGACGGCCGGCGGCGCGTGCGAGCGCCTGCTTGCCGTGTAACTTTTTGCTCTCGTGGGTACCCAGCAAGGCGCCCATGATGCCATCCAGACGCTTGAACTCCTTTTCCCGGCCAATCTTGTTCGCTAACGTGCGGCAGGCATCCCTGAGTTGATTGAACCGATGCTCCCCCCGAATCGAAAGAAGTTTGTCGAGCTCGACCTCGAGCGTCTCCTGGGGAAGCACTCTTTCACTTACACCACGGCCAGTCGCCATGTTCTCCAACAACCAGCGGGATTGGCTGGCCAGGAAAAGGTTCTTGTAGGGCATGTCGCCATCGACCGCGCCGGGTCCCGGAATAACCTTGATGGTGAGTCCGGGCAGCTCAAGCGTTCGTGGTCGATTTCCGCGTGTTACATAGAGGCGTCCGTCAACGGGCTTCGCGTCATACCCGCTCCGATAGCTGAGGACGCCACCAGGCAGCAGGTGGCTAACGATGGTCAACCAATGGCGCAGCACAACCATTTCCGGGGGGCTGGCCAGGTTGCTGGTATAGACTCCCTGGTAGAGTTTGCGTAACTGCCCCGCGCTAGCTAACCGGAGAACTTTGCGGTCTGCTGCAGGGTCACCCTCACCAGTAAAGACAGTCTCTGGCAATGAAAGGTCGGTTTTCTGTTTGATTCCCATGTCACACTCAACATACCTGTCTGAAAACCCTCTTATTGTCTCACTGTTTGTCTGAAAAATGTATTAATCAACAGATATAAGGTTTGTCGGCTGCTAGGTCGATTCAGCATAAACCGCTGGCCAAATTGTCTTAAAAACGTATGATTCAATCAATGCTTGTCGGATTTATGTCTTATTCTTCTTAAAAATGTTCATTTCGTCTATTTTTTAGCCCCCATCAATACATCACATAGAGGCTAAGTTTCGTAATCGAAATTGGTTGGAGCTGGTACACCACACTGGTACACTAGCCCTCAAGCAGCCTGTAATCCATTGAAATAAAACTGATTTTTACTATTTTTAGCGAATACACTAAGAATCAGGGATGCGCCACCAAAGAATACAAGCTGCCCCGAGACCGCAAGGTTCGGGGCAGTTTTTTTGTCCTCAGAAATGATAACCTATTGATTTCGCTGGGTATTTTTATTTAAAGTCAGTGACATTTTAAATAAAAGCGACAGATTGCTAGACGAAGTAGCTGGTACACGGGGCTGGTACACACCTCCCCATTGCAACCGGCGACGCCCTATGTTTAGTTACCAAGGAAAAATCCATCATGTCGCTACAAACCCCTTACCTCTTTCCCCATCCTGAATCGGACATGCTCTGGTTTCGTCGGCGCGTTCCCGGCCACTTACACTCAGTCGTTGGTCGCAGCGAAATCAAAATTTCGCTCCAAACCGCTGTCGTCAAACAGGCCGTTCAGCGCTGCCGTATGACAGCAAATGTTGTCGACAAACTGTTCGATGAAGCACAAACCCGACACGACGCCACACACTCGGCCACCGTCTCGGCACAACTGAAAATGTTGCAAAACGAGTTCTGCGACCCTGACGCCTTCACGAACCCGCTAGAGCGCTGTATAGCTGGAAAGCGCCATCCTTCCTTTCAAAAACAGCCCGTACCAACTGACGCTGATTGAGCGTCACGCCTGATCCTCACAGGTTTTTTTTTTGCGCCTGGCGCTAACGTAGCTCTATGACGCCGCCCTTCCCTTGCGCAGATCAGTCCCTCGCGGAACTTTCTTCAATGCGCCTGACCGGCAGGCTCAACAAACAGATCTGCGCTGACGTTGAACCGTCCGACCAGAGCGGCAATCTGGCGAGCGTTTAGCATTCGGCGCCCAGAAAGGATTTCAGACACCACGCCTTGGCTTCCAACTTCTGGCAAATCGGCCTGCGACAGCCCGTGCTGCTCCATAAGAAAGCGCAGCATTTCACGCGGAGGCACTGCCGGCAGGGGATGGTGCTTATCATCATAGTCAGCGATCAGGCCACTGACCAGCCCGAACAGATCAGACAGCTCAGCGCTCTCGCCTGCCAGCCCGCTGTCAATTAGCGTGTCGGCCAACGCGACCATGCGGTCGTAACCCGCCTGATCATGAATAGGCCCAATTCCAGTCACCCCTTGCAGGGTGGCCCAACTGGTTCGTATATCGTTCAGGTTCATTTTTTCCAAGCTCCTTTATCGTATTCAGCATGCGTCAGTACATGCTTGGTGTAAGCCATTTGGTGCGTCGGATGCAGGAATGCAATCAAACGGTATTTATTTCCACCGATGTTAAATACATACAAGCCCCCTACCCTATCCACGCTCCCGAACTGCTGAGGCAGAGAGGCGAAGTCGCCGAAAACATGGGATTCCATCGCCTTGCGCCACGCCTGTAGCGGCCCACCAGCATCTGGATGCGCAGCAGCGAAATCAACTAAACGACGGTTTGTGATGACTCTCACGGGATGATTATCTCAAATTGAGATATGAAACGCAATGTCTATTTGTTCTTGCCCCTCACGGGGCTCTTCCGTGGGTGGTTACCAATGGAATGCTTTATCGGCGCCGGGGCGACCCAAACAGTTTTCGCCAAAGGCAGCCAGGGTTGAAGATGCGGCAAGCAGTACAGCGGCAGCCAAATACCCGCACCTTCGCGCCGACGAGATCGCCATAGAAACAGCGCTGCGGCTGGCGGTAGCGCTGAAAATGGAAATCTACACGCTGACGACTGCGGCATGTCTGTTTGTGCATCGTAGCTATTCGAGGGTGGATTTAACTACGAGATCGAGCTTCACGAGAAAGACGCCTGCGCCGCTGCCCGCCGCGCAAAAACTAGAGCTCCCACTCACGTTATTTGGATGAGGCAGCGACCGGTACTGACGGAAACTCAGTCGCGCCGTACATGATCGCGCCTCCGTACACGATTAGCCAAAACGCCACCAAAATTACAACAACTAGACCAGCAGAAAGTTTAGGTTTGTAATCAGCCACAAGACCTCCACAGCAAGTTAATTAACTATCGCGATATCCGGGCACATACAGTGCGCTAGGCACGCTATTACTATAAACGAAAGACACGACCGTCGTGCACCATAATTTCGCTGCGTCATGCCTGATCGGACAATTAGCGGCACCGCCAAGCAAGGCTGTATATCTACCCAGGACGACGAACCTGCGACCTTCTAGATATAATCGCGGTGCACCGCTACGCTATGCCGCGAAAAATAACTAGGGGTAGACGCATGAAGAAACGGACTCTTGCACTGGTCGGGCTACTCAGCCTTGGCATTCAGGCCTGCAATATTGCGCAGGCGCAATACACGCCCACTAGGGAAGACTTCAAGAGTCTACGCGTGACTAATGGCGACTCCTCGCCCAACAGCATTGCACGAGATTCTGAATTCAGCGAAAAATTCAATAAAGCCTTTTCGGACGCAAAGCGCAAGGAGCAAACAGCACAGGCAGAGTCGGCACGCACTCAAATGAAAAAGCAGGATATGCTCAACGGCAATGCACGTTTGCCACATCGCGGCGCTACCAACACGTCGAAAGATCGTACCGAGATCCAGTTCGGCAAAAGAAGCACTACCGCATGCCGCAAGACAGAGTCCGGGCAGACACATTGCGAAACTCAAAGCCGGTGGTAAGAAATGGCAACCCGGAGATCGCCCGCCCCATCGCCGAGCAGCCAATTAAGGCCTGGGTGGATGAGGCAAACCAAGCAAATTGGACTCAGCCATCTGATATTAAAGAGCGCTACCGTAGCGCCAGCATTCTCAAGAACCGGCGCGTCGTATTTAACATCAAGGGCAATGATTACCGCTTGATTGTCGCTAGTGCGTATCGCCTCGGCATCGTCTACGTGAGACTTATCGGCACTCACGCTGAATACGACGAGATCGACGCCTGTTGTGGCAAGCGGCCATTAAGTACCGCATAAGCCACCAGGCCAATCACCAAGCCCCAGAACGCACCGCCAATGCCCAACAGAGTGATATTGGCAGCGGCAGCTAAAAAGGTGATCAATGAGGCTTCACGGGCTTTGGCATCGGCCATGGCGCTGGCGAGGCTGGCGCCGATAGTGCCCAACAGCGCCAGGCCCGCCAGCGTGGTGATAAAGGTCGCGGGAAAGGCCATGAAGACTGCGGCCAGCGTCACCCCGAACACACCGACCAAGATGTAGAACACACCCGCAGCAATACCGGCGATCCAACGCTTGTCTGGGTTTTCGTGCGCCTCCCGACCAGTACAGATAGCAGCCGTGATCGCGGCGATATTGAAGGCGTGCGAACCGAACGGCGCCATCAGCAGGGAACCGAGCCCGGTGACGGTCACGATGGGGTTGGCGCTGGTTCTGAAGCCGTCATTACGCAACACCAGCATGCCGGGCATGTACTGTCCGGTCAGGGTGATCAAAAACAGCGGTAGCGCCACGCTCAGCAGGGCGTTGAGCGAAAACGCGGGCATAGTGAAGACAGGCGCAGCCAGCGCCAAGGTCAGCCCCGATAGATCGACGCGATCTTGAATGAGCAAAAAGGCCAGCCCCAGCACCAGGATACCTACGACCGCATAGCGCGCGGTAAAGCGCTTGAGCACCACATAGGCGACGATCAAGAGCCCGGCCAGCAGCGGGTCGATACTCATGCTGCCAAAAGCGCCAATGCCGAACTGGAGCAGGATGCCTGCCAGCAGCCCAGCCGCCACGCCTGGCGGAATCAGGCGGATGACCCGCTCGAACCAACCCGACAGCCCGAGCACCACGAAGGCGGCAGCCGAGATCAGGTAGGCGCCGACTGCTTCCGCGTAGGGCGTGGTCGCCAGCGCTGTGACGAGGAAAGCGGCGGCCGGTGTGGACCACGCCGTGATGATAGGTTCCCGGGAAACCCAGCTCAGGATGATCCCCGTTACGCCCACGCCGATGGAAATCGACCACACCCACGAGGCCGTCAGCTCTGGGCTGAGGCCGGCCACCTTGGCGGCCTGAAACACCAGGATAAAAGTTCCGCCGTAATTGACGATGACCGAGATCAGGCCAGCCACAATGGGATGGATGAGATCATTCCAACGAACGGATGAAAATGAAGGGACGAATGACATGGCCTGACAGTGACTCCTGAAAACAATTTGATGGACAAAGTTGATAAACAAATTTATAGCCTTAAAATGGATGGATGTTCCCTACCATTTTTTTAAGGTAATACGGACCAATTGTTCAGACACGCCCAACTAGAGTCCGTCAAAGCCTGGATCGGCAACCCTGCGCATAGCGCCTTGCCGCTGTATGCGCGCATACAGCGCGGCATCCGGCAACTGATCCTCGACGGCGTGCTTGACGTCGGTAAGCCGCTGCCCGCCTCGCGTGCGCTGGCAAAATCACTGAACGTTTCCCGCGATACAGTCGAGTCGGCCTATAGCCAGTTGCATGCGGAAGGTTTCATCGAGCGGCGTGTTGGCAGCGGCAGCTTCGTATCGGAACGGGCGACACGTCTTCCAGCCCGTGGTACGGCGCGACGTACGGGGACTCGCCATGAGACGCTACGCCTCAGCCAGCGCGGCAGCGCTATGTTCCAGGGTGGCGGCCAGCGCGATTTCCTGACGCCACGTCCATTCGCCCCAGGCGTACCGGAAACGCGCAACTTTCCCCTCCAGACTTGGGAACGTCTGGAACGGCAGGTGTTCAAGGAATATGGAAGCCAGGCGTTGACGCACAGCGATCCGCAAGGACTGGAACCATTACGGCGCGCCATTGCGGATTACGTCAATCTCGAACGCGGTGCGCACGCCACGCCCGAGCGCGTACTGGTGCTGACCAGTTCACAGCAAGCCATGACACTATGCGCCAACGTGCTGCTCGATTCTGGGGACAAAATTTTTATTGAAGATCCGGTATATCAAGGGGCGCGCAAAGCATTCGACGCCGCCGGTCTGGAATGTGTGCCGGTGCCACTGGATTCCAATGGCATGCTGGTGGAACACCTGAATCAGGCGGCGAAAGCCTCCAGTGACTCAGCCAAGGCGGTGTTTCTGACGCCCTCGCACCAGTTTCCAACCGGGGCAACACTGACGCTGGACCGGCGGCTGGCCGTCATTGAATGGGCCAGGCAATACCAGGGCTGGATCATCGAAGACGACTACGACAGCGAATTCCATTACGCCGGCAAACCCACTGCCTGCGTGCAGGGGCTTGATCCGCACGAGCGGACGATCTACATCGGTACCTTCACCAAATCACTCTTTCCCGGCCTGCGCATCGGCTACATGGTGCTGCCATCGCCACTGGTGGCTCCGATGACCGTGGCGCGCACCCTGCTGGATGGGCACAGCGCGCCAATTCCGCAACTCACGCTGGCGCGCTTCATTGAGGGCGGCCACTTCGGCGCACATGTGCGCACCATGCGTGCCGTCTATGCCGAACGGCGCGATGTACTGGCGCAGTTGGTGCGCCAGCATCTGGCCGACTTCGTAGAGCCACGAGTGCCTGCCGGGGGCATGCAGATGCCCTGCATATTCATCCGCGACATCCCAGAGCGCGAGGCCGTGGACTCGGCGCGCCGGGCCGGGATCGATCTGCTGGGGCTGACGGCGCTGCATGCGTCGAGTCGGCACAAGGCCGGCTTCCTCATGGGATTCGCCGCCCACGCCCCGCACGAAATGGAAATTGCCGTCAAAAAATTGGTGAGCGTTCTGCGCGCGCTGTGCCGCTGATCTATGGGTTTTCCCGAGAAGCTGTCTTATCGACATGATTCGATAGGCCTTTCAGTGGCAACAGATAATTTTCACGATAGACCGTTGGCACAATGATGCTGCTCAGGGCGATACGCGTAAGCTATCGACCCCGCGCCGAACCGCGCCCTGTTGGCATGCGGCCATGCACCGACCTCGCGTTTTTGATCCCCGAGTTTCCACCCAGCCCAGGCCAGCGCGGCTGCTTCAGTGCAGGCTTGGAGCTCACGGGCTTCACCACTTCTTGATCTTGCTTTTGATCTTTTTCTTTCTTGTCCATTTCTTCCCTATTTTCATGTGTAGTCAGAGCGGGTTTGCTACGACCAAGGTATCAGCATAGGCCACATCCCAGAATAAAGCTTGGCTTGTCTCTGAAATACGTCGGCATCAAGCAATTGAGAAGCTTTTTACTATTCCGAAAAAGCAAGTCATGCCTCGGAGAAGCCACTGCCACCATTACCGCTCCGACCTCTTATTGGCCATCAAGCCCCGTCCAAAAGGCGAGAACACCCACCCGCCACCAACAGTAGCGCCTGCCCCTTATTCACGCGCGCGATAGCCTGCAAACCAAGCTACGAGCACGACAGCAATCGCAGGAAAAATAATATCAAGCTGGGCGTCCAGGCTCCAATTCCACACATCAAACGCCTCCCAGGGACCGAGTTTCGATGTATCGCCCAGTTGGTATTCGCGCTGAGCATGTTCACGCCCTATAAACAGCCCGATAGCCAGCATTGCCCCCAGCCACCAGTTGCGAGTCGCCAGCCACAGCGCTACCTGAATCACCAGCGCGTAAACCAGATGTTCATAATTTGAGATGTTCATAAGCCTGTGCAGATCGGTCAGTATCAATCTAATAGCATGAAAGCCACGTGCCCAGCAATAGTGCGGCGGCCCTGGAATGGCAAAAACCCCGGGATTCTTAAGCCTCGGGGTTTAGGTACGATGATAAGCACTGCGCAATAGGCGCCGGATTCACGTTGCGGCACAAGCTCAGGCAGCAAAATGCTTGTAGCTTGGCTGTTTAGCCAAAAACTTCGATGGCTTTATTGATAGCAGCGAACAAGACCGCAAGAAAACCTATGCCCATGAACACCATGCCCGGATTATGATCGCGCAGACCAAATCCGATAAAAGAAAAAATGATGCCAAGAACGAAGATTACGAGCAGCGTCGTATTGCCAAAGAACATAGCCATCCTAGTTTGTCAAAAGAGCCACTATAGACCAAGCAAGCGCGCATAGAATTGATTCAAATCAAAACAGATTCTTGCAGCGTGTCAAAATGCAAGAGATCAGTTAGCAGCTTTCTCGCGCTCTTTGGCACGAACAAATTCACCCATGTACTTCTGCGGCTCGCCGGTGTCGAACGCCGAACCGAACTCGCCCACGCCATTGCGTATCGATACGTCCAGCGGCTCGTCTTCCCACTCTCTGAGCAGGCGTTTTTGCTGCGCCAAGGCTACGCTGCCAAGACCGGCCAACATATTGGCAACACGGTCGACTTCGGCGTCCAGCTCGGCAAGCGGGACAACACGATCGACCAGACCGTAAGAAAGCGCCTGGGCGGAATCAACCACTTCCCCGGTCAGCAGCATCCACGATGCGCGCGCCTTGCCGATCAGACGCGGCAACAAGGCCGCATGAATAATGGAGGGAATGCCAACCTTGACCTCTGGCATGCCCAGCATTGCCGTATCGGATGCGATACGCAAATCGCAAGCCAGGGCAAATTCCAGGCCACCGCCCAGGCACCAGCCTGGCATCCTGGCAATAACCGGGACACGCAGCAGGCGCACCTTATCGCACAGCTGGCGCAGCGCATCAATAAAGGCAATCGCGCCGGCCTTGTCGAAATTGGCCATTTCCTTGATATCGGCCCCGGCAACAAAGGCCTTGTCGCCTGCACCACGCAAAACCAACACCTTGACCTCCGGGTTTTGCTCAACCTCGGTCAGCGCGGCGGTTAGCGCAGCTACGACGGGCGTACCCAAAATGTTCAGCGTGCCCGCATTTTTCATGGCCAATGTGGCCACGCCATTAGCGGCGACATCCAGGTCGGCATGTTTATCCCAAACGTTCTTGCTCATATTCATCCTTATAATTTTTCGAAACCTATCATTTTGACAACTTTCTGCCATTGCTCATTGGCATTCTGCATGACAGTGGAAACACTTCGCGTGTCGTGTAGTCTGGCGCAGCCCTCTGCCTCTTAATGGATGCAATGACATCCGGATCGGACAACGCTCTTTTTACGCCCTGATTCAGGCTTTCAAGAATATCCTCGGGCACATGGGCGGGAGCGGCAAGCCGGGTCATTTTAAACATGTTTTATCCCGGCTTTAAATTGGCTGCCAGCTTATTTTAGAAATTCGTTGGCATGCTCGCCCAGCAGGGGCGGTAGTGCGAGCCAGGCGCCCTGCGCACCCGCCAGCAAGGGATTACCCACCGCAGCCGTGTAACTCCACATCGCCCAACACGTTAAAATGGATGTTCAGCAATTGATGTGAGAAAAAAATGGCAACTAAAAATCGTGTAGGGGGAACTGAAGCTGTCACCGGATTCATGCACAATGCGCAACTGTCTTGCAATACCAATCAAGACACACCGATTACACTTCAGGTCTCCGCCAAGGCTGGCGACAAATGGCGCCTGACCAAGGTCGTGCTGCCGGTCAGCTTCCAGATCGTCGACGATACCCCCGAAATACACATAAAAACCATAGGAGCACCCTTTTACAAGGCGTATCGCCCAGAACACGGTACACAGTTCTCTTATGACACAGTCAGCAGAAAACTGTTCATTGAAGGGTATTTAAACAAAGGGCGCGGCGATCCTTATGTGATTTGCCTGTCGCGGTAAACGCGTTCTTAGTAACCATAGAACTCTTCAGTACGGATGTCGTCATCGTCAATGCCTGCACCGTTCAAAATAGGCCCCAACGCGGCGACCATGGCCGGAGGGCCAGCCAGGTAAACAACCGGATCCGGCAAGTCAGCAATGGCGCGTTTGACGATGTTTGTATCCAGCACACCGGTTTCACCGGACCAGGGCTGACTGGAACCAGCCATCTGCGTCATGGTGGCCAGCATATGAAAATACGGGTTTTTTTGTTCCAATTCCTGCAGTTCATGTAGAAACGCGGCATCTTCAGGGCGTCGATTGGAATAAAGCAGCAATAACTGCTGCGGCGAGGCCGTGTGTGCAGCATTGCGCAACATGCTCATAAAAGGAGTAATACCAATGCCGCCGGCAATTAAAACGCCTGCGCGGCTTGCCTTATTATGCAAAGTCAAAGAACCAAAAGGGCCTTCTATCTTGACTGCAGCCCCTGTAGCCAACGACTTTAACTCGCGCTTGTATGCACTATCGCGCATTCTGGTGGTAATGCACAGTTCATCCTGAAATGGCGCGCTGACAATGGAAAAAGTGTGCCGTTCGCCTTCAGTGCTTGAATTGCCTGATGCTGGAGCCAAAATCAAATCTATGGCCTGCCCCGGCTTGTAATCAAAGCCACTTGGCCTGGAAAAATGGAATGCGGTTGTCCCTTCTGCTACGTCTTGCCTGAATGTAAGCGTTGCGTCATAGATGGTCATGGCTTTCTTCTCCTTAAGGTTGCGCTACGCGCAACATGGCAAAGTCCCCTAGTTTCATTCTACTACTGCATACGGCAGGAGCAAACACTGACGCCCAATGCCAGTTGTCATAGGAGTTTTGTCGGATGACGGGCTGGCTCCCTGATCCGACTTACGATCTTCGACCTCTTGCTTAAATTTAATTCTCTGTTGAGTTCGTTGTGTTCGCAAGATGCGTTGACTCGTAGGCCGAAACGCAGCGGCAAAAGCTGCTGAAAAACAAAAAAAACAACGTCAATTCCTACGTGATAACCCTGCTTTGCCAACTGCCACTACGATATTCAATCTGATTTTTTGAAGCTTGAATTATCTTTGAAAGCCGCATGAATGCTTGTCTTCAACTTTTTTTCATGCCTTCCGAACGCCAAATCCGGCAGGTTTGCACACCATTGACTGACGTATACGGATAGCCTATAAAAGCGACGGCAGTCAAAAATTTGTACCTTGTTACAACCACCCGATACAAAGTCAATACAAGCCAGGAGACAACCATGGAAAGCAGTTCGAAAGCTATCAACACCGTAGCTAAAACAAAATCATCACGCCGCCAGTTCCTGGGCGGAGCAGCAGCAGGAACAGTCGCCGCGGTATCGATGGGCTTCCCTTCCATTGTCAGCGCGCAAACCCCCATCAATTTCCGCTTCCAAAGCACTTGGCCCACGGTCGACATCTTCCACGAATTCGCGCTTGATTTTGCGAAAAAAATCAATGACATGACTGGTGGCGAACTGAAAATCGAAGTCTTGCCAGCCGGTGCAGTCGTGCCTGCCTTCGCCTTGCTCGACGCCGTATCCAAAGGCACGCTAGACGGCGGTCACGGTGTGCTGGGCTATAACTACGGCAAGCAAAACGCTCTGGCCTTGTTCTCGTCGGGTCCCGCCTTCGGCATGGACGCCAACATGATCCTGGCTTGGCACAAGTATGGTGGCGGCCAGGAATTACTGGCAAAACTATACGATTCCATCGGCGGCAATGTGCAGTCCTTCTTGAGCGGCCCCATGCCAACCCAGCCTTTTGGCTGGTTCAAGAAACCGGTTACAAAAACCGAAGACCTCAAAGGCCTCAAGTTCCGCACCAACGGCCTCGCCATTGACCTGTTCACTGCCATGGGCGCTGCTGTCAACGCCTTGCCAGGGGGGGAAATCGTACCCGCCCTTGATCGCGGCCTGCTGGACGGCGCCGAGTTCAACAACGCCACTTCCGACCGCTTGCTGGGCTTCCCCGACGTATCGAAGGTCTGCATGCTGCAAAGCTTCCACCAGTCTTCGGAAACCTTTGAAATTATCTTCAACAAAGACAAGTACGCCGCCTTGCCTGACAAAATGAAAGCCATCATCGCCAACGGCGTCGAAGCCGCTTCGGCCGATATGTCATGGAAAGCGGTTGATCGCTACTCGCAAGACTACATCAAGCTGCAAAAAGAAGACGGCGTCAAGTTCTACAAAACACCCGACGCCATTTTGGCGCAGCAGCTTACGGTATGGGACCAGATCATCGAAGAAAAGGGTAAAACCAACCCCATGTTCAAGGAAATCGAAACCTCGCAACGAGCTTTCGCTTCCCGCGCCATGGCATGGGACATGGACACCAACAACAATCGCCGCATGGCTTACAACCACTACTTCGGTCGTAAAGCTGCTCCTAAGAAAAGCTAAGCCATAACTTAGGTGCATCACATAAACACCACCCACCAAGCAGCAAGGGTGGTGTTTTTAGTCGGCTAAGGCAAAAGCAACAAGCGCTCGGTGGGCCGCTCCCGTTCTTTTGCCGCTTTTTTCCAGCAAGGTGACCCCTACCATGCAAAATTTTTTGCTAATTATTGACCGGGTAAACACCTGGATCGGGCAGCTCTTTGGCTGGTTCGTCCTGGTGCTTACTCTGTTTGTGACCTACGAAGTATTTTCGCGATATGCATTGGGCGAGCCGCACTCATGGTCATTTGACGCCATGAACATGATGTACGGGGCTCTGTTCATGATGGCTGGCGCTTATACCCTTTCCAAGAATGGTCACGTGCGCGGCGACGTACTGTATGGTTTCTTTCCACCACGCCTGCAGGCAAGCCTGGACCTAATCCTTTATATTTTGTTCTTCTTTCCTGGCGTGCTGGCATTGTGCTGGGCAGGCTATACCTATGCCGCCGAATCCTGGGCAATTATGGAGCACTCGACCATCACCGCCGATGGCCCGCCCATATACCCTTTTAAAGCAATTATCCCGTTTGCCGGCATTACCCTGCTATTCCAGGGTTTTGTGGAAGTCGTCTACTGCATTCGCTGCCTGAAAGAAGGCGAATGGCCCAAACGCGACAAAGACGTGGAAGAAGTCGACGTCGACAAACTTAAAGATATGGTGCATGTCACTGAAGACATCAACGATCTTGACGCTCTGGTTATCCAGCAACAAAAAGGAAACCAACCATGAGAAAAGAAGTATGGTTTGGCCTATCCATTTTGGCCGCAATTGTTATCGCCCTGGTCGTTTTAATGCCTGCCCCGGCAGACATCACCAACGGGCACCTGGGCTTGCTGATGCTGGCGCTGATCGTGGTTACGATCATGCTGGGCTTCCCCACCGCCTTTACCTTGATGGGCATGGGGGTCATGTTCACCTACCTTGCCTATCGAGGCATGGGTCCGCAAATAGCCATCGCGCAAACCCTGGACCTGATGGTGTTGCGCACCTATGCGGTCATGACCAACGATGTACTGATAGCAGTGCCCTTGTTTATTTTCATGGGCTATCTGGTCGAGCGCGCCAACCTGATCGAAAAGCTATTTAAAAGCTTGCATCTGGCCATGGCTCGCGTACCCGGTTCGCTGGCAGTAGCAACAGTCATTACCTGCGCCGTGTTCGCCACCGCAACCGGCATCGTGGGCGCCGTCGTTACGCTAATGGGTTTGCTGGCGCTACCCGCCATGCTCAAGGCCGGCTATAGCGTCAAGCTTTCCGCTGGAGCCATTACGGCCGGGGGCTGCCTGGGCATCATGATCCCGCCGTCAGTCCTGCTTATCGTTTATGGCGCTGTGGCCGGCGTATCGGTAGTCAAGCTGTACGCAGGGGCTTTCTTTCCCGGCATCATGCTGGCTTTGCTCTACGTCATCTACATCATGCTCGTAGCCAAGATCAGCCCAAAATCAGCGCCTCCGTTATCCGAAGAAGAGCGCCGTGTAACGCTGCCTGAGTTTGCCCAGATCGCCAAAGACACCATCAGCAACCGCGCCCTGCCTGGCCTGATCGGCGCCATCAAAGGTAAGCGCAACATCAATGTACCCATGGGCACACTGTTCAACCAGTTGTTCATTACCCTGCTTCCTGGCTTGGTTTTCGTGGCTATCATGGGGCTAAGCTACAAAATCGTCACCGCACCATTACCGCAGCTTGAAAGCGGCCTGATCGAAATGGGCTTTGCCTCCGATTCCGATACGTCCAGTCACTTCCAAAGCGGTGGCTTGCAAGAGCCTGAAGTAGAAGGCGGCTTGGCAGAACCCGAAGGAGCAGCGGTTGCGGAATCCAGTGTCAAACCTCCTGCTGAGGCAGCCGTAGAAGAAGCCGCCGCGCAAGCACCTGAAAATCGCCCCGCACCCACTGGGTTCTGGATAATGCTGGCCATAGGCAGCGTGATCTTCGCTATTTTCTACACCATGTTCACCTTTGCACGGTTAGAAATTTTCAAGATGCTGCTCAGCTCGTTTTTCCCGCTGGCCATCATGATACTGGCAGTATTGGGCAGTATTGTATTTGGCCTGGCTACGCCTTCGGAAGCGGCGGCCATGGGATCATTTGGCGGCATATTGCTGGCACTGGCGTACCGGCGATTGAATCTGGCCATGATGAAAGAGTCGGTCTACCTGGCCGCCAAAACCAGCGCGATGGTGTGCTGGCTATTTGTCGGATCCAGTATCTTCTCGGCCGCCTTCGCATTGCTGGGCGGGCAAGAAATCATCAATAACTGGGTACTAGGCATGGACCTGACCCCGGTGCAATTCATGATTCTGGCCCAGATCGTTATTTTCTTGCTGGGTTGGCCACTGGAATGGACTGAAATTATCGTGATTTTCATGCCCATCTTCCTGCCCTTGCTGGCGCATTACCAGATCGACCCGCTATTCTTCGGGCTGCTGGTGGCAATGAACCTGCAAACGGCATTCCTGTCGCCTCCGGTTGCCATGTCGGCGTTCTACCTGAAAGGTGTCGCGCCATCTCATGTCACCCTGAACCAGATTTTTGCGGGCATGTTGCCATTCATGGGAATACAGATCGTGGCCATCGTGCTGCTGTACCTATTCCCCGCCATTGGCCTGTGGCTCCCATCGGTACTGTATTAACCTGGAACTCGTGTCGGATTACGTGCTGCGCACCAATCCGACAAACAACAAGCAAAGGAAGCAATTCACCATCCGAAAAAACAAGGCCGGTTCCCAAAGGAACCGGCCTTTTCCATGCGTGCTCAAGCTATTAACCACATTCATTGTATGGTTATAATCAGCCCCTACTCAATCGTAGGAATCATCAGTCTGACATGCGCAACATTCTTGCCCTTACCGATATTGAAACCCAAGTTCGTGCTGATCAATACCTGATATCCAAAACTGATATCAATGGCAACATTATCTACGCCAACCCCGCTTTCGTTGAAATAAGCGGGTATACCCGTGAAGAGTTGATAGGCCAGCCCCATAATGTCGTACGACATCCTCAAATGCCGGCGGCGGCCTTCCAGGATTTATGGAGCACCCTGCTTGCGCGCAAACCTTGGCTAGGGCTAGTCAAAAACCGTCGTAAAGATGGCGGCTTTTATTGGGTATTGGCCAATGTCATACCCATCTATGAACAGGGCCAAGTCACGGGCTATGCCTCGGTCAGGGTCAAGCCCAGCACCGAACAAATCAACGCCGCCCAGGAACTCTATGACGCCATCAATGCTGGCGACAGTCGTGGCTACGCTATCAAACACGGGCAAAAGGTACGCACTGGCTGGCGACGACTGTTGGATATTGCCGCCCGGCCTTTCAAGCCATCCTTGCGCGCCGGCATGTTTCGCATGGCAGTGCTATCAACCGCCATCATAGCTATAGCAACCTGGTTCGCCGCAACGGGCGGGTTACCTGCAAAACAACACAGCTTGATACTGGCCGGACTAGGCATCGCCACATTGGGTAATCTGGCCTATGGCTGGCTCATCACTCAGCGCATCATCAAGCCCTTGGATAACGCTGCCAAAATAGCGCGTCAGATCGCCGCGGGTAATCTGCAAATCGAGATCGACACCGAGCAAACAGGTGAAGTCGGCACGCTTTATTTCTACCTGGAAATGATGCGCAAAAGCCTGGTCAGCATTGCCAACGATGTGCGTACAGGTGCATCGGCCACCACGCACATGGCTCAAATTGTAGATGGCAGCAATACCAGGCTATCCACACGCACCGACGAGCAAGCCGTATCCTTGCAGGAAACCGCCGCCAGCATGGACGCGCTGACCCTTACCGTAAGGCAAAACGCCGATCATGCCAGCCAGGCCAGCCAATTGGCCCAAGCCAGTATGCAAACTGCCCAACGTGGCGGTGCAGCGGTCAGCGATGTGGTCGTCACCATGCAGGGCATACACGAAAGCTCGCAGAAAATCGGTGATATCGTTACCTTGATCGAATCCATTGCTTTCCAGACCAATATCCTGGCGCTGAATGCGGCAGTAGAATCCGCCCGCGCCGGTGAAGCAGGCCGCGGCTTCGCGGTGGTGGCAGGCGAAGTGCGCAGCCTGGCTCAAAAAAGTGCAGCAGCCGCCAAAGAAATCAAGACCCTGATCGACGTATCAGTAAGCCGTATGGAAGCCGGCACCCGGCAGGTCGACCATGCCGGGCTGACGATGCAGGAAATCGTGGATGCAGTTCGCCGTGTCACCGACATCATGAACGAGATATCTACGGCTTCGGTGGAACAAGCCAGCGGCCTGGACCAAATCAACCAGGCTATCGCTGAAATGGACAAGGTCACCCACCAGAACGCCAACTTCGTCCACGACCTGGGCAATACGGCGCATGCCATGACAGACGAAGCCAAAAACCTGCGGCTGGCCATTGAGGTGCTGAATACCGGGGCGAATAATTAATGGATCTGCCGTCTACAGCCTGTAGATATACGCCAGCAACACTGCGCCCTAATCAGACGAAGTCAAGAAACGCGTCTTCGCAGAATACGTCATAACGTAATTCCAGATAGGGTTTTAGGCTTTTCAAGCTGGTGATATCTTCAGGCAGAGCCAACAAAGCGTTAGTGCGGCTCTGGATGTCTTTCAAGTGCTTGGTAATGACGCGCTTTGTTGCTACTGGCGTTTTCCGATGAAACTGCCGATACAAAGCGCCAGCAAACAAGTCTTCATCCAGGATACGTTCTTTTAAATCACACAAGTACAGATACTGCCTTTCAAGTAACTGGGTCACGCCATCCAGGTCCTCACCAAGCGCTTCCATTGGCGACTGGCCCACGTACTCGGTGTAAAAAGCAAATAAGCGCGGAATATCGTTAGTGTCCCGAGCCTGAATCAGCTCGCCCATCAAGCGATTTTTATCTTGGCGCAGCGCTTCATCTTGTTCTTTATCGGGGTGCAAAACACCCGCCACCTTCCGAAACAGCCTGTTCACCGAAGAAGACTGCATGAGTCGTTTCAATGCCTGGCTTTCGTCTTGGCGCTGCTGCTCATAAGCCTGCTGTTGCTGGAAAAAATCTTGGAAAAAGGCTTGATCTGCGTCAGTTTCGTCGTGCTGTTCAGCAGAAGCGCCTGCCCTATCGGCTTGCTCGAACTCGGCAAACAGTTCCTGGAACATATCCTGGATTAAAGGCTCTTCCTCGTCAGGATCAGGAAAGTCGTAGTCATCAGCGGGATCGTCTGCCCCATGTGTCGACCGTTGCTTGGACTCGGGGTATGCGACAGCCAGCTCATCTGCCAGACGCTGCCGGATGAGCCTCATGTCAAGGTGTGAACTGAAAGGATTGTTCTGCATGGCCTCCAGGTATTCACTCACCCAGTCGAACAGCATTTGACGTTGCCACTGTGTTAAAGACTTTCTGTTGAAGAAGGTAAGCAGGTGCAGACAAGCACCGTGCATGGCTACCATGTAGCGCTGTTCTTTTTCCTGAATGCGAGCGCTCGTATCCTGAGAAAACGCCTGGATATTTTCACGAAAGCGGTCATTTTCCTTCTGCTTATTAGCCACCCGTTTCCACGCCTTGTCAAAACGCTGTTCGGTGGGAGACTGTGCCGCTTTTTTTGCCTGAGACGCGTTCTTGGAGGTGGTTACTTGCATATGAAAAATTTTAGGTGAGGTCCAAACAGGCCGACGCCAGATCGACCCAAATAAGCATTGTATCGATTCATGCGAAGGGTCGCCAACAGCTCGTTCGCTATGGCAGTGCAGGCAACGAATACACCTCCGTGCGCCTTGATTGAGGAAAGGAACGCTTACTGTAGGGCATGGCTAAAAGACAAGACAGGGGTAGTGAATAGAATTGTCACTGCGGGAAAATACGGCGATTAGGGTATGGGGTATTGGCTGATATTCAAGACACATTCGGCTTGTACCGTTGTAGCGTTGCTTGTCGGATTACGCCTTCTAATCCGACCTACGAAAATACGTCCTCAATGCGCTGAGCATCCAGAATCCGCAGCGCCCATCGGTTCAGGGCGGCTGCATCGGCCTGCGCCATGCGGGAGGTAGCCCAGCCGGGCAGCGAGCCGAATTTGTAGGTTAGCAACACGGCAAGCAGGTCGGTCGTGCCTTCTTCCCTGCCTTCTTCCCTGCCTTCTTCCCTACCTTCTTCCCTACCTTCTTCCCTGCCCTCTTCACGACCTTCATGCCGGGCTAGATAAAGCATGTCTGCGGTATCGATCAGCGCCTGCTCGCGGCGCTCGGCCGCCAGGCGCAGCTCTTCGTCAGAATACAAGACCTCTAGGTGCGACAGCGCTTCACGTACGGGCGGGTGGGTGATTTCGTTCATGGCAGCCTCATCCAGGTTATGCAACAAGCAGGCGATCCAGGCCAGCAGCGGTGCGGGCAGCGCGCCCAGCACTTCGGCCTTGCCTAATTCGATTATATGCATTTGCAGCGCCACACCCAACTGGACGGCGGGGTCGTGAGTGTCACGCAAGGTAAAGTGCCAGTCGGCCTTGGCCGGATGCTTGGTAAATAGGTCGTGAACCAAGAGGCTGATGCCGATCACTGGCTTCAAATGGCGATAATCCTGCCCCACCTCCAGTTGTCCGGCCAGACTACGGGCGATACCGTACACGCTGCGCTGCGCCCAATGGAAAAAACGCCCCAGTTGCATTTCCACGCCGAAGCGCTGGCCGCTGGCGTCCTCGGCCAAGATATCAAGCACAATATCTTTGCTCACTAGGTCTTGCGGCAAAATATTAGGATTCAGGACGCGTTCGACCCGAATGGGTGGCGCACGGTGGCGCACTGCATTGATCAGGTCGGCCAGCAAATGCGGATGGCGGCTGAACAGGGTT
The DNA here is from genome assembly GCA_013416445.1 of Alcaligenaceae bacterium. GTDB lineage: Bacteria > Pseudomonadota > Gammaproteobacteria > Burkholderiales > Burkholderiaceae_B > Pollutimonas. The sequence continues at coordinate 147,599 of JACCER010000004.1, forward strand.
TTAAAGACCACGTCGTTACATAGCGACAGACGCGGCGCGGCAGCGGCCTGAGCGTCGCTGGCTGGATCAGACTGAGAGGAGGTGTTGGACAAAAACATGTCGGCCTGCATACAAATAGGGTATGCAGGTAATGTAAGGCATGGCAGGCCGCCCGCCCATTAGGCGGATTTGTCCGGGTGGATGAAAAAGGCAGCGCAAGACGGCAAACTATCGTAAGGCTCCGGCGAACACACCTTGCAAACTATACGCAACCTACGTAGAATAATACCGTGAAAGCGCTTTTTGTCGAATTACCAGCATTCGAGCGTTACCGTAAACAGTACATGGATGACGATACGCTCCACACTTTCCAGACCGAACTGATTAAAAACCCCGAAGCAGGTGACGTCATCGCTGGTACCGGTGGATTGCGTAAGGTTCGCCACGGTGATCCACGACGCGGCAAAGGCAAGCGTGGCGGCCTGCGTATCATCTATTATTGGTGGTCAGGCGGCCAACAGTTCTGGCTCTTCACTTTGTATGATAAAGATGAAATGAATGATTTAAGCACCAAAGAGCGTCAGGCACTGGCCAATATGCTCCGGGATGAAATTCAAGCGAGGGCCACATGAGCAAACGCAACCTGTTTACTGAACTGACTGACGGCTTCGAGGCCCTGGCAAACGAACGCGAGGGGAAGGTCACTTTACGCCATCACACGATTAAGGCCGCTCTCGCACCAGAAATAACAGCCGAAGAACTGATGACCTTGCGTGAACACCTGCATCTGTCGCGTGGAGTTTTTGCACGCTACCTACGCACAAATCCACGCACACTTGAAAACTGGGAACAAGGCCGTGCCAAACCCAATGCACAAGCCGCTTTGCTTATTCGGCTAGTACAACAATACCCCGACACTGTCGAACGCTTGGCTACGCTCTAGGAAACCATTACAAATATAGAATGAAAAGTACTAGCCATAATGTCGAGGCACGCGATGCTTGGATTTGGGCGCGGCGAAGCGCGGCCCATGCCTGTCGTAACAATCTATTCAAGTTGCTGGACAAGCATCTGGGGCTGTTTTAAAGCACATTTAGATTATCGTCAGCTCTTGCGTTAAGCCAGAATGTTTCGCAAGAAGACGCAACAAACACACGACGCCGCCTGGAGGCGGAAACCCGCCTTGCTCCCAGTCAAGCAATGTGGCAACAGGAGTGGCGACTCTTTCAGCAAAAGCCGCTTGGGTTAAGCTTGACCGCTGCCGCGCTTGGCGAACCAGCATTTGCTCGGGCGTAGTGATCCTGCCTACGCCAGCCTTTGCTTCGCTAAGTGCTTGACGTAGATCGGGTAGCGATTAGGCAAAATTATCCAAGGCAGTATCCCCAGAATAGTCTGAAACAATCAACCAAGAAAAAAACTGTACAGGCTGCGTTGCGTGTCGATCCAAGCCACCTCACCGTGACCTCCTGGCAAAGTACGCCGTTGCTTTTCCCGGTATTTCCATATCCAAGCTAACAAGAAATTACCACCTTCTTACTGTACGCGGAAACGAGGCAAGGCCAGGGATTGCAGCCCCTGCCAGTCCAGGGCGTTAAGCCACGGTTCGTTGATGATGCCCTTGAACAGGCTGCGCACCATGTGCGGATCGCGAAAGAGCTGTCGGTAGCTTGCGTCGTGCTGATTCATGCGGCGCGCTCCTTGGTTGAGGAAAGGAACGCTTACTGTAGGGCGTGGCTAAAAGACAAGACAGGGGTAGTGAATAGAATTGTCACTGCGGGAAAATACGGCGATTAGGGTATGGGGTATTGGCTGATATTCAAGACACATTCGGCTTGTACCGTTGTAGCGTTGCTTGTCGGATTACGCCTTCTAATCCGACCTACGAAAATACGTCCTCAATGCGCTGAGCATCCAGAATCCGCAGCGCCCATCGGTTCAGGGCGGCTGCATCGGCCTGCGCCATGCGGGAGGTAGCCCAGCCGGGCAGCGAGCCGAATTTGTAGGTTAGCAACACGGCAAGCAGGTCGGTCGTGCCTTCTTCCCTGCCCTCTTCACGACCTTCATGCCGGGCTAGATAAAGCATGTCTGCGGTATCGATCAGCGCCTGCTCGCGGCGCTCGGCCGCCAGGCGCAGCTCTTCGTCAGAATACAAGACCTCTAGGTGCGACAGCGCTTCACGTACGGGCGGGTGGGTGATTTCGTTCATGGCAGCCTCATCCAGGTTATGCAACAGGCAAGCGATCCAGGCCAGCAGCGGTGCGGGCAGCGCGCCCAGCACTTCGGCCTTGCCTAATTCGATTATATGCATTTGCAGCGCCACACCCAACTGGACGGCGGGGTCGTGAGTGTCACGCAAGGTAAAGTGCCAGTCGGCCTTGGCCGGATGCTTGGTAAATAGGTCATGAACCAAGAGGCTGATGCCGATCACTGGTTTCAAATGGCGATAATCCTGCCCCACCTCCAGTTGCCCGGCCAGACTACGGGCGATACCGTACACGCTGCGCTGCGCCCAATGGAAAAAACGCCCCAGTTGCATTTCCACGCCGAAGCGCTGGCCGCTGGCGTCCTCGGCCAAGATATCAAGCACAATATCTTTGCTCACTAGGTCTTGCGGCAAAATATTAGGATTCAGGACGCGTTCGACCCGAATGGGTGGCGCACGGTGGCGCACTGCATTGATCAGGTCGGCCAGCAAATGCGGATGGCGGCTGAACAGGGTTTTAAAGACCACGTCGTTACATAGCGACAGACGCGGCGCGGCAGCGGCCTGAGCGTCGCTGGTTGGATCGGACAGAGAAGATGTGTTGGACAAAAACATGCCGGCCTGCATACAAATAGGGTATGCAAGTAATGTAAGGCATGGCGGGCCGCCCGCCCATTGGGCGGATTTGTCCGGGTAGATGAAAAAGACAGCGCAAGACGGTAAGCCGCTTGGGTTAAGCCTGACCGCTGCCGCGCTTGGCGAACCAGCATTTGCTCGGGCGTAGTGATCCTGCCTATGCCAGCCTTTGCCTCGCTGAGTGCCTGACGTAGATCGGGGCCAGACAGCGTTTCGAATATTAACGGAGGCAAGTATTATGTATAAAGTCAGATCACCATTCTGGAAGACGCTGACAGGCCAGAAAGCATTCTATCGATATGTTCAGATCAAAGCCTTATACCCATACGATATGTCGCGCAGCACGCGCCCTCATTGCAGACGAGTAAAGAGCCTGTTAAAGTGAATGTAACAAAAAAACAATGCTTCCACCCCCAATAATCAGCAACTAATAATTAGTTGCTGATTCCATAAAAAACAGGCAAAATGAATGGCAAAGCGTGACAAGCTGACAGCAAAAATCTACAGTAATCCGTCGCCAAAAGATTTTAGATTTGATGAGCTAATCACGTTATTGCAGGGGTTTGGCTTCGTGATGCACGAGAAAACAGGGGGCTCTTCACACAAGTACTTTGTACGTACCCTTGATTCTGGCGAGGTACAGCGCATAGACTGCAGTTGCCCTCACCCCGGCGGGATTTTGAAAATATATCAAATCAAACAGATCTGTATAAAGCTTACACAATGGGGGCTGGCATGAACGGCACACTGGAATATAAAGGATATCTTGGCTCTGTTGAATTCAGCACAGAAGACAAGTGCTTATTTGGAAAAATAGAATTCATTAACGATCTAATGATGTTCGACGGAGAATCTGTCGAGCAAATTGAAGCGGCATTCCGTGATGCGGTCGACTCATACATCGAGTTCTGCGAATCTCAGGGCAAAAAACCCAACCAGCCTTTCAAAGGAAGCTTCAACATCCGCATCGGGGAAGAGCTTCACCGAAAAGCTGCACTTGAGGCAAGAAAAGCAAAGTCCACATTAAATGATTTCGTAAAAACGGCGCTTGAAGAGAAGCTTGAACATACGTAATTATCACAATTGAGTATGACTATGGTGAGAAGTGCCGGGGCATAGGGCAGCTAAGCGTTAATCCGCAGAACTCAGGGCGCGCAATGTTCGCAACATACATACAGGGTCCAACAGACTCTGCCAGTTATGCTGCAGCTCATCGATGGCGCTGGCGCTGGCTTTGATCCAGAGCACTGGCCCGAACTATGTATCCCCAAAATAGTCTGAAACAATCAACCAAGGAAAGAAACTGTGCAGGCTGCGTTGCGTGTCAATCCAAGCGTATCTCACCGTGACCTCCCTGGCAAAGTACGCCGTTGCTTTTTCCTGTATTTCCATATCCAAGTTAGCAAGAAACTACCATCTTCTTGCTGTACTTGGAAGCGAGACAAGTCCACACAGAGCCCGTACAGGCGCTGGGCCAGCACGTCACGCAGGCGGCGGCGAATGTGACCAGTAGCCCGCAGAGGTTAATACACAGGGACCAAAATTTATTTGCCGACGGAGGGGCATTATTACAGTGCCGACAACAGTTGGCCTTATTGCTGCCATAATATGGGGGTTCGGCTGCATGACAGCACGTTGTCACAGTATTCTTTATAGTAAAAGCCCATCTCAACAACGCAACAAGCTAAAAGTGTGTAACAGACTGATTTAGCCGAAAAGTTGGCTATGTGAGCCAAGCCGCGCCAGTCTGAGCGTGTCGGCATCCGACTTGCGGTAAATTAGTAGCAAGTCAGGCCTGATGTGACACTCTCGGTATCCTGCCCAATTACCACTCAAGTCATGGTCGCGGTATTTGGCCTCAAGCGGCTGGTTACTCACCAGCGCCACAAGAACGGCCTTCAGGTCGTTATTGAGCGGGGCACGGTGCAGGCCTTTGGCTTCACGCTTGAAATCACGCTTGAAAGCTGAAGCGCGTTCAATCGTCCGCATGCAAGTCAGCCATCAGATCGTCCACACTGGAAAACTGCTTACCCTTTCCAGTCTCAAGCTCTGTAATGGCCTTGCGCGTGGTGGCGTTGGGAACCTTGACCTCAAAAGGTAAACGACGTTCATCAGCTATGCGTAACATCAGCAAACGGATTGCGTCCGAAATGGACAGGCCCATTGCCTCAAGCGCATCAGCGGCGCGTGCCTTGGTGTCGGAGTCAATACGAGCGCGAACATAGGTATCGGCAATGCTCATGATAAATTCCTAGAGTTTCGTTGTAGAGCCTCTATTGTAGTCACGTTGCAACCACAAAACAAGAACGCTACCGATATGAAGTTCTTGATATTTTACAGCCAAGGGCTACAGGTGTAAGCGTTCTGTGAACCTTGCAATTACCCACAATTTCATATGAGTAGATCGTATAGTTAAAGCAATTTACAGACATAATGAGATGACTCATGTCAACTGACCCTGCCTCGTTTCCACGTACAGCAAGAAACTACCACCTTCTTGCTGTACGTGGAAACGAGGCAAGGCCATCATTCCATCAGGGTCGAGCTAATCGAAACCACCTTGAGCCTTCCGTCAATCTTGTCAGCCACTACAATGACCAAATCCTTTGGAGCATGGCTGAACCGAACCGCTCCGACAAACAGCGTACGACCATCCGCCTGGGGCCACACCCAGGTGACAACTGGCAATCCACTGGAATCAAACGGAAGAAATGCCAGTTCAGCGTCAGGATACGGCTCATCCGCCTCACGGATTCGGGGGGCAATATCTGCAATCTTCCCACGCTCTAGCGCAATCAGATCATGGTCTTGTGCTACCGACCCATGGTCCCTGACACGCCAAAAGGCGAGCTGGGTCGCAACCACAGTAAAGTCAACCTTGCGTGGCTCACCTTGAGCCAGTCCATCACGATAAGCAGAAAAGGCAATGTGTGACTCAACAAGCGAGGCAAGATTTTTTTTGGTTGCCCAGGCTGTGAAGAACTCACCCATGAAGCGCGCCTCGGCGGTCGAAGGCAATACCGAAAAGTCGCTCCGTTCCACCGGAGGATGCCCTGGTTTCCAATAGTTCAAGGGTCGGTGCTTCCCCCAATACGCCAACCCATCGGTAATGGTGATAGTATCAAGAAACGCAACATCTTGAACGCCCTGCATCTTGAACCAGTCGGCTTTTTCCCGCTTGGTTTTTGCAACAGAAAACGCAAAGATGTCGGCGACGAATGACTCAGATGGCTCTGGGCACTTACTCAAGGAAAATTTAGCGCGAAAGTCACACAACGCACGATAGGTCGCACTGGCCATATCAACTGCATCTTGCACGTAGTGATCAGTCAGATCAGCTTCGTGGCTCATCCAACCGCCCCGCGAATCGGGATGCCCCCACGATAGTTCGGGCCAGCACAGTCTTTTCCATGGGGACCCAGGAATTCCCTGGTGAGACCATGAATCCTGAAGTGAATGTAAGCCTTGCCCGAATACAAGCACGTTCTCTGCCTGGGATGTAGAGGGAAAGTCGAGACGAGATCGGACCACACGATGGGCTGCGTCGCTTCCCGCGTCGACTTTGCGCTGAAGCGGGGTTCCTGGCACCGGCCCGTCGCTAGGAAAATGAATCTCTTTGACTAACTGGGACATAGCGCGATCCCTATTACCAAAACAAGCGGAATACATGACCAGGCTGATGGCAGATAGCTTGCCACGGTCGTATTCGATGTTGGCTGCTGCAATGCGCTCGGCCTGTGCCTCGGCGAACCCGGCACGCATCGCCAACCAGTAAGTCAGACCGTAATGTACGTCCTCTTCGTATGCATAAGTTAGCGGCGATGCAAAAGCAATCACGGCAGCAACGGCCATCAGCAAGAGTCTCATGACGATCTCCAATGATTCAGATAGCGAACAACACACCAACATATTTACGAACTTGGATCTTGAACACATTATCCGGGAACATGCTGGTTCTGGCAAAGACCAGACATACCGAACCACCCGGATAAATCTGCCTAATGGGCATGCCTGTCGCTATGCAACGACTTGGTCTTTAAAATCTTGTTCAGTCGCCAGCCCCATCTATTAGCCGACCTGATCAACGCAGTGCGCCACCAAACCACACCCATCCAGGTCGAACGCATCCTGAACCCCCACATTCTGCCGCAAGACCTAGTGGGTAAGCATATTGTGCTGGACATCCTGGCCGCCGATGCCAGCGGCCAACATTTCGGTGTAGAAATGCAATTGAGGCGTTTTCGCCACTGGCCGCAACGCAATGTGTACGGTATCGCCCGCAGCCTGGCCGGGCAATTGCAAACAGGGCAAGATTACCGTCATTTGAAACCTGTCATCGGCATCAGCCTGCTAACGCACGACTTGTTTACCTGCCATCCAAACCAAGCCGACTGGCATTTCACTTTACGCGATACGCAAACCCCAGAGATACAGTTGGGCCTGGCGCTGCAAATGCATATAATCGAACTACGCAAGGCCGAAACGCTGGGCACACTGCCCGCGCCGTTACTAGCCTGGATCGCCTGCCTGCTACACAACCTGGATGAGGCCGCCATGAACGAAATCACCTACCCACCAGTGCACGAAGCCTTGTCGCACCTGGAAACCCTCTATTCCGACGAAGAACTAAGCCTGGCCGCTGAACGCCGCGAACAAGCGCTGGTCGATGCCGAAGACATGCTGGATCTGGCGCGTCATGAAGGAAAACTAGAAGGCAAATTAGAAGGCAAGCTAGAAGGCTTCCAACAAGGCGCCACCGAATTACTTACTACGCTTATCACCCACAAATTCGGGGCACTACCTGACTGGGCAAAAAACCGCATAGCACAGGCCGATGAAACCGCTCTAAACCAATGGGCGGTGCAAGTTCTGAACGCCCAGTGCCTTGAAGACATATTTCAATGAAACAGGCTTATCGAAATAACACTGCATAAAACATAGTAAACCAGACTTAACCTGGTGATACCTATCAGATTTGGTCCCGACTTGAGATTACAGTGCAGGACCGCAATTTCATCTCGACCCACCTCAAGCTCCTCGAAAATCGGCAACAGCGGCGCGGCAAGCAACCACGCACCCAGCATTGCAGTAGCCAGACACATAAGCAGGACTAGAAACGTTTTGACCCCAAGTCAGCGCCTTGCGCTCAGATACCGCTGGACTGCGGCGTTGACCGCCGCATCAGCCTGCAAAAACCGTTCTTGAAGCAGGTTGGCTGCCCTCTTGGTCGTAAAGCATAGGCTTGAGCCGGGGTTTTCATGGCCAGCGCCTGATGTGAACGCCGGTGGTTATCAAAGCGTAGCATGATGAATTTCTGACGCAGCCCATAGCTATCGTCAACTGGATACTATACGCCGATGCAAATGGAGGAGCTGCATAAAGCAGCATGAGTTGCCGTACGTAAAACCGAGGTGTCGACCATAATGAGCTTTCATTCGTAAACAGCCTTACGCTTTTCTCGGAAAGCCAGGGCCGCTTCCTTTGCATCCCGTGTATCGGTCAGTTCATGGGTAAACTCTTGTTCGCATCGGTACCCGTCACGCAGTGTCATATATTCGATCATGCTCGTTGCGCGTTTGGCAAATCTGGAAGCAGTCGGGCTTTTCTCCGCGACGCTTGTAGCGACCGACCGAGCAGCTTCCAAAAGCGTGTCACGGCAGCAACGGCCATCTAAAAGGCCGTTAGTCGAACCTAAGGACTAGAAATAATTCACCACCCCAGCCCTAAAGTTCCATGGCACACCGCCGTTAATGCTCTTGTACAGGGAGGATTAGGCTGGTTTCAACGCGCAAGTTGCGGAGCCTAAACAGCAAAATCGCCGAACCTTCCTGGGCAAGCAGGCGAAGTACTGTTTTCGCCATAACCATTTACACCGGAGTTATCCATGTCAGTTATCAATACCAATATGCTTTCCCTGGTTGCCCAAGGCAATTTATCCAAGTCGCAAGGCGCACTAGGCACGGCTATTGAGCGCCTGTCCTCGGGCCTGCGCATCAACAGCGCTAAAGACGACGCCGCTGGTCAAGCTATTGCCAACCGCTTTAGCGCCAACGTCAACGGTTTGACCCAAGCTGGCCGTAACGCCAACGACGGTATCTCGATCGCGCAAACCACTGAAGGTTCGCTGAACGAAATCAACAACAACTTGCAGCGTATCCGTACACTATCGGTTCAGGCTGCCAACGGCACGAACTCGGCTTCGGACTTGAAATCGATCCAGGACGAAATCGGCCAACGCCTTGACGAAATCAACCGCGTATCGGAGCAAACCCAGTTCAACGGTGTAAAAGTTCTAGCATCGACACAAGAACTCAAGATTCAGGTCGGCGCAAACGATGGCGAAACCATCGGCATTAACCTCAAACAGATCGACAGCGGCAAATTGGGCCTGGGTTCATTCAACGTTTCGGGCCCGCAGCTCAAGGAAGCCGGGGCTAACGGAAACGCTATCAGCGCAATTTCGGGGAAGAAAGCGTTCGGCGACACTTCAGCTGTAACTTCTGCCGTGCTTGCTACCGCTGCCAGCTCCGGCACAGCACTCGGAACCTCAATCGGTCTTACCACCCCCGCCAACGTCGCGGCCGGCACTGTCATGACCGACGATAACGGCAACTGGTTTGCCAAGTTTGATGTCACACTTACCAGTACTGGTGCTACATTAGCCGCAGACGTTGCTAAACTGGCTGATCGCGGTATCAAAATGAGTGACGCCGATCCCACCAAGGCAACGGCATTTATAGCGCTGAACCCAGCAGCCGAAACTGGTGTTACCGTAGCTGGCGCCGTAGCTACCTTCACAGTCGACTACAATGCAGTCGCAATAACAAATGGCGGCACAGTTGATGCATTGGCTACATTGGACAAAGCCTTAGCTGACGTTGATACGTTACGCGGCGAGCTTGGTGCCGTTCAAAACCGCTTCCAGTCAACTATCGCCAACCTGAGCAATACCGTTACTAACTTATCGGCTGCCCGCTCACGTATTGAAGATGCAGACTACGCCGTTGAAGTGTCCAACATGACTCGTGCGCAGATCCTGCAACAAGCCGGCACTTCGGTATTGGCGCAGGCAAACCAGGTTCCCCAGACTGTTTTGTCGCTGTTACGCTAAGTCTTGGTAAGCGGAACGAAATTCGGCCCGCTTAACAAACTAAACCGCCTACCCTCACTCGGTTGGCGGTTTTTTTTTAGCGTGGCAATAACACCCCACAACCGATGCTAATCCACCTTTACGCCTTGATGCAATAAGCTAGACTTGTCGGCATAGCCCCTCACCATACGACATCTATGACCACTCCTTACGCTCGCCACCGCAACGCCATCGCTCCAAAAAAAACCGCAAAGATTACAACCCCCTCTCAAAAAGCCCTTTTAAAAGCTCGAAAGCGCGTTCAACTTTACCCGATGGATACGACAAGCTGGAGGGCTCTGGGCGCGCTGTTAATCGAAGATCACCCCGATGAGGCATTGGAATCACTAATCCACGCCAGCGCGCTTACCCCGGATGACTTTCTAACTCTGGAACTTTTAGCTCAGGCACAAACCGCGTTAGGTAACGAAAACGAAGCCATGGAATATATTGAGCGCGCATTGACGCTCAATCCCGACTTTTCACGCGGGCATTTTCGCATTGCAAGCATGTTGTATCAACGGATCCAGTACGAGCAAGCACTTACCCATATCGATATAGCGAATACGCTTACCCCGGAAAATAGCGCAATCCTTTCTTGCAAGGGCAACATCCTTTACCGGCTTTTTAGGTTTGATGAAGCGCTCGCTATATTCAAAAAACTGGTTCAGCAGCATCCCAAAAACTATATTTTTTGGAATAGTGTTGGAAATGTACAGCGCGATATGGGTCAATTTGAAGAGGCTGACAAGCATTACCAGCGCTCAATTGACTTGGCAAAAGACGACGCAGTTCCGTTTTCGAATCGCCTTACAACGCTTCATTATCGCTCCGACATGAACCGTGACGACATATTCCAAGTATGTAAAGAATGGCAAGCACGTTTCGCGCCCACAAGACGCAATGATCGGCCCACGCCGACAGACCTTAGTATCGATCGCACCATCAGAATTGGAATGTTTTCAGATGGATTTCGTGCGCACCCCGTAGGATGGATGGGAACAGCGGCACTCGAAAACCTACAAAAGCATGAAATTGAACTGTATTCATATAGTACCAACCAAGCAGTCGACCACCTGAGTCAACGTATTAAAATGGCCTCCACCAAATGGACGTCTATACAACATATGTCAGATGAAGCTTTTGCACAGCTTATACGAGAAGACCAAATCGATATACTGATAGACTTATGCGGTCATAATGCCGGCAACCGTATGCAAGCTATGGTGATGGAACCCGCACCTATACTGTTGAAATGGGTGGGTGGGCTTATCAATACAACAGGTGTGGATGCAATCGATTACCTGTTGACAGATGCCGTTGAAACACCGGAGGGAGACGACGCTTTTTACACTGAAAAACTAATCCGCATGCCGGATGATTACATTTGCTTTACGCCACCGCCATACGTGCCTTCGGTAACAGCCCTCCCCGCGCTGCAGAATGATTATATTACATTAGGATGTTTCAATAACCCTACCAAGATAAATGACACTCTGCTAACTGAATGGGCCAGCTTAATGCGGGCACTGTCCGATTCCCGTCTATTTTTAAAAGGCCATCAGTTTGCCAACGAACAAGTATGCCAACATATACGTGTGCATATGGCCGAACAAGGCATTGTCGGCGAGCGACTAATATTTGAAGGCCAGTCAAAACATCAAGATCTGCTGGAAACCTATAATCGTATCGATATTGCTTTAGACTCATGGCCATACTCTGGTGGACTCACAACATGCGAAGCCATGCTGATGGGAGTGCCAGTGGTGACGCTGCCTGGCCCGACATTCGCCGGTCGCCACTCTGCGACCCACCTGATCAATGCTGGCATGCCTGAACTTGTAGTTAATAGCTGGGACGAATACCGCCAGCGTGTTATTGAACTGGCTAACGACTTGAACAGCCTTTCCACCATTCGGACGCATTTACGCAGTATCTTGCTTCAATCTCCAGTATGCGATGGTCCTCGCTTCGCCAAGCATTTCACTACCGCGATGCGCGCCATCTGGCAGCGCTATTGTGAAGGTAAAGCCCCCGCTGCCCTATCCATCAGCGAGGAAAGCGAAGCCTGGTTCGAAGGTGAAGACCAACCTATGGATATACAACATCCCGTTATAGAACCGGAGCAAGATGAAAACGACTTTAGCTTTTCCTTCAAAGGTAAAGTGGTTGCAGTAGACAATGGTGCCTCGCTAGTAAAATACGACATGCTTACCAAGCTAAGTAATCTAGGCGCTTTTTCTACCATTATCTTTGACCATGCCAGCATCATCAGTGACACTGCTATTTTGCAGCAACAGGGCGATGTGCACTACTTCCCCCATGCAGTATTAGGTGATGGCCAACCCGCTACTCTTTACGCTTGTCTGTCCCCAGCGGACAGCACCACTTTACAGCCATTATCTGAGCCACAACTAGCGATTGAAGATCAGACTGCTACCCAAGTGCTTACCACTCTGCCTATAGTTAGCCATCGCCTGGATGCTATAGAGGGCCTGGAAAACATAGACTGGCTATTGTTAGATAACCTTAACGACAGCCTTGCCGTCCTTGAGCATGGACAAGAGGCATTGACCAATACTCTGCTAATACAAACACGTATTAACTTTGCCTCTACCCATGATAGACAGCCAGAACTGGCGGCTATCAGCGGCTGGCTATCACAGCATGGCTTTAGCTTTTATCGGTTTAATAACCTACAACATCATAGCCATTTACCTAAGCGCGATGACATAGCTGCACAGCAAGGAACTCAACTAACAGCTGCAGATGCCCTGTTTATTCCTAATAAACAGCGTATGGCAGAGCTGACAGAAAATCAAAGGCTGAAGCTGGCGTTTGTGTTACATAGTGTTTATGGTATCAAGGATTTAACCTACGCGATTGTTAACAGTATCAGCTCACGCATAGGTGACGCCTATTTAACAGCTATCGCCTCCAAACCAGTCAGAGAAGAATTAGAATTACAAACCAAACAACCAAGCCAAAATGCACCATTATCTCAGTCAGCGAAAAGCAACATAAAACCACAAAACATCATTGCGACATTACAAGGGGCAAACATCATCAGAGCCGGCCGCTCGGTTCATACATATTCTGATGTTTGCGTTGGAGTTCCTATATATAACGAAGAAAAGTATATCGCGCAAACGCTAGATTCTTTAAAAGCACAAAATGTCGACAATGTACATTTCCTAGTGACTGACAACAGTTCCACTGATAGAACCTTAGAGTTATGTCAAGAAATCATTGGCAGCGATGAGCGGTTCACTATCGTGCAACAACCTAAAAATCTAGGTGCTCTGGAAAACTTTCAATACGCGTTTGATGCAAGCCAATCCAAGTTCTTCATGTGGCTTAGTGGTCATGACTTCGTTTCCGAATACTACTTAGAAACAGCAGCAAAAAAACTAGAGAAGACACCAAGCTTATCTATGATCTGCGGGCAACCTTATGCCGTACTGAACGACAAATTGGTTGGCTTAGTAAAGGATGCTGTTTATGACTTTACCCACGAAAACCCTCTTATACGATATTTGCAATCCGTAGCTCAGGTGGCAAACTGCACCATTCTCCAATCGCTTTTTCGTAGAAAAGATTTAAAACGTTACGTCTTCAAAAAAACTATATCATTTGACCATGTACTAATTAGCCACCTACTTTGGCACGGCAAACTATCCTATATGGAGACAGAAAAATACTATAGACGCTACTTTGAACAACGCACATCAACTCAACCTGAGCGCATTACAGGCGATAAAAGGCCTCTAAGTAGAGATGAATTCTATAGCTACTACTTAGACGACTTTTCAAGAGTGTATCAAGGCAAACAAGGCGAAAAAAACCAACTAAAAGGAAAAATTCTAGAAATGCTTAAACAGCGTTTTGATAATGTGTAATTTATAACTACATACGAAGCTTACGCCGTGCTCTGCACGGCCTGCTATCAATTCCAATATAATTAAATTTACTGCCAGACATATTTTTTATTTCCGATAGATAGTTTGAGTTCATCACATAAATCGTCGAGCCACTTGGCAAAACCGGCAACACATCATCGGGCGCATGAACTAAACACCCCGTTCCTGGTAAGTATTTGCCTTGCTTGGCCGGATTGATGTCAATCACAACATCTACCGGTTGATTTGTTCGCGCCTTAAGCAGGGAAAAAATGACGCCTTTTGATGCGCCGCCCCAAACGACCGTTTTTCCGTTTTTATTATTGCTTGACGTTTCAATGTTGTTAGCAAAGTCGACAGGAAAACGAACCGGATCCTCAATATCATACGCAGGCTCTTGCAAGGAACCAAGCCCTGCCACCACATACAAATACTGACCACCAAAAAGCCGCCCACCTTCGATTACATTGCCAAATATCCGATAGAAATCGGATAAACGGAAATAATTCACATGCTCGTAAAAAACATCAAACCAAGCGCGATGTTCGCATATCCAGTCAAAGCAAGGAACTTCTATATAAATTTTTCCACTGCCGCCATTCGCATCCTTCAAGCTGCGCAAAAAAGCAAATGGATCTTGTACGTGCTCCAATACATGGCGCAAAACCAAGCCATTGGCCTTGATCCCCACCTCTGACTCAAAGTAATGTCGTCTCACCAGAGGATTGTTGCCTTCATAGGTTGGGTCAAACCCAGCTACATCAAAGCCCTTAGCTAATAGCATTTCTAAGAAATAGCCCTTACCGCATCCGACTTCGACTATTGCCTCACGCCCGATGCACCGCTCAACCACACAGGCTACGCATTCCAAATGGTCCTGAAATAGCGGACTTACTCCCTGTTCGTTCTGGTAGTGCTCATCGTATACCATCAACTCCTGGCGAAAAGCATGGTTATAAACAAGGCCAGTTCGCAGGTCTTCGACCAACTCAACATCTCCTTTAGGACATGACTTGGCTGACTCAGGCGAGTCGTACATGCGATTTTGAAAAATCGGCAACTGCTCTTGCCGGTAAAGCACTTTTAAGGAACTATTTTTAAGCATACAACCGCTAGTTCCTTATACCCAACACACAGGCAGGATCAATAATATTATCTGGGCGCGCGCCAAACTTAAGCAATGCGCGCCCTCCAAATTCATCTGCAATTTGCTCAGCCAATTGACGCACTGTGATGGGCTGCCCGGAGCAAATATTGACCGGCCCTTGCTGATCACTTAACGCTACACTCACAATCAATTGTGCCGCCTCTTGCACGTCTAAGAAATCCCGAATTTGTTGCCCGCTGGTTAACTCTGCTGTTTCTCCAGCTTGAAGTTTGGCGCGCAGATACGGCACCAATCGCCGAGCATCCTCACCTTCACCATATAGGTAAAACAAACGACACCAAGCAAACTCTACACCTTGTGCAGGCAGCCATTGGGCAAGCGCCATGAATGCCGCCGCTTTTGCTCCTGCGTACGGTGTCAATGGCTTTAAGGGTGTATCCACCGATAATACGCCGTCCGCCAACTCATATTCGAAGCACGTTCCAATACCAATAAAGCGACGCACCCCAGCCCGAACCGCCCCGCTTGCCATGGCAAGCGTACCGCTCAAGCACTCCAGGTTCTTACTTGATTCAAGATACCTACCAGGCTCAACGTACCAAGCCACATGAATGATGGTATCAACCCCATCACATACTTTAGCCCACCAGTCTGCCTTTTCAGCAAACAAGTCCTTTGTTTCAATTACTGATTCGATATCAGTCAACTCGCTCAACTGTTTGAGATGCTGACTCCGAGCAACCACTCTCAATTGCACATCGTCCTGGCCACGAAGCAATGTTCGCAGCACTTGACTACCCACAAACCCCGTAGCGCCAGTCAGCAGTATGGTGCGTACCATACAATTTCCTTGGTGATTAACACTATACTTTGTAAACAAAGTGCCTGATCATCAAATAGGCACCCCTGTAAATTCATCCGTAATGAACGCGTGCTGTTGGTCGCGGCTCGACAAATCCATTACCGGCAATGGCCATTGGATACCTACCGCAGGATCGTTATAGGCCAACCCGCCCTCGGCTTGCGGTGTATAAAACGCCGTACACAAATACAGCAGCTCACTCTCAGCCTCGAGCACTTGGAAGCCGTGCGCACACCCCTTGGGAATTACGAGCATTCGCGCGTTTTCTGGCGTCAACTCCTCTGCATGCCACTGCAAGAATGTGGGTGAACCAACACGCAAATCCACAGCAACGTCCCAGACTCGTCCCTTCACACAACGTGCCAACTTCATTTCGGCATGAGGCGCACGCTGAAAATGCATGCCTCTTACGGCCCCAACCGTTGCTGTACGCGACTGATTAATCTGAACAATCCTTCGCTTATGAATAAGCTTAGTAAGCTCTCTTTCACAAAAAAGCCGACTAAAGCTTCCTCTATGATCATGAAAGGGTGTCGTTTCAACCACACAGACGCCTTCTATTACAGTTGGCAATATTTTCATTCTGTACTCCAACTTGACTTCGTACTGCAAGCCATCATTACATAAGCCTGCAACTGCTCCAAACTCGTAACCAAACCCGTCTTATGTTGCAAGCGATACCAATCAGCCGTTGCGCTTAACGCCTGATCCAATGACCACACCGAGCGCCAACCTAATCTCATGTGCGCCTTCGTGCTATCTAAATGCAGTAATGACGCCTCATGTGGCTGAGGGAGAGTCGTTGTATGCCATTCCAATATCGGCCAAGCTTGCTTTAAGCACTGCAGCACATAACTGACACTGCGATTGCCTTCCTCGTTTGGTCCAAAATTCCAAGCCTGCGCAAATTCTCTTTTACCTTCTAATAGCCTGTGGCCCAAGCATAAATAGCCTGATAAGGATTCCAACACATGCTGCCAAGGCCGTGTGGCATTGGGAGAGCGGATTTCCAGTGCAGTATTGCGGGCAATCGCACGCACCAAATCAGGGATCAAGCGATCTTCCGACCAGTCGCCGCCGCCAATGACATTGCCCGCCCGCGCGCTCGCCAACAAAGGCGAGTGCGGCTGATTAAAAAATGCATTGCGATAACTTGCCACCACCAGCTCTGCACCGGCTTTAGAGGCGCTATAAGGGTCATGTCCCCCCAAGCGATCATTTTCCCGATAGCCCCATTCCCACTCTTGGTTTTCGTAACACTTGTCGGTGGTTACCACCACAATTGCGCGCGCGCTGGGCTGATGCCTGCAGGCTTCCAAGACATTGGCCGCCCCCATGACATTGGTCGACCAGGTTTCCAAGGGAGCACGGTAGGAGTGGCGCACAAGAGGTTGCGCCGCCAAATGAAAAACGATCTCTGGCGCAGCAGCGCGAACCACATCGGCAACTGCTGCCGCATCACGGATATCGATGCGGTGATCAGCCATATCCAAATTAAGTAAATCCCAGTGCGATGGACTAGTAGCAGGATCAAGCGATACGCCCGTGACGTGGGCGCCAAGTTGTTGCAACCACAGTGCCAGCCAACTACCCTTGAAGCCGGTATGACCAGTTAACAGCACTCGCCGGTTTCGATAGCAATTACCGAACATACTTATGCCCAAACTTTCCAGGGAGCTTTACCGCTCTCCCACAATGCTTCCAGCTGATTTTTCTCGCGTAGCGTATCCATAGGCTGCCAAAAGCCCTGATGCTCAAAAGCCATCAGTTGGCCGTCTTGCGCAAGTTGACTCAAGGGAACCTCCTCCCAACTGCTCTCATCACCTTCAATGAGACTCAAACACGCAGGAGATAGAATAAAAAATCCGCCATTAATCAGCCCACCGTCGCCACGTGGCTTTTCGGTAAAGCCGGTTACCTGATTACCGGTTCGCTGCAACGCGCCGTATCGCCCTGGTGGCTGCACCGCTGCCACTGTGGCTAATTTGCCATGCTGATAATGAAAATCAATAGAAGCACGAATATCCAAGTCACTGACGCCATCGCCATAAGTAAAGCAAAAGGCCTCTTCGTCCTTAACATAGCTAGCCACACGCTTTAACCGCCCACCCGTCATGGTACTTTCACCCGTATCGACCAAAGTCACGCGCCAAGGCTCGGCATTCTTTTGATGCACTTCCATTTTGTTATCCACCATGTCAAACGTGACGTCTGACATGTGCAAAAAATAGTTGGCGAAGTATTCTTTGATGATGTAGCCCTTGTAGCCGCAGCAAATCACAAATTCGTTAATGCCATGATGAGAGTACATCTTCATGATGTGCCAGAGCATGGGTTTACCGCCCACCTCAATCATAGGCTTGGGTTTGAGGTGGGTTTCTTCTGATATTCGGGTGCCTAGGCCACCAGCAAGAATAACTGCTTTCATTTCATTAAATCACTTATACCCGTAAATTTCATACACTAGCAACTCAGTAGGAAACATGATTAGCGACCAACGGAGTAATAAAAAATCCCTCGTTTAGCTAATCGCTTAAGATCAAACAGGTTTCTACCATCAAAAACAACGGGACTCTTTAACTTCTGTTTTATATAGTCAAAATCAGGTGCTTTAAACACTTGCCAGTCAGTCACAATAACCAATGCATCGGCGCCCTTTAGCGCAGCCTCTTTGGTACCGCACAAGGCTAGCGCGTCTTGATCGCCATATAGCCGTTGAGCCTCCTCCATAGCCTCTGGATCGTAAGCTTGTACCTTAGCCCCCGCTTCCCAAAGAGCCTCCATCAACACACGACTAGGGGCATCGCGCATATCATTCGTATTGGGCTTAAAGCTTAAGCCCCAAATAGCAAAGGCCTTGTCTTTCAATTTGCCATCAAAATGCTGATCGATCTTCCTGAATAATGTGGTCTTTTGTTCGTTATTACGTGCCTCGACCGCTTTAAGGATTTTAGGATCGAACCCTATGCTGTCCGCTGTACGGATTAAGGCTTGTATATCCTTAGGAAAACACGAACCGCCATAACCCGCACCCGCATAAATAAAGTCATATCCTATGCGCGGATCAGACCCTATGCCCTGGCGCACCATCTCAATATCCGCCCCTAAACGCTCAGACAGATTCGCCATTTCGTTCATAAAGCTGATCTTGGTAGCCAGCATGCCGTTTGCTGCATACTTGGTCAATTCGGCGCTACGCACATCCATAACGATCATTTTTTCATGGTTGCGATTAAACGGCGCATACAACTCGCGCATCACGTCTTCAGCGTCTTTGCTATTAGTACCGACAATGATGCGATCAGGCTTCATGCAATCGCTAACCGCTGACCCTTCTTTAAGGAATTCGGGGTTGGACACCACATCGTAAGTAAGATCGCTACGACCACGCCGCGTCAGAACGTTTTTTATCTTTTCGCTGACCAGGTCCGCCGTTCCCACTGGGACGGTGGATTTATCGATGACTGTTTGATGCTTGTCCATGTGGAGCGCAATGCTGTCGGCCACAGCCAGCACATACTGCAGGTCAGCCGAACCATCGTCATCAGGAGGCGTACCAACAGCAATGAACTGTACTTCCCCATGCTTAACGGCAGCGGCAACATCAGTGGTAAAGCTTAGGCGGCCGGCAGCATAATTGTCTTTAACCAGCGGGGTAAGACCAGGTTCGTAGATGGGAATATGGCCTTGGTTTAAACGATCAACTTTTTCGGCATCGATATCGACGCAGACTACATCATGCCCTACTTCCGCTAATACAGCGCCTTGAACTAAACCTACGTAACCGATGCCGAAGACTGTGACTTTCATGGATTGCTTTTGGGATGACTTTGAGCAGGAAAGTGAACTTGCCTTCCACGCTTGGTTTTTATTGATCGTGGCTGGCTAGGATTGGCTTTGTTAGCTACCTATGGTGCACACAATCCACGACTATTTAATCGATTAGAATAACAAGTATCTGAGGCGGGTAATCAGGGGAACTATGGCAGGATTTGAGAGGTTGGATGAAGATACGATTGGGCTAGCTTAATGTCTTTTTCAGGCACTAGGCCATCAGATAAGCCTATAACGACCGCTATTTGCGATGACCTCTCCGACGCGGCCTTGTCGCTGAGCTGGGGAAAGGCCGACGGCGAGCTTTAAGACCTTGGTGTTTTGGCTCTTGAATCCGGCCTGAAAAATCGAGCTCATCAATGGGTCACTGTACTCACGATGAAACTCGTCACGACCGTCGACCTCCCAAGTTGGCGGTGATGGCGGCAGAGGAATGTACTCGGCTTGAGACCAATTTAGTGCGATCGGAGGCTCCCGCCTGCCAGATCCTTTCTTCGAATCGGAGGCCAGGGTCGTCAATTCCAAGGATTCTAGGGGCATTTCCGCCTTTGCCTTTCCGAACAATTTCGACAGGAAGCCTTTCATCCATCATCTCCAGCTATTCAATCGTCGCTTTCCCTATTAGACCCGTTTGGGTGGGTCGCTGCATGTCGCATACTTGCCCGGCCGTAAAGAAGCCTGCAATGAATGTTATCGAGATTGGCAGCTTTGGGTCGTTTTCTGCCTGACAGTTCTACAGTGTTTGTCAGATCACTAGTCTGAAGTCGTTTGAATGACTGTGTGGAAGGTTAATACGACCCCGTGCAACGTCGCGTTACTCGTCACAGTTCGGACAAGTCCGCATGCTATGTCCTTCAGTCAAATAATCATCGTCGCATTTATTGCAGTGCACCGCCTCCCCCTCCCATTCACATCGACCGCATCGAGCGTTAAGCCAAGCATTGTATGGAAGGTTGAGATGATCGTAGAACACCGCGAACTCGTGGCATTGTGAGCATCTAAGAAGTTTCACACCTCCCGAGTAGCCACACGATAGGCAGGTTTTCTCGTCGCGTAAAAAGGCGCGAGTGCCGCAAACACCGCACAAAAATGGTTCAGGGTCAATCTCCCTTGCTCGATTCCCAATCCGTTCTTTGTATGGCTCGAATGAGATTAAGCGGTGAAAAAGCTTGTGACCGAGGAAACTCATGCAACTGAACGCGAATTCGTGCTCATCAGACTTAGTCAGCGCCGCGATGATTTGGATCAGTATGTGCGTGGCTTCATACTGCAGATCAAAACGGTCCCCCTCGACGAGCGGAGCGTGAAAGTGAACAAGCTTGTTGCGACTCTTTTGGAGAGATTCGACTATAGTCCAGAAACTCTCATCACCAAGGTATTTGATTGCCTTCGGTTTCAGGTCTTCGAATGTCAGGGTTTTGATGGTTCCGGCCTCCCAGCGGGCCTCCGCGTCGGCGTCGCTTAGGGGCCGTTCTTTCGGTCGAGCCACTTCGGCAAGCCCCTCATGTTTCAGTACCATGGCGGTGGATGCCAACTCAACTGCGGTTTGGATCAACACGATCACAAGCGTCGCGCGGTCCACGTCAAACGGGTCACTGCCAGTGTCAGTATGAGACGCAATCTCCTCGGCGGCCTTTCTCAGGAACAGCCCGGAATTGTGGAACATCGCGGCGCTGATGCGGTCGACCAATGGTTGTGGATTTTTTTTGCTCTCGTTATTTCTGACCACGATACCTCCATATGTAGGCATTAGGATATGGCATATTATTTTGTGATTTGGTCACCAGCTCGATTCACCGAACCTTCCAACGATTCGTGTGCGACTTTACTTCGACGGTCAGTTGCCTTCCTTCCAGGCATGGGAGGATCACGCCCGACCCTAACTGCACTTATTCCGTTTTGCTAAAAGTGTTGAATCAAATCATTAAACAGCGAACGTTTCAGACTACATTACAACTCTCTCGAGGAGGCAATTTCTCGGAGCCCGTCAAACCGACTTTTCTTTAATCGATAGATCTACGCCAATTCTACTCAGTGCATTTAGCAGTGCCGCCTCGCATGGCACCTGCTCGCCTTTTGCTGGCGTATGGTTAAAAGCGTACGCTGTGCCGGGACACTTACCGACAAGCTTTCGGAACCTGCCTTTGACACCGCGAACGTCGGAAAGTAGTTGTTTTAACCATGGTCCAAACTCGGCCTCATCGCCGAGTACAAACGCAAGCCCCGTGAGGGACTGTTCACCCTTCTTTTGAGATCGGCGCTGAATCTCGACGATATGAACCTGTTTGCTCTGGATTACTATGCGTGCAACCAAAACTCCTCTGACTCTTTCAGTTGAGGGATCCATATAAGGCCAACTCCGGGTGCCACCGTCAACGTCGTCCTTCTCATCGAATGGTTGGAGCCCGATCAGCCGTGGTTCGGCATCTGTGCGGTAACCATCATCAAAGTTGAACCACTCCACAGACTGAACTAAGTTCGGCTGATCCTTTTTCAAAAACAACATGGCATTCCACATGTCACGTAACTTGCCATGAGACTCGATGGCCAGATCGGCATGAATAAATAAATATCCAACGCCTTGTCCGCTTCCGTGCGGATCCCCACTTGAAAAGCTTTGCATTGGCGTCAGGCTCCACGTCGCCCGTCAGGTCAACGATTTCAGGGGGAGCGATGAATTTTCGCGCCGGCGTACCTGCCCAAGCAGTCCCAGGTTCTCCGGTGTCTAGAGCAACGGTCGCATTGTTTGCGTTATCCCGGCCTCGGAATATGTCCGGGCTGGCTGGTAGGCTGCCACCGGTAATCTGCAGGGCAAGGAAGGATCTTCCTTCATCAAACCGGATACCATTCGCTTTAAGCTTCGCCCAGCCGCTAAACCATGGATCGACCTTAATAAACGCCAGTTTATTGCTATCGGAATCGTAATGAGACTCAAGCTGGCTATAGATGGACTTAACCGCATCCCGTGTGTTTCGTTGGTACTTGGCATGGGCAAGAATAATAACGTCGTCATTAACAAGTCTCTTTCTCAGCTTAACCTTCCATTTGCTGTCGGGCTCCTCCGGCTCTTCTACGCTAGGACATTTTCGTTCATTTCGGATAAATACGACTGCTATCCATGAAAAACTATCGCTAGTCTCGCTGCTCACCAGAGATTCGGTGTCAGCCTCCCCCTTAACTAGGTCGATGCAATCATTTTAATAAGCGGTATGTATAATACACATGAAGAGCAAAGATCTAATCGCGCTGCTGGAAAAAAACGGCTGGGTGTTTCGTAATGTAAAAGGTTCACACCACATTTATACCCACTTTAAGCTGCCAGGCCATATTTGCGTTCCTCATCCCAAGAAAGACCTTGGGATCGGGCTGATAACTAAATTGCTTAAGCAAGCCGGACTCAAATAAGGAATGCCGCCATGAAGTTTCCTATTGCTATTGAAGCGGGCAACGATACCCAAGCTTGGGGTGTTGTCGTTCCTGATTTGCCGGGATGCTTCTCGGCGGCAGACGATGGTATTGATGCAGCTATCGAAAATGCCAAAGAAGCCATTACGCTATGGATAGAAGCCGCCATTGATGAAGGTCGCGCCATCCCTAGCGCCAGCAGTATCACCACGCTGCAAAGCGAACCCGCCTACAAGGGTTGGATATGGGCCATTGCCGAAGTTGACCCTGCTTTAGTTGACGACACTATCACAAGAATCAACATTACCTTGCCCCGCCGCATTCTGGCTCGCATTGACGCCCAGGCGCGCCAGGCCGGGGAAAGCCGTTCGGGATATATCGCACATATGGCGTTGATGAGATAAGCAAGCTCCGATCGGCCTTAGTGATTCAAGCTACCTATTCAACGACCACTCAAGCGTTACCGCGCTTCCAGTAACCAGCACACTTTTTGCGGCACCACTGCTTCGCATTACAAATCAAGCCAAGTGCCGAAAACAGCCTGCAGCACCCATAAATTAATGGCCCATCACGCTCCGGGTAGCGATTTCCACGAAGAAGCCGCCACCCTGCCCTTTCAGGGTTACCCGTGGTGACCAAAGCACTTAAATCTGATTAATACCTAGCTCGATCAGGTTTAATGTAGACCTCACCATCGCCCTGTTCTCCGATGACGATGCCATTTGATAACTCTAGAATATGATCCGCAGCGGGCACATCATACAAGCGAATTCCACATGACCACAGCTCCAACAATCGCTTACCGATAGCACTCGATTCAGAGCGTTTATCATCTATATACTGGGGGATTTCTTTGCTGGTAACGATGAACCCATCTATCATCTGCTGGATAAGCTGTTTTTGCCTAGCCACGCTGATCAAACATCGGTTGGCCAATGTTTTTACCGTTTTATCAGTTGGCCAGCGCCGCACACCTCCAAGGGTTAGTGCCGGCATATCTAGCGCATCGTAACCATCTGGTGTGCGCGGTGCGTATGCACACATGGTGACCATATCGTAGACAGGCGACAGTCTGGCATTCCCAGGGCGATCATAAATAAGACCAAAATTTTTTAAGTGCGCATCACCGTTTCGCATCGTCATGCATGTCAAATATTGCAGATAGAATGCATCTCGGGCGTGAGCTGCTTCTCTTGGCATACACATCTCATTGATTGTCTTAATAATGCGCTCAACAGAACCCGTAAATTTTTCACTTGCTGGGTAGCCAAACAAGGCGCACATATCTTCGAAACCTATATGCAGGCCTTGCTCATCAATATCAAATCGCTTAATCAGCAAACGTTGCGCGTCGTCAGATAGCAGGTACTCTGGAGTTTCTAAACCAACATTTTGAGCCAGCTTCATCCCAAAATACTCATTTAGAGCCAAATCCGGCGTGAGATCACTGTTCGTTTTGACAATCCAGCGATCGAACACCAAGGCGGGTCTGTCTGCTTGCTCAGTCAGACCGCCAACTGGGCTTTTTGAAAGAGCCTTAGGAAAAGCACCTGACACCCCTGAATACTGCGCCCGGACATCAAAAAAGTGCTCCAGCAACCCCTCCGAGTCAATTGCTAACAAATTCTCAAGCCCATCAGATGGAGAGTCAGGTTTTGGTCTCTGCCCATGCGGTACGACCTTTAGCCGGCCAATCAAATGAGAGCCTATGGTGGAGAGCAGCTCAATATCGCCGAAACGATCAAAAAACTTGGCGTACTTTGCTTGTAGGATCGAGCGCAACACGCCCTCCGGCAATGACACCTGGAAAACCGGATGCAAACCACCAAAGCTTACCCAGCTCTCAGTACGCACAGGCATAAGAAGTGACACGCAGTCCTCGGGGTTCGTGCCTGGCAAGTAAGTAAACACATACTTGTTAATCTCTGTTTGCTCCAGGACGCCGACAAGACGATCCAAGACAAAGACATCGAGTTTCATATGCCTACCCCTTCATACGCTGATCAACCCTACTAGCAAGGGATTGGAATTCACGCTGATTGCGTTCAATCTGCTCATCAAGCGTGGGGGGACGATGTAATTGCGCCTGAACATCAATACCCAAGGCGGTATACAGCCGCCGCAGTGTGCTTAACGCGCAATCCCCTCCGCGTTCAATTCTCCCTAAAGCACGACGCGATAAGCCGGACATATCAGCCAACTGTTGTTGTGTAAGTTGTTGCCGCTTACGCTCATCCACGATAGGCGCCACAAGAGGATCCAAACTATCGAGTGCGTAGTCAAAAAGTTTATCGCTCATAATCAGCCATTCAAATGAGATGTATAAATCACATTTTATAATATATTTCTTTTATTGGGAACTATAGATCTCTTACAGCGCTAGCCTACCGTTATTGTGGCTACTCGTTAAAGAGTTGTGGGTAATTGCAAAGCAGAGCGGGCCGTTACCCTTTGTTAGAGGCTATGCAGATAAAAGAATGCCAAATGAAGATAAAGCACGCTTTATCGAAGTCACTGAAACCCAATTGATGAGCCTGCACGAAGGCAATATTGCCCCCTATCGGCTTCGTCCCAGTGAGTTTCAAGCATGGCAGGCGATTTGGAAGCGAGATAAGTGAAGCGTAGGCTAACTGATATTTCTTTTGGGGCGATGTGCGTCGGATTACGCGCCTGCAGCGCTAATCCGAGCTACCCTCGTCAGGACAAATCCGCCCTACCCCGTCAATAAAATCCTCGTTCTGATATCTACAATTAAATCCAATCACTTCTAGATTGAATAGCTCTGCGAAAGGCTGGCTAAATGGGTGATCAAACCTTCATTTAACGTATAAAATTTGATACAATCACAAAAAGGAAGTACATGAGCGAAAAACCAATTGATTGGCGGGGCTCTTCTTTAAAAGACATTAAGGACGATAACATTTTCACGCCAAAGGCTCGCAAAGAGGCCGGACACCAACTTAGTCTTATTCAGGCTGAACTTGAGCCCGATGACTGGAAACCATTCGACATTGTGGGCTCTGGAACAAAGGAAATCCGCATTAACCTTGATGACGGTTGGTTCCGCGTAATAGTATGTGGCAAAATTTTTTGAAGCAGTTTACGTTCTACACTGCTTCAAGAAGAAATCAGCTTCAACCAGCAAACACGATAAAGATATCGCAACGACTCGATACAGAGCTGTTATCCAAGAAAGGGGTAAAAAATGAGCATAGACACTAAATCCAGACACATCACACTTGCCGGTGCCAACGTGTTTGCCGATTTGGGGTTTGACCAGGAAGAAGCAAGCGCACTACAGGCTGAATCGCAACGCATCATCTCAGAAAAGCTCGCTATTAAAGACTCCCTGATGACCGAGCTGGCGCAATGGATTGACACCAACAATCTCAAGCAATCAGAAGCCGCCCAAATTCTTGGCGTAACCCGCCCTCGAGTTTCTGATGTGGTCAACAAGAAGGCCATAAAATTTACGATTGACGCACTGATAGACATGCTTGCACGGGCAGGCAAACACGTTAAGTTGTCTGTTGAATGACGCGCAGGCTGCGCTAATCCGACCTACGAACCAACAATCACCATAACCAAGCAACCGTGGCGCGAAACAACTTACGCGCCAGTCGTTAACCGCCAAAAATGTCCAACAAACACAGTTCTACGGCAGTTTTTGACGATTACAGCTTGAATGGTTAATATTGACAGCATCTATCAAGCATCACATTTCAAATACTTAATAGCTATTTAATCGCATAACTGTCAAAAATATGGACTTTAGCTTTGCCACGGCAAGCCAAATCTCGAAGGAATTAGGCGCTCGCCTGAAAGTTGCGCGTATAGCCCAAGGTCTTACGCAGCCAGATCTTGCGATCAAAGCGGGCGTTTCACTTAGCACCGTCCGAAACCTCGAACGTACGGGCGACTGCTCGCTAGGAACGCTAATCAAAGTCGCCCAGGCCATGCGGCTTGAAATGGGTTTCGCCGATCTATTCAAACCGGGCATTCAATCTATCGCTGAACTGGCCCAAGTAGCGCAAGCTACGGCAAAGGTTCGCCAAAGAGCACCACGTAAGCCTCGCTCACAATAAGGAAGCGGCATGAAACGGCTCGAGGTCTTTTATGAGGGTTGGGGCGAAAATTGGCATCTTGGCTCTCTTGCCGATGCAAACAAAACAATATTGTTTGAATACTCTGCCGAAGCGCTACAACAGGGGCTAGAACTATCTCCACGCAATCTACCATTGCAACGTCCGGCGTTTCAGGGATTTAAGCCCCATCAATGGGCGCTACCTGGCCTGATTGCTGACTCCCTGCCTGATGGCTGGGGGCTGTTAGTAATGGATAGGCTTTTTCGCAAGCGAGGAATCCGGCCTGAAAGCTTGTCTCCACTAAACCGGCTGGCATTCATTGGCAGCAACTCGATGGGCGCACTAACCTACAAACCAGCAGACAGCACCAATCTTGGCAATGAAGACCTAACGCTATTAAAGCTAGCACAAGAGGCTCAAGCCGTAGCACATGAGCAAGATACGACGGCATTGAATGTATTAGCTCGCCTTGGCGGCTCGCCACATGGTGCCCGGCCTAAGGTTTTGATTCATTTCAACCCTAAAACCAGTGCCCTAGCCACCCATCCTTTTCCTGATGGTGAACCCTGGCTCGTAAAATTTCAGGCTGGTAATGAACACCCTGAAGTCTGTGCCATTGAGCTTCTTTACGCCCAGCTAGCTAGGGCGTTTTCTATTGAGATGCCGGAAACCTGGCTATTCGAACTGAACGCCAATCTTAGCGCCTTTGGTATCAAGCGTTTTGACCGAAAACAAGACATGCGCGTACCCATTCTTACCTTGGCCGGTGCGCTTGACTTGAACTTTCGCATGCCTGCTATCGGCTATGACACCTTGTTAAAAATGACTCGGTTCATGACACGCAACCAGGCTGAAGTCGACAAAGCGTATCGTCGCGCGGTATTCAACGTCGCCTTTCACAACCGGGACGATCACAGTAAAAATTTTTCGTACCGGCTGGATCAAGCAAGAAACTGGCAGCTTGCCCCTGGCTACGACCTGACATTCAATGAAGGCCCAGGCGGTGAGCACTTCATGGATATATCAGGTGAAGGACGCAATGTGACTAAAGCAGACCTCATTCAATTGGCAAAGGACGGTGGCGTAAATTTAGGGTTTGCCTCTACATGCATCGACGAGGCCCGTGCACTGGCAGATAACGTCGAGACAATGGCCAAAGAATTGCCCATTCGCAAACAAACGCGAAACGATTTTTTACGTAAGATTCGCCATGCGGCGGGGCTGCTGGTTTAAAAAGGCTGCTTGGTGGTCAAGTCAACTTACGAACAGTACGGGCTGATAGCACTGCCCTCTAAATATTGAACAGGTACGTGATTTGATGCAAACTATCCTGAACTACACCCCCGGCCCCGAGTACGCCGAACTGCGCCGCGCTTTTTATACTTGGGTGCGATGCTGCACCGCCAGTTGATTCGTAAATTCGGCCCGTTGCCGCCAGCCATTCAACAGCGCTTGCAGACAGCATCCCAGACGCAACTGGAAACTTGGTCGCTAAGCATTCTTGATGCTACAACGCTGAAGGATGTGTTCGAAGCGTAATTGGGCGATCGAACTCGTCACCAATTCTTCAAACCACCCTATCTTTTCCAAGAATCAATAATTCAGACCAAGCCAATTGAATCAAGCCTTTCAATGGAATGCCCTTGGGGGTGAACATGCCGACTGATCGTGATAATGCGCCACGCAACCTTGTCTTGCTGATGCCTAGCTGCGATGTATGATCAAATGAAGATTCCGGCAGCAAGGCAATACCGCAATTGCTTTGTACGAAGCGGGCTATGGTGTTTAAATCCCGTAATGAATGAATCGGCGCAAATACTTGTGATTCATTTTGAAACGCCGCCTCCGTCAATGACCTGACGCTTGTTCCTGGTGGCATGCTGATCAGTGGCAATTTAGACAATTCCATCAAATCCCAATGCCTTAGCTCGGGGTTAATACCGCTGCTGTGAAATAAAACGAATTGCTCATTGAATAATTCCTGGTATAAGAAATCGGCAGGCCTGTTGCTGCTTGTGGCTGTTATCGCAATATCAACCTTGCGCGATCGCAGCAGATCCAGTACTTCGTTAGCGACGGGGTCGTATACCTGTACCTTGGCATCAGGATTAATTTTTTTTAGATTATGAATTAATTTTGGCAGCAAAGAAGCCGCCAAAGTAGGCAATGCCGCAATGGCAATTCTATTGCTTTTCTCCCTCAGGCTCTCAGATATATCACACATGCCTTTCTCGTACATGGCCGTTATATTTTTAGCTGTTTGCAATAAATCCTGCCCATCCCGAGAAAGCTTCACCACCCGCGTACTTCTTTCGAATAACTGTATACCTAGGGACTCCTCAATTTCCTTCAGCAGCTTGCTTAATGTGGGCTGGGTCACATGAAGCAAGCCTGCCGCCTTGTTGAAACTAAGCGTCTCCGCCAAAACCACAAATATCTTTAGCTGCCTGATCGAAAGATTCATTCTGTTTGTCTATTAATAAAGGCCAAATTGGAATTTCACTTCTTCCATAGGCCCAGTTAAGCTTGATTTCAATAAGCTTCTGGAGATCACATGTTTCGTCTTAATGGAAAAGTTGCCATCGTAACGGGTTGCGGAACACTGGGTGACGGCTGGGGCAACGGCAAAGCCACCGCCGCCATCCTGGCAAGACAAGGCGCATCTATATACGGATGCGACCTGAATATCGAAGCAGCCCGGCAATCTGCCCAAGTCATCAGCGACGAAGGGGGAAAGATTCAAGTTCAGCAGTGCGATGTTACGGACTCCCGGCAAGTCGCAACCCTGGTCCAAGCCTGTATGGATACCTATGGGCGCATAGACATCTTGGTAAACAATGTTGGCAGATCAGAGCCTGGTGACCCTGTGACCATGTCAGAAGAAACATGGAATGATCAGTTGCAGGTAAATTTGACGTCTTCGTTTCTGTGCTGCAAGCATGTCATTCCCATCATGCAAGCCGCGGGTGGCGGCTCCATCATCAACATATCATCCATAGCCGGCCTAAGGTATGCGGGAAAACCTCAAGTCGGATACGCCGCGGCAAAGGCCGCGCTAATGCAAATGACGGCGACTACCGCTGTCATCTACGCAAAAGACGGCATACGTTTGAATTCCGTTGTCCCTGGCCTGATGTTTACCCCTTTGGTCGAGCGCCTGGCAAGCAAATACGCAGGCGGTGATTTCGAGGGTTTTGTTGCCCATCGTCATCAGCAGGTGCCTACTGGCAGCATGGGCGATGCCTGGGATGTTGCCCATGCAGTAGCCTTCTTGGCAAGCGACGAAAGCAAATACATCACCGGCCAGCAGTTGGTTGTAGACGGCGGCATCACTATGGCTACACCTTAGCCGACAAGGACGCATCATGAATCATCCTGGCACAGGCTCCGGACGACTGGCCAATAAAGTGGCGATCATTATGGGGGCCGGATGTGTTGGCCCCGGATGGGGAAATGGCCGCGCCATTGCCGTTCGATTTGCCCAAGAAGGCGCGATCGTCATTGCCGTAGACAAAAATCCTGACTCGCTCCCAGACACCCTGGACATGGCCGGTGAGTGTCGACACCGCATTGAAACCAGAATATGCGATGTGACCAATTCCGGCCAAGTCCAGAAATTAGTTCAGGAAGTTTTTGATTCCCATGGGAAGATCGACATCCTGGTCAATAACGTGGGGGCCCCGGTTTCAGGTGGTGCTGTTCGGCTCTCTGAAGATGACTGGCACAAACAACTTGATATCAATCTTTCATCCGTTTTCATCACGTGCAAACAAGTTCTTCCCGTGATGGAAAAACAAGGGTACGGCGCAATTGTCAACGTCTCTTCGACTTCAGGCATCCGCTGGACTGGCGCTGCCCAAATTGGCTATGCCGCTGCAAAGGCCGGCGTGATCCAGTACGGAAAAGTTGCCGCCGTCGAGTTCGGGAAACAAGGTATTCGCATTAACACTGTCTTGCCCGGCCAATTGCATACGCCGCTGGTTGATGCGTTTTTAGCAAAGCAGCAAACAAGTGGCGACGTCGAAGCCTTATTGCAAACGCGGCAGAAGCGCATCCCCCTCCCCTTCATGGGCGACGGCACCGACACAGCCAATGCAGTTTTATTTTTGGCTTCAGATGAGGCCCGATTTATCACAGGAACCGAACTGGTCATAGATGGCGGCATGAGCGCCCGCTGCGATTAATTTTAAAAAGGGAATACAAGCATGGCTTTGACGTTGGCAGCCCAACCATCATGGCTTGATGGCATCAAAAGTCAGCCCAAAATACTGGATAGCATTATTCAAAACACATTAACAATAGCTCAGGTAATGTCAATTGTTCCCACGAGGCGGTCAAAGTAAGCTAAATAATACCCATTGCATGGGCAACCTCCCCAGACAGGACAACAATGAGACAAGTAAAACGAGCGGCCAGGAATTTAATTCGTTGCGCGGTTGCTGGCGCGATCATGACATTTGCATGGTCGTCCCATGCAACAGACTTCCCATCTCGGCCGATAACACTGGTCGTTCCATATCCTGCAGGCAGCGCCACAGACAACATAGCAAGGCCTCTGGCGCAAGCGCTTCAAAACAACCTGGGCCAGGCTGTTGTGATCCTGAATCGCGCTGGTGGTCAGGGAACCATAGGTGCCCAGCACGCGGCACGAAGCGAGCCGGACGGCTATACCTTGTTGTTGGCGTCAAGCTCAATGTTTGCAGGAAACGCCTTATTTAAGAATCTCCCATATGATCCTATAAAAAGCTTTGAACCCATCTCGGGCATTGCTTCGACATCCATGATGTTTATGGTGAAAAGCGACTCACCCTATAAGTCCATCAAGGATTTGATTGCAGCAGTCAAGGCCAAGGGCGAACCGGTCAACATCGGCATCGGTGCTGGCAGCGCGCAGGTAGTATTGGCTATGCTCACTGAAGAAACACACGGCAACATTACCCCAATAAACTATCGCGGCACCCCACAAGCTTTGACTGATTTGACTGGCGGCCAGATTCCTGTCGCTATCGTTGATATCGGCAATGGCGTAGTGCAAATGAACAGCGGCCGTTTACGTGCGCTGGCCATTTCCGCAACAAAAAGAAGTAATGCCGCACCCGATGTACCCGTTTTATCCGAATCACTTCCAGGCGCATCACTCGAAACCATTATTGCGGTGGTGGGTCCTGCAGGAATTCCGCAACCCATCGTAGAACGCCTAAACAAGGCATTTCTGGAAGTGCTAGATACACCTGAAGTCAAAAAGGGCTTTGCTGCCGCCACAACCGAAGTGATGCCTGTTCCAACGAGCGGTTTGGTTCAACTATTGAAAACAGATGTGCCGCGCTGGCATGATTTAATTAAGGCGGCCGGGATTGTGCCGCAGTAAAGAGACGACGATCGCAGTTCTGTATGCACCAATAAAGCCCTAAGGAATATTGGTGCTACTGCGTTAACCTCGCGTCGTTGCCCATCCATCCGCACTGACCTGGGAAGTGTGCTCACCCAAGCGCGGTGGCGTACGGTCATCGCGCAAGCCTGAACGCGACATGCGGATCGGATTGCCCAATACACGGGCTGTAGTGCCATCAGCCCGTGGGATGTCCCGCACCATCCCACGAGCCACTACTTGTGGGTTTTCAAACACTTGGGCCATGTCATTGACGGGGGCCGCTGGCACTCCAGCTTCAGATAGACGAGCCTCGCACTGAGCCACCGTCAGGCCCGAAAAGGCCGTACGTAGCAGGGGCGCCAGCTGCGCCGAATTAGCCAAACGGTCGGCATTATGTACAAAACGCGGATCAGTTGCCAGCTCTTGCAAGCCCATGGCCTTGCAAAACCTGGAAAACTGCATGTCGTTGCCAACAATCAGCATCAGATCGCCATCGCTACATCGGAAACTGTCACTGGGGTAAACGGTGCTCAGTTGGTTGCCCAGTCGCTTGGGCACTTTTCCGCTAGCCAGGTAACTCATACCAATGTTGGTAAGCGCTGCAACCTGAACATCCAGCAAAGACATATCGATATGCTGGCCCAGGCCAGACACATGCCGCTCCTGCAGCGCCGCCAGTATGCCAACAACCGAATATAACGCAGTCATCTGATCGGCAACCGCTATGCCCGACTTGCGTGGCCCGCCACCAGGCGTATCATCAGCATTGCCAGTAATGCTCATTAATCCCCCAAGCGCCTGAACGATAGAATCGTATCCGGGGCGCTGGCGATAAGGGCCCGTCTGGCCAAAGCCCGTGATCGAGCAATAGATCAAACGCGGATTTATCGTCTGCAGGCTGGTGTAATCCAAGCCGTAGCGGGCGAGCGTATCAACTTTGTAGTTCTCAATCACCACGTCCGCGTCCTGCGCCAGGCGCGTGATCAGGGCTTGGTCCTGAGGTACAGCAATATTCGCCGTCACCGAGCGTTTGCCACGATTGCAGGTCCAGAAATAGACGGACTCTTCCAGCGGCGACACTGGCGTCGGCACCATCATGGGTGGCGCCCATTCACGAGTATCGTCGCCCGTCTCCGGGCGCTCGATCTTGATGACATCAGCCCCTAGATCCGCAAGGAGCTGGGCGGCCATCGGCCCAGCCAATACACGCGACAAGTCCAATACACGCAGCCCCTGCAAGGCCGCAAAGGGAGTCATGCTTCGCCCCACTGCGGCTTACGTTTCTCTGCGAAAGCGCCCAGGCCTTCAGCACAATCGGAAGTACCAAACACAGTAGATATCAGATCGACCGCGCTGGCGGCACCCAGCCGATAACCATTATCTGTGGCGCGGCTAAACGTGGCTTTGCCCAGGCGCATGAGTTCTGAGGATTTACCGGCAAAAGTCGCAGCAAGCTTACGTGCACACTCAAGCACCTCTGCCTCCGGAGCACTACGGCTGACCAGGCCCAGCGCCATGGCTTCCTGCGTATCAAATACGCGCCCCGTGAACAACAGGTCAAATGTACGATACCGGCCAATGATCCGTGGCAAATGGTAATAGTGGATCGAGGGCAGCAGGCCAATCTCCATCTCAGGGTAGCCAAAGCTGGCATCGTCGGCTGCTACTATCATGTCGCAGGTAATTGCGATAGACATGCCGCCACCGCGGACTGCGCCAGTGATCGCCGCAATAACCGGCTTAGGCAAGCTGGCTTGCAGCTCGGAAAGTTGAACATACAGCTTGTTGACGATGCTGTGTACTTCGGCAGGTGAACGGGTACGGAAACTCTTCAGATCCAGACCACCACAAAAACGGCCTGGCACAGCGCTGCCAATGATAATCGCACGAACATTTGTGTCATCGCCAGCCTGCTTGAGGCGTGCCATCAGTGTGTCCAGCATCTCGTCGGTGATGCCATTGACTGGTGGATTATCCAGCAGGATCTCAGCGACGCTGTCTCGGACGTTGTATTGAATCATATTGCTCACAGCACACTCCCTAGTTTATGTTAGTGCCAATGTTAAGATTGCAGCAGGATAGCGACAAGTCAAATAATCTGAACGACTCTTCAGCAGGCCATTCATGAAGCTTAATTTCAAGACACTCTCCACGTTCCTTGCGGTCGCGGAGAATGCCAGCTTTCGTAAGGCCGCAAGTCAAATCCACCTCTCGATACCAGCCGTCAGCATGCAAATCAAGCAAATGGAAGAGCGCCTTGGGGTCGCCCTGTTTCAGCGAACCACGCGCAAGGTCGTACTGACCCAAGAGGGGGAGCAACTTCTAATCAGTACGCGTAAGGCAATGGCTGAAATTAGAGGCGCGCTGGCACACATCCAGCAAGTTGCTGACATCCAGCAAGGGCATTTATCCTTCGCCTGTGTGCCCACCGTCGCCGGCACCCGTTTGCCGGCGCTACTGATGCAATTTGCATCTGATTTCCCCGGTATCACCATACAAGTACGCGAGGTGTCGCAGCCGGAACTACTGAACGCTGTGCGTCGGCGCGAAGTTGATTTCGGCATAGGCCCAGAGCCTGATCACATGGAAGAATTCGAATGTCAGTTACTGTTCAAGGATAGCTACGTCGCAGTTGTACCGGAAAGCCACCATGCTGCTGCGAAAACATCGATCTCGATGCAGGAATTATCCAAGATGCGCGTGCTGTCCTTGGGCGCATCACAGTTTCAGGGACACATACAGGCTACCTTAGAAAAGGAAGGCCTCTCGCTAGATCCAAGCTATGAGTTCACCCATGTGAACACAGTAATCGCCATGATCGAGGCGGGATTGGGTGTTGGCATCTTGCCAGGCGTAGCTGCACCGCAGAGCGCATCGCTGAAAGTTTTGCGTATTGTGCCGCCAACAATGGCGCGCGATATTGCAGCCATTAAAATCCGAGGCCATTCCTTATCTCCCGCAGCGGCGCGATTCGTGACCATGTGCGAAGAATTGATGCCACCAAGCAGTACTAACCCAGAGCGCATGGCACTAACTTAAGGTTTTCGTAGCGCGGAGTAGGCGTAATCCGACAAAAAACCGGCATCAAAAGAAATTTGGTTCAAAACCCACCACCGTAGCGGCTTAATCGCCAAAAACCTCATCCAGTGTTGTCGCATCCAAAAGATTCAACGACCACGTTTCCCGTTGGGCAGGGGTGGCTATCTGGATACGTTGCAGGAATCTTTCGGGCAGTGGCCCGAACTTACGGATAAGTTGACGCAGGAGCAATCCGGTTTCACCCTTCGCTTCACCCCTAGCCTCGCCTCTCGCTTCACCCCTTGCTTCACTTCGACGTTCTATGCTGGTTACATATGCCACGCTGTTCTCCTGTTCCATTTGCGCCACGGCCTGTTCAAAATCAGCGTCCAGTTCTTCAGGCAGGGCCATCATCCAATCGATAAGGCGCAGCACCTGCACCACATCTTGTTCAGTGTATTGATACCGGTACATTAATCGCGTAATTTGCGTTTTGGATGCCAGCCGCTGCATGCCTTGCCCACGGGTTTTCTGCGCGCTTAATTGCGCCATGACTACCAGGGCAAAAGGGTTGCTTGCGGCTTGCTGTTCTAGCTGGCTCCAACACGCCAGCCAGTTGGCTAAGTGTACGACAGGAAAGCGAAAATGCACACTGGTGCTGGCTGCGCTGCCCTCGGAGTACACCAGGTGCGTGCCCGACCCTGTGCTTTGCGTGAGCACCCCCAGGCTATGGATAGTTATGGGCTGTCTTGCGCCCGTTTTGCCTATTATTCTTTTCAGGAAGTTATCGCGAATGCGATAGGAATATTCATACATCCGTTCGCTGAATTCAGCCAGCGATACCGCGCTAATCACCCCGCCCTGGATTTCGATATGGATAAGAAGATATAGCAGCTTACGGCTTTTGCTGTGCACCCGGACCAGCTTATCGACGTAGCGCCGGCCGTTGCCCCCGCCTCGACGCAAAGCCTGCAGTTCCTTATCAAGGAATACTGGCGGGTGACGCCAGTCTATTTGCTGATGCAACCACGGGGCAAGCAACTGCAAAAAGCCTTCGAAGTAAAAGCTTAACGCGTCTTTCCAGGGGCTATCAAAATCGGCGGGCGGGGTAGCGGCTGCAGCCATGGGCGGGGCGTCCTTAACAAAGCCAAGCATGAAAGGCTTACTGTAAGGATTGCCCCTGTTGAGGAATAGCTGGTGTGCAAGGGAATGTCTGTTGTGGGAAATACGTGCTGTAATGGGGGTCAAATTATGCTTGCTGCTTGACTCAAACATGCATTTCCACGATGATGCTGTCCAGCGCCATTGCGGAGGCGCACATGCTCTAGCCTGGTAAAGCACAGCACCGCAGTTTTCAACGAATTCACGGCTAAATCGTGGCCGACCTGTTACTAGAGCGCATGCCGGCCAGGAGATACGGCCATGCACCAATCACACTCAACTGCTTCGCTATTGATGTTCAAAGCCGAAGCAAAGCGCCTACAGCAATCCGCGCTCAACAAATGCCCATCCGCACTTGACCGCTTGGCAAAGGCAGGTTTCCACTGCTGCTCGGGAGTCAAGCACACGGCATGCCTCAAAACCATAGCCAAAGAATATGGGTATGACTCCTTCCAGGAGATTGCCTACTTCGAGAAGCTGTTCCTTAAATTCGCACGGGCTAATTTCGCAAACGGAAGCTGGCGTACGGATTACAACCGCCCTTGGAGCCTCAAGCTATTCCAAAAACAATATGCAGCTATCTGCGAGGCAGCAGTAAAGAAGATACCTCTGGCGAAAGCTGCTAGAACAAAAGACGTCGATTTCCAGGGCTTCCAATTCAGTGACTTGCTTTACAGCAGGCTCCGCGCTGAACTTAAGGCTTTGCCTCCGTTCGACTTTAGCGAACTGGACGCTTGCGGCAGCTATATCGGAGGCTCTTGGGCAAATAACGCAATTTCATTCGAGAAAGCGAAACTTGCCCAAGCCAGATTTTTTCACCTGTATGCGGATCCAGCAATGGCTCCCGGCATGACTGTCTATCGCGGCAACTTCTGCAAGGCAGACCTGCGCGAAGCGGATCTTAGATGTGCCTATTTGCGGGGCTCAGATTTTCTTGGCGCTAACTTGGATGCTGCGGACTTTCGTGGAGCAAATATTTTCGAATGCCGGTTTACGGGGGCCAAAGGTACATTCCTGGCTGGCGGGGAAAACGACAACGAAACATGGGTCGTCTATCCAGCGGGGCGTTACACGGCTGATTAGCAGGACAACCCTGTTTTGGTTCAGGGAAACAGGTTATGGCTGGGCGGGGTTTGATGCTGGTGTCGGATTACGCCACTTACAAGTGGTAGTGGCGTTGTTCGTTGGATTACGCGCCTGACGGCGCTAATCCGACCTACGAATCTATAAAATACGAGCTGATCGGTTATAATGGCCTGATATGCAAATTCAACATACGATAAGCTTGGGGGACTAGTGTGGACAAGCTGAGTCTTGAAGTAAAGAAGGCGTATTTCGCTAAACACCGACAGTCCAATTACGCAGCCAGCCTTCGCCTGGAAGGCTTCAAAACCTCGACGAACGGCACAGACCGGCCACAGCCCACCAGCCAGGCCGCATTGGAAGCCATTCGCCAGTTCAAAACTTGAGCCTCGACAAATACGGCGTAAAACAGGATCCGGATTGTTATCCGGGAACCGATGTTCTGAAAAACCGCTTTGGTCTGCGCAACGACGCCGACCTTAACGAGGTCGAGCACTATTTTTCCGATAAAGCCGCTCAGAAACTGGACTTTCACGAGCCGCCTTACGGCTTGGACACCCTCAGGTATATACACCACAGCCTGTTTTCCGATATCTATGATTGGGCTGGTGAAATCCGGACCGTAAAAATCAGCAAGGGGAACACACAGTTTTGTATCCCCAACCGCATAGAGCCAGAAGCGATAAAAGAATTCCATAAACTGGCTGACGCCAACTGGCTTGAAGGCTATTCGCGCGACGTGTTGGTTGGCGCTGTTGCCAAGGCCTATGGAACCCTAAACGTTATACATCCCTTTCGCGAAGGCAATGGCCGCGCCCAGCGTATTCTGTTCGAATGGCTGATCATTAATGTCGGCTATGGAATCAGTTGGTGGAAAGTCGACCGCGACGAATGGATACTTGCCAATATTGCCTCTTTTTATGGCGATGACAGTCACTTGACCGAGGTTTTCAATCGCTGTATTGGCCTGCCTATCCCTATAGCAACTAAGCCTGGTACTTTGTAGGTCGAATCAAAATACACTGAGCCTGTTCGCTAAACTGACCAAAAGCCCAGCAAAAATTACCTATCTCAAGAAAATCAGGCACAATTGCTACAACACTTATAACCCCTGACAAGGAGACATCTTGAACAACATTGCCAAAGAATGGGAAACCATCAAGTTTTCCGTGGTGGACCATGTAGCCACCCTTACCTTGAATCGTCCTGAAAAAAAGAATGCGCTTAATGCCACCATGCGCCAGGAACTGGCTGATGTCGTGTCAGCCATCCGCCGTGACAGGCAAATCAAGGTGCTCGTCCTGGATGGAGCCGGGGGCTCATTTTGCGCGGGCGGCGATATCAGCACCATGAACGCCGACGCCAGCGCCGAACTATCCAGGGAACGCATGGCCAGCCTGCACGGTGTTATCAGCGACTTGCTCACGCTAGATAGGCCGGTAATCGCCGTGGTGGACGGCCCTGCTTACGGCGCAGGCGTTGGCTTCGCGTTGGCTGCCGATCTGATTCTGGCATCCCCACGCGCACGCTTTTGCCTTTCCTTTCTTAAATTGGGCATCGTGCCCGACTGTGGCATTTTCTATACCCTCCCCAGAATCGTTGGCCTGCAACGCGCAAAAGAACTTGCGTTCTCGACACGAGAGTTCGACGCCGAAGAAGCCAAGTCCATGGGCATGGTGTTTGAAATACAGCCCGAAGAACATATCAGGCAACGAGCCCAAGAGCTGGCACTGAGCATGAGTCAACTGCCTCTGACCGCATTAAGCATTACCAAGAAAGCACTCAATGCATCACTAAACAGTGATCTGAACACCATGCTTGAAATAGAAGCGACAGGGCAAGGGGTAGCGCGCTCTACCGAGTTCCACAAAACTGCCGTAGCACAGTTCACAGAGAAAAAGCCACCGTTATATCAGTGGGTTAAATCCAAACACAGCCTTTAAGAAACCAGGCTTAATCTAGTGGTTTAACCTTAACGCAGCAGCGGCTGGCAATAGCCGCGTTTTGTCGGATTACGCGCCTGGCGGCGCTAATCCGACCTACGAAAACCTTAAGTAAGTGCCATTGCGCCTAATCCGGCTTATACATCCGCCAGCGCCCCTTCCTTCTTTGCTGCAGCATCACTTTTTGCTTTGCCTCAGCGTCACTTCTTTTTGCATTTCCAGCACTTTTTCTGGCCAACTGCTTTTTATATACGCCAGCACCGCAATAATTTCAGCATCGCTTAACACTTCAGCATAGGCAGGCATGTCGGTTTCGTAGCCACGCGGAGCCGTTTTCCCGGGAACCAGACTATTTTTCACCATGTCTATCAACAAGGCGTCGGGATGATGCCAAGTATGGCCTGTTTTATCGTGAGGAGGCGCCGGCAGGCGGCCACTGGGCAAACGCATGCGCCAATCGGGCTGGCCTTGCAGCTCAGCCCCATGGCACGACGCACAGTAATTAACATAGACCGCCCTTCCCTGCATGACCAGGCGCTGATCGGATGGATCGATAAAACCAGAGGCCGAGCCGCTCATGCTGCTATAAATCAATGCCCCCGCACCCACCAGCAATATGCCTACCGCAGCCGCAACCAGTTTCTTGTTCACTAGGGCAAATCCCCCACTTGTTTCTTGGCATCCAGCAGCGCTATCAGTAAGGTGTCACGTTTTTTGAGCAATGCCGCTTCGTCATAGGATGTCAGTTCTTCCCTTACGCCTTCCACAATTTTCTCTTGGGTACGAGCAGTAAGCGGGGCATGCCCCAGATCGGCCCACCAGTCTTCTATGGGGGGGCCCAGATGCTCAAGAAAATGTTCTATGCCCCCTACTCCGCCCGAAAAATGCAGGTTCAAAAACGGACCCAGCAAGGCCCAGCGCAAACCGGGACCATGAGAAATTGCGACATCCAGATCGGCTACTGACACCACACCCTGGTCGACCAGGTACACCGCTTCCTTCCATAGCGCCGCCTGCAGGCGATTGGCAACATGGCCTGCAATCTCTACCTGTATATGTATAGGCTTCTTCCCGATGTCACGATAAAAATCCATGGCCCGCTGCACCGTGTCAGGCGAGGTTTGCTCACCACCTACCACCTCTACCAGCGGTATCAGATGAGGCGGGTTAAAGGGGTGCCCCAGTACAATGCGTTCGGGATGCATAGCCCCTTGCTGTATTTGGCTAATCAATAAACCAGACGAACTGGATGCAATCAAAGTGGCGGGGTCGGCGGCGGCCTCGATTTCAGCAATGATGGCATGCTTGATGTCAAGCCGTTCGGGGCCATTTTCTTGCACGAACTGCGCCCCACGCACTGCTTCTTGTATATTTTTGGCGAATGTCAGCTTGTCGAGCGAGGCGCCTGGCTTCAACCCTTGCTGCTGCAGCGCTGGCCAGAAAGACTGCACTAGACGATACAGTTCGCTTTCCGCGTTTTCACCGGGATCACTCGCCATCACTGACATGCCTTGGGCCAGGAAATAGGCTGCCCAACTTGCGCCAATGACACCGCAGCCGACAATAGCTATGCGATTGAGAGATGAATGCGTTTTGTTCATGAATTTATCCCTTTGAATATACGGCTGGGGTTAACCCGAGCACCCCGGTTTTATTCTTGACTGTGTCAGCGATTTTTTCTATTGTGAAAACCAATGCTGGTGCCAGATAGCATAACGCCAAGCTTTGTCGCATGCGCTGCAATCATTCATTTTAATCATTCAAATCCTTTAACCTTCAAGGGGCAAGCACATGAAACCAAGGTTTTTATCGCTAGCCATTGACTTGAGCTGACCAATTCCCCCGCACTACGCTATACCTGAGCATAAGGATGAAAAACACCATGACCGTACTGGAAAATGAAATTACCGAGGCTATCAAGCCCCTGCTTGCACCGTACCTGGAAAAGCTCAACGGCCAT
Source organism: Alcaligenaceae bacterium (assembly GCA_013416445.1). GTDB lineage: Bacteria > Pseudomonadota > Gammaproteobacteria > Burkholderiales > Burkholderiaceae_B > Pollutimonas. Next base: position 189,275 of record JACCER010000004.1, read on the forward strand.
CATTACCATGCGCAAGCAGGGCTGGTCGAAATCAAGATACTGCAAAACAACAGCGATGCCCAGGCCGCACTATTGCGCATAGACATAGACCATGAACTAAAGCAGGTGCAAATCTCCAATATCAGCATACCGGGCGCCCTGAAAGGACAAGGGCTGGGAAAACAACTGATCAAGGCGATATACATTGCGGCCAAGCCCCACGGATACGAGGTCTTCATTACCGACATGGCCCCAGATTTTTACCAACGGCTATTACGCCGGGGGGCACGGTCTTTTAACGACGAAACCGTGCAAATCAACGACGACACCGCGTTGGCCTGAAAACCCTTGGGCCTGTAGGTCGGACATCACTAGAACCAGACAACGTCGCTGACAATCACAGGAGCAGTGACCTGACCTACAAGGCCTCAATTGCCGGATAAAACTCGGTGTTTTCTTTTTGCATGCGCGAATATACGGTTTTAAGCACGGTATTGGCTTCGGCACGGAATTGCTCGGCTTTTTCGGCAATGGCGGTGGCGGTGCTCCAGTGGCGGGAAAAAGCAATATACCCAGAAGCAATACCTTGCATGTCTTCCTGATAGGCCTTGCCCATAGCGGCCAGGCGTGCATTACTGCCACTTTGCAGCGCCGGATACAGTATGCGGTCTTCAATAGCCAGGTGCAGCTTGACGATATTGCTCAGGCTGGCAATGGCTTGGGCAATTTCATGTGCATTTTCTTTTATGCCGGCATGTGCAAGCCTGCGCAACTTGGCGATGCCGTCAAGTATTTCTACATGCTGATGTTTAAAGCGCTCGATATCCACAGTAACCCCTGCTTATTGATGATTTTTGCTAGCTCGACTAAAGATGTACATTATATATACCTTTAACTTATTGCAAATAAAAGCTACCAAAAATATGAAATAAATCGCGAAGTGTTGTTGCTGAGCGCTGACGATGCGTCGTACTTTTTCTGCTCGGTCAGCGCTGGATTACACGCTTGGCGGCACTAGCTCGACCTGCGTTACTGGGTTCTACAGCAGGGTTTGGTATTCGGCTTCGTCGGGGCTTTCTTGCCAGTTTTCTTGTGCCAGGGTGGCGCGTATGCGAGCTACGGCTTGGGAACGTAATTGCGATACCCTGCCCTCGGTAACCCCCATGACGACGCCAATTTCCTTTTGATTCAGGTCTTGCTCGAACTGCAGCGACAGCAATAATTGCTCGCGTTCGGGCAAGGTTTTTATGGCGGCAATCAGGGCTTTGCGCAAACCTTGCGATACCAGTTGATTCAGTGGGTTGGCCCAGCAGCTTTGCTCGTCGTTGGCATGTTGGCTGTGGACGCGGTCCAACGGGTGGGCGGCGTCGTCGCTATTACGTGACAAGTCTTCGTAGTGAATAATTTGCACGCCACGGGCTTCTTCCAGTAATTCCTGGTACATCGGCAGCGTGATGTCCATCTCTTCGGCGATTTCAGCTTCGGTGGCCTGGCGCAACAAGCGCTGATTAAGCTGGTGTATGGCCTGCTCTATGCTTTTGGCTTTACTGCGCACACTGCGCGGCAACCAGTCTTGGCTACGCAGTTCATCTAGCATGGAACCGCGTATACGGGTAACGGCATAGGTTTCGAACTGGGCTTCAGCGGTTTGCTTATAACGACGCACGGCATCAAGCAAACCCATCATGCCAGCCTGCATCAGGTCATCGAGCTCGACGCTGGCGGGCAGCTTGGCAACAAGCTGCAAGGCCAGACGGCGAACCATGGGAGCGTACTGCCCAACAATACGATCTTCGGAACTAGACATGCAGGATAGCGAAAACAAACATACGATCTGGTCATTATGACCAGTTCCACAGACAGCGGTGCGAAGATCAAGAGGGCATTTTATTGCCTGTTCTACATATTAGGGTAAACAGCAGGGCTAAAGCTTGGCGAGATGCTGCCGTTAATCACGCATGGGAAGGCGCATAGTGCAAAACACTGGGCAAATTCAAGTAATAAGCAATAAATCCAAGAAAAACTTTCAGGAGCCACACAATGGTTAACCCTATAGGCGCAAACGCCGGGACTACGCAATACGTTCCGGCTGCCACTGACTTGCTGCGCCCGGAATCCATCCCCGAACCAGCGGTAACAGTTACGGCCCCCAATAAGGCGTTAAACACCGGCAGCTCCAGCACCGCATCCAAACAGCGCAAAGACGACACCAACGATATCAGCAACCCCATAGACCAGGCCCTGGAACAGGTCAACAACAGCATGGAAGCCTGGGCCACCGGCATGCGCTTTGAAATCAACCCCGAAGCCAAGCGGGTTGTAGTGTCCATTATTGACAGTGCTACTGGCGAAGTGTTGCGCACCGTACCCAGCGATGCCGTCCTGCGCGTCGCCAAAATGATAGTACAGCTACAGGGAAAAATGATAGACACCAAGGTCTGACCACTGTGTCTTAAGGCGGGCCATGGGTAAACGGCCAAAGAACAGAGCCTTCTACCCTTTATCACACGCATTGAATTCACTTAAATTGCAGCACAATACCCGAATACGGAGTTTATTATGGCTATTTCAAATATTGGTGTCGGTTCAGGCCTGCCTCTCGACAAGCTACTCGAAGACCTGCGCAAAAGCGAAAACATTTCCCTAAGCCTTCTTGAAGGCCGGAAACAAACAGTCCAAAATCGCTTTTCAGGTTACAACACAGTCAAAGCAGCTATCGAGACAGTTAAAAAAGCCTCTGACGCCCTTGGTACTGCAAATACTTTTGGCGCGCTTAAAACCGCCGTCAATGGCGAAGCATTTACTGCCAGCGCAAGCAGTAAGGCAGTAGCCGGCCAATACAGTGTTGAAGTCCAGAAACTAGCCACACAGCAAACCCTGACCAGTGCCGGGCTTGATAGCCGTACCGCACCCCTTGCGTCGGGTACGGTTGAAATTGAAATCAAAATCGCCGGCCAGGAAGCCAAGACGCTCAACCTGAATGCGAACGAAACCTCGCTTGAAGGCATAGCCAAAGCTATTAATAGCGATTCCAGCATGGGCGTCAGCGCCACCCTGATCAACGACGGCAGCAAGTCGTATCTGTTGCTGACCGCAAAAGGCACCGGCACCGAAGCGTCTGTTGAAAGCATTACTGTTAGCGGCGGCGATGCAGGCACAGATGTTGCCGAACTGCAAAACACCATAGGCTTCAACCAAGATGGCAGCAGCACAGCGCTAACAGAAAAAGTCGCTGAAAACGCCAAAGTCCTGATCAATGGCATAGTAGTCACCAGCCAGAACAATACCATTGAAAACGCCATTGAAGGCGTAACGCTCACCCTGACGAAAACGAATACCGCCAACACACCTGATTCTCTTTCCGTTACCCGCGATGACGCCGTTACATCGAAAGCCATCAAGCACTTTGTCGATGCCTACAACACGCTGCAAGACATCATCAAGGCGCAAACCACCTTCGACGTCAAAGACCAGACCAAAACAGGCGCACTATCGGGCGACAGTCTGGTGCGCAACGTACAAAGCCAAATACACAACGCCCTGAATATATCCAGCGGCTCTGGCCCCATACGCACTTTATCCCAGTTGGGCGTTAACCTCGATCCCAAAACAGGCCACCTTGCTGTAGACGATAAAAAACTCGACGCCGCCCTGAAAGACCATATGGTCGACGTAGAAAAGTTGTTCAGCGGCGAAAACGGCATCAGCAAAAGGCTGGCCACCGTTGCAGACAGCTTCATAAAAAGCGATGGCAGCATCAAAGTAGCCACCGACGGCATGGAGAAAATGATCGCAGACCTAGGCAAGCAATACGAAGCAACCGCTGGCCGTATCGATGCCAAAATGGAACAGTATCGCAGGCAATTTTCGGCAATGGACTCGATGGTTGCGCAAATGGGCTCCATCAGCAACTACCTGACTCAGCAACTTTCCATGCTGGGCAATATGTCATCCAATAACAAGTAATGACCTACTCACCTGCCCGAGGGCCTAGAAGCCAACACTCCATCCATGCCTATGCCAACATAGGCCTGGAAACTGAAGTATTAAGCGCCAGCCCTGAACGCCTGATCACGCTGCTATTCAATGGCGCGCAAGCGGCCATACTGAAAGCCAGGCTGCACATGGAACACAACAATACCGAAGGCCGCGGCATGGCCATATCAAAAGCCATCGATATTGTTGATTCCGGCCTGAAGGCCAGCGTTGATCGAAAGTCGGGCGGTGAACTGGCCACCAATTTGGTTGCCAGCTATGAACTGATCATAAGTAATCTGTTATTGGCCAATTTGCACAATGATCTCGAAAAACTGGCCCTGGCCGAGCAACTACTGCTTAACCTGGGCAGCGCCTGGCGCGAAGCCACTGACCCCATTCGAACAGAACTGAACGTTGGGTAAACAACCCAGGCAATTAGCGCTATAGCGTTTGCTCCCAAGCTACCCTACACTTGTATTCATGTCGTTGCTGTACCGGCATTTTATGGCAGCATCAAGTTGCCCAGACCTACCCACTTATTTTACCTATGAGCCATACGCCATCCATTTTGCGCCAATACGAAACCATCGCCCGCATCTCTGGCCGTATGCTGGATGAAGCGCGCATCAACAATTGGGACAAGGTCGTCGCCTTGGGTGAAGAATATCAAGACGCGGTTGAATCCTTGCGCGTCAACGGAACGCTAAGCAACGAAGACCGCGAGGCGCGCCGAGGCCTGCTCATCAAGATACTCGACGACGACGCCAGCATACGCATGCTGGCCCGGCCTGAACTTGACCGCCTGGGTGCATTGCTGGGCAACATGAAGCGCCAGCAAACCATACTGCACACCTATTCGCGCACCATTTCGTAACCATGAGCATAGGCGGCCCATCAGCTCTGGGCACTCTTCTGGTGCACCGCCTCGACTCTGTTCTAGGCACCACCCTATCGCAGCAAGCCAATGTAGTTTCCGGCGCGCGCCCCGATGCGGTAACCCAGCCAGGCAGCCCCGATCGCACCGATGCGGCCAAAAACGAAACACATCGCCAAACGCGCGAAGGTGTGGACCGAGCCACGGCACAAACCGGGCAACACACCAAAGAGGCCATCAATCGTGCCCGTATCGATGCCCGCGCCGCCGAAATCCTGGCAGCGCGCAGCGCTCCAAGCACCAGCACAACTCAGTCCGCCCCAACCAGTCTGGGCCATGCGGCCAGAACCATACTGGCATTGCTGGCCAACTTCCCCGATCAGGCGGCTGCCGTGCAAGGGAAAACCCCTTTGCTTACCGCCAATCCGCGTAGCGCCAACAGCAACCCCGGGAATGCGCCAGCCACTGGCGGCAATATCGCACGCGCAGAAACCACTGCCACACTGAATCGCGGCCCAGGCATAGTAGCAGCGCCGTCCGCAAGTGGCGCGGCGGGCCCTCTCGGGGCAACGGCTGCCGCCACAGCAACAGGGCAAGCAACTAGCTCTGTACCGGCTCAACTCGCCCAGGCCTTGGCCCACACCCTGCAGCGCAGTGGCATGTTCTACGAATCCCATCTGCATAATCTGGCATTTGGCAAGCAAACCCCGGCCCAGCTGGAACAAGAACCGCAAGCCCAGGCAGGGCGCGGCGCGCCCGAAGGGGCGCCAGGCAGCGGCAAAAACGCAGCAACAACAACGACTCAACAGCCAGCCAGCACGCCTGGCCAGCCTGGCTCAAATAACGCAAGCGCTGCATCTGCCCAAGCCTCCCGAGGCGAAACCATGCATGCCGGCCAGAACGCACCCGCGCCAGCCGCACCCAATACACCCGTCCCTGTACCCGGCCTCGATCCGCAAACCCATCAACTGGTGCGCCAGCAACTTGAAGTACTGGCAAACCAAACCTTTGCGTGGCGCGGCGAGGCATGGCCCGATGCCCCTATGGAATGGGAAGTCAGTCGCCGCGAACCGTCTCGGGAAGACACCCTGCTTTCCGCCGAAACCGATCAATGGGCCACGCGCATCAACATTCAATTGCCCTCGCTGGGCAATGTGCAGGCTCGCCTGACTTTGGCCGGGCAGCAACTGGTCATGCACCTGATCGCACCAGAATCGTCAAGCCTGCTGAAAGACCACACTGAAGCGCTGCGCAAGCGCTATTCAGCACTGGGCATGCAGCTAAGCCAGTTATCGGTTTCCCGCAATGCCTGGGAAGCGGCTGGCGGTGGCCAGCAAATCCCCGACAATCCCACTGCAGCGTTCTACCCAGAGCACGATAGCGCCAACGCTACCCACGACAAGGCTACCGACGCATGACAACGAAACCGCATGCGCTCGACGACGGGCGATCCGTCGCCGTTGCCATTTCCTACGACGCCAAAGACGCTGCGCCACGCGTCGTTGCCAAGGGTTACGGGACGCTGGCGGAAACCATTATTCGTACCGCCAGGGAAAACGACTTATATGTGCACGAATCACCAGAACTGGTGGGTTTGCTGATGCAAATTGATCTGGATGCGCATATTCCACCACAATTGTATGTAGCCATCGCCGAATTGTTGGCATGGCTGTATGCGCTGGAAGGTGGGAAAGGGGAAGAGTTATTGCGGCAGGCACCTGCACCGCGTTGAAGCCTGGGTTCAATGATACCCTTGCAATGTTGTTTGTCGGATCACGCGTTGCGCACCAACCCGACCTGCAACCAAGCTATATCGCCATCCTGGCGATTTCCTGATAGGCGGCAACCATGCGGTTACGCACCTGCACCGTAGCCTGAAAGGCGATGCTGGCTTTTTGCATATTGACCATGACATCGTTCAGCGCGATGTCGGGCGCGCCCATCTGAAAAGCCCGGGCCTGCGCCGCTGAGCTGTTTTGGAGATCGGAAACCTTCTTTAGCGAACGCGACAATTCAGCGGCGAACCCGCCGGCAACATCGGCTGTGGCGCCTGTACGCACCGATGGCAACGAAGCCGCTTCGGCGACGGCACGCATCTGGGCCAGCATGTTTTCAATTGCAGATAAATTTTGTATAGCCATATTATATAGAACCCTAGTACGTGAAACTCTCACGCCTGCCCAATGTACCCAATATCACGCAAGGGCAACCGGCCCATCAAGCACCAAAACACCCGTCTTTTCCCGCGATAACACTCCACCCCCGCACGGCTATAGTCATCGCTCTGGAAATGCCTGAAGGCTGGCGGCTGTGTTTTTTATGCACGGCCTGCTCCATAAGAGCTAAATGACACCCAAAAGCAGCGTTTTTCAACGCTTGTCTATATGGCGTTATACGCAATAATTCATACTCCCTTATTTTTGTTTCGCCGCATGTACACCTTGCCAACCACCAGCTCGACGTTCTCGCCAAGCCAGAACCATCACAGCGTCAGAGGTCGTCAATGAGCCAATCGGCTGCTTTATTGGCCCGCTTTCCGGCACTAGCAAAACTTGGCACACTGCCCAAGCCCCTGCAACTGGGCCTTGCAGCCGCCGTGGTTGCCGTGGTTGCCGTGCTGTTGCTCTGGACCCGGGCCCCTGACTATAAAGTCCTGTTTTCCAATCTAGAAGACCGCGATGGCGGCGCCATCGTTGCCGCACTGACGCAAATGAATGTGCCCTATCAGTTGGCAGCTACGGGTAATGCCATACTGGTGCCATCGGACAAGGTCCACGAAGCGCGCCTGCAACTGGCCCAGCAAGGGCTGCCACGTAGTGGCGAGGCCGGTTTCGAACTGCTCGACAAAACCCGTTTCGGCGCCAGTCAGTTCACCGAGCAAATCAACTACCAGCGCGCCCTGGAAGGCGAAATCGTCAGCTCCATCCAGGCCTTGCACGCGGTACAAAGCGCCCGGCTGCACCTGGCGATACCACGCGAATCCTTATTTGTACGCGACCGGCAAGCACCCACCGCCTCGGTGCTGCTCACCCTCTATCCCGGCCGCAGCCTGAGCGAAGCCCAAGTTGCCGCCATTACCTGGCTCGTATCGTCCAGCGTGCCCAACCTGGCTGCCGACAAGGTATCGGTAGTAGACCAGAACGGTCGGCTGCTCACCTCGCCCACGGGCGAAGCTGGCGCCGACAACACACGACGCAACCTGGTCAACGACATTGAATCGCGTACTGTGCAGCGCATCCTGACTTTGCTCAACCCCCTGGTCGGGCCGGGCAATGTGCGCGCGCAAGTCAGCGCCGAGGTCGATTTTTCACAACGGGAACAAACCTCCGAAGTTTATCGCCCCAACCAGAATCCAGGCGAAGCGGCGGTGCGCAGCGAACAAACCAGCGCCTCCTTGCAAGGCAACATACTGCCCCCGGAAGGCGTGCCTGGCGCACTCACTAACCAGCCCCCCATTAACGCCACGGCTCCCATCATCGAGCCGCCGGCCGCACCCAACGCCAACCCGAACGCCGCAAACCCTGGCGCCAACAATGCGCCCAACAACCAGGGTGCAATACTGGCCAGCAACAATGGCGTGCTGCAAGGCACAGGCAATAGCCGCAACGACGCCACCATCAACTACGAAGTCGACCGCACCATCAGCCACGTCAAAGATCCACTCGGCAGGCTGCAGCGCTTGTCAGTGGCGGTTGTCGTCAACTATCGCAGCACCGATGGCAAGCTTGATGCCCTGCCCCCTGACGAACTCGAAAAGCTTAACGATCTGGTCAAACAGGCCATGGGCTACTCAGCCGAACGCGGCGATACCCTCAGCGTAGTCAACAGCGCCTTCAACGAAGAAGCTCCCGACTCCCCGCCTATCTGGGAAAACCCGGTCTATCTCGATTACGCGATGCAGTTGGCAAAGTATCTGCTTATCGCACTGCTGGTCATATTCGTGTGGCGCAAGCTGGTTCAGCCCATGATGCAAACTGCAGCCCTGGCCAAGGAAGAAAGCGAGGCCGAGGCCGCCGAAATTGCCAGCAACCGCGAACAAATGGAAGCGGCAGAACGACGCGCCGCTGAAATCTCCCGCTATGAAGACAATATGAACACGGCCCGTACCATGGCCGAAAAAGACCCTCGCGCCGTCGCTATGGTGCTGCGTTCATGGATGGAAAAGAAAGATGGCAATCGTTGATCCCAATCTGGATCGCTGCGCGATCCTCATGATGTCCCTGGGCGAAGACGCCGCAGCCGAAGTATTCAAGTACCTCAGCGCGCGCGAAGTCCAGATGGTGGGTTTGGCCATGGCCAACCTGAAGCAGGTTACCCGCGCCGATGTTGATACCGTACTTGAAGAGTTCCGTCATGAAGCCGACCAATTCATGGCCGTCACCCTGGGTTCCGACGACTACATACGCTCGGTGCTGAACAAGGCCTTGGGCAATGACCGTGCGGCCGGCCTCATCGAAGACATCCTGGATGCCGGCGACAATTCTAACGGTATCGATGCGCTGAACTGGCTGGAAGCCAGCAGTGTGGCTGAACTCATCGCCGACGAGCACCCTCAAATCATCGCGACCATATTGGTGCACCTGGAACGTGACCGCGCATCCAGCGTACTGGCCTTGCTGAACGAGCGCCTGCGCAACGATGTCATGCTTCGTATTGCCACCTTTGGCGGCGTGCAGCCGGCCGCCCTCCAAGAGCTCACCGATGTGCTCAATGGCATGTTGTCGGGCCAGGGCGCCAAACGCAGCAAAATGGGCGGAGTGCGCACGGCTGCCGAAATACTGAACTTCATGACCACGACAGAAGAAGAAGCCGTGGTTTCCAGCCTGCGTGAACTCGACGCCGACCTGGCCCAGCGTATCGTCGACGAAATGTTCGTCTTCGAAAACCTGGCCGATGTCGAAGACACCGCCATCCAGCTCATCCTCAAGGAAATCGACACCACCGCCCTCACTATCGCCCTTAAAGGCGCACCCGAAGAGCTACGCGAGAAATTCTTCAAAAACATGTCGAACCGCGCCGCCGAAATGCTGCGCGACGACCTCGATGCCCAAGGGCCGGTACGCATGTCCAAAGTCGAGGAAGAACAGAAAAATATTGTTCAGGTAGCCCGCAAACTGGCCGAGGCCGGCCAATTTACCCTGGGCGGCCTTGGAAACGATGAGTATGTCTAACAAGCACATTGGCTACTACCAGGAAGCTGAAACGTGGCAGCGCTGGGAAATGTCATCCTTCGACACCCCACCGGCTGCCGCCGTGCCCAAGGTCGAAACCCAAGCTTTGCCCAAGCCAGCCGATATCTATGCTGAAATCAAGCGTCTGCGCGAAACCGCCCAGCTAAGCGGCCATGCGGAAGGCTATGCCGCAGGCCATACTCAAGGCCGCGAAGCCGGTATCAAAGAGGGTCGCATCGCCGGCCACGACGAAGGCTATCAAGCTGGTTTCCAGGCTGGCCACCTCGCGGGGCGCGAACTCGCACAACAGGAACTTGCTCAATTGCAAACGCTGGCAAGCAGTTGCGCCGATTCTTTCTATACCCTAGAAAACGAAATGGGCCAGGCCATGATTTCGCTGGCCATTCGTATCGCCGAACAAGTGCTGCGCAGCACCCTGGACACTCACCCCGAAAAAATACTTGACCTGGTGCGCGACATCGTGAATATGGACAGCGGCAAAGACACCATGCTCAAACTGCGCGTCAACCCCGCCGACCTGGACTTGATCGATCAGTATCTGCAGCATGATATTGGCGCCAGCCACTGGCGGCTGGTGTCCGACCCAACCATAGAACGTGGTGGCTGCCTGGCCAAAACCGTACTGGGCGATATCGACGCCACCTTGCAAACACGCTGGCAACGCGTTGTTTCGGTACTCGGCCACAACGATTCAAACAGCAAATCCGCCTGATGCCCAAGACGACCGAACCACTCACCACTCCCACCGCTCGCTGGCTAGCCCAGCTTGAAGCTGGTGAAAGGCGCGTGGCCGGAGTCGAATCCTGGCATGCCAGCGGTCGCATCACACGGGCTACCGGCCTGGTGCTCGAAGCCACTGGCTTACGCCTGGCCGTGGGCGCTGCTTGCAAAATAGAAATATCCGCCGGCCAAGACTACTGGGCCGACGCCGAAGTGGTCGGCTTTCACGACGACACCCTTTACCTGATGCCACAAGGCGATATTGCAGGCCTGCCGCCCGGCGCCAGAGTCATTCCCATGGAAGCGGGCATGCAGCGCCCTATTTCACTTCCTTTGCATGCACTAGGCCGACAAGGGCCGCCTACCTTATCGCGCCGCTTGCCGGTTAGCGATGCCTTGCTGGGCCGCGTCCTGGATGGCGCGGGCAATCCCCTAGACGATCTGGGTCCGCTGGGCGACGTCAGCTCAGCCCCCTTAGGCGCGAAAATCATCAATCCCCTATCGCGCGCACCTATCGATACCGTGCTCGACGTAGGCGTGCGCGCCATCAACGGCCTGCTTACCGTAGGGCGCGGCCAGCGCATGGGTTTATTTGCCGGCTCGGGCGTAGGTAAAAGCGTACTGCTGGGCATGATGGCCCGCTACACCAAGGCCGACGTCATCGTGGTGGGCCTGATCGGCGAACGTGGGCGCGAAGTCAAGGAATTCATTGAACACAACCTGGGCCCCGAAGGCTTGAAACGCTCGGTAGTCGTGGCGGCGCCCGCCGATGTATCGCCATTGTTGCGCTTGCAGGCCGCAGTCTACGCAACCAAACTGGCCGAACATTTCCGCGACCAAGGCAAGCATGTGTTGCTGATCATGGACTCGCTTACGCGCTATGCAATGGCTCAGCGCGAAATCGCACTGGCGATAGGCGAACCGCCCGCCACCAAAGGTTATCCCCCTTCCGTATTTGCCAAACTGCCTGCGTTGGTCGAGCGCGCTGGCAATGGCGAGCCGGTAGACGGCAGGCCAGCAGGCTCGATTACCGCGTTTTACACCGTGCTGACCGAAGGCGACGACCAACAAGACCCCATTGCCGATTCCGCACGCGCCATTCTCGACGGCCACATTGTGCTGTCACGCAGTCTGGCTGAATCGGGCCATTACCCGGCCATCGATATCGAAGCCTCGATTTCACGTGTCATGTCGGCCATCGTACCCGGCGAACAATTTACCCTGGTGCACAAGTTCAAGAAAATGCTGTCGCGTTATCAGCGTAACCACGACTTGATCGCCGTAGGCGCATATACGCCGGGCAACGATCCTCAAATCGATGAAGCCATAGAAAAATACCCATGGCTTGAAGTCTATTTGCAACAAGGCATAGACATGCATGTTGATTATGAATCGGCCACCAGCGAACTGCAGACTCTGTTTCGGCCAAAGGTGCAGCACCAAGAGCAATCTCTTCAAGGAATGAATCATGGCTAGCGCGTCGTCATTGCACACCCTGATAGAACTGACCAAAGACGGCGCCGACAAGATCGGCCAGTTGCTTGCGCAATTGACCACCGAGCGCAATAATGCTGAAAGCCAGCTATCCACCTTGCACGTTTACCGCCAGGATTACGCAGAACGCCTGCTGAAAGCCACTGAAAATGGGCTTTCAGCATCAAACTATCATAATTTCAGGCAGTTTATCGCGACTTTGGATGAAGCCATTACACAGCAAAATAAGGTAGTTGCTAATATGGACTCCCAAATCGAGCAAGGTCGCCAGCAGTGGTTCACTGAAAAACGTCGGCTCAATTCGTTTGAAGCCTTGCAAGCCCGCCAGGCACACACCCAGCTAATGCGCAACAATCGCAGCGAGCAGCTCGCCAGCGATGAAATCTCGGCAAGCCTGTATCGCCGGGCGCACTACTCACATTAATCAGGGCCAGCCATGACCACTTCTATGATTTCTTCTGTCTTGCCGGTTGCGCCCAGCAATAAAAATGTCCCGCCTGCCGGTGGCCACGATGCACCCGACACCACCAACCCCAGCTTTTCATCCGTATTAACCAGCCAGCAAACACCCAGCCCAGCGCCAGAAGCCGGTGCATCGGCGCAAGTGCCGGCTAAAACCGATGTTGCCCACCACGATGAACGCAGCGATCCTCTATCCGAGGTCACTGAAAACACCGATGCTGAACTGGCCCAACTGGCCGGGGAACATGGCCTGAGCCTGCCGCAGATTGCGCTGAATATTGCATCCGAAGCCGCACTGGCCATGGCTGCCCGCCAGCCAGCCGCGGCTCGCCAGCCCGTTGCGGCTAGCACGGCGCAGGCCAGCCTGGCCGCCAATGTCATCACCCAAGCAGACCACGAATTGCCGCTCAGCGCGGCCATCAGGCCTGCTGCAACAACACATGCGGCCAACGTTGTGCCCAACACCTCGCAACACGCCTTATTGCAGCAAACCACACCAGCCACCCTCGACACCAGGCAGCCCGGCTTGGCCAAAGCTGCGCCCTTGCCAGCGGGATTCACCCCGGTACTGGCCGCCGCGGCACCGCATCAAACGGAACTCAATAACGCGCGCAAACCTGGCCTTAACGCCAGCGCCAGCGCCAGGCCCATTCTGGCTGATGTGCAAGACCAAGCCCGCACCGGCAGCGCCAGCCTGGGCAGGCCTAGCGTGGCATTGTCCAGCGCTACCGCCAGCCTGGCCGACAAAGCCGGCATGCCAAATACCGCCCAAATCGATATCGGCACCGCACAGGCCAGTTCAGCCGCCAGCGGTCTTGCCGCCGCTCACACGGCACAGCAGGCAGGCAGCATGGCTACGGCTTTCAGTGTTAGCACGCCAGCCGCTACACCTGCTATTGCAACGCCCCTGCAAAATCCGCAATGGGCCTCCGATTTCGGCCGCCAATTCATTTCTCTGGCTCAGGGCGGCCAGAACATGCCACACACAGCAGAACTGCGCCTTGATCCGCCCGAGCTCGGGCCACTGCGCATCACCATCAACATCAGCGACAACACCGCCCATGCCATTTTCACGTCGCCGCATGCGGCAGTACGCCAGACAGTAGAAAACGCCTTGCCACAGTTACAGCAGTTGCTGGAACAGGCTGGTATTTCGCTAGGCCAAACCAGCGTGAACGATCAGGGGCAGCAAGGGCAGTCTTTTGGTGAGTCATCAAGCGGCAGTCGTGGCCAAACCGCAGCAGCCGGCAATGGCCATAATGCAACTTCCCCTGATGCGCAGCAGCCCGCCACACGCAACCGCGCACCCGACGCGCTGGTTGATACTTTTGCATAACAGGGTATGGCCAGCGCTTAAACTCCAGAGTAATCGAGTATTCGGTGCCTTATTCAACATGATCATCCCTGCCTCGCTAAGGCACAATGAAGCACTTTGAACGATAGTGCGTACCAGCACGTCTGCGCAATAAACAATGGCAACCTCTATTAAACGATCCAACAGCCGACCGGCCATGGCAAAATCAGAACCTAGCAAAATTTTCAAAATGATCAAAACCATGCTTGCGGTAGTTGTCATTGTTGCCGCCAGCATAGGCGGCACACTGCTGTATTACGAAAAAGCCGGCTTCGGCCTGGCCAATGCCGAGCTCCCCAATAGCCGCCCTCTCGCTGCAGAAAAAGCAGCCCCAGTGCCTGTACCCATTTTTACTCCCCTGGAACCCTTTACCGTTACCGTGCGCACCGAGCAATCACAGCGCATACTCTATGTGGCGGTTACCTTGCGCCTGGCCAACGAGTCTTCCCGTCGCATCATCACAGAATACATGCCTGAAGTTCGCGACCGTGTACTACGCAAGCTCTCCGAGCAGCGCCCCGATCACGTGCAAACCCCAGAAGGCCGTCTGGCGTTGGTGCAAATACTGACCAACACTCTTCAAGAGCCCTATATGCCGCACAACAAGGGCCCTGACATTACCAGCGTGTTATTTACCGCGTTCGTGGTCCAATAAATGTCATATCAAAGCCTACTTTCGCAAGATGAAGTCGATGCGCTGCTGGCCGGCGTAACGGGTGAAAGCACTGAAAAAGCGCCAGCGATCCAAGATATCAGCGGTGTGCGGCCCTATGATCTAAGCTCGCCCGACCGCGTGGTGCGCCATCGCATGCAAACGCTCGAGCTCATCAACGAGCGGTTCGCGCGCCGCCTGCGTTCATTGCTGCTCAGCTTCATGCGCCGTAACGCCGATATCACCGTGGGCAGCATACGCATACAAAAGTATTCTGAATTCGAGCGCAACCTGCCGGTACCCAGCAACTTGAACATGGTCACCATGAAGCCTTTGCGTGGCGCGGCACTGTTCACTTTCGACCCCAATCTGGTGTTCCTAGTCATAGACAGCATGTTCGGCGGCCATGGTCGCTACAGCACCCGGGTCGAAGGGCGCGACTTCACCACCACCGAGCAGCGTATTATCCGGCGCCTGCTCAACCTCACCCTGGAAAGCTATGGCGCCGGCTGGGAACAAGTGTATCCAATCGAATTCGAGTACATACGCTCGGAAATGCACACTAAATTCGCCAGCATCAGCAGCGGCAATGAAATCGTCGTGGTGTCGTCATTCCACATTGAATTGGGTTCATCGGGCGGCAACCTGAATATCTGCCTGCCCTACTCCATGATAGAACCGGTGCGCGATCTGCTTACCCGTCCGCTGCAAGACGCCAACGCCGGCGACGTCGACCAGCGCTGGACGCAGCAACTATCGCGCCAAGTGCGCAGCGCCGATGTCGTGCTGGCCGCCGACTTCGCCCATATCCAGACCAATATCGCCGAACTCATCAAATTACAGGTCAACGATATCTTGCCTATCGACATTTCGCCGCTTGTTACCGCCCATGTAGGCGGAGTACCTGTCATTGAATGCACCTACGGCACATTCAACGGCCGCTATGCCTTGCGCGTAAACAAGATACTGGCGAACTCCGAAACCGAACTCACCCAAGCCAAAAAACATGACTGATCCCAAACACGATCCTGCCACAGCCAACGACACCACTGATAATCCCGAGGTAGATTGGGCGGCAGCCATGGCCGAACAGGCGACGCATACCACCAGCTCATCCACGCAGGCAGACGGCCTGGCCCTCGAGGTTGACGACTGGGCCAGTGCCCTGGCCGAGCAAACTGCGGCAACCAGCGCTGCTGCAGCCCCCACCGCTGCAACTCCTGCCGCGCCGGCTGCTGCAAGCTCTGGCACCAGCCCGGCCGCCCACGTATTCCAGCCCCTGATGGATGCCGATATCGCTGGCAATAGCGATATCGACATGATCATGGACATCCCGGTGCAACTCACCGTCGAACTGGGGCGTACGCGGCTTACCATCAAGAACATTCTTCAACTGGGCCAGGGCTCGGTGGTCGAACTCGACGGGTTGGCCGGCGAACCCATGGATATCTTCGTCAACGGCTACCTTATCGCCCAAGGCGAGGTCGTCGTCGTCGACGAAAAATACGGCATACGTGTCACTGACATTATCACCCCATCAGACCGCATCAGCCGGCTCAACAACCGCCGTTGAACCTGCCATGAACGAAGCCGACACTCTGCGCCTGGTCATCAGCCTGATCTTCATTGTCATGTTGATACTGGCTGGTGCCTGGCTCACCCGCAGGGCTGGCTGGCTACGCACCGGCGGCAACCAGTCCATCAGGGTGGTCGGTTCGCAAAGCCTGGGCGCCAAAGCCTACGTGGCGCTGGTCGAAGTTGAAGATGCCCGCTTGGTGCTGGGCATAACCAGCAATCAGATTTCCCTGTTGCATACTCTGCCGCCCATAGACCCCAGCGCCCGCAGCATGCAAACCGACCCACCCGCCAACGGCTTTTCCGCCACGCTGGGCAAAATCATGAAAGGCCGCTAAGTGCGCCTGTCCGCTTACGCTGTAATGAATCGCTTGTTTTCCCAAATATCAAGCCTGCTGGCTGTGTCCCGTATGCCGGCCTGCGCGGCGCTACTTCTACTGGCGCTCGGCCTGCCATCTGGCGGCCTGGCGCAAACCTTGCCCGCCATTACGTCGACCATGGGCGAGAACGGCAGCCAGACTTGGTCGCTAAGCATACAAACGCTGGCAATGCTGACGATGATGTCGTTTCTGCCGGCCATGCTGCTGATGATGACAGGCTTTACGCGCATCATCATCGTGTTGGGCCTGTTGCGCAACGCAATGGGCACGGGCGCCTCACCACCCAACTCGGTATTGATCGGCCTGACCATGTTCCTGACCTTCTATGCCATGTCGCCCGTTTTCGATCAAATCTACGAGCAGGCCTACCAACCGCTAAGCGCTGGTGCGATATCGTTCGAGCAGGCCCTGGAACTGGGCGTCAAGCCGCTGCATACCTTTATGCTGCACCAAACTCGAGAAGCCGACCTGAGCCTTTTTGCCAATATGGCCAATGTGCCGGAAATAGCCAGCCCCGACCAGGTTCCACTACGCATTTTGGTGCCGGCCTTTGTAACCAGCGAACTGAAAACCGCATTTCAAATCGGCTTCACCATTTTCATACCGTTCCTGATCATAGATCTCGTCATCGCCAGCGTACTGATGGCCCTGGGCATGATGATGGTGCCGCCGGTAACGATATCGCTGCCATTCAAGCTTATGCTGTTTGTGCTGGCCGATGGCTGGCATCTGCTGCTGGGGTCGCTGGCCAGAAGCTTTTATCAGTAAGGAGGACACATGAATTCCGAAGCCGTCATGTCCATGACCTACCAGGCCATGAAAGTTGCGCTCAGCATGGCAGGCCCCCTGCTGCTGGTCGTGCTGCTGGTAGGCTTGTTCATCAGTATTTTCCAGGCCGCCACGCAAATCAACGAAATGACCCTGGCGTTCATTCCCAAGTTGTTGGCGGCGGGCGCTATGCTGGTGTTGCTGGGTCCCTGGCTGATCAGCACCATGGTCGACTATATGCAGAACCTGTTCGCGCAAATCCCTGGCATGGCATCATAGTGCGTCGGACAATCAAGAAAAACCCGTGATTTCCGTTGATATCGACCAGCTCTATACTTGGATCAACGCCTTTCTGTGGCCGTTTTTCCGTATTCTGGCCCTGATGATGACCGCACCGCTACTCGGTGAATCTGCAATACCAGGGCAGGTCAAGCTAGGCTTTGCCGCTATTGTGGCGGTCGCCATTGCACCCGCTCTTGGGCCCATGCCAGATGTGCCCACAGGCTCGTTTGCAGGGATATGGATAGCACTTCAGCAAGTATTCATTGGACTGGCGCTAGGCCTGACCATGCGTATTGTCTTTGCCGCTGTGCAAACGGCAGGCGAATTCATAGGGCTGCAAATGGGCTTGTCGTTTGCCTCATTTTTCGATCCAGCTACAGGCGCCAATACGGCGGTGTTGGCGCGCATCATGAACGTGGTTGCGATGCTGCTTTTTCTTGCCTTGAATGGCCATTTGCTGATGCTGGGTGGGTTCCTGCGTACTTTCGACATCCTGCCTGTGGGCCACGGAGCCCTGGACCCTAATGGCTGGGGCGTGCTGCTTGAATGGAGTTCGCAGGTCATGGTGTCGGGCATGCTGCTGGCGTTGCCGCTGATCATTGTGTTGTTGACCATCAATCTGTCGCTAGGGATACTGAACCGGACGGCGCAGCAGTTATCGGTATTTGCCGTAGGCTTTCCTATTAGCCTGATGACAGGTTTAGTGCTATTGGCGATAGTATTGCCTCAGAGCACCCCTTTCTTGTCGCGGCTATTCAGTGATGGCTTGAACACCATGAGCAAGCTGGCACAGGCGTTGGCCGGGTTGTAGAGTTCAGGGCCAGTGCGGTAATCTATTCTTGCTACGCAAGCTGGAAGCGGTATCTGCCCGCAAAACACCTGGATCGTGCCTAGCGTATTTTCGGTTCAAGTGCTTACGGTATTTAGCGATGCGGTCCCGTTCTGGTGACGTTCTGGTGACGTTCTGGTGACGTTCTGGTGACGTTCTGGTGACGTTCTGGTGACGTTGTCCGGGGTGGATGAAGGTCAGTGCGGCACGGCGTGCTTGTTTCCGCGTCTGCCTCGTACAGCCGGGCGTCGGCCGAACTCGCTGCGCTCAAACAGCGGCCGACGACTGCCCCCGGCCTCCCTTCGTCAGCACGCGGCGCACGCCTACCGCCGCACTGACCTTCATCCACCCCGGACAACTGCGTAACAGAAAACGGGACGGCCTGACGGCCTGAGTTGCTGGTTTTTCTGGTGCGGCTGACCGGTGGTAAATGAGCTGGCCCAAGCTTCGCTGATGCAAAAAGTCGGGTGTGTAGGCGGCTGTGCAGGCGCCTTGCGCAAGCCGAAAACCCCTGACACACCCGACTTGTGCAAGAACGAGAAGCAATAGTCCGTCAATAAGCGCCCTGCAGCCTGTCGTACATGCCATTGTCCGCTAGCTCTTCCGACTCTGCCTGCATGTCGATGACTTCGGCGGCGTTGATCTTGAATACCGACACCGCTTCGGTCAGTCTTGCAGCTTGTTCCTGCAGCGAACCAGCCGCAGCCGCAGCCTGCTCCACCAATGCGGCATTTTGCTGCACCACGCCGTCCATCTCGGTAACTGCCTGGTTGACTTGCCCGATACCATCGGACTGCTCATGCGAAGCAGATGAGATTTCACCCATGATGGTGGTTACGCCCTGCACCGACCCCACCACTTCCCGCATGATGTCGCCGGCCTGGCCGGCCTGCCGGGCGCCCGATTGCACTTTGAGCAATGACTCTTCGATCAATACCTTGATTTCCTTGGCGGCCTGAGCACTGCGTTGCGCCAGGGAACGCACTTCGCCCGCCACTACCGCAAAGCCCTTGCCCTGCTCGCCAGCACGAGCGGCTTCGACCGCCGCGTTGAGCGCCAGGATATTGGTCTGGAAGGCGATACCGTCAATGACGTTGACAATTTCGGACATTTTGTTCGAGCTAGCGGAAATATCGTCCATGGTAGTGACCACGGCTGATACTGCCTGCCCGCCGCGTTCGGCCACCTGGGATGCGCTTTTCGCCAGGGCATCGGCCTGCGTGGCATTTTCAGTGTTCTGGCGCACCGTACTGGCGAGTTCTTCCATGCTGGCTGCAGTTTGCTGCAATGCCGCCGCCTGCTGCTCGGTGCGGCTGCTCAGGTCGGTATTGCCTATGAAGATCTCACGCGAACCCAAGTTGATTTCTTCCACGCCTTGACGCACGATGCTGACCGTACGTGTAAGGCTTTCTTGCATGCGGCGCAAAGCTTCGTAGAGCATGCCAATTTCATTGCGCGAAGTCACTTCTATGCGCTGAGTAAGATCGCCGCCAGCAATACGGTCAAAGTGAGAACCCGCCTGCACCAGCTTTCTGACCACGACACGGCCAAATACAATACGCATTATTATCATCAACAAAAAACCGATGAAAATGGCCACCCCTATCGCTACCATGGCCCGATCGAAGTCGGCCTCAGCCTGCTCAAAAAACTGCACCTGCATTTTTTCCATATGGGCCGAAAAAGTATCAATGGCGGTCTGAAAAGCTTCGCTGCGCGCAATACCGAACTCGCTGTTCACAAAGTAAAAGGTGGCGTAGTCGTTACTGTCGAGCGCCTGCACCATGGGGTCTATGCCATCGTCCAGATACGGTTGGTAGGTACTGACTATGCGCGTCGCCAAGCGGCGCCCGTCTGTCGTCTCGGGCGTGTTTTTGCGAAAAGCGTTGAATTCCTTGGTTACATTGGCCAATTGCTTGTTAGCGCTATCCAGCATAGTGCGGGCGCTGGCAAGCAGCTTGGGATTGTTATCGCTAGCGGCGGCTTCTTGCTGAAAACGCGCGGCGCTAAGCAGCGACACACGTGCCGCCATCATGTCGGAACCCAGTTCAATAACTTGCTGGGCGCGCGCATTCTGGCGCTCCAAGGCACGGACATTTTCGAAATTTTGCGACAAAAACCACGCCGCCATACCGCCCACGGCAATAATCAAGACCATGAACGTAGCCAGCACCAGCATCAGGATGGTACTGACCTTGGCGTCTGCAAACCTGAAGCGCTGGCGCTTAACGCGCTTTTTGGTCTTTTTACTGGTAGGTAGGGACTGCGCGGTATCGGACATAATTCAACCTGAATAGCGTTATAAATCTCGTCTCTAAAAATACGAGGAAGCGACTGATAAAAGCAAGAACAAGTATTACTGCGGCAAAGGATATGACACTGCAGGGTTATATATGGCGCTGTCTGCGGCGCCACCAGAGACCGGGTCAGCTTGCCTGCTGGCAGGCGCCGCCGTCGGATTAGCGGGCGGCGTAACGGCCTGGGCTAGAATAGAGATAACGGCAGCCGACCCTGTCGTCGTGGTGGTGCTTAGTGCTGCCGGCGATGTACCGACACGCCTTCCGCCTTCATGAGTATCAAGCAGTGGAAGATTGACGCTTTTGACTACTTTCTGGAAATAGCCATCTGGCCCGAAATCCAGCCAGAGTTCCTGATTCAAGTAAATGGCGTCAGTCAGCAGTGAATTTTTATGCGACCAGCGCGCCATGGCCGAGCCATCAAGCCGCCGATAAATATCACTAGGGTCTGCCTGCAGCAGGCCACTGGCTTGCTCTAGTGTGGTCTGGCCTACGACGATGAAACGCAAAGCGGAGGAATCAAAAGAGTTGCCTGTGGTGCTGCAAGCGGCCAGCCCCAGGCTCAAGGCCAGCAGCGCAAACAGACGCGCGGCGGATCGCTGGCATGCGGCAGCAAATAGCCTCATCAAAACTCAACCCAATCGTCGTCGCTCGCTACAGCGCGACCTGTTGCATACCCCGTGGTTTTGACTTTTATTGCATCTGGGCTATCGCCGTTATTGGCCTGAGCTGTTCTGCGCGCGCCTGCACTTTTGGCTGGCGCTGCCACGGCGGGCTGCTGCGCCCGCTGGCTGGCCGCACTGCCATTGGCCAAAGTAGCCGGCTTATTGTGCACCGGTTTACGGCCTGCCGGAGCATGAGCCACGGCCGCTGGACGTTTTGGTGCAGACTTGACAGCTACAGCTGCGACGTCGATCACGCGATTGGCGGGAATTTTGAACGCGGCCAATGCGTTGCTGACACTGGCTACCTGCTGGCCCAAGCCATTTGCCGAGATCGTCGCGTCTTCGACTAGCGACGCATTTTGCTGCGTGACCCTGTCCATTTGGTTCACCGCGCTATTGATCTGATCGATGCCCGATGCCTGTTCCGTTGTAGCGGCGGAAATCTCGCCCATGATGTCGGTTACGCGAGCTACTGAAGACACGATTTCGTGCATGGTGGCGCCAGCCCGCTCGACCTGCGTCGAGCCTTCGGTTACCTTTTTCACCGAGTCTTCGATCAGACCCTTGATTTCCCTGGCAGCCTGGGCGCTGCGCTGAGCCAGCGCCCGCACTTCGGAAGCCACCACAGCAAAGCCCTTGCCCTGTTCGCCTGCGCGCGCCGCTTCAACTGCGGCGTTCAAAGCCAGAATATTAGTCTGGAAGGCTATGCTATCGATAACGTTGACAATTTCGGACATCTTGTTGGAGCTGGCGGAAATTTCCTGCATGGTATTGACGACTTCACCTACCGCCTGGCCGCCGCGCTGCGCGACATCGGATGCGCTGGCAGCCAACTGGTTGGCCTGTCGAGCGTTATCGGCATTTTGTTTTACCGTGCTGGCCAGTTGTTCCATACTGGCGGCGGTTTGCTGCAAAGCCGCCGCCTGCTGTTCGGTTCGACTGCTTAAGTCAGTGTTGCCAGCAACAATATGCTGCGATCCCGCATTTATTTCGCTCATACCATGCCGCACCGTGCCCACGATGCGGCCCAGGCTGTCTTGCATGCGCTTAAGCGCTACATACAGCATGCCGATTTCGTTTTCCGATTCTGTATCAATGCGCTGAGTAAGATCGCCCGAAGCAATATGATCGAAGTAGATGCCTACTTCTTTAATAGGCCGCAATACAGTGCGCGACATGGTGATGTAGGTCAGAATTGCTATCAATACTGCGAGCACTGCCAGCCCGACAAACAAGTAGCGCGACTGCTGCATGCCCTTCACCGCGGTAGCCGCCGCAGTGCTATCGAGCGCTGTGCCGCTAGCCAGCAAAGACATGAGATCGTTCTGGCTATACCACGCCAACGCCGCCGCGAGCACGGTCATCCCGGACAGCAACAACACAAATATGGACAGACTGGTTTTGAGTCGCATTTGATTGAACATTGTTAAAATTTGTTAATTTTTTGATCGAATAAAGCGTATCGAACCTTACGGCGGTGCGAGACGCTTATTC
Source organism: Alcaligenaceae bacterium (assembly GCA_013416445.1). Taxonomy (GTDB): domain Bacteria; phylum Pseudomonadota; class Gammaproteobacteria; order Burkholderiales; family Burkholderiaceae_B; genus Pollutimonas. The sequence continues at coordinate 212,270 of JACCER010000004.1, forward strand.
GACTACATTTGATACTTATGGCTTATTTGTTCATGTTGAACAGGCTGGTCGACTGTATTTTGCGAAACGCCAGCGCTGCGGCTTCCAGTGCAGCGGTACGCAATTGCAATTGGGTTGAAGCGCTGTAGTAGTCCAAGTCTTCCAATTGCTTCAGTTGCCCGCTGTAGCTTAAGGAACGCATGGCGCCGTTGGCATTCAGTCCGTCAAGCTCGTTCATGCGCGCGCCTACCGATGCGCGAACGGTAAGAACGTTGTTGTAGTTGACGTCCAGGCGTTGCATGGCTGTGTTTAGCGTATTCTGGAATGCAGCCTGCTGCTCATCGGTAGCCAAAGGGGTTTTAAGCGCCGCAATCAGGCCGTCCAGAGTATCAAAGATATTCAGGTCAGTTTTACTACCGACTGCTGAAGGCTTGACTACGAAGGTGTCGTTAATTGCAGGCTCGCCGGAAATCTTGACTTGCATGCCATGCGGCAGTTGCAGGGTATTTTCGCGTCCAGGCACGAATTTCTGATCACCAATGACTATATCCTGACCTGGAAAAGCAGGATTACTAATAGTAACCGTATACTTATCATTGGTATCAAATTTAATTTGATATACGTCCCCAGAACGCACCTTGGAATAATCAGACACCTCGGGTGAGCTTATTGCGGCATCGGCACCGCCAACTGTTTTACTTGCCGCATAGTCAGAAGAGCTTGCGGGTTCGACAACAAAACCGTCTCCAGGCACTGGTACGCCTGAGAAATTAGCCTGCACACCACCGCCTAAATCCAGGGATGCAGTAGTACCCGGAATATAAACTCCGGTATGCGGACTATCTGTACCACCAGCCGGGTCTTTAGCAATTGCCGTATAGGTAAACTCACCTGGATTTGGGCCAGCCACAAAGGTAACATTAAATATCTTACCTATATTAGTGCCATTCGGATCCATAATCATGGGCGTACTGATCACACCAGTTCCTGCGTTTGCTGCTCCGGCCGAGGTCAGGTAGCTGGTTGTGCCTGGCGCGGCACGATCAAAAATATCGGAACCGACATCGCTGCTGGCGATCTGGCGGGTTTGGTCGGCCTGTATCTTACGCTGACCTGCGTCGCCCATATAGACGATCTTACCGTTCACGTCTTGATACGCTGCCGTATCGCCCTTGGCACCAGAAAACAGGTACTGGCCACTGCCATCGGTGGCATTCACCAGGCCTAACAGGTTTTCGCGTGCATTCGACAACACATTGCCCAGGGTAGCGCGGTCGGCATCTGACAGCGTACCGTTACCGGCATAAATGAGCTCGGTTTTCAGGTTTTGCATCAGCACGTTGATTGAGCCCAGGGTATTGTCTTCTATACCCAGGTTCTGGTTAGCCACGTCGCGGTTCTTGGCAAAGCGCGCGTTCATGGTTTGCGCCTGGCTGATATTGATGGCCTGGGCCGCCGCCAAAGGGTCATCGGCAGGCGTCACCATGCGCTGGCCGCTGCCGAGTTGCTGATAGATATGCATCAGGTCGGACTGCTGGGCGTTGATCGAATTCAGTCCCGTCTGGAAGAATAAAGTGGAACTAATACGCATGGTGAAAATCCTGAAAAATAATGGCGACGAACAGGGAAAACAGTAAAGCAGCTTAGTTGCGCAAGCCCAGCAAGGTATCGAACAACGTAGTACTGACGTCTATCAAACGCGAAGCAGCACGGAACTGCTGCTGAAAGCGGTCGAGGTTGACGTACTCTTCGTCGAGATTAACGCCGGACAAGGCCTGTTGTGCGGCAAAGTTCTGCTCAATCAGGGTGACCTGAGCCTTGGCCGCCGTACCGTTTTGCTGTGTTAACACGCCCACTTTATTGACGATTTTCGAAAAGGCTTCAGTCAGGTTCATAGAACCATTGCCCAGTGTTTTGTCGGTTTGCAATTGGGCCAGCTTCAGGCCAATATCACCGTTGGCCGTGCCTGTGCCAGGAGCGGCCAGCGCCAGTTTGGCCGGATCGGTGATCACCAGTTGCAATGATTTGGCGGCATCGCGCGTGGGCTGGACCACCCAAGAGTCGCCATGCGCAGGCGTCTTGGTAGTATCAAACGTAAATTTAACGCCATCAACGACGCCGCCACCGGCTGGCAGTTCTATCGCCTTGCCATTGGGCAGGCTGGCAACCATATATTTACCAGCCTCAAAGGTAACCCGATAATCCAGGCCAGTTAACTGATTGGCATCAGAAAATTCGGCACTAACGCTGCCATCACCGCCATTCCTTGCACCAAACAACACTTTAATAGGGCCAAGACTGAATACATCACCACCCGGAGCACCGCTTAAATCGGTTCCGGTACGATGGACATCGTTCACCGCCAAGGCCAAGCCAGCGGCCAAACGGCCAAGCTCGTTCTGCACGCTGTCCAGGACGTCTTTGCGGTAGGTCATCAAGCCGCCCAGCTTACCGCCTTTGATGGCGTCTTCTCGCATTTCTACTTGGGCAATTGAGCCATCCGCAGTTATCACCGTATAGGCAATAGCGACGCGCGTGGGATCAGCGAGCGACTGTTGGGTATGCAGAGGAAAAACAGTGTCACCACCCAGCAGAACCTGGCCATTACCCACCGCCAAACCCACTTTGCCGTTTTGTTCTGTTACTTGGACATCAACCAGTTGGCTAAGCTCGGACACAAGCTGGTCGCGCTGATCCAACAAATCGTTGGGTTCATGCGCCGGATTGGTGGCACGCGCTGTTTGGATTTGCGCATTAAGATCGCGCACGCGTTCTACGTAGCTATTTACCTGGGTAACGGTCGTGGTAATTTGCGTATTGATATTTTCGCGCTGGCTATTCAGAAACCCGTTGGAATCGTTAATTTGGCCTACCAAGGCGCTAGCACGGCCCAGCAGTTCTTGGCGCGCGGCCGGATCGGCAGGCGCCGATGCCGCCGCCTGCATGCTATCGAAGAAATTTTGCAAAGCAGGCGATATACCTACTGTGCGGTCTGCAAACAAATTATTGATTTGGCTGATTTCATTGCCATAGGAAACCAACGCCGCCCCCGTGGTTTGTGCACTGACCAGTTGGCGGTACAAAAAATTATCGTAGGCACGTTGCACAGTAACCGCCTGGACCCCACGCCCAATATACCCCGCGTGCGTACCTGTAGCCCCAGCAGTTTGCGACAGTACCGTCTGGCGGTTAAACCCCACCGTATCCACGTTATTGATATTATGGCCGGCCGTTTGCAGACGATTTTGCGCCGCATTAATACCAGCAAGGCCGAGATTAGACAAGTTCATGAAGAGTTCCGCTTTTAATCAGGCTAATGCCAGCACCAGCCCGTATATCAATACCATGTACAGCATTAACGACAGCCAGCCTGAAAAGTTTAGCCCCTCAGGCTTCAGATTCCTCTTTTTGGGCCGCTGTCGAAATACCCCATGATGGAAATCAGTTTTTCAGCGTAGGCCGGGTCAGTGGCGTAACCTGCGGCCTGAATACGGTGCGCAGCCACTTCAGCCGAGGGCGCCGCCACCACGTCGCTGTAACGCTTGTTTTGCCCTATCAGGCGGGCATAATCGGCAAAAGATTCCGCATACGAATCGTAGGCTCGAAAAGGCTGTTTTACCTTGCGCTCGACGCCGCCTTCAAATTCGGTGGTCATCACATTGACCACTTTGCCTTTCCAATTGGGGCTGGCCTTGATGCCGAACAGGTTATGGCTAGTGGTGCCGTCTTCTCGCATGATTTCACGCCGTCCCCAGCCTGACTCCAGCGCCGCCTGGCTGAGTATGAGCTTGGCAGGCACCCCACTTTCATTGGCCGCGAGGCTGGCGGCATTCGACATTTTCGAGACAAAGCTTTGTATATGCTGAGGCGCACCCTTGATAGCGGCGTAAATCTTTTCAGTCAGGGGATTCTTGGTCAGCATATTGATCAAGCCGGAAACAGACGAGGCTTCGCCACTACGACCTTCGCCTATGCGGGAGCGCAAGCCAGGCAGGCGCGATGCCGCCAATTCTGGTTGATCAAAACCGGCGCTAGGCACAGACTTGGCCTGGCCGCCCTGGATTTGCGCCAGCAAAGCCTGGGCCAAGCCCAGGCCGGGGTTGGCCAGTTGCAGCGACATTTGCTCGTCGCTCATGCTTTGCGCCAGCCTGGTTTGCTGGCTATCGAAGGGGCCGGAGCCGCCGCTGGCCTGGCGGGCCTGCTTCAGCATTTGCTGTATGAATAAGGCTTCGAACTGCTGGGCCACCTGCTTTTGCTGATGCTGCGGCGCATCGGCCCCAGCACTGACGCCGCGCTTGAGGCTGTTCAGGGCACTGAAATCCAGCGACGAGGTGGGCGCATCCATGGGACGAGGGGTATATTGCACAAACGACATAATCTAGCCTAGATAATTTCCAGATCGGCGCGCAAGGCGCCGGCGCTTTTCAGGTTTTGCAAAATAGACAACAAGTCTTGCGGCGTGGCGCCCAAAGCATTCAAAGCCTTGACTACATCGGCCAGGTTGGCGCTGGTTTTTACACGCTGCAAACTGCCCTGGTCTGACTTCATTTCTATCTGGGTGTTTTGTGTGACCACAGTCTGGCCGCCAGCAAATGGCGTATCAGGTTGATTGACCTGATTTTCCTGACTAATGACCACAGACAAATTACCATAGGCGATGGCTGCTTCGTCTATGGTTACTGTACGATTCATGACCACCGAACCAGTACGCGCGTTGATGACCACCTTGGCGCGCGCCGGCGGCACCCTGACTTGCAGGCTTTCAACCTGCGACAGGAAGGCGGCCTGGGCGGCAGGGTCAAGCGGGCCGCGTAGCTGCACTACCCTGCCATCCAGCGGCGATGCCGCGCCAGCGCCAAACTGCTTGTTCAGGGCGGCGGCCATGCTTTGGGCTGCACCAAAATCCGTGGTGTGCAATTCCAAGTTGATGATGCCGTCGCGAATATACGTGGTGGGCACTCCGCGCTCGATGATGGCGCCATTGGAAATAATGCCACCGTTCAACTGATTCACCTGCACGCTGGAACCGCCCGCCGAGGCACCCGCCCCGCCCACCAGCAGGTTGCCCTGAGCAAGTGCGTAAACTTGACCATTGGCGCCTTTCAGAGGCGTCATCAGCAAGGTGCCGCCGCGCAGGCTTTTAGCGTTACCCATGGAGGACACCACCACGTCCACTGTCTGGCCGGGCTGGGCAAATGCCGGCAAATTAGCGGTGACCATGGCAGCGGCCACGTTTTTGACTTGCATATTGGTGCCCTGAGGCACAGTCACGCCCAGTTGCGACAACATATTAGTAAGACTTTGCTGAGTAAATGGGGTTTGGCGAACCTGGTCGCCACTACCGTCCAGGCCAACGACCAGGCCATAGCCTATCAACTGGTTGGCGCGCACGCCTTGTATAGAGGCCAGGTCCTTGATTCTTTCGGCCTGCGCTGCATGGACGGCAAGTAGGCACAAGGTGCCTAATAACAGCCGCCCGCCCTGCCTGCCCAATACGCTGATGAAAGAAAAAATCAAAACTGACACCTTGTTAAAACGGAGAAACATTCAGGAAGAAGCGCTGCAGCCAGCCCATAGTTTGCACTTCGTCCATGGTGCCTTTGCTGCGGAATTCGATACGGGCATCGGCCACCTGCGTAGACGAAACCGTGTTTGAACCAGTTACTGACCGGGGATCGACCACGCCTGAAAAGCGAATATGTTCACTGCCCCGGTTAATGGCGATTTGCTTGTCGCCTGCAATTTGCAGATTGCCGTTGGCCAGCACCCCGACCACCGTTGTCGTAAGCGTGCCAGAAAACATGTTGTCGGCCCGAGTGGAACCCTTGCCTTGCGATGCATTATTGCCAGTGATATCAAAATTTTGCTTGGCCCCGATTTCCTTGGGCAGCGCCGCCGGCGCCAGCTCCACCCCAAAACCGGCGCTACCGGAACGGTCAGTAGAGGTTTGAACGTTCTTGGCCGCGTTGGTTTTTTCCTGTATGACTACGGTGACGATATCCCCCACGTTGCGCGGGCGCCGATCTTCAAACAGCGGATAGCTGCCGTAGACTGTGGGCTGGTAAATGGAACCGTTGGCCTGAGCCGTATGCATGACCGCAGGCGGCGGCGCAGCGGTCAGCGGCCCGGTTACCACAGGCTCGGGCGGAATCAGCGCGCAACCCGACAACACGGCCACGGCACAACAAAACAGAAAAAGGCTAAAACGCTTAAGCATGATTAAAGTTGAGTCAGACGCGCCAGCATTTGATCAGAGGTCTGGATGGCCTTGCTATTCATTTCGTAGGCGCGCTGGGTGGCGATCATATTCACCAGTTCTTCCGCCACATTGACGTTGGAGGTTTCGTTGTACTGCTGTAAAACCAGACCGGCGCCATCCAGGCCAGGCTGGGCAAAGTTGGCGGGACCGGACGCATCGGTTTCTACGTACAGGTTCTCGCCCGCGCTTTGCAAGCCGGTGGGGTTGATAAATGTGCTGAGTTGCAGCTGGCCGATTTGCACGTTGGTGCCCGCCGCCCCAGGCTGGGTGACCGAGACCGTGCCATCGCGGGCAATAGTGATGGTGAGCGCATTGTCGGGAATATTGATGGGCGGCTGCACGGGGTAGCCACCCGCAGTAACGATTTGGCCGTCTTGGTCTACCTGCAAGCTGCCGTCGCGCGTATAGGCAAACGAGCCGTCGGGCATTTCGACCTGCAAAAAGCCCTTCCCCTGTATGGCGATATCGAGGTCGCTCCCGGTATTGCGCAGGTCGCCCTGAGTATGTATGCGCTCGGTGGCTACGGTGCGCACACCGGTACCGACTTGCAGGCCCGAAGGCAACTGGTTGGCCGCGCCCACTTGCGCGCCGGGCTGACGTATTGTTTGGTACATCAGGTCTTCGAATACCGCACGGCTGCGCTTGAAGCCTGTGGTATTGACGTTGGCCAAGTTATTGGAAATCACATCCATATTGGTCTGCTGCGATTCCAGACCAGTTTTGGCTATCCAGAGTGAACGTATCATTTTATTTCCTTGACAGGCGGGGCAAGCCCACACTGACGATAAACATTAGCCGTTGGACGACAAAATGGAGTTGGCGCGTTCGGCATTAGCGCTGGCGTCTTGTATGACCTTCATCTGCATTTCAAAGCGGCGCGCATTGGCAATCATGCCAACCATGGCTTCAGCCGGATTCACATTGCTTTTCTCGACAAAGCCCGAGATCATGCGCACTTGGGGGTCGGCCTGGGCCGCGCCGCCGCCCGCTATCCGGAACAGCCCGTCATCGCCGCGCAGCATTTCGCCTGCAGGCGGGTTCACCAGCTTCAACTGGCCTATTAACTGGATGTCGTTAGGATTGTCGCCCGCACCCAACGCGGAAATTTGCCCGTCACCGGAAAAGGTGACACTGCCGCGCTCGGGAATTTCCACTGGCGCGCCACCGTTGGACAAGACCGGCAGGCCTTGCTGCGTAACCAGGATATTTTGCTGATTGACGGCCAGTTCGCCTGCACGGGTATAGGCTTCGCCTTGGGGTGTTTGCACGCTGAACCAGCCGTCGCCGGTAATGGCGACATCCAGCGCATGACCAGTTTCAGCCATGATGCCTTGCTGAAAATTGCTGCCGGGCGTGGCCGTTACCGTGGATACACGGGTAGGCATGCCGGGTTGCCCCACCACCGGCACCGAGCGGTAAATCGCCATCTGCTCGCGAAAACCGGTGGTGCCAACGTTGGCCATGTTGTTACTGATAACGGCCTGCTGCTCCAGCACGCGCGCCGCGCCGCCGGCAGCGGTGTAGATAATGCGATCCATTTATTCGCCCGACCTTAGCGGATATTGATCAGGGTCTGCAAGACCTGATCCTGGGTTTTAATGGTTTGCGCATTGGCCTGGTAAGTGCGCTGGGCGATGATCATATTGACCAGTTCCTGGCTCATGTCGACGTTAGAGTCTTCCACAGCCTGGCCCTTGATGGTGGCAAAGCTATCGCTGCCGGGCGTGCCCAGTATGGGCTGGCCCGATGTTGACGTTTCTATCCAGGCGTTACCACCAACAGGTTGCAAGCCTTGCAGGTTGTTGAAATCAGCCAGCACGAGCGCGCCTACGGACTTTGTTTCACCATTGGTGTAGTTGGCAACAATAGAGCCGTCAGCAGCGATAGACATACTGGCGTATTCGCCTGTGGCCGAGCCGTTCTGCACAAAACTCTTGGAAAAATCGCCACCGAACTGTGTAGAGTTGTTGTAATTGATGCTGATAGCCAAGGCTGTCGCTGGCGATGTGGATCCCCCCACCTCCGCCATCGTAATGCTGATAGGCCCTATAGGACTCGTAAGCACACCGTTCTTATCAAATGTCATGACTTGACTGGCAGGGCTAGTAACAGGCTTGCCATCCATATGATAATAAACTTCCCATTGGCTATTGCCGCTGGCATCTGCCTCACGCTTGGCGAAATACTGCGCCAACTGATGCGGATTACCGAGGGAGTCGAACACGGTTATCGGCAGCATGTGCGTGAAGCTATCGGGGTCGGTGACGTCAAAGCCTGCTGCGGGGATGGCAGCGGCGTAGGCAATGTTACCAGCGCCATCCGGGAGGGCAGGCAAACTTGGAACACCAAGCGCAAAGATTATGGGGTCTGCAGCAGTTCCTGTTGTGTAGGGCGTACCGTCTACTGGCTCATCCCCCGGCACCCAAGTTACATTGGGCCAGTTGCCTGTGAATTTATGCGTCGTCGGAGAACTTGCACCATCATCCAGAACAATTGCACCAATTTTTTCAGGCTCTGCTCGGCGAGAGTCGACGGCAGCGATATTACCAGCGCCGGGCGGGAAAGCAGCCACACCCGGAGCACCAGCAGTAAAGGTTATGGGGACTGCAAGACTTCCCGTTGTGTAGGACGTACCGTCTACTGGCTCATCCCCCGGTACCCAGGTCACGTTAGGCCAGGAGCCTGTGTATTTATGCGTAGTAGGAGGATTTGCACCTTCAACCAGCACAATTTCACCGATGACTGCATCAGCCGGGTTACCACCAGCCGCCAGTTTTGCATTGGCGTCCAGGTTCAACTTGTTAGTAATCGAAGTAGTTACCGTCGGTGCAATATTGCCCACCGGCACAGTAATGGGTTCAGGCGACGTACTGCCGCCTATGTAACCAGTGAGGCGCTGGCCTTGTGCGTTGACGATAAAGTTATTTTTGTCGGCAAAAAACTGACCGTTACGTGTATAAAGCACGTTACCACTGGCATCAACCACGCGGAACATGCCCTTGGCGCCGTCTATGGCCATGTCAAATTGGTTGCCCGTTCCTGAAACGTTGCCAACTGTGAAGCGCTGGTTTATGCCGGCCACCTGCACACCCAGGCCGACGCGCGAGTTCGCGTAAACGTCAGCAAATGTTGCCGAACCAGCCTTGAAACCCACCGTACCCGAGTTGGCGATGTTGTTGCCGATGACGTCCAGTGTCTGCGATGCGGCGTTCAGCCCGCTTAAACCTTGTCCGAAACCCATGATATACCTCTTTGACTATTTAACTATTTATAAGTAATGCGGCGGCTGCCGCTACCGTACGAGCTACCGCAACTACATGATTTTCCTGAGATCCAGCAGGGAATATTTGCCGCTAAGGCCTAGGTCGAGTACCAGGCCATTGGAGGTATACGCCACGCTGCCCACCTTGCCATGAGTGAGCGCGTCAGCCGAAACAGGCTGACCCTCGGCGTTGGAGGCTGCTACCGAAATGGTGTAGGCGCCGTCGTTGACTGCGGTGCCGTTGTCATCTTTGCCATCCCAATCGACCGATATCACGCCGACATCTTGCTTGCCGAGTTCGATTTTGCGCACCAGCTTACCTGTGGAGTCGAGGATGCTGACGTCGACCTTGGCTGCGTCGGAGATGACATCGACGCCAAACGGCGTGGTGTGCGTAACGCCTTCGGCCGTACCCGCTGAAATCTTGGTGCCTGGCACCAGGACTTCTTTGCCGATCAGGCTGGCGGCCTGCATGGATTGCGAAACATCCATCTGGCCGGCCAGCGCCAGCAAGGTATTGTTCAACTGGGTAATACCCTGAACCGTGGACATTTGCGCGATTTGCGAAGTGACTTGCGCGTTGTCCATGGGATTGAGCGGGTCTTGATTTTTCAGCTGGGTTACCAGCAAGGTCAGAAACCTGTCTTGGGTTTCGCCCATAAGGTCTTGGTTTCTGCCGTTGGCGGCGGCCAGGGCGGGATTGTGGTTATTCGTTGCGCTATTGACTGTGGTCACGTTTGAATTCCTGATCTGTGCAGTGGCAAGTGGGTCAGCCTTACTGGCCTATGGTCAGCGTACGCATCATCATGCTTTTGGCAGTATTGATGACTTCGACGTTGGCCTGATACGAGCGTGATGCGGAAATCATGTTGACGGTTTCAGCCACCACATCGACGTTGGGCATGGTGATATAGCCATCGGCATTGGCCAGCGGGTTCTTGGGGTCGTATTGCATGCGATATGGCGCAGCGCTTTCAACCACCGCAGACACCTTCACACCCCCTACTTCCTGTGCATAGGCCTGGCCAGGGGCGGGGTTCATTTGAAACACCACCTGGCGCGCGCGATACGGCTGGCCGTTAGGTCCGGCGATACTGTCAGCGTTGGCCAAGTTGCTTGCAGTGACGTTCATGCGTTGGGACTGTGCCGTAAGCGCCGAACCGGCAATCTCGAAGATGCTCATGGTGGACATGTATTTTCCTTATTCTGTGGCTGCGGGGCTTATTGCTGCAGCGCCGCCATCATGGTTTTGATTCGGCCTGAAATGACGGCAAGATCGCTTTGATAGCGCATGGTGTTATCGGCGAACTGCACACGCTCTATGTCCATATCGACAGTATTGCCGTCGAGGCTGGGCTGCAACGGTTGGCGATACAGCAACTCAGCGGGGTCAGGGGTGACGGCCTTGGCGGGAATATGGCGGGCGGAAGTCAGTGCCAACTGCGTATCGGGCAGACGCATGCCTTCGCCCATGGCATTCTTTAGTGCCGAGCTGAAATCAAAGTCGCGTGATTTGTAATTGGGCGTATCGGCATTGGCGATATTGGCCGCCAATACTTCTTGTCGTTGCTGACGCAGGTTAATTGCCTTTTGGTAGAAACCCAGGTCTTCGCCGATGCGATCTATCATTTGCCGTTCACCAGATATTTATAATGCCTGCTATGCAAAGTCCGCAGGTACTAGACCAATATGGCGGCCATACCGCTCACATGACAGCATAGTAAAACGGGGTCAGCTTTACTAAAGTATGAAATAAGCCGCTATTTATCATCCAGTTCCCCGGATGCCATCAAAGCCCCTTCTATAAAATGCTCGTATGCTCAAGTTTCTTGCCCTACCCGCCATGCTGTCCGTCGGCCTGTTGACCAGCGTCGCTGGCTTTGCGCAAAGCAATCACTCTGTATCTGCAACCCAAGACCCGGCCTTGGTGGCCCTTGAAGTGGAAAACTTCCTGCACAACCAGGCAAGCAGTTACCCTGGGTCCACCACTATCACCGTTGAAACACCGCGCATAGAACAGCAACCGGCCTGCGACCACCTTGAGGCCTCTTTGCCCAGCGGCCAGCGATTGCGCTCGCGTATGACGGTCGAGGTGCGCTGCATGGCCCCGCAAACCTGGAAAAGCTATGCGCAGGCCAATATAAGCATTCAGGGCTTTTATTACGTGACCAACCGCAATATCCAGCGCGGCGACGCCCTAAGCCTTAGCGACCTGACTGGGCGCGAAGGCGACCTGCTGCGCTTGCCCAACAATGTGGTGTCTGACCCCAGCCAGGCCATAGGCTATATTGCCACCCAGCGCATACCGGCGGGTGGCACGGTCAAGGCCAACGCCCTGCGCGACCCCGACTCCATACAGCGCGGCCAAAGCGTACGTACGGTGGCGCGCGGCGTGGGCTTTGTTGCCAACGGTCAAGGCCAGGCACTGCAAAGCGGTTCACCCGGCAACCAAATCCAGGTAAAATCCAGCTCTGGCCATATCCTGTCTGGAACCGTCATCAATGCCAATACGGTGCAGGTCAATATGTAAGTAAACGGTATCTGGCGTAAAATACAGTAAATAATGGCGCTGGGGCTAAAGTTCCTGATGGCGCAGCCGTAAAACAGTCACGAAGGCAGCATATTCTTTGCCAGGCTTTACCCGGAGATCCTCTTGAAAATCACCTCACCCTCTATCAATGGCTCAGCAATCAACAGCGTTGCCAGCTCGCGAACTGATGGCGTGGCCAGTGCAAGCGTGTCGTCCTCCCCTGCCCCCGGCAAAGGCGCTGTAGATCTCAGCTCGACCGCCCGCCATTTGTCTGGTTTGCAAAACAGCGACAACGATATCAACATGGTGCGCGTCAACCAAATTCGCGAAGCCCTTGCATCAGGCCAGCTAAAAATCGACCCTAGCCGCATCGCCGACGGCCTGATTGCCAGCGTGCGCGATTTACTGAAATAAACACAAGTCGGGTTCGCTCTCTAGGCGCGTAATCCGACACTTGGCTGCCTGCTACCGCACTCAACTTTACGTCAACGGCTTATGAACAACACCGTCTTGCAATTACAGAAATGCCTGGAAGAAGAAGTTGCCCTGGTGCAAACTTTTATTACTGTGCTTGAAGCCGAAGCCCAGGCCTTGACTGAAGCCGGTACGACCGATGCTCTTAGCGATTCCACAGACCAAAAAAACCACTATGCTGATCAGCTAATGATGGTCGCCGACAAGCGCCAACTTTTACTGACTCAATTAGGCTATAGCGATGACAAAGCTGGTCTCGACACCGCAGCCAACGAGCACGCCTCGCTACGCCTGCACTACCAGTCGTTGCTAGAAAAAGCCCAAATCGCCGACGACCTGAATACCGCCAACGGCAGCATCATTGATAATTTCCTGGCCCACAACCAGCAGGCGCTCGACACCCTGCGCACTCTGGCGGGGGCAGGCAACCTGTACGACGCCAGCGGCCGAGCCAACCGTGGCAACCAAGGCAGCACCCGAACTTTCAAAGCGGGTTAGCAAGCACGGCTGATTATCGGGTTACTGGCCTGTTGCGCCTGCTCCAAATGGCACGTCCTTAAGGTTTTCGCAGGTCGGATTGGGCGCATCAGCGCCGTAATCCGACAAGCCTTCTGTGGCAAAAATGCCTGGACCATATTCGACTCAAATATTTACAGCGCATGGTGACAATGCCTGGCTCTGGTGACGTTGTATGGTTCTTATGACGTTGTATGGTTCTTATGACGTTGTATGGTTCTTATGACGCTGTCTGGCTTTAATGACGTTGTCTGGCTTTAATGACGTTGTCTGGGGTGGGCAAAGCTCAGTGCGGCACGGCGTGCTTGTTTCCGCGTCTGCCTCGTCCAGCCGGGCGTCGGCCGAACTCGCTGCGCAGACAGCGGCCGCCGACAGCCCCCGGCTTCCCTTCGTCAGCACGCGGCGCACGCCTACCGCCGCACTGAGCTTTGCCCACCCCAGACAACTGCACAGTAGAAAATTGACCGGCCTTGCGGCCTGAGCTGCTGGTTTTATTGGAACGGTTGGTCGGTGACAAATGGGCTGGCCCAAATTTCATTGGTGCAAAAAGTCGGGTGTGTCGGGGGCTGTGCAGGCGCCTTGCGCAAGCCGTTACGGTCAGCGCCATCGAGGAGGCAAGGCCGCGGCTGTCTGAGCCCGACGCTTGTCGGACCACTGGTCCGACCGGGCGAGTTCCGCGGACGCCTCGATGGCGCTGAACGTAACGGGAACCCCGCCAGGGGCGCAGCGCGTGAAGCCGAAACAGTCCTCGACACACCCGACTTTCTCAAGAACGAAAAACCACACGCATTAATTTCACGACCATTTTTGACGTAACCGATGTCAAATCAGGGACATACGAAACCACAAGTCAGGCCGCGACCATTTCCTTCAGGGCAAACAACTTCAACAGTGCCGGCACCGCCGTGGCAGACGGCAAGCCAGGCTTGCCCACCACGCTGGCGCCCACTTTGCGTGGCAGCCCCGCCCCAGGCTCTTGCTTGTATTCCCATGCTGCCATACCCAACTGCGTAGCAACCAGGGCCTTTTTCTGTAATGATTCCGCCCCGTCACGCTGCGCCAGCAATTGCCAGGCACGGGCCGCATAACGCAGGCCAGCCTTGGCCTCGGATCTGGCCACCAACCACGCCGCCAATTGCTCAGGCGTGGCATCCAGGGCAAACATATTGCTTAAACCGTGCAAGGTTTTTACCACCGCACCGTCTGCCCGGTTGACGACTCGCACCGACACCAGTTGCAGCATCAGCGTATCTTGTTGCCTGGCAACCAGATCTATGGTTTCGCTGCCTACCCATAAGACCGTGTCTTCTACTGGCAAGCCTGCTACTTCCGATAAGGCGGCCATATACACGGGGCTGGCTACAGGACGATGGTCCAGTGTTTTGGCCAACGCCCCGACCGTCGTGGCGCAATCGTCAAATTCGATACGTGTCGTGGCGGTGCATTGAGCCAGCCAGGATACGTCCAGCCCAGCCAGCTTGCGCCATAAAGCCTGGCTGCCGCCTTCAAACAAATGCACCAAGGGCAAGCCTGCCTGATGCTGGCTCAGGCAAAGTATCTGGTGCAACAAGGCCTCGGGCGCCTTGGGGGGCACCTGCGCACTGGCGCCACATGATGACTGCCATCCATGGGCAAAGCTGAGTTGCTGCATGGGCGTGCTCAAGGCCACGGCATCATCGCCAAGCAACACACTGGTGCGCAAGTAGCCGCGGCTGTTGTCAGGCGACGCCTTCACGGCAATCTGATCATGCAGGGCCAGCACATACTTGTAACCCCTGTCTGACACACCACTCTGGGCAATGCGCAGCATATGTTCTATGTACCCTGCCAGCGAGGTCTCGTCCGGCCGCGGCGCGGTATAGCTGCGCCACACATCGTAGGCCTCGGAAGCGCAGGTTTGCTCGTCGATATAAGCGCAAGCCGTATCAAGGTCTGCCATGGATAGATCCGCGGCGTTTTCAGTTGCCATGGACAACAAACCCGGCAATAGGCGTTTGCGCCGACTCTCGGCGGCAGCAGCTAGCGTATGGTCTTCGGGCGCCTTGGCCAGCGACATAAGAGCGGCAAAATCGGCCTCGGTGGGCGCATACAACGCCTGGTCCTGCTGCATGTGAACCAAAGCTTGGTCCACCAGTTCGGCTGCCGATAAAAACACCAGGTTCTGCGGTACCTTCTGGCCATTCGATACATAATGAATAGGCAATTTATAGCGTAAGGCTGTATCAAGCGCCGCACCCAAGCGGCTGGCTTCATCGACCTTGGTGATGATGCAACCCTTTAAGGCCGAACCGCCGTCGTTGCTGTAAGTACGAGCGACTTCATCCAGGGTATCGCCGTGGCTGGACGCATTCAGCACCAACAGCCTATGCACCTGCCGCCCCGCATCGGCCAGCATGGCAGCCTGCTCGGGAATATAGTGATCGCGCTGGCTGATGCCTACGTTGTCTATCAGTATGGTCTGGTCGGGCCGTATGCCTTGCATGACTTGACGCAATTCGACCGCATTTTGCACCACGTGCACGGGCACACGCATGATTTGCCCGTAGATTTTCAATTGTTCGTGCGCCCCGATGCGATAGGTATCGGTGGTCAGCAGCACCAGGCTGTCGGGCCCCGAACGCTTTATGCAACGCGCTGCCAGCTTGGCGATGGTCGTGGTTTTACCGACGCCGGTAGGGCCAACCAGGGCCAGGGCCAACCCGGGCTCCCACAGCGCGTCCTCGCTGGCCAACACGGGCAAATGGGTGACCAGTTCGTTACGCGCCCACTGCAATGCTGCCTTGGCGCCCAACTGTTCAGGCAGGCGCTTGAGCATGGCGCGCAATAAGGCAGTGCTGAAACCATAGCCCAGCAGTGTCTGGAACAGCGCCACCGCCTGTGGCGCCCGGCGTAATTGATTGCCCCACATCAATTCGTCGATACGGGTTTCCAGCGCACCGCGCATGGCGCCTATGGCATTCATGACATCGACTTCAGGTTCAGGCTGCACCAACGGCGCAGGGCTTGGCGCGCGAAGGGCAGCGGCAGGCGCTCCAGGCAAGGCATCTGGAACCGCAGCACCGGGCACTGAAGTGGGATCAGTGGCGAGGATTTCGACCCCGCCATTGACGCGACGGTTGGACACGATCAGGGCATCGGGGCCCAGGGCCAGCCGGACCTGGCGCAAGGCTTCCCGGTTGGTGCTGCCAAAAAAACGACTTATATTCATGTTGGACTCCCACCTATGACGGCGGTGATGCGCAAGATGCGCTCATCGGGTATTTCGGCATTGGATAGTACCCCGATCTGTGGGAAGTGATGCCTCAGGAAGCGTGATAACGATGCCCTTAATACCGGCGGCACCACCAGCACGCTTGCGTCGCCGTTGGCTTCCTGAATCTGCACAGCCCGCTGCGCATCGTTCAATACGCTTTCAGCCAGGCCCGGTTCCAGGGCGCCACTGGTCGTCAGGGCTTGCGTCAGCACCCTTTCCAGCCTGGCGTCCAGACCTATTACACGCAACTCGGTGTCTCCGGGAAACCATTGCTGTGTAATTGCCCGACCCAAGGCTACCCGGGTAAGGGCCAGCAGTTCGGCGGCGTCGGGGCCTGTGCCACTGGGATTGAGCGCAGCCAGGCGCGGCGCCTGCTCGGCCAGCGTTTCAATGATATTGCGCATGTCGCGTATAGGCACTTCTTCGGCCAGCAAACCGCGCAATAATTTCTGCAGCAGGGTAAGCGTAATGGTCTTGGGCACCAGGTCTTCAATGAGCTTGGGCGCTTCGCGGCCAACATGATCAAGCAGGGACTGTACTTCTTGGCGGCCCAGCAGTTGGCCGCCATAACGGTGCATGACGTGATTCAGATGAGTTGCAATGACCGTGCCTGCGTCGACCACGGTATAACCGGCGATCTGGGCCTGTTCGCGCAGGGCGACGTCAATCCAGACGGCTGGCAGGCCAAAGGCCGGGTCGGTGGTGATGGCACCAGGCAGCTTCATGGTGACACCGCCCGGGTCAATGGCCAGCCACTGGCCCGGCGTTGCCACGCCACGCCCGACTTCGACACCAGACAGCAAAATGCGGTAGTCGTTGGGCTTGAGTTCCAGGTTGTCGCGTATATGCACCACAGGCGGCAAAAAACCGACATCTTGCGCGAATTTCTTGCGCAGGCTGCGTATGCGATGCAGCAATTCGCCATTTTGGGCGTGATCAACCAGGGAAATCAGACGATAGCCAACCTCGAGGCCCAAGGGATCGACCAGGGCGACGTCATCCCAGGTGGCTTCAGCCGCAGCAGCCTCGACCGCCGCCTGGATTTTTTCGGGCTCATCAGCCTGCGCCGCAACTTCGGCCTGCTGGCGCTTGAGCATCAGCCAGCCGCCGCCAGCCAACGCCGCAGCCAGCAACAGGAAGGCAACATGCGGCATATTGGGGATCAGCCCCATGGCGGCCATGATACCGGCCGTGATGAACAAGACATTGGGATTGGCGAACAACTGGCTGACCATTTGCTGGCCGACATCCTGGTCGGTAGCAACGCGCGACACCACCACACCCGCTGCAGTGGAAATGACCAGTGCGGGAATCTGTGCAACCAGGCCATCACCGATAGTCAGCAGCGTATAAACGCGACCGGCTTCGCTAAAAGCCAGGTCGTGCTGCCCCACCCCGATAACCAGACCGCCGATGACGTTGATGATCATGATCAGCAGACCCGCCACGGCATCGCCACGCACGAATTTGCTGGCGCCGTCCATAGAACCGTAGAACTCGGCCTCTTGGGCGACTTCCATGCGCCGACGCCGAGCTTCGTCTTCACCCACCAAGCCGGCATTCAAGTCGGCATCGATTGCCATTTGCTTGCCGGGCATGGCGTCCAGGGTAAAACGCGCGCCGACTTCCGCAATGCGCCCCGCGCCCTTGGTAATTACCACGAAGTTAATAATGACCAGGATGACAAACACGATAATCCCGACCGCGAAGTTGCCGCCCACCAGAAAATGGCCAAAGGCCTCGATTACCTGGCCTGCGGCATCAGGCCCTTTATGCCCATGCAGCAGCACCACGCGCGTGGAAGCCACGTTCAGGGACAAGCGCAACAGGGTGGCAAACAGCAGCACCGCCGGAAATGCGGCGAAGTCCAGTGGTTTCTTGGTGAACATCGCCACCAGCAGGATCATCACCGCTAATGAAATATTAAAGGTGAATAACAGGTCGAGGATAAACGGCGGCAGCGGCAGAATCATCATGGCCAGCACCATGAGGATCAGCACGGGGCCAGCCAAAAGGCGAGCGTGCTGCCCGCCATTGTTCTTGAGTGAAGCTAGAAAACTATTCATTATGCGTTTGTCGCAACCTTATGTTTGCCCGCGGGATCGAGTTCGGGCGGAACCGTCAGACTGGAAGGCCGCTGGGGTTCCATCCCCAGACCCATATTCCAGTTGCGCAATTGAAACACCCATGCAAGTACTTCCGCGACTGCCGAATACAGTTCCGCAGGAATTTCCTGGCCCAGCTCAACATGGTGATACAGGGCGCGAGCCAAGGGTGGCGCGCTCAGCATGGGGACCTTATGCTCTTCGGCCAGGCTGCGAACCCTGGCGGCCACCAGACCCGAGCCCTTGGCCACGACTTTTGGCGCCCCGCCCAGCCCTTCTTTGTAGGTCAGGGCCACGGCATAGTGTGTGGGGTTGGTGACAATAACATCGGCGCCGGGAACTTCTGCCATCATGCGCTGGCGCGCCATGGCGCGCTGCTGCTGCCGTATCCGGCCTTTGACGTGAGGGTCGCCGTCGCTTTCCTTGTGCTCTTGCTTGACGTCTTGCTTGGACATGCGCATTTTCTTGTAATGGCTATAAATCTGCCAGGGCGCGTCTATCAGGACGATCATGATCAGGCCGGAAATAATCAGGGTGGCGCATAAAGCCACCAGGCTCATGCCTTCCGTCAGGGCCTGGGTAGGTGTGGTGTGCATCAGGGACAGCATCTGGTCACGATAATTCCAGATGACCATGCCGCCCACAGTCCCGATCACTGCTGCCTTGGCCAGCGTCTTGATGAGTTCGACCAGGGTTTGGGCTGAAAACATGCGTTTTATGCCCTTGAGCGGATTGAGCTTTTCGAATTTTGGTTCCAGAGCTTTGGTTGAAAAAGTGAGCCCGCCCAATAGTACCGAGGACAGGATGGCGACAATGAACAGGACGACAAACAGCGGAGCAAGGACGAGCAAGGCCTGCAGGGCGGAGTTTCCGGCAATGGCAAGCATGACGTTGGTATCTTGGCCCACGCGCAAATCAAACCATAGGCCGGAACGCAAAATGCCGTTCAGGCCACGGTACATATAGGCGCCGCCCAGCCATAGCACGGCCACGCCAGCTCCCAACAGCAAAAATGTGTTGAGCTCGCGTGAACGTACGACCTGGCCTTCTTCGCGCGCCTTTTCGAGGCGCCGCGGAGAGGCGGGTTCGGTTTTTTCGAGGTCGCTGTCCTCTGCCATTCAGTGGTAAGAAAAGAGTTTGAGGGGTGGGAATACTATCTGGCGTTGATTCTAGCTGACGTGGTGATTCACGAATGACCGAGCAAGCGGGGTAAATATGCTTAATTCGGTGTGCCAGCGCTTGGAGCGCTGTTGTTGTTGCGGTTGCCGTTGTGTGTGTATATTGAAATGATGATCGTCGGATTACGCGCCTGACGGCGCTAATCCGACAAACAACGCTAAAAACCGAGGCTGTCGAGCAGGTCGTCGACCTGGTCTTGGCTGGTGACCACATCGACCTTGCCAGCTGGGTTCATGGCGGGGCCGTTCAGGAGCGAATTGGTTTCTTCACGACGCTCTTGGGGAACGTTGTCTACCAGGACTTGCACCAATTCGGTTTCTATGGCGGTGACCACACCGAGCATCTTCATGATTACCTGGCCGGTGAGATCCTGGAAATCTTGAGCCATGATGATATCGAGAAGATTGGCTTGCGAAGCCTGTGTCTTTTCAGGGATGTCTTTGAGCAGGGCCCGGGTGTCGTCCACCAGTTCACGTGCCTGATCGAGTTCAACCGGGTGATCAAACCAACTTTGCCAACGCGCGTCGAGTTCTTTGGCTTCGCGCTGCATGCTGTCTTGCAAAGGCTGGGTTTGTTCGGCGGCATTGAGCACACGGTTGGCAGCCTGTTCAGTCATGTGCGCTACATAATGCAAGCGATCGCGGGCGTCGGGAATCGCGTGGGCGGCGTCCTTGATGGCTTGATCCAGCCCCAGTTCACGCATGCTTTCACGCAACATGCGCGTCAGCGAAGCGATACGGTGTATGAGATCTACGGGTTGGCCATCGGCACCAAGAACCACAGGGGTATCCGCGACATTCATTGTTACTCTCCTTTATGCTCCGAGCTTATCGAAAATTTTGTTAAGCTTTTCTTCCAGCGTCGCAGCAGTAAAAGGCTTGACCACATAGCCGTTCGCCCCAGCCTGGGCTGCGGCGATGATGTTTTCTTTCTTGGCCTCGGCCGTTACCATCAGTACCGGCAGCGCGGCCAATGCAGGATCGGCACGAATATGCTGGAGCATTGCAAGGCCATCCATGTTGGGCATATTCCAGTCGGACACAACAAACTCGAAATTGCCATTGCGCAGTTTTTCGAGACCCATGGCGCCATCCTCGGCTTCGTCCACATTTTCGAACCCCAGGTCCTTAAGCAGGTTCTTGATGATGCGACGCATAGTCGGGAAGTCATCAACAATCAGGATTTTCATGGTTTTTTGTACCACTTAACACGCTCCAAAATAATAAATAGCTAATAACATTCAGGGGAACTCAGACTCGGTGACCATACGAGCCAGCACTGGCAAGTATGCGTTCGCTTATTTCCGATAAAGGCACTGCGCTGTCGGCGGCGCCGATATGCAAGGCCTCGCGTGGCATGCCAAATACGACACAACTGGCTTCGTCTTGCGCAAAAGTAATGGCGCCCGCCTGTTTCATGGCGAGCATGCCCTGGGCGCCATCTTTGCCCATGCCGGTCAGGATCACGCCCACGGCGTTCTTGCCCGCTACCTGTGCCGCTGAATGAAACAGCACATCGACAGATGGACGATGGCGATTCACGGGATCGCTGTGTTCCAGCTTGACCACGTAATTGGCGCCTGATCGGGCCAGCTTCATGTGCGCGACACCGCCTGGTGCGAGATATACATGGCCAGGCAATACCCGCTGGCCGTCTTCCGCTTCGTGCACCTCGACTGCGCAAAGGCTATCGAGACGCTGTACGAAAGAGCGTGTAAAACCGGCGGGCATATGCTGGGTAATCATGATGGCCGGACTATTGGCGGGCAAGGGTTCTAAAACCTGACGTATGGCCTCGGTGCCGCCGGTGGAGGCACCAATGAGCACCAGTTTTTCGGTGCTGGAGAACACATGATTCAAGCGCCGCGCAGGTGCGGAACCGGCCCGCTGCGCAAGCTTGGGGCGCGAGTGTGCGGCGGCGCGAATTTTGTCAGCGATAAGTTCGCTGTATTCCAGCAAGCCATCACGCAAACCCAGCTTGGGCTTGGTTACGAAGTCGACCGCGCCCAATTCCAGGGCACGAATGGTGACTTCGGAGTTGCGTTCGGTCAGCGAAGACACCATGACCACCGGCATAGGGCGCAAACGCATCAGGCGTTCGAGGAAGTCCAGGCCGTCCATGCGCGGCATTTCGACGTCCAGGGTGAGGACATCGGGATTGTGCTGCTTGATGAGTTCGCGCGCAATGAGCGGATCGGGCGCAGACGCCACCACTTCCATGTCGGGTTGCTTATTGATGATTTCGGTCATCAACCCCCTGACCAGGGCCGAATCATCAACACAGAGAACACGAATTTTCTTCATTTTATGCAATTCAATTAAAAAACGGTGATGGCGCCTTGTGTTGCGACTAGCTTGGCGTATACACCGTCTGACCTTGCAAACGAAACGCTTTGGTCAGATAGGTAAAATTTTCGGAATGCCCCGCAAACAGCAGGCCACCCGGCTTCAACATTGGCGCAAAGCGTTCAAGTATGCGCGTTTGCGTGGGCTTATCGAAATAAATCATGGTGTTGCGACAAAATATGGCATCGAACTTGCGTTCGGCAGGCCAGACGTTGGACAGCAGGTTGAAGGTATCGAATTCAACCATGTCGCGGATGTTGGATTTGACCCGCACCATGCCCTCGCGACGGCCTGTGCCACGTTGAAAATATTTTTTAAGATATTCTTCCGGCACTGGCTGTACGCGCTCCAGGGAATAAACGCCTTCTCGCGCCCGCTCGACGGCACGTGTATCGATGTCGGTGGCGAATATGCTTACCCCGACATCGGGCTGCAGGCATGATTCGCGCAGTGTCATGGCGATGGTGTAGGGTTCTTCGCCTGTGGAAGAGGCCGCGCACCACACTGAAAATGGCTTCTTGCGGCTTTTTGCAAACTTCGCCAAGACGTCGAAGTGATGCTGCTCGCGAAAGAAAGCCGTATGGTTGATCGTGAATGCATTGACAAACGCCTCCCATTCAGCTGAATGGGGATTTTGCTCGAGGTGGTCGAGGTATTCTTTTACGTTGCTCAGGCCCATGCTTTTGGTGCGCAGACCCAGCGTGCGGGCGGCCATTTCAAGCTTGTGGCTGCCAATGACAATCCCGGCCCTGGCGCGCAGCACACGGGCCGAGCGCTCAAAGTCATGCTGCCCGACCTCGGCGAGGACGGGCATGGCGAAAATGGATTGTGCTTGAGGCTGAGACATGTTTTCAGGAGTGCGCTAGCGCGGTAAAAGATGATGCCATGCCCAACGCATTGAGCGTGGGGTCTGGACCGGAATGCCTCAGTTGACTGGCGGCAACATCGATGACTTGATTGGTGTTGATCTTGAATACGGCTACGGCTTCGGTCAATCGGGCGGCTTGTTCTTGCAACGAACCCGCTGCTGCGGCTGCCTCTTGGACCAGGGCAGCGTTTTGCTGCACCACGCCATCCATGTCGACAACCGCCAGGTTTACCTGCGCAATACCATCAGACTGTTCGTGCGAGGCCGAGGAAATTTCACCCATGATAGTGGTTACGCCCTGTACCGAACCCACGACTTCCTGCATGATATCGCCAGCGTCGTTGGCCAGCCTGGCGCCAGATTGCACCTTGCCCAAAGAGTCTTCTATTTGCTCTTTGATTTCTTTGGCGGCCTGGGCGCTACGCTGCGCCAGAGAACGCACTTCACCCGCCACCACAGCAAAGCCCCTGCCCTGCTCGCCAACCCGGGCAGCTTCGACCGCTGCGTTGAGCGCCAGGATGTTGGTCTGGAACGCGATGCCTTCGATTACGCTGACGATTTCGGACATCTTGGTGGAGCTGGCCGAGATATCGTCCATGGTGGCAACTACCGCCGATACGGCCTGCCCGCCACGCACCGCGACCTCGGAGGCATTTTTCGCCAAGCTGTCGGCCTGCTCGGCGTTGTCGGTATTCTGGCGCACAGTACTGGCGAGCTCTTCCATGCTGGCTGCGGTTTGCTGCAAGGCTGCCGCCTGCTGCTCGGTACGGCTGCTTAGGTCAGTGTTACCTATGAAAATTTCACGCGAACCCAGGTTGATTTCTTCTACGCCCCGGCGCACGGTGCTAACCGTGCGAGTGAGGCTTTCTTGCATGCGGCGCATGGCATCGTAGAGCACACCGATTTCATTTTTTGACATGACATCAACGCGTTGAGTCAGGTCGCCGCCGGCAATGCGGTCAAAATGCGTACCTGCCAAGCGCAGCGGTCGCAACACCATGCGACTAAGAAAAGCGTAGGTTGCCAAGGCTATGCCCAGGCATGCCAGCATGGCCACAAAAACCAACTGAACAACCAATTCGTACTGCCTGCTTTCTTTCTGATGGGCATCTTGGACCAAGCGTTGCTGGTAGGCATGCAGGGTATTCAGCGAGCTATACAGGTCTTTTTCCAGGAGCAACGTGGTCAGGCCAAGAAAGCTATGATATTTTTTGATATCGCCCTTTTCGAGCAACCCAAACAACGGTTTGACACCGCCGTCCATCAGTTTGGCATAGTCATCAGCCACTTTGCTGTAGTTGCCTTCAGGGTCAGCCACCTTTTTGAACAGTTCACGAAATACCGCAAAGCCTGCCAAGGACTTGTCATAGTTGACGCGCGCCAGGTCGAGCAATTCGCGGGATTCACCGCTTAAGCCGGAAGTGCTGCCATGTTCAGTTCCGCCCCATTCAGCGGCAATTTCATTGGCATGATCATCATTGTTGATGCTAAAGCTGGCAACGGCACGGCTCAACCCGGTTTGTACATTTTTGTACTCGTCGATGGCGTCATACAGGACTGAAGCCAGCTCGTCGTTCTGGACAAGGCGCTGGAACGTTTGATTATTGGCGCGTAACGACAGCACACCCAGAGCAGCCCCAGCCACTAGCATGGCCAGGAAAAAGGCAAGCACCAGAATCAAACTGGTGCGGATTTTCATGTTGGTGAGTAAAGATGCCTTGCGCATACTGCCTTGCCCCGTGCTGTTGATATTCAGGTGTCTCGCCACAGACACCCCCCTTATTCTTTTTATTACGCTGCCGCGGCACTTTCCACCAACGCCATTTCTTCGCTGGTCATGAGCTTTTCGATATCGACCAGGATGAGCATGCGTTCGCCCAAGGTGCCGATGCCGGTCAGGTATTCAGTGGAAAAGGCGGTGCCAAACTGGGGCGCGGCGCTGATATGCGATGGCTGCAGCATCAGGACATCGGACACGCCATCAACCACGACGCCAACGACTCGGGTCTTGAGGTTGAGTATGACCACGACGGTTTGGTGGTTGTATTCAACAGTTTCAAGGTTGAACTTGATGCGCATGTCGACAATGGGAACGATGATGCCGCGCAAATTGGTAACGCCCTTGACGAATGACGGCACATTGGCGATACGGGTTACGGTCTGGGCGTCGTAGCCGCGAATTTCCTGAACCTTCAGGATGTCAATGCCATATTCCTGCGCCGCCAGCGTAAACACCAGGAATTCCTGGCCAGTGGTATCGACCTGCTCGGCATTGGATTCGAACTTGTTGAACATGATTTTCTCCGAAATTTTAAAGAGGCGTTATATGGTTGTTTTGTCGCGCGTGAAACGCATCAAGGCAAACACATCCACGATCAGGGCGACACTGCCATCGCCAAGTATCGTGGCTGCCGAAACGCCTGGTATTTTTCGATAATTGGATTCAAGGTTTTTCACAACGACCTGATGCTGCCCGATCAGGTGATCGACCAGCAAGGCAAAACGGACGTCCTGGGCCTGCAGGACTACAGCTATCGATTTGGTGATTTCGGTTTCTGCCCCATCGACTGAAAACACGTTATGCAAGGCAACAATAGGCAGGTACTCGCCCCGCACCTGCAACACGTGTTCAGTTTCGGAAATGGCGTGTATTTGGTCCATCGCGGGCTGCATGGATTCAGTAACGTGGCTAAGCGGCAAAATAAAGGTTTCTTCGCCCACCCGCACCGACATGCCGTCGAGAATGGCCAGCGTGAGGGGCAGCACAATACGAGTCGTGGTGCCTCGACCGGCCCGCGAAGACAACTGTATATGCCCGCCCATGCCTTGTATATTGCGCCGTACGACATCCATGCCCACGCCCCGGCCGGAAATATCGGTAACCTTTTCGGCAGTGGAGAAGCCAGGTGCGAAAATCAGCTGCCATAAATCGTCGTCGGGCGTGCTTTCGGTGACCGCCATGCCCTGCGCCATGGCTTTTTTCAGTATGCGTTCGCGATTCAGGCCAGCGCCGTCGTCGGAGACTTCGATAACTATCTGACCACCATGATGCTGCGCCGAGAGCAGCATATTGCCTTCTGGGCTTTTGCCTGCCTCGAGGCGCTTTTCGGGCGATTCGATACCGTGGTCGATGCTGTTGCGCACCAGATGAGTAAGCGGATCGATAATGCGTTCGATGAGGCTTTTATCAAGTTCGGTGGCCTGCCCCTGAGTAGTAAGCTTGATTTGCTTGCCCATTTTGGCTGCCGCCTCGCGAACCACACGCGGAAAGCGGCTGAATACGTAGTCCATGGGCATCATGCGTATGGACATGACGGCTTCCTGGAGGTCGCGCGCATTGCGATCGAGCTGTTCTATGCCATTAAGCAGCCTGTCGTGCAAGACCGGGTCCAGCGTGGTTGCAGTTTGCACCAGCATGGCCTGCGTTATGACCAGTTCGCCAACCAGGTTGATGATTTGGTCGACTTTTTCGACGCCTACACGTATGGTGCTGCTGCTGGAAGCGCCCGCTGGCGCCTTGCTGTCTGGCTTGGCAGCCGCCGCAACCGCGCCGCCGCTGGCCTGGGCCGGAACTTGCGCCGGAACCGGGGGCGGAGCCGGAATAGCTACTGGCGCCGACGCTTGAACCACCGGCGCAGCGGCTGGCGCGACTGCTTTCGCCGGCAAAGCCTGGCGGGAAATACTGACTTGATCAGCGTTGACGATAAAGCAGCAGACGGCTTCGATATCGCTGCTGGGCGTGGTGGTTTTCAACCATATCGACAAGGAATCAGCCGAGCTTTCTTGGTGCAGCATTTCTCCCATTAAAGCCATTTCGTTAGACAGGGCCTGCACGTCTTTGTCAGTGAGGTTGACGACGCGCACATGCATGGGCAGGTCGCTTGCGGCGACGCCCGGCGCAGCCGCAGCAACATCTGGCTGGATCGGCTGAGCAGTTGAAAGAGCCGGTTCGGGAGAACTCGCCACCGGAGCGGGCTCGGCGGCAGCGGTTGAGGTCGGCACCACGCCCTGCTGTTCAAGCGCGAGAGCGCGCAACTGGGCGCAGATGCGCTCGTAGGCATCTTGGCTGGGTTCTTGGGAATTGCGATAAGCGGCTACTTGCTCTGTCAGCACATCTTTGGTTTCCAGGAAGAGATCAATCATGTCTTTACGCAGCGGCATCTCGCCACGACGTATGAGGTCGAGTAAGTTTTCAAGCAAATGGGTGGTGTCGGCAAGCATGCCGAAACACCCAAACGTGCCTGCGCCGCCCTTGATGGAGTGGGCGGCACGGAAAATGGCGTTCAGATCGTCGATGTCGGGATTCTGGAGATCGAGGCCGAGCAGCAAGCGCTCCATGTCGGCCAGCAACTCGTCAGCCTCGTCAAAAAACGTCTCGAAAAACTGGCTTAAGTCGAGGCCTGTGCTCATGATCGCTTCCTTTTACTATAGAGCTGTGTCATTTGGATATTTTGCTCCCGACTAGGTTTGTTATTGCATGCCATGACATGCTTTTGCTTAGGCATAGCCCCGCCTATTCAAGGAAAGACGGGCATGGTCGGCAAGCCAGGCACGATGAGCTGCGGCGACAGCGCGGGCTCCATGATGTCTTGCAAATCGAAAGCGGTTCTGCCCGATTCATTTTGTTCGTCTATGCGGCGCTCGGCTTGTCGATTCAGCACCACGATGCTGATACGACGGTTTACGGCAGCATCGGGGTTATCTTTAATCAGGCTGACTGACGACGACAGGCCGAGAATCCGCTTGACCTTGGGCTCGGACATCCCACCGGCGACCAGTTCTTTGCGCGCGGCATTGGCGCGATCCGAAGAAAGTTCCCAGTTGCTGTATTCACGCTCGCCGCTGGCATATTGCGTATTGTCAGTGTGCCCCGCAACGCTGATACTGTTGGGAAGCTCATTGAAAATGGGGCCTAGTTCGCGCAGGATATCGCGCATGTAAGACTGCACCTGCGCGCTTCCGGTTGCGAACATGGGGCGGTTGTGCTTGTCGATGATTTGTACGCGCAAGCCGTCAGGGGTCATGTCGAGCAGCATCTGCGGACGGAATTGCCGCAGCACCGGATCGGTTTCAATCAGCACTTCCAGCTTGGCCTTGAGGTCTTCCAGCCGCTGGGTGTCGCGCATATCGCCCTCAGTGTGGGTATCGCCACGCGACGGAATCAGATTGACGTTGGGAATGATGCTGGGCGAACCACCCGGAATCACAGTGCTGCCACTGTCATTCTTGGGCCCGCCGGTGATCGCTTCCATCAGGGGCATGCGGAAGTATTCGGCAATAGCCTGCAAATCTTTTTGCGGCACCAGCGATACCAGCCACATGACCAGAAAAAAGGCCATCATGGCGGTCATGAAGTCGGCGTAGGCGATTTTCCAGCTACCGCCATGCGGCGCTTCGTGGCGTGGGCGCTTGCGCCGGATAACAATACGCGGCTCGGATTTGCTCATAGATACACCCGTTACGCTTTTTTGCCCGCCGTGCGGGTTTGCCGCACATGCTCTTCGAGTTCCATGAAAGAGGGACGCACGTGTGAATAAAGCACTTTACGGCCAAATTCCACAGCCAGTTGCGGCGGGTAGCCATTCATGCTTGCCAGCAAAGTTACCTTGATGCATTCGAGCACTTTGGTTGAAGCGATGGAACGCCGCTCGATGGAGGCTGCCACAGGCGCCACGAAGCCATAGGCCAGCAAGATTCCCAGGAAAGTGCCTACCATGGCTTTTGAAATAAGGTCAGCCAGAATGGCAGGCGGCTGGTCTACGGAAGCCAGCGCCTTGATGACGCCCAGCACCGCAGCGACAATGCCAAATGCAGGCAGAGCGTCTGCGACGGCGCGCAAAGAAATGGCTGGTACATTGCTTTCGTGATGATGAGCCTCGATTTCCTGATCCATCAGGGCTTCGATTTCGTATGAGCTCATGTTGCCGCTGATCATCAGGCGCAGGTAGTCGGTGATGAATTCCATCAGGGCGGGATCGCTCAGGATCTGAGGATACTCGGTGAAAATCGGACTGGTTTCAGGCTCTTCGATGTCGGATTCGATAGACATCAGGCCGTCGCGGCGTGCTTTGTTCAGCAGTACATACAGCAAGGCCATGAGCTCCATGTACAAGTCTTTGCTGTAAGGGTTTTTCTTGATGATGCGCGGCAGCGCTGCAAAAAGCATTTTGGCCGACTTGCCACTATTCGAAGCAAGATAGGCACCCAGGGCGGCCCCGCCAATGAGAACAAACTCGAAAGGCTGATACAGTGCACCCAGGGACCCGCCCAAGGCCACAAAACTGCCAAAAACCGAGAAGAAAACAATTACAAATCCAAGTAGAATAAACACGGATACGCCCTAGATAAACACATACTGCATATGATCCCTTGTTTTGGGCGCGCAAAAGCGCCTGTCAGAGGGGGTTTTTGAGCCTAAATCCCGGTTCTAGCAAAAAACGCCAGGCTGACCCGTGGCGGCGCAATGAATAGCGGAGACTCAAGCAGACATCAGCCCGGCAACGGCGTGGGTACGCGAGCGGAAGCCGCGCGGCCCGCAATAGTGGATATCTTTTTGACAGATGACTTTGCCGCAGCTGGCCTGGCCGCTGTTTTCAGCGCCACTGTTACCTTGAGCCCCCCGCCCGCCTTGGCTCGTTTAGCAGCTGCAGCGTGTGCACGAGTTTTCCCCGCACGCGGTGGCGGACGACAGATGGCGCAAACAAAACCTTTTTCGGGGTCGTGGGCATGGGCTACGAAATTGCCCTTGCAGCGCTCGCACTGGGATAGCTGCACCATATTGCTGTCGAAAAAGCGGACCAGCATCCAGGCCCGGGTGAAACTGAGCACGGGTTCGGCGTCGGGTTCGTTGATCCGGCCGACGGATGATTGTTCCAGGTAGAGACGATAGGCCTCGACCAAGGCGTATGACTTCTTTGCCGGCGTGTGCGCGTCCATGTATTGGTAGACGCTATAGAACATGCTGGAATGAATGTTCGGCAGCCAAGTCATGAACCAATCGACTGAAAACGGCAACATGCCCTTGGGTGGCGAGCAGCCTTTCACTTCTCGATACAGACGGGCCAAGCGATCGTAGCTAAGTCCGGTCTCGGCCTGAAGCACCTGCAAACGTGCACCTAGCCCGGAAATTTCATTATTGTTGTAGAGAGGGGTAGGCAATCCCGTGCCAAAGGCTTATGGTTACTGGTATTCGACTCCACAACCAAACGGGATTGCCTATGCCAAATCGTACCACTGAAACCC
>JACCER010000050.1 GCA_013416445.1 Alcaligenaceae bacterium
TGACCCTGCCTCGTTTCCACGTACAGCAAGAAGGTGGTAGTTTCTTGTTAACGGAGAATGGAAATGAAAGAACGCAACGTGCCCAAGCGGCAATATACGCAGGAATATAAGTTAGAGTCAGCGCGCTTGGCGCAGTCATTAGGCACGAACGAGGCGGCTCGACGTTTAGGGGTACCCTCGGCCACACTGGGGCGTTGGCGTCGTGCTCTTGAAGCCCAAAACACCTTGTGTGCAGATGGAGGTAGCCAGACGGTGGTAGCGACGCCACGGCGCCCAGTCTCGGAGCTGGAGGCTGAGAATAGCCGCTTGCGCAAGGCGCTGGCCAGCGCTCGTTTGGACATTGAAATTCTGGGAAAAGCGACAGCGTACTTTGCCAGGGGGTCACGGTGAGGTACGCTTGGATCGAAACGCAGCGCAACATGTATAGCGTGTCGCGGCTGTGTCGAGTACTGGCAGTCTCGCGCTCGGGCTACTGCCAATGGCGCGTACGCGCTCCAAGTCCCCGCAGCCTGGCCAATGTGGCGTTAGACGTGCAGGTCAACTCCATCCACCAGGCTAGTCAGCGCACCTACGGACGTCTTCGTATCGTGCAGACTCTGCGCAAACAGTACCCGCGTATCGGTCACGAACGCGTTCGCCAGAGCTTGCTACGGCAAGGCCTCGCGCCGGTCTACAAACGACGCTATCGGATCACCACGGACTCGGACCATACCTTGCCCATTGCCGCTCATGTCCTTGAGCGCCGGTTTGAAGGGTGGGCACTGGATCGAGCCTGGGTTGGAGATGTGACGTATATCGCCACTCAGGAAGGATGGCTGTATTTGGCGGCCATCCTGGACTTGGGCAGTCGTCGTATCGTGGGCTGGTGCTTAAGCGATCGGATGACTGCCGATCTTGTCTGCAACGCCCTGAAGTCCGCCTACTGGCAACATAAGCCGGCACCAGGTCTGATCATGCATACTGACCGCGGTAGCCAGT
Source organism: Alcaligenaceae bacterium (assembly GCA_013416445.1). Classification (GTDB taxonomy): domain Bacteria; phylum Pseudomonadota; class Gammaproteobacteria; order Burkholderiales; family Burkholderiaceae_B; genus Pollutimonas. Next base: position 979 of record JACCER010000050.1, read on the forward strand.
ATGCAAGTCTGGCCCATCGCACGCTCGTGCATGATTACGGTATGGTGGCCTCCATGAGTCGGCGAGCCAATGCCTGGGATAACGCGGTGATGGAAAGCTTTTTTAAAACTTTGAAAGTGGAACGAACTTACCAGGTTCGCTATGCAACACGAGCTCAAGCCAGGCTGGATATCGTCAATTGGATTGAGGGCTTCTATAATCGAGTACGCCTGCACTCAGCTATCGGGTATCGTACGCCGGTGCAAATGGAGGCAGTGCTTAAAGCAGCATGAGCTGCTGTACGTGAAACCGAGGCAAGTCCA
>JACCER010000051.1 GCA_013416445.1 Alcaligenaceae bacterium
TGAATGAAAAAACGCAGGCAGTTTGACGCTGAATTCAAGCGGGAAGTGATCCGGATGGTCAAGGATCAACACCTGTCGGTGAGCGAAGTGGGGCAGACTATGGGGCTGGGCGAAACGGCCATCCGTAGTTGGGTCAAGCAATATGAAGCCGATCTGGATGGCAGCGTCGGGTTGGGCAAGCCGTTAAGTCTTGAGCAGCAGCGCATTCGGGTGCTCGAAGCGGAGGTTCGGCAGTTGCGCTCTGATAACGACTTATTAAAAAAAGCATCGGCCTTCTTTGCACGGGAACTGCGGTGAAGTACCGCCTAGTTCAGCAGTGGCAAGAGAAGGCCGTGGCGGTGACGCAGGCTTGCCGGCTCCTGGGGGTAAGCCGTGCTGGCTACTATCAGCATCGACGGCGCCAGGCGTGCACGCAGGATGTCGCCACCAGCGTGCATTTGAAGGCTGCCTTTACGGCCAGCGGGCGCAGTTATGGCAGCCGTCGTCTACACGCGGCACTGGTACACAAGGGCATACAAATCGGGCGGTTTCGGGTGCGTCGGCTGATGCGAGAAAATGGCTTGCACCCGGTGTGGCGGCGCAAATTTGTGAACACAACCGATAGCAAGCATACCTATGCGGTAGCGGAAAACCTGCTAGACCGGCAGTTCGATGTGGCCCAATCTAACCAGGCCTGGGTTTCAGATGTGACCTATATCCGCACCCGGCAAGGCTGGCTGTATTTGGCCGCAGTAATGGATTTGTTCTCGCGCAAAATCGTGGGCTGGGCCATGGCGCCTACTATGCCCACTGAACTGGTGGCGGCAGCGCTACGCATGGCATTACAACAACGCTGCCCGCCCCCTGGGCTGTTACTGCATTCGGATCGGGGCAGTCAGTATGCCTCGGATGCCTACCAAGCACTGCTGCGCGAGCACGGCATACTGTGCAGCATGAGTCGTCGCGGTAATTGCTGGGACAACGCGGTCATGGAGCGCTTCTTTCTGAATCTGAAAATGGAGCGTGTCTGGCAGCGCGATTATGCCAATCATGCGGAAGCCAAATTGGATATCACTCAGTACATCGTTGGGTTCTATAACTGTACCCGCTTGCACTCCACCTTGGGATACACCGCACCTGTTCAATACGAGTTACATGCCGAAACAAACAACTTAACGTAGTGTCTGATTTTACTTGACCACCACA
>JACCER010000052.1 GCA_013416445.1 Alcaligenaceae bacterium
CGAATAATACTTGGCGCAACTGACGGTACCTGCAGAATAAGCACCGGCTAACTACGTGCCAGCAGCCGCGGTAATACGTAGGGTGCAAGCGTTAATCGGAATTACTGGGCGTAAAGCGTGCGCAGGCGGTTTGGCAAGAAAGATGTGAAATCCCAGAGCTTAACTTTGGAACTGCATTTTTAACTGCCAAGCTAGAGTATGTCAGAGGGGGGTAGAATTCCACGTGTAGCAGTGAAATGCGTAGAGATGTGGAGGAATACCGATGGCGAAGGCAGCCCCCTGGGATAATACTGACGCTCATGCACGAAAGCGTGGGGAGCAAACAGGATTAGATACCCTGGTAGTCCACGCCCTAAACGATGTCAACTAGCTGTTGGGGCCTTCGGGCCTTAGTAGCGCAGCTAACGCGTGAAGTTGACCGCCTGGGGAGTACGGTCGCAAGATTAAAACTCAAAGGAATTGACGGGGACCCGCACAAGCGGTGGATGATGTGGATTAATTCGATGCAACGCGAAAAACCTTACCTACCCTTGACATGTCTGGAATCCTTAAGAGATTAGGGAGTGCTCGCAAGAGAACCGGAACACAGGTGCTGCATGGCTGTCGTCAGCTCGTGTCGTGAGATGTTGGGTTAAGTCCCGCAACGAGCGCAACCCTTGTCATTAGTTGCTACGAAAGGGCACTCTAATGAGACTGCCGGTGACAAACCGGAGGAAGGTGGGGATGACGTCAAGTCCTCATGGCCCTTATGGGTAGGGCTTCACACGTCATACAATGGTCGGGACAGAGGGTCGCCAACCCGCGAGGGGGAGCCAATCCCAGAAACCCGATCGTAGTCCGGATCGCAGTCTGCAACTCGACTGCGTGAAGTCGGAATCGCTAGTAATCGCGGATCAGAATGTCGCGGTGAATACGTTCCCGGGTCTTGTACACACCGCCCGTCACACCATGGGAGTGGGTTTTACCAGAAGTAGTTAGCCTAACCGCAAGGAGGGCGATTACCACGGTAGGATTCATGACTGGGGTGAAGTCGTAACAAGGTAGCCGTATCGGAAGGTGCGGCTGGATCACCTCCTTTAAGAGCGAAGGCTCCCTGGTGCGTAAGCGTCCACACTTATTGGCTGTTAAGACTAAGACCATGACATGGTTTTATT
>JACCER010000053.1 GCA_013416445.1 Alcaligenaceae bacterium
TGTAGTGGTCTAATTTTCCCGGACACCTCGATAGGTGGACAATCCACTATCCGAGGAGATTTTCATGACAAGGCAGCGCCGCAGTTTCGATCCCAGCTTTAAGCTTGAGGTCGTCAAAATGGTCAAAGAACAGGGGCTCAGTGTTCAGCATGTGAGCGAGAGCATGAGCATCGGCCAGACCGCCATCCGTCGCTGGATGGGGCAGTTTGATGCCGAGCAATCCGGCCAGCCAGGCATTGGCAAACCGCTGACGCCCGAGCAGCAACGAATCCGGCAACTGGAGCAGGAGAATCGCCAACTGCGAGGCGATGTCGATATCTTAAAAAAGGCCTCGGCCTTCTTTGCCCGCGAGCTGAAATGAGTTTTAGACTTATCGACGAGCTGCAAACGAAGGCCATCCCTGTCGCACAGAGCTGCCGTGTGCTGGGCGTTAGTCGTTCCGGTTTCTACGAAGCGAAGCGCCGTGTTAGCACGCCGATTGTTTGCAAAGCGAGTGTCCATGTGCGAGCTGCTTTCGTGGCAAGTCATCAGAGCTATGGCAGCCGTCGTATGGTGACGGAGTTGTCAAACCGCGGCGTCACGGCTGGACGCTTCAAGGTTCGTCGGTTGATGCGCCAGGCGGGCTTAAAGCCAGTCTGGAAGCGCAAGTTCATTCACACTACCGACAGCAAGCATGATCTGCCGATCGCAGCCAACGTGCTGGCCCGCCAGTTCAATCCTGGCGCGCCAAACAAGGCCTACGTATCCGACATCACCTACGTGCGCACCGGCGCCGGCTGGCTGTACTTGGCGGTGGTGATTGACCTGTTCTCGCGCAAGGTGGTTGGCTGGGCTATGGCGCCGAGCATGCCGGCTAAGCTGGTCTGCGACGCCTTGCACATGGCGCTTCAACAGCGCCGGCCAGACAAAGGATTGGTTGTCCACTCGGACCGCGGCAGCCAGTACGCAAGCGCCCAGTACCAGGCGCTATTAGCCAATCACGGCTTCATCTGTAGCATGAGCCGCAAAGGCAACTGCTGGGACAATGCAGTTGCTGAACGCTTCTTCCTGAATCTCAAAATGGAACGGGTATGGCAGCGTA
>JACCER010000054.1 GCA_013416445.1 Alcaligenaceae bacterium
CGCCGTTTCTTCCCTGCCAAAAGTGCTTTACAACCCGAAGGCCTTCATCGCACACGCGGGATGGCTGGATCAGGGTTGCCCCCATTGTCCAAAATTCCCCACTGCTGCCTCCCGTAGGAGTCTGGGCCGTGTCTCAGTCCCAGTGTGGCTGGTCGTCCTCTCAAACCAGCTACAGATCGTGGCCTTGGTGAGCCTTTACCCCACCAACTAGCTAATCTGATATCGGCCGCTCTAATAGTGAGAGGTCTTGCGATCCCCCCCTTTCCCCCGTAGGGCGTATGCGGTATTAGCCACGCTTTCGCGTAGTTATCCCCCGCTACTAGGCACGTTCCGATATATTACTCACCCGTTCGCCACTCGCCGCCAATAAGAAGCAAGCTTCCTATCGCGCTGCCGTTCGACTTGCATGTGTAAAGCATCCCGCTAGCGTTCAATCTGAGCCAGGATCAAACTCTTCAGTTTAATCTCTGTATATTTAAATCGGTATTTCCATGTCCACCTAGGCCCCGAAGAACTTCGATGGATGGTCATACGTCGCGTTTGCTCAAAGAAAAAGACCGCCTCCATTTGCATGGAAGCAATTACTTCTTCATTTGTGCGAACACTTGGATATCATTTTGCGACCCCTCGTGAGAAGGGTGGCCCACTGATGCCAAGCGCCCACACTTATCGGCTGTTAAATTGTTAAAGAGCGTGTACTGCTGGTACTGCGTATTCGGTACTGCCTGC
>JACCER010000055.1 GCA_013416445.1 Alcaligenaceae bacterium
AGGCGCTGGCAAGCGCCCCGACGCTGAGTCGCCTGGAAACGGGCGCCACCCGCGCCGATGCTTGGGCGCTGCACCGGGTGCTGGTTGAGCATTTTATTGGCAGTTTTGCCACGGCCCCCAAGGAGCTGATTTTAGATGTGGATGCCTCGGACATCCCCCTGCATGGCGAGCAGGAGCTCAAGCAGTTCCACGGCTATTACGATCATCACTGTTATTTGCCCTTGTACGTATTCTGCGGCCAGTCGATGCTCGCCTGCCTGCTGCGCCCCAGCCGCATCGATGGGGCCCGTCACGCTGCGGCTGTACTACGATTGTTGGTGAATCGGCTACGCCAAAGCTGGCCCGGGGTGCGGATCATTATTCGGGGGGATTCGGGCTTCTGTCGCCAGCGGCTGCTGCGTTGGTGCGAACGGGCCAATGTGCAGTACATCATCGGCCTGGCGCGCAATAAGCGCTTGCAGGCGCGGGTGCAGGCGGCCGAACAGGTGCTCGAACGCGATTACGAACGCACGCGACGCAAACAGCGCTTGATCAGCGAATTCTCCTATGGCGCAGATAGTTGGGCGCGCTCCCGACGCGTGATTACGCGCCTGGAGTACGGCGCCCAAGGCACCAATCCGCGCTTTATCGTGACCAACATCACGGGCTCCGATGCCACCCATCTGTACGAGCGCCTGTACTG
>JACCER010000056.1 GCA_013416445.1 Alcaligenaceae bacterium
TCTTGCTGTCGCGCCAGGTTGGCGTGCCTTACATCATCGTGTTCCTGAACAAGGCCGACATGGTCGACGACGCCGAATTGCTCGAACTCGTTGAAATGGAAGTGCGCGAGCTGCTCTCCAAGTACGATTTCCCTGGCGACGACACCCCGATCATCACGGGTTCAGCCAAGCTGGCGCTCGAAGGCGACGAAGGCCCCATGGGCAAGCCCGCCATCCTGAAGCTGGCCGAGGCTCTGGATACCTACATTCCTACGCCAGAGCGCGCCGTTGACGGCACGTTCCTGATGCCTGTGGAAGACGTGTTCTCGATCTCGGGTCGCGGTACCGTGGTTACGGGCCGTATCGAGCGTGGTATCGTCAAGGTGGGCGAAGAAATCGAAATCGTGGGCATCAAGGACACGGTCAAAAGCACTTGCACGGGCGTGGAAATGTTCCGCAAGCTGCTCGACCAGGGTCAGGCAGGCGATAACGTTGGCGTGCTGCTGCGCGGCACCAAGCGCGAAGACGTCGAGCGCG
>JACCER010000005.1 GCA_013416445.1 Alcaligenaceae bacterium
TCGGACCACTGGTCCGACCGGGCGAGTTCCGCGGACGCCTCGATGGCGCTGACCGTAACGGGAACCCCGTCAGGGGCGCAGCGCGTGAAGCCGAAACAGCCCCCGACACACCCGACTTTCGCAAGAACAAAAGTCACCCACAACACCCGACTTTCGCAAGAACAAAAGCCACCCACAACACACGCCTAGCGGCCCTAAGATCTACACCCCTAAATACGCCCGCCTGACCTCGCCATCATCCGCCAGTTCCTGCATGCCCCCGCGGTACCGAAGCACGCCTTTTTCCAACACATAGGCCCTATCCGCCACCAACCGCGCAAAATGTATGTTTTGTTCCGACAGCAATACGCTAGCACCGCGTTCCTTCAGTGCCAATATCATGGCTACCATCTGCTCGACCATCACCGGCGCGACTCCTTCTGATGGTTCGTCAAGCAACAGCAAGTAAGGATTTCCCATCAGGCTGCGGGCAACCGTCAGCATTTGCTGCTCGCCCCCGCTCATGGCCCCCGCCGACCTGCCCTGCATCTGCGCCAAATTAGGGAAAAGCTCGTACAAGGCCTCGCTCGTCCAGTTCAGACCAGGGCTGCCGTCTGGCCAGGTTCGATTCCCCTGGCGACCCGTCATCAGATTCTCTTGCACGCTAAGATCCGTAAAGATACGCCGGTCTTCAGGTACATACCCCAAGCCCAGGCGTGCTATTTCGTAAGGCTGACGCTTTTCTATGGCCTGCCCCATAAAGCGCAACTGCCCGCTACGCTTGGGTACCAAACCCATGATGGCTTTCAAGGTGGTCGACTTGCCCGCGCCATTACGCCCCATCAGCGCCACCACTTCGCCACGCTCTACATGCAAATTGATATCGTGCAGAATATGCGCGGCGCCATACCAGGCATGCAAACCATGCAGCGACAACAAAGCCGCATTGTGCTCTTGATTCATGACTTATCGTCCTGCGACACCACAGTTTCAAATGTCTTGCCCGTACCAAAATACACCTCCTGCACTTTGGGATGCGCCCGTATCTGCTCGGCGCTGCCTTGTGCAATCAACTGGCCCCGCGCCAGCACGATAATGCGGTCGGCATAGGCAAAAACCACATCCATGCTGTGCTCGGTAAACAAGACGGCCATGTTGTTTTGCACAACCAGCCGTTTTACCAGGGCCACCAGCGCATTGCGCTCGGCCGTTGCCATGCCTGCGGTAGGCTCATCCATCAACAGCAACCTGGGCTTCCCCGCCAGGCTCATGGCCAGTTCCACGCGCTTGATATCACCATAGGCCAATTCGCTGCAGGGGCTCCCGGCCAGGTCCAGCATGCCGACCTGCTCCAGCAACTGCCTGGCCTCATCCCGATAGCGGCCCGCCGCTGAGCGCCAAAAGGCATATATCTTGCGCCGATGCGACAACACAGCCATTTGCACGTTTTCCAGCACGCTCAATGAACCAAAAGTAGCTGCAATCTGAAACGTGCGCCCTATGCCCAAATGCACCATGCGCCGCGACGGCACGCCCAGCAATTCCCTGCCATTGAATACAACAGAACCTGAACTGGGGGGCAACTGCCCGCTTATCATATTGAAAGTGGTGGACTTGCCCGCTCCGTTAGGCCCTATCAAGGCCAGCAGTTCGCCAGGCTTCAGGTCGAAACTAAGGTCGTCGACCGCCGTATTGCCTGCGAAACGCTTGGTCAGATTGCGCACTGCCAGCAAGCTCATGCCTGTTTCCTCCTGCCTTGCATCAACAAGCCGAAATAACCAGCTATACCTTGTGGAAAGGCCAGCACGATCAACAAGATTACTGCGCCAAACAAGGCCCTCCAGTACTCGGTCACACCCACAAAATAGTCTTGCAGCGCCATGAAACCGGCTGCACCCACCACCGGACCGAACAGAGTCTGGATGCCGCCCAGCAGCACCATGACCAGGGCATCAACCGACTTGCCCACGGTAATGACTTCGGGCGATGTGCTGCCCTTGGAAAAGACATAAAGCGCGCCAGCCAAACCGGCGAGCGCACCGGCCACGATAAACGCCGCCCACTGCACGCCCTTCACATGTATGCCTATGGCGTCGGCGCGCAAGGCTGAATCGCGACTCGCGCGTAAAGCCAGTCCAAAAGGCGAAAACGCCATGCGCCGCACCGCATAAACCGCGGCCAGCACCACCGCCAGGGTGAAATAATAATAGGCGTCGCCCGACAACCAGGTGTCGGGCCAGATGCCAATAATGCCGTTGGAGCCGCCGGTGACGGCATCCCACTGATACACAATCGACCAGATGATCTGCGCAAAAGCCAGGGTAAGCATGGCCAGATAGACACCAGTAAGCCGTATGCAAAACCAGCCGAACACCGTGGCGGCAAGCCCGGCTGCCAGGGGCGCCGCAAAAATCGCACCGCCCATGCCCACCCCCGCAGACTTGAACAACAAGGCTGCGCCATAAGCGCCAACGCCAAAATAAGCCGCATGCCCAAAGGAAATCATGCCGCCCAGACCCATCATGAAGTGCAAGCTGACAGCAAACAACACTGCCACCATGACATCCTGGGCCAGTACTGCCGCATAAGGAAAGGCTCCCGACAACAAGGGCATGGCGGCAAACACGCCCACCAGTGCTACCGCCAGCCACTTGAATGCGGTATTGGCCGGTCGCAACGGTGCATCAGGCATGCCCGTCTGCCGGATGGCGACCAAAGGCTTGCCGCGCAAGCCCCAAGGACGAAACACCAACACAAAAGCCATGAAAACAAACTCGACCACCAGGGTGAGCTTGGGAAAGGCAAAACTGACGCCGGCAATCTCGACCACGCCCAGCGCAATGCACAAAGCTTTCAACTCGGCAATGATCAGGGCGGCCAGGTAGGCGCCTGGAACAGAGCCCATGCCACCCACCACCACCACCACGAAAGCGTCGCCGATAACGCTTAGGTCTAGCATCAGGCTGGCGGGCTGGCGCGGAATCTGCAAGGCGCCGCCCAGCCCGGCCAAAAAAGCCCCTAGCGCGAACACGCTGGTAAACAACCAGGCCTGATTCACACCCAACGCTCCGAGCATTTCACGGTCTTGGGTTGCCGCACGTATCAGGGTGCCCCACCGGGTGCGGGTCAGCAACAGCCACAAAGACAACAAGACCACTGGCCCAATCACAATCAGCGCCAGATCATAAACTGGCAGATAACGGTCGAATATCTGTATGGAACCATTCAGGCCTGGCGCCAACGGCCCGAGCAAATCATCGGCCCCCCACAGCCAGAGGGCTGCATCATTGAAAATCAGCACCAGCGCAAAGGTGGCAAGCAGCTGGAACATTTCCGGCGCTTTATAGATACGCCGCAACAAAGCCACTTCGACCAAGGCGCCCAGCGCCCCCACGATCAGGGCCGCGGCCAGCAGACTGGCCCAGAAACCATAAGGACCTTGGCCCCAGTGCTGAACAATGGAATAGGCAATGTATATGCCCAGCATATACAAAGAGCCATGCGCAAAATTGACGATACGGCTGACGCCGAAGATCAGCGAAAGGCCGGCGGCCACCAGGAACAGGGAAGACGCCTCGGCCAAGCCGTTCAGGAACTGAACGATAAAACCGGTAAGGTGCATTGCTGATTACGGCGCCCGGCGGCGCCGTGTTCTATAACAGATTAATTGGCCGTAGCGGGTCGCCACTGCTTGACTTGCTCGTCGGTGGGCTGAACTGTGGCGCCATCCACATAGGTGAAATCAGCCATGATGCCCTTGCCGTCTTTAACAGCCAAGGTACCGACATAAGCGCCCATGGTCGATTGGTGATCAATGCCCCTGTACACAATGCGCCCAAAGGGAGTGCCGACCTCGAGCCCCTTGAAGGCCTCGACCAGGGCTTCGGTGTTGGTTGAGCCGGCTTTTTTTATACCTGCCGCCAGAGACAAAATAGCGTTGTATCCCACTATGGTGCCCAGACGCGGATAATCGTTGAACCGATGCTGGTACGCCTGCAAAAATGTATTGTGCTCGGGCGTATCGATGGCATACCAGGGATAGCCGGTAACCACCCAGCCCACAGGCGTTTCAGCACCCAGGGCGTCCAGGTATTCGGGTTCGCCCGTCAGCATGCTGACCACCGGCAAGCCCTTGAAAAAATTACGCTGCGTACCCGCGCGCACAAATTTCGACAAGTCGGTGGCGAACAAGACATTGAACATGGCCTCGGGTTTGGCGTCGGCCAATGCCTGCACCACGTTGCCGGCATCTATCTTGCCCAATGGCGCAGCCTGCTCCGCCACGAACTCGACATCGGGCTGGGCCTGTTTCAGCAAGGTCTTGAAGGTGGCTACCGCAGATTGCCCGTATTCGTAGTTGGGATACACAATGGCCCAGCGCTTCTTGTTCATTTTCACTGCGGCGGGAATCAGCATGGCCACCTGCATATAGGTGGAATTACGCAGACGATAGGTGTAGTGATTGCCGTCGGCCCAGACGATTTTGTCAGTCAGGGGCTCGCTGGCCAGGAAAAAAACTTTTTTATGCTTGGCAAAGTCGGTGACTGCCAAGCCTATGTGCGACAGAAAGGTGCCAGTCAGGACATCGACCTTGTCGCGCGCCAATAATTCTTCGGCAACACGAACCGCATCGCCAGGGTTGGAGTTATCGTCACGAATAATGAGTTCGAGCTGCTTGCCATTGACCCCGCCTGCGGCATTGATTTGCTCGACGGCCAGTTCCATGCCTTTTTTGTAAGGCCCCAAAAATGCAGGCTGGGTTTTATAGCTGTTGAGTTCGCCTATTTTGATGGTGTCTTGCGCCCAAACCGATGTGGCCGCCACGCCCAAAACCGCAATACCCAATAATCTGGCATAAACCTGTGCAAAGTACATAGTAAATTCCTGTGCTGGACCGCGCAAAGAGAGGAGCGGTAAATTGTACGCAATATCCACGGCCAAAACGCTGCAGCCATTACACTAGCAACGTTAACCGATTTTTATCCCTCATTCATGCGCGACTTGACCCTGATTTTCATAGTATCCGGCCTGTGCCTGTTAATGCTGAGCCGATGCCTGCTGGCGGCATGGCAGTGGCGCCGCGTGAAACAGGCCGGCGGCATGCTGCCCATACTGAAAGGCGGCCTGCGCATCGATGCCAACCAGATCGCCATTATTGTCGGCATACCCGCCATGCTGGCGCCGTGGCTGGGGCACTTTCCACTGGCGACGGCCATTACCGGGTGGTGGCTGCTTTTTACCTGGCTGTTGCTGGTGCTGCTCGAGGTGTCCACGCCGCAGTTCATCCATGAATATGATACGCGCCCCAATCGCCTGTATGTTGAATATCTGAAGCACCCGCGCGAGGTCTTTGGCATGCTCTGGAAGGGCTACAAGGCAGTTATCTTCGGCGGCGTGGCCTTGCTGGCGCTATTTGCATGGCTGGGCTGCCTGCTGTTCATCAATGCCCCCGCCGACACAGCCATGACCTGGTGGCTGCGCCCGCTGGTTTCCCTGGCAGCGGCCGCCCTGACCTTCCTGGCCATACGCGGCACGCTCGGCCATCGCCCCATCAATCCGTCTAGCGTGGCGTACTGCGGTGACAGCATGCTCAACACCTTGCCGCTGAATTCGCTCTACAGCGTGACCTACGCCATTTACAGCATGAAAAACGAGCGCTCCGCCGCAGACATATACGGCAAGATGCCTGTCGAGGAAATGCTCGCCATAGTGGAAAAATGCGCCGGTCTTGGCGCGGGTCCTGCCGACATTCCCACGCTGCACCTGCAAGAACCCAGCACAGCCCGCAGCCGCCCCCTGAATGTGGTGATGATCGTACAAGAAAGCCTGGGTGCGCAATATGTTGGCAATCTGGGCGGAGCCCACCTCACCCCCTGCCTGGACGAACTCGCCAAAACCGCCTGGAACTTCACCCGCGCCTATGCCACCGGCACGCGTTCAGTACGTGGCCTGGAGGCAGTCGTGGCCGGCTTTCCGCCTACCGTGTCCGATGCGGCGCTGCGGCTATCGGGCGCCCAAAGCAATTTTTTCACCATGGCCCAGGCGCTCAAGCTGCAAGGCTATCGCTCAAGCTTTATTTATGGCGGGGAAGCACACTTCGACAATATGAAAAGCTTTTTCCTGGGCAATGGCTTCGACGACCTTTACGACCTGCCCACCTTTAAAGACCCGGCATTCGTGGGCACCTGGGGCGCCAGCGACGAAGACATGTTCAACACGCTGCACAGCCTGCTTGCCACCCCGTCAGACCAGCCTAGTTTTACCCTGGCGTTTTCGGTCAGCAACCATTCGCCCTGGGAATACCCCAGTGGCCGCATAACCCCTGATGGCGACCCTGCGACAGTGGAAAACACTGTTCGCTACGCCGACTGGGCCATAGGCCAGTTTTTTGACCGGGCCAGGCAATCAGACTACTGGGAGAACACGGTATTCCTGATTGTGGCCGACCACGACTCGCGCGTAGGCGGAGCCAGCCTGGTGCCGCTACGCCATTTCCATATTCCAGCCATGATAGTGGGCGCCGATGTGGCAGCGCGGCGCGATGATCGCCTGATCAGCCAGATCGACTTGCCCACTACCCTGCTATCCATCATGGGTGTGCGGGCCGAGCACCCCATGATAGGGCGCGACCTGACCCAGGCCTGCGGCGAACGCGCCATGATGCAGTACGGAGAAAACTACGGCTACCTGCAAGGCGACAAGCTCATCGTACTTGAGCCCCACCGCGAAGCCAGCCAGTATCGCTACCAAGCGCCTACCAGCTACACCCCTATGCCAACCGACCCCGATCTTGCTCGTACCGCCCTGGCCCACGCCCTATGGCCCAACTGGGTCTACAAGCAGCAAAGCTATACGCTGCCGAATCTCAAAATACGTAGGTCGGATTAGCGCCGCCAGGCGCGTAATACGGCAATCAATGTAAGGCTGTCGATGGTGAAAAAAAGCGACAGACCTAGCACCCCAACTAAGCAGCTGGTAATCAAAGATTGCGTTAATTACTTTAAGCATGGAATAATGTAACAAAAGCAACATGATGTTCGTTTCGATCATTAGTGGCTGTCCAAAACGAACCTAAAAGCAAGTATTCCATGAAGACCAGCAGTAGTTGCCACATTGATCAAGTCCTAGAATGCCTACCATTTTCCGCCTGCCGCATAGATATGAACTGTCGATTGCAATACAGCAATCCGATTTTTGTAGCAGAGGTCGGGAAACTTATGGAAGAGCTCACAGGATGTCCATTGGAAGATATCGTTGCGCCTAAGGCCTTTGAAACTGTCCGAACACATATTCATAATGCCTTTAATGGCACTGACTCTTACTTTAGTATCCTGCGCCAGCATAATGATTTTGGCAATCGGACGCTTGAAATATCTGCTCACCCGTATAAAGCGCCAGCGGGGGCTGTTGTTGGCGCCTTGCTTTTTTTTGCTGATGTCACCAATAAAGTCCAGTTGGCAGCAACACAAAAAGAGCTGGCTGACTACCTTGCTGCTTTGGATTCACATGCCATTGTGGCAGTCACCAATATCAACGGTGTCATTGTTTATGCCAACGATAAGTTTTGCGAAATCTCCCAATATTCACGAGAGGACTTGTACGGCAATACTCACCGAATAGTCAAATCGGACCATCATTCCAAAGAGTTCTATAGGAACCTGTGGAAGACCATTTCAAGCGGCCAAGTATGGCAAGGCGAGCTCTGCAACCGTGCCAAGGACGGATCTCTCTACTGGGTCCACAGCACTATCGTGCCTTTTATTGGCGCCGATGGAGCGCCGTTCAAATACATTGCCATTAGAGCCGATATCACAGCGCTCAAGAATATTGAGCAGCAGGCCCAGCATTTAGCCCTTTATGATCCGCTGACGAATCTTCCCAACCGACGATTGGTTCAAGATCGAATGAATCAAGCTATGCTGGCTTCAGGCCAATACAGACATCACTGCGCCCTGATCTCTATTGACCTGGACAATTTCAAGAAAATCAACGATACCAATGGCCACGGCCAGGGTGACTTGCTGCTATGCAAGGCGGCTCTGCGGCTAAGTCAGAACGTGCGAGTGAATGACACTGTTGCTCGTATGGGAGGGGATGAATTTTTAGTCATCTTGCCCGATCTGAGCGCCAATTTAGCTGATGCCACTCGCTGCGCAAACGAAGTGGCATTAAAGCTTAAATCGGTTCTGAATCAGCCATACAGGCTTGATCAAGTTGAGGATGATATTAAAGGTGGGGTGATATCAACGCCCAGTATCGGCGTTGTGCTCTTTCAAGGTGATAGCGTTAGCCGCGAAGAGCTTCTTCAGCAAGCGGATATAGCCATGTACTGCGCAAAGGCGAATGGCCGTAACCAAATCGTGTTTTTTGATTCTTCTCAGCAAGAGCAAGTCAATAGGCGCTTTCAAATTGAAACTGAATTGCGAGGCGCGATAGCTCGACAAGAGTTGCAACTTTACTACCAGCCAATAGTTGATGAGCACCGACAAACAGTGGGAATGGAAGCCCTGCTGCGGTGGTTGCATCCTACTCGCGGCATAGTTCCACCCAATAGCTTTATCCCTATTGCAGAACAAACCGGTCTGATCGTTCCGATTGGTTATTGGGTATTTGAGACAGCCTGCGCGCAGCTAGCTGAGTGGCAAAAAAATCCAAACACTGCTCACTGGTCTTTAGGCGTCAATGTAAGCGCAAGACAATTCAACGATGCTGATTTTCTTGAAACCACGATATCGTTGCTGAAACACTCTGGTGTCCCCGCTGAGCGACTGTGCATTGAACTGACCGAAACTGTCCTGTTAAATAGCATTGACAATGACATAATGGAAAAGATCTATTTATTAAAAGAACAAGGGGTTTTGTTCGCGCTTGACGACTTTGGCACTGGATACTCATCGCTCAACTATCTTAAGAACCTGCCATTGGACAGACTCAAGATTGATCAGTCCTTCGTTCAAACCGTTCTCGACAACCCAAAAACCCAGATTATCGTTGAGGCTATCTTTTCAATGGCTCGCTCGCTGAAGCTTGAGGTTGTCGCGGAAGGGGTTGAAACACAATTGCAATTTGAGTATTTGCGCTCAAGCGGCTGCCCTGCTTTTCAAGGCTATTTGTTCGGGCGACCGGAACCAATTAACTGCTCAGCATAAAGCACTAAAAATACGCATCAATTTTCCAGTCGCAAGACAGAAATCTGCACTGATACGCCCGGTATTTTTACCTCGGTGGTTTCGTCTGATTACCCGCTTGGCGACGCTAATCCGACCTACGCAAGCAAAGAAAAAGGGCTTACGTAAAATTACGTAAACCCTTGATTTCTTTACTGCCATGTTGGTCGGGGCGATAGGATTCGAACCTACGACCCTCTGGTCCCAAACCAGATGCGCTACCAGGCTGCGCTACGCCCCGAACTCTTCACAACAGCCAGCTACTATAACACATCAATTTAGTTTTATGCAACTCGAAAACAGTTTCAGGTAACATTAAGTAATGGCGTACCGCCCTGATTTCGCCCAACGGCATGCCGCTGCACCATGACTTTGGCGATACGCCGGCCCTCCAGCTGAAGAATACGGAAATGCAGCTTGCTATGGCCATGTTCCAATGCCACTTCGTCGCCGACTTCTGGCAGGCGGCCGAACTGGCGCAACAGATAACCCGCTACCGTGCTGTATTCATCAGAGTCTTCCAGCAGGCCATCGACCTCTAGTGTTTGTTCAAAATGATGCATATCGGTGGCGCCGTCCACCACCCAACGGTTATCGCCGTCCGCAATAATGTCGGGCGACTCGTCTTCGTCGGGGAAGTCGCCGGCAATGGCCTCGAATACGTCTATCGGAGTGACCAGGCCTTCAACGGTGCCGAATTCGTTGATCACCAGCACCAGTTGCCCACGAGCGGCCTTAAGCGTTTCCATCAGATCCAGTATGCGCACGGTTTCGTGCACAATAATGGCCGGACGGAAACCCTTTTCGTTCAAGGCCTTGTTCGTGATCAGGTCGGCGATCATGTCTTTGGCGCGGCCTATGCCCACGATGTCATCCAGCGACCCACGACACACTGGGAAAAACCCGTGAGGCGATTCGCTGATTTCCTTGCTTATTGATTCCGGATCGTCGTTCAGGTCTATCCAGGTGATGTCGGTGCGTGGCGTCATGATGGAGTGCACGTTGCGATCAGCCAGCCGCAGTACACCGCTGACCATATTGCGTTCCTCTACCGCAAAAGGCATGTCGCTTTGCTCTGTGGGCCCACTGTCGACCGTAGCATGGTCAGACAGAGGCTGCTTGCCCAGCATGCGCAATATGCCTTCCGCCGTGCGCTCGCGCATAGGGCGAGGTGAATCCAGGCTGATCAAGTTGCGCCGGGCCACTTGGTTAAGCGTTTCGATGACAACCGAAAAGCCGATCGCGGCATACAGATAACCCTTGGGCACTTTGAAGCCAAAGCCTTCGGCCACCAGGGCAAAGCCTATCATCAACAAAAACCCCAGGCACAGTATGACGACGGTAGGACGGGCGTTGACGAAGTGCGTAAGCGGCTTGGATGCAAACAGCATGATGCCGATGGCGATAATGACGGCAGCCATCATCACTTCCAGATGCTCGACCATGCCCACCGCGGTAATCACGGCGTCCAGCGAGAATACCGCGTCCAGCACCACGATTTGCGTGACAATGACCCAGAAGCTGGCATACATGCGCGAACCCGACAGGCCGCCGGCCTTGCCTTCAACACGCTCGTGCATTTCCATGGTGCCTTTGAACACCAGGAAGAAGCCGCCAATAATCAGGATGAGGTCACGCCCTGCGAAGCCCATGTCCCCTATGAAAAACAAGGGATTGGTGAGCTTGAACATCCAGGAGATGCCCGAGAGCAGGGCCAGACGCATGACCAGCGCCAACAACAGGCCGATGACGCGAGCCCGGTCGCGCTCTTTGGGCGGAAGCTTTTCCGCCAATATGGCGATGAAAATCAGGTTGTCGATACCCAGAACGATTTCCAGGATGACCAGTGTTAACAAGCCGACCCACACGGTAGGGTCAAGCAGTAACTCCATTAGTATGTTTCCAAAAACAAAAAAGGGATTATAGAGATATTTTGAGAAATTTTTGCTGATCTTATCTGTAGTTAACGAAATTCAGTATTTTGTAAGCCATATATCCAACTTGTTTTTTTCATGATTTGGACTGAATATGATGTCATTGCCAGGGCAACGGCAGGGCCGCCGGGTTTATTTCTTCAAGGCGGGTATATTCACCAAGCAGAACCAAAAAGAGACAAATCATGAGCAAAAAACTGTTGATGCTGGTCGGCGATTACGCCGAAGACTACGAAACCATGGTGCCGTTTCAAACCTTGCTTGCCGTAGGGCATAGCGTAGACACCGTATGCCCCGATAAAAAAGCAGGCGACTCGGTGGCTACAGCTATACACGATTTTGAAGGCGCGCAAACCTATAGCGAAAAACCGGGGCACAGGTTTACGCTTAATTTTGATTTCGACAAGGTCAATGTCGATGATTACGACGGGCTGGTCATCCCCGGCGGTAGGGCGCCAGAATACCTAAGGCTAAACACCAGGGTGCTGGAAATTGTGCAGCAATTTGATGCTGCCAAAAAACCTATTGCTTCGGTTTGCCATGGGGCGCAAATACTGGCTGCCGCTGGTGTTTTAAAGGGCCGTACCTGTTCCGCTTACCCGGCTTGCGCGCCAGAAGTCCGGCTTGCAGGTGGAACCTACGCCGATATCGCCATAGACCAAGCACATACTGATGGCCATTTGGTAACGGCGCCGGCCTGGCCCGCCCATCCAGCCTGGATGGCGCAATTCCTGGCGGTATTAGGCACACGTATCACGCACGCTTAATTCGAGCACAGCTCATTCCCACCCAACTTAACATCACTCATCGTCCAGCTCATCCCATTTTTCAGCGCTGGCTCCAGCCAGCGCGCGTACACGCTCTTCATCCTGGCCGAACTCGGCAGCGGAACCCTGATAGACGATACGACCGTCATCCAGCACATAGGCCCGATCAGCGATTTCAACAGCGGCACGCACATTTTGCTCTATCAGCAAGATCGATGTGCCTTCCTTGCGAGTGGAGACAATGACGCTGAAAACGTCCTGCACAACTAGCGGCGCCAGCCCCTGTGAAGGTTCGTCCAGCAACAGCAGTCTGGGGTTAAGCAGCAATGTACGTGCGATGGCCAGCATTTCCTGCTCGCCACCCGATAACTGACGCCCTTTGTGGGACTTGCGCTGAGCCAGCCTGGGGAATAGTTCATACACCCGGGGAATAGTCCAGGGCCCTGCCCTGTCCACCGGCACCTTGAGGTTTTCATCGACGGTAAGGTTGGCAAAAATCCGCCTGCCCTCGGGGACAAAACCCACTCCCAGCCCCGCGATTCGATAAGGCGGTGATTGTGTGGTGTCTTGACCAAACACGCGTACAGTTCCACTACGGGCGGGCGTCAGCCCCATGATACTGCGCAAGGTGGTTGATTTTCCGGCGCCGTTGCGACCCAGCAAGGTGACTAACTCGCCCTCGTCGACGCTCAACTCGACACCATCAAGAATATGACTTTTCCCATAAAAGGTATGTAGCCCATGGACCTCCAGCGCTTTCATGCGGCCTTCCCCAAGTAGGCTGCCTGCACCTTTTCGCTGGCGGCGATATCGTCGGGAGCGCCCTCATCGAGCACCGCGCCTTCAGCCAGTACAGTGATGCGATCAGCCAGGTTGAAAATCACCCGCATATCGTGCTCGACCAGTACTATCGTAAGCTTTTGCTGCCTGTGCAATTTGCGTATCAAGATCGCTGTGCTATAGGTTTCATGGCTGCCCATCCCGGCGGTTGGCTCATCAAGCAACAACAACCTGGGCTTGAGCGCCAGCGTCATCATGATTTCAGTGGCGCGCTGATCGCCAAGTGCAAGCTCGCCCACCAGACGATTGGCATTGCCGGCCAGGCCACCCATGTCAATCAGTTCGTCTATGCGTTCGTTGATCCTGGTATTGGCCGCAGGCGCCAGCCAAGGGCTCAAGCGCAGGCCATAGGCCAGCTCGACGGGGATGCGCAGATTTTCACGCAAGCTAAGTTCTGGAAATATTTCAGTGATTTGAAAGGTCCGGGCCATGCCCAGCGCCACGCGCTGATGTGGCGCCAGCCCGGTGATGTCGTGCCCATCGAGCATAATGCGACCAGCCGTTGGCTTGAAAAACCCACTGATCAGATTGAAGAAGGTGGTCTTGCCCGCGCCATTGGGCCCAATCAGCGCCCGAAGCTCGCCTGTTTCCACCACCATGGAAATATCATTCACAGCCACCAAGCTGCCAAAATGCTGCGACACATGTTGCACTTCAAGCAGGCTCATGACAATTTCCTTCGGATGATGCCCAGCACACCACGCGGGAAAAACAGCACAATCAGCACGAAAAACATACCAATAAAAGACATCCAGTTCTGGGTATAGCTGGAAACATAGTCTTGCAGCACGACAAAAATAGCCGCGCCCACCAACGGCCCCCAGAAAGCACGCATGCCGCCAACCACAGCCATGATGACAAAGTCGCCGGACTGAGTCCAGTGCAAGGTATGCGGGTCGGCAAAATTATTCAACAAAGCGTACAGTGAACCAGCCAAACTGGCGAAAAAGCACGAAATCACAAAAGCGATCCAAATATGACGCTCGATGGGGATGCCAAGAAAGCGGGCCCGGCGTTCGTTCTCGCGTATGGCCAGTAAAGTCCGCCCAAAAGGCGAACGCAATATCAAGGCCATGACGACCGCCGAGACGGCAAAAACCAGCAGCACCATGTAGTAGTAAGCAATGCCATTGCCCAAGATATCAAGCTGGGTAAAGCCCAGATCCAGAGGCGCGCGCGACCAGCCGGTAAGCCCATCATCACCACCCGTTACAGAGCTCCAGCGAAACGCAATAAAGTAGAACATCTGTCCGAATGCAATCGTTACCATGGCAAAATAAATACCGCGCAACTTGACGATCAGGGCGCCCACTACTGCCGCCGCAAGGGTGCCCACCAGCACTCCCACGACTATGGCCAGCGGCGTGCTGGGCGTCCAATACTTAAGCAACAACGCCGCACCATAAGCGCCCAGGCCAAAGTAGGCGGCATGACCAAATGAAAGCACACCGGTAAATCCCAGTAAAAAATTCACCGACATGGCGGCCAGGCCAAGCACCAGCACGCGTGTTGCCAGCCCTGTATAACCACCAACCAGGCTCATCCAATACGGCATGGTCAGCAAAGCCACCCATAGCAAGGCCACCGCCAAAGTCTTTCTGCTCAGGACATTCACAGGGTCATCCCCTCTTCACCTAGCAAGCCACGCGGCCGCAGCAGCAGCACTAGCGCCATCATGATATAGATAATGGCCTCGGAAGCTGATGGCACAAAAACAGTTGCTATCCCGGACGCAACACCAATCAACAGACCGCCCAGGAACGTGCCAAACAAGCTGCCCAAGCCGCCAACAATAATCGCAACAAAACTGGGCATAATGAGCGAGCCACCTATAGTCGGCTGCAAGCCAAGCAATCCTGCTGCCAAGACACCGGCCAACCCAGCCAGATAAATGCCCAGCCCAAAGTTCAGGCTGCGCAAAACACGTACATTAACGCCAAGCGCAGCAACGGTTTCAAGGTCAAGGGTGCCAGCGCGTATGCGTATTCCCAGACGTGTACGAGTCAACACAAAAAACAGGCCCGCCACAGCAATGGCAACGAGCACGACCATGAACACCCGATAGCCTGTCAAAAAGAAAAAATACGTGCTTAGCGGCTGCATCAGCCATCCCGGCACCTGAAAAGGCAGGCTTTGCGCGCCCCAGATATAACGTGTCCCGTCCTCGAGCACGTACGCCAGCCCAAACGTCAACAACAAGCTATATAGCGGGTCACGCCCATATAGGCGTCGAATCAGTAAGCGCTCGACAATCAGGCCCAGCATGGCTGTCAGGATGGGCGCCACCAGCAACGCCCCCCAAAAACCCAGATAAGGAACTAGCGTGTAGGCGATATAAGCACCCAGCGCAAGAAAACCGCCATGAGCGAAATTGATCACACTGGTCAAATTGATGATCAATGAAAGCCCCAGGGCCATCAGCGCGTAAAACGCGCCAACGATAAGCCCATTGAAAATGTTGAACAGTATGAGTTCGGTCATATGGCATCAGGCCGGCCAAGTCATTTTGCAGCCTGACTCTTCGACAGTGCCTGCCACATCGACGCCATTGACCACCTTGTCAACGTGAAACAAGTCATCAGGAGCCGACCCTTGCGCTTGGGCATGGCCAACGAAAATAGACCCGATCAGTTGATTCTGGTTGGCACGATAAAACGGCAAGTTCGGCATCAGCCCAACTTCGGGCGGCAATTGCATGCCTTGCAAAGCCTGCGCCATTTTCACGGCCTCTAGTGACTTGGCCTTATTCGCCGCCAAGGCGCATGTCCAGGCGCCGACAAAGCCGAACCAGGTACGCGCTGTGGGAACCCGGCCGGTTTTCTTTTTTATGGCTGCAACAAATTCATCGACATGAGGAACGCCCGGCTGAATGTGATACCACTCGGCATCCCAATCGCCGATACGCGCTTCAGGCGGCAGGCCTTCCAAGACTTCAAGTTCGGTATTGGCCCCGGCAAGATGGAAGCGCTTGTCCAGCCCGAACTGTACAGCCTGCTTGAGTGCATTCAGCAGATCATCCCCATTCATCAGGAAAACAATGACATCCGGGCTGGTGGCTTGCGCTTTGATCAGATAAGAAGAAAAATCAGTAGTGCCCAAGGGTGTCAGGTCTTCACCCAGCTTGGTGCCGCCATACTGCTTCAAGTTGGCATCGTAGCCGTCTTGCAGCGTGTGGCCAAAAGCATAGTCCGATGTAATGAAATACATTTTTTTGCCATAGCGGTCCATCAGGGACTTGGCGATGGCGTTGGTCAGCATACGTGTGGTATTGCAGACCCGGAACACATTCCAGTGGCAGGTGGCGCCAGTAATGGCGTCGGTGTGGCCGCCCGGCACTACATGCAGGATGCCTTTCTCGTTGCTGACCTGGGCCATGGCCAGGGAAAGCCCGGAATTGACATTACCCAGCAAAAAATTGACTTTGTCGCGGTCTATCAGTTTGCGGGCCTTCTGGACGGCGGTGCCGGCATCGCCGCTGCTTGAGTCTTCGCTAAGCAGTTCAGCCGGGCGCCCCAGTATGCCGCCCTTGGCGTTAATTTGCTCGACAGCCAGCTGGCAGCCCGTTTGTTCATTTTTGCCTGTTGCCGCATACGTGCCGGTAAGCGGATTATCCAGCCCCAGCTTGACTGATTGCTCGCCCCTGGCTTTGATGATGAATGGCGGCGCTAACTGTGCAACACCCGCTGCTGCCATAAGCTGCAAAACGGCACGGCGACTGATCGGGTTTGAGGTAGTTTGACTTTCCATTGAAAGACTCCTTCTACGCCTGGCCCGTGCAATCGTGGATCCCCTGTGCCCTTTAACGGACAACGTATCAAGGCCGCACTGGTCTACGTGACGCTGTTTTCCCCTCGCACTTAATTTGCGCCTGAACCCTACCCTTGTCAAGGCTTTAGCGGCGAGTCGGCCAAATGGCCCATCTGTGTCGACGTAGTTCAGATTTGCGTCGCAATCGGACAATACACTTGTGGAAAAAACGCCTGGAGCATTTTCGGATCAAGTGTTTACTGTGCTTAGCGCATATTGTCCGACTTTGGTGACGCTATTTGGTTCTTTATGACATTGTCTGGCATGTAGTGATGCTTTCCGGGTTTTAAGACGTTGTCCGGGGTGGGTGAAGCTCAGTGCGGCACGGCGTGCTTGTTTCCGCGTCTGCCTCGTACAGCCGGGCGTCGGCCGAACTCGCTGCGCTCAAACAACGGCCGACGACACCCCCCGGCTTCCCTTCGTCAGCACGCGGCGCACGCCTACCGCCGCACTGAGCTTCACCCACCCCGGACAACTGCGCAATAGGAAACTTGACCGGCCTAACGGTCTAGTGGCCTAGTGACCTGAGCAGCTGGTTTTATTGGCACTGCTGGTTAGTGAGGAGTAGGCTAGTCCAAACCTCGTTGATGCAAAAAGTCGGGTGTGTCGGGGGCTGTGCAGGCGCCTTGCGCAAGCCGTTACGATCAGCACCATCGAGGAGGCAAGGCCGCGGCTGTTTGAGCCCGGCGCTTGTCGGACCACTGGTCCGACCGGGCGAGTTCCGCGGACGCCTCGATGGCGCTGATCGTAACGGGAACCCCGCCAGGGGCGCAGCGCGTGAAGCCGAAACAGCCTCCGACACACCCGACTTTCTCAAGAACAAAAAACCACACACATTGATTTCATGGTCATTTTTGAGGCAATAGATATCAGATAGGGCCACGCATAACGTACCCCCTGCACCACGGCAACGGCGTATTAAGAACCCACCAATGACATACAAACACCCAAGCTCAAAGCAGCAGCAAGGCATCCAGATCGAGGATACGAATGCGACGCTGACCGGATTGCTGTATCCAGCCTGACGCTTCAAACTCGGTAAACCGGCGACTGATGCTTTCGGGCGTGGTACCCAAAAACGAAGCAAGGTCTTTGCGCGCCATCGGCAAAGTTACGTCGAGCGAACCGCACTGCTCGACCAGGTCAGCCAAAAACAGGCCAATTCTGGTTTCAACCGAATCAGTTGCAATGCTTGTCGACTGCTGCTCGCTTTTAGCCAGGCGATTGGCCAGTTCAGCCAACACATGCAAGGAAATAGCGGGATGCTTCAGGAACAATGCCTGAAGATCAGAACCTCGTATGCTGCAGATATCGACTTTCCCCAGAGCTTGGGCATAGGTTTCGTGCCGAGAGTCGGAAAATATCGCCAGTTCGCCGGTAAAGTCGCCGGGCGTAAGTATGCGCACCAATTGCTCTTTGCCCGATTCCGATAGCCTGTATACCTTCACCCTGCCCTTATGGATGATGCATAGCTGGCTGGAATGCTCGCCCGCACGATGGATGAACTCACCGCGCTCAATTGTGCGGCTCATGGCGAACTCGGCAATATTGGCCAGCTCTTCAGGCGGCAAGTGGTTAAAAATAGGCACCAGTGAAACACACAAGGCTTTGACGTCGGTTTTAGCGGCCCAGCCGCTGTCGTGAACAATATCGTGCATAGGTGTGTTTGGTCCTTGGGTCAGGCAACCGGCTTACACCATAAACTGGCGCCCGGCGCCAATAACTTGCCGCTGCTCTTGTAGCGTATCAGCCTGGCTGCATTCAGAATAACCAGCAACACGCTCACTTCGTGAATCAGCATGCCCCAGGCGAGAAATAACTGACCCAAGCTTACACCAGCCAGCAATATTGCTACCGTCCCCAAGGCAAACCAAGTATTTTGTTTCATGATGCGCAGAGTCGCCCTGGCCAAGTCATGGGCCTGCAAGCAGCGCTCAGCCAGGTCAGCCCTATCAGCCAGCAGCAAAACATCGGCGGTATCAAGCGCATTGGCCCCGGCCACGCTCAGTTCGGTGAACGATGCAGCATCTGTTGCGGCCAGCGCTTCCAGGGCATAGCCATCTTTGATCAGTATCCCGCGATGCGCACCGTTGCTGATCCCGGCTGCCAGCGCGGCGGGAACAGAAATGACCAGCGCCCCCGGGCAGGCGATAACCAGCAAAGTAAGCACTTGTTCAATATTGCCGGAAAACAGGTAAAGCAGAACAGCCAAAACCAAGACAGCAGGTGTATATACGTTAGCAAAACGTTGAAGAAACTGCTGTCGGGTGGTTGGTGATTCTTGCGCCTCTTCAATGCGATCGGCGATCAAGACGGCAAGTTCCGGATCGGGAACGTTTTGCGCCAATCCATCCATATAACGCTTCAGCGAACCGCGAATTTCACGCAAGGCGCGTGCTTCCAGCCAGGCGCCAGCCGCAAACAGAAAACCCAAAGCAGCCGCTTCGACATATTCGCCGATAATCAGTGCCCCCACCAATGAAATCGCCACTAACAGCTCTATGCTGAACGCCTTGACACGTAATGAGCGCAACGCTTTCAAGGCAACTGGCAGGCCAGTCAGCAAGGTGACAGCAATAAGCGCATACCCTTGAATGATGGGCATTTGCACCATATGCAAGACGAAAGCGACCAGCAGCAACATGCCAGCCACAGCAACAACATAAGAATTTTTAATCGACGACATTTACGCCAGCCTTTTCGACAAGACGCAATAGCCCAGACTGGTCAGTAAAGTTTGCAGACAGTCAGCACTGACAACGGCCTCGTCAAATTCAGCCCTGACTTTGCATGAATAAAACCATACCTTAGCATCTTTGACCCCTTCCGCTTTCAGCAGAGAAGTACTTATCCTGGCAATGCACGTTGGGCAACTGAATTCTGCCATCTGGAAAACCACCTTTCGCATTGTTATTCTCCGTGCTGACCGGAAGGCGATGGGACTCGCCTCTTGGTTTTATGATGGCTGGCGGCGATTAATGCGCCAGATCGATTTTCTTCCAATCGGCATGATCAAAATGATCGCCATATGCATTCAGTGTTTGCGCGACCTTGACCACACCCAGCTCACGCTCCTGGCCTTGTTCTTTGCCCCTGGCAACATCGAGGCCGCTCATGACATTGCCAAGCACGATATGCAATTGCGCATCGGCTTGCGGTTCCAGCTTGCAGTTCTGCACAATATAAGTGAACTGATCATTGATGTCATTGGCGAAGGCATCATACTGTGTATCGCTTAGCTTGCCATCGTGCAGCGTCGACAGCGCGCTGGTTACCGAGGCGTGAATTTTGCTCATGCCCTGGCGCAATGGCGCATCGATAGTCCATTTTTGACCAGCATTGAGTTCCAGAGATTGTGTCGATGCGCCGTGGTCATGATCAGTGGCTGTAGCGGCGAAGACATTGCCTGCCAGGCTTAAGGGAAGAGCAAGCGCAATAGCCAGCAACAGGCGTTGGGATGATTTCATGAGTTACACCATAAGATGATAAAAGTCGGGAAAAATATTTGCTGCCTATCGGTTAGTGTTGAATGGCAACAAACAACATAGGGGTGGATCCACGACGTCATCTTAGAAACATCAGGTGGCGCAATCATTGACGGGCGTCATGTTTGGCCAGAGAGCAGATTTTTATTGGTGTTGAGTGCTCATCGACTATCGGATTACGCGCTTCGCGCGTATCAGCGTGACGGCACTTGCCGCCGCAGCCACTTTGCCTACCCGCGCCAACGCCAGCACACACTTGCGCCCAGACAAAACACCTACGTGATAATCACGCTGCCCAATACGATGAGTAACGGCGCCTGGCTCCATTGCCATCAGTAAACTGGCGATCTCATCATGTAAAGCGGCAAGTATGCCTATCGTGGCCATATAGCCTGCTCCCGGTTAACTCACAAAAGGCGCATTTAACCACAGGAGTCGCATCAGGTAGCGCAGCGCGGGGCTGGCTTCATGCCTGTTGCATCCAGCGCTGCAAACCTTCGACCCAGGTGTTGGCCGGCAGCTGCATGGCACGCTGGATATCAGACGCTCGCAGGCTTAACTGATCAAAGTCGACAGAAGGCGCTTGCTTGAATCCTATGGCCACCACGTTGCCGTCGTGGACCTCGGGCAACCAGGCGACTGCGGCAAAAGCATGCGACATGGCTTCCAGGTTTTCACCGTGGCCGGGATAGTCGCAGAACAGATTGACCGTCATCATGCCGTCTGGCGCAAGGCAGTCAGCGCAGGCCTGATAGAACTCCGCCGACTGAAACACCGGCCCTTGCGCCGCTTCGTCGTACAGGTCAACTTGCAAGATATCCACCGTAGCACGCTGGGTCGGGTCGGTCACAAACTGCCAGGCGTCCATTTGCAGCACAGCCAGCCTGTCGTCGTTGGGCGGCAAGTCAAACAGGGCTGCACAGGCCTCGATGACCTCGGGATTCAATTCAATGGCGCTGACGCGCGCATCGGGAAAATGGCGATAACAGAACTTGGTCAGCGCCGCCGCACCCAGGCCAAGCTGCACTATGCGGCGAGGCCGCAGGTTGAACAGCATCCACATCATCATTTGCTGTACGTACTCTAGCTCGATAGCGTCGGGGGCTGCCAGCCGCATGGCGCCTTGCACCCATTTAGTGCCTAAATGCAGGCAACGTACACCATCTAGTTCCGAAATAGTTACATTGTTCATGTTAGGATGAAGCTCACTTTATATCTTCTGAATTCTGAATATTGCCATGCACACTCTACCACCCTGCCCACAGTGCACCTTGGAAAACACTTACCCAGACGGCGAAAACTACATTTGCCCCGATTGCGCCCACGAATGGCCCATGCTTGCATCCGACACCAGCGATGACGATGACAGCCGCGTCGTAAAGGACAGCAATAATAATCCACTGGCCGATGGCGACGCGGTAATCCTGATCAAGGACTTGAAGGTAAAAGGCTCGTCAACCACATTAAAAAAGGGCACCAAAGTCAAAAGCATACGTTTGGTTGCCGGCGACCACGAAGTCGATTGCAAAATCGACGGCACCAGTTTCATGCTAAAGGCCTGCTTCCTGAAGAAAGCCTAAATCGCAGGTCGGATCAGCGCCGCCAGGCGCGTAATCCGGCCTCAGCGGCCAAGCTCTGATGCTGAAAGAAACCTTTCACGTTCAACACTTGAACCGCCTATGCGCCGGGCATTTTTGCCACGGGAATTTGTCGGCTTAGGGGCTGCGCCCTAATCCGACCTGCAGTGTTCGGCCAATTGCCATGGCAAGGGGGCGCCTTGCTTGGCGCAGGCGTTGATGGCGGACAAGGCGGGAGCAATGTCCAGCTTGCGCTCGGCCAACCAGGCATCGTCGTAATAGGTTTGCAGATAACGCTCACCGCCATCGCACAATACCGTAACGATGGAACCTTGCTCACCTGCCACGTGCATTTCGCGTGCCAGATGCAAGGCGGCAATGAAATTCGTGCCAGTAGAGCCGCCGCAACGTCGACCCAGGCTTTGCTCCAGGTAACGCAAGGCTGCCAGCGAGGCAATGTCGGGCACCTTGACCATGCGATCTATTACGCCCGGAATAAACGAACGCTCAACGCGAGGCCGGCCTATGCCTTCAATGAGCGAACCCGCCTCAAGTTCCAGAGTATGGTCATTGCTGGCGTAGGCATCGAAAAACACAGAATTTTCAGGGTCTGCCGCACATACGCGCGTGTCATATACCTGATAGCGAATATACCTGCCTATGGTGGCAGTGGTGCCGCCTGTGCCGCAACTGCACACGACCCACTTGGGCAGCGGGTGCGGCTCATGACTCATTTGGGTAAAAATTGATTCGGCAATGTTATTGTTGCTGCGCCAGTCGGTCGCCCGTTCAGCGTAGGTGAACTGGTCCATGTAGTGGCCGCCTAATTCTTGCGCCAGGCGTTCGGACTCTCCGTAGATTTCATGACCGGAATTCACCAAATGGCAACGACCGCCATAGAATTCAATAGCGGCTATTTTTTCCTGTGAAGTGCTCTTGGGTATGACTGCCACGAAAGGCAAGCCGATCAGGCGGGCAAAATACGCTTCAGACACCGCAGTCGAACCCGAAGATGCCTCGATGACCGTGCTGTTCTGGTTTAGCCAGCCATTGCACAAGGCATATAAAAACAACGAACGGGCCAACCTATGTTTGAGACTGCCGGTAGGATGGCTGGATTCATCTTTCAGGTATAGGTGCACCCCGGGAAAAGCTGGCAATTGCACCGGAATAAGATGCGTGTCTGCAGACCTGTTGAAATCAGCCTCTATCTTGCGCACCGCCTGCTGCACCCACGCCCTGTCTATACTTGTCATAAACCGCCCTTCACTGAATAAAGTATTGTTGCACTATGCTAACAGCATTAAAGTTGGACTGATTTGCCACGCTTTAAAATCCCCTGAAAAACAACCTGACTCGGGCAAACCCTTAGCCTTTCCGTCGGCAAGCACCACACAGGCTATCTATACTCAGCCTCACCCAATTACCCTCAAAGGTCTATGCATGCAGCTTTCCCTCGACTTTCTGAACGATATGGCACAACGACGCGGCGACGACATCGCCCTGGAAGATGCCGACAGCCAGGTCAGCTACGCCGAGCTGGCCATTGCCGTGAATGCGCTGGCAGTAGCGCTACAATCCAAAGACCCCACACCAGGATCACGCGTGGGGCTGTGCGCGGCCAACTCCATGGAATATATCGTCAGCATGCTGGCCATACTGGCTGCCGGAAAAGTTTTGGTGCCCATGAACTGCCATGGCACACCTGAACAAATGCTAGAGATCCTGAACGAAACACACCCCTGCGCCATTATCGTCGACGCCCTGGGCGACAAACTGGTTCACTGCGAAGATGAACTGAAGATTCCCTTCACACAGTTTCCCGGCCTGGTGCTGACCTACCGCGATCAAACACCGGCTGTTGCGTAGTTATATTGTCATTATCACGGAATCACTTTATGTCTTCTGCCACCCTCGACGAATTGGGAAAGCTGGTACTCCGCCTGACCATAGGCATACTGCTACTGTTGCATGGCATTGCCAAGCTGACACACGGCGTAGGGCCTATCGAAAGCATGATGGTGGCGCGCGGCCTGCCTGCCTTCTTTGCCTGGGCGGTCTATGTCGGTGAAATCCTCGCACCCTTGCTGCTGATCTTTGGCGTGTACACTCGTCTGGGCGGCTTGCTAATCGTCATCAGCATGGTAGTTGCAATCCTGCTTGCCCATAGCGGCCACTGGTCGCAACTGAGCGGCAGCGGCGGCTGGCGCCTAGAGCTGCAAGGCCTGTTCCTGTTTGGCGCCCTGGCCGTGACCTTATTGGGCGCCGGCAACTACAGCGTGGCCGGCAAAGGCGGCAGATGGAATTAGCACCACCCACTATCTCATTACCCGCCTGACCAACCACCAAGGAGCCTCAATATGGGCACACACCAGCGCAAGCCGCGTCTAGGCCTGGTGCTCGGCAGCGGGTCGGCGCGTGGCTGGGCCCACATCGGCATCATCCAGACCCTGGAACAGGCCGGCCTGCGCCCCGATATTATCTGCGGCACATCCATAGGCGCGCTGGTCGGCGCCGCCTATGCGGTTGGCGAAATAAACCGTTTTGAAAAATGGGTGCTGGGCCTGCGCATCAAGGATATCGTCTCGTTCATGGACTTGCACCTGAACGGCGGCATGCTCAAGGGCGAGCGCCTGATGGCGTTTTTTCGCGACAATTTCATCGACAGCCCCGTGGAAGCACTGAATATACCTTTCGGGGCTGTTGCCACAGCGCTGCATACCGGCAACGAGGTATGGCTGCGCACCGGCTCAGCCGTCGGCGTCGTGCGCGCATCCATCGCCCTGCCCGGACTATTCTCGCCGGTTTGGCACGACGGCCAGCTATTGGTTGATGGCGGGCTGGTCAACCCTGTGCCAGTATCACTGGCACGCGCCATGGGCGCGGAAGTGATCATCGCTGTAGATCTGAATTCCGATATCCTGAGCCGGCACCTGAATCACAACGAACAGGAAGACGCGCCCGGTCCGATAAGCAGCGCCTGGATGCGAAGGCTGCAACAAAACCTGAATACCCTGCTGCCCGAACCGCCCCCTGATGCACAACGCCTGCCGTCCGTGCTTGATGTCGTGGCCACCAGCCTGAATATCATGCAAGTACGCATTACGCGCAGTCGCATGGCGGGGGACCCGCCCGATATTGTGATTTCACCCAGGCTGGCGCATTTGGGCCTGCTGGATTTCCATCGGGCCCAGGCGGCAATCGACGAAGGCCGGCGCGCCGCCACTGCCAGCCTTCCCCAACTGGTTGAGCTGGGCCTGATACCACAGCCATAACAACATCAATATTCAATACCAGAGGTCGTAGGCCGGATTAGCGGCTCATGCCAAGGGCAGGCGCAGCACCACCCGCAAGCCACCTATGGGTGCGCTTTCGGCATGGACGCCGCCACCGTATAGCACAGCCAGATCACGCACTATCGCCAGGCCTAAGCCCGAACCTGCCGCCTGTTCATCGACGCGCACGCCGCGCTGAAACACTTTTTCACGCTCGGCCCCGGACAAGCCCTTGCCGTCGTCTTCAACCATGAACAATAGATTCCCGCCTTCTGCGGCCACATTGACCACCACCCGGCTCGTCGCCCACTTGCAAGCGTTATCCAGCAGATTTCCCAGCATTTCTTGAAGATCCTGTTCTTCGCCACGAAACGCCATATCGTTGCTGATATCACCGAGTTCGACAACCAGGCCGCGCCCAGCATAGAGCCGACCCATGACGCGGGCCAAGGCTTGGAGTGGTGGACCCACCGGGGTACGCAAACCTGACGCCTGCACCGCTGCAGCGGCCCGAGCGCGGGCCAAATGATAATCAACCTGGCGCTGCGCCATGGCGACCTGCTCGACAATCAAACGAGCCAAGGGTGTGTCTTCGTGGCCAGCGGCATTCGCCAAGATCGCCAGCGGTGTCTTGACGGAGTGCGCCAGGTTTCCTGCCTGGACCCTGGCCCGATTGACAATTTCAGCGTTAATAGACAGTACCCCATTGAAATCATCCACCAGAGGCTGCACCTCGGTCGGGAAATGACCTTCTATGCGCCGGGAGCCACCAGCACGAACAGCACCCAACTGGCGGCGCAACTGGCCCAAGGGCCGCAGCCCTATCAACACTTGGACTATTGCCGCCAGCATCAGGCCAGCCCCAAGCACACCCAACGCCAGCACCAGCATGCGGGTAAAGCGCCCTATGGGTTCCGCCATCAGGCGCTGGTCGGCGGCGACCATCAGGCGCAAGGCAGGCGCTGACTCTTCATCAGGGCGCACAATGCGCTCAAGCACCGACAGAGCATGGCCATCGGGCCCGTCTATCGTATAAACACGCCTGGCCTCATCGGCCGAAGCAGGCGTAGGCGCCTTCAGGACGGCATCCCACAATGAGCGCGACCGCAATAGCCCGGCAAGCGCAGGCCCGCTCTGCTCTGGAAGCTGGTCTATTTGCCAGTACAAACGGGAATAAGGCTGGTCGAAACGCGGATCGCTCAGGGGTGGAGACACCGACGGCTTGCCTGCGGCATCGATTGCCAGCGCCGCGGTGAGTTGGTCGAGATGGGTTTTGAGTTCAGCCTGGAACTGTGTATTGATATGGCGCTGAAACAAGCTGCCCAGCCCCCAGCCAGCCACGATAATCGACACCAGTATCCAGACCAGCGTCCCGGCCAACAAGCGCAGGCGCAGCGAATCCAGCAAAGTAAACGACGGCGCACACCTGATTTTCATGATGAACAGGCCAGGCGGTAGCCCAGGCCACGCACCGTTACGATCAGCCCTTCGGGCAGCTTTTTACGCAATCGGCCAATGAACACCTCGATGGTATTGGAGTCGCGGTCGTAATCTTGGGCGTAAATATGTTCGGTAAGCGTACTGCGGGAAATGACCTGGTCCTGATGATGCATTAAAAAGCTCAGCACCCGAAACTCGTGACTGGTCAGGGACAGCGCCTGCCCATCGACGGTGACACGTGCATTGCGCGTATCCAGCACCACACTGCCGCACTGCAATTCGGGACTGGCATGCCCCGCCGCCCTGCGCAACAAAGCCCGCAGCCGGGCCAGCAGTTCTTCCATATGGAAAGGCTTGGTCAGGTAGTCGTCGGCACCGGCATCGATGCCGGCCACTTTTTCATGCCAATTATCGCGTGCGGTGAGAATCAGTACCGGCATGGTGCGCCCTGCATTACGCCATTTGCGCAAAACGGTAATACCGTCCATCAGTGGCAAGCCCAAATCCAGCACAACGGCATCGAAGGATTCCACCTCGCCCAAATAATGCCCGCTCTGGCCATCAGCAGCCGTGTCGACCACATAGCCAGCGGTTGTCAACGCATCAGCCAATTGCCGCGCCAGCGTAGGCTCATCTTCCACAACCAGAATGTGCATCAGTTTCCATCCTTGTGCTTGGTGTTTTTGTCTTTGACTTTCAGTACAGTTCCGTCGCGGGCATCGATTTTCAGCTTGACCAGCCTGCCACCGCTTTGCAATACCTTGATTTCATATATCCATATTCCATCATCACGCTCGAACTCAATCTTGACGATCTGGCCAGGATAATCACGATCGACCTGATCCATGACAGAGCGCAGGGGCAAGATTTCTCCGGCCTCAAGCGCGTGCCTGGCCTGCTCGTGATCGCTTTCACCGCCATAGCTGGCACCGCCTGCAAGCAAGCCTATGCCCAATGCTCCTGCAAGCAAGGCCGCCGCCCAAGGTATTTTCAACATGTGCCGTTCCTGTTCGAGGGCTGTTCAGCCCGGATAGCTTGATATGCGCCACGCCTGAGACCTGCTGCAAAACGCGCGCGCGACGCAGCACTTATAGCCTGTGGAACATGAACCCAAGATGAACAAACCCTTCAGACAAGGTTCATGCGACTGAACTCACAATGGCATCATGGTCGACAACACGGTCGCCTTATCACTTGATGGAGTTCATTATGTCTGCAAAAAAACTGCTATCCGCTTTTGCCATTGGCACCGGAATGCTGCTTACCGGCGCCAGCCTTGCCCCCGCCTTTGCCCAAACCGCCAGCACGGCGGCCACCACGCAAACCGCCCCTGCCGCCCCCGTGCTGACTATCAAGCAAATTTACGACAAGCTCGAAGCAGCAGGATACACCGACATCACCGAAATCGAGCGCGACCGCAATGTCTATGAAGCCAAGGCACGCAACAAAGAAGGCCAAAGAACCAAGATAGACCTGGACCTGAGCACCGGCGACATCATCAAAACCAAGATCAAATAGCTCATCCCATAGGTCGGATTAGCGCAGCGCAATCCGACCAACAACATATCAAATCCAGGCTTGCCGCTCATGAAAACACTACTTGCCAGCTTTCTTGCCCTGATCACCCTGGCTTGGGGCTGGGATACTTTTTACGTCACTCCACCCGCCCAGGGCGCCTTATTATGGCTGATACGCCAGCAAGCATTGTTTTTAAGCGGGCTGTGGTCTATTGCCCTGATGTCACTGGTGATGGTGCTTGCCGTGCGCCCAGCCTGGCTGGAAAAGCCGCTGGGCGGCATGGACCGTATGTACCGACTGCATAAATGGGCTGGCATCCTCGCCATCAGCTTTGCCATCATGCACTGGCTGCTGGATATGTCTAGCGACCTATTGAAAGCCTTGATAGGAAAGGCAGGCCGTCCTCCAAAATTTGATCTTGCCGGCCTGGCCGAGCTCGGCCGTCCGCTGGCCAAGGATATGGGCGAATGGATTATTTACGCACTGATCGCCATGCTGCTTATTACCCTATGGAAACGGTTTCCGTACAAATTCTGGCGCTACCTGCACCGTGTCATGCCTGTTGCCTACCTGGGCCTGGCCTTCCATGCCGTGGTTCTGGCCCCACCCTGGTACTGGAGCCAACCCATAGGCATGTTGCTGGCGGTATGCCTGGCTGCCGGCACAGTTGCCAGCATCGTGACCTTGGCAGGCCTTATTGGCAAAAATCGTAGGGTCCACGGCAGCATTACATCAATTGCCAGGCCCTCGGCCACCATTACCGAAATCACTTGCAAACTTGGCTCGACATGGCCGGGACACCGCGCCGGGCAATTCGCCTTTGTTACTTTCGATCGTGCAGAAGGCGCTCACCCCTTTACCATAGCCAGCGCCGATCAGCACGATGGCATGGTGACCTTCCAGATCAAGGCGCTGGGCGACTACACCACACACTTGGCCGACACGCTGGTGACGGGCCAAGCGCTTACTGTAGAAGGCCCTTATGGATACTTCGACTTTACACGCAGCGATTCGCAGGCCAGGCAAATATGGATAGCAGGCGGCATAGGCATCACCCCTTTTCTGGCCTGGCTGGAATCGCTACAAAGCGAACCTGCTGACAAACACGCAGCCGATCTGCATTATTTTGTCCGGGATGCTGGCGCCGACCCGTTTATTGATCAGTTGCAATCATTGTGCAACAGCCTGCCGAACATAACGCTGCATGTACATGGCAATGATCGCAACAATCCAGTTGCCGACGCCGCGCTGTTCAATACAGGCATATCGCAAGACCATTCAGAAGTCTGGTTTTGCGGGCCGGGCGGTTTGGGCGATATGTTGAAAAAGCGCTTCACGAATGAGTGGCAAGGCAGGTTTACCTTTCATCAGGAAGCATTTGAAATGCGCTAGGAAATATGCTTTTTGGCGTTGTTTGTTGGATTACTAACCAAAGCGGCCTGTTATGTAATCTTCGGTTTCCTTGCGGGCGGGCTTGACGAACACTTGGTCGGTTTCACCATATTCCATCAGCTCGCCCAAATACATATAGGCGGTGTAATCAGAGCAACGCGCGGCCTGCTGCATATTGTGCGTAACAATGACCACGGTGTAATCAGACTTGATTTCAGCGATTAATTCTTCGATTTTGGCGGTAGAAATGGGGTCTAGCGCCGAGCACGGTTCATCGAGCAGCAAGACTTCAGGCTTGATTGCCACCCCGCGGGCAATGCATAAGCGCTGTTGCTGCCCACCCGACAAGCTATTGCCGCTTTGATTCAGCTTGTCTTTGACTTCGCCCCATAAAGCCGCCTTGGACAAGGCCCATTCGACCCTTTCGTCCATCTCGCCTTTACTGAGCTTTTCAAACAAACGCACGCCAAATGCGATGTTGTCGTAGATGCTCATGGGAAAAGGGGTTGGTTTCTGGAACACCATGCCGACCTTGGCACGTATCAGGGAAATATCTGTTTTCGACGACAACAGGTTTTCGCCATCCAGGTTGATTTCGCCCTCGGCACGCTGGCCGGGATAGAGTTCGAACATGCGATTGAATGTGCGCAACAAAGTAGACTTGCCGCAGCCCGAAGGGCCAATGAATGCCGTCACCTTGTTTTCCTTGATGGACAGGTTGACGTCTTTTATTGCATGGTACTTGCCGTAATAAAAATTCAGGTTCTTGACTTCCAGCTTGGTACGGTCTGTTTGTATAGAGGTCGGCATAATAGGTTCCTGGCGGGAAGCGTGGCTTCCCGGCCACGTTTTTATTTACGGAAGAGGCTGCGAGCGGCGATATTAATGCCCAGCACCAGCAAAGTGATCAGTACGGCGCCCGCCCAGGCCAGGCGGTTCCAGTCTTCGAAAGGGCTGGCCGCATACTGGAAAATAACCACAGGAAGATTGGCGATGGGTGCGTTCATGTTCATGGACATAAACTGATTGTTCAGGGCAGTAAACAGCAAAGGCGCGGTTTCGCCCGAAATGCGGGCTATTGCCAGCAGTATGCCGGTCATGATGCCCGAACGCGCCGCCTTATAGCAAATATTCACCACGATGCGCCACTGCGGACACCCCAGTGCCGCAGCCGCTTCACGCAGACTGCTGGGCACCAGCAACAGCATGTTATCGGTAGACCTGACCACCACCGGAATCACCAGGATTGCCAGGGTAAAGGCCCCGGCCCAGCCAGAGTAATGCTCGACCTGAGCCACATAGACCGCATAGATAAACAGGCCTATGACTATGGAAGGCGCCGATAGCAGTACGTCGTTAAGAAATCGGGTAGCGGGCGCCAGCCAGCCGCGCTGGCCATATTCAGCCAGATAGGTGCCGGCCAGCACGCCTATGGGGGTGCCTATCAGCGTGCCAACGGCTGCCATCATGACGCTGCCCACAATAGCGTTCAGCAACCCGCCATCGGCTCCGGGCGGGGGCGTACTTTGGGTAAGCAGTGTCAATGACAGCGCCGATCCGCCTTTGACGAACAAAGTCAGGATGATCCAGCACAGCCAGAACAAGCCAAATACCACAGTAGCCCCAGACAAGGTCAGCATGAGCTTGTTGAAACGCTGGCGCTTCCGGTAAACCGGATTGGACAAATTAACGATGGAATCGGAGGTAAACATATATTGTGGCCCGGTTCAATGCGCGCTTCCTTCGCCTTTTGCAAGACGAAGAAGCAGGAGTTTCGAGAAGGCCAGCACGATAGTGGTGATCAGGAACAGTATCAGACCCAATTCCAGCAGTGCAGCTTTCTGCATACCGCCCGCCTCGTTGAATTCGTTGGCCAGAGCCGAAGCGATGGAATTGGAGGGGCCAAAAATGGATGAGGGCAAATTGAATGCGTTGCCTATGACAAAAGTCACGGCCATGGTCTCGCCCAACGCGCGCCCCAGCCCCAGCATGATGCCGCCAATAACACCACTTTTGGTGTAAGGCAGCACAACCTTCCAGACGACTTCCCAGGTGGTGCTGCCCAACCCATAGGCCGACTCTTTGAGCATGGGCGGCACCAGTTCAAAGACATCGCGCATGACTGCCGTGATGAAGGGAATAACCATAATGGACAATATCAGCCCGGCGGTAAAGACGCCTATGCCAAACGGTGGCCCGGCGAAAATATCGCCCAATATGGGCACACCATCGAAAACATCAATAATGTGGGGCTGCACGTATTCCTGGAACAAAGGCACGAAAACAAACAAGCCCCACATACCGTAGATAATGGACGGGATGGCGGCCAGCATTTCGATGGCGGTACCCAGGGGGCGGCGCAACCAGACCGGCGACAACTCAGTCAGAA
This sequence comes from Alcaligenaceae bacterium, assembly GCA_013416445.1. Taxonomy (GTDB): domain Bacteria; phylum Pseudomonadota; class Gammaproteobacteria; order Burkholderiales; family Burkholderiaceae_B; genus Pollutimonas. Next base: position 31,571 of record JACCER010000005.1, read on the forward strand.
ACATGGCGATGCCAAACGACACGGGTATGGCGATAGCCAGCGCGATGAACGAGGTCAGCAGAGTGCCGGCAATAGGCACCAGCGCCCCGTAGACATTCTGGACTGGGTCCCAGTTGTTGGTCCATAAAAAGGCAATGCCGTGAGCGGCGATGGACTCGCGACTGCCGTAAATCAGCGACGCCATGATGGCCGCAAGCAATATGAAAACCAGAAACGCAAAGGCGCGCGTCAGGTTTTTGAACAAGGCGTCCATCAGCGCATTCTGATTATTTTTCATGTCGTTTTTTTTGCATAGTGCGCAAAGGCCAGAAGTAAGAACACATGGATAACAAAGCAACAGGCGAACCACCGCGGATCACCTAGATTGTGAAAAGGCAAAGACAGCACCCTCTGTAAAGCGCGTCTTTGCCGGGCTACTTGAAAGCTCAAGTTGCCGATTTTACCCGTTACTTCCAGACGGCGGCGCCATCAGCCGTTTTGATTTCATTTTTCCAGGCATCTTGTATCTGGGTAATGACATTGGCGGGCATAGGCACATAGTCCAGTTCTGCAGCCAGTTGGGCGCCATTTTTGAAAGCCCAGTCAAAGAAAGCCAAGGCTTGCTTTGCGTTCTCGGGCTTGTCTTGCTTTTTCCCGATCAGGATGAAACTGGCGGAAGTGACTGGCCACGATGCCGCGCCGGGCTCTTCGGTGAGCACTACGCCCATGCCAGGCACGCTATTCCAGTCGGCGTTAGCGGCAGCGGCGGCAAACGCTTGTTGCGTCGGCTGTACAAATTGACCGTCTTTGTTTTTAAGCTGTGTCCAGGCCAGGTTATTTTGCTTGGCATAGGCATACTCAACATAACCGATGGAGTTCTTTAGCTGGCGTACATAAGCGGCTACGCCTTCATTACCCTTGCCACCCTGGCCTGTTGGCCATTTTACCGCCTTGCCTTCGCCAACCTGCTCTTTCCAGGCAGGCGACACTTTGGACAAGTAATTGGTCCAGCCAAAGGTGGTGCCTGAACCATCGGAGCGATGCACGACAATAATCGATGCGCCGGGCAATGTCAGCTCAGGATTCAGCGACTTGATCGCATCGTCGTTCCATTTGGTGATTTTGCCGAGGAAAATGTCGGCAATGACGGCGCCCGAGAGCTTCAGCTCGCCAGGCTTGATGCCTGCCACGTTGATGACGGGCACTGTGCCACCGATAATGGCCGGGAATTGCAGTAGATTGTTTTTATCCAGAGCATCAGCTTTCATGGGGTCGTCGGACGCCCCGAAGTCGACAGTTCGCGCAATGATCTGCTGCTGACCGCCGCCAGAACCAATAGATTGGTAATTGATGCGGTGACCGGTTTCCTGATGATACTGGGCAGCCCATTTTGCGTAGATGGGAAAAGGAAACGAAGCCCCCGCACCAGTAATATCGACGGCCTGGGCCGCCAAAGTAACCGTAGCGAAAGCAATACCGGCCGAAACCTGCAATAAAGCGCGTTTTAACATTGAAGAGCTCTCTTGATTCAAGACTGAATGAAACAGGCTAATCCTGTACAAACGCTATATTAAGCAGGCAATATGACATGTTCATGACAGCGCGCAAAACATTTACTGGCCCAGCCGCTGCATAAGCTGCTGATGCAGGTTAAAAGGCTTGCCCCGGCCCTTTACCTTGATATAAGAACCATCGGCCTGCGCTTTCCAGGCCAGTTGATTGTCGCGCAGCGGAAATGTAAATGCTTCTTCGATAACCCTTTTCTTTAGCGTTTTATCGAGCACGGGCAGGCTGATTTCTACGCGTCGGAAAAAATTGCGATCCATCCAGTCTGCCGACGACAGGTAGACATTTTCAGCCCCGTCATCGTAAAAATAAAATACGCGGGAATGTTCCAGGAAGCGACCAATAATGGAACGCACTTGTATGTTTTCCGACAGACCGGGCACGCCGGGGCGCAAAGCACAGGCGCCGCGCACGATAAGGTCGATGCCTACGCCTGCCTGACTGGCTTTATACAAGGCGTCGATAATGACGGGTTCAAGCAGCGAATTCATTTTTGCCATGATGCGCCCCTTCTTGCCCGCCTTGACGTTAATGGCTTCGTTGCGAATCAGGGCCAGCATGGTTTCATGCATGGTAAAGGGCGACTGCAGCAATAGCTTCAAGGGCCGGCGCGCACCCAGCCCTGTCAACAGCGAAAATACCTTGTCCATGTCTTCGCACAGCTTCTGGTCGGCGGTAAGCAAGCCAAAATCCGTATAAAGCTTTGCTGTGCGCGGATGATAATTGCCCGTACCCAGATGCCCATAGCGGCGTATATGACCGCTTTCACGGCGCAGCACCAAGGCCATTTTGGCATGCGTCTTGTGGCCCACCACACCGTAGCTGACATGGGCGCCGACCTCTTCGAGCTTGGCTGCCCAGTTGATGTTGGTCTGCTCGTCGAAGCGCGCCATGAGTTCAACCACCACTGTCACTTCTTTGCCCACCTTGGCCGCCGCCACCAGCAGGCGCATAAGTTCAGAGTCTTCACCGGTTCGATAAATGGTTTGCTTGATGGCAACCACCGCCGGATCCAAGGCCGCCGCTGTCAGGAAATTAAGCACAGTCTGGAACGATTGATAAGGGTGGTGCAGCAAGCGGTCTTTTTGGGCGATGGCCTCGAACAATTCGTTGGGCCGGTCTTGCACCTCGTCGAAAGGCGGAGGAATATAAGGCCTGTAGTCGGGAAACAACAGTTCAGGGCGCTTGATGGCATTGCACAAATGCATCAGGCGCGACAGATTGACCGGGCCGCTGACACGGTAGGTATCCTGGGCTTGCAGATTGAATTCTTTTTGCAAGAACACGGCCAGTGCCACTGGCATGGCGCGGTCAATTTCCAGGCGCACGGCCGCGCCAAAATTACGCTGTGACAGCTCGCCCTGCAACGCCTGGCGCAAATTGGTGATTTCTTCTTCATCGACGAACAGGTCGCTATTGCGAGTAACCCGCCACTGATAACAACCCCTGACTTCCAGGCCGGGGAATAGCTCTTCGACAAATGCGCTGATGATGGCAGTAAGCAACAGATAGCCGTGCGGTATCCCAGAAACTTCAGCCGGCACCTTGATAAGACGCGGCAAAGCCCGGGGCGCCTGAACAACAGCGATAGACGCGCTACGCCCGAAAGCGTCGTGGCCGTGCAAGGCAATAATGAAATTCAGGCTTTTGTTGTACACCCTGGGAAAAGGGTGGGCCGGATCCAGCCCTATGGGCGTGAGCATGGGCATGACTTCGCGCTCGAAACAGGCATGCGCCCAAGCGCGCAATTCTTCGCTCCAGTTGACCGGCTTAAGCAGGGCAATGCCTTCAGCGCTGAGCTTGGGCAAGACTTCTTTCATGAGCAAGCTGTTTTGCCGGTCGACCAATTCGTGCGCGGCAAGCTGGACGTGTTCGAAAGCAACGCCTGGCGTGTAGCCATCAGCCCCGACCAGGCTGGGATTTTGACGCTGCTGCTCTTTCAGGCTGGAAATACGAATTTCAAAGAACTCGTCGAGGTTGGAACTGACTATGCACAGGTAACGCAGACGCTCTAGTAGGGGGATGTCGCGATCCTCGGCCATGGCCAGCACTCGCTCATTGAATTTGAGCAAGGACAGTTCCCGATTCAGCAAGGTAGGATCTGACGACGAAGCAAGCATAAAGTGGCCCAGGCAGGAGTAAGACGCAATCTTTTACTATTTTGTTGTTACGATTCTGTGACAGTCTGGAGGATGGCCTCGCAACTACCCCATACTATCAAAATCCGCTGCTGATTTTTCCCCATTTGGCAATTTAACGCCCTTTAAATCTCATGATCCTTATAATCGCGGGGTACTCACCAACCTCCCCCTCATAATGGACTATCTACTTGCCGCCGTTGACCTGGGCTCAAACAGCTTTCGGCTATCTATCGGTCGGGTCGTACAGCAAGACGGCATTGCACAGATTTACGCTATCGACAGGCTCAAGGAATCGGTCAGGCTGGCAGCTGGCCTGAGCACAGACAAAATCATCGACGAAGAAGCCATACAACGCGCCATCACAGTCTTGAAACGCTTCAGCGAACGCTTGGCCGGCTTTCATCCAAACCGCGTGCGGGCGGTGGCGACCAACACGTTTCGCATTGCCCGCAACGCCGCCGAAATTCTGCCGCGCGCCGAAGAGGCGCTGGGCTTTCCCATCGAGGTAATTGCTGGCCAGGAAGAGGCACGCCTGATTTTCTCAGGAATCACCAACGAACTGCCGCCCTCTCCCAACCGCAGGTTGATGATAGACATAGGCGGCGGCTCTACCGAGGTGATTATCGGTAAGGGCTTCCAGCCTTTGCATATGTCGTCCTTGTACATGGGTTGTGTCAGCTATACACGCCAGTTTTTCCCCGACGGGCATGTCACCGAGGCACGCATGCGTCTGGCGCAGTTTGCCGCGCGGCGCGAGCTTGAAGGGATTTCCCGGCAATATCGCAAAACAGGCTGGCAAGAAGCCTATGGCTCATCCGGCACGGCCAAGGGGCTGCTGGCGGTGCTCAACGAAAATGGGATGTCGAAAAAAGGCATTACGCTGGATGGCATGGAAAAGCTACAAGCCAAGCTGGTTCACGATGGCAAGGTCATCATGAGCGAACTGCCAGGCCTGAAGCACGACCGTTCCCTGGTGCTGCCTGGTGGCCTGGCCATCATGATGGCGGCGTTTCAGGAGCTGAAAATAAAAATCATGCTGCCAGGCGAAGGGGCCTTGCGGGTGGGGGTGTTGTACGATTTGCTGGGGCGTGATTCACAGCACGACAAACGCGATGAAACGGTACGTCAGTTTATCAAGCGCTATCATGTCGACATACGCCAATCCGAGCGGGTAAAACGTACGGCATTAGAGTTTTTTGCGCAATTGGCTTTGCATGGCGGGCCTGAAATTCAGGAACTTGAGCGCACGCTGGGGTGGGCAGCCAATCTGCATGAAATCGGCATCAGTATTGCGCATGCCGACTACCATAAGCATAGTGCCTATATTCTTGAACACGCCGATATGCCTGGGTTTTCGAATGACGACCAAGTTTTGCTGGCTTTGTTCGCGCTTGGGCATCAGGGGAAAATCAGCAAGCTGCATGTACTGGAACCAACTCGCGCCAAGTGGCTGACCTTGCTGTGCCTGCGCCTGGCAGTGTTGCTGTCGCGCCGCCGCACCGACCCTGATGCTCTGCCAATAACAATAAAGGCCAATGGCAATAGCATACGGGTCACTGCAGATAAGGCCTGGCTGGAATCGCACCCATTAACGGAGTATTCGTTGCAGGCGGAAAAGCACGAATGGAATAAGGCAGGGTTTGAGTTTGAGCTGATAGAAATCGACGAGACCGGTGTGGAGGCTTGAGATCTGGTTGCTTTGAGTTGTTGGGCTGGGTTGCCGGGTTAGGTTGAATTGTTGCCGTGGTTGTCGGATTACGCTGCACTAACCCAACAAATAACGTATTGCAAAAACCACACCCTACACAATACCGAAATGGCGGCGATACCTTGCATCCATGTGATGCAAATCAAGCAATACCGGGAAATCGGCAGTATTGAAATCAGGGTCCCACGCGGGTTCGCCGCATATATTGGCGCCTATCTTGAGATAACCCTTGATCAAGGGCGGCACGCGGGCCGGCAGTTCGCTATTTAGATGCTCGACCGGATAGCGGTTCAGGGGTACAAGGCGAGGCAAATGCGGGCTGTTGATCAATGCCTGGCTAGCCTGGCGCCAAACCTGGGCTGCGGTAACGCCGTCGTCGCGCAGGCTGACACTGGCGCAGCCCAGCACATAGCGCAAGCCTAACCTGTGCACCAGCCTGGCCACAGCCGACCACAGCAGCATAATGACCGAGCCGTTGCGGTAATCGGCATGGGTGCACGAACGCCCTACCTCGACGATTTGATCATAGATGGCGCCCAGGGGCGCAAGATTGAATTCCGATTCAGAATAATAGCCACCCGCCTTCCTTGCGCTTTCGGGCATCAGCAAGCGATAAGTGCCCACGATACGGCCGGTATCGGCTTCCTTGACCATCAGGTGCTCGCACCAGGGGTCGTAGTGATCGCTATCCAGGCCATCGACCGCCCCAGGGAAGACCGCATTCATGTCTTCAGTGAAGACGTCGTAGCGCAAGCGCTGTATGGCTTCGAGCTCTTCGTTGCTGCGGGCCAGACCGATGACTAACCCGCCTGAAGACGACTGCAGCCACGATGCGTTATTAGCGGCAACTGCCTGGGTACGTGCAAGCTCAAACATAATGGTGACTCCGTAAACACCTCAAGATTATCCGTGAGAGATGTTGCAGGCTTGTTACCGCCACGTTACTCGCTTGTTAGGCTCACGGCAACTAGTTGACGCACACCTTCTTCGGCCAGGGTGGCATCTTCGGCCTCGACCATAAGCCGCAGCTTGGGTTCTGTACCAGATGCCCGGATCAGCACCCGACCACGGCCGTTCAATTGTTGCTCGACCTTGTTTTTGGCTTGCTGCAGGCCCTTGTGGGTTTGCCATTTGACCTCGGGCGCCAACGGCACGTTGACCATGCGCTGAGGATACATTTTCAGGTCGGCAACCAACTCGGCCATGCTTTTATGATTGCGGCTCATGGCGGTCAACACCTGTAAGGCTGCAATAATGCCATCGCCCGTAGTGTGGCAATCGAGGCACAGCAAATGGCCGGAACTTTCACCACCGTACAGCCAACCACGCTTTTGCATGCTTTCAAGCACATAACGGTCGCCGACCTTGGCGCGCTCGAAGCCTACGCCCAAGGCCAGCATCTGTTTTTCAAAACCAAAATTAGTCATGAGTGTGCCAACCACGCCTTCCACAGGATGCAGGATCATGCGGTCACGCACAATGGCATACAGCAATTCGTCGCCGTTATAAATACGACCCTGGCCGTCAACCATTTGCAAACGGTCGGCATCGCCATCGAGCGCAATGCCGAGATCGGCGCCCCGCGCCCTTACCTCGGCCGCGAGATGCTCGGGATGCATGGCGCCCACGCCTTCGTTGATATTAAAGCCATCAGGCTGGCAGCCTATGGCAAAAACCTCGGCGCCCAGTTCGCGAAAGACATGTGGCGCTATGTTGTAGGCAGCACCGTTGGCGGCATCGACGACGATGGACAAGCCGGAAAGGTCAAGCTCGTTGGGAAACGTACTTTTACAAAATTCTATATAGCGCCCTGCGGCATCGTCGATGCGACGAGCGCGGCCCAGTGCTTCAGAGCTGACACAACCCAGCGGTTCGTGAATGGCCGCTTCGATCTCGGCCTCGATTTCGTCAGGCAATTTCATGCCTTGCGCCGAGAAAAACTTGATACCGTTGTCTTGATAAGGATTATGCGAAGCGCTGATGACTATGCCCGCCACCAGCCTGAGTGCGCGCGTCAGGTAAGCGACTGCCGGCGTGGGCACAGGCCCGGCCAGCAAGACATCGATACCCGCGGCCGACAAGCCCGCCTCCAGGGCCGACTCCAGCATATAGCCTGAAATACGCGTGTCTTTGCCTATGACCACTGCAGGCCGGCCACGGCCAGGCTGCTGGCGCGCAAGAACACGGCCAGCGGCATAGCCCAGCCGCAGGGCGAATTCCGCATTGATGGTTGGCCCGCCGACTTCGCCGCGCACTCCGTCGGTACCAAAATATTTACGCTCTGTCATAGGTATGTTCCGTATTCTATTGCTTGCCATACTTTTATCGCGTCCACAGTGGCTGCGACATCGTGTACTCGTATGATACGCGCGCCACGCGCAACGCCAGCCAAAGCGGCGGCTATGCTGCCACCCAGACGTTCGGCTGGTTGACGCCCAGTAACGTGACCTATCATGGATTTGCGCGACACCCCCAGCAGCCACGGCTGCCCATTGCCATTGATGGTGTCAAGCTGGCGCAGCATCTGGTAGTTTTGCTGGGGCGTTTTGCCAAAGCCAAAACCTGGGTCCAGCACAATGCGCCTGGCGTCTATGCCCAGATGGGTCATGGCCTGAACACGAGCGCGTAAAAAGTCACTGACTTCATGCACGACATCATGGTAGCGCGGCGCCTGCTGCATGGTTTTGGGGTCGCCCTGCATATGCATGACACACAGCCCGCAGCGCGACTGGGCTACGGCGGCAAGCGCGCCTTCGTGCCGGAATCCATAAATGTCATTGATCATGTCTACCCCCATGGCCAGCACCTGGCGCATGACTTCAGGCTTGAAGGTATCAACCGACAATGGCACGCCAGCATCGAGCAACCCTTCGATGACGGGCAGTATCCGTTTCAATTCAGTGGCGGCGGCAACGGGTTCGGCACCGGGACGTGTGGATTCGCCGCCAATATCGAGCATATCGGCACCCTGAGCAATGAAGTCGTGGGCCTGTGCAAGCGCCGCAGCCGTCCCGAAATGAGAGGAGGTGCTGGAGAAGGAGTCGGGGGTAACGTTGAGTATCCCCATTATTAATGGGCGCTCGAGTGTTAATTCGAAGCGCCCACAAACCAAGACTGGATTCATTGGTGTAATGCTTAAGCCGCCGACCTATACAGGGGTGGCTGCTGCGTTGCCCCCGGCAGCCGGCGCCTGACCTGCGGGCGGCGTGCTGTCAGGTGTGTCGTTTTGCGTGGCGTGCACTTGCGGCGGACGCGGCGGACGACCCTGCATGATGTCTTCGATCTGGTCGGCGTCGATGGTTTCCCATTCGAGCAGCGCGGCCGTCATGGCTTCCATTTTGTCGCGATTGCCTTCGATGATCTTGCGCGCCACGTTGTACTGCTCGTCGATGATGGCGCGTATTTCCAGATCGACCTTTTGCATGGTGGCTTCGGAAACGTGAGTCGTTTTGGTAACGCTGCGACCCAGGAAGACTTCGCCTTCATTTTCGGCATACACCACAGGACCGAGGGAATCGGTCATGCCATAGCGCGTAACGATGTCGCGGGCGATGGCCGTGGCGCGTTCAAAGTCGTTGGAGGCGCCGGTGGTCATTTGGTTCATGAAGACTTCTTCGGCAATACGCCCGCCAAACAGCACGGCTATGGTATTGAGCAGGCGGTCTTTGTCCATGCTGTAGCGATCGCCGTCGGGCAACTGCATGGTGACGCCCAGGGCGCGGCCACGCGGAATAATAGTTACCTTATGCACCGGATCGGTCTTGGGCAAGCTGCGCGCCACCAGGGCATGACCTGACTCGTGGTAGGCCGTGTTGCGGCGTTCTTCTTCGGGCATGATGAGCGATCGACGCTCGGCGCCCATGATGATTTTATCTTTGGCCTTTTCAAAATCGTTCATTTCAACCGTGCGGCCACTGCGGCGCGCGGCGAACAAGGCGGCTTCGTTGACCAGATTGGCCAGGTCGGCGCCGGAAAAGCCAGGCGTGCCCCGAGCCAGTATCATGGCATCAACGTTGGTAGCCAAAGGCACCTTGCGCATATGCACTTTAAGGATTTGCTCGCGGCCACGGATATCGGGCAAGGACACCACCACCTGGCGGTCGAAGCGGCCCGGGCGCAGCAGGGCTGGGTCGAGCACATCGGGGCGGTTGGTGGCAGCAATAACCAATACGCCCTGGCCGGTTTCAAAGCCGTCCATTTCGACCAGCAACTGGTTAAGCGTTTGTTCGCGCTCGTCGTTGCCGCCGCCCAGGCCTGCGCCCCGCTGACGGCCTACGGCGTCGATTTCATCGATAAAGATAATGCACGGCGCCTGTTTCTTGGCGTTTTCGAACATGTCGCGTACGCGGGCGGCGCCCACGCCGACGAACATTTCGACGAAGTCGGAACCCGAGATGCTGAAGAACGGCACCTTGGCTTCGCCGGCAATGGCCTTGGCCAGCAAGGTTTTACCCGTGCCAGGCGAGCCAACCATAAGCACACCGCGTGGAATACGACCACCCAAGCGCTGGAACTTGGTTGGGTCGCGCAGGAAATCGACCAGTTCTTGCACGTCTTCTTTGGCTTCGTCGCAACCGGCGACATCGGCGAAAGTAACATTATTGGTGTTTTCGTCCATCATGCGGGCACGTGACTTGCCGAAGCTGAACGCCCCGCCCTTGCCGCCGCCTTGCATCTGGCGCATGAAGAACACCCATACGCCGATCAGCAGCAGCATGGGGAACCAGGAAATAAACAGGCTGGCCAGGAAAGAAGGCTCTTCGCGCGCCTTGCCCGACACCTGCACTCCGGACTTGACCAGTTCGGGAACCATCCAGAGATCGCCAGGCGACGTCAGGCTGTAGGGACGGCCAGCATCAGGTGTGACATAAAGGGTATCGCCTTGTATGTCGACCTTGCTGATACGACCCGCCTGAGCATCGCTCATGAATTGGGTATACGTAACGCTTTCGGCAGTAGTTGCGCGCCCGTCGAACTGCTTGAATACAGTAAACAGGACCAGCGCAATCACCATCCAGATTGCGACCTTGGAAAACGAGTTGTTCAAAGCCAACCTCCTACTTGTAACTACGACTTGCCAGACCCCCGCAAATACGGCAGAAAAACAAGTATGTCAATGACTCATTCTACTCGATAGAAAGAATCCTGTTTGTTAAAACCCTACAACTTCAGGCGGCGCGCCACCAAAAATGTTTCAGAGGACTTCAGGCGCGATGCCTTGGGTTTGCGTTCGACCACCCGCTGAAAGCGTTGCTTGAACGATTCCACTATTTGGGAGAACCCGCTGCCATGAAAAGCCTTAACAATAAGCGCGCCATCTGGCGTCAGATGGTGGCAGGCAAAATCGAGCGCCAGATCGCATACATGCTGAATTCTAGCTGAATCGGCTGAGCCTACTCCTGATAGATTGGGGGCCATATCGGAAATCACAAGGTCTACCTGCTGCCCATTGAGCAATTTTTTTAATTGCTCTAGTATGGAGTCTTCGCGAAAGTCGCCTAGAATGAATTCGACACCGGCAATGGGCTCCATGGGAAGCATGTCAAGGGCAATGATACGGCCATTTACCACCCCGCCCGCGCCCACCAGGCGCTCGCGGGCAACTTGCGACCAACTTCCCGGGGCCGAACCCAGGTCAACCACAATATTTCCACTTTGCATTAGCTTTTCAGCATCAAGAATCTCGGACAGCTTGAACGCCGCCCGAGCACGATACCCCTTTTGTTGCGCCATTTTGACGTAAGGGTCATTAATATGCTGATGAATCCACTCTTTTGAGAATTTTTTTTTGGCCATTCCCGTACAATCTCATTATGCCAAAACTCGACATTACTTCCCAAGAGCGTAGCGCACTTCGCGCCGCCGCCCACCCTTTGCGCCCGGTCGTCCAGATTGGCGACCGGGGCCTATCTGAATCTGTGCTTAAAGAAATCGACCTGAACCTGAACGCGCACCAGCTTATCAAGGTGCATGTTGCAGACGATGATCGCGAAGCACGCACAACCATACTGGAAACCATTTGCGATACCTTATCGTGCGCACCAGTTCACCACCTTGGCAAAACCTTAATTGTGTATCGCCCTGACACCGCTTTGCAACGAGCCAAAACCGAGGCCGAAAACGCCACACGGGCTTTGCGCAAGCCCTCAGAGCCACACACCCCTAAAAAGCTGGCAGCCGCTGGCGTAACCCGCACCCGGCGCACCGAAAAAGCCATGCGCGCGGCCCGTAAAGCAGAAAAACTTGAATCAGCCCCGCCACGTGCGCGCCGTTCAGGTGCTTCGGCAGCCCGCCCGGCCCATGCCATTCCACGCCGTACCGGCAGCGCGATGTCGTTGCGTGCCGGAGCCCGAGGCGCCCGCGGCCCGGTCAAACGCTAACCGGGGCAAGTACACGCGGCGCGCAAATTATAAAGCCCAATGCACACCGTGCATGGGCTTTTTTTTACACAACACGGCACGCCGGCAAACAATACGGCTGGCGTCACCCATTACAGATAATTGACAGCCAATACTTCAAATTCGCGTATGCCGGCAGGCGCCTTGACTGACACTACATCGCCTTCGCCCTTGCCTATCAGGGCTCGTGCCACGGGGCTGGAAACGGAAATCAGGTTAGAGCGGATATCGGCTTCGACATCACCCACGATTTGGTAGGTAACCCGTTCACCGGATTCGAGGTCTTCGATTTCGACGGTGGCCCCAAACACAGCCTTGCCATCGACATCGAGCGCGGCTGGATCAATAATTTGCGCATTCGACAAGGTGCCTTCCAGTTCCTGGATACGGCCTTCGACAAAGGCCTGACGTTCGCGCGCAGCGTCGTATTCGGCATTTTCAGATAAGTCGCCCTGGGCACGAGCCTCGGCGATGGCGCCGATGACCTCGGGGCGCTCTTTGGTTTTCAAGCGATGTAGCTCGGCTTGCAGGCGCTCAGCGCCACGTGCTGTCAACGGTATCGCAGACATAATATTCCTGAAATAAAAGGTAAAAAAGACGCTCCTCACAAGGAGCGCCTAGCAATGAGTCAGACAGCGCTGGGCTATTCTGTGATGTGGGCGGCAGGCGGCGTTGGATGCTTGCAACTGCACGGTGCCAGGCCAGGCCCAAAATGAAACCCCGGCCTGGAACCAAACCGGGGTACGTCTCTATTGTCGGCAAACTTGGCAAAAATTGCAAGCCCCAAAAAGGACTTACAAGACCTGGGACTCGCGACCCCTTGACCCAATCCGCAAGAGGGCATAGAGAATAATCGCGCCGAAAGTTGCCGTGCCGATGCCATCAAGCTTGAAGGCGCCGAACTGCAAAGAAAAATTACCCGCGCCCAGCACCAAAGTGACGGCAGCCACGATCAAGTTGCGGTTATCGCTGAAGTCGACCTGGTTGACCACCCAGATGCGTGCGCCCGCCACCGCAATCAAGCCAAACACGACAATCGACATACCCCCCAGGACTGGCCCGGGTATGGTCTGGATGAGGGCGCCGAACTTGGGGGAAAAGCCCAGCAATATGGCGATAAGCGCAGCCAATACGAACACCAGCGTGGAATAAATGCGGGTTACCGTCATGACGCCAATGTTTTCGGCATAGGTGGTGACGCCGGTGCCGCCCACCGCTCCGGACAGCATGGTAGCTACGCCGTCGCCGACAAAAGCGCGGCCCAGATATTGATCCAGGTTCTTGCCCGTCATGGCGCTGACTGCCTTGATATGGCCCAGGTTTTCAGCCACCAGTATGATAGCTACCGGCACAATGACGCTGATGGCCTTCACCTGGAAAACAGGCGCGGAAAAGTGCGGCAGGCCCAGCCAGGCGGCACTTGCCACTGCGCTGAAATCGATGGCCTTGCCCAGGCCCAAGCCATTGGCGAGCAAGGCATAAATGACACAAGCCAGCAATAGCCCCACCAGTATCAGCAGGCGCTGCACCGTACCGCGCGTATACACAGCAATACCGCCCACACAAAATACTGTCATGAGCGCCATCAAGGCTTCGAAGGTGGACCCCCCCATTGCTCCCTTGGCCGCGATGGGCGCCAGATTCAGGCCTATGACCGCAACAATGGCGCCGGTGACGACCGGTGGCATCCAGCGATTGATCCATTCGGCTGCCCCGCCTGTGCGTATATTGATCCACCACACCAGCAGGCCAATGGCGGTATAGGCCAGGCCACACACAATGATGGCCCCCAGCGCCACGCCGATGTTCATGTTGGGGCCTGTACCCGCATAGCCGGTAACCGCAATGACTCCACCAATAAAGGCAAAGCTGGAACCAAGATAACTGGGCACCCGTCCGCCTACGAACAGGAAGAAAATCAGAGTACCGACACCCGACATCAGGATGGCAACGTTGGCATCAAAACCCATGATGAGCGGGGCAAGTATGGTGGAACCGAACATTGCCACCACGTGCTGTGCACCCATGGCAATATTCTGGGGCCACGACAGGCGCTCGTCAGGCTGCACGACAACGCCCTCAGTGCCCGCGGGCACTCTGCGCCAGCGTGGAAAATACGTGTTCGACATGAATTTCTACCCTTTGATATGTTTTCGCTTTGTTACAGTGGCAAGAGTGTACGACCCCCAAGCTGGACACAGCAAGAACTAAGCGTATCAGCAAGCACTTGAAGCCTAAGGTTTACCCTAAAGCCTGCAAACCAGCTGATAAAATAGGCCGGCTCCGCCTTCGTTTCGGCCGGCTATCCAGGGCATTCATAATTTAATTGGAAGAAATCATTACATGAGCAAGACCCGCTTCTGGCTGATACGCCACGGTGAAACCGAATGGAATGCCAATCGGCGTCTACAAGGTTGGCTGGATATCCCATTGAGCGCCGTTGGCGCCAGGCAGGCTGAACAACTGCGCGACTACTTGCAGTCTTCTTCTTTTACAGCGCCAGTCAATGTTGTGGTCAGCAGTGATTTAAGCCGCGCTTTTGAAACCGCCCGCATCGCCGCCGGGCATTTCGGGCATGCAATAGAAGCCAACGACGCATTGCGCGAACGCTGCTATGGCATCTACGAAGGGCAAGACTGGCACAGCCTGAATGCCGAACAGGCTGGCAGTCAGGTGAACTTTCGTGACCCGCAGCAGGCTATAGAAAGAGGCGAAACCTTGCATGATTTTGCGCATCGTATTACCCAGGCTTTTGAAGACATTGCACGGCGCTATCCGGGACGCAACATTCTGGCATTTTCCCATGGCGGGGTAATAGATATAGCCTGGCGCAAGGCCAGCAACCTGGCGCTGGAAGTAAAACGGCACGAACCCATACTGAATGCCAGCATTAACCAGTTTTCCATAGACCAAGACATGAACTGGCAAATCAAGGACTGGGCTCAGGCCGAGCACCTTGAAATCCCCGCACTTGACGACATTTTGTAGCCTGGCCCCATTGATCATGAAAAACAAACGCAACTCCGGTGCCTGTTACTGCGGCGGCATGGCTCCCGGCGCCGCTTACCCAGCTTGCTGCCAAGTGTTTATCGAAGGTGGCGTGGCAGCGCCCAGCGCCGAGCACCTGATGCGTTCACGCTACTCGGCTTATGTCATGGGTAATGCGGATTATCTGCTGTCCACCTGGCATGCCAGCACTCGGCCGGCGGACTTGGTGCTAGAGGCACCTGGTACGCCTCATGCGGTGAAGTGGCTAGGGCTAACAGTGCACGTTTTTGAACAGCTGAATGCCACGCAAGCGCAGGTGGTGTTCACAGCAAGATATCGGGAAGGCGGACGCGCACATAGGCTGCAAGAGCACAGCCAGTTTATGCTTGAAAATGGCAAGTGGTTTTACCTTGCCGGCCATGTGGATGATATCTAGGTCGGGTTAGCGCGCCTGGCATTTACTGCAGGGCTTCGTATAGGTCGGATCAGCGCCGCCTGGCGCATAATCCGACAAACAGCACCCGGTGCTTACATGGGCTTGAAGTCCAGGGCTCTTACCATTTCCTGATAACGCTTGACCTGATCTGCCTGATAGGCATCAGCTTCTTCTTGGCTGATGGGACGCATAACGTTACGCCCTTCTGCTTCCAGGCGTTCGCGTAAGTCAGGCTGTTCCAGGGCATAACCCACAGCATCGTGCAGTTGCTTCAAGATGGGCTCAGGCGTTTCTTTGCGCACATAGTAGCCGCCGCTGATGATGTATTCGAAATCTGGCAGCAATTTGCTGCTTGAAATACGCGGAAGATGCTGCAAGGGCTTGGGTAATGTATTGGAAAAAGTAGTAACGATCTTGATGCGACCTTGCTTGACCAAACCTTCTATACTGGTCTGGTAACCCAAGATGGCAAAATCAATCTGCCCTCCGACCAGATCCTGCAGGGCTGGCGTCGAGCCTCGGTAGGGAATATGCAAAAAATTGGCATCAACGCGCTTGGCCATGTATTCAGCCAGAATATGATACAAAGAACCGATACCCACGCTACCGTAAGTCAAGGGTCGTGCACCGGGTTTGCGCGCTAGTTCAATGAACTCATCAAGCGTGTTTGCCTTCAGGCCCTCACGAGTCAGCAATACTATCGTCGCCTCTGAAATGGGCTGAGACAAGCGAAAATCTTCTGACTTGAACTGCGCCGCTGCATTAAGCATGGGTGCCAAAATCACCTCGTTGGCCGAGCCATGCAGCATGGAATAGCCATCAGGTGGCGCGTTCAAAACCCGTTTGGCGCCCAGCACACCAGTGCCTCCGCCCACGTTTTCTACTACTACCTGCTGGTCCAGCGCCTTGCTGATAGGCCCACTAAATATACGTGCTGAAGCATCGCTTGGCCCACCGGCTGGATAAGGCACCACTAGGGACACCGGTTTCTGCTGGGGGAAAGCTTTAGCTTGCGCCTGCGCCGATGTGTTGATGCCGGCCAGGCAGAAAGCAGCCATTACAGGCAATGCCACGGCACGGCTAAACTTCGCGCCTAAGGAAAACCTCGCCACCTCGCGCTTTGAGGATAGTGATACACGTGTACGCATTTAAAATGCCTCGCTGTAAGTGTCATATAGAAACGGATTGTGCCTCCGTTGACGCTGAGTCTAAGATAAAGCACTGGGTGCAACAATGGCATTGGCACACTTAAATCAATGCATTTAATGCATCAATAAAACGATGCTGCTCACAAGAGGAATGGCACTTGCTTAAGCAAAAGGTCGAAGATCGCAGGTCGGATTAGCGCAGCGCAATCCGACAAAACGCCCGTGGCAAAAAAAACTGAAACCTATTCGGTGCAAAGATTTACGGCACTTGCCGAGACCACTTGGTTCTGATGAGGTTATCCGGTGTGGGTGGTGTCAGCCACTTTGGCGGCCAAGGTTTATACCTGGGAAAATGCCTTGATTGCATGCTTCAGAAAACGATTGGCGGCAGAGGGAAGATGCCGTCCAGCACGGCTAACGACATGAGTACGACTATTATTCAAAATAATATTGGCCAGTGGCAAAGAAACCAAATCTTTATACTGGGTTTGGGTCCCCTTTAAGACCATCGAACGTGGCGTCAAGATGTAGCCGGCTCCCATTCCGGCAAACCCCAACAATACTCTGAACGAATTCGTCACCAGCATTTGTGGCAAAATAATGTGTTCATTTAGCTCTGCGGCGCGCAAGTGCTTGCGCGCGCCAAAATCATCTTCGAGCGTTGCTCCGGCATAAGGCCGCAGATCTGACAAAGTCAATGCACCACGCAGCCGTGTCAGTGGGTGATCTTTGCGCACATGCACACGAAATGGCACCAAACGCGAATAATGAGAGCGCAATCGTACATCGTTGGGCGGTTGAAAAATGAAACCAATATGAGCGCGGTCTTCCACTATGCGTGCCACCGCAGCTTCAGTGCCAGCGACATGAATGTTGTAGCTGATATCAGGATACTCACATAAGAACTCTTCCAGCATGGACTCTAGAATCAGGTCGATATAGCCTTCTCCCAGGACCAATTCTATGTGCCCACGCTGGGCGCTTTGCAAATTATTGACTTCAACTAAAAAGGCATCGTGCAAATCTTGCTGGCGCCGGGCGAACAAGGCCATTAACTGGCCTGCATCTGTCGCCACAACCCCACGACCACGCCGTTCGAGCAAAGTCAGCTTGGTTTCTTTTTCCAGCTTGGCAACCGCGCGGCTAACAACGGAAGGGTCCAGATTCAACACCTCGGCAGCTCCGCGCACACTGCCCGTTTCAATGATTTGCAGCAGGCACATTGCCCGCTTGGGGTCTAATACGTCATTCATGTGCAACCAGAGCTCCTTGGTTTAAGATAATTGACACTTGCTTGAGCGAGGGACCTACAAACCCTTTAAGCACGCACCAGTCTATTTAAAACAGCATATCAGCCTAACTGTTGTTATTTATACATCAATAATGGCCATTAGTTGTCATGGATAGATCACAGTCTGGCGCTGACAATACTCACATAAGTAAATAATAGGCAATCAAGCTACACGTCATTGCGGCCTGAATGCCAGGCTAAGCCCATATTTAAAAGGTAAAAACATGGACACGACCATCAGCGTGCCTACCAAGCAGGCTTCTCCTGTCGGCACCGAACTGATTGCGCGCATGCAGTCATGGCGCCACGACATTCACGCCCATCCGGAAACGGCGTTTGCAGAGGCTCGCACTTCTGCGCTGGTTGCGCAAGCCTTGAAAAACATGGGGCTCGAAGTACATACAGGCTTGGCCAAGACCGGTGTCGTGGCCACTTTAAAGCGTGGCGCAGGGCCAACCATAGGCCTGCGCGCTGATCTGGATGGGCTGGATATCCATGAGCTAAGCCAGGTTCCCCACCAATCGACAATCCCAGGAAAAATGCATGGCTGCGGCCACGACGGTCATACTGCCATGCTTTTAGGCGCGGCCCAGTATCTTTCGCAAAACCACGATTTCAGCGGTACGGTGCATTTCATTTTCCAGCCTGCCGAAGAAAACGAGGGCGGCGGCCGCGTGATGATAGAAGAAGGCTTATTCGAGCTGTTTCCTTGTGACGCGGTCTTTGGGCTGCACAACGCACCCAGCCTGCCTCTGGGCACGATATCGACCCGGGTGGGCACAATTATGTCCAGCTTCGATACTTTTGAGCTCACCCTGACAGGCAAAGGTTCCCATGCCGCCCAGCCCGAGGCCGGAGTAGACCCGATAGTCATGTCGGGTCAGTTGATCCAGGCCCTGCAAACGATAGTCAGCCGCAATGTCAGTGCTATAGATTCTCTGATCATCAGCATTACTCAGATACATGGTGGCGACACCTGGAACGTGATTCCTGAAAAGGTTGTGTTGCGTGGCACCTGCCGTACTTTCTTGCGCACCACTCGCGACAAGGCGCTGTCGCGCATACAAAAGGTGTGCGAGGGCGTGGCGCTGGCATGTGGGGGTAGCATTGATGTACAGTTTTTCCCTGGCTATCCTGCCTGCGTGAATAGCCAACTGGAAACCGAACAAGCAGCCCATGCCGCGCGCCTGGTGGTTGGCGCAGACCGTGTCGATGCCAATTGCACGCCCCGCACGGGTTCAGAAGATTTTGCTTATATGCTGGAAAAATGTCCAGGCGCCTATGTGCTCCTTGGTGCTGCGCGTCCGGAAAATAATCCTCCGCTGCATAACCCGTATTTCGATTTCAATGATGATGTGCTGGCATTGGGGGCCGAGTACTGGATTACCTTGGTAAAGAGCTTGTGCGTTAAAGGTTGATTTTCAAGTCGGATTTGCGCAGTCATTTGATATCGCTCCTGTGGCAAAAATGGCTGGAACATATAAGGTTCGATTAGTTCTGATGACGTTGTCGGTTTCTTGTGACGTTGTCGGTTTCTTGTGACGTTGTCGGTTTCTTGTGACGTTGTCGGTTTCTTGTGACGTTGTCTGGCATTTAGTGATGCTGTCCGGTTTTTATGACGTTGTCCGGGGTGGGTGAAGCTCAGTGCGGCACGGCGTGCTTGTTTCCGCGTCTGCCTCGTACAGCCGGGCGTCGGCCGAACTCGCTGCGCTCAAACAACGGCCGACGACACCCCCCGGCTTCCCTTCGTCAGCACGCGGCGCACGCCTACCGCCGCACTGAGCTTCACCCACCCCAGACAACTGCATAACAGAAAATTGGCCGGCCTGATGGCCTAGTGGCCTGAGTAGCTGGTTTTATTGGCACTGCTGGTTAGTGAGGAGTAGGCTAGTCCAAACCTCGTTGATGCAAAAAGTCGGGTGTGTCGGGGGCTGTGCAGGCGCCTTGCGCAAGCCGTTACGGTCAGCGCCATCGAGGAGGCAAGGCCGCGGCTGTCTGAGCCCGGCGCTTGTCGGACCACTGGTCCGACCGGGCGAGTTCCGCGGACGCCTCGATGGCGCTGACCGTAACGGGAACCCCGTCAGGGGCGCAGCGCGTGAAGCCGAAACAGCCCCCGACACACCCGACTTTCACCAGAACAAAAAAACACACATTATTTTTGAGGCAATAGCTGTCTGTTCGCCCTACTTCGACCTACGATCTAAGAAGAAATACGGGGCTTACGTTTGCGGGTGGCAGCGAAATGATCGTAGAGGCGATCAGGCACGATGCGCAGCAGCTTGGCTACCCACCCCATTTGCCAGGGAATCACTTTGTACGAAACCCCCGCCCCTATTGCTTGAACCGCCTGCTCGGCAAAACGGTCTACCGGCATAAGAAAAGGCATTTTGTAGGGATTGTGCGCCGTCATGGGTGTGGCGATGAAGCCCGGCGCCAGGGTCACTACCCGTACGCCGGATGCTGCCAGTTCCACTCGCAAGCTTTCACAATACGCCCTGACTGCCGCCTTGGATGCGCTGTACGCCCCTGCCCCCGGCAGGCCCCGCACCGCGGCCACACTGGCGATACCCACCAGACGCCCTTGCCCGCGCTGTTTCATGGAAGCAATAAAGGGTTCGAATGTCGCAACGGTAGCGTTCAGGTTGGTGGCGATGATGGCTTCGAATACCGCATAATCGTCGGGTTCTTCAGTGAGCGTGCCAGCGCTGATACCCGCGCTGGCTATCACTGCATCAACGGGCCCTTGCATAAGAAAATCAGCCGCGGCGGCATGCAAGGCGCTGCGGTCACGGACATCGAGCACATATACCTTGTGCTGGCCAGGCAAGCTGGCTTGCAAGGTCAGCAAGGCATCGCGGCGACGCCCCACTAGACCCAGACTGGCGCCTTGACGCGCATAAAACGAAGCGAGCGCGGCGCCTATGCCGCTGCTCGCTCCGGTAATGAACACGCGTTTCATGAACGCCTATTCATTATTGCTTGGGCAAGCCGGCATGCAGGTCTTGCAAGGAATATACCTTCAGGCCGCCGCCCTGACGCAAGTATTGCAAGCCTTCCACCGCCGCGCATGCGCCAGCTATTGTCGTAAAGAAGGTAACCCGCGCAGCCAGCGAATTAATTCGTATGGTGCGTGAATCAGCTATGGCGTTGCGCCGCTCTTCGACCGTATTGATGACCATGGCGATTTCGCCGTTTTTAATCATATCGACGATGTGCGGGCGCCCTTCAGTTACCTTGTTGACCACTTGTACGTTCAGGCCGGCGGCTGTAATGGCGCCAGCTGTGCCGCGTGTGGCAACAATGTTGAAGCCCAGGGTAATAAGGCCGCGCGCGACTTCGACTGCGCGTGGCTTGTCTTGGTCGCGCACGCTGATAAAGGCAGTGCCTGATTCTGGCAACAATACGCTGGCAGCCAATTGCGATTTGACAAAGGCTTCGCCAAAGCTTTCGCCCACGCCCATGACTTCGCCTGTAGACTTCATTTCAGGACCGAGTATGGTGTCTACACCGGGAAACTTGACGAAGGGGAATACCGCTTCTTTCACCGAAAAATACGTAGGCACGATTTCTTTGTGCACGCCTTGCTGTGCCAGGGTCTTGCCCGCCATGGCGCGCGCGGCGATCTTGGCCAGTTGCAAGCCAGTGGCCTTGGATACATACGGCACTGTGCGTGAAGCGCGTGGATTGACTTCAAGTACGTAGACGTCGCCATCTTGAATAGCGAACTGCACGTTCATCAGACCCTTGACGTTCAGGGCACGAGCCATGAGCGCAGTCTGACGCTTGATTTCGGCAATGGCTTCAGCCGACAAGGAATAAGGCGGCAGACTGCAGGCCGAGTCGCCCGAGTGTACGCCGGCCTGCTCGATATGTTCCATGACACCGCCGATGAACACGGTCTCGCCGTCGGCGATGCAATCGACGTCGACCTCGGTGGCGTTGTTCAGGAAGTGATCCAGCAATACCGGGGAATCGTTGCTGACCTTCACTGCTTCGCGCATATAGCGTTCAAGGTCTTGTTGTTCGTGCACGATTTCCATGGCTCGGCCGCCCAGCACGTAGCTGGGGCGAACGACCAGCGGGTAGCCGATTTCAGCGGCATGTGCCAGCGCTTCGCCCTCGGTACGCGCAGTACGGTTGGGCGGCTGGCGCAGACCCAGCTTGTTCAAGAGCTTCTGGAAGCGCTCGCGGTCTTCGGCCACGTCTATGGATTCGGGGCTGGTGCCTATGATAGGCACGCCATTGGCTTCGAGGGCGCGCGCAAGCTTCAGCGGAGTTTGGCCACCGTATTGCACAATAACGCCAACCGGCTTTTCTTTGTGGACGATTTCCAGCACGTCTTCGAGCGTGACAGGCTCGAAATACAGACGGTCGGAAGTGTCGTAGTCGGTGGAAACCGTTTCTGGGTTGCAGTTGACCATGATGGTTTCATAGCCATCTTCGCGTAGAGCCAGCGACGCGTGCACGCAGCAGTAGTCGAATTCTATGCCCTGGCCGATACGGTTAGGGCCACCACCCAAGACGATGATTTTCTTGCGGTCGGTGGGCAGCGCTTCGCACTCGTCTTCGTATGTGGAATACATATACGCAGTAGTGGTGGGAAATTCAGCTGCGCAAGTATCGACACGCTTGTAAACCGGGCGCACGCCCAGCTGATGGCGCAATTTGCGCACTTCGGTTTCTGAGGTATCGAGCAGGAAAGCCAGGCGGCGGTCGGAAAAGCCGCGGCGCTTGAGTTCCCAGACAGTGTCGTAATCGAGGTCGGCCAGCGTTTTTTGCTCGAGCGCGAGTTCGATATCGACGATTTCTTTGATTTGCGCCAGGAACCAGGGATCGATACGCGTAAGACCTTGCACTTCTTCCAGGGTAAAGCCCTGGGCGAAGGCATCACCCACGTACCAGATGCGTTCGGGACCAGGTTCGCCCAATTCGACTTGCAGCTTTTCGCGGTCGGTGGTTTTTTGGTTTAACCCGTCTACGCCGACCTCTAGGCCACGCAGTGCTTTCTGGAAGGATTCCTGGAAAGTGCGTCCTATGGCCATGACTTCGCCCACGGACTTCATTTGCGTGGTCAGGCGGGAATCGGCGGCCGGGAATTTTTCGAAGGCGAAACGCGGCACCTTGGTAACCACGTAGTCAATGGCGGGCTCGAAAGATGCGGGCGTAGCGCCATCGGTGATTTCGTTTTTGAGTTCGTCGAGTGTATAGCCGACTGCCAGGCGCGCAGCCACCTTGGCAATGGGGAAGCCAGTAGCCTTGGACGCCAGCGCTGATGAGCGCGACACGCGCGGGTTCATTTCGATGACGATCAGACGACCATTGTCGGGGTTGACCGCAAACTGCACGTTGGAACCGCCGGTGTCGACGCCGATTTCGCGCAAAACCGCGATAGAGGCGTCGCGCATGACCTGATATTCTTTGTCGGTCAGGGTTTGGGCTGGCGCTACCGTGATGGAGTCACCCGTGTGCACGCCCATGGGGTCGAGGTTTTCGATGGAGCAGACAATAATGCAGTTGTCGGCGCAGTCGCGCACGACTTCCATCTCGAATTCTTTCCAGCCCAGCAAGGACTCTTCAATTAATAATTCGTTGGTGGGCGAGGCTTCGAGACCGCGCCGGCAAATGCTTTCGAATTCTTCGCTGTTGTAGGCAATACCCCCGCCCGAGCCACCCATGGTGAAGCTGGGGCGTATGACCACCGGGAAGCCGGATACATTGGCTTCTTTGGCAATGCGGCGCTGGACTTCCCAGGCCTCTTCCATGCTGTTGGCAACGCCGGACTTGGCCGATTCAAGGCCGATTTTAGTCATGGCTTGCTTGAATTTCTGGCGATCTTCGGCCTTGTCGATGGCGTGTGCGTTGGCGCCGATAAGCTCTACGCCATGCTTGGCAAGCACGCCATGACGCTCAAGATCGAGCGCGCAATTCAGTGCTGTCTGGCCGCCCATGGTGGGCAGCAAGGCATCGGGCTTTTCAATTTCGATGATTTTTTCGACCGCTTCCCAGGTAATGGGCTCGATGTAGGTGACATCGGCCGTTTCCGGGTCGGTCATGATGGTGGCGGGATTGCTATTGACCAATATGGTGCGATAGCCTTCGGCTTTGAGCGCCTTGCAGGCCTGCGCGCCGGAATAGTCGAATTCGCAAGCCTGACCAATAATGATCGGGCCGGCGCCAATGATAAGTATGCTTTTTAGATCTAAACGCTTAGGCATGATTCTGAATTATTTTTCGGCCATGAGGCTGATGAATTTGTCGAATAGCACCACGATATCGTGTGGGCCGGGACTGGCTTCGGGGTGGCCCTGGAAGCAAAACACAGGGCTGTCGGTGAGTTCGAACCCTTGCAGCGAGCCGTCGAACAGAGACACGTGCGTGACCCGCACATTAGCCGGCAGGCTATCGGCATCGACAGTGAAACCGTGATTCTGGCTGGTAATGAACACCCTGCCTGTATCCAGTTCGTGCACCGGATGATTGGCGCCATGATGGCCGGTTTTCATTTTGACGGTTTTTGCACCTAGCCCCAGGCCCATGATTTGCTGGCCCAGGCAAATACCGAATAAAGGTATTTTTTTATCGAGTGCAGCCTTGAAGGCGTCGATAGCGTAATCGCAAGGCCCGGGGTCGCCGGGGCCATTGGACAGGAAAATACCATCGGGATTCAGGTCGAGCACAGCCTGAACCGGCGTTTGTGCCGGCACCAAGGTAATGCGGCAACCACGATCAGCCAGCAAACGCAAGATATTGGTTTTGATGCCATAGTCGTAGGCGACTACGTGATACAGACTGTTTTCAGGCTGAGTAAACCCCTGGCCCAATTGCCAGGTGCCTTCCAGCCATTTTTCTGTGGTTTTGGTGGATACGACCTTGGCGAGGTCTTGGCCCGACATGCCGGGAAAGCCCTTGGCCAGTTCTATGGCGCGCTCGACGTCGTCGCCCACCAGTATGCAGGCGCCCTGAGCCCCGCCATCGCGCAATATACGCGTGAGCTTGCGGGTGTCGACGCCGGAAATGGCAACAATGCCTTCGGCCTTGAGGTAATCAGGCAAGGACTGGGTAGCCCGATAATTGGAAACGCGCAAAGAGCAGTCGCGTATCACCAGGCCCGCCGCATGAATGCGGTCGGATTCGACGTCTTCTGGATTGACGCCCGTATTGCCGATATGTGGATACGTTAAAGTAACAATCTGCCCGCTATAGCTGGGATCGGTCAGGATTTCCTGATAGCCGGTCATGGCAGTATTGAAGACGACTTCGGCGACGCAATAACCATCGGCGCCGATAGAGACACCCTTGAAGATGGTACCGTCTGCCAAAGCAAGAATTGCAGAAGGAGACCCGTTGGCTCCCTCAGGAAAGAGTGACGGCAGCACTGTAAACCCCGGTTGAAAAGTCAATAATTAAACCTTCCGATTATACCTTGAGACGAGGCGTCTCCAAAGATGCAAGTGTAAAAACTGTTCTTTAGCCTGTGCCAAGGCCAAAAATAGTCTACATTATCAGACACTTTCCCGTATGCCTAACCTGTGTGAATCTTATGTCGAACCAACTTGAATCTTTGCGCCAGCTCACTACAGTCGTTGCCGATACTGGCGATTTCGAAGCCATGCGCGTGTATCGGCCCACCGATGCCACCACGAATCCTTCCCTGATACTGAAGGCAGTGCGAAAAGAAGAAAACCAGCATTTGCTTGACAAGGTCATTGCCGATAACAAGCAGGCCTCCAGCAGCGAACTGGCTGATCATTTGCTAGTGGCCTTCGGTCTGGAAATCCTAAAAATCGTTCCAGGTCGGGTCTCGACCGAGGTCGATGCGCGGCTGTCATTCGATACGCAAGCCAGTATCGAGCGCGCACGCCAGATCCTCGCCATTTACCATCGCGCCGGCATCGCCACCGAACGGGTGCTGATCAAGCTGGCATCTACCTGGGAAGGCATACAGGCGGCCAAGGTGCTGCAAGCCGAAGGGGTGCGCTGCAATATGACTTTGCTGTTTTCCTTACCCCAGGCACTGGCTTGCGCCCAGGCCAAGGCACAACTGATTTCCCCCTTTGTTGGGCGTATCTATGACTGGTACAAGAAAAGCGCAGGCGAACAATGGAATGAAGCAGCCAATGCGGGCGCCGCCGATCCAGGCGTGAAATCAGTCAAGCGTATCTACGACTACTACAAGTCCTACGACATTCCCACCGAGATCATGGGTGCAAGCTTTCGCAATATCGGGCAGATCCAAGCACTGGCTGGCTGCGATCTGCTCACCATCAGCCCCGAATTGCTGGATCAGCTTGCAAGCGCCACAGAGCCTTTGCAACGGCAACTCGACCCGCAGATTTCCAAGAAAAATGCGCCTGAATGGATAGCCAGCAACGAAGTTTCGTTCCGCACCGACATGAACCAAGACGCTATGGCAACTGAAAAGCTGGCGGAAGGCATCAGGCTATTTGCGGCAGACGCCGTAAAGCTTGATGAGTTGATTGCACAGGCACGCAAACAATAAGTAGAGGCCATGCTCACTACCCTGAACGAAGTCGCTTCACAAATCTTCCTGCTACCAGGCAGCCTGCTTATTCTGATGATTGCAGGCTGCATCTGCCTGGCAAGCCGCTTTCGTCGCACAGGATGGGTCCTGCTGGTGTTAGGCATAGGCGGCCTGGGCGTCTTGAGCATGCCTTTCACCGCCCACACCATGATACAAACGCTGGAGCCACGCTCCGCCATTGATCCACACGACATGGAAAAGGCAAAAGCGGTAGTCGTGCTGGGCGGCGATACGCTTCATCAGCAGCCGGAATATGCCAACGACATGACAAATGGCTCCACCCTGGCACGCCTGCGCTATGCCGCATTTTTGTATAACCAATACGAAGTGCCCATGTTGCTCAGCGGGGGCAGGCCTAGCGGCGGAGAGCCCGAAGCCTGGGTGATGAAACGCGAGCTGGAAACCTTGTTTCACGTACCGGTGCGCTGGATAGAGGCAAAATCAAACAACACCGATGAAAACGCACGCTTTTCCTGGGAGATACTGCATCCTGAAGGCATCACCACCATAGTTTTGCTAACCCATGCGTGGCATATGCCACGTGCCAAATTTGCCTTTGAGCGCGCAGGGTTTACTGTCATTGCCGCCCCCACGGTGTTCCATACTGAATCGCTACGGGGAATTGCCAACTTCCTTCCACAAGCCAGCTACCTGGAACTCGCCAACACAGCATTGCACGAATGGCTCGGAATGCTGTGGTACAGACGATAATTGGATACATACCGGTGGAGCGATTGGTGTCGGATTACGCGGCATCAGTCCGATCTACGAAAACCATAGGCAAGTGCCAATCCGAGCTACAGCTTTTGGGTTTCACCAGCCTTGGGCTTCCAGGACAGCATGCGGTCTTCGAACAGGGTAACCAGGCCATCAAGGGCCAGCGCGCATACAGTCAGCACCACAATGCCGGCAAATACCGTGTTCACATCCAGCGTGCCTTCAGCCTGCAGAATCAAGTAGCCTACGCCGCTGGCTGACCCAAGGTATTCACCGACTACCGCACCCACAAAGGCCAGACCCACCGAGGTGTGCAGGCTGGAAAACACCCAACTGGTTGCAGACGGTATGTATACATGGCGCAAAAGCTGCTTGCGATTGGCGCCCAGCATGCGGGCGTTGTCGAGCAAGGTGGAGCTGACTTCACGCACCCCCTGGTACACATTGAAAAACACAATGAAGAACACCAAAGTTACCGCCAGCGCCACTTTGGACCAAATCCCTAGCCCGAACCACATGCCGAAGATAGGCGCCAGGATGACGCGAGGCATGGAGTTGGCTGCCGTAATGTAAGGGTCGAGCAATGCACTGGCGCCTCGGGACAGGCCCAGCCATAAACCAAACACCAGGCCAGCCACGGTGCCTATGACAAAGGCCAGCACTGTTTCAGAAAGCGTAATGCCCAGATGGCGGTAAATGTCGGCATTGACAACGAACCAGTTCCAGATGACCTGGGCGATTTCCACTGGCCTGCCAAAGAAAAAGGCAAAATTCCTGTCGCGGGCGGCAAAATGCCACGCCAGCAAGATGACCACCAGCAGGAGCACCTGCCAGAACCGCATGGAAAGATTGGATTTTCGTGACTTCGACATCTTAGGCCCGTTTTTGTTGGGCATAGCCCTTTAACACTTCTTCACGCAACACATCCCAAATGGCCTTATGCAGTTCGATGAAGCGCAGGTTATTGCGCACTTCAGCCACATCGCGTGGCCGGGGAATATCAATATCGAATTCACCTATGGGGTGTGTGCCTGGCCCGGCCGACAACACCACCACCCTGTCGCTCATGGCAATGGCTTCGTCGAGATCATGCGTAATGAACAGCACGGCCTTGCGCTTAGCCATCCATAGGTCTAGCACTTCGTTTTCCATCAGTTGCCGCGTCTGGATGTCGAGCGCGGAAAACGGCTCATCCATGAGAATGATATCGGGATCGCGAATAAGCGTCTGGGCCAGCATGGTGCGTTTTCGCATACCGCCGGACATCTCGTGCGGATAACGGTTTTCGAAGCCGCCCAGCCCTACTCGCTTGAGCCATTCCCGGCCTTGCTCTTGTGCCTGTGCCTTAGGTACGCCGGCAAATTCCAGCCCGGCCGTGACATTGGACAAAGCGCTGCGCCAAGGCAAAAGCGCTTCACCCTGGAACATGTAACCTGCACGGTGATTGACGCCATGCAGGGTTTCACCAAACACCTTCACCTGACCCGACGATGGGGCCATTAAGCCCGCCCCCACGTTAAGCAAGGTTGATTTACCGCAGCCGGTAGGCCCCACCACCGAAACGAATTCGCCCGGAGCGATGGCGATGGTGGCATCTTTGACTGCGGTATACCCCGCCGCGTCGCCGTCATGCGAAGCGAAGGTGCAAGTGATGTTGTCGAGCAGTAGAGCAGCTTCAGGCATGCGGATACTTTTTATTGGCTTTGACAACAAAATCGTTGGTCCAGACTTTTGAAATATCGATGGAGTCAGTGGGGAAGTTGGGCACGAAGGCGGCAAGCGCTTTCAAGGCAGTTTGCGGGCCGTCTTCGGGTACGCTGCCATCGGGCGACAAGGCTTCCTTGTTGCCAACCAGCGCCAATTTGTATAAATCGGGGTCACCCAGCAAATAGGACTTGGGCACCACGCTGGCGATTTCATCAGGGCTGGCCGCCTGTATCCATTTGTCGGCACGCACAATGGCGTTGGCCAGGGCTTGCGTGGTGTTGGGGTATTTGTCGATAAATGCCTGCGAGGTATACATGCAACCCGATGGCATGTTGCCGCCGAAAATTTGCAAGGTATCTTTCAGGGTGCGGGTATCGGCAATGACCTTGACCGCATCTTCTTTGACCAAGGTACTGATGACGGGATCGAGGTTGGCCATGGCATCGATTTGGCCGGTGCGCATGGCGGTAATGGCGCCTGCGCCGGCCCCTACGCCAATGAAGGAGACATCGGTGGGCTTGAGGCCGTGCTGGGCCAGGAAGAAGCTGGCCATCATATTGGTCGATGAGCCAGGTGCGGTAACACCGATTTTCTTGCCTTTGAGATCAGCGGGCGTTTTGTAGTCGGCCATGGTTTTATTGGACACCACCAGCACGATCATGGGAGCGCGGCCTTGTTGCGCGAAGGCGCGGTAAGCCTGACCCTTGGATTGCAGGGTAATGGTGTGCTCGAATGCACCGGATACGACGTCGGCGCTACCACCCACCACGGCTTGCAGGGCTTTTGAACCACCCGCGAAATCAATGACCTGCGCATTCAGGCCTTCATCTTTGAAGTAGCCCTTGATATTGGCAATCGACAGCGGCAGGTAATAGATGAGCGCCTGGCCGCCAACAGCAATGGTGACGTCTTTTTTCTCTAGGGCTGGAGCCTGCGCAAATACGGGGGTTACGCTGGCAGCACCGGCGACGCCTGCCAGTTTTAGTAAGTCACGGCGTGATATGGACATGCGGTATCTCCTTGAAGTTTGATTTTTTTACATCTTACCCGAGAATAAGCCTGCAATTCATTATGTACTGCGCCGCTCCATAAGCGCCCAGGCTATGGTGCCGGCATCTACGTATTCAAGTTCGCTGCCGGCCGGGACTCCCCGGGCCAGCCGGGTGGCCGTCAAGCCTTGCGAGCGAAACAGTTCGGACAAATAATGCGCCGTAGTTTCACCCTCAGCCGTGAAATTGGTGGCTAATATGACCTCTTGGACTTGGCCATCGGTGGCGCGCTCGATGAGACGGCCAAACTGCAGCTCGTTGGGACCCACGCCTTCCAGTGGAGCCAGCCGCCCCATCAGTACGTAATACAGGCCGCGATAGCCGTGGCTGGACTCGATCATGTTCTGGTCGGCTGGCGTTTCAACCACACACAGCACCGAGGGATCACGTTTGGGATTGGCGCAAGTGGCGCAGGTTTCGTCTTCAGAGAAGCCGTTGCAGCGCACACAATGGCGCAGGCCGTGCACCGCATTGGATAGAGCACGGCTTAACTGCTCGGCGCCGGCCTGATCATGCTGCAGCAAATGATAGGCCATGCGGCGAGCCGAACGCACCCCCACGCCGGGCAAACGGCGCAAGGCATCGATAAGTGTCTTGAGCGGTTCTGGCTCGGGCAGCGGTTCGGTCATTAGAATGGCAGCTTCATTCCTGGCGGCAAGGGCATGCCGGCCGTAACGGCGGACATTTTTTCTTGGGACGTGGCTTCGGCTTTGCGCAAGGCATCGTTAAACGCTGCGGCAACCAGGTCTTCGAGCATGTCTTTGTCGTCGGACAACAGACTGGGGTCTATGGTGATACGCTTGACATCGTGCCGGCAGGTCATGGACACCTTGACCAGACCGCCCCCCGAGCCGCCTTCAACAACGATGTCGGCAAGCGCGTCTTGCGCCTTTTTCATGTTTTCCTGCATTTGCTGCGCCTGGCGCATCAAACCGGCAATCTGACCTTTCATCATGACTAGCTTTCCTGAAGTAAAAGAGTAAGTAAAAACAGCGCCTAGGCGGCCCGATTCAAGGGTACGGCACTAATGGAGCCCGACACGACCTGAGCGCCGAATTCGTTGATAAGTGTCAGCACAAAGGGGTCGGCCGCCACGGCTAGTTCGGCCTCTTGCTGGCGCACAACCTTCTGGGCCTGCTCGACAGCATGAGCGGTTTCGTCGCCGGTGGCGCCGTATTCAACGCTCAGTTGCACCACAGTGCCAAAGTGTTCCGATAAAACCGTACACAGGCGTGCCTTTCCTGGGCTTTCCGCCAGCGTGCGTATTGCCACGCGCAAATTGATTTGCTCGCCCTGCACGCCCAACCATTCACTTTGGCGTGCCAGTTCGGCGGCCAGCCCGGTGACGGGCAAGGTGGCAGCCAATGCCGGCCAAGCCGACGCTGTCATATTGCGCAGGCGCGGCGACTTGGTTTTTTTGCGCTCGGGGGCAAACACGGGTGCAGCAAGCTCGACCACGCTTTCCTGCATGCCATCGAGCATGTCGAAATCGGGATCGCCCATTTCTATTGGTTCGAACTGGCCTTCGTCGATGGCTGCAAATTCTTGTGTGTGCAAGGTTTCGAAGTCATCGCCGTTATCGGCTACGTGCTTTGGCGGCTCGTCAAACTGGGGGGCTGGCTGTTGCACCACGACGAGGACGGGTTCGGGCTGCGAGACCTCTTGCTGAGTCACAGCCACCGGTTCGTCTTCCCAGGCTGGCGTGTCGTTGGGCTGGACAGTGGCGGCAACAATGGGCTGAACCACTACTGCTACAGGCGGCTCTGGGGCAGCGACAACCGCGGCGGCCTCGGCAACGACTGGGGCGGCCGGATGTGATGCTTCAGGCCCTTCCGATGGCGCAGGCGGCGGGCTGACAGGTGTCAGGGAACCTGGCGGCACCAGCGCCAACATGCGCAGGCAAGCCATGACAAAGCCTGCATATTCGTCAGGCGCCAAAGACAGTTCCTGGCGGCTATGCACCGCCACGGAATAAAACAACTGGGTCTGGTCAGGATGCAGGCCGGCGGCCAGTTGCACGATATCTTCGGCCTGAGGGTCATCGGCGGGTATGGTGCCGGGAATGCGCTGCTGTATGGCAACCCGCGACAGCAACACAGCCAGGTCGGCCAGAGCGCCGGAATACGACAGGCCGCGCGCGGCGAGTTCATCAGCCACGCGCAAAACCTGGCTTGCATCACCAACAGACAAGGCCTGCAGCAAGGAAACCAGATGGCGGTGGTCGATGGTGCCCAGCATGCCTTGCACGGCTTCGGTGGTGAGATGGCCGGCGCTGTAAGCAATGGCCTGGTCGGTCAGCGAAAGGGCATCGCGCATAGACCCCGAGGCAGCTTGCGCCAACAGGCGCAGCGCGGGGGTTTCGAACTGCATGCTTTCGTGGCCCAGCACCTCTTGCAGATGCGCAACGATGGCTTCCGCCGTCATTTGCTTGAGATTGAACTGCAGGCAGCGCGACAAGACCGTTACGGGTATTTTCTGTGGGTCGGTGGTGGCCAGAATGAACTTGACATGTGGCGGCGGTTCTTCCAGCGTTTTAAGCATGGCATTGAACGCATGCCCGGTCAGCATGTGGACTTCGTCGATCATGTAGACCTTGAAGCGACCGCTGCTTGGCGCGTACACCGCCTGTTCAAGCAGTTGGGTCATTTCTTCGACGCCCCGGTTCGAGGCGGCATCGAGTTCGACGTAGTCGACAAAGCGGCCGCTATCGATTTCGGTACAGGCGCGGCAGACACCGCAAGGTGTGGCGGTAATACCGGTTTCGCAGTTAAGCGATTTGGCCAATATGCGAGAAAGCGTTGTCTTGCCCACGCCGCGTGTACCTGTGAACAGCCAGGCATGATGCAGGCGCTGGGTAGACAAGGCGTGCGTCAGGGCCCGGACCACGTGATCCTGGCCGATGAGAGTATCAAACGAACGTGGCCGCCATTTACGCGCCAGAACCAGATAAGTCATGCAGGGGGCTTAAAGCAGGAAGCTATCAATCGATAAACGAAAAGTGTACCGGATTAGACGCGGGCTTGGGGTATTTGCGGGAATAAACAGAAAAACAAAGAGGCGAGCCTGACTTCGGCACTGATTCTAAACGACTATGGCTGCTTCGTTCCCGACCTGACCAGTTTCACCGCCGAACCATGCGAAGGGGCCCGCCAAGAAAGAGTTTAACAGGGTTTTGCCTTTCAGTAATCGACCCACACATCGGCGCGCGGAAAGTACAGTGCGCCGCGCGCCGGACGCCCATCGAGCGCGCTGACATGAGCGCAATAACGTCCGATCTGTTCACTGTAGCGTGCGCGCATGCGTTCGGCAAATACGGCATGAGGCTCGCCGTCATGCGGAACACCGGTTTTGTAATCGACCACCAGCCAGTCTTGCTCCTGGAAAATAGCCAAGTCTATGACCGAGACACGTCCGCTGACATCCAGCAGCGACCATTCCCGGTGCGCGCGCGCTGCCCTCAGCAGCCACTGACCTTTCGGGCTGACCAAGGTAGCGGCGAGAGTATCGCGCAACACCTGAGCTGCAGCATCGACTGCGGCGCCAGCCAACCCGGCCCGGCTCAGTTGCTTGCGAAATACCGGCATGCTGCTGTCTACCCGCTCGATTGACCACGCGTCTACCCCCTCTTTGCCTATGCGCTCGAGCCAGGCATGGGCCACGGTTCCCGTCATGCTCTCGTGCCCGGCATCGGGCCTCCAGGCCCAGGCGCCAGCCTGGCGCACGCCCTTGTACGGCGCGAGCACAGTCGGCAGGGACTGTTCAGTCATGCGCACCAGCAAACGCGCCTGGCTGCCCGTACCGGATGACCTTCCGGGATGTTCCACAATCAAATCTGCCATGTCGGGAATCTGGGGCGGCGGCATCTGATCCCACAAACGCGCCAGCAAAGACGAGGCTTCCGGCTTTTTTATGGTGAATGGATCAGTGAGTTCCAGAACCCCGATCAAATGCAGTTGCTGGCGGGCGCGAGTCAGGGCCACATAAAGCAGGCGGTCGGCTTCGTAGGCGGCGCGCTTTTTCTCGCGCTCGGCCAGATACACCGATACCGGATCATGCTCGTCGGAGGTTCTGTGCTTGATGGGGCCCAGCAACAGCTCGCCACCGCTATGTTCAAACCGCAGCAAGGGGGAGGTATCGCCCTTGGCGCGCCGATGCAAGCCGGCAAGGATCACGGTTTCAAACTCCAGCCCCTTGGACTTGTGTATGGTCATGACCTCGACCGCGCGGCCACTGCTGTTGGGCGCGGCATATAACTTGGCCAGCTTGTCATCGAGTTCGACCGGGTTCAGCTTGCCATAGGGAGCCAGGTCTTCGACCAGCCTGAACAGGCGCTCGGCATCGGCTGCGTCACTGGCGCTGCGGTATACGGCGGGGCCACCCAGGCGCTGCCAGCAGCTTTCCAGCCAAGCAGCAAAAGGAATGGCGCCCGACGCATTGCTGCCATCCAGCAACACGGCTGCCGCGTGTCGCAGGCGTTTGGCTTCGGTATCTGGCAAATGGACCATGCCTTTGGCGTCTTGCCCCAGCCATTGAGCCAGCAGCAAAGGTATGCTCGAACGCAAGTCTGATCCGCACAAAGCATGCAGGCTATCAAGCGTCAGGCCACACAAAGGCGAACGCAGCACCGAGAGCCAGGCCAGCCGGTCGGCCGGGTGCGACAGCGCACGCGCCAATTGCGCCAGGTCTATCACCACCTGACGCGACTGCAGCGACACCAGTTCAACGGCGCGGCAGGGTATGTTTTGCTGAGCCAAGCGATGCACGATGCCGTCCAGGTGGGTACGGGCCCGTACCAGTATCGCCACTGGGTGCTCGCTGTCGGGATTACGCAGCAAAGCCTCTTTGGCAAGCTGTATGGCAATGGATTCCGCCGTCGCAGCAAGTGCTCCCGCCTCGTCGGCCTGCTTGTCGTCTTTGACAGTCCACACAGGATGGAACTCTACTCCCACACCCTCGACGCCCTCGTTGAAGGCGACGGCATCGGTATAGCGTATGGCTCCCAGGCCGGGATGATCTTCCTTGGGAAAAATAGGCCGACAGGTTTTATTTACCCATTCAACCAAGTTGGCCTGTGAACGGAAGTTATCCTTGAGTTCAAGGGCGGTCAGCTTGACCTCCCCCAGCCCATGCTCTTTGACGGTCAGGAACAGGCCGACTTCCGCCTTGCGAAAGCGATAGATGGACTGCATGGGATCGCCCACCAGGAACAGAGTGCGGCCATCGTCTGGCATCCAGCCTGAAGTCAGGCGTTCCAGTAACTGGATTTGCGACAAGCTGGTGTCCTGGAACTCATCGACCAGCAAATGACGAATGGCGGTGTCAAGCACCAGCAACAGGTCACTGGGGTCGTCGGCCCGACCCAAGGCATCCAGGGCGCGTCTTGAGATTTCAGTGAAATCAACTTCGGCGGCTTCGCTAAAGCACACATTGAGCTGGGCGGCGGCGAGCCACAAGACCTCGATCAGGACACGCAAGATGTCTTGCTGTTCATCGGTATAGCCTTCGGAGGGCGCACTGCGAACATCGGCAAGGGCTGCAACCCACGGTTCGTCCCCGGATATCCCCTTCAACCAGGCGACAAAATCGTCTTTATAGTCGGACTTGGGTTCAAAGCCCTGGCTGATAGTGACTGTCTTTCTGGGCTTGTTGTCTTTAGTCAGCAACATGCCCGCCAGTGCCTGCCACTGCGCCAGCCCCGACATATCGGTATCAAAGGCCTCGCCCTGCCAGGGTTCCAGTATGGCCCAGTCTGTCGATACGCCCTTGTCGGCCAGCACACTGGCTGCTCGCGATACCAGCGGCGCCAACGTGCTGGACCAGCCTGGCGGCATGGACTCGGCCAGGTTTTCCAGGTCAGTTTCAACCGCCTTGTCGAGATTTTCCAGCAATTGGTCAATGTCGCTGCCCGGAGCCAGCAGCGGCAACCAGTGATCGCGGCTTGCCAGCATGCTGGCAAGCAAACCCAGCGCGCTTTGCCGGTTGACGTCCAGGTGTGAAATGAAGCGAGCAACAGAGTCATTGTCGTCGGCCATGGCCAGTGTCGCCCGGGCGGCGGCCTCGTAGTGCTCGCTGGCATTGTCGGCGATGGCGGGCAAGCCGCCCAGCGCGCTTAGCCACGGCATGGCGCGCACCAGATAGGTGCTGAATGAATCGATAGTGCGTATGCCCAGACGAGCCGGATATTGCAGCAGATTCCAGCCCAATTCATCGTTGCGCTGCATTGCCTTTTGCGCCAGTTGCCAGCTACGCTTTTTGTAGGCTTCCGGTGGGCAGGAGCCAAGGCCCGCAGCCAGCTTGCTTAATACCCGAGCATGCATTTCCGAGGCCGCTTTACGTGTAAAAGTAATGGCTACGATCTCTTCGGGCCGATTCACGGTTGCCAGCAAGGCCAGGATTCTATCGGTGAGCAGTTCGGTTTTCCCGGAACCTGCCGGGGCCTGAATGATGAACGAGCGGGCCGGGTCAATCGCGGCGGCGCGAACAGCGCTGTCACTGGGTAACTTAATCGACACGCTGGTATTCCTCGGTTAAACGTAAAAAGGGCAAGACGTCGCAATAGCGGATGTCGTCGACGCGAAGGCTGGCGTTGCGCGCCACGCCCTCGGCATATTCCTGCGCCAAGCCTTCTATGGTGTGGCGCCACTCGGCCATCAGGCCGTTCCAGTCATACGCGGCAAAGGCAGGCCACTCTTGCAAAGTCGACAGGCCAGGCAAACCGTAATCGCCGTCGACCAGGCCCCTGACCTTGGTATCGCGGGCATGCAGGCGCGCCAGCACCAAGGCGGCCACCGCCTCGTCTTCGCCAACCAGCACGGCGGCGTAAAACGGCAATTGCAAACCCACCGGGCGCGGGCGCATCCAGTCGGCGCGCGGATTGGCGTCACTGTCGCCGGCTTTGTAATCGATCACGGCCAGGCGGCCATCGCCAAGCTGATCAATACGATCCAGACGCAAGCTGAGTTCCAGCGGGCCGTGCGACCACAAGTATTCTTGCTCGACATCGCGAATACGGAAAGCCTGCCGCGCCATTTCCAGCGCCAGCCAGTCATGCAGGACCTGCACGGCGCGCGCGCTTTCCAGGCTGCGCAAGGCCTCGCCATAATCCTGCAAACATTCGTCGGCGGCCTGATGCACAAGCTGCTCCAGCAAGCCCCGCAGGCCGCCACCGTCGTGCAGATCCTGCAAGCCCTGCTGGTCGGGCAGGCGCCGCCACACCAGCTCTATAGCCTTGTGCAAAAACACCCCACGCGCATTCTGGTCTGATACATCGGCATAATCAAGCAGTTGGCTGGCGCCCAGGCGGTATTTGACAAAGGCCCACAAGGGGTTGCGCGCCTGGGTGTCGATAACGCCTATGCCGCCGCGCGTCTTGGTGCCTGCCTGCAAAGCCGGGCCTGATTCATCGGACAAGTATTCCAGCACGCACACCTGGGGCGCAAGCGCTTGCATGACTATGTCGAACACATCAAGCGTTGCAATAAAAGGGCTGGGCCGCAATTCGGTTTCGCCTTCGTGCTGGGCGTGGCTGAGCAAGACCTCGGGCGCGCAAGACAGCAATGCATCGTACATGCCACGAGCCCAAAGCAGTTCCCTTTCTGGCGTAGCTCTGGGCGCGTTGGCCAGGCGCAGCGCCGCCAGGGGGATAAAAGGATTTGGCTTGGGAACAGCGGGCAAGACCGTATCGGTCAGGCCCAGCACCCATATGCCGTCCCAGTGCCCGCCCTCCGATTCCAGGAAGCCCAGCACATCAAGCCTGGCACTAGGATCACGCTGTGGCTGAAATGGTGTTTCATGCGCCAGGCGAGCCAGCATACCCACCGCCGCCGAAAAACCCACCATGCCAGCCACTGGCGACTGTCTGGCCAGGCGGTCAAGCAGGCTGTCGAAAGCTTCTACGGTTTGAAAGGCATGACTGTCCAGCCCTGCCTGACCAGGAAAGCCCAGCGCCTGCAGCCATAGCCTGAAACGGCCAGACCAAATGTCGACACTTGCCGTGCCGGTTTGGCCGGCCCAGGCGCTTTCACATTGCCGCCACGCGACGCCAAGCTCGGGCGCGTGCTGATCCAGCAAACGGGCAAAATCAGCCTGTGGCACCCTGACCGTGGCCTGCCTGCGCCAATAAGCGTCCAGTGTTGCCCGCCCAGAGACTTCCTGGATATCGCCGGCACAGCCACCTGCCAGCAAAGCCTGGCCCAAATCGGCGGGCTCGGCATATTTTCTTTGCGCAAACAACGCCATGATGCGCAACCAGGCCAGCGCGGCACGCACCAGGGGCCAGTCGGACAAGGACCTGGCTACGGCAACGTTGTAAGGAACTGGCCTGCCATGTTCGTCCTGCCCCAGCGCCGCCCGCAAGCAGCGATGCGCCATGGCGGCATCGGCTTCAAGGCTTGCCGCCACAATGGCATAGCGCCCCTGGGGATGCTGAACCAGCTTGCCAGCGGCCCACTGCGCCGCCATGCGCCATTCTTGATCAGGATCGGGCGCAATGACTCGTTTTGCGTCATCGGCGCCCTGCCGCGTGGATTCCAGCGACAGCACCTGCACGCCCTGCTCTTGCATGGCCTTGAGCAAGCTGAAGAATCGGGGCGACAGTTCATTGAAGCCAGCCAGCACCAGCGTGGAAAAAGGCAGTTCAAGCAAACCACCCTGGATGGCGGTGTATATGGTCTGGTACGCCAGGTTGGCGTCTTCCAGGTCCATCTCCGAGAGCACGGCCCGGTAGCGCTCGCGCCAGACCATGAAGCGCTGATAATCACCGGTTTCAACTTCGGAGGGCACCGTGATTTGCCACTCGTCCAGTAACTGATCGGCCTGCGCAGCCAACCGTGAGGCCTGGGCGACATCCAGCAACACGTGGTCGGACTCCAGTTCGGTAATGACGCGCTGCCACAGCAACTGCGACCCAAACGCATCGATCGTGTACGAGGCCAGGTCGGCCTGCGGAACAAACGACAACTGATCAGCGGCCTGCACCAGCCAGGCCGACAAGGGAATGATGTCGGGCACAGCCATGACGCGCCGCGTTTCGCTCAGGCTGGCTGACAATTCGCCCAATATGCGGCGAGCGTGCCGATTATTGACCGTTAGAATCAAGCTTGCATCGGTATGCAAATCGGAAAGACCATCCAGGCCTACAGATGCGAAAGTATCTATCATGGTTCCCAACACAACCAGGCTAAAACAAGAGTCTCATTCTAACTGTACAGGGCAGCCTGTGCGCTTGGCATTTTTGCCGCGGTCGTGTTGCCGGATTACGCACTGCGCGCCCATCCGACCTACGAAACCCTCAAAGCAAGCGCCATTCCCGATTACACTAGCAGTATGCCAACATCCACTCACCCCGTTCCCCCGCCAGTGGAAGTCACTGGCTCTATCTCGTTACGCTCGGGGCAGCAAAACTGGGGCAGCCAACGACGCATGGCCTTGCTGCAAGCCATAGGCGACGCCGGGTCCATCAGCGCCGCAGCCAGGCAAATAGGCCTTAGCTACAAAGCGGCATGGGATGCCGTGGACACCATGAATAATCTGGCTGGCGAGCCCCTGGTGCTACGCTCGACGGGCGGCCAGCGTGGCGGCGGAGCCACCCTGACGCCCAGGGCTCAAGAACTGCTGCAGCTTTATCAGGCGCTGAACCAAGAGCATCAGCGCTTCATGACCCAACTGGCCAAGGCCAGCGCCCCATCGGCCCGCAACCTCGAACTTATCCAGCACATGATGATACAAACTTCTGCACGCAACAAACTGCTGGGCGTGGTCGATCACATCAAGCCCGGCGCAGTCAATGATGAGGTCATCATAGATATAGGTGACGACCTGCAAATAGTCGCCACCATCACCAAGGAAAGTGTGCAAAATCTTGACCTGCATCCGGGCAAGCGCGCACTGGCTTTCATCAAGGCCTCGTCGGTCATCGTAGGCGCATCAGGGGGCACGCTTAAATTATCGGCGCGCAATCAGTTGCCGGGACACATCAGCCGTATCGTTACCGGAGCCGTGAGCGCCGAAGTCAGCATTACATTGCCAGCCGGACAGGTCATTGCGGCCATGCTCAGCCAGGAAAGCCTGGCAGCCATGGGCCTGCAAGAAGAACAGGCTGTTTACGCCATTTTCAAGGCATCCAGCGTCATGCTGGGCGTGCTCGATTAAAACGTTTCTTAATTTGGCCGTTAAAAAACGAACCGTATTCGTAGGTGCTGATTTATTCCGTTTCTAGCGCATTTTCGGTTTACAGTATTTGGTGACGTTGTCGGTTTCTTGTGACGTTGTCGGTTCCTTATGACGTTGTCCGGTTCTTTATTACGTTGTATGGTTCTTATGACGTTGTATGGCACTTAGTGATGCTGTCCGGTTCTTATGACGTTGTCCGGGGTGGGTGAAGCTCAGTGCGGCACGGCGTGCTTGTTTCCGCGTCTGCCTCGTACAGCCGGGCGTCGGCCGAACTCGCTGCGCTCAAACAACGGCCGACGACACCCCCCGGCTTCCCTTCGTCAGCACGCGGCGCACGCCTACCGCCGCACTGAGCTTCACCCACCCCGGACAACTGCGCAATAGGAAACTTGACCGGCCTAACGGTCTAGTGGCCTAGTGACCTGAGCAGCTGGTTTTATTGGCACTGCTGGTTAGTGAGGAGTAGGCTAGTCCAAACCTCGTTGATGCAAAAAGTCGGGTGTGTCGGGGGCTGTGCAGGCGCCTTGCGCAAGCCGTTACGGTCAGCGCCATCGAGGAGGCAAGGCCGCGGCTGTCTGAGCCCGGCGGGTGTCGGACCACTGGTCCGACCGGGCGAGTTCCGCGGACGCCTCGATGGCGCTGAACGTAACGGGAACCCCGCCAGGGGCGCAGCGCGTGAAGCCGAAACAGCCCCCGACACACCCGACTTTCGTAAGAACAAAAAAAGCCGTACACAACACACACCCGACTTTCGTAAGAACAAAAAAGCCGTACACAACACACACCCGACTTTCGCAAGAACGAAAACTGCACAAAACACACTCACTCTCCCTCAGAAACGAACAGCCGTCCCCGATGCATCTACTCTGTCACGTATGCTTGAGGCAAATGCCGACCCAACCCTCGTTCCTTCAGCCTCTTGGCAAGCGTGCACTGCCACGGACTCTGTAAATATCTTTGCCAAAAACGCTCTAAATCAAGCCTGAGCGCGAAGGCGAAGCGCAGACATTACTGGTGTAAGGCAAGCGAAGCCGACAACGTGCACGATTGATTTAGAAATGGCATTACGCTGTCTCCAGCATGTCGGGACGACAATCGGCGGTTATTTTCCCCCGGTCAATGTTGTATACCCTGTCGGCCAATGCCACCGCATCCGCGGGATCATGGGTAATCAGTATGGTGGGGATATCCAGCCTGGCCTGCAAGGCAGCCAGTTCGGCGCGCATTTTTATCCGTAAGCCAGCATCCAGGGCTGCCAGCGGCTCGTCCAGCAGCAATAGCCTGGGCTCCACCGCCAACGCTCGCGCCAGGGCAACACGCTGCTTCTGCCCGCCCGATATTTCCGA
This sequence comes from Alcaligenaceae bacterium, assembly GCA_013416445.1. Lineage (GTDB taxonomy): Bacteria > Pseudomonadota > Gammaproteobacteria > Burkholderiales > Burkholderiaceae_B > Pollutimonas. Next base: position 72,757 of record JACCER010000005.1, read on the forward strand.
AGGATAGCTATGCAAAATGGCTTCCAGTTCGAAAGCCTCGACCCAGCGCCGCGCCGCTGCGGGCAAGGCCTGGCGTCGCTGATTGAACCAGCCTTTTTTCAGGCCAAAGCCAATATTCTGCGCAACCGTCAAGTGTGGAAACAAACCATAGTCTTGCTGCAAGTAGGCCAGATGCCTGTCTTGCGGCGCCAGCCATATATTGCGCTCGGAACTGTATAAGGTAACCCCATTGATGGCAATATGCCCGCTATCCGGGCGCAGCAGGCCGGCAATTGCCTGCACTGTCAGGGTCTTGCCCGAACCAGAAGGCCCAAACAGGGCTATGCGCGATGACGATGATGCAATAGCCACATCCAGAAGGAATTCGCGCTTACCAGCAAAGACACGTCGATTTATCTGAACCTGTATCATCGCTGACGACTTCCTCGACCCGAGAATCGCGTACTGTCCGGCAAGAGCCTGCTGGCTATCCACAACACGGCAACGCAGGTAACAGAGGTGATAACAACCAACGCCAGTGCCAGGTCGTCATTGCCGGCCTGGACCGCTTCATAGATAGAAATGGAAAGGGTTTGAGTACGCCCGGGTATGCTGCCGGCTATCATGAGCGTAGCGCCGAATTCACCCAGTGCACGCGCAAAGGCCAGCAATACCCCCGCCAGTATTCCGCGCAATGCCAGAGGCAGGGTAATCCTGAAAAACACACCCGTGTTGCTGATGCCCAGGACTCTTGCCGCGTCTTCCAAAGTATGGTCCACGCTTTCAAAAGCAGCGCGCGCCGCCTTGAGAACCATGGGAAACGCCACCACTGTTGCGGCAATGACGGCGCCCTGCCAGGTAAACACCAGCTGTATCCCCCATTGCTCCAGATACTGCCCCAGCCAGCCACGACGGCCCAACAGCACCAGCAGGTAATAACCTATCACCGTAGGCGGCAGCACCATGGGCAGTGTCAGCACGGAGTCGATGAAATCACACCAGGGAGAGCGCCAGCGCGATAGCCCATAGGCAGTGGCAATACCCAGGACAGTCGCAAAAAAGGCGGCCCAGCCTGCCACTTTCAGGGACAACAGCAAAGGGATGCTGAAACTGCTCATGCGGATGAATACGGCCTATGGTTGAGAAAAGCCGTATTTGGCAAGAGTAGCTTGCCCTGATGGCGACAAAATGTATGCCAGAAAATCCGCCGCCAAGCTTGGTCGCCCTGGGCGTTGAACCAGGGCGATGGGATACAGCACGGGTATTGGAGACACCAGCTTTTCAATAACTTTGACCTTTTCCGGCATGATGGCTGCATCGGTGGCGAAAACGAAGCCCGCATCCACTTCACCCCGAGCTACGTAATCAAGCACTTGACGCACACTCTGCCCCAGCACTTCACGCCGCTTGACCTCATTCCAGTTGCCGGTGTGTTCGAGTGCCGCCTTGGTATAACGACCCACGGGCACCGTCGCCGGATTGCCAAAGGCGACACGCTTGACGCCTGCCGCGTTCAGATCAGCCAATGAATTGATCTTGAGCGGATTATCGGCGGGCACAACCAACACCACCTCATTGCGCACGAAGTCCCTGCGCGTTGCTGTATCAATGACTTTGGCTTCTACGGCCTTATTCATTGCCTTCTGGTCAGCAGACGCGAATATATCGCTAGGAGCGCCATTCACGATTTGCTGCGCCAACACATCCGATGCGGCGAAGCTCATTAACACCTTGGCGCCTGGATGCGCCTGCTGAAACTGAACCGATAGCTCGGTAAACGCGTTGGTCAGACTGGCGGCGGCGGAAACCACGATGTCTTCAGCGGCTGCCTGAGTACTCCACCCAAGCATGGACATCAGTGCTATTGCAACAAACCGTTTGAATTTCACTATTCTTCCTTGATTGGCAGCCGCAGCGACAATATTACGCTGCACAGAAACGTAAAATATATACCTATATAGCGACAGTCAAATAACAAAACAGTTTGATATGATCAAAATCAATACCAGCCATGAGATAACATACCAACACACGGCCTTATCTTCACCTCCGCCAACCACCTGCCAACTGTAATCACCACAATTTTGACCTCCCTTCCCCCCGCCTCCATCGACACTTTTATCGACGCCGTCTGGCTGGAAGACGGCTTGGCACAGAATACGCTGTCGGCCTACCGGCGCGACCTGAACGCATTCGCCCAGTGGCTGCACAACAAGAAAACCAAAACACTGGAACAAGCCGACGCCGCTGATATCCAGGACTGGTTTGCAGCACGCCACGCCACCAGCAAAGCCACTACCGCGAACCGGCGCCTGGCAGCACTCAGGCGTTTTTACCTTTGGGCCTTGCGCCACGGCCTGGTCGCCCAAGACCCCTGCCTGACCCTGCGCGCCGCCAAGCAGGCCGCCCGCTTCCCCAAAACGCTATCCGAAGATCAGGTCGATGCCCTGCTGCAGGCCCCCGACGAACGCAGCACCCTGGGACTGCGCGACCGGGCCATGCTTGAAACCCTGTACGCCACCGGCCTGCGGGTTACCGAGCTAATCAGCCTGAATGTTCTGGATATAAGCCTTACCGAAGGCGTACTGCGGGTAAATGCGGGCAAAGGTGGCAAAGACCGCCTGGTGCCGCTGGGCGCCGAAGCGCAGCACTGGATAGACCTATACCTAAAACAGGCCCGACCTGAGTTTCTGGGCGCGCGCCGTTGCGACGCCCTGTTCGTAACCGCGCGTGCCGCCCCCATGACGCGTCAGTCGTTTTGGCTGATCATAAAAAAATACGCGCTGCAAGCTGACATACACACGCCCTTGTCTCCCCACGTAGTACGACACGCCTTTGCCACCCACTTGCTCAACCACGGCGCCGACCTGCGCGTAGTGCAAATGCTGCTGGGCCATGCCGACATCTCAACCACACAGATATATACTCATGTAGCACGCGAACGACTGAAAGCGCTGCATGCCAAGCATCACCCACGCGCCTGAATAAGCCAACCCTAAGCCTGCACAAGAACTCATCCCATCCATATTGTTGAACACACTACCACCATGGCAAAAGACAAACACGTCTCGGAAACCCCCGCCACGCAATTTCTGAAGAAAAATAAAATCGCATACAGTGAGCATCCTTACGAATACGTGGATCATGGTGGCGCCACCGAAGCTGCCAGGCAATTGGGGCTGAATCCGCATCAGGTCGCCAAAACCCTGATCATGGAAGACGAAAACGCCCATCCGCTGATGGTGCTGATGCACGGCGACTGCGAGGTATCAACCAAGAATCTTGCGCGCCAGATAGGCGCAAAAAAAGCGGGCCCATGCTCTCCCGAAACCGCGCAAAAGCATTCCGGCTACCTGGTAGGTGGAACCTCTCCTTTTGCAACGCGCAAGAAAATGCCGGTATGGGTGGAAGCCAGCCTGCTTGACTACCCAACGCTTTATCTTAACGGCGGGCGGCGCGGCTACCTAATAGGCGTACCCACGGCATCGCTAACTGATTTACTGGGAGCAAAAGCCGTGAATGTGGGCTTGGCCAAGGGGTGATGGCTTTGGGGATGTTTTCTACGGCTATTAATGGCGGAAGGGAGTGGGAGTCGAACCCACGAAAGATCGCAATGCGACCTCAACCGGATTTGAAGGCCGGCCGCCCCACCGGGGACGATTCCCTTCCATCTAACTTACAATAAACGCCCTTTCACTTCTTGAGCAACTCGACGCGCTTCAGCCGTTGCGTCCGATAAAAGGCCGCTGAAGCCCGTTCGGACTTGGCCAATCGCCCACAATCCTGCCGTTGATGTTTCCAGATTCTTCTGGACCTCGATAAAGCCACGTGTGTCGCGCCCAACCCCAAGAGGTGCGATGTCGCTGTTTGGTTGGAGGCCCACATAAACAAATACACCAAGGCAGGGAAGTTCGTTCACGGTGTTATCGGCCAACGAGAGTACGCGCACACCAGTGACAAGCTGCTCGCCGCGCACTGCCTCCACAGTCGATTGCGGCCACGTGCGAATATTGGGCTGCTCTCTTGCAGAATCAACAAAATGCGCGCGCGCAGTTGGCTGTGCTAAGTCGTGCACAACGTGCACCGTTGCGCATTCGCGGGCAAGTAGCAGGGCTGCCTGAAAAGCAGAATCGCCCCCACCGATCACGACTACATCTGCGCCATTGTATAGCGGGCCATCGCAATCGGCGCAGTGGGAAACGCCTTTCCCTTCGAATTCTGTTTCGCCAGGAATTCCCAATTTCTTTAGGTGAGCGCCGGAGGCTATGACAACCGAGCTTGCACTGAAGGTTGCTCTGCCCGTCTGCACCAGGAAGCCCCCTTGCTCTTGTTGAATGACTGTAACAGGCTCCTGCACACTGGTTACGCCTGCTTTGCTATTCGCACTTGCAAGAGTGGCTGCAAAATCCATTCCCGAGCTTCCATTACCCTCGGCAAAGCCCTCAAGATCATTTATGTTTACCACCAATCCGCCAAAGAACTCAGCCTCGAAAGTAGCTACTTTCAGGCCTAAATTGGCGGCTTCATTGGCGCAGGTCAAGCCAGCAAAGCCTTCCCCGATAACGATAAGATCAAATTTGGTCATTGTTCAGTCCTGTGGAGTCTGCAGGTTTAGTTGCCTTGACGGCACATAGCGTTTCCGCTGGGCCCTTGCCTCGACGGCGCTGGTTGCCAATACGGTGAGTGATGCCTAATTGATCGAATAACTCAAGAATGTGGATCGCCAGCCCTCGCCCAGTACCAATTGCATCTCGAAACTGCGCGGCGGTAAACAAGCCTGAGTCCGATAAGCTTGCTACGTCATGCGCGGTTGCGGCCAAGTCGGCGAGTGTTGTGCGCAAGAAAAAGCGATTTTCAGTGACCCGAATCAGTTCAAAGGAACGGCTCTTACGATGAAGGAAATCGCGCAAAACAGTCTCTTTCATTTGCAACTGCGCCGCAAGCTGTTTGATATCGGGTGCGAATGCTCCAGCTAACTCGAGAACACGGCGGACCTCCTGCCACAGTTGATTGTCGATTGGGTTGGCAGTTGTATCATGATTGATTAGTCGCACACAGTTGTCGGACAGGATTAGTGCTTGCCGATTAGCGAGTCTTCTCAAGATATGCTGAAATGCCTGCTGCCGCAGTTTTGGTGCAGTTGCACGATTCAGTACAACCGATGTCATCCCCTTACCTTGTGGGTGGTCTTGATGAAACTGCTCTAGAACCGATAAAATCCTGTTTCCCACTAGGTCTGAAAATGTGTGGCTGATCCCAATTTCAGGTTCTTTGCCTAGCACTATGGTTTGAGCCGCACGTTGCACGTCGGCAGCACGTTCAGGGGTTAAGTTCATTGCACAGGCAAAGCGTTGCAAATCGACGCCACCGTCAGCCAAGTCCAGCAAACCCGACAAAATCTCTGAGGCGGTCGAACGTTCCAGAACCTCTAGCTCAGACAACCTCAAAGCGCTGCGCCGCCCGCGCTTTCGTGGAAATGGATCCAGTACCACTCCCCCGCCCAATGTGCGCCGTGCAGACTGATCCCGAATCACAAAACGATCACCATGGAGCGCAGCAATCGGTTTTTCTAAAACTATTTGGACGAAGCTCGACGCGCCTGGAGCAATATTCCCGCCTGCCGGAACGACAACCCTGCCCATTTCCTCAGTAGTTCCCAAATGCAAGTGGATCGGTGTCCAGTGGGTCAAGGCACTTGTCTCAATAGGCAATATATGCAGCCGTGCGTCAAAGCGTTGCGTGGGAGCGTGAAGCTCAGGCGACAACAACCAGTCACCACGAGTAACCTGTTCGACGCCAGCGCCGACAATATTTATGGCGCATCGTTGACCTGATACGGCCTTAGCCGCTTGTGCGCCGTAAATTTGTAAACCACGGACTCGAACTGGCAGGTCACGTGGCGACAGCATCAGATGATCCCCCAGTGTCACTGCACCATTGAAAATTGTTCCCGTCACCACGGTACCACTGCCATGAACTGTAAAAACACGATCCACGGCCAGCCTGAAGTGCTGGCCCTCAGCCACGGCCGCCTGGGGATCAAGCGAAAGATCGCGAAGCCAGGCTCTTAAGTCTTCTATGCCTTGCCCCGACAGCGCCGACACGGCAAGAGTAGGAAAGCCAGCCAGCTTGGTATCAGAGAGAAGCGCGCTCACTTCTTTATAAACCGCACGCACTCGGTCTTCGCTGACACGATCAGACTTTGTGATTACTGCCACGCCACGTCGCACGTCTAATAGATCCAGGATTTGCACATGCTCAACCGTCTGTGGCATCACCCCGTCGTCGGCTGCGATCACTAGCAGTGCAGCGTCTATGGAACACACGCCGGCCAGCATATTGCGGATGAAACGCTCGTGACCCGGTACATCTACAAAACCAATGACATTTGTGCCGAGAGATGTGGATGCAAAGCCTAGGTCAATGGATATGCCACGCGCCTTCTCTTCTGGCAAGCGATCAGTCTCGATTCCTGTTAACGCCCTGACCAATAATGTTTTGCCGTGATCAATATGTCCCGCGGTAGCGACGATCATGCTTGATGCTCCAATTGAAGGCCGCCGAGTTGCGCGTTGAATCGCTCTTCGTCTTCAAGGCATCGTAAATCCATAATGAAACAGCCAGATTTAACACGCCCAACCACAGGAATTGGCAGCGCGCGAAAGGCTCGTGCGATCGAAGCGGCTAACGCACCATCATGCTTGTTCAAGCATCCGATGGCGATAGCGTGACTTGGCAGTAGGTCTATCGGGAGAGAACCGCTCCCAATCTGCGATTGGACATCGATGACATTGACTTCCAAGGAATCACCGACCGCTGCCCGAACTGCAAGAAGCACGCGCTGCGCCTGTGTTTTAATGTCTTCAAGCGAGCGCGTGAGAAATCGCAGCACTGGCAGTTCCGCCTTTAATCGTTCAGGCGTTTCGTAAAGACGAAGCACCGCCTCGAGGGCGGCGAGTGTCATCTTGTCAACGCGCAACGCTCTTTTCATTGGGTTGCGTCGAATGCGTTCAATGAGCGCACGACTACCCACGATTAGCCCTGCTTGCGGGCCACCGAGGAGCTTATCGCCTGAGAAGGTAACCAAATCACAGCCAGCGGCTAAAGCTTCGCGCGGCGTTGTTTCGTGCGGCAAGCCGAAGCTTTCAAGATTTATCAGAGTGCCGCTACCCAAATCGTTCACCACCGGTAGACCGTGCTTATGCGCTAACGTAGCTAATTGAGCCTCGTTGACTTCAGCAGTGAAACCCTTGATGACGTAGTTGCTAGTGTGGACTTTCATTAGCACTGCAGTGCGCGATGAAATTGCCTGCTCGTAGTCCGCCAGGTGTGTCCGGTTTGTCGTTCCCACCTCGATTAATCGGGCACCGGCACGCTGGATAATGTCAGGAATACGGAATGAGCCGCCAATTTCGACCAGTTCGCCACGAGAAACCTGTACTTCTCGACGATTAGCAAGCGTGTTAAGCACCAAGTATACTGCCGCCGCATTGTTGTTTACCACAATGGCCGCCTCGGCACCAGTAAGCCGCTTAAGCAAGTCCTCTACGTGGCGATCACGTTCCCCTCGGTCACCGGCATCGATTTCAAATTCCAGATTGGTGGCGCACGTCATTGCAGAGACGACAGCCGCTGCTGCACACTCAGGCATTATCGCGCGGCCCAGATTGGTATGAATCACTGTGCCAGTCAGGTTGAACACTTGACGGATCGAAGGCCGCGAGACGAAATCAAGTCGGGCTTGAGACGCAGCGATGATCTGGTCCTCATTGCAGACTGGCTCGTCTGGATTCCAATCGATCCGAATGGCGCCGAGCTCTTGCCGCACAGCGTCAACGGCTCTGATTCGGCCGTACTGCTGAATGAGATCGCCCATGACCGGATGTTTTAGTAAAACATCCATAGAGGGAATCAAGTGACGGCCGTGTGGATCGCTCATGCTCACTGAGCCTCGTCGAGTTCTGGCTTCCAACCCAAGGCGATTGAAATGGCTTGGGCTGCAGCCTTGACTCCTTCTTTATTTCTGGGCATGTTCGCACGCATCCGGTCCGAGGGTCCAGCCAGCGCGCATGCTGCATGCACCTCTCCATTGTGATCTCGTATAGGTGCTGCAATAGCAGTAGCGCCGAGATTAAATTCTTGAATGGATACAGCCACGCCTTCGCGGACGATTTCATCAAGTCGTTGCATCAGCGTGACTTTGTCCGTGACAGTTTTATCGGTGAATTTAGCCAGACTCATATTCCCCACTAACTCATTACGTCTTGCGGATGGCATAAAGGCCAGCACCGCTAAGCCGCTGGAGGTGCAGTGCAGGGGACGTAATGCGCCTAGCTCGGCCGTGTAGCAAATGGTTTGCGGACTGTCGACTTTGTCGATGTACACGACAGAATTACCCGATTTTGGCAAAACACCAAGTACGCTACATTCGCCAGTTTCATCACTCAAGCGCACCAGGAATGGCCGAGCCAACACCTCAAGCTCTGGACGGCTGGGAAACCACCGCCCACCGAAGAGGCCTCCGGCAGGGATGCGGTAGGTGGCTGCTCTGGGTTGCTCTACCCATTGGCGAGCCACAAGCGTACGCAAGAGCGGCAGCAGGCTGCTCTTTGCGATGTTCATACGTGCGCTGAGAGCTGCCAGCGTTGTCGTTTCCCCACTAATTGCGAGGTACTCAAACACTTCAAGCACGCGGCCAGCGGTGCGATGGGAGTTATTGCCTTGCTTATCCATATTGGAGTCTTGTTTTTTTGGATCTTGCTTTTCCATGTATGGAAGTGTAGCATCGTTCCTAGTCTAGCACAACGTGCCTCATTACGAACGGCTTGTTCTTTTGAATGAGTTTTGTTCGTTAATGCAAGAAACCGTTAATCGTTAGACAACTCATCGGCGCGAAGCGCCCATTAGCAAGGAAAATGACATGACATTAAGAGTTTTAGATCCAAGACTCAGTGCTGAGGGCGAGGCGCTTCGCCTTGCCCCTGCATTGCAGTCGCTGGAAGGCGCCGTCATTGGCATGATTGATAATGCCAAAATCAACACAGAGCGGTTTTTTGATCATATTGCAGAAATTCTGAAAAAAGAATACGGCGTACGCGAATTCATCCGTAAGCGCAAGCCTGACGCAACACGGCCAGTGGCACCTGAAATGCTCGCACAAATGATGGGCGCTGACGCCATTCTCTCTGCGATTGGTGACTGAGGCAGTTGTTCGTCGTGCAGTCTGCATGACGCTATCGAGGCAGAGCGGCTAGGGATTCCAGCCGTCGCCATTATGACCGATCGCTTCGTAAGAAGCGCCGAGGTAGTCGCCGAACTCAACGGTCTACCCGGGTATCCGTTTGCCGTCGTCGGGCATCCATTTGCCAATGACAATGATGTTGACCTACGTCTTAAGGCCGAAATAGCGGTCAAGCGTATCGTTCCGTTATTGACGGGGCGCCCAGCTTGAGTACCCCCTCGCTACGTTACTTAGCTTCCGAGGCGAGGGGCTCTCACTCAACATCAATTTCCGCTTTATCCCAATACCTACTCTCTTTTCTGATACTACGCCCCTGCACAGCGCATGCCGTGGCATTTCATCGACAACGGGTCTGGAGACAATTACTCATGAATCACCTTTTAAAACTCAAGGTAGCCACTTTGGTTGCCGCGTCAATTGGATTTTTTCTATTTGGGCATGCCGCATGGAGCCAGGGCTACCCAACTAAAGCTGTTCATATAGTTGTGCCGTTCGCGGCCGGTGGCGGCTCTGACATCCTTGCACGAACAGTAGCTCAGAAACTGAGTGGTGCTCTGGGGCAATCTGTGGTTGTCGAAAACAAATCGGGCGCAGGTGGAAATTTAGGTACCGATTTTGTTGCAAAAGCCGCACCAGATGGATACACCATTGTGATGGGTGTCTCAGGACCGATAGCTGTGAATCCTAGCTTGTTTGGAAACTTACCATTTGATCCGATACGTGATTTTGCCCCCATCACACAAGCTGTAGCTGTAACCAATATGTTGGTGGTTCGAAGCGATATGCCAGTCAATAATTTACGCGAGCTTATTGAGTACGGCAAGCAAAACCCAGGAAAGCTATCTGCTGGAACGGGAGGCGTAGGTACTACCGGTCACATGGCCTCTGAATTATTCAAGTCTTCAGCCAAGATAGATATGATAGTGGTGCCATATAGGGGTGCTGCTCCAGCAGTCGTCGATGTATTGGGTGGGCAGGTATCCATGGTCTTCGAAGGCATAGCTTCAACATTGCCCTATGTTCGCTCTGGCAAGCTCAAAGCAATTGCCGTAACAACATCTGCACGCTCAAGCTTGATGCCCGATGTTCCAACAATGGCAGAGTCGGGCTTGCCTGGATATGAAGCAAGCAATTGGTATGGATTTTTGGCTCCAGCACAAACACCAAAACCAATTGTGGAACGACTTCATAAAGAGATTGCGAAAATTCTTTCTGAACCAGAAACGAAAGAAAAACTAGCAACGCTCGGAGCCGAGGTTATTGCCAATACGCCAGAGGAGTTCTCCCAAAATATCAAAGCAGATATAGAAACGTGGCGGCAAGTAGTGGCCAAAACTGGCGCAAAATCGGAGTAATGACAATGCTTCCATTAACAGGATATCGTATTCTGGACCTCACCTCAGTGATCTTTGGACCGCTTGCAAGCCAAGTCATGGCTGACTACGGTGCTGATGTCATTAAAATAGAATCTCCGGACGGCGACGTTATGCGTGGAACCGGCCCGACGACCGAGAATGGTATGGGCGCTGTTTTTCTCGGTGTGAACCGAGGAAAACGCAGCATCATTATTGACCTAAAGTCATCAGCAGGCCGCGAGGCTCTGCTTAACCTGGTGAGCACCGCAGACGTACTGATGCATACCATAAGACCACAAAAGCTGGCTGCCATCGGGCTCGACGAACAATTATTGCGACAGCACAACCCCAAGCTAGTGTTCGCCAGCCTGGTGGGCTTTGGCGAAAACGGGCCGTATAGCGGCATGCCGGCATATGACGACATTATTCAAGGGAAATCAGGAAACGTCGATCTCATGCAGCGGCAAACCGGAACACCTCAATACTTTCCGTCAATTGTTGCGGACAAAACCTCTGGGCTAATTGCTGTAAGTGCCATTTTGGCAGCCTTACTTGCGCGCGAGCGTACGGGCAAGGGCAGTCATGTCGAAATTCCTATGTTTGAATCGATGGTTGCATTCAATCTCGTCGAGCATTTATATGGCCGACACTTTGATCCAGCGCAGGGGGCAGCAGGCTATTCGCGGGTACTCAATCCATGGAGGCGCCCTTTTCGTACAACAGACGGGTTTATCTGCGCACTGCCATACACGGAGGCGCACTGGCGCCGTTTCTTTGAGGAGACCGACGTGCCCGACCTGATCAAAGACCCGCGTTTCAACAGCCACAGTGCTCGCACACACCATGCTGAGGCGCTTTATGCGGTTGTAGGGAAGAGCATGGCGACGCGCAGCACGGACGAGTGGCTGAAGTTCTTCAAAGATATCGACGTAGCAGCATCACGCATTACCAGCATGGAAGATCTACAGAAAGACGAACATTTGCTAGCAACCGAGTTTTTTCAAACTATACATGACGAAGCAATGGGAAAGCTGGTTTTCCCTGGTGTGCCCGTTCGGTTCGACGGTGTGCGCCCCGCAGTGGGGATGGCGCCGCGTTTAGGCGAACACACGGCGGAAGTCCTGGCAGAAATTAAACAAGGTAACTCACGAAGACAGTAGACGGCATGGCTCTCGCATTACTGCAGGCCACATTGCAGTTGTCTACTCTGCCAGAGCGGCTCAAAGCCAATGTCTTTGCGCCGATGAGTGTGTGGCCTTCCAAGCTTGGGAGCAACAGCAGTACCCGATGCAGTTGCCATCATGCTGTCATGTTGCTTTCCTTGCTTCGGCGCTGTCTTGACTTATGGGTTTGGTAATTGCCAATGATTTCTTACCATACCAAGGCGGGCAAATTGCACCAAAGCCGCCCGCTGGCCCACCCGCAGCAACAATAAGCAAGTCGTCTGGGGAGCGAAAAGCTCGGTAGATTTGCTCTTCGTCCTTCAATCCGGCTACTGCCGCCTTGCCTACCGAGCGCCATTCCTTTCTGGCGACTTGCGCAATCTCGAATGTGTATTCGCGAATATCTTGCTTGGTCCAACCAGCCGCTGCAAATATCTGGCGGTGCTGTTTAGGGATGACCATCATATAGTTTCCCGCCCAGATTGAGTACGTCAGCATATTGGTTCGGATGGCGGACCCATAAGTATCCAAGATAGCCTTGGGATCGTGAGTCCACTCGTTCATGATCTGGTGAGAAGATACGACCGACATGACTGTGACCGCTGACGTTCCAACCGGAAGCCCACGCTCAACAGACAACGGAATCCATGGGCTGTCTTCTTCATCCTCTGCGACACAGAATGTGAACTTCCCTGGATGACCCAGAGTGGCACGATCTAATTGGCCTGGGTATCCGCCGATCACATTCAAAATGAATAGACGCATAGTGCGCCCTATTGTGGCGTTTGCGCGACTTGCGTTAGCAAAAGCGTTATGGGTCGAGTTCATTCCTAGAGCTGTACGCACGGGACCATTCACCACAATCATCGGGCCAGCCCCTGCAGTGCTAGCCGTGTTGCCATGCAACCCAAACAGGGGCTCGCACATTGCTTTGATTGCCGCAATAACGACAGGCATGTACTCGGGCAAACAACCTGCCATCACCGCTGCAATAGCTACTTTCTCGGCTGTAATGCGGCGCCGACGCACTGGCTCGACTCCGACCAGGTCCGAAGGACTTAGCCCTGCGGCCTCCAAAAACCGTAGTGTCGCAGCCTCAGTCGGCGGGATGATGGGAAGACCATCTGTCCAGCCATTTTTCTGAAAAAGCTCATTAGCATCCAGGGCGTCTTCTGCCTCCAAAATGGGGCTGGCTAGTGCGGTGGTGACCGTCATCTTTTATGCTCCTTTCAATGCCGTTCTTGATTACGAATATCGTTCTTTAATAAGAATTATCGTATCTTACCGACTTTACATCGTCAAGGAAAAGTCTCTTGCAACCTTGTTCGCCATGGTGATGCGGTGTAACAACTAGCGATGCCCGTCGTATCCGACGCTTGCCGCATAGCTCAAGCAGCGGTTGTCCCACAACACGAGCATGTTCGGCAACCAACGATGTCGATAGAACAAATTCGGATCGGCCCTGATGCACGAATAACGCGCTCAGAATCGGCTCGGTGTCGGTGTCGGTGTCGGTGTCGGTGTCGGTGTCGTTCAACCTCAACTGGCTGTGAGGTTTGCTAGTCACATTCCCCCTATTTTGAGTGACAAGGATATTTGCCCTCACTCCGTTAACGACAAGATGCGTTGCCGTTAACCTTTAGGCAAATTTGAGCAGCAACGGATTTTGAAGTGCATGGATAATATACAAATACCTTTTTCAATCAAATTATCCGATTTATTGCTGACAACTGACTTTGACGTTAAAACAAAATCCGTTTTTCACCACAAACCTGACGGAAACTCCATATGCAAAATCTTCACGGGCCTGTACGCGGCGCTCAATCTCCGTAAGAAACAAACGGGACGCTATCAACTGATCCCGCTCTGGGTTCAACGGCGATAGCCTAGTGGCTATCAAATCAGCATTAATAAACTGTTCGCAACCGGCAACCTCTGGCAAGTAATCCAACGCAAACATAGTTTTCCCCGCCTCATTTGGACCCGCAATGATCCAGCATAAAGGCTGTGGGTCTATGCCCCCTCTTTCAGCATCATGCAAACTGTTTCCCCCAAACACTAGCGCAATATTCATACTGCGAGAAATGGCATTTTGAGCCACTGTACCTTTCCTTATTAGTGCTATCACACCGATCTACTTTATTTGCATCTAAACAAACCAATCACAAATGCAGGCAGAGGCAGAAAAAAAGTAAGGTATTGATTTCAGGAATAAAAATAGACGCTCATGGGCGTCTACGGACAGGTCACTGGCGTCTCCTGCAGACGCCTAACTACAGCCTACAAGTCGCCTGCAACAACGATCTAGCAAACGAAACATCGATAAGTACCGTCACAAATATCGTCAATAAATTAGTGCTGGCCTTGAGTATTGTTTTCTACGGTCTTTGATGTTACCAATGCTTTAGACTGCTCTGTGGGCGGATTGGACCCGATGTAGAAAGGCTTACCATCTTTCCACACCACTGCGTATTGCCCCAGACGACGCTTGCGATCAAGGGCCTTGGTAACAGATTTCTGCAGGCTTTCAAGCACCTTGCGGTCTTCTTCATTATAAAGAGTCATAAATCTGCCTTATTGCGTAAATGCTGATAGATAGATGTGTCTAGCACGTCAACGCTGTCACCACTTTGTACAAACACCGCAACTGGCGTGCCACCACTATTCAGATAACACCTAGTTCGATGCGCTTTATGAGCATAACACTGAAATAAGTTGTGCAGACTACGGCCAAAACGGCGGTCAATGGCAGCAGCCGGAATATTATGGCCACCATGGGCCACCCTTTCCGCCACCCGCACATGGGACATCTCTACGCTGGGCAACGCTAAGTAGATCAGTTCCACACGCCACCCCTCACGTTTTAGACGATCCACTAGCCGTAAATAGCCACGTCCCGACAGAGTTGTTTCGAATGCGAAACTCTCGCGAGCCTGTACGCAACGCTTGATCTCTGCAAGAAACAAACGGGACGCTACCAGCTGATCCCGCTCTGGGTTCAACGGGGACAGCCCAGCAGCGATCAAATCAGCATTAATAAACTGTTCGCAACCCGCAACCTCTGGCAGGTAATCCAACGCAAACGTAGTTTTTCCCGCCCCATTTGGACCCGCAATAATCCAGCATAAAGGCTGTGGATCTATGCTCCCTCTTTCAGCATCATGCAAACCATTTCCTCCAAACACGAGCGCAGTATTCACACTGCGAAAAATAGTATTTTAGGCCGCTGTACCTTTCTTAATTAGTGCTATCACACCGATCCACTTTATTTGTATCTAAACGAACCAATCACAAATACGCATAGAGGCAGCAGACAACGTGGGGCGCGTAGGGAACAAACAATCACAAGTAAGGTCGCCAGTTGGATTTGTTTTGCATGGAAAATAATTTATTGACAGATGCCTACGAAGAACCGCTCTGCACCACCGGCGTGGCGCAGAGCACTGACCAACTAATTACTCAAATGCCTGTCCTGTTGGGCCAAAAGCTTTTCGTACTCAACCAACGCACGTCGAATTTTTGTCAGTGCAGCATTGCACTGTCGATACATTTGATACTCGGGCTCCACCCGCTGAATTGCCTCTAGCTCCCAGGGTTTGCAGACCGAAACGTGCGTGCCGGGTACCGCCGTACCGATCAATTAGATTGATGAACGTGCCAAGCTCTGCTTTATCCATGTGGCGGTGGTGCTATACGGGTGGTTTTGTCTTCAAGAAATCACTCAAGCCCGTAGCGACATTTACCTAGGCACGGCAAGACACGACAGCATACATACACATTTTAGTCACATACGAAAGCGCCTTATAGCAACTCTCTCCCAAGCCCTTGTCCTCCATCTTGCAGATAGTGTTCAAAATATCCATAGACGTAAGCTCAGCTATCGGCTTACTGCCGATCTCAGGATTCACGTGTGTATTAACTAGGCTTTCTACCCGTTCAGCATGAACATGCTGACCAGCCAGATCTTTTTGTTTCAAGTCATTCAGTAGCGATCGCTGAAAAAATGGTTTCCCTAGACAGCTTCGCGGCCTGTGCCTGAGCCTTTCTCTCACCCATCGGGTCTATACCCTCGGCTAACAACTCTTGAGCCGCCAGGTGCTTTATACGCGCCTGCGCCAAGCTTAATTTCCGGCTCCCTGCACCATATACGCCATAAGCAATAGCTTTACGCTTGCCGTCGTGGCGATAATCCCACCGCCAGTACTTGCCTGACGCTTTTATCTCCAGATATAACCCGGTGCCATCACGCAAAGCGTAAGGTTTTGCGGCTGGTTTAGCTTGTCTAATTTGCGTGTCGGTAAGGGCCATGACGGTACTTTTTTAGTGATGGTGAAATGTACCGTCAAAAGTACCGTCCAATGGCGGTAGTTATCAATGGATACCGCCATACTACCGTAGACAACAAAAAGCCCGCTACACCAGTAAAAATGCGGGCCTATAGACAATATAACAGACGTTGGGAAATTAAGTCGTGGCGTCTCCTGCAGGAATCGAACCTGCAATCTTCCCTTAGGAGGGGAAAGTTATATCCATTTAACTAAGGAGACGTAGGCATCAAGGCCTTATTACTGACAAGGTCAGCAAAACTGAAGCGGGATTATAAAGCAGTCTGGCAATCGTGTTTGATTGTAGAGTTTTAGCCAGCGCATAATCCGACGCCAGCACGACCAAAAAAAAACACTGCACAAAAAGCACAGTGTTTCTTCAATGTGCAAAAATACGTTCTGGCCGTAGCTATCGGCCAGAACCAGTTAGCGACCAGGCCTACTCGAGCTTGATATTACCTTTTTCTACGACGCCTTTAGCCCAATCATATTGTTCTTTGATTTCTTTACCGAACTCTTCAGGTGTATTGCCTGAAGGCGCTGCACCTTGTTTTTCAAGAGCTTCAATAACCTTGGGATCCTTCAGGGCCACTACGGCCGCATCACGCAGCCTGGTGACGATTTCAGCAGGAGTGCCCTTGGGAGCCAGCAGGCCGTACCAGGCAGGTTGGTTAAGCTGAGGATAGCCTTCTTCGGCAAGCGTGGGGACGTCTTTCAGGTTAGACAGGCGCTCGGGCCAAGCCACAGCCAGGGCACGCAAGTTGCCGGCCTGAATCTGGGCCATGGATGAAGGCAGGTTGTCGAACATGATTTCGATCTGGCCGCCAACGGCATCGGTCACAGCCGGGCCCGACCCCTTATAGGGGATGTGCACGGTATCTGTGCCAGTGGCAAGCTTGAAGGCTTCGCCAAACAGGTGCAACACCGAGCATGTGCCCGAACTGCCATTGGAATACTTACCGGGGTTGTCTTTAAGAACCTTGATGAATTCCTTGAAGTTTTTTGCCGGAAACTTGGGATTGACTTCAATAACGTTAGGCACGTTGGCGAAATTGGTGACCGGCACGAAATCGGTAAGTGGCTTATAGGGAAGATCGGTGGGACGGCAAGCGGGGAGCACTGCCAGGGTGGATACTGTTGCAATAGATAAGGTGTAGCCATCAGGCTTGGCGCGTGCGGCTTCAGCCGCGCCTATTGCACCGCCCGCCCCACCCTTGTTTTCGACGACAACGGTCTGGCCCAATTCCTGGCTCATGCGTTGCGTAACGATACGCGCCACGATATCGGTTGAGCCGCCTGGAGCGAATGGAACAATGACACGAATAGCTTGAGTGGGGTAGTCGGCAGCGCCGGCTGTGCCCATACCGAATACGGAAGCCACGCTGGCAACCAGAGCAACAGCCGCAAACTTATTTTTCAACAAAACCATAGGGAGTCTCTCTGTAAAAAGCGTTATCTTTAATAATTGTCCAGGCATAAAGTACCGGGGAGTCCTGTTCACGAGTGAGAATAACAGCATTTTCTAAATATTGTCTTTTCGTATCAACCCTGTGTTCTTCGCGCAATTTTCGACAATACGCCTAAAATAGCGGCCCGCGTTGCATTTCCGGCCTGTCTCTATGTCCGTCATCCTGCTTGTACTGCCCGATTTCCTGCTGATAGGACTAGGCTGGCTGTTATTTCACAAACTGAAGTTCTCCAGCGAGTTCTTCCGGGGTGCCGAACAACTGGTTTATTTTGTGTTGTTCCCCGCACTACTGTTTCATTCCATCACGCAAACGCCAATCAGCCTATCGAGTGCCTATACACTGCTGCAAGCAACAGTCGGCGTAATGGCTTTTGGCGTAGCGATGGCCTGGCTTGCCGTACCAATGATGCGTCCCGATCCGCTTGCGCATGCCTCGGTTGCCCAGTGCGCCTATCGTTTCAATACCTATATAGGCTTGTCCATAGCCGGTGGACTGGGGGGCGCAAGCGCACAAACCGTCATGGCCGTGATAGTGGGCTTTGCTGTTCCCATATCGAACATCGCCGCCGTACATGCACTGGCCCGGCAAAATGGCGGCAAGGTACTGGGAGAAATAGCGCGGAACCCTTTTATTATTGCCACTGCACTGGCTTTGATATGCAATTTTTTTGCAGTGCCCATTCCCCAGACAATAGACGTCACGCTCAGCCGCCTGGGCACTTGCGCCATTGCCATCGGCTTGATGTGCGTAGGAGCAACGCTGTCGTTGCAGGGTGGCAAGGCTCACGTCAAACTGATGGGCTGGATGATCAGCGTGCGGTTGCTGATCATACCGATTGCTGCCATTTTTATTGGCTGGGCATTGGGCCTTAGCCTGCTCGAACGCCAGACATTGTTGTTATTTAGCGCCTTGCCAACCGCTTCGTCGGCTTATGTCCTGGCGGCCAGAATGGGTGGGGATGGCCGGTTGGTAGCGGTTACGATGTCTCTGGGAACCTTATTCTCGGCACTGACCATTCCCCTCTGGCTAATGCTTGGGTCGGCCTTATAACTTACGCATATGACACAAGAACACAGCATATTAGGTGTAAAAACCCTATTTTTACCTGATGAAGCAGCCACGATAGCGCTTGCTGCCCAGCTCGCACCCATGCTTTGCGGCACGCATCCGGCCATAAGCCCGAGCCAGCGCGGTGGCAGAATCCACCTGCGTGGCGACCTGGGCGCCGGCAAAACCAGCTTCGCTCGAGCCCTGCTGCGTGCCGCCGGAATCACAGGAAGAATAAAAAGTCCCAGCTATGCGTTGCTTGAAAGCTATAATCTTTCTAACTTAAACTTCTATCATCTTGATTTTTATAGATTTAGCGATTCACGCGAATGGCTGGACGCGGGATTTCGAGATATACTTCAAGCCAATGCAGTAGTTTTAATCGAATGGCCAGAGCAAGCCGGCGGCTTGTTGCCTTGCCCAGACCTCGATATCAATCTCGAATACGCAGACCACGGGCGGCATGCCAGCTTGACCGCCCACAGCATCAAAGGAAATTTATGGCTGACGACACTTGCCCTTCCTCTCCAGGACTCTCACGGCGCCGGCTCATAGCAACCGCAAGCACTTTATTCCTGCTACCGGTCATTCCCCGGCTGGCCCAGGCGGGCACCATATTAGCGGTACGCACTTGGCCGGCCGATGAATACACTCGCGTCACACTCGAAATGGACAGCGAGCTCAAAGCCGAGCATTTCACCCTGGAAGGCCCTGATAGGCTGGTAGTTGATATCCAGGGCCTCACCATGAGCCGTGCGATCAACGACCTGGTATCGAAAATCAAACCCAACGACCCTTATATCCAATCGGTAAGGGTGGCGCAAAACCGGCCCGACGTAATCCGGCTGGTCATAGACCTGAAACAGCCAATTGCTCCGCAGGTATTTACACTCAAGCCCATAGGCGAATATAAATACCGGCTGGTGCTTGATCTTTACCCCAAAGTCGCACAAGACCCCTTGCTGGCCATCATGGATCAAAAAGACACCGATCCACTTGCCCGGGTACTGGAAGACTTGGCCCAAAACTCCCCCACCGAGGCGCCTATTCCGTCGGTAGAAGGGCAGAAACTGCCACCTGTGGCAAAAAAACCCAAGGCGCCGGTCCAGCCACCGCCACCCAGCATAGCCTTGCCTCGCGATAACTCGCGCCCCATACTAGTTGCCCTCGATCCAGGTCATGGCGGCGAAGACCCTGGCGCTATCGGGCGCAACGGCACTCGCGAAAAAGACATCGTCCTGAATATTGCGCGGCGCCTGAAAAAACTGATAGACGCCCAGCCCAATATGCGCGCCTATCTCACCCGAGACAACGATTACTTCGTGCCTTTACAGGTACGGGTACAGAAGGCGCGCCGGGTCAAGGCTGATCTGTTCATATCCATACATGCCGACGCCTGGATCAAGCCCAGCGCGCGCGGTTCCTCGGTATTTGCCTTGTCGCAAAACGGCGCCACCAGTTCTGCCGCACGCTGGATGGCCCAGCGTGAAAACGATGCCGACCTCATCGGCGGCGTCAACCTTGGTTCGCACAACAAACAGGTAGCGCAAGTCTTGCTCGACCTGTCGACCGCAGCGCAAATCAACGATTCGGTACGAGTAGGCGACCGCATACTCAGCGAAATCGGCAAAATCAACACCCTGCACAAGAACCGTGTTGAACGCGCAGGATTTGCTGTGCTGAAAGCCCCTGACATTCCATCAATACTCGTGGAAACCGCTTTTATTAGCAACCCTGAAGAAGAGCGCCTGTTGCGCAGCCCAGCACACCAAGACCGTATTGCCCAAGCCATGTTAAGCGGCATCAACAATTATTTTTCATCCAGTCCCGCCCTGGCCCGCAGGGCGTAGTCGGATTACGCGCCTGACGGCGCGAATCCGGCCTGCATTTTTATACCGCCGGCGATTTTTTCTTGAATATTTTCCACAAGGCGCCCAAGACCACTGGTACTGCGGCAGCGCCTATGCCAACCAGGACTATCGTATTCAGATGCTCTTTGACTATGGGAACATTGCCAAAGAAGTAGCCTAAAGTAACCAGGCTGCCCACCCATAATAGGGCGCCTGAAATATTGAACAATTGGAAACGCACGAAATTCATGCTGCCCACGCCCGCCACAAAAGGTGCGAAGGTACGAAAAACAGGCAAAAAACGCGACATGACTATGGTTTTCCCACCATGCTTTTCGTAAAAAGCATGGGTTTTGATCAGGGCGCTACGATCGAGAAAACGATAGTTGCTGGTAAAAACTCGCGGCCCTAAATAGCGGCCCACCCAGTAATTGACAGTATTCCCCAGTATTGCGGCGATCACCAGCAAACCACCCAGTAAAACAGGGTTCAGCATCCCTGACGCGCCAAATGCGCCCGCAATAAACAATAGCGAGTCGCCCGGCAAAAACGGCAGTACAACCAAGCCTGTTTCCCCAAAGATAATAAGGAACAACACTAGGTATATCCACTCGCCATACTGAACCACCCAGTCACCAAGAAACTGGTCTATGTGGAGAATCATGTTTAACAGATCGGGCATTGCTAAGTACCAAAAAAAGATAAGGCAATATAGCGCGTTAAATCGAGTAGCGTCAGATCCATTTGGCCCAAGAGGCTAAAATCGTATAAAAACACACACTTATCGCTTAATGGAATGCCTTGATGCCTGAACGCCGCTCTATTGCTCCCTTGCCCGACCTGCTGATCAGCCAGATTGCCGCAGGCGAGGTTATCGAGCGCCCCGCCTCGGTCTTGAAAGAATTGCTGGAAAACGCCATAGACGCCGGTGCACGCGCCATTGAAGTACGCCTGGATGGCGGAGGCATACGCCGCATCGCCGTTAGCGACGACGGCTCCGGCATACCCAAATCCGAGCTCAGTCTGGCTCTTACCCGCCACGCCACCAGTAAAATCGCCAGCCTGCACGATCTCGAATCGGTCAATTCCATGGGTTTCCGTGGTGAAGCCCTGGCTTCGATCGCCTCGGTAGCTCGGCTAACCTTGACATCGCGCACGGCAGACGACGACCACGCCTGGCAGCTAGGGTCGACCCAAAGCAGTCCCACGGCTGCGTCGGGCCCCATAGGCACCACCATAGACGTGCGCCAATTATTTGACGAAGTGCCCGCGCGCCGCAAGTTCTTGCGCGCCGAGGCCACCGAATACGGCCATTGCATCGATGCCATGGAGCGTATCGCCCTGGCGCAGCCGCATATCGCCTTTCGCCTGTTCCATAACGACAAGGCCCAGCGCCACTGGGGCACGGCCGACATCGCCCGCCGTGTGCGCGATGTGCTGGGTGCCGAATTTATCGAAGAAGGCCTGGAAGTCGAGCAGGAACACGGCCTGATCACGCTACGCGGCATTGTCACACGCCCCACCTATGCGCGCAGCCGCGCCGACCGCCAGTATCTGTACGTCAACGGGCGCTATGTCAAGGATCGCACGGTTGCGCATGCCATACGGCAGGCTTACGCCGATGTCCTGCATGGCGACCGGCAGCCCGCTTATGTACTTTTTCTTGATGTCGATCCCGCTGGCGTCGATGTCAACGTCCATCCCGCCAAGCACGAGGTACGCTTTCGCGACAGTGGCGCCATCTATCGCTTTGTGTCCAAGGTCTTGTCCCACACGCTGGCGGCGGCCGGTGGGCAATCAGGTGCGCCAGCAGGCGCCGACGGGCTTCCCACTGCCTTTTCCGACACCCTCCCACCGGCTTCCTCTGGCGAGTATGGCGGTCCCTACAACCCGGCTGGTACCGATACGGCGGGCCCAATCGGTGGCACCGGCTTTACACCACCCTTCTTTCGGCCACAGCAGTTTCAGCGTGCTTTTCCCTTGCGCGAACACAGCACCGATACCGGCGCCAATTGGCAATCGTTTTATCGCCCTCTAGATGCCCAGGGCATAGCGCCTGAACAAACTGGCGGCATACAGACCAACGAACACGAGTTCCCGCTAGGCATGGCGCTGGGTCAATTGCATGGTATTTATATATTGGCTCAAAATCATGCCGGGCTGGTGCTGGTGGATATGCATGCGGCCCACGAACGCGTCGTCTACGAACAATTGAAAAGCGCGATGGATGCACAAAACCTGCCCTGCCAGGAACTATTGGTACCAGTCGTGTTTGCCGTCACGGAAAAAGAAGTTGGCCTGCTCGAAGAACATGGCGGCACTCTGGCACAACTGGGCCTGACCATACGAGCAGCAGGCCCGGCATCGGTAACAGTCAGGGCCGTGCCTGCCTTGCTTGCCAACGGAGACATCGAGTCCCTTGCACGCAACGTGTTGCGCGACCTGGCCAGTGTAGGCACGTCGCCACGCCTGACAGAACAACGCAACGAGCTGCTTTCCACCATGGCGTGCCACGGCTCGGTGCGCGCCAACCGGCGGCTGACGCTGGAAGAAATGAATGGCCTGCTGCGGAAAATGGAACAAACCGAACGTGCCGACCAATGCAATCACGGCCGTCCTACCTGGGTGCAATGGAAGGTCAGCGAGCTGGACAAAATGTTCATGCGCGGCCAATGAAAACACCTATTATCTGCCTGGCAGGCCCCACAGCAGCGGGCAAAAGCGCCACCACACTGGCCTTGGCCGAACGCTGGCCAATTGAAATCATTATTGTGGATTCGGCCACGATATATCGGGGCATGGACATCGGCACGGCCAAGCCTTCAAAAGCCGAGCAGGCGATGGTACCGCATCATTTACTGGATATCCGCGACCCGGCCGAAAGTTATTCGGCAGCCGAATTTCAGCACGATGCCAGCGCCTTGATAGACGCCATTCTGGCGCGGGGAAATCTGCCACTGCTATGCGGGGGCACCATGCTGTATTACAAAGCCTTGCGCGAGGGGCTGAATCAGCTTCCTGTGGCAGATGCTGCCATACGGGCGCAGATCGACACCGAGGCGCAAGCCAACGGCTGGCCCGAACTGCACCGGCAGCTTGCTGCTGTTGACCCCATCACGGCTGCACGCCTGGCGCCTAATGATAGCCAGCGCGTGCAGCGCGCCATGGAAATATACCGAATCAGCGGGCGGCCTATGTCGGCGTGGCTGGCCGAAGCGCGCCCAAAACCCGACGGTAAGCTTGAGTTTGTAACAGTCAGCCTTGAGCCCTCTGACAGGCTGGCGCTACACGCAAGAATCGCACAGCGCTATCAGGCCATGGTGGAACAAGGCCTGCTGGACGAAGTGCGGGCACTGCATGGCCGTGCGGATCTGCACACTGGCCTGCCCTCGGTACGCTGCGTGGGGTACAGGCAGCTTTGGGACTACCTGGACGGCAAGGTCGACAAGAGGCTGGCGATAGAACAAGCCATTGCCGCCACGCGCCAATTGGCCAAGCGCCAGCTGACCTGGCTGCGCTCGCAACCCGAACGTCATGTTATCGATTGCTTGGCGCCCGACGCGGCAGCACAGGCAGTGGATAAGATTGGTGAATATTGGGGTTGAAGGCGAGTCACCCTGGGCCGGTTGGCGTCGGATTACGCACTTCGCGCTAATCCGACAAGCAACGTTACACCACTACCGTTTGCGGGGTATCGTCCCCCTGGCGCTCTGTGACTTCGCCTATGACGCTGACCTGCTCACCGTGCGCAACCAAAGTTGCCTTCACGGCATCGGCCAGGTCCGCCGGCACGATAATGATCATGCCTATGCCGCAGTTGAATACCCTGTGCATTTCGGCGTCGGCTACGCCGCCGTTTTGCTGCAGCCAGGTGAATAACGCCGGCATGGTCCAGCCGTCGCGGTGCAACGTTGCCGATAAATGGGGCTGCAAAATACGCGGCACGTTATCAAGCAAGCCACCACCGGTGATATGCGCCAGGCCCTTGATGGCGGCACCATGTGCTGCCAGCGCCGCCAGCACCGACTTCACATAAATGCGGGTGGGTTCCATGACCACGTCTTCCAGGGGACGGCCGCCCAGGTCTTGACCAGGCCGTGCGTTGGCGTGGGTAAGGATTTTACGCAGCAGTGAAAAGCCGTTGGAATGCGCACCACTGGAAGCCAGGCCCAGGATGACGTCGCCCGGAACGATGGATTTGCCATCGATGATGCGCGATTTTTCGACGGCGCCTACGGCAAAGCCAGCCAGATCGTATTCGCCATCGGGGTACATGCCTGGCATTTCGGCGGTTTCGCCACCGATGAGGGCGCAGCCGGAAAGCTCGCAACCCTTGGCTATGCCGCCCACTACGCTGGCGGCGGTATCGACCGACAACTTGCCACAAGCGAAATAGTCAAGGAAGAACAGCGGCTCGGCACCTTGCACCAGGATATCATTGACGCTCATGGCGACCAGGTCAATACCAACGGTATCATGGCGCTGCCATTCGAAGGCCAGCCGCAGCTTGGTGCCCACGCCGTCGGTTCCCGACACCAGCACGGGCTCTTTAAGATGCCTGGGCACCTCGAACAAGGCGCCAAACCCGCCAATACCCGCCATGACCCCAGCCCTCATGGTTTTAGCGGCTAGCGGCTTGATACGGTCGACAAGCGCCTCGCCTGCATCGATATCGACGCCCGCATCGCGATAAGTCAAGGAAGCTGAATGTTTGTTTGTCATGAGAAATGCCGTGGGATGTGTAAGAATTGCATGTTGAATGAAATAACCAGGGGTTGATTTTACGATGAACACAGAAAAAGCACGCCCCAGGCATGCGACGGCCAGGCAAAAGCTGCGGCACCCCCTATTAGACAACACATGACACAGCAACTGCTACTCGATTTATTAATGCCCTCGGCCCCGTCGCTGGATAACTTCGTGGCTGGCGATAACGGCGCCGCACTTGACGCCTTGCGCAACTGGGAGCCTGGCCGGGCCATTTATCTTTGGGGCGCCCCCGGATCGGGGCGCACACATTTGCTGCGCGCCATTGCCGCCGGCCCCGGCAGGCTCTATCAGGGGCCTGACGACCGGGCCGGTATCCTGAAAGACATCGCCACCGGCGATTACCTTCAGCACCAGCTGATCGCCATCGACAATATCGAACTTCTCGATGCCGATGGGCAGGCAGCCTTGTTTGCCCTGTACAATCGCTGGCGCGAGGTCGCAGCCACACGCTATGGCTTTGCACTGATTTTAGCGGGCGACCGCGCTCCGTTAGCCATGCCGTTACGCGAAGATTTGCGCACGCGCCTGGGCTGGGATCTGGTTTTTCGCCTGGAACAACTGTCAGACCCAGACCGCGCCGTAGTCCTCAAGGCGCGCGCCGACGAACGCGGACTGCAGTTGTCTCCCGAGGTTATAAGCTGGATACTGACCCATTACGCCCGCGACATGAACCGTTTAAGCGAACTGGTTGATGCCCTCGATAGCTATTCCCTGGAAAAGCACCGCGCCATCACCCTGCCTTTGTTAAAAGATTTCCTGGCAACCAGCCAGGGCTAAAATGAAGCCATATTGATAATGTCTGCAAAACGCCTTGCCCTGTTCGACCTTGACCACACTTTGCTGCCTCTTGACAGCGACTATCAATGGGCCGATTTCCTCGCCCGCACTGGTCGCGCCGGCGATCCGGCCGAAGCGCAACGCCGCAACGACGACCTGATGCAGCGCTATAACGCAGGCAAGCTCACGGCAGAAGAATCAGCCGAGTTCATGCTGGGCTTGCTTACTTTGGCCGATGCGGCCGAACTGGCCGATTGGCACGCAAGCTTCATGGCAGAAGTCGTTCTGCCAGCCATCTTGCCAGTAGCCAAAGACCTGGTGCAAGAGCATATCGATCAAGGCGACCTGTGCGCCATCGTTACCGCCACCAATGAATTTGTCACTGCGCCCATCGCGCGGGAATTCGGCATCACGCACCTCATCGCCACTATTCCTGAAACCCGCAATGGGCGCTACACTGGTCGTATTCAAGGCATACCCAGCTTCCAGGCCGGCAAGATCACCCGGGTCGATGCCTGGCTGGCCGACATGAATCTGACTCGGGCCGACTTCGACTGTTCTTTTTTCTACAGCGACTCTCCCAACGACCTGCCTTTGCTCGAAGTCGTCACACATCCTGTCGCTACCAATCCCAGCCCCGCATTGCGCCAAGTGGCGCAAGTGCGCAACTGGACAATCCTCGATCTGTTCCAGGAAATGCAAGACGCCAAGTCTTAAAATAAATACATGCTTAAAGAAACAATAAAAAACTTTGTCTCACGCCTGTTCTCCACTCCACGCAGCGGGCCCGAGCGTCTGCCACGCGACAAGCACGGCATAGAGCGGCGCAATGTTTCGCGCCATGCCATCAAGGTCTGCGAAGTCCTGCAGCACGAAGGCTTTGCCGCATATATCGTTGGCGGCGCAGTGCGCGATCTTATCGTCGGCCTGGAACCCAAAGACTTCGACGTCGCCACCAATGCCACGCCCAATCAGGTACGCGCCCTGTTTCGCCGCGCCCGCATTATCGGCAAGCGTTTTCAACTGGTGCATGTGGTGTTCGGCCAGGAAATAATTGAAACATCAACATTTCGGGCTCCCGCCTCGGTAGAGCAAGACACCGATGAACACGGCCGCATCTTGCGTGACAACCTGTTCGGCACGCACGAAGAAGATGCGGCACGACGAGACTTCACCCTTAACGCCTTGTACTACGACCCCGTTACAGAAGAAGTCATCGATTACCATCGCGGCGTTCAAGACCTGAAAAAACGCATAGTGCGCATGATAGGCGACCCCGAAACACGCTACCGCGAAGACCCGGTGCGCATGCTGCGTGCCCTGCGCTTTGCCGCCAAGCTTAACGCCACCATCGATCCCGCTACGCGCGAGCCTATCTTGCGCATGGCGCCGCTTATCGAAAACGTACCGTCCTCACGCCTTTTCGACGAAATCCTGAAGCTGCTGACTTGCGGCCACGCCATGGACTGCGTACGCCAGTTGCAGGCGGTAGGCCTGGACCAAGGCCTGCTACCCCTGATAGAAATCATCTTCAAACAGGAAGGCGGCGAACAGTTTGTAGAGCTGGCGCTGGCGCGTACCGACGCACGTGTGCGCGCAGGAAAAACCATCAGCCCCAGCTTTCTGTTTGCCGCACTGCTCTGGAAGCTGGTCAATCAGCGCTGGCAGGAAATCTGCGCCAGCGGCGAGCACCCAGCCCAGGCGCTTATGCAGGCTGCTGATTCCGTCGTTGAAGAACAAACACGCAAACTGGCCATACAGCGCCGCTTCCAGGCCGATATGCGGGAGATCTGGTTCATGCAGGCCCGTTTCGAGCGCGCCAACCCCAAGACCATCTGGCGCATGCTCGAGCAACCTCGCTTTCGGGCCGCCGTCGATTTTCTGCAGTTGCGCGCCGAGGCCCGCGAAGTTGACAGCGTACAGGCGCAGTGGTGGATGGATCTGGCCAATGCTGATGATGCCACACGGGCCGAACTGATAGAAGCCTACCAAACCGAAAGTCGTGGCAAGCCCCCTGCGGCACGCCGTCGGCGCAGTACGCGGCGCCGACGCCCTGCCAGCGCACCGGAAGCATGATGCCTTTACCGGCGATGACCCAAGCCTACATCGGTTTAGGCGCTAATCTGGGCAATGCTCTGGCCAGCCTGCAACAAGCTGCTGCCGAACTGGCACAAATGCCTGGTATCGCGCAGTTGACCTTGTCACCGCTATACCGCACGGCGCCAGTGGACTCCAGCGGACCCGATTACGTCAATGCAGTAGCGGCGCTTGGCACCACGCTATCGGCGCAAGAACTGCTGCACCTGCTGCAAGGTATCGAGCAGCGGCACGGGCGGTCGCGCCCGTATCGGAATGCGCCTCGTACACTGGACCTGGATTTGCTATTGTTTGGCAACGAGCAAATCAATACACCTGAATTAATCGTTCCACACCCAAGAATGCACGAACGCGCATTTGTTTTGCAACCGCTCACCGATCTGGCCCCAAACCTCGTCCTGGCACAAGGAACAGTAAAAAGCTTGCTGGCAGGCTGTTCTGGACAGGCCCTGGAAATTATCTCTTAAGAGTTATCGATGCTTTGCATGTACGTGAAAAAAAGCGCTCGTCTTCTACTAGTGGGCACTGCCAGGACCCAGCCATGAAATCAACATTTTATGGCTGGTGGATCGTGGCCGCGTGCATGTTGTTTGTCATTGTCAGTTGGTCGCTGGGCACATTTGCCATGGGCGTCTACGTGTATGCGCTGACAGACAACCAAAGCTTCTCGATCAGCACAGTTTCCACCGCCATGACCACTGCCTACATCGTCAGTGCACTGCTCATGGCCTACGTAGGCCGCATCATTGCTCGTCACGGGCCGCGCTTGGTAGTTGCCTTCGGCGTGCTGGTCATGGCGCTCGGGGTGACTGCCCTGCCATATTGCCAGCAAGCCTGGCAACTCTATGCAGCCTTTCTGACACTAGGCCTGGGCATGGCCTGCCTCTCGACCAATACGGTCGGAAGCACTCTGGCGCCCTGGTTCGAGCGATTTCAAGGCCGAGCAATTTCCACGGCTATGCTGGGGGCCAGCATAGCCGGCATGATAGCCACGCCTTTGCTCATGGGCGGCATACGCGCTTGGGGCTTTCAGACCACGACGGCCATTGCCGCTATCGTCGCTATCATGGTAACACTGCCGCTGGCCGCCCTGGTATTGAAAACTCGACCACAAGACATCGGCCTGCTCCCCGACGGCATGGCCAGCACGCAGCATAACCAGCCCGTCCACGCAACTCAATGGCCGCTCAGCGAGGTCATGCAGACCCGGCAGTTTCGCAGCCACATCATCGCGTTCAGCGTGAGCCTGATGGTGCAAGTCGGGTTTATCAGCCACCAACTTCCCCTTGCCATTCCTGTGCTGGGCACACAAGGCGCAGCGACTATCGTTTTCGCAGCGGCAGCAGCGGCTTTCCTGGGACGCTTGCTGCTGGCACGCTACGCCGACCAAATCAATGAGCGCAAGGTAGGCGCCGGTGTGTTTTTGCTGGCCGCGGCATCATTAACAGGCCTGGCACTGTTTCCCGGGCCATGGGCATTGGTTGCGTTAAGCATCACTTACGGGCTGACCGTTGGCAACGTGACAACCTTGGCGCCAATGATTATTCGACGCGAGTTCGGCGCGGCATCATTTGCCGCCGTTTTTGGGTTTGCTGCTACGTTGAATCAGCTTGCCATGGCTTTTGGCCCTACGCTATATGGCGTTCTGCGGGACAGTTTTGGCAGCTATGGCCCAGCGCTTTTACTAGGCGGCATTCTGAACCTGGGTTCGGCCATTGCTATTGTTTGGGGCGGAAAACAGGCCTTACGCCCCTATCCCGCCCCCGTCAGTGACTAGACACCAAGCTATTGGGCGCTTGCCCGCAGAATTTGCCGCGCCCGTTCAATAACTGGCGCATCCACCATTTGGCCATCCATCTGGAAAGCCAGCGAACCGGTGGAATCGGCCATTTCCATAATGCGCTGCGCCCATGCAATGTCGGCTGTTGACGGTGCGAACGCAGCGTGTATGGCGGCGATTTGCGCCGGGTGTATGCAAAGCATGCCCCCAAAACCCATATCGCGCACCTGGCGAGCCAACGCCGAGAGGCCATCTTGGTCTGAAAAATTGGGATAGACGCCATCTAGCGGCTTTGCCAGCCCGCAAGTAGCGCTATGCAGCAGGATCTGGCAGCGTATATGGTTCAACAATAGCGCCGCCCCGGCCGTATCAGGCGTCGTACCCAGTTCCAGCATGAGATCCAGGCTACCAAAAGACAAACGCTCTACACCTTGCTGCGCCGATATTTCAGCAAGCGCCAACACGCCTTTGGCGCTTTCAATGATGGGCAGCACGGTTTTGCCGGCCTGTACCACTTGCTGAACCTGCAAGGCCGATTCAGCCTTGGGCAGTATCACACCCCTGATGTTTTCATGTGCAGCGCACAAGGCCAGGTCGGCGCCAAACCACGCAGTGGTGGCATCGTTGGTGCGTACCCAGAAGCTTGCTTGTGGATGAGCACTGGCGAAGTCACGCAAGTGCTCGCGCGCCTGATCTTTGAGATCGTGCTGAACCGCATCCTCAAGATCGATGATGACGGTGTCGGCTCCTGCCGCCAATGCTTTGGCGAAGCGTTCTGGCCGGGTCGCCGGTACAAACAAGGCCGAGCGGATTTGTGGATGCATTAAATAACCCCTTGTTGCGCCAGAACCTGGACTTGTTCATCGGAATAGCCCAGGCCGGCAAGAATGGACGCCGAGTCCTCGCCCAATGCGGGGACTTTGTCCATGCGCGCCTGGAATTCTGAGTTGGTGGCTGGCGGGATAAGCGCCGGCAATGGACCGACCGGGCTATCGATTGTGCTCCAGCGCTGGCGTTCGGCAAGCTGGGGATGATTCCAGACATCGAGCATGGTATTGACGCTGGCGTTGGCTATGCTGGCGGCTTCAAGACGCTGTATGACCTGGGCACGCGTCAGCGATGCAAAAGTGGTAACAATGAGCACCCGCAGGGCTTCCTTGTTGGCCACGCGCTGCGAGTTGCTGTTGAAGCGGCTATCGCCCGCCACCTCGGGTTGCTCGAGTACGATATTGCAAAATGCCACCCATTCACGTTCGTTTTGCAGCCCCAGCATGACCTCGCTGCCATCACCCACAGGGAAAGGGCCATAGGGATAAATGGTGGCGTGCGCCGCACCCGCGCGAGGAGGCGGCTCGGCGCCTTCAAAGGCGTAGTACATGGGGAACCCCATCCATTCGACCATGCTTTCAAGCATGGAGACATCAATGCGGCTGCCCTGGCCGGTGCGACCTCGCAACAGCAAGGCCGACAAAATGCTGCTGTAGGCATACATCCCGGCGGCGATATCGGAAATGGAACAGCCCGCCTTGGCGCGGTTATCGGGCGTGCCGGTGACCGATAAAAACCCGCTTTCACTTTGTATCAGTAGATCGTAAGCTTTTTTATTCTGGTATGAACCACCCTCGCCATAGCCAGAAATATCGCAAACAATCAGACGCGGATATTTTTCATGCAAGGCTTCGAAAGACAAGCCCAATCGGGCAGCGGCGCCCGGCGCCAGGTTTTGCACCAGGACATCGGCCTGTTCCAGCAGTTCCTGGAGGATGTCGGCAGCTTCGGGCCGCTTGAGATCCAGGGTCAGGCTTTCTTTTGAACGGTTGGTCCATACGAAATGCGAGGCCATGCCTTTGACCCGTTCGTCGTAGCTACGGGCGAAGTCACCCACGCCCGGGCGCTCTACCTTGATGACGCGCGCGCCCATATCAGCCAATTGACGGGTGCAAAAAGGCGCGGCAATAGCATGTTCGAGGCTGATTACCGTAATGCCATCCAGAGGCCGGGGAGCGGCCGAGCCGTTTGTTTGTTTCATTGTTTGTGTTGTCTGATTCATGCCTTGAACCTCAATTCTGCCTGGTGGGCGAGTGTGCCATCTTGTTCGGCCCAGAGCTGTGCCATGCCATTGTCTTCGATTGCACCGGCGACCTGGAATGGACGTGGCGCAATCAGCGGCCTCAAGCCGCGATACGACAGGGAGGCCGCCTTTTTACCGGGATTGGCGTTCATGAATGCCTGGCACTGCAAAGTGGCGATCATGGGACCATGTACAACCAGGCCGGGATAGCCTTCGGCCTGTGTTACGTAGGGCTCGTCGTAATGAATGCGGTGGCCGTTATAGGTAACTGCAGAATAGCGAAACAGCATGACGGGTGACGGAGTGATGGTTTCCGACCACTGCCCCTGAGGAGCAGGTTTGCTGCCCTCGAGCTTAGGCGGGCTGGGTTCCCGATAAACGATATCTTGCTCTTCGGAAATGCATACAACGCCTTCTTGCGTGAATTCGTGTTTTACCGTTACAAACAACAGTTTTCCGGTGCTGCCTTCTTTTTCTTTGACTGCAGCAATGGTGGACACGCGCTTGCCCTGCACACCTACGCGCAAGGGCTGCAAAAACTCGACCCGCCCACCCGCCCACATGCGGTTGCGGTTATCGGCGGCAGGCAAAAAACCGCCACGCTGGGGGTGGCCATCTTCACCGATCTGGTCGTAGGGCACGCCTTTGACAAACAAAGCCCAATGCCATAGCAACGGTACTTCGCCACCCGCCACAGGCGCTGGGGCGCCAAGGGCGAGTGCAATTTTCTCGATGTGACCAATATCGACCGAGTCTGTGCATTCTTCGGTGCGCCCTATCCAGGCAGATGGGTTCGTAGCTGTCATCGGGATCTCTTTTCCGTTAAATCAGATAAAGCACTAGCTTGCATGTTTATGTTGCGCTTGTGAATTCGATTTTGGATAAGACCGTCTTCACCGGGCTTAAACAGGATGCTGTGCTGTTGTCGGATTATGCGGAAGGCTGCTGCAAGGCGCGCAATGGAATCGGCGGTTCAAGGCCGGCACGGCCCAGCGCCTGCAAGGCGTTACGGTACAGATCAAAGCGCAATTCCCAATAACGATCTGATCCGACCCACATGCGCATGTTGACGATTACTGTACTTTCCCGGTAATCGGTCACCATGACTTGCGGCGCGGGATCTGGCAGAATGTAATCGTAACTTTGCACCAGCTTGCGCAATTCGCCCAGCGCGAGTTCGACATCGTCGCCATGGCGTACTCCCACTTCGATATCCAGACGCCGGGTGGCGTTGCGGCTGTAATTAATAATAGTGCTGCCCCAGACCAGGCTATTCGGCAAGGTCAGGTGCACGCCATCGGACTGGATCAGCCGTACCAGAAACAACCCCACCTCGGCCACCGTGCCATCGCCCTTGCCAACGACTGAAATGTATTCCCCCGCGCGCAGCGGCCGCAATGCCAGCAACATGATGCCGGCGGCGATATTTTGCAAGGTTCCCTGCAAAGCCAGGCCTATGGCCAACCCGGCTGCGCCCAGCACCGCGATGATACTGGCGGTTTGCACACCAAAGCGCGCCAACACGGCAACCAGCACAAAAATGCGTATCGCCCATACGGTTACGCTATAGACCATGGGAACGATGGTGGGGTCTATCCGGGATGAGCGCGCCGCCAGCCTTTGCACGCTACGCCCGGCAAATGATGAAATCGCCCAACCTATGATCAGGATGGCGATAGTCACCAACAAATTAAACGCCAGGTACTGAACATCTGGCATCAATGTGGCAAGGCTTCTGAAAGCATCCAACATATCTATTCTTTCCACTCATCTGCAATAAAAGACAAGTGTAAAACAAACCCGCCAGGTGAGAACATGGCATTTTGTCGCTACGCTGCAAACAAGTACTTATCCACCCCAACTGTGGATAAGCTCAGGGACAAGTCATTGAATACTCAAAACAAGGCTGCAATAACAATAGCTTGAAATAAATGGACGATAACTGGCCATTAAAAAAACAGTCATCTGCTGGCTGCCGCCTTACGGCACGAAAAGCCGCCGACAATCATAAAACAATCAATACAACGGCGATGGTATATAACATAGCTTGCTCTCTTTTCTGGTTACTGGTTAATGTGTCGGCAAGGAAGCATTCATTGCTCACGCTACCACTAGCAAGCAGCGTGCCCAAAGCTGGCTTACCCCAAACTTCAGGCTTGCAGCTATTGATTAATCCCGCCTAGGCTCCATTTGAAATCAATGACTCCTTTTTCCATACTTGACCTCGCCCCCATCACTGAAGGCAGCACTGCTGCCGTATCCTTTCGCCACACGCTCGATATTGCGCAACACGGCGAACGCTGGGGCTATCAACGCTACTGGATGGCAGAACACCACGGCATGCCCGGTATTGCCAGCGCAGCCACTGCCGTACTGATAGGGCATGTAGCGGCGGGCACCTCCACCATCCGGGTCGGCGCTGGCGGCATCATGCTGCCTAACCATTCCCCACTAGTGATTGCCGAGCAATTCGGAACCCTGGAGTCACTATTTCCCGGCCGCATCGACCTCGGGCTGGGGCGTGCCCCCGGTTCCGACCAAACCACAGCGCGCGCCTTGCGCCGCAATCTCACTTCGGATGCCGATGAATTTCCTCGTGATGTCGTCGAACTGATGGATTATTTTTCAGACGAGCCCCGGCAGGCTGTGCGAGCGGTTCCCGGCACGGGGCTCAATGTACCCATATGGATACTGGGTTCCAGTCTATTTGGGGCCCAGCTTGCGGCGGCACTGGGCCTGCCTTATGCATTCGCCTCGCACTTTGCCCCGCAACAAATGATGCAGGCAATACAACTGTACCGCAGCACGTTCCAGCCATCCGCACACCTGCAAAAGCCTTACGTCATGCTGGGCTTCAATGTATTTGCCGCCGACACCGACGAACAAGCGCAATTTCTGGCAACGTCATGGCAGCAGTCGTTTGTGAATTTGCGCAGTGGCCGCCCCTCGCGCCTGCCCCCGCCGGTAAAGGGCTATCTGGACCAGCTTGGCCCACAAGCGCAACATTTGCTGGATCACGTACTGGCCTGCTCGGCCATAGGCGCACCTGATAGCGTAGCCACCCAGTTAAAGGCATTTCTTGCCAAGACAGGCGCCGACGAACTGATGATTACATCAAACATGTTCGATCATGCGGCCAGGCTGCGGTCCTATGAAATCACAGCGCAGGTGCACCAGGCAATGTTCCATCCCTCTTGTGCCACCACGAATCAACCTTCAACATAATGCAACCACCCGTCATGCAGCCACTCCGTCAAGAGGCGCAATTCCTTCTTCTTTAGCTTGGCCGCTTTGCGACTATCGCACGCCAGCTCACGCTGGTCGGCCAATAAGCGCAAGCGCGACGAGGCACGGACGGGGGCCACTTCACCATTGATGAAAAGCTGCTTGCCGCGATACATCAGCCTGGTGCAGCGATCTAGAATCAGTTTGCCCGACGCTGGAAATTCCGTCGATAAATCCTGGTCTTCGTCTCCAGGCTCGAAATAGGCATTGGGCGCCAGCTCGGTCAGCCATTGACCCAGAAACCGGGTCGCGAGCTTTTTGTCGAATTTTACCTTTCTAATGGCCTTGACCGTCGCCTTGACCAATTCGTCAGGTAATGCGGCCGGGGTGATACTGGCCGCTACTCCTTGGTCCTGGAATGTAGCCGACAGCGACGGCCCAGAAATAGCCGGACTGGCATACAAGCCACTCAAGTCGCCCAGATTGGCAAGTATCTGGTCATTGGCCGCTTCCAGCATGCCACAGGCCAGCGTCGCTTGCGTGGGCGCCCGAAAGCCTATGGAAATAGTCATGCAGTCGCCCACCGCGACGCCATCATGCGCGGCATGTGGAGGCAGGTAGAGCATGTCGCCCGGTTCCAGCACGAACTCTTCTTCCGCCACGAAATTTTTGAGTATCTTCAAAGGCAGCTCGGGCGCCAGCTCGAGATCTTTTTGCTGACTGATGCGCCAGCGTCGCTGCCCGTACGCCTGCAACAAGAACACATCATAGCTATCGAAGTGAGGCCCCACACCACCACCGTCGGTCGCAATGCTGATCATGGCATCGTCCAGGCGTGCGTCGGAAATAAAACGGAATTGGCGCATCAGGGCGGCGGTGGCATCATCGTGCAAATCCACGCTTTGCGCCAACACTGACCAGTTCGGTTTGCTGGCGGACGGCAGGCGGTTGAATGGGCCTGTTTTCATGCTCCAGCCTTGATCATCCCGCCATATCAAGCGCGATTCAACCTCTTCGCGCTTGACCAGTTCCTTGATATCGGCAATGGACAGCGATGGCTGGAAACCGGGAATGGCCTGGCGTATCAGCAGTGGCCTGCGCTGCCAGTAATCGCGCATGAACTCCTGGGGCGTAATGCCCCCTAAAAGGATGAGTGGCTGGTCTATTTTCATAAATGCTCTTTGCGTAAACGGTACAAGATATCCAGGGCTTCGCGCGGCGTAAGCTGATCGGGATCAATGGCGGCAAGCGCCGATTGCAATGCAGACTGATCGTGCGCACCGGTATCAACCGGGTCTGGATACAAGTCGCCGATTGCGTCGGATTCTGATTCGGATTGCACTGCAGCGGAAAATAAATCGAGCTGCGGCGTAGGAGCACCCTGCGCCTCCAGGCGTGACAGTTCGCGGCTGGCATGGCGGATAACAGCGGCCGGTATACCGGCGCGTTGCGCAACCTGTATGCCATAACTGCGGCTGGCCGGCCCTTCCCGCACCTCGTGCAGAAAAACGATGCCGCTGGAAGACTCTGCTGCGGCCAGATGAACGTTGGCTGCGGCCGGCGCTTCGCCTGGCAAGCGTGTAATTTCAAAATAATGCGTGGCAAACAGAGTCAGCGCCTGATTGTGGGTCAGCAGCCGAAAAGCAATCGACCAGGCCAGCGCCAAGCCGTCGTAGGTGGATGTCCCCCTGCCGATCTCGTCCATCAGCACCAGGCTTTGACGCGTGCTGGCTGCCAGAATTGCTGCAGCCTCGGTCATTTCCATCATGAAGGTCGAGCGCCCGCCAGCCAAATCATCAGCGGCGCCGATACGGGTAAATATACGGTCGATCTGACCGATACGCGCCGCCTGGGCAGGCACAAAACTGCCGGTGCGGGCCAGCAGCACTATGAGCGCTATTTGCCGCATGTACGTCGACTTTCCGCCCATGTTGGGGCCGGTAATCAGCAGCATGCGGCGTTCCGGGCCCAGATCGCAATCATTGGGAGTAAAACGCTCGATGCTGTGCTCGACCACAGGATGGCGACCCGCCTCGATGGCGATTTCATTGTTCTCGGACAATTCAGGCGCCACCCAGTCGTTCAGTTGCGCATGGCGGGCCAATGCTGCCAGGGCATCAATTTCAGCCAGAGCCGCAGCGCAATTGGACAGCGCCGGTGCATAGCGGGCAAATTCGTCCAGCAAGGTCTCGAACAGCCATTTTTCGCGTGTCAGGCTGCGGTCCTTGGCGGAAAGCACTTTGTCTTCCCAGGTTTTCAGCTCGGGAGTAATGTAGCGTTCAGCGTTCTTCAGGGTTTGCCGGCGACGATAATCGGCTGGCACCTTATCAGCCTGGCCACGCGACACTTCGATAAAAAAGCCATGCACTCGGTTAAATTCAACACGCAGATTGGCAATACCAGTGCGCTCGCGCTCACGGGCCTCGAGCTCAAGCAAAAATTCACCGCTGTCGCTGGCCAGCTTGCGCAATTCATCGAGCTCTTCATCGTAGCCAGGTGCAATCACGCCCCCTTCACGCACCATCAGGGCAGGCTCGGGGTCAATGGCATGATGCAGCAAACCGGCGATATCGGGATCTATGTTTATATATTGTATATATTGTGCCAGCGTGTCCTGCGCATTGAATGCCTGCGCCAAGTGCCCTGATACCGTCGGCAACAGCGCCAGGGCTTCACGCAAGCTGGCCAGTTCGCGCGGGCGCACCGAACGCAAAGCGATACGCGTGGCAATGCGCTCAAGGTCGGGATAGCGGTCTAGCATCTGGCGCAAGGTGTCCAGCGGCGCAACGGAATTCAATGTTTGTTGATTCGGCGGCGCCGACAAAAACACTGAAACCACTTGCTGGCGCGCCATCACCTGCGCATTATCACGCAAGGGGTGGTGCAGCCAACGGCGCAGCAACCGGCTACCCATGGGTGTTTCACAGTGATCAAGTGTCGAAAACAAGGTCGGGCTGTCTTCGCCGCTGATGGTTTCCGTCAGTTCGAGGTTGTTGCGCGTCACCGGATCCAGCACCACATAACCGCCAGCCTGATCAACGCGTATGGTCTGGATATGCGATAACGACTGCGTTTGCGTACGGCTGACATAGCGCAACAAAGCCCCTGCCGCGCAACTGGCAAGGGGCAAATCCGCCAAGCCAAAACTGGCCAGTGAGTCGACTGCGAAATGCCGTTGCAATACATCGCGAGCCCCATCTGCTTCAAAATGCCAGTCGGGAATGGCACTGATGGCAATCCCTGCAACGCTGCCAAAAGCGCTGTTTTCAGCGCACACCAGTTCGGCCGGACCTATGCGATGCAGTTCGGTTTCCATCATTTCGGGCGGACATTCGCTGACCATGAACTCGCCATTGGCCAAATTCATCCAGGCCAGGCCAATACGTTCTGTTCTATTGACCCGCCCGGCGCATACGGCGACGATCATGCGGTCAGCCTTGGTCGGCAGCAAGGCCTCGTCGGTCAGAGTGCCTGGCGTGACGATGCGCATGATCTTGCGTTCTACTGGGCCCTTGCCCGCCGCCGGATCGCCAACTTGCTCGCAAATGGCAACTGACACGCCCTGTGCGACCAGTCTTGCAAGATACCCTTCCATGGCGTGGAAAGGCACCCCCGCCATGGGGATGGGCACACCATTGGAAGAGCCACGCTTGGTCAACGTAAGATTCAGCAGCCTGGCACCACGCTCTGCATCGCTATAGAACATTTCATAAAAATCACCCATGCGGTAGAACAGCAAATGCGATCCAGCCTCGGCTTTAAGGCGAAGGTATTGCTGCATCATGGGGGTGTGGCTGCTTAAATCAGTATCGGGCTTAGTCATGTAAATCAACTGTTGGGTATATTTGCAGGCCTTTGTGACCCTGTGCAGGTCGGATTAGCGCCGCAGGCGCGTACTCCGACATCAAGGCAATTACCGACGCCCACGTATTTTGCGACGCCAGTACCGGATTACGGGCTGCGCCCTAATCCGACCTACCTAAGCTTTGCCTTCGGGCCAGTAGTAGTCGCTGCCGTAAATGCGTCCACCAAAAATAGCGGTGCCTATGCGGACTTCCGTGGAGCCTTCTTCGATGGCGATTTCAAAATCACCGCTCATGCCCATGGAAAGACGGTCAAGCTCGATGCCATCTATGGCTTCGTCTTGTATTCGATCGCGCAGTTCACGCAGTGTTCTGAAGCAGGCCCGTACCGCTTCCTGGCTGGGCACGTTAATGGCCAGCGTCATCAGGCCACGCACGCGCAGCGTAGGGGTTTCGTGCACCAGGCGGCGCAAAAAGGCGGACAACTCGTCGGGTGGCAAGCCATATTTGCTGGGCTCGATAGAGGTTTTTACTTGCACCAGAGTGTCGATGGCGCGACCTTCCTGTTGCAGGCGGCGATCTAGTGCGATAGCCAGTTCCATGCGGTCCAGCGACTGTACTTCGGAGGCCATGCGGGCAATATCTTTGGCTTTATTGGTTTGCAAGTGCCCTATCATGACCCAGTCTATGCCGCAATCGGCCAGGGGCTCGTATTTGCTGCGGATTTCTTGCGCTTTGTTTTCACCCAGGCGGTGCACACCCGCCCGCACGATTTCCCGTATGGCTTCTTCGCCAAATGTTTTGCTGACGGGCAGCAAGCTGACTGACTCAGGGTCCCGTCCGGCCCGCAATGCGGCGCTGCGAATTTTTTCTTGAACTTGGACAAGACGGGTGGCAATGGAACTTTCTTCTGTCATGTTGGGCGTACTCATGTAGCAGTCGCCGTTTTATAGGCCGGAGCGGCGAAAAACCGGTAGCTACTATTGTAGACGGTTGACAGGATGAGACGCGGTCGCGATGGAAAGAGGAATATTGATTGCGCGCTGCGTTTTTTTGCAGGGGGATGGGCGTCGGATGACGCTACGCCAATCCGACCTACGAAATACGGCTTTGAATATAGGCCGGATTAGGCGCGCCAGCGCCGTAATCCGACATCCTTCCAGCATATGTAGAAATGTCATTCCATTTCTAAAAGCCGCTTACTTCGCCGCCATGTGCGTTGACAACACGGTGATAATGCGCTTGGCGGTGTCGGTGTTTTGCACCTGGCCGTTCTGGTCGAGTACCGTGACGACGGAACCTGCCCCCTGCCCAGCCACATGGATACGATATGGCGTAGCCGCCGCCGTATTCCTCGAGCCAAACAAGCGACCAATAATGTTCTGCTGCTCGATTTTCTCGCCCGTGTCGCTGTCCAGATAACGGATAAAGTAATCACCCGCAGAACGATCACGGTCATCTACGGCAAAACCAGCAGAATCAATGGCTACACCCACCCGGCGCCAGGCGCGATCAAATGGCTCGTTTAAGGAAAGAGCCGCCTGACCTTCTGGCATTTGGGTAATTTGAGGCTGGTCGGAATCTTTTTCAGCCTGCGCCACCATGGTCTGGGCATTTTTGACATCGGTTCCCAGGAACACCATCAGGCGCGCCAGCATAGCCGCATTCAGGCCCTGGTCTTCTTTGCCGAAAACCCACTTGAACGCTGCGCCATCGGAGGTTGGTGTTTCGACCATTTGCTGATGGCTGATATAGACCTCGGTCTTGCCATTGACACGCTCGACACGAGTACGGAAACGCTCGCGCTCGCCACTGTCGAAGACCTGATCAATGATGCCGCCCAAGGCACTGCGTATCCAGCCCTCGGGGATTTTTGCGCGGTTCTCAGCCCAGTCGGTTTGCATCAGGCCGGCACGCGGGTCTTGTGAATGCAGGGTAAAACCCTGTTCGCCCCAAAAATCGATAATCTTGGGGTAAACCGTTTCAGCAGGCTGGTTGACCACCAGCCAGCGTACATCGCCATCACGCATAACGGAAACGCCACTGGCCTGCGGCAACACGCTATCGGCTCCTGCAGTCTTCTGCCTGGCCTCTTGGCTTTGAGCATACTGACTCAAGGTGGCGCTGCCTTCAGGAGCACGGAAATGGGCATCGCGATTGGCCTGTGTGAGATCGGGCGGAATGCTTAAAGGGTCGCCGGCAACCGTGCTTTTATAGTCTACTGACTCTTCGGAGCCCATCATCTGGTTTAGTGTCGAACAACCCGACAACAGTAAAACGCCGAGGCTGAGCGCAACACCGGCGCAGCGTTTATTAACACGCATATTCATCATTTAGATCAAGCCTGCTTCTTTCAACGAGCTACGCACCACGCCGTGGTACTGCTCATTCAGGGAGGTTAAAGGTAAGCGGTAGCCCAAGTTGGTAAGACCCATTTCGGCGACTGCCCATTTGACAGGGATAGGATTGGCTTCGATGAACAGCACTTGGTTCAAGGTAGCCAGACGGGCATTGAGCTGACGTGCCAGTGCGGCGTCGCCATTGATGGCGGCCATGCACAACTGGTGCATCAGTTTGGGCGCCACGTTGGCGGTAACCGAGATATTGCCCCGCCCGCCCAGCAGCATAAGCGCCGCTGCCGTGGCGTCATCGCCGCTGACCACGCTGAAGTTTGCAGGTGCATCGCGCACCAGCATGGCACCGCGCGCGATATCGCCGGTAGCGTCTTTGACTCCGACAATGCCGGGCACCTGCGCCAGGCGCAAAATGGTGTCGTTGGACATATCGGCTACCGTGCGGCCCGGCACGTTATACAAAACGGAAGGCAAATCGACCGCTTCGGCAATAACGCGGAAGTGCTGGTACAAGCCTTCCTGGCTGGGCTTGTTGTAATAAGGCACCACTGACAGCCCCGCCTGCGCGCCGACCTCTTTGGCGTGCCGGGTAAGGTCTATGGCTTCGGCGGTGGAATTCCCCCCTACACCGGCAATAACCGGCAAACGCCCTGCTGAATGCTCGACAGCAACCTTGATCAGTTCAGCGTGCTCGTCGACATTGACTGTAGGCGATTCGCCTGAAGTACCCACGACGACCAGGGCATCGGTGCCTTCTGCCACATGCCAATCGATCAGTTTTCGGTAGGAGTCGAAGTCCAGGCTGCCATCGGGGTGCATGGGGGTAACCAGGGCAACCATGCTGCCCTGAAGAAATGGAATCGCAGAATCCGTGTTTGCCATAATAGGAATGATCTCCTCGAACTCACCACAACGGTGAACTTGCCTTAATTAACCTGTAAGTTTACCGGATAAGCGCCGCAATTTTTACAAGAACCAATTAATAATTAACTGACCAAAAGCCAGCAGCGGCTGCAGTACTGTCCATAACACGCCCGTCATCATAAGAATAATCAGGATAACGATGCCGTAGGGCTCGATCCTGGAATACTGATAAGCTGCGCGGTCGGGTAAAAGGCTGAATACCACGCGCCCGCCATCCAGCGGCGGCAAAGGCACAAGATTCAAGGCCATCAGTATCAGATTTACCTGTATGCCCGCGATAGTCATCTGCACCCAGAAATCGGTCGAGGTAGCGCCTGCTTCGGCCAAAAGACGCAGCCCTATGGCCCAGATAATGGCCATGATCAAGTTGGACCCTGGCCCGGCCAGGGCGACCCACAACATATCGCGCTTGGGGCGGCGCAAGCGGCTCCAGTCGACGGGCACTGGCTTGGCCCAGCCAAACAGCAGGCCGCCGCCGCCCAGCAACTTGGTGCTGAACAGCAAAACCAGTGGCACGATAATAGTGCCCATGGGGTCGATATGCCGGATAGGGTTCAAGCTGATGCGCGCTGCCTGCCATGCAGTCGGGTCACCGAACATTCTGGCGACATAACCATGTGCTGCTT
The DNA here is from genome assembly GCA_013416445.1 of Alcaligenaceae bacterium. GTDB lineage: Bacteria > Pseudomonadota > Gammaproteobacteria > Burkholderiales > Burkholderiaceae_B > Pollutimonas. Next base: position 115,613 of record JACCER010000005.1, read on the forward strand.
CGTGCAAGGTGATCCCGAACAAGACCGGCAAGGCATAAACGGTAATAGTCTGTATCAGGGATTCCATGTGTTTCCATGCGGAAGCGTGCCCACCACAACGGCAGGCCAATTAAGTGTTGGGCTATGAGACAGCAATATAGTTCGCTTACGCCAGGCCCAGGGCTGAAAGATCACCCTGGCCGCGCCGCACAATTTCAGGCGCCTCGCCGGTCAGGTCAATAACCGTTGTGGGTTCCAGCTGGCACGCCCCGCCGTCTATCACTGCAGAAAGCTGATTGGCGTAGCGATCGAAAATATCTTGCGCGTCGTTCAGGGGTTCGTCTTCGTCTTCAGGAATAAGCGTGGTCGACATCAGTGGCGAACCTGCCGCCTCGATGAGCGCCAGCGCAACGCGATGACTGGGCACCCGTATGCCTATGGTTTTACGCGACGGATGCGACACCCGGCGCGGCACTTCGCGCGTGGCCTCGAGAATAAAGGTCCAGGGGCCGGGCGTGGCCATTTTCAGGAAACGGTACTGCTTGTTGTCGACACGCGCAAAATGACCGATTTCGGCAAGGTCGCGACACAACAATGTAAGGTGATGGCGGTCGTCGAGGCCGCGCAGGCGACGCAAGGCATCGGCGGCGGCTTTGTCATCGAGCCGTGCTACAACAGCGTAACTGGAATCGGTAGGCACCGCGACCAGGCCGCCGTCGGCCAGCAATTGACCCGCTTGCTTGAGCAGGCGGGCTTGAGGGTTTTCTGGGTGGACGACAAAAAATTGGGCCATTTAACGTATCCTAACATTCTTGAAGGGTGAGTTTAAGGTTCCGTATCGCCATAGGCAATAAAATTCAACCAATACCGTAGCACAGCCAGACATTATTCACTCCTCCGGCATTACCCTAAATTTTAAAAAGGAACCCGGCAATGCGCCTGGACAACTCACGCGAAAGCAATAATATCGAAGATCGCCGGGGGCGGCGCATGCCTGGCGCCGGCCGAGGGAAAATCAGCTTGGGCGCAATAGTATTGGCGCTGGTAGCGATGTATTTCGGGGTTGACCCCAACGTGGTGCTGCAAGTTCTGGGCGACCCCACCAGCGCCGACGCATCGCTCGACGGCGGCAGCGCGCAACCCACCGCTGAAACCCGTTTTGTCTCGAAAGTGCTGGCCGACACTGAAGATGTCTGGGGCGCGATGTTTCAACGACAAAAAGACTGGGGCAACTACCAACAACCGAAATTGGTATTATTCAACGGCGCGACCCCCACCGCCTGCGGTACGGGCCAGGCGGCCATGGGGCCATTTTATTGTCCTGGCGACAGCAAGGTCTACCTGGACCTGAGCTTTTTCCGGCAGATGGCACAAGAACTGCAATCACCTGGCGATTTCGCACAAGCCTATGTCATTGCCCATGAAGTTGGCCACCATGTGCAACACCTGCTGGGCGTCACCAACCAAGTCGAGCAAATGCGCCGCCGCGTAAGCACGGTAGCCGCCAATCAATTATCAGTCAGGGTCGAACTCCAGGCCGACTGCTTTGCCGGCGTCTGGGCCAACCATTCGAATGCCCAGCGCGCCACCCTGGAACCGGGCGACATACAGGAAGCCTTGAATGCCGCCACCGCCATCGGCGACGATCGCCTGCAGCAACAGTCTCAGGGCCGCGTCGTACCCGACTCCTTTACCCATGGCACGTCGGCGCAGCGTGTGCGCTGGTTCACCCGTGGCTTTAAAAGCGGAGACACCGGGCAGTGCGATACCTTTAATGCCGGGTCGCTGTAGGTAATGTTATTTATCGGATTACGCTGCGCCAATCCGATAAAACCTGCTTCGCTACTACTTAACGCCTGGCTGGGTATATATAGGCGTATTTCCTTGCGGAGCATAAGAACCAGATGACGGCATATTACTGGAGGGCATATATTTGCCTGCCTCCGTAGTGCCCGAACCCTGATTCGAAACCGTGCCTGCGGGAATCTGCGTTTCGGTTACTGTAAGCGTTGGCTTAATGTCTATTTTTTGCGCCTTGATCCAGGCCTCGTGCTGGGCCGGAGTTTCACGAGCCTGCACGCTGGCGAACGGCACAGCCAATAGCGCCGCAGTAATCAAAAGTGTTGTGCTTAGTGTTTTCATGATAATTGCATCCTTCGTAAAGATTGCCGAATCTTTATCGTAGATGAAAGGCAGTTCGTCACAAGGCACAAACCGTTTCAAACCGTCACCAGGCAGCATGACGGTTACGCGCAGTTGCTCTTTTTCAAGCCTAGCGCCCTCAAACAAAACTTGTTCTCTACTTTATGCTAGAATCTCTTTTCTCTTGCTTAGAGAGCAGCAACTAGAAAGCATTGCGTTGTAGATGTTTTCTTTTACGGTGGTGGCCGTAGCTCAGTTGGTAGAGTCCCGGATTGTGATTCCGGTTGTCGTGGGTTCGAGCCCCATCGGTCACCCCAAATTGCTTTGCCAAGCAATGCCTTGCGCAACGCACGGCCATGCTCAGCGCAAAAAATCATAACAAGCATCAGGTTCAAGCCAGCCATTCGCCCTCCTCTTCCTTCCTGGCCTATGCGCACCTCTCCTCTCCAGGTTTTAATCATAATCGTCGTGCCATGGCATCTGCTCTCATGAACCCCGACTGGTCAAAAGCGCCTTCATCATGGAACTGGGCCGCACAAGATGAAGATGGCCGCTGGTTTTGGTATGGCGTAAAACCCCAGCTAGGCATAGGCGGCGGAATCTGGCGCGCACCCTCTCGTGCCCAAGAATTCGCCTGCCAGGGCGAACCCAACCCCCACTGGTACGACAGCCTGCAAGAACGCCCTGAATAACATACTGCCTTGGAGTCCCTGGACCCCATGACCCGCAAGCCTGCGACCCGATATACTTGCAGCTGACGTGGCTTTGCTTTATGGCGGTAACTATGAATTCTTTGCACTCCTTGTTTCAGGAATACTGGCCGCACCTTGTGCTCGTCCTTAGCCTGACCATAGGCGGCACAGCCGCGGTTCATGCCGCCATGACAAAAAACGATGTCCGGGCCGCCATAGGCTGGGTGGGCGTCATCCTGATGTCGCCACTGCTGGGGCCTTTTTTCTATCTGATTGCCGGCATCAACCGTATACGCCACGACCATATTTCAGAGCAACGCAACAAAAACCTGAAAGACTATTCCGGTAACCAGGACCCGCCGCTGGCCGATGTCAGCAATTTTTCCGCGCCGCAATTTCGCTCGCTTAGGGTGCTGGGCGACCGCGTCAGCCGCTTCCCGCTACGCGATGGCAATCATATCCAGACCCTCGTTGGCGGCGACCAGGCTTACCCCGCCATGATGGTCGCCATCGATAACGCCAAAAAATCGATTGCGTTGCAGTCCTATATTTTCGATAACGACAGCGAAGGCCGTAAGATCGTCGATGCGCTCGTCCGGGCAAAACAGCGCGGTGTGCAGGTGCGGGTACTGATCGACGCCATAGGTTCAAAGTATTCGCATCCACCCATCATCCGGCTATTGCGCAAACATGGCGTGCCTTGTGCGCTGTTCATGACCAACCCGCTGGGCTTTCTGCGCATGCCCTACGCCAACCTGCGCAGCCACCGAAAAATCCTCGTAGTGGACGGCGCTATCGGTTTTACCGGAGGCATGAATATACGCGCCGGGTTTGTCACCTCGGTGGCTGGCGAACATACATCCAGCGACACCCACTTTCGCGTTGTAGGGCCAGTGGTGCTGCAACTGGTCTCGGTATTTGCCCACGACTGGGAGTTCACCACCAAAGAAGCGCTGCCCTACGACATCTGGTGCAGCGACTCCTGGCAGGCTGCATCGCCTCAAGTGCCCGCCCGCTGCGTACGCTCGGGGCCAGACCGCTATATGGCCGGCACGCACAATATGCTGCTGGGCGCCTTTGCCGTAGCGCAAAGCCACATACGCATACAGTCACCCTATTTCCTGCCCGACCAGATATTGCTGGGCGCCATCAACACGGCGGCACGCCGGGGCATTGTGGTCGATATTGTCATTCCTGGGCGCAACAATCTGCGCCTAGTCAACTACGCCATGACGGCCCAACTGGATCAGGTCATACGCAACGGCTGCCGGGTATGGAGGGTCGACGACAACTTCAACCACTCCAAACTCATCACCATAGACGGCGCCTGGTCTTATGTGGGTTCATCCAACCTGGACCCACGCAGCTTGCGGCTGAATTTCGAGTTGGATATGGAGATCTACAGCCGCAATACGGCCCTTGAAATCGAGCATCTGATCGATCAAGAAATTGCCAAGGCCGATGCGGTAACACTGCAGGGGCTGGCGCAGATTCCCTTTCGCAAACGATTGCGCAACAAGGTGATCTGGCTGGCCAGTCCTTATCTATAGGTTAATGACGCTGGCTCAACGTTGTTTGTCGGATTAACGTGCAAGCCCCCTGCCATCACCAGGGCTTGACCGCTGCTGCGGTGGCTATTGGTGATTCTGATCGGATCTGGTGATGTTGGCTGGTTTTGGTGACGTTTGTCGGTTTCTGGTGGCGCTGACCCGACCTTTATTCAATGCACCACCCCTTCATTATTGCTGCTGCACACCCGCTTCTTTGGCCACGCCACCCCAGCGTATAATTTCGCTGTCAACGAATTTACCGAAATCAGCGCCAGTAAGATTGGGGATGGCGCTGCCGTTGTTCTTCCACAGTTCAGCGACTTTAGGCGTGTTCAAGGCCTTGGTGAGTTCTTCGGACATTCTGCTGACGATATCGGCGGGAGTTCCCGCTGGCGCCCACATCGCGTACCAAGTCGATACCTCGTAATCGGGAACACCCGCTTCCGCTACAGTTGGAACATCGGGCATGGAGGGCGAGCGCTTGGCCGCAGCCACTGCCAGTGGCCGTATGCTGCCGGCGCGTATATGCGATGCGGAAGACCCCAGCCCATCGAATGCGGCATCGACCTGCCCCGTGATCAGGCCGGTAAGCATGGGCCCCGCACCCTGATAAGGAACGTGAGTCAGCTCGATACCGGTTTTCAAGGCAAAAAGCTCGCCTGCCAGATGATGGGTACTGCCTATGCCAGCTGAACCAAAATTGATCTGTCCGGGATTGGTTTTGGCACTATCCAACAGTTGTTTTAGACTATTGACGGGCAGTTTGCTGGGGTTGACCACGATCACTTGCGGCGGCTGCGCGAGCATGGCAACTGGCAGGAAATCTTTTTGTATATCGTAGCTGAGCTTTTTGTATATGGACGGCGCTACCGCGTGATGCGCACCACCCATGAAAAAAGTGTAGCCGTCGGGTGTTGCGCGCGCTGCCACGCCCGCGCCCAAGGTACCGCCCGCGCCGCCCTTGTTATCAATGACGACGCCCTTGCCCAGTTGCTCGGCCAACTGATGGGCCAGTGGTCGCGCAAAAGTATCGGTTCCGCCGCCCGCCGGAAAGGGCACAACTATGGTTATGGTCCGCTCGGGCCATGCCGCCTGCGCCGCGCTGCCGATTGCCATTGCCGTTAATGCCAAGGCCGCCGCAGCTGAATAAATAGCTTGTTTTTTCATGAGGTCTCCTCTCGTGATTTGCATCTGTTGGTTTTTATATAATTCTTAATGTAATTAATCGCATCGAAACAAGAATACCGGTTCCCTGGACCGGCGGTTTATAAATTGTGAGGAATAGGTCGGATTACGCGCCTGGCGGCGTTAATCCGACCTACGAAACCGCAAACAGGATGGGCATCTTTGACGCCAGCCCGGTCCGCTATGTTACGAATACTGGGTACGCAATATATTTTTTTGTACTTTGCCCATGGTGTTGCGGGGCAATTGCTGAATCACATGAATTTGCTTAGGCACCTTGAAATTAGCCATGCCAGACTTCATGGCGGCCAGCATAGCACTGGTATCCAACTGTACGCCGGGCCTGGGTACGACCACCGCCACCACGGCTTCGCCAAAGTCGGGGTGCGCCACACCAATCACGGCTGATTCATTGACCCCAGGCAGGTCGTCGATGAATAATTCTATTTCCTTGGGGTAGATATTGAAACCGCCGGAAATAATCAGGTCTTTGCTGCGTCCAACGATGGACAGATAATTCGCCGGCACGGCGCCACCCCCCCACTGGCCCACATCGCCGGTACGAAACCAGCCATCGGCGGTGAACTCTTCGCGGGTTTTTTCTGGCATGCGCCAATAACCTGAAAAGACGTTGGGGCCACGCACCTGCACATTACCGATTTCCCCCGGAGCCAGTTCAGCGCCCTTGTCATCGACCACACGCACCTGAACCTCTGGCAAAGCCTGCCCTACAGTGCCGCCCAAACGCTCTCCCGAGTCAAGGTCGTAGGGATTAGACGTAAGCATGATGGTTTCGCTCATGCCATAACGTTCAAGTATGGGCTGGCCTATGCGCGCCTTGAAATCGTCGAAGGTTTCCTTGAGCAGCGGCGCCGACCCGGAAATAAACAGGCGCATGCGGCGGCACAATTCACGGGTGAATCTGGCGTCGTTCAGCAAGCGCACATAATAGGTAGGCACGCCCATAAGCACCGTGCTTTGCGGCAAATAATGCAAGGCCTGATCAATATCGAGCTTAGGCAGCCAGATCATGCGGGCGCCAGCCAACAATGCCCCATGCGACGCGACAAACAGGCCATGCACATGGAAAATGGGCAACATATGCAGCAAAACGTCGTCGGGGCGCCAACCCCAGTATTTGTGCAGCACCTGGGCGTTGGAAGACAAATTAAGATGCGACAGCATCGCCCCTTTGCTGCGCCCAGTGGTGCCCGATGTGTAGAGTATGGCCGCCAGATCGTCGGGCAGGCTTTGCACGGTCTCGAAGGCCTGATCTTGGCTGGCCGCCGCCAGGGTGAGGCTGCCGCTGCCATTGGCATCCAGCGTATAGACTTGCACTGCGCCTGTTTTTTTGGCCAGTCGCTGCATCCATTCCAGGTTTTCACTATCGCACACGACGACGGCCGGTTCCGCGTCAGTAAGAAAGTATTCAACCTCGGATTCGCGATAAGCGGTATTCAAGGGCAGGTATACCAGCCCGGCGCGCACACAGGCCAAATACAACATAAGCGCCTCAGGCGATTTTTCGACCTGTACAGCAACACGCGAACCAGCAGGCAGCGCCAGCCCTTGCAACAGATTGGCAATACGGGCACTGATCTGCCCTATTTCGTTCCAGCTATAGGTGCGCTCGGGTGTTTCGATGGCCACAGCAGTGCGATCCACCGGGAAGCCAGCCTCGAGCAAGGCATATAAATTGGCGTTGCCGTTCACATTAGTCTCCTGAAAACTCCGGCTCTTGGCCGGCCAGAAATGCCCTCACACCCTCTTGGTGATCGCGGCTTTCAGCATAGTTGAAAAAAGCCCTGAGCTCGGACTGGGCAAGCGGCCCAGGTTGCGCGCAAAGCCGCGCCACCGTTTGCTTATTGATACGCGCCGCCATGGGCGCCCCTTTTGCCAGGCGGCGTGCCGTGCGCATGACATCATCGGCAACTTCGGCATCAGGCAATACTCGCGTCAGCAAACCTTTGGACATAGTCTCGGCTGCGCCAAACACCCGTCCTTCAAGCAGAATTTCGAGTGTGGCCGCCTTGCCCACCAGCGCCAGCAAGCCGCGCATTTCATCGGGCGCCATAGGAAAGCCCAAACGATTGATGGGAACGCCAAACCGCGACGAACTGCCAGCAATACGCAGGTCGCATTGACTGGCGATTTCCAGGCCGCCCCCTACACACACACCTTCGATCTGGGCCAACACCGGGTGCACACAGGCACCTATGGCTGCCAAGGCGGGAGCCAGCACCTGAGTGTGATAGAGCATGACGCCCGCCAGATCGCCTCGTGCTTCGGGAAATTCCCGGATATCGGCACCCGCGGCAAAATTGCCGCCAGCGCCGCGCAGCACGACACAACGCAGGCTGGTATTGCCGGAAAGCTGGGTAAACAAAGAAGTGAGTTCGTGCCACATGGCAATGCTGATGGCATTCAAACGCCCAAGATGGCTAAGCGTAACCAGCGCTATCGAACCTTCGTAAGCCAGCAGCACACTACCGCTGGAGGATTGCCCTATCGCCATCGTAGACTCAGTCCCGTCTTGGGTTTGCCTGCCGCCAATTGCGCCAGGTTGTCATCAAGCTGATCCAGCTCGTACAGGTAATTTGCCATAATGCCACAAGACTGCGCAATACCTTTGGTCGAACAGTCGGCAGCCCAATTCAGCCTTTCGATGCGCGCGCCGTTGCCCAGATGGAATCGCGCAACCGCATCCAGGGGCTGATTATTCTTCATGCTTTTAAGGTATAGCCCCGCCAGCCGCAGGCCCGTACGCTGTAAGGACTCAGATGCCTTACCCGTCGTAGCCGCGGCCCTGAGTTTTTCGACCCATTTCAGCCCTGCGGCTGCATCGCCCAGCGCTTGCTGCTTATCAAGTTTGTCGTGCAGCAGGTCTTGCATGGTGTCACCGTCTTGCTTACCCAGCCACTCGGCAAAGCCAGGGACTGGCGACAGCGTGGCGAAGGACTTCAGTTTGGGGAGCTCTTGCACCAGTGCATCGATGACACGCTTGAGCAGAAAATTGCCAAAACTAATGCCGCGCAAGCCAGGCTGGGTGTTGGAAATGGAATAAAAAATAGCCCAACGCGCTTTGTTCAGATCGGCAGCGGGTACTTTTGGGTCCAGCAAAACTTGCACGTTGTCGGCCATTTGCGTAGCGAAGGCCACTTCAACGAAAATCAGTGGTACATCATTCATGCGTGGATGGAAAAAAGCATAGCAACGCCGCTGCTCGGCTACCCTGTGGCGCAATTCTTCCCATGATCGGATTTCATGCACTGCTTCGTACTGGATCAATTTTTCGAGCAACGAGGCAGGCGAGTCCCAGGTAATAGGCCGCAATTCCAGCATGCCTACATCAAACCAGTTGGACAACAGGTCTTCGAGTTCCCGCTCAAGTACGCCCAGGCCAGCCACTTGATTGCGCCAACGCAGGATGTCGGCGCGTAACTCGACCAGCAGATGCAGGCTATCGGCCTGTGCATATAAGCGGCGAAACAAACGCAGACCTTGGTCATCGCGCGGTTCCAGGCCGGCACTGGCTTGCGCCAGCGCTGCCAGCAGAGCGCGTCGCTCTTTGCCATCGGCAGCCATATAACGCAGGCTCCATTGCTTGGCCAGCCGGTTGGCGGCAACATCGGTCATGCGAGCAGAAAACAAAGTCAGTGTTTCTGTCGGCACCGGCCAGCGATCGCGTTCCAGCCACCGCCCCAATCGTGCCATCAAACCCTGGGCTTCGTTGCTTACTGGCTCGTTGGGGTCAGCCACGACGCTGACCTGTTGCTGTGCCGGTTTTTGTGAGTTGCTGACCGTCATGACTGCTCTGGCTCCTGGGTATTGAACTGCTCCCCGTATGATTATCCCTAGGGGCGAGTATATTGGATTATGCGCTTTGTCTCTGATGTACGATGCTGGTGTCGGATTACGCGCCTGGCGGCGCCCGGCCCAGATATTTGCAAAGAAACTGGTTTGCTTCTCAGAAGGTGACGAATGAAATTTTCAAGCACACTCAAAAAATCAGGTATTGCACTAGTACTACTGGCCACGAGCGCCGCCAGCCAGGCCGATGGGCTGGACAAGATCAGGGCTGCGGGAGCCATCAAGGTTGCGATTGCCATAGGCGTGCCCATATTCAGCTATCCTGATGCCAACATGCGCCCCGAAGGCTCGGATATCGACACAGCCAGGCTACTGGCCCAAGACCTGGGTGTGCAACTGGAACTGGTGCAAATCACCAATGCCGCACGCATTCCCACTGTGCACACCGGCAAAGCCGACATTGCCATAGCAAGCCTTTCCATCACTCCCAAGCGCGCCCAGGTCGTCGACTTTTCCGTTCCGTATGCGTCGCTGCAAACCCTGGTGGCCGCACCGGAACATGTATCAATCAATAGCTATGCCGGCCTGCAAGGGCTGGCAATAGGCGTTACCCGCGCCACGGTCAACGACACAGACATCTCCAAGAACGCAGGCAATGCCCACATACGCCGCTATGAAGACGACGCCAGCCTGGTCTCGGCAGCCATATCAGGCCAGGTCATTGCGGTATCTACACAATGGCCCAATGTCGTGGAAATCAACAAAAGGCAAACCGCCGACCCTTATGTCATCAAATTCGTGCAAGGTGAATTCATGCTGGGTATAGCCATGCAGAAAAACAATCCCAAACTAAAGGCCTGGATAGATCAATGGGTGACCAACAAACTGAAAAATGGGGATTTGAACCGTATTTATAAAAAACATCACGGCGTAGATCTCTCGGCGGCGGTGCTCAATCCATAGGGAAAAGGCGGAGGGCTGGCCGTGGGGCCTGGCCCTAATTCAAATGGCAGTTTGGGGATGCCACGGACTGCAAGTGTCGGATTACGCGCCTGGCGGCGCCAATCCGACCTACAATACAGCGACAGGCTCGTAAGTCTAATAGCGCGAAGCCCAACGCCGACCGCCCCAAAAAACCTCGCCGCAAAAACATGAGCGATACTGCCTTCAGCTGGAAAAAAATCTTTATCCCGGCCTACGGGCCTTCCATACTGTTTGGCATAGGAAATGGGGCCATCCTGCCGGTTATTGCGCTCAGCGCCATAGATCTTGGCGCCTCGCTGGCCGTATCCGGGCTTATCGTTGCCCTGATAGGCTTTGGCTCATTGGTCAGCAACATTCCAGCAGCGCTGATTATTTCCAGATACGGCGAACGCCTGTCACTGACTGGCGCCTCTGCCCTTAGCGTGCTTGCGCTGATTTTATGCCTGTTCGCCACACATGCTGCAATACTGGCGCTGGGTGTACTGATCATAGGCATAGCCACCTCGGTATTTTATCTGGCCCGCCAAACCTATCTTATCGACGCCGTACCGGCGTATATGCGCGCCCGCGCCCTCGCCACCCTGGGCGGAACTCAGCGCATAGGCATGTTCATAGGCCCTTTTGCGGCAGCCGGATTAATGCATTTCATGGGCCTGGCTGGCGCTTACTGGGTCGCCATTGTGGCCCTTATCGCGGCGGGTATTGTGTCGTTTTCCATACCCGAGCTTGAGGCCAGGCCCGCGGTTGGCACTGACGTGGCCCCGCGTCCAAAAATGCTGGCTACTGCCCTCAATCACAGGCATGCTTTCCTGACCTTGGGAGCCGGCATATTATTGGTCGCCGCCATGCGGGCGTCGCGCCAGATAGCCATACCCTTGTGGGCCGACAATATCGGGCTTAGCGCCACGACAACCGCCGTCATCTTCGGCCTGGTATCGGCCATCGATATGCTGGTTTTTTATCCCGCCGGGAAAGTCATGGATCAATATGGCCGGCTGTGGATAGCCTTGCCCTGCACCCTAGTCCTGGGGACTGCGTTACTGATCATTCCTCTGACACATCAGATACCCGGCTTTGTGCTGGCATGCCTGTTGATGGGCTTTGGCAATGGCATAGGTTCTGGAATAGTCATGACGCTGGGAGCCGACGCCTCTCCGGTAGCCGGGCGTACCGAATTTTTGGGCATATGGCGCCTGATTGCTGATATCGGCAACAGCGCGGGGCCGTTTTGCTTGTCGGGCATGACGGCCCTGGTGTCCCTGGGCGCCGGCATAGCCACGACAGGCGCGTTCGGCTTTGTAGCTGCCGCGATATTCTGGCATTATCTGCCGCATGTACACCCTGGCAACAAAAACAACAGTAACACCGCCTGACTTTCGCGCAATGCCTTGTCGAAGGCTAGTTCGTTATAAATGCGCCGCGTGATGGCGCAGGTGATCTTCAATAAATGAGGAAATAAAGAAGTAGCTATGGTCATAACCTGGCTGCATGCGCAGGTTCAACGGCGCCTTGGCTTCGGCGCAAGCCGCAACAAACAGTTCTGGCTTGAGCTGGGTTTCCAGGAATTGATCGCTCACGCCCTGATCGACCAGCAGCGCCGGCCCTGACCAGCCATGTTTGCGCACCAGCAATGATGCATCGTAATCGGCCCAGGCATCGCGGCTATCGCCCAGATAACCGGCCAAGGCCTTTTCGCCCCAGGGGCAGCGGGTAGGCGACACAATAGGGGAAAATGCCGAAACCGTCTTGAATTGATCGGGGTTTCTCAGGCCCATGACCAAGGCGCCATGACCACCCATGGAGTGCCCGAAAATACCGGCGCGCTCGGCTTCTACCGAAAAACTGCTGGTAACCAGCTTGAACAGTTCTTTGGTGATATACGAATACATGCGGTAACCAGTCGACCAAGGCGCCTGAGTCGCGTCAACATAAAAGCCGGCGCCCACGCCAAAATCGTAGCTGTCTGCATCGCCCGGGTAGTTCAGGCCGCGCGGACTGGTGTCGGGCGCTACTATCGCAATGCCCAGTTCAGCGGCAATGCGCTGGGCTCCCGCCTTGACAATGAAATTGTCTTCTGTGCAGGTCAGGCCTGACAGCCAGAACAGTACAGGCACCGGCCCCTGCTCTGCGGCTGGTGGTAAAAACACACCAAACCGCATCGTGCAGCCTGTTTCAGCCGATTCATGGCTATACACCCCTTGCTTCCCACCAAAACATTTATTTTGCGAAATGGTTTGCAACGTCATTTGATCAACCCCTATTTGTCGCAGATAATAAAACGGCCCATATGCCGCAGCAACGCAGCATACGGGCCCGATGCATACGTGAAATCAGAACGTAACGACCGAACGAATGGAGGTGCCGTCCTTCATCATGTCGAAGGCATCATTAATTTTATCGATAGGCATGACATGCGTGATCAAGTCATCGATATTGATCTTGCCGTCCATGTACCAATCAACGATTTGCGGTACATCGGTGCGACCGCGCGCGCCACCAAACGCCGACCCCTGCCAGACCCGGCCGGTAACCAGCTGGAATGGACGGGTGGCGATTTCCTGACCGGCTCCGGCAACGCCGATAATGGTACTTTTGCCCCAGCCTTTATGGGCACTTTCCAGCGCCTGGCGCATCAAGGTGACATTACCTACGCATTCGAAGGTATGGTCGCCGCCCCCTTTGGTCAAGTTGACCAGATACGCGACAAGATCACCCTCGACTTCGTTGGGATTCACAAAATGGGTCATGCCGAACTTGCGTGCCAGTTCTTCGCGTTCTGGATTGAGATCCACGCCGACAATCATGTTTGCGCCCACCATGCGCGCACCCTGGATCACGTTCAAGCCTATGCCGCCCAAGCCGAAAACAATCACGTTTTCACCCGCCTGCACCTTAGCCGTATTGATGACGGCGCCTATCCCGGTGGTTACGCCACAGCCGATATAGCAAACTTTTTCAAAAGGCGCGTCTTCGCGAATTTTCGCCAGCGCGATTTCCGGCACTACCGTGTAATTGGCAAACGTGGAAGTGCCCATATAGTGCAGCACCTCTTTGCCGTTCATTTTGAAGCGGCTGGTGCCATCGGGCATAACGCCACGCCCCTGTGTTTCGCGTATAGCCTGGCACAGGTTGGTTTTGCGCGACAGGCAGTACGAACACGTGCGGCATTCTGGCGTATATAGTGGAATGACGTGATCGCCAGCCTTCAGCGAGGTAACGCCTGCACCCACCTCGACCACCACGCCCGCGCCTTCATGCCCCAGAATGGCGGGGAACAGGCCTTCGGGATCATCGCCAGAAAGGGTAAACAAGTCGGTATGGCAAACCCCCGACGCTTTGATTTCAACAAGCACTTCGCCAGCGCGCGGGCCCTCGAGCTGAACCGTTTCAATGGTAAGCGGGGCGCCGGCCTTGGTGGCTACTGCTGCACGTACGTCCATGTGTCATTCCTTCTCTGATAAATTAGCTTGTGGGCAGCCGCCTGCCCACATCAGTATAGGTTAACATTAGGCGCGTTCAGGGGCCTCAGGCTGTTGCAACCGCCCCCACAAGCTTTTCAGGCAATGCAGACGCTTTACTGCGCGCCTCTAGCGAACTAAGAAAACGCCATACAAACAACAAGGTAATCAGCAACAAGCCCGGGTACCCCAGCCCCGCCAGCAAATAGGGCAAGGTGGGATCACCCGCCTGTACCATGGGCAGGTTGAAACTAAGCAAGCCCAGCGTGATTACCGCCCCGAATACCCACATGCCCAAAAGCCAGATACCGGTCTCGTAACCGCTAAGTTCCCGGCCCCAGCGACGGTAGCCATACGCTGAGGCAGGCGCCAAGGAAATTCCGCCTCTGCCAAGACTGGCCGACTGCAAAGGCGTTGCCGCCGCATAACGGACACGATGCCCCAAGGTGAGCAGATCAAACACCAGCAGGCATGTGCCAATGGCAAAAACCACACCAAATACAGGCACCAGCAGGCGAAAAAACCCCATTGCAGGGAAGACATCACCGCCAAACCAGTCTAGCCCCAGGGAACGGTATACAAATACCTGGACAGTACCGCCTATGGCAAATGCAAAACTGATGCCCAGCATGCCCGTAAAGACCAGCCAGAAAGACAGCTTTCCGAGACGCTGATCGTAATCGGGAACCTTGCGCATGAGGGGAATTGCATAGTATGCGGCAGCAATGCCCAGCATGCCGAAAGTACCAAACAACGCCAAATGTGCATGACTGGGAGTTACCCAGGTGCCATGCGACCATACATTGGTCAAGGCGAAGGTCATGGTGAAACCGAGAATGCCCGCACCCACCTGCTCAAGGATGACCGACCCAAGAATAAAATAGAACGCCGGTGCATTCTTGAGCGGCTTGCGGTCCTGGTGGGCATCGAGGTAAATATGCCAGAAGCAAAAAATAAGCGGCAAAGGTTCAAGGGCGCTGAACAGCGAGCCCCAGAACTGCCAGAACTCGGGCGTGCCTATCCAGAAGTAATGGTGGGCATTGCCCAACAACCCCGAGAGCCACACCAGGCTTATGCCCCAGAACACGGCATACCCCACGGCTTTGACATCGGCCTTGAACATCAGCACTAGCAAAAAGCCCACCAGACTGATGTGTATGACTTCCCACACGCCTTCGACCCAATAATGCACGACATACCAGCGAAAGTATTCCTGCAGATCGAGGCGCTCGATGAAGAACAGGCCAAATATCCACACCAGCGTCAGCGCGCCGACCCCCAGACCCAGCCCCCAATGGATTTCGTTCCATTTCCGAATGGGTGGAAAGGTGCGCAGCACCACGTACGTGAGGATACAAAAGCCAATCAGTATCACCAGATCGGCAACCCGGCCTGCTTCAAGGTATTCCAGCCCCTCGTGCAGCCAGGGCTGGCCCAGCCACCATCCTGCTATACCCTGCTGTGCCAGAAACTGCGTGCAGATATTCCAGACGGTAACCAGCAGCAGCGCATAAAAAAGCAACTTGATCAGCCAACTGGCAGCCAGTTCGCGCTCGGACAGCAAAGGCCCCACAAACAGGATAGTGCCGATAAAACCAGCCAGTATCCAGATAATGCCCAAGTTCAAATGCTCGGCCCTGGCCACATTGAAATTCAGGGTCCCAGCCAGGAAACTTGGGTCTATGTGCTGAATTGACAACAACAAGCCAAACCCCACCTGTATCACAAAAAGCACCAGCATCAGCATGAAAAACCTCAAGCTCAAGCGCTGGGTTTCATATCGGATATGCGTCATTTTTGTTCCCCTTGCAGGCTGCGAACATAAGCCACGATGGCGTTGATTTCATCATCGTTGAGCAATGCGGCATAAGCCGGCATGATGCCGGGCGGATACCCCGCCACTATCCGGGCGTCGGGCTGCCGAATGGACTCGGCCAGATAGGCGTCATCGGCCAGCACGGTGGTGCCGTCGGCCAGGCTTACCTGCGAGCCGTACAGTTGACCCCACGGCGGGCCCACCAGCCGTTCCTGGGCGCTGCTGTGGCATGCCATGCAACCGTAATCTTTGGCAAGTTTCTCGCCCACTGTGGCGGGATCACCGGTTTCGTTAACGGCGCTACCCGCAGCCGCAACAACTGGCTGCGCCAAAGCTCCGGCGCCAGTCAGGCCGACCCGCTGCCTGGCTTGCGGAAACGACAGGCCATCGACTTTGGGCTTGGGCGGCCAGCCCTCGGTATTCATCTGTGAGGTGTATTTCAGGAAGGCAATCAGTTGCCCGACTTCGTCGCTGCGAAACGCCAGATTGGGCATATGGCTGCTTTGCCCACCGCGCCTGTGCACTCGCTCGGCGGCGCCTGGGTATTTCTTAAGGTAGGCTTCCAGGGTATTGCTGCCTGCATCGGCCGCCAGCGCCGGATTCAACAATTGCGCGCGTAGCGCCGCCTCGGCGGGCCAGTTTGCAGCTGAAGGAAGAAACGCCGCCAGCCAAGCCGGCCCCGTACTGGCATATAAATGCGTAAGATCGGGGCCGAAATAAGCGCCATTACCCACTATCGTGTGGCAACCCATACAGTTGTAAGCCTGAAAAACACGTTTTCCCTGCACAGCCATGTGTGTATCAAAACTTACCGTATCAGGCGTAACCTGATTACGCGAGTCCAGGAAAGAAACCGCTGAAAGCCCCAGAAAAATCAGCAGCATCAGGCCAAGCACCACGATGGCTTTGCGGCGTGTACGGGTTTCATTGCAATTTTTATCGTCAGCGCAGCTCATGATTGAGGCCTCCCGTTATCAGAGGGAATACCGTCCTGCTCTTGCTCGCCACGTTTGGCGGCTTCAAGCGCATCGTGCAGGAACAAGGTGCGCAGGCTGCCCAGGAAAATATAGAAGACGTACACGGCGAGTACAAAGCCCACGGCAAAGTAAACCCACCACATAAAGCGCGATTCTGGCCAGTATTCGAAGTTGCGCCAGTACGGCCAAGATAACAACAGACTGATTGCGCTGGCCAACATCGCCAGACTGAGATCTATGATGCGCTGAGCCATGCCTGAACCCCTTATCGTATGAAAACGGGAACCACAATGCTGGTTTGAATCTATTTCAGGGCTATGGGCGAGTCAATGATGGCATCATTCCAGTTGTGGAATTGAACTTGATTTAAATCAATTCTAAAAATAGAACGGCAACCTGGACTGACATTTCAGCGTATCTGGCCATTTGAGCTGAGCTTGAGTCTGTACGCTGAATCACAGCACAAAAAACAAATAAGCCATTGATTTATATATTATTTAATTTTTTTAATTATATAAAAACTGATAAGGCTGGCTCTGCCTATCAGTACCTGCTTGCTTAGACATGATCTAAATCAAGCAATTTGACAAAAAAACCCGCATTCTCGTAAGAGAGCTGCGGGCTTTCTGTATTTTCCAGGTTAGCCTGGATTAAATTCTTGGTGCCGACGGCGAGACTCGAACTCGCACAGCTTTCGCCACTACCCCCTCAAGATAGCGTGTCTACCAATTCCACCACGTCGGCTTGCAAAGAGCAGCATTCTAGCATGAATTTAACTTTGCATTTTTGGCCGGGCCCAGCATGAAGAACACGGACCCGGATCAACACTATTTACCTTCAGCGGGCGCGGTGGCCGGTGCTGGCTCAGCGGGCTTTTCGGTGGCAGGAACTGCAGGCACGGCTGTTGACGCAGGCACGGCTGTTGACGCAGGGGCGGCCTGTGATGCCGCTGCGGGCGCACCAGGCGCCACGGGCACAGCCGCGGTAGGCGCAGCTGGCACGGCAGAACCCGTTACAGGCGCAGGCGTCTGGAAGCCTTGCATGACGCCGCCATCGAGTATGGATTTCCCGCCAGGATGATGCGCAAGATAGGCCAGGCCGCCTGTGGAAGCGAAAAAGATGATGGCCGCCCATTTGGTGGCGCGCGACAAGAAGTTGGCGGCGCCCGTTGCGCCAAACAAACTACCTGCGGAACCACCGCCAAACGACGAGCCCATGTCGGCGCCTTTGCCCTGCTGCAGCAAAACCAACAAAATAATAGTCAGCGACGATACGACCTGTATCGCCAGAAGAGCAGGAGACAACCATTGCATGAAAAAACTCCGAGGCCTATGCGGCCGCT
The DNA here is from genome assembly GCA_013416445.1 of Alcaligenaceae bacterium. Taxonomy (GTDB): domain Bacteria; phylum Pseudomonadota; class Gammaproteobacteria; order Burkholderiales; family Burkholderiaceae_B; genus Pollutimonas. The sequence goes on from JACCER010000005.1 coordinate 133,548, forward strand.
ATACGTAAAAATTCTTCTGGCACCAGCGACGCGCCACCCACGAGGGCGCCATCGATGTCAGACATGGCAAATAAGCTGAGTGCATTAGACGCCTTGACGCTGCCGCCATACAAAACCCTGACCTGCGGAACGCCCAGTTCAGTTAGTTGCGCCCGAATGAAAGCGTGTACATCTTGGGCTTGCTGCGGTGTGGCCGTAAGACCCGTGCCTATAGCCCAGACGGGCTCGTAAGCAAGCACCATTTTAGCGACTGACTCGGCGCCCAGGGCCAGCACAGGAGCAAGCTGACGCGCAATGACTTCATGAGTTTGCCCGGCCTGCTGCTGGGCCTGGGTTTCACCCACGCAAACCACCGGAGCCAGGCCCGCTTTCAGGGCAGCCGAGGCTTTTTCAGCCACGAGGCCATCAGTTTCGCCATGAAGCGCGCGACGCTCGGAATGCCCAACCAACACCCACTTGCAACCGAAATCAACAAGCATGGCAGGTGCAACCTCGCCGGTATAGGCACCCTGTTCGTGTTTGCTGACGTCTTGTGCGCCCCAGGAAATACCTGTGCCATGCAGGGCTGCAGCAACCTGCCCTAAATATGGAAAGGGAGCACAAACAGCCATGTCGCAATCATGCACGACCGCCATACCCGCACACAAGCCCGTAAGAAGCATGGCGTTAGAGACCTGCGTACCGTGCATTTTCCAGTTGCCTATGACAAGGCGCTTACGAATTAGAGCAGTGTTCATTAAGCCCAGGAAGAAAAAATTAGATAACCCGGCATTGTAGCCTGTTACCCGCTAACGCGCACGTTAATACGGCTTATAGGTCGGATTGGCGCCAAGCGCGTAATCCGGTATTTTGACCGACGTGTTATTACAATACTTTTACGCAGTCATTGACGTCGGATTACGCGCCACACCCTGATCCGATCTACATCGTCAAGATAATTTTTCCGATTTGTTCGCCAGCGTCCATCATGGCGTGCGCATCGCAGGCTTTTGCCAAGGGAAAAGTGGCATGCACTACCGGACGGATCTTGCCGGCCTCAAGCAATGGCCACACATGCTGCTTCAAGGCCATGGTGATGTCAGCCTTGAAAGCCACTGGGCGCGGACGCAAGGTGGAGCCTGTGATGGTCAGGCGACGGCGCAACACATGGTTGCAATCTATCTCGGCTTTAGCACCGCCCAGCAAGGCAATGATCACGATACGCCCGTCGTCGGCCAGGCAGTTGATATTGCGGTTGATGTACGAGCCTGCGACCATATCGAGAACAACATCTACGCCCTTGCCATCGGTGGCCTTCTTGATTTCTTCCACGTAATCTTGTGTGCGGTAGTTGATGGCCAACACCGCGCCCAAGCCTTCAACAGCACGGGCGCGCTCGTCGCTGCCTACTGTCGCATACACTTTATGACCCAAGGCGGTGGCCAACTGAACCGCCGTCGTGCCTATGCCGCTGGCGCCACCATGCACCAGCAAAGACTCGCCGCCCGATAAGCAGCCGCGGTCAAAGACATTACTCCAGACGGTATAGTAGGTTTCAGGCAAGCCCGCTGCCTCGATATCAGACAAGCCTTTAGGCACTGGCAGACACTGCTCTGCAGGGGCTGTACAGTACTCGGCATAACCGCCGCCCGCCAGCAACGCACACACCCTGTCGCCTATCGCCAGGCCTGTCGCAGCCACGTCCCCACCGACGATCTCGCCTACGACTTCAAGGCCGGGGAGATCGGAGGCCCCAGGAGGCGCAGGATAATGCCCCTTGCGCTGAAAGACATCGGGACGATTAATGCCGGCAGCCGCAACCTTGATAAGGACTTCGCCAGCCTTGGGCTCGGGCATGGGGCGATCCACCAGCACCAGCACTTCCGGGCCACCCGGTTTCGAAATTTCCACTGCCTTCATAAAAGCTCCTTGAACAGCACAAAAAAGACTATTATCGCCCGTTAAGCAAAATTTTTTCCAGGCCTAGCCTGTTTGGCCACACAAACATCATTACATAGGCTAAACTCACGTCCTTCTGAAAGATGCAAATGCAACGATAAAATTCAGGCTGCATACAGTGTATGCGCAACCTGTAAAACTCAGAAAACGGAAGCGTGCCAGAGCGGTTGAATGGACTGGTCTTGAAAACCAGCGACGGGGTAACTCGTCCGTGAGTTCGAATCTCACCGCTTCCGCCAAATAGGCTCTAGTAATTGGTATGTTCACCTGGTGCCTCCTGCGCACCTAAAACACGCCCCCGGTGTAAAAGAATATAGAAAACCCACCAGGCATGCCGACCTAAAACGAGCCAAGCAAGTCGAATTAAGCGCCTTTGACGCGAATCCAACTTTTAACAATTATCGGTAACAAATGATTAAAAGACACTACTCAGGCTTGATAGCCCTGCTTGCAGCTTAGTATTTTCATTACAATTCGCGTTCAAATTAACAATTAATAACACATAGCGAATTTCATGATAAGACTGTTCCCTTTACGACCCGTATGCGCAAGCGTTTGTGCGGCTTTGGCCTTGGCGGCCATGTCTTTGGCCGCTCAGGCACAACAACTTTCACCCGAAAGCTTTGTCGATGCAGAGTTCAAGGCCAGTCGTACCTTAGAACTAATACGTGCCCAGCACGCCTATTCGTGGGGTTATACCGGCAAGGGCATCACGATTGCGATTGTCGATAGCGGTCTTGATATCAACCACCCTGAATTCAGTGGCCGCGTGTCGCCGTATTTGCAAAACTACGATCCGGCCTACGGCGCCACGGATGTAAGCTCTGAGTTGGACATCGGCTCCAATAGTCACGGTACGCATGTGGCAGGCTTGGCTGCGGCAGGCCGTAATGGCTTTGGCATGCATGGCGTGGCTTATAACGCCACTGTTCTGCCGCTGCGCACCCGTTTTTTCGACGATCTACTTGACCAGGCTTTTGCGCAAGCCATACAGGGTGGCGCAAAGGTACTGAATGGCAGCTATGGGCCAAATACGCATGCACCGCGTCTTCTACCCGATCCGAACAATCCTCTTGGGCAGCCCAACGAGGGTTATAAGGAGCTTGCCTTCCAGGCTGTAGATCCGGATATCGACTCTGATTACGAACGTTTGAAAGCGGCAGCGGCGGCTGATATCGTGATGGTTTTTGCTGCGGGAAACGAGCGGACGCTTCAGCCAGGCTTGTATACGGCGATGCCTTCCGGAGCAGCTATGTTTCCGCTGATCACGCCGGCTAATACTAAACTGGCCGGTGGCCCGAACCCGCTTTATCGGTTTTTAGACGAAGGAGAGGACTTTGACGCTAACAATGCTGCAACATTCGCCTATGTCGATGAGGCCGATGCTTCCGACCCCGATCGGCAAGAAACCGAGTCCTGGGATCTTTCTGACCTGAAGGGGGTGCTGATTGCGTCCGTCGCCACCAACCCCCAGGGGGTAATTGCCCCGTACAGCAACCTGTGTGGGGCGACTGCTGCCTGGTGTATTGCGGCGCCGGGCGGGGGCAATGGCCAGAGCGCTTATTCAACCATCCCCTACGGGAATTATGGATTCAAGCAAGGAACCTCGATGTCGGCACCCATGGTGGCAGGTGCTGCTGCAGTATTGCGCGAGGCCTTCCCGTATATGACAGCGCGCCAGATTATTGAGGTGATACTGACTACAGCCGACAGCACGACGCTGACGGCATGGGGCGATCAGGCGGTTTACGGGCGCGGCATGCTGGACTTGGGTACGGCCATCAATGGCCCCATCCTGTTTGGTGAGCCCATCGGAGGCTCCCGATTTGAAAGCATTTTCCCGTCTGATTTCAAGGTAGATACTCAAGGCTACGATTCCGCTTGGCGCAACAACATCAGCGGCACCGGCGGCATGGCCAAGGCCGGCGCTGGCACCCTGATCATGACGGGGCAGAACTCCTACTTGGGCGCCACCGATATCACTGGCGGCAAGCTGGTGGTCAATGGTTCCATCGCCACGTCTGCGCTGCTGACTGTTGCAAAGGATGCGGCCTTGGGCGGTAGCGGCACGGTTGGCAAGACGGCCATGTACGGGCGCATGGCGCCGGGTAATTCGGTGGGCACGCTGACCGTGGCAGGGGACTATACCCAGTTGCCTGGGTCGGTGTTTGAGGTCGAGCTGGGGCCGGATGCCACCGTGGATCAGTTGGTGGTCAACGGCCAAGCCGATATTCAAGGCGGCATGATAGAAGTGCATGGCTTGCAGGCATCGCACTTGGGTCGTCAGTTCTCATTCCTGGAAGCCAGCAGTTGGGGTGCACAAACATTTGATAACGCCAACATCGATCGGGCCTTTGTGAATCTGGATGCGGCCTTTATGGGCAATCGCGTTTCCTTGTCGGTGCAGCGTAACGCTACGTCGTTTGCCAGCGTGGCACAGTCGCGCAACCAGCGCGCCGTTGCACAAGCGGCAGACAGCCAAGGCATAAGCGCTGCGGCATACAACGATATTGTCGTCCTGGAGCACGCTGCTGACGCGCCGCGCCTGTTCGATATGCTGTCAGGCGAAATCTATGCCTCGACCCAGTCGGCGTTGTTCGATACCAGCGGGTTCCTGCGCCAGACGGCTTTGGCGCGTACGCGCCAGGGCGAGCAGCAGTCGGGCTCGACAACGCTGGGTTCGGCCTCCGGGCCCACAGTGCAAAGCGCGCCTAGCGGCAGCCATGCCGTTTGGGGTCAGGCCCTGGGTAGCTGGGGCCACTTAGGCGCGACAAGCGATGCCCGGCAGCTGGACCGTTCCACGGGCGGGATGCTATTTGGCGGCGACACGGCTATGGGTACAAACACCCGTGCCGGTCTGGCCGTTGGCTTTACCGATTCGACCTTTAAGGGCGCAGATGCCAGCCGGGTCAATGCCGAGGGCTACCACTTGATGGCCTATGTTGGTTCACGGCAAGGCCGCTGGGCCTTGCGGGGCGGGGTGGCGCAGTCTTGGTATGACGTCGATACGCGGCGCAGCCTGGGTTATGCCGATTGGGGCACGGCCAGCAGCAGCGCGCACTCACAGTCTACGCAGCTATTTGCCGAAGCGGGCTACGGCATTGATGCGGGCAAGTTCAAGCTGGAACCTTATGCAGGCATAGCCCAAGTGTGGCTGCGTCAGGCTGGCTTTACCGAAAGCGGCAGCCTCGTAGGTTTACAAGCGCGCAGCACAAATGATGCGGTCACGTTTACCACCCTGGGGTTGCGCTCAGGCCTGACGCTGGATCAGGGCAAGTATGGCAGCCTGCAGGCCACCGCTGCTCTGGGCTGGCGTCATGCATTTGGCGATGTGGATGCATCGCGCGACTTGCGCTTTGCCACGGGCAGCGCCTATAGCGTTGTGGGTACGCCGCTGGCCAAGAATGCCATGGTGGCCGAGCTGGGTGTTGATTGGATGGCCAGCGCTACCAGCCGTGTGAACATCAGCTATGTCGGCCAGATCGCCGGACGCACGCAAGACCACGGCGTGCAGGCACGGGCCAGTTGGGTGTTTTAAGTCTTTTTGCCGGGGCAGGCAATGGAACCTATAGATATGCGCGTTTCGCCGAAGATATTGCACATGCTGGCAGGCCGCCAGGCGTGGCCGTAAACGACTTCAAGCGTCGGGTGTATGGTGCCGCCCAGGGCGCGCAGTCTTCCAGCAGCTTTTAAAGATAACCCCCGTTCAAGTACTACCTAAACCCACACGAGATATCGTCATGTCGAGAGCAAATCGGCGCAGTTTTCTCCGCTACATACGCTATGGCTGGATGGCACTAAGCCTAGGCATTTTAGCCGTACCGACCAGCCCTGCGCTAGCTTGTGATGGCGCACAATATATACGACTGCACACGCCAGTCCAGCTAAGTGCTCAGGAGTTGGCCGAATTCCGCGCACTCCCCCCTTTGCGGGTGGTGTCCGTTGACGCCCCTCCCATGACGCACTACAGCAAAGATCAACACACTTATACTGGCATCAGCGTAGACGTGCTCTGTTTTATTGCAAAAGAGCTCGGGCTACGCTATGAACTGATCCCCGGGCGGAACCACACTGTTGGCGAAAAAATCCAGCAAGTTCAAGATGGCCAGGCCGATATATTTATTCCGTTGAGTCGTTCACCTGAGCGCAATCGGCATGGCGTGTTCACTATTCCCTATTACGAAAGCCACTATGCCGCTATTACCCGCAAGGGGCGACAACTACCCATATACAGCGCCACCGACTTGGCCCAGTACCGCGTCGGGATCGTTGGCGGGGTCTCGCTCGAACCCATACTTAAAGAAATCATTCCCCTGAATCAATTAATTATTTACGATAAATTGCTTACAAGCGATGCGCTGTTCCAGGCACTACGCAATGACGATATTGATGTGGCTGTGTTCAACAAAAACATTTTTATCGAAAAGCGTTACAAGCATGACTTGTTCGACCTGGAACCCACCTATACCCTGCACGAGTACCCTCGCGCTTATCGCTTCTACCTTAGCCATACTCCTCAACACCAGCGTATCGCCGCAGCGTTTGACCGTTACCTGGCGGCCATTGACTCCTCGGCTTCCATCGCCAGGCATGAAAATGGTGAACGCCAACTTATCGAGCGCTACGTTGCCCAGCGCAGCCAGCGTGTTTTGCTGCAAGCCGCAAGCGTAGCCATAACCCTGCTCGCCTTGATCTTTTACTTGGTGCTGCGCAGATATCGCCGTCTGGCCCGCCAATTGGCAGACGGCAATCAGCAAATTTCGCAACAAAAGCGGGCATTGCAACAAGCCTACCAAGAATTGGAAAAACTGAGCCAGACCGATAGCCTGACTGGCCTGGCCAACCGTGGCCACTTCGACCAGACTCTCGTACGCGAACTCGCACGTCGACAGCGTAGATGGTCCCCCTTAAGCCTGTTGATCATCGACCTTGATCATTTCAAGCTCGTGAACGATCATTATGGTCACGCCGTAGGTGACCGCTATCTGCGTGCCATCGCCAGCGTCCTGGAAAACAGCGTGTCCCGCCCTGCCGACCTGGCGGCGCGCTACGGCGGAGAAGAGTTCGCCTGCCTGCTGCCAGACACAAACGCCCAAAACGCTCGCGTAGTGGCCGATCGTATCCGCCAAGCTGTTGCCCGACTCGATCTGCCCAATGCTTTGGCCGACAGGCCACGACTCACACTGTGCATAGGCATTGCCACCTTGATGGATAGTACCGACTTTAGCGCGCAGGAACTGCTGGCTCAAGCCGACAGCCAGCTATACGCTGCCAAGCATGCCGGGCGCGACCGCATCCAAGCCACTGTGCTTGGCAAGCACACCAGAGGCTTGACGATTTCCGCGCAGCAAGAAACTATGCCATAATGCTCGGCTTAAGTTGAATAACAAGCACTTTTCTTTTGCAAGCTGGGTTTGGTTTTGCAAGAACACAAAGCATTGTTTAGTAGTGTATTTTGATAGTTAGGTGCATTTAGGCGCCAGCAGGAAAAAGTAGTAAATTTCCGTAGCAGCACCCAAAGCCCGGGTGGCGGAATAGGTAGACGCAAGGGACTTAAACAATTTGAGCCTTCGGGGGGAAACGCCCGAAGTGACGCCCGTCAAATTCGGCGAACGCCCTGGATACTTCGCTATCCGAGCCAACGCCGAGCCAAGCCCAAACTTTATGAGGTTGGGAAGGTGTAGAGAGCAGACGGCGGGCACCTACGGCTGCAAAGCTATGGTGAAGGCGTGCTCCAGACCACGAACAGCATACGTGCTGGCGGCGAAAGTCGAAGTGGTAAGAAAATCCCTCGATCATAGATCGTACCGGTTCGATTCCGGTCCCGGGCACCAATTCAAAGGCCGCTTCTGCTATAGCAGAAGCGGCCTTTTCCTTTCAGGACGCAATTATCAAATTACTAACTTTCTGCGCCTGAAACCTCTAGCCGATCCACGATGTAGTACGGCGAGCGAAAGCGATAATTCACCAATTGGCCATCGCCCTGCGCACCGATCACAAACAGCGGAGGCAGCTCACCTTGGGCGATACCATTCGGAAACTGGATATAGACCTTCTCGCCATCATCGAAGGCGCGTACCGGTTTCCAGGATGGATTGCTGCCGCTGATCGCGTAGCGGAAGCGAATCCGAGTCGCCAATGCCTGTCTCCTTTGTCAGGTATCAGATGATGGCCTGCAGGCCCTTATCGGCGATGACATTGAGCAGTTTGAGGGCTGGCCCCGTGGGATGGGTGTCGCCTTGCTCCCACTTACGCACGGTCGAGGCCGACGTGTGCAAATGAAGAGCGAACACTGGTTGGCTGAACTTCAACGCTTCGCGCAGGCGTTTGATGTCGGCAGCGCTGAACTCCCGCACCGGCGGTGGGCAGATCGCGTCGAACTCGCGCATCGTTACCTTGCTGATCGCTCCGGCTTCGTGAAGCGTAGCTAGGTCACCACGCAGGGATTCAATAAGCTTGCTCACAATTCACCTCCAACACACCAGACTGCAACGCCTTCGACAGAGCCTCTGCAGACAGTCCCAGAACACCTTACCAGCGAATTGCAGCGCCTTCTTCTCATCCTGCGTGATGTTTGCCCTGTCACTCTTAGGGAATCCATGCAGGAACACGTAGCGGCTGCCGATCCTGGCCGACAGCAGTGTGCGATAGCCGCCGCTCTTGCCGCTGCCGGGGCGGGCAACCCGCTTCTTGTAAAGGAACCCACCCAAGTCCGCGTCAATCAGACCGCTTTCCATCTCCTGAACCGCTTTGCACAACGCGGCATCAGGCAGCTTTTCGCTTGCCTGCCAGCGTGCGAAATCCTTTCGCTTGAGCACACGCGTCATCTTGACCTCCAAACTATACCCGAAACGGGTACACTTTTCCAACCACCAGCGTGATGCACGAACGTGGATGGCTGCCGAGTCGATTGTCGTAACAGCGATACGACAATTGGGGTCAAGGGGACTAATCGCTGGTCACTGCTCATGTAGCCACCTTTTCCGGTTCTTGGCGCATGCCGACGACCGACTTGCGCCGACTCGCCACCAACTCGGCTGCCTTGCGAACGGGATCATCCTCAGTGTGGACATAGCGCATGAACATCGCAACAGTCTTGTGTGCTGTTAATGCCATACCAACTTTGACGGGGATCCCCGAGTTGGCAATGTCAGTGGTTGAGCGGTGGCGGATGCCATGTGTGCCAATCCTTGGCACGCCGGCACGATCGAGAATGCGCCGCCAAGCCTGATAGTAGCTATCAGAACTGAGAGGCTTCTTGTGATCGAGAATCGCCGGGCAGACGTAAGGTGAATCCCCGTAGCGAGGCGCATTGGAAAGCAGGCGCCGGGCTTCTTCGCTCAGAGGCTTGGACATATCTCCGGTCTTACTGTCAGGCCACACGACACGGTTGTTCGGTAGGTCCAGCCAATCCTGCTGTAGCTGCACAATATTCCGAATTTCGCGCTGCGAACTCAAATTGCAGACATATAGCAAGTAGGTAGGTCGGGTGTTCTAGCTTTTCAGCCTCGGCCTTATCCAGATAGGCAAACAACTTGACCATCTGGTCGTCAGTGATAAGGCGGGTCGAGCCTTTCTCGGGGTACTTGGGTACATGGCGGCAAGGGTTTGAGCCGTCAGAGCGGTATCCCCATAATTCGGCCAAGTTGAACATTTTTCGCAGGCAGGACAAGACGCGATTTGCCTGTATAGGAGACTTCTTCATGCGCTTCATCAATGCGGTAATATCTTGGCGCGTAACTTCATGTGCCTTCTTGATACCGAAGGCCGGAACGAGTGTATCCCGAAGTTCAATGTCGTTGCCCTGCTGTTTTGCAGCGTCAACAACGCTCTTGGTCAGTTTTATCTTTGCCATGTGGGGCTCCAGAAAGCCCCGATTCCAGGAGTCAGCTAGGAGCCAGACGAAAGAGAACCGGGGCAGTTTGCGTAGTGCACCGGCATATGATCCAAGATGTAGAACTCAAGGAAAACCCGCCACAGCGGGCTGTATCCAAGTTGAGAGGGTTACCGGCGCAGAACACATCTTCCGACTTAAAATCTCTCGGCCACTGGCCGTCCCGGTTCGATTCCGGGTGGGTGCACCAAGCTTTTCAGACTATGACTTATTATTAAAACTCGCTTCGAAGCACATTGTTTCGAGGCGTTTTTTTCGTAACACCGGGCTACACTGACCCGGCGTTATTTGCCGCCGGCGGCAACCCTTACGGCACCAGCGCCACTATGGGAGCGCTAAGCAACGAGGTAAAGGCCGCAGTGCGCTTCCAGACCAAGCGGCTAATAGAATTCGCCGACAAGATCGCCTCGTAGGGCTTTATGAAGGGCTACAACCATAGCAATCCAAGGTGTAATCCAAAACCTGTCATGCTCACAAAAAAAGCACCGTGCAATGCACGGTGCTTTTTTTAACTGCACCAGGGAAGCATGGGGCTTCCCTGACTTTACCTCATCAAGCTTCCGGCGCTGCCACAGGAGCCTGTGGGCCACCTTGGGCTTCAATACCGCCGATAGCCTTCATTGACAAGCGCAAACGGCCCTTGTCGTCGGCTTCGATGACCTTGATGCGAACCAGTTGGCCCACCTTTAGCACGTCGTTGATATTGGCGATGCGATAGTTGGCGATTTCGGAAATATGCAGCAAGCCATCGCGGCCAGGCAAAACCTGAACAATAGCGCCGAAGTCCAGCAAACGCAGCACTGGACCTTCGTATTCCTGGCCCACTTCAACGTCAGCGGTCAATTCTTTAATACGGCGTTCAGCCTCGCGTGCCTTGTCGAGATCGGCGCTGGAGATGGTGATAGTGCCATCGTCGCCAATATCGATCTGGGTGCCGGTTTCTTCGGTCAGCGCACGAATGGTTGCACCACCCTTGCCGATGACATCGCGGATTTTTTCAGGATTGATCTTGATGCTGAGCATGCGCGGAGCAAATTCGGAAAGCTCGGTGCGCGAACCGTCGAGGGATTCCTTCATTTTCTCAAGAATATGCAAGCGACCTTCCTTGGCCTGGGCCAATGCGACCTGCATGATTTCTTTGGTAATGCCCTGGATCTTGATATCCATTTGCAAAGCGGTAATGCCTTGCGTCGTGCCCGCGACCTTGAAATCCATGTCACCCAGGTGGTCTTCGTCGCCCAGGATGTCGGTAAGCACGGCGAATTTTCCGCCATCTTTGATCAGGCCCATGGCAACGCCGGCGACGTGATCTTTGATGGGCACGCCTGCATCCATCATGGCCAGCGAACCGCCGCAGACCGAAGCCATGGACGACGAGCCGTTGGACTCGGTGATTTCAGACACGACGCGTATGGTGTACTGGAAGTCTTGCGGTTCTGGCAGCATGGAAACCAGCGAACGCTTGGCCAGGCGGCCATGACCGATTTCACGGCGTTTGGGCGAACCAAAGCGGCCGGTTTCACCGGTGGCGAAAGGCGGGAAGTTGTAGTGCAACATGAAGCGGTCACGCGACTCGCCCATGATGGAATCAATGATTTGCTCGTCTTGACGGGTGCCCAGGGTGGCAACCACCAAAGCCTGGGTTTCGCCACGGGTAAACAAGGCACTGCCGTGCGCGCGCGGCAATACGCCCAAACGAACGCTGATGGGACGCACTGTGCGGGTATCGCGCCCGTCGATGCGGGGCTCGCCATTAAGAACCTGGCTACGCACGATTTTGGATTCAAGATCGAACAGCATGTTTTCAACGATCACGCTATCGGGTATGGCTTCGCCCTTGGCAGCGGCGTGCTCTTGCAGCTTGGCCTTGACGTTGGCGTAGACATTGCGCAACTGGTTGGTGCGCTCTTGCTTTTCGCGAACCTGATAGGCTACCTGCAAAGGCTCCTGGGCTGCTGCCGCAACAGCGGTTGCCAGGGCTTCGTTCTTGGGGGCTGCCTGCCAGTCCCATTCCGGCTTGCCGGCTTCAGCGACCAAGTCATGAATAGCGTTGATGCAAGCCTGCATTTGCTCGTGGCCGAACACCACGCCGCCCAACATGACTTCTTCAGACAACTGCTTGGCTTCGGATTCGACCATCAGCACAGCGGCTTCGGTACCCGCAACCACCAAGTCCATATCGGACCCCTCAAGCTGGCTGCTGGTGGGGTTAAGCACGTACTGGCCATTGATATAGCCGACGCGCGCCGCACCGATGGGGCCATCGAAGGGAATGCCTGAAATGGCCAGTGCGGCCGATGCGCCTATCATGGCGGCCATGTCGGGATTGATTTCAGGATCAACCGACACAGTATGGATGATGACCTGGACTTCGTTGTAGAAACCCTCGGGGAACAAGGGACGCAAAGGGCGATCGATCAGGCGCGAGGTAAGGATTTCCTTTTCGGAAGGACGGCCTTCACGCTTGAAAAAACCACCGGGGATACGGCCCGCGGCGTAGGTTTTCTCGACGTAGTCAACGGTGAGAGGGAAAAAATCTTGGCCGGCCTTGGCGGTTTTTGCTGCAACAACAGTTGCCAGAATAACAGTATCTTGAATCGAAACCAGTACGGCGCCGGAAGCCTGGCGAGCAATCTCGCCCGTTTCAAGGACTACCGTGTGCTGACCGTACTGAAACGATTTGCTCACTTTATTAAACATTAGGGAATATCCTTACAATGGAAAAAACCGTGCACACCGCGATATCAATCGCAGCATGCACGGTTGCATCAGGGGGAGCCAGCCCCGAGTATCACTTACGCAGACCGAGCTTTTCGATAAGCGAACGATACGAGTCGGGATTGCGGCCCTTGAGGTAATCTAGCAATTTCCGGCGACGGCTGACCATGCGCAGCAGACCACGGCGCGAGTGGTGGTCTTTCATGTGCGCCTTGAAGTGACCGGTGAGTTCGTTGATACGTGCGGTAAGCAGCGCGACCTGGACTTCGGGGGAACCGGTATCGCCCTGAGCACGCTGATATTGTGCGACGATATCGGATTTTTTGATGTCAGCAACAGACATTATTTAGCCTCTTTAACAAGCGACAGAGCCGAGGTGCCCTGACGTGCAGTAATGGAAAAGTATGTTTTTCTTCGTGGGCACCTGCCGTGCACTGATATGCACGCTGCCAAGGAAAGCAAGCATTATAACGGAATCGCCAGGTATCGCCTAACGCGGTATTTGCGCCCTTCTTGCCAACGCAATGCCAGACACTGCATATGCTCCTAAAATAACCCTATTCAACCTTGTCGGAGCTTTTCATGAAACCCCTTACGCTGATGCGATTTGGCAAGGCTGCTGTCTCGGCCCTGTCCATAGGCATGCTGGTCGGCTGCACCACCATGGCTGACATGCCCTCTGGCTCGTCTTTACAGCAGGTAGAAGCAAAGTATGGCCAGCCTAATTATTCATGCCCGGCGCAACATGGCGGCCAGCGGCTGATCTGGAGCATGCAGCCCATGGGCCAGTATGCATGGGGCACCAACGTAGACTCAGCAGGTAACACCGACAGCATTCAATCCTTGCTTACCGACGAGCATTTCCGTGTTTTAGCCACTGGCACCTGGACGCCAGAGCAGGTGCGCTGCGAGTTCGGGCCGCCTGCCAAGATAGAGTCGGTGGGCCTGCCGTCATCAAGTCAAACCGTATGGAGTTACCGCTACCGGCAAAACCATACCTGGAATTCACTAATGTATGTTTACTTTGGGAACGACGGCGTAAAGGTAACGCGCTTTCACCCTGGCCCCGACCCTATGTTCGACGGGGACCGTTTTTGGTTTGATTAGTCTTTTGGATCGTTGAGTGTCGGGTTACGCGGTGTGTCTTCTTGTGCAGGCGAAACATGCGGTTCTGAAAATGTAGGCGCAATTGTGCTTTCGCGCTCGTCCAGCCCTTCTTGCCGCAAACGCAGCAGTTCACGGGCACGGCGCCAGCGCCAAAGCATGACTACCCAGCCCGACAGCCCATACACGACAAAAAGGCCAAACAACGCGATGGGCGGGTCGCTGGACACGAATACAAACACCCCGACCAGCAGCAGCATGACCCAAAACGGCACGCTGCGGCCCAAGGCGAAGCTTTTGCCACTGTAAAACGGCGCATTCGTTACCATGGCGATACCGGCATAAACGGTAAACCCAAATGAGAGCCAGGCGATGGTTTCGGTTTGCAGCGACAGCTTGTTATCTACCGCCAACCACAGAAAGCCGGCCACCAGCGCCGCCGCCGCCGGACTGGGCAAGCCCTGGAAGAAGCGCTTGTCGACCACGGCAATATTGGTATTGAAACGCGCCAACCGCAAGGCTGCGCCTACAACATAAATAAACGCAGCCAGCCAGCCCCAACGGCCCAGGCTTTGCAAAGACCATATATACATGACCAGGGCGGGCGCCACGCCAAACGAGGTCATGTCGGAGAGTGAGTCGTATTGTTCGCCAAAAGCGGACTGCGTATTGGTAAGGCGAGCTACCCGCCCATCCATTCCATCAAACACCATCGCCAGGAATATGGCAATGGCCGCCATTTCGAAGCGGCCGTTCATGGCCTGCACGACAGCGTAAAACCCGGCAAACAGGTTGGCCGTCGTGAACGCATTGGGCAACAAATAGATGCTGCGGCGACGGCGGGTTTCGTCCGAAGAGAAGTTGGGCATAGAATTACTCTTGGGTATCGGCGGGGCCGGAGGGCAATTCAGCCAGCACCGTACTGGTGGCCTGGACCTTATCGCCTATGGCGACACGGGGACGCGAACCGGGAGGCAAGTAGACGTCTACCCGTGAGCCAAAGCGGATAAAACCGTAGCGCTGCCCTGCGTAAAGCGTATCGCCAGGCTTGGTATAGCAAAGAATGCGCTTGGCGATCAGGCCAGCCACCTGCACGGCGGTAACGATATGACCTTGCTGGGTACGCAGCACGGTGGCATTGCGTTCGTTTTCCAGCGATGCTTTATCCAGTGCGGCATTGAAAAACTGACCGGCGAAATAATTGACGGAAACAACGGAGCCATTTACTGGCGCCCGGTTGGAGTGGACATTGAACACATTCATGAATACGCTGATCTTGATGGCATCGCGATCGGCATAGGTGTCACGCACCTCTTCGACCGCCACGATGCGGCCATCGGCGGGCGACAAGACGTTGAGTTCGCCCTCGGGCGCAACACGCGCGGGATCACGAAAAAACTGCAAGACAAAAATCGATATTATCCATAATGGAATCGAAGCAGCGCCCGACCAAAACGTAACAATAATAGACAGCAGCACGATACCAGCCAGGAACGGCCAGCCTTCGCGCGCGATAATAGGATGGGGATAAGAAGGTTTATTCATTGTAGGATGAAGAATAACCGAAATGGGCGAGCTTGTTTTTAGAAGCATGCAATCCGACAAAACTCTTTTGGCAAAAATGCCTAAAGTATTTTCGTTTCAAGGTTTTTAGCACTGGTCTCGATTGTTACCGACGCTGTCAGGCTCGGGCGGTGTTGTGTTGCTTTGGTGACGTTGTATTTGTTTTTATGATGTTATTTGGCTTTTATGACGTTATCTGGCTTTTATGACGTTATCTGGGGTGGGTGAAGTTCAGTGCGGCACGGCGTGCTTGTTTCCGCGTCTGCCTCGTACAGCCGGGCGTCGGCCGAACTCGCTGCGCTCGGACAGCGGCCGACGACACCCCCCGGCTTCCCTTCGTCAGCACGCGGCGCACGCCTACCGCCGCACTGAACTTCACCCACCCCAGACAACTGCGTAACAGAAAATTGGACGGCCTCACAGCCTCACGGCACGCGGCCTAGTGGCCTGAGTAGCTGGCTTTATTTGCGCGGCTGGTCGGGAATGTAATGCTGGTCCAAGCTTCGCTTATGCAAAAAGTCGGGTGTGTCGGGGGCTGTGCAGGCGCCTTGCGCAAGCCGTTACGGTCAGCGCCATCGAGGAGGCAAGGCCGCGGCTGTCTGAGCCCGGCGCTTGTCGGACCACTGGTCCGACCGGGCGAGTTCCGCGGACGCCTCGATGGCGCTGATCGTAACGGGAACCCCGCCAGGGGCGCAGCGCGTGAAGCCGAAACAGACCCCGACACACCCGACTTTGCTAAAAAAACCAAACAACCACATCCCTAACTGCGCCTCAGCCCCCAAAACCTGCGCGTATCAGCAGCACCAATACAAAAAGCACCCCGGAGGGCGCTTTCTGCTTGCACGAATGCGTATTAACGGATTGATTAGTTCTTGGTCTGATCAACCAGCTTGTTCGCGGCGATCCAGGGCATCATGGCGCGCAGCTTGCCGCCAACCTGTTCGATTTGCGATTCAGCATTGATACGACGGCGCGATATTAGCGTAGGGGCGCCAGCGGCATTTTCCAGAATGAAGTTCTTGGCGTAAACACCGTTTTGAATGTCAGCCAGGCACTGGCGCATGGCTTTGCGGGTTTCGTCGGTAACGATCTTGGGGCCGGTTTCGTACTCGCCATATTCCGCGTTGTTGGAAATGGAGTAGTTCATGTTGGCAATGCCGCCTTCGTAGATCAGGTCAACGATAAGCTTGAGTTCGTGCAGGCATTCGAAGTAGGCCATTTCAGGCGCGTAGCCAGCTTCAACCAGGGTTTCAAAACCAGCTTTGATCAGTTCGACCGCACCGCCGCACAATACAGCCTGTTCGCCGAACAAGTCGGTTTCGGTTTCTTCGCGGAAGTTGGTTTCGATAATGCCGGCGCGACCACTACCAATAGCGCAAGCGTACGACAAGGCCACGTCACGCGCAGCGCCGGTGTTGTCTTGATGCACGGCAACCAGCGCAGGAACGCCGCCACCCTGGCGGTAAGTGCCGCGCACGGTGTGGCCAGGCGCCTTGGGAGCAATCATGATAACGTCGATATCGGCACGAGGCTGTACTTGCCCGTAGTGCACGTTGAAGCCGTGTGCAAAAGCCAGTGCAGCGCCAGCCTTGATGTTGTCGGCCACTTGCGTACGATAGACTTCAGCGATGTTTTCGTCTGGCAGCAAGATCATGACCAGATCTGCACCCTTGACGGCTGCGGCGACTTCCAGAACCTTCAAGCCGGCGTTTTCGGCTTTGCTCCAGGATGCGCCGCCCTTGCGCAGGCCAACCACTACATTAATGCCCGACTCGTGCAGGTTCAGTGCATGGGCATGGCCTTGCGAACCGTAACCGATGATGGCAACGGTTTTACCTTTGATCAGGGAGAGGTCACAATCTTTGTCGTAAAAAACTTTCATTTGAAGCGCTCCAGTATTTGAGAAATTGTTGCTTATGCAGACCCAGGTTCCGGGTGGTTATATCAGATTATTAAATCGGCTGCGCTGGATGTCGGATTACGCTGCGCCAACCCGACCTACAAACCACGGCATTAATGCCGCGTTGTAATCCAACGCATATTACAGCTTCAAAACGCGTTCGCCTCGGCCTATGCCCGAGACACCGGTACGCACCGTTTCCAGGATGGCGCTACGGTCAAGCGCGCCGATAAAGGCGGATATCTTTTCCTGGTTGCCGGTCAGTTCTATGGTGTAGACCTTGTCGGTGACATCAATGATGCGGCCACGGAAGATATCGGCCATGCGCTTCATTTCTTCGCGCTCTTTACCAGCCGCGCGCACCTTGATCAGCATGAGCTCGCGCTCGATGTGCGGGCCTTCAGACAAATCAACCACTTTGACCACATCAACCAGGCGGTTCAGGTGCTTGGTGATTTGCTCGATGACGTCTTCAGAGCCATTGGTGACTATGGTCATGCGCGACAGCGTAGGATCTTCGGTTGGCGCTACCGTAAGAGTTTCAATGTTGTAGCCACGGGCCGAAAACAGGCCCACGACACGCGACAATGCACCCGGTTCGTTTTCCAGAAGGATAGAAATTACGTGTTTCATGGGGATCTCCTTATAGGTCTTCGGAACCGAGCAGCATTTCAGTCAGGCCTTTACCCGCTTTCACCATAGGCCACACGTTTTCGGTTTGATCCGTAATGAAATCCATGAATACCAGCCTGTCTTTGTACTTGGTGAACGCTTCGCGGATGGCGGGTTCGACATCAGCGGGCTTATCGATACGCATGCCGATATGGCCATAACTTTCGACCAGCTTGACGAAATCAGGCAAGGCGTCAACGTACGATTCGGAATAGCGCGAACCATATTCAATTTCTTGCCACTGGCGCACCATGCCCAGATAACGGTTATTCAGGCAGAGCACCTTGGGTGTAAGGTGGTATTGCTTGCAGGTGGACAATTCCTGAATATTCATTTGTATGGATGCTTCGCCCGTAATCACGGCGATCTGGCTATCGGGATTGGCCATTTGCACGCCCATGGCATAAGGTAAACCCACACCCATGGTGCCCAGGCCACCAGAGTTGATCCAGCGACGAGGCTCGTTGAAAGGATAATACTGAGCCGCCCACATTTGATGCTGGCCCACGTCGGAAGTGACGAAAGCCTCGCCGTGTGTGATTTCCCACAACTTTTGCACCACAAATTGTGGCTTGATGAGCGTATCGGAGTTTTCGTAGACCAGGCACTGTTTACCGCGCCAGGTATTGATTTGCTGCCACCATTTATCCAGCGCTGCCTTGTTGGGCTGGGTTTCGGCCGCAGCCTGCGCGTACAACGTATTCAGTTCTTGCAGTACGTCTTTGACATTGCCGACTATGGGCACATCGACACGTACGCGCTTGGATATGGACGATGGATCGATGTCGATATGTATGATTTTGCGTGGATTTTGCGCAAAATGCTTGGGATTGCCAATAACCCGGTCGTCGAAACGCGCCCCCACAGCAATAAGGACATCGCAGTTCTGCATGGCCATATTGGCTTCGTAAGTACCGTGCATGCCAGGCATGCCCACGAACTTGTCGTCGCTGGCTGGGAAGGCGCCCAGGCCCATTAGGGTGTTGGTGCAAGGTGCGCCAACCAACTCCACCAATTGACGCAATTCGGCGGAGGCATTGGACAACACCACGCCGCCACCGGAATAAATCATGGGGCGTTCGGCGGAAAGCAGCATTTGCACGGCTTTCTTGATTTGCCCTTGATGCCCCTTGACCACCGGCGCATACGAGCGCATTTTGACTTCTGAGCGCGGCGTCGCATACTTGCACATGGCAATGGTGATGTCTTTGGGGATATCGACAAGGACAGGGCCCGGACGACCTGTGGTGGCGATGTAAAAGGCGCGGCGCATGGTTTCGGCCAGGTCTTTGATATCGCGCACCAGAAAGTTATGCTTGACGCACGGGCGCGTAATGCCAACCGTGTCGCATTCCTGGAATGCATCTTCGCCTATGGCATGGGTGGGCACCTGACCACTGATGATCACCATGGGAATGGAGTCCATGTAGGCAGTGGCGATACCCGTAACGGCATTGGTCAGGCCCGGACCGCTGGTGACCAGCGCAACGCCCACTTTATTGGACGAGCGTGAATAGGCATCGGCGGCATGCACGGCGGCTTGCTCGTGACGCACTAGTATGTGCTGAAAGCTGTCTTGTTTGTAAATTGCGTCGTAGATGTAGAGTACTGCGCCGCCGGGGTAACCAAACACGTGTTCAACACCTTGTTCGGCCAGGCAACGCACGACGATATCGGCGCCATTGAGTTCCATTATGTATTCCTTTCGTAACCGGTACTGAGATCCCGACTGATCAGTAAAGACCCGAGCTAAAACCGACTGCAGCAACATGACCTGGCGCTTTATGGCTCACGGAGCCATGCCACCCAGACACCTTGCCGAACCGACTTGCGCTCGTCGAAATACAGCACGAGCGTTCATGTGAACGCGGGAGGTAGAACGGAAGCTTTGGCAACACACGCTTGTGACGCGGCCAACAGCAAAAGTATTACAGGCACAAAAACCGGGCGGATAACCCGGACCGCAGTACCTTTTGCGGCCCGCCCTGGATAATTGGGCGAGACGACGCGATACTTTACCGCGTTGCAGCAATGTAGGCAAATCAGCTACGTGGATTCAGGTAACTACCCAGCACATCGCCCACAAATTCAGCATATTGGGTAACGCTCGTGCCCTGGTTACGGTATTTGCGCCGTTTCAGATACCAGTCTTGCATCATGGCTTTGCACAACGACGCCAGCAGATGGGCGTTGAGCCGGCGGAATACCCCAGCCGCCATGCCTTCTTCAATGATGTCGTAAATGATGCTTTCGATTTCCAGCTCAACCGCAATGGCCTCCTGTTTTTGCTTTTTGGGCAGGCTTTTGACCTCCATGAATGAAAAATAAAACCAGGGCTGCATCAGTTCGCTAAGGTAGACATGCGCTTTTACCGCGGTAAGTAATTTGTCGCGTGGATCGGTGATGCCGTTGGTATAGGCCAGTATGGTGCGCCGGGCCAACATAAAGCCGTGGCTTTGTATCAGGTAGATCAGGTCTTCCTTGTTTTTGATATAAGCGTACAAGCCGCCTATGCTGAAGCCCGAATCGGCGCACAAGTCGCGCAACGACATGGCATGAAAGCCCTTCGCATAGGTCAGGCGCAAGGTTGAGTCGATGATGCGCACCAAATTCTTTACGGCTACTTCTTCTTTTTTTATGCGGATCATATCGGTGTTCTGGCGATACAGTTCTCGACAGGTCTCGATTTTGGACAGGCTTAGTTGGATCTTGAACGACTCAAAGTCAGCAATCATAGAGATGCATGCCTTTTTAATTTTTGGACGGTGGGCGGTGGGTTATGTGTTGGTATGGGCCAAGACCACTTTATGCATCAAGCTGAATCTATCGCTCTCTATCGCTCATTTTTGTCTCCCGAGCCAAGAATAGAACGGCCGTTCGACCAAGTCAATGGGCGCGCCCGCCATTCTGACAAGAATGCATGAGCAGGATTGCCTCTATACTTTCCACACCTATCAACAACGTGGTTATTTGCATGGCATCACGCATACCCCAGCTACAGCGCTTTTTCTACAGCCATTACTTTTTCGGTGGCCTGCGCCAGGCTATAGGGGTGATGCTGCCCGCCCTGCTTCTGGTGGGTGTATTCCAACTATACAGCGTGGGCATGATCGCAGCCATAGGCGCTGCCTGTGTAGCCATCATCGATCAGCCAGGCGGGCCACGACGCTATGGCACCAACGGCATGCTGGGAGCCATTTTGCTGGGCTCCATCACCGCCGCCATTACCGGCATGGCCTCTTCGCATAGCGTCTTGATCTGGCTGGCGGTCCCTGCCTTGTGTTTCGTGTTTTCAATGTTTACCGTGTTTGGCAAGCAAGGCGGCCTGCTGGGCTTTGCTTGCCTGCTTATCATGACCCTGACCATGCGCACGCCGCTGGCTCCCCACGAAGTCATGATGCATACGCTTTATTCATTCTTGGGTGGGGTGTTCTACTTTATATACAGTTTCCTGGTGCACCGGGTTCTGTGGCACAGGGAAGAGCAACAGGTACTGTCAGTGGCCCTGTTCGCCACGGCCGACTACATTTTTGCCCGATCACAGTTTTACGACGTAAATGCCGATCTGGAAGCCAGCTACCGCAAGCTGATACATGCCCAGTCGACCATGACCGAGGCACAACAAGCGGCACGCGATACGGTCTTGCGCGAATTGCCGCGCGGGCACAAACGCGGCGACCGTCTGCGGGCCGAAGCACTGAACGTATTCATCGATATGGTGGCGTTGCTAGACAGCTTGCTGGCCACACATACCGACTACGCCACATTGCGACGCAGCGTACCCGACGGCGACGTGCTGATTTTCGCGCGCGACGCCTTGTACAAACTGGGCGTCAACCTGTCTTATATTGCGCTGAATATTGCACGTAACCGCAGCGTTAAAGAACGCAATAGCGTCAAGGCCGAATTGCGCGCCATCGAATACGAACTGCAAAAATACCGCCAGGACGGTCTTGCAGAAAAGGAACCCGAGGTCTACGCACTGCTGGTGCAAGTGCTGCGCCGCTTGCGTAATGCTACGCGGCTGGTGGATCGCATGGCGGAACACACCCGCAGCACCAGTGACGCAGTATTGGTAGACATGCGCCTGGAGAAGGCACTGGATCGATTTCTGTCGCGGCGCGCCTGGCGCATAGGAATGCTGACCAGCAACTTGCGCCTGGACTCATCGCACTTCAGGTATGCCGCGCGGGTCACAGCGGCCTCTCTGGTGGCAATGAGCATCACCACGGTAATAGCGCATACCAGCCTGAGTGAAGTCTTGCCAGGCTCGACCATGCATGGTTACTGGATCATCCTGACTCTGCTGGTAATCATGAAGCCCGGCTTCGCCCTGACCCGGCAACGCAATGGCTGGCGGCTGGCCGGCACCCTGATAGGCTGCGCGATTGCTCTTGTGCTGTTCAACGTAACCCATAGCCCGAACATTTATCTTATCGTGCTGGTAGCAGCCTCTGTGCTGGGCTACAGCCTCATACAGCTCAACTACATGATTGCTGCCGTATTCAATACAGTATTCGTGCTGCTGGTTTTTCACTTCCTGTCGCCCGCCACCAACATTGCCATAGGCGAGCGGCTGATCGATACCTTTATCGGCTGCGGCATTGCGCTGATGTGCAGCTATATTTTGCCTTGGTGGGAACACAATTACATGGGCTCACTGGCCAGTGCAGTGAAAAAGGCCAATCGTGAACTGCTCAACACTGGTTTGCATTACGCGGCGCTCACGCGTGAGCTGGCAGGGGCACGCGATGCCGGGGCAAGCCACAACGCCACCCTGGACGCCGACCAGCATGAAGCCGAAATGCGCTGGCGGCTGGCTAGAAAAAATGTCTATGTCGCTTTCAGCAACTACACTTCGGCGTTTTACCGCATGATGGACGAACCCATCAAGCGCCAGAAGAACGTACCAGAACTCAACAACCTGATGATCCAGTACCACGTCCTGGCATCGCAAATCAGTGCCGCCATTCCCATCCTGGCCAGCCTGCAGACAGTGCCCGAGGGGATACAGAAATCGCTGGACGCAGTAGGCGCATACCTGGACGACCGCGACGCCAACCCGCCGCTATCCATCGAGACCGAAGGCGAGCTAGCCACGCTGGCCTACCCATTACGGCAAATGGTCAAGGCTGCTCAGTTGATACGCCAGGAAATGCGCGGCGTGGCAGTGGCTTGAGCGTAGGCCAGATTAACGCAACGTAATCCGGCTATCGGCATCACGCCGACGCTGCCCGCCTGAATACCAGCTTGTCAGGCGTTGAAACGGATGCTTCAAACCTGTAGCCTTCGCTATCAAAACTATGCAGCTTCGCCGGATTATTGATTTTGTGCTCGATCACGTAACGTGCCATGAGGCCGCGCGCGCGTTTGGCATGAAAACTGATGATTTTCCAGGCATCGTTCTTGAAGTCCTGGAAAACGCATTGCACCACTCTGGCTTGCAGCGCCTTCCGATCTACCGATTTGAAATATTCTTCAGAAGCCAGATTCAACACGACGGGCTGGGCGATTCTTGCCTTGCCCTCTGCCAGCCGTTCAAAATGACGGTTCAGGTACTGGGCGATGTCGCCGCCCCAGAAGTCATACAGGTTTTTCCCCTTGCCGGTGAGCAAGCGTGTACCCATTTCCAGACGATAAGGCTGCATCAGGTCTAGTGGGCGCAGCACGCCATACAGGCCACTAAGCAAAGCCACATGGTCTTGCGCCCACTTCAGCTGGGCATCCGATAGGCTGCTGGCGTCCAGC
This sequence comes from Alcaligenaceae bacterium, assembly GCA_013416445.1. Taxonomy (GTDB): domain Bacteria; phylum Pseudomonadota; class Gammaproteobacteria; order Burkholderiales; family Burkholderiaceae_B; genus Pollutimonas. The sequence continues at coordinate 157,085 of JACCER010000005.1, forward strand.
CCCTCGTAGACATCGCCATTGAATGCCAATATGGCCTGGCGGGAATTAACCTGGCTGAACGTGGGTTCCCAGGCAGCATAGCGCTCGACATTCAGCTTGGCCAATGCCTCGCTGAGTTTCATCAACCCAGCAATTTCAGTTGCGGATTTTTTTTTAAGCACCGCTATCAGTTGGCTGGACTGCTCGACGAACAAGGGCTGCGTATGCAGCGTGGTTCTAACTGAAGAGTCGTAATCCAGCTTTTTTGCCGGCGACAGTAACAACAACATTTCGCCTTTCCTTCTTGTTGATCAGTAAAGCAAACCGTAAGTCGGATGAACGTGAAGCGCGCAATCCGGCAAACAACGCCAAAAAACAGTGGGAACCCCCAACCTGCTACCTTGCCGTCCAACCGCCATCCAGCGTCAGCGTGGTGCCCGTCATTTGGTCAGCTGCTTCGGATGCCAGGAATACCGCCGCGCCCCCCAACTGTTTGGGCGTGACAAACTGCAGCGATGGCTGTTTTTCAGTCAGCATTTCTATGGCGGCGTCTTCAACGCTGATGCCCGATTTTTGCGCCAATGCGTCGATTTGCTTTTCAACCAGGGGCGTGCGCACCCAACCCGGACAAATGGCATTGCAAGTGACACCATTGCCCGCATTTTCCAGCGCCGTCACCTTGGTCAGGCCAACCACCCCATGCTTGGCGGCGATATAGGCTGACTTATTGACCGACCCAACCAGGCCATGCACCGACGCAATATTGATGATGCGGCCCCACCCCTGCTTTTTCATATAGGGCAACGCCGCTGCCGTACCATGAAACACTGCGGACAGATTCAGTGCGATGATTGCGTCCCAGCGATCTGTGGGGAAATCTTCGATCAGGTCGGTATGCTGGATGCCAGCGTTATTGACAAGGATATCGATACCACCCAAAGCCTGAGCCGACGCACTGATGAAGTCACGCGTAGCGCCGGCCTGCATCAGGTCGGCATTGATATAGTAGGCCTTGATATCGAATTCGAGTTCCAGATTAACCCGCTCTTTTTCGATGGCGGCCGCATCGCCGAACCCGTTGATCACCACGTTGGCGCCATTGGAAGCCAATTCGCGAGCTATCGCCAGCCCAATACCGCTAGTCGAACCCGTAATGACCGCACGTTTTCCAGTAAGCATATTATTCCTTTGTCAGGTGAATCAAAATTAACGCAATGCTGCGGTATCAGTGTACCGTTCTATCCATAATGCAGTTGCGCCAGAGCCAGGAAAAGCCAGCAATTATGAGTTTTTTTATTTCCTTGCTAGAATAGCGGACTTGCCTGATATGCGTTCGAACCTCGACCAGTTCGAAGCAGGCTTTACAGGCAAGCAATATGGCAGTTGGCCGGGCAACCGCAAGACAGCATATTGATCTCAGCAAAAAGGGCAGGTGGCAGAGTGGTCGAATGCGCTGGACTCGAAATCCAGTGTACGTTTAGGCGTACCGTGAGTTCGAATCTCACCCTGCCCGCCAATGAATACGCTGTTATTCAAAGATATGAAGCCACTAGAAATAGTGGCTTTTTTATTGCGTGGCGGAGAAGATTTTGTCCATTTTTGGAAATGATGCTGTTGGGCGTGCAATGGCCAGGCCCACGTCAGTTTTATTCTGGTGATCGGCGGATACGACATCGGCCTGGATTTTTGGGTACTTTACCGCGAAATCCTCGACGGCCATCTGGGCAGCAACAGCGGAACCTTTTCCTGAAATATCGGTAATAAGTTACCGACATGTCTGCCAGCACACCTATTCTTGGTTTCAAGGTATCTTGGGCATGTGCGGACAACATGAATAACGCAACAGCACACCTCAACAACATGGTGACAATACGGCTCATGCAAGTCTTCTGGACCCTGGCCGCTTGCAGGCGAAGCCCGGCGTAGCCAGTTGATTGCTATCGTTTATTGTAGTCAAAATCGTGCCATTGATAGCAACGGCTAAAGCCTAGGGTAATCCCGTGCGGTGGCGCCAAAAGGTATGGGAGAGGGGAACGATTGATGTGAGTTTGCGGCATTCCATGATATCGTCGAAACCTCGCATGCCCATTTGTTCCCAAATGCGTCCCATCCGAACTCAAGAAAAACGTCAACTATGCAACCTGTTTTACCCGCTTTCCTGATCGCCCGCTGGTTGCTGCTGCTGGTTATCTTGGCTGGGCTGTACTTCTTGAGCGGCTTTCTGGTGCCGGTGCTGGCGGCGCTTATTGTCGGCTTGGCCAGTTGGCCGCTGTATCGCCGCCTACTGAAGCGCTGCAATGGCCGTACCACGCTCGCGGCATCGCTGGCTTTGCTGATCGTCATACTGGTGCTGATCGTGCCGCTGTCAATGGCGCTGACCTATGCCATTCAGGAAGCCAGCAGCTTTATCGCCTGGGCCCTGGCAGCCAACCGAAATGGCATGCCTACGCCACCCTGGATACTAGCGCTGCCGCTGGTCGGAGAGCGGCTGGCCGGCTACTGGTCCGTCTACCTTGGCGAACCGCATGCGTTGGGCACCGTAGTGGAAATGGTCAGCGGCGAGCATCTGGGCAATATTTACCGCATGCTGCTCACCGCCACCGGTGATATCTTCCGTCTGCTGCTTACCGTATTATTCATGCTGATCACCTTGTTTTTTGTCTATAAAGACGGCATACGCATACTGGGCCAGCTCGATATCGTGGGTGAACGCATATTGCCCACGCGCTGGCAGCGCTTCTCACGCGTAGTACCAGCCACCATTAACTCCACCGTCACCGGCATGGGCCTGATCGCGCTAGGTGAGGGTCTGGTACTGGGCGTTGCCTACTGGGTCGCAGGCGTGCCCTCGCCCGTGCTGCTGGGTGTAGCCACAGGCTTCATGGCCCTGATACCCGGCGGCGCGCCACTTTCATTTTCACTGGTTTCTCTTTATTTGGTGGGTTCCGGCCACGCCATGGCCGGGCTGGGCCTGTTCGCTTGGGGCGCCATAGAACTGTTCATCGTCGACAAAACCCTGCGCCCCCGCTTGGTGGGCGGCCCGGTAAAACTGCCTTTCCTGCCCACCTTTTTTGGGCTGATAGGCGGCGTCAAAACCATGGGGCTGGTAGGCTTATTCATAGGCCCCGTGCTCATGGCGCTATTGGTAGCAATATGGCGCGAATGGATACTTGAAGAAAAACAAGTTACTGTTGCACCCGTAGTGCGCCCTCTGTGCAATACCGAAACCCCACCCGCCAGCTTGCCTCCGAAACCGTAACAAATCCCGCCAGAACCCCATGGGCCAAATGGCGTAATCGGCCTTGACTCGCGTGCCTCGCAGACGGCGTCCAACCAGAGACCGACAGCCAATTTTTCAATAATAATTATCTGGATTCGGCCAGGTTCCTGCTGTCAATCTTCATCAAAATCAAGCTTCTGCCGCTATGACCCAGATGTCATCGTAGCTGCTTGCTCGCCCTAATAAAGCCTACCCAATCCAGCTTACAACCGCTGGCTTAGCTCTTATAGCTGATGGCTGGCTAAAAGCAATACCTGCTAAAAGTTACACATCGTTGAAAACAAGACGAAAGTGTTGCAACGCTTGGTATTGCACGAGGCTGCTTCCAGCAATACCTGCTTGCTCAATCACCGCCGTACTTGCCCTACAAAAACAGTCAGTGATTGAGGAAGAGATAACCATGCCTTGCCATATCAATCCATGCACGATGCATCCCATGAAAGATTTGTTTCTTTCTCCTAAACGGCGCGCGCGATCGCGTCTGGCAGCCATCGGCGCCATGATTTGCGCCTTCGCCTTGCTCTCGGCCTGCAGCATGGCTCCCGGCATGTACATGGGCAAGCCAGACGATATTACCAAAGCACTCAAGGAAGAAGGCGCCCCTCCCGGCGCGCTGATGACAATTTCATCGCAACTGATCGAAGAGCAGCGCAGCTTGCAAAGCACCGAGGTTGATCAGGATATCAAGCGCTTGTTTGGCGTTGCCACCGAATACAAAGTGGGCCCAGGTGATGTATTGAACATCGTCGTATGGAATCACCCTGAACTGGCACTGCCCATGGCAGGGTCGAACGTGGCAACCGATGCCAGCAATATCGCTGACGTTGGCAATGGCTATAACGTCAATCCCAATGGCCTGATCCAGTTCCCCTTTGTTGGCGCTGTCAAGGTAGCCGGCCTTACCGAATACCAAGTCAGTTCGCTGTTGACCCGGCGGATGGCGCAATATATCAGTGATCCGCAATTGACGGTGCGCATACAGGCCTACCGGAATAGCCGCATTTATATAGACGGTGAAGTACACAAGCCGGGCTTGCTGACCATCAACGACATTCCGATGACATTGCCCGAAGCCATCAACCGGGCCGGCGGCCTGACGCCAGACGCAGACAGGTCCTCCGTGATACTGACCCGCAATGGCATAGCCACGCATATCAATATGCCGCAACTGGTCCGCAAGGGAGTGAATCCGTCTCAGATATTGATGACCAATGGCGATCTGCTGCGTGTCATTAACCGGAATGACTCCAAAGTGTTCTTGATGGGCGACGTGCACACGCCTCGCGCCCAGACCCTGATAGACGGCGAGTTGACGCTTGCCCAGGCACTGGGTGAAGCCGCCGGCATTAGCCCGGAAACTGGCAATGCGCGCCAAGTGTACGTAATACGCAAAGGCGCCACTGGCAATGCGGAGATCTACCATCTGGATGCCAGCGTGCCAACCGCCTACGTACTCGCGGCTGAGTTCGAGCTGAAAGCCCGCGATATGGTTTTTGTTGACCCGGCTCCGATTGTGCGCTGGAACCGCGTTATCAGCATGCTACTGCCCAGCTATGGGGCCATCAGCACCACTCGGGACATGACACGATGAGCAGCCACGACATGAACAAGCCATATGCCATTGCCACTACTGGGCAAGCGTTACCCACACCCCTCCCGCAGGGCTACCCACCTTATTATCAGCCTGCCAATAATGAAGACATCAATTTTCTGAGCCTGCTGGATACCTTGCTGAATGCACGCTGGCTGATACTGAGTGTGCTGATGACGGCCTTGCTGCTGGGTGGAGCCTATGCCTTGTTCAGCCAGCCGATATATCAGTCCAACATTCTTGTTCAGGTTGAGCAAAATCCGACCACCCCTAGTAACAACCTGCTTGGCGAATTATCAGCGGTGTTCGACGTTCAGTCGCCGGCCACCGCTGAAATTGAAATACTCAGATCTCGCCTGGTGATAGGCGAAGCCAGCGACCGGTTGCAGTTGCACGTTGAAACCAGGCCAAACTATCTACCCATAGTCGGAGCCTGGCTGGCGAAACATGCCGATGGGCTATCCAGCCCGCATCTGCTCAAAATTGGCGGTTATGAGCTGGGTGGCTACGTATGGGGCACAGAGTCGATCAAGGTCGGGCGCCTTGATGTGCCCAACCATCTGGAAAATAAAAAGCTGACATTGACCACCACTCAGTCAGGATATGAACTACGCGGCCCAGATAACGAATTGCTGGCCAATGGCAAAGTTGGTGTGGCAAGCGAGATCAATGCGGAAGCGCAAAAAGGCGTCATCCTGATCAACAGCCTGAATGCCAAGCCTGAGGCGCGCTTTACGCTGATACGGCGCTCGCGCGCAAACATCATCCAGGACCTGCAAAAGAGGCTGGTCATAGACGAGATAGGCAAGCCGTCAGGCGTGCTGTCCATGATACTGGACGGCCCCGACCCGGTGAAACTCACCAACATATTGAATGCCATAGGTTTGGCCTACGTGAAGCAAAATACCGAACGCAAAGCTGCCGAAGCGGAAAAATCACTGGTTTTCCTTGAGGGCTTCCTGCCACAACTGCGCAGCCAGATGGATACCGCCGAGAACAAATACACAGCCTTTCGCGATCAACATGGCACTTTCGATCTGACCACCGAAGGCAACTTGTCGCTGACCCGACTGGTGGCCATGCAAACCCAGTTATTCGATCTACAACAAAAACGCCGCGAACTGGCGGTGCAGTTTGGCCCGGCACACCCCACTATCGTCGCCCTGAACAGTCAGACCAACGCCCTGGAAAAGGAGGTCGCCAGCCTGACCTCACATATCAAGGCAATGCCTGAGATGGAACAGCAATTGCTCAACCTGATGCGCGACGTTAAGGTCAATGGCGAGCTATATGCTGGCCTGCTCAACAGCGCCCAGCAACTACGGTTGCTCAAGGAAGGCAAAGTAGGCAACGTGCGCATGGTCGACACCGCCATGGTGCCCGAACTGCCTGTCAAGCCGAATCGCGCGCTGGTATTGGTGGTGGCTGGTCTGATAGGCCTGTTGGTGGGGATAGGCCTGGCCTTGTTGCGCGGCCTGATGCGTAACGGCGTCAAGGCAGCCAACGATATCGAATCTTCGCTGGGACTGAATGTATTTGCCACGGTGCCGCGCGTGCTGGCCGGCGGCGCCAAGACGCCACGGCTGGGCAGCCGGCGCGGCGCGAAATATGTGCTGGCGCAAAGCGCGCCCGATGATCCCGCCATAGAAAGCCTGCGCAGCCTGCGCACCACCCTGCGTTTTGCACTGCAAGATGCCGCCAACAATATCATCATGCTCACCGGCCCCACCGCCGATATCGGTAAAACCTTCACCAGCGTCAATCTGGCCGCCGTTCTGGGCGCCGCCGACAAACGGGTGCTGCTGATCGACACCGACTTTCGCAGTGGCGGCGTACACCGCTATTTCGATCTGGAGCGCTACAACGGCTTCAGCGACCTGATACGCGGCACCGCGTCGCTGCAGCAAGTGCTGCACACCGATGTCATGCCCAATGTCGACATCATCACGACCGGCGTACTGCCGCACAACCCCGCCGAGTTACTGCTGTCCTCTAGCGCGCTGCAACTGCTGCACCAGTTATCGGCAGACTACGACGTAGTGCTGCTGGATACGGCGCCAGTGCTGCCTGTCTCGGATGCGCTGGCCCTGGCGCCCCATGTTGGCACGGTCTTTATGCTGGCCAGGGCGCAGATCAGCACATTGGGCGAAATCGAAGAGTCGACGAAGCGCCTGAATCAGGTCGGAGCACAGGTCAAGGGTGTGATTCTCAACGACTTCGACGCAAGCAGCCAACACTTTAGTTCGCGCTATGGCAGCTACGAGCAAAGCTATGCCACCTATGGAACGAACAAGTCCTGAGCAAGACATGACTGACACTGATGCATACATAAAGATGAACAACAGAAAACAACGATATAAGCAGTTGTGTGCCCAAGAGCCATCCATACCTATTTTCTCGCAAGGCTGGTGGCTGGATGCCACAGCGGGCAGCGAAAACTGGGACGTAGCCCTGGTCGAGACGAACGAGGACATCACCGCCTGCCTGCCTTATGTCTACAAAAAAAGAGCCGGTTTCACCATTTCGACGGTGCCAATGCTGACTTACTGCCTGGGGCCATGGATGCGTCCTTTTGATGCGAAACACGCTACGCAGATAAGCAGGCAAAAGGACGCTTTGGAAAAACTGATTGAGCTCCTGCCGCCTTTTGACCATTTCAAGCAAAGATGGCACTACACCCTGACGAACTGGCTCCCGTTCTTCTGGCATGGCTTCAATCAAACAACCAATTACACCTATTTGCTGCCCTTGCAAAGCGAAGAAGCAAGCCTATGGCAAGGCCTGCAGGAAAACGTGCGCAGAGAAATAAGAAAAGCCACAAGCCGTAGCGGCCTCCAGGTGCACAATGACTTGCCAGTATCCAGCTTTATTCCGCTTAACCAGCTTGTATACGAACGGCAAGGGATATCGCCGCCTTATTCAGAAGAACTCATCAACACCGTTGATGAAGTTTGCACCAGGCAAAACTGCCGAAAAATTTTCATAGCCCAGGATGCCCAAGGGACGGCGCATGCCGGCGTTTATTTGATATGGGATGAAAACAGCGCCTATTACCTGATGGGCGGCAGTGATCCTGCATTTCGCAATAGTGGTGCAATGAGCCTGTGCATGTGGGAAGCCATTAAATTTGCCTCAACTGTTACCAAAAGCTTCGATTTCTGCGGATCCATGATAGAGCCCATAGAGCGTTTTATCCGGGCCTTCGGCGGCGTCCAGACACCCTACTTCAGCATATCAAGAACCCCTTCCAGGCTAGTGGCTACGCTGCTATTCACGCAATCCCTAACCCACTCGTTCAAGGCCAGGCAATGACACGAGATGACTCCTCCAACGTAATGCCGGTCGCCGTGCGCACCTGGCTAAACGCCATACTGGCCGAACGAATCAGCGATCAATTGCTGCTTACCCAGCCTGAGCCAGGGCATCTCTTGGTGGGACTGGCTGGCAGTTCGAAAAGCGTGCTTATCGAGTCCGACCATGCAACATTCTTGCGCAGAGACTCTGAGCTGCCCTGCGGCACTTGGGATGCCTGTACCGAAGGCTGGAAACCAGCCTTGAACCTTCCAATGCCAACGCCAGGTGCGCAAAACACCCAGCGCCCGCTCATTGAAGCAAGCATAACCGGCTACACCATCCACTACGACATTCTGGGCTTTGCTTATTGGATGCTGTCGCGCCAGGAAGAAGTAGGCCGCACGGACCTGGACGAGCATGGCCGCTTTCCGGCCACGTCGTCTCATGCCGCTAAACACAACTACCTGGAACGACCTGTCGTCGATGAGTGGCTGGCCATATTGGCACAAGTCATTGCACGTGTATGGCCCCAGCTAACGCTAAAAAAGCACTCCCTTCGCATGCGGCTTACCCATGATGTCGATACGCCAGCCCGATACGGTTTCTTGAACTTGCCGGGGCTTTTCCGCGCCATGGCTGGCGACATTTTAAGAAGACGAAAGCCACTGGACGCATTGAAGGCGCCGGTGATATGGCTGGGCTCAAAAGAACGACTGCATACGTCTGATCCATACAATACATTTGACTGGATTATGGATATGTCTGAGCAACACACTTTAACCAGTGCTTTCTATTTCATATGCGGCCGGACCAGGCCGTCACACGACGCGCTATACAACCCCAGGCATCCAGCTATCCGCGAGTTAATGCGCCGCATTCACTCGCGTGGCCATGAAATTGGCTTGCACCCCAGCTATAACACCTACCAAAACCCAGACTCCATCGTTTCCGAGGCCCGCGAACTGCGGGATATCTGCCATGCGGAAGGTATCGCTCAAGACAATTGGGGCGGACGCATGCATTACCTGCGTTGGCAAACTCCGGGCACACTATATGGGTGGGAACAGGCAGGCATGGCTTATGACAGCACACTAAGCTACGCCGATCGGCCCGGCTTTCGTTGCGGCACCTGCCATGAATACCAGGCCCTGGACCCTGTATCTGGCCAGGCGTTGCACCTGCGCATCCGCCCGCTGATTGCCATGGAATGCACCGTCATGGCGCCCCGCTACATGAACCTGGGTTCAGGCGAAAAAGCACTCAATAAATTCTCTGACTTGAAAGCTTCATGCCGTGCAGTCGGCGGCGCCTTCACATTGCTGTGGCACAACTCGTTGCTTGAACAACAACAAGAACGGGCACTTTATAAAAACGTACTCCTGGCATAGCCCCAGACTCATCAACATGACACGGTTAATCAATTCGGCATACACAATTACTTAACTTTGGCGAATGCAATGAATGGGAAAAAAAGAATTTTGCTGATCAGTTGTTCCTTTTATCCTCAAAACAGAATATCTGTGCTGCGAGTAGGGCAATGGGCGAAGTATTGGGCGTCGCAAGGCCATAAGGTAACGGTGCTGACCACAAGAAAATACAGCTTCATGGGCCCCTTCGGGCTGGATGGGGACTTGCCCAAAGAAGTGGCCGTAGTCGAAGTACCATGCCGGTTGATATGGCTGCAGAAATGGCTGGGCAAGCATACCAACAACCCATATGCGTCGGACTCGAACTGCCCCTCAATAGACCCCACATCACGACTGAGCCGCCTGAAAAGCAAAGCACGTGAAATACGCCAATACATAGGTTCCATGTTCGACATCCACGACCTGTGGGTTGCGCCGGCCCGCAAGGCCGGCATGCGCCTACTGGCAGAGCAGCGCTACGACGTGATTGTCAGTTCTTATTCGCCACCGGCCACCCATGTGGTTGCCAGCAAGCTCAAAGCCAAACATCCTGAACTGGTCTGGTTTGCCGACTTCAGGGACTTATGGGCAAATAACCACATAACGGCGGCAAAAGGCTTGTTCAAAATACTGGAGCTAGCTAAAGAGCATCGCACCATTCAGAATCGTGCGGATGCCTTGATTACCGTATCGGCGCCTTTGGCTGCCGACCTACAGACGCGCCACCCTGATCTGCCCGTCTGGGTAATTGAAAACGGCTTTGATCCCGAAGAATTCCCAAGCTGGATGGAGGCCGTGTCAGCCGACCCGCAACTGGAAAATCACATTACGATTTGCTATACGGGAACCATATACCCCAATCGGCGTGACCCTACACCTTTATTTACCGCTGTCAACGATTTGATAGACGCTGGCTTGATCAGTCCAGACAAAGTCAGTATCGACTTCTACAGCCAAAATGAAAGAGAACTCAACAACATCATCAGACTGACGGCTGCCAACCGACACAACATCATCAAGATCAAGGGCTTTGTAACGCGTCAGGCCTCACTGGAAGCTCAGCGGAAAAGCAGCTTGCTGCTCTTGCTGGAGTCCAGTGAACCGGATGCCAAAGGCATGCTGACCGGAAAAATATTCGAGTATCTGGTCAGCGGCATACCCATTCTTGCAGTGGGCATAGACCCTACCCATGCAGCTGCTGAACTACTGGAACGCACCGGCACCGGCATTTGCTCCAATGACACTGAGGAATTAAAACAGCTTTTGCTGGCGGCAATCAAATTCAATCGTTTCAGTTTTTATGACCCGCATAAAGAACTAATCGCCAAATATTCCCGCGAAAAACAAGCAAAGTCGATTATCGACAGGCTAGCCACGCTACATCAAGGAGCCACGCCTTGCTGACCGCCCTGATAGCCTACTACCTGATTGCTTCGCTTGCCTTGTTTCTGTTTGCGGTGTGCTCAAACAAGAACGCCTTGCACGCATTCGGATACGGCATTGCCCTGAACATATTCCCGCTGGCCACGGTACCTGCGATGTCCATGGACCTTGCCAGAATCGCAGGCATGCCCCTGGCCTACCTGCCCATCACTTGCGCAGGCCTGGCCTTGGCAGTGCGCAACTATGGCCGCTTACCTCGCTCATACCGCCTATTGCTAGCCCTCTCGGTCATCTATTGCATTTACGCATTTTTTACTACAGTGATATTGGGTGGCGCTACGGCGCCCAACCTGGCTTACTGGTTCGCATGGCCACTGAATTTTCTGATTTTCTTTTCTGCGGCGGCGTTCTTCTCGAGAACCGACACAGCCTCTGCCAACAAAGTGATCAAATCAACGGTGATGATATTGGTATTTGGCTGCCTAGTGGGATTGGGCCGCTATGCGCTAGGCATAAGCATTGATGCCAACTTCATGCCAGTCGTGAACCGCAATGGCACTGTCGTATTTATCGTCATGATCTTTCCTTTGTTGTTCTACATTTACAAAGAGGAACGCAAATCGGCATGGTGGCTATTGTTTTGCATTACCTGCATAGGCTTGACGCTGTCCCTGACCTTCTCCCGCTCGGGCTTGATAGGCCTGCTGGCTGGCATTTTCCTGTACTACATGCGCTTCACACTGGCTGGCATATTGAAACTGGCCGCTGCTGTACTGGTTATTACCGCTATTACCTTCAGCGGCGTTGCCGATCAGTCAATGCAAAGGCTGGCGAGCGTATCGACCACGACAAAAATGCTGATGCACGGCGAAGACATGAACAACAGCATGAGCGACTACAACCGCGTCATGCTGCTCAAAGGCGCCATCGCCACAGCCAAAGACAATTTCTGGTTCGGCACCGGACTGGGACTGGACAACTACCGCAAGGGGTTTCGTAAAGTCAGCGACTACGTCCGCGACTCCAAGGCCCACAATTTTTACATCTCGTACTTCGCGGAACTGGGAATAATCGGATTTGGGCTACTGCTGACCATACTGTTTTTAATTTCCCGCAAGCTATACCCGCTGTCGAGCCCGCATAAGGCATTCAAGGTTTCCTTTCTGGTCATCGCCATCATGATGACCATGAACGAATACATACTTTTACCGGAAATCTGGTTTTTCTTCGGCATGCTGGCTGGTATGTCCAGCATCACAGGCCGTACGGCACAAGCCGCAAGACCAATCCGTGTGCAGCCCATACCAGGCTACTGGAACGACCCGCGCCCACAGCGATTTACCTCTAGGAGCCCACATGGCTAACGAGTATGGCTCCATTGAGCGAAAAATCGCCAGGCTCCTGTCCAGGTTCCCCTTGCTCAAGTTGGGGGCCAAAAGTGCGTACGGACGACTGGTATTCATGCTTAACCAGCCTACATCCATAATCTTGTCGCACCACCGTATCGTGTCGGTGGGCGATCCAGCGCTCAACACCTTTTTTGGCTACTACGACAAGACGCCGGTATCCGAGGCAGGTTTTCTGCTCTGTCACGCCTGCTCCAACCCCACCAACTTGAAACCTGACAGCAAACACGGCATAGACGTCCTCGTGTTCTCCATAGCCGATCTGAGCCTGCCAATACTGAAAATCAGCAGCAAAGTCTACAACTGGCAACAAGGCGCCCGCGCGCACTGGCTGGATGCCGACTTGTTTATATTCAACGATTTCGATGCTGACAAGCAGCACTACATCAGCCGCGTATTTTCATTGAAAGAAAAAAAGGAAGTGACTCGTTTTGATTTCCCGGTACAGGATTCTTACAAGCGCGATTATCTGCTGGCGATCAATTACCGACGCATACTTGCGCTACGCCCCGACTATGGCTACCGCAATCTGCCTGCGTTAAATAATACAGAAATCGCCAACCTGAAACAGGACGGGATATGGAAAATCGATCAAAACACGGGTGCCTCCAGTCTCTTATATTCGATAGACGCCGTCTGCAAGGTCGAAGCCGAGGCTGTATTCAGTGCAGCTCAACACAAGATCAACCATGTCATGATTTCACCCGATGGCAAGCGTTTTATTTTTCTGCATCGCTATTTTCTAGGCAAGCGCAAGTTTGATCGGCTATTTATCGCCGATGCCAATGGCCATGCCTTGAAGGTGTTAAGCAACAAGGGCATGGTCAGCCACTGCTTCTGGTCCAGCCCAAACACCCTGATCTGCTTCATGCGCGGGCCCGCTGGCAAAGACGGCTACTACCTGGTCAATGTCGACAGCGGCGCCATCGACTCGTTTTTCAATGGCAGGCTCGACGGCTTGGGCGATGGCCATCCGCACGCCCACGACGGCTGGTTCATTACAGACACTTATCCCGACAAATCACGCATGCAGCACTTGCTCAAGGCTGATTTCGCTACCGGCCAGGTGGAAGAGCTGGGGCAGTTTTTTCAAAGTTTCAAGTTTGGCGGCGAAACGCGCTGCGACCTTCATCCCAGAGTATCACCCGACGGCAGCAAGGTTTTTTTCGATTCCGTATTCAACGGAACACGCAAGCTTTATATATTGGACCTTGAGACGTGAGCCAGTTTGCGTCCCACAAGCCATTACTTAGCAGAGGATTGCCATGAGTTTTTCTGTTTTGATGTCGATTTATCACGCGGAAAATCCGGACTATTTTCGCCAGGCCCTGCAAAGCTTGCAAGACCAGACGCTCAAGGCGAGCGAAGTTGTCCTGGTAGAAGACGGCCCTTTGCCTGACTCCTTGCTGGCCGTCATTGAAGCGTATCGGACGACACTGAACATCTGCTCGGTCAAGCTCGCCACCAACGGCGGACTTGCGGTCGCCCTCAACGAGGGCCTGAAGCATTGCAGCCATGAATTGATCGCACGCATGGACACCGATGACATCTCATTGCCAGAGCGCTTCGAAAAGCAAATTGCCTTTATGACAGACAACAGCGACATCGCGGCCAGCAGCACGGCTTTGGATGAATTCGATGAAAACGGCAAGGTGTTTTCGTCGCGCATCCTGCCCCTGACTCATGATGAGTTGGTCAGGTTCGCCAAAACCCGCAGCCCTATCAGTCATGCGGCAGCCGTGTTCCGGAAGTCGGCCCTCAGGTCGGTGGGCGGCTACCCGCTATTCAAGCGCTCGCAAGACGTCGCCTTGTGGTCGCTGCTTATTGTGCAGGGATACACACTGGCGAATTTGCCCGACAAATTGTTCATGGTCAGGGCCGGCGCAAGCTTCATGGCAAGAAGCGGGCTGCAAAGCTTTAAGTATGAATATGCAGTGATCTGCTACCAAAGAAGAATAGGCTTTCTATCGAAGTTCGATTTCCTGAAAAACACCATCATACGGTTCATTCTGGCTGTCGCGCCCGCGAGCGTAAAAAAACTGCTGTATTCCCATGCAAAAGTGGATTTGGCCGCAAGCTATAACGCAGCACTAAAACGCACATTTGATCTGCTGGTTTCGTTTATTGGCTTGCTGTGCTGTGCGCCCATCATTCTGGCTGCCTGGGTTGCAGCATCGATCGACACCCGCAGCAACGGCTTTTTCAGCCAGGCAAGAGTCGGCCGAGGCGGAAAGATATTCAATATCATCAAGATCAAGACCATGCGGGAAAGCGACAGTCTGGGCACGACGGTAACCACGTCTTCCGACAGCAGAATCACCCGCAGCGGCGCCTTCTTTCGCAAAACCAAAATCGACGAACTGCCGCAGCTATGGAATGTGCTGATGGGAGACATGAGCTTTGTCGGGCCGCGCCCCGACGTGCCGGGCTATGCCGACGACTTGCAAGGCGATGATCGCATCATACTTTCCGTCAGGCCAGGAATAACCGGGCCGGCCTCGCTCAAGTACAAGAACGAAGAAGCACTGCTGGATCGTCAACCCGATGCTTATCGCTACAACCGTGAAGTGATCTGGCCAGACAAAGTCAAGATCAACAAAGAATATATCCGCGACTACAGCTTTCTGAAGGATATGAAATACATATTTCATACCGTTGCCGGCGGCACGCCAGATTAGCCACGGCCTATTTTGCTTCCCATTCCTGCCATAGAAGGTGCTTACATGCTTAATACTCCATTTTCGCCCTGGCCCTCATTTACTATCGAAGAAGCTGATGCCGTGCGCGAAGTCATACTGTCGAACAAGGTGAACTACTGGACTGGCCAGGAATGCGGAAAATTCGAACAGGAGTTCGCCACCTGGACGCGCTCCAAGCATGCCGTCGCACTTGGCAATGGCACGCTGGCGCTAGACGTGGCCTTGAAGGCGCTGGGCTTGCAGCCCGGAGATGAAGTCGTGGTCACCCCCCGCACCTTCCTGGCATCCGTCTCGTGCATCATCAATGCTGGCGCAACGCCTGTATTTGCGGAAGTCGATCGCGACTCACAAAACATTACCGCGACCACGATACTAGCGGTCCTTACTCCTAAGACACGCGCCATTATTTGCGTGCACCTGGCCGGCTGGCCCTGCGACATGGACCCCATCATGGCGCTGGCGCGCCAGCACGACCTCTATGTGATCGAGGATTGCGCTCAGGCCCATGGAGCGCAATACAAAGGCCAGCCCGTAGGCTCTATAGGTCATATCGGAGCCTGGTCGTTTTGCCAGGACAAAATCATGACCACCGGGGGGGAAGGCGGCATGGTCACCACCAACGACCATGTACTGTGGTCCAGAATGTGGGCTTACAAAGACCACGGAAAAAGTTGGAAAGCTGTCTATCAACGCGAACATAAGCCGGGCTTTCGCTGGCTGCACGAAAGCTTCGGCACCAATTGGCGCATGCTGGAAGTACAGGCTGTCATCGGCCGGATACAGTTGCAGCGCATGGCTAGCTGGCATGACACCCGACTTGCAACAGCACAGCGGATCTGGGCGGCGGCGGCTCAACTGCCTGGCCTGCGTGTACCGATTACCGGAAATGACATTTGCCATGCCGCCTATAAATGCTATGTATTCGTCAAGCCCAACCAGCTTCGTCCTGGCTGGAGCCGCGACCGCATTATCGAAGAGATCAGCGCGCGCGGCGTGCCGTGCTATTCCGGCTCGTGTTCGGAAGTGTATTTGGAACGCGCTTTCGACAATACCGGCTGGCGCCCTGACCCACGCTTGTCCATTGCCCGGGAACTGGGTGAAACCGCCTTGATGTTTCTGTGCCACCCCACACTGAGCACGCAGGAAATTGAAAAGACCTGCGACGTACTTGCCCAGATCATGAAACTCGCTGCAGAGCAACCATCATATGCGTGAAAGAATCAGGCTCAAGGGGGAGTTCATCAAGAACGTTTTCACCCTGATGACGGGAACGATAGCCGCCCAGTTATTCCTGGTAGCGGTGAGCCCGATTCTGACCCGTATCTACACCCCGGCCGACTTTGGCGTCTTGGCCTTGTTTACGGCGTTGAACTCCGTCTTGAGCATTGTTGCCGCCGGTCGCTACGAAACAGCCATCATGCTGCCCAAAGAGGATGCCGACGCCTTGAACATTGTGGCGCTGGCGGCCGCTTTGACACTGAGTTTCAGCATGGTGATGGAGGGCATCATTTACGTATTCTTCGATGAACTGATCAAGCTGGCCAATACACCTTTAGCAGACCGATGGATTTACCTGCTGCCGCTTAGCGTAACGTTCTCCGCGGGTACGCAAATCATGATTCTCTGGAACAACCGCAGGAAAAAGTTCAAGCAGCTTGCCACCAGCCGTGCGCTTTATGGTTTAGGGTCAGGCACTTCGCAGTGCAGCCTAGGCTATGTGCCCGGTGTCTCTTTTGGCCTGATTATTGGCAACATAGTAGGAAGCTTTTTGGGGCTGGTTACCCTGATCAAGGCCAACCTGGGATCATTCAAAGCCGGTTGGCCCTCGATTTCATGGGTGCGCATCAAGGAAAATGCCAAAGCCTACCGGCGCTTTCCTTTATTTTCGCTGTGGGGTGCACTGTTCGACACCAGCGCATCGCAAGTTCCCTTATTTATGATTGCGAGCTTTTTTTCAGTAACTGTAACCGGCTACTTCGGCTTCACCATCAAAGTATTGTCATTGCCTCTGTTTTTGATTTCCAGTGCAGTTTCAGAGGTGTTTTTTCAAAAAATAACCCAATTGGACACTACCAATCCAGCCGAACTGCGGCGCTACGTTCTAAGGATCTTTACCCTCCTGACATGCATAGCCGTGCCTTTTTGCCTGCTATTCATCAGTTTTGGCATAGAGATTTTCTCTTTTGTTTTCGGCAAAAACTGGGCTCAGGCCGGCCAGTTCGCCGGGCCATTGTCCATCGCCGCTGGCGTCCGTTTCATGGTCAGCCCCTTGAGCGTAGTCTTGAACCTTAACCACAATGTAAAAAAAGGCGCGAGCTGGCAAGTGACCTATTTCTGCACGCTTACCACTGTACTGCTTACATTTTCAGATCAACCCATAGACGTATTCCTGCACGCGTTTGTTGCTCACGAAGTGGTGCTGTTCAGCATTTATTTCATCGTTATTGTGCGGGCCTCAAAACACAGGAAGGCTATCGACGCTGACGATACGTCAGGCACTTTGGCGGTTGATACGAATGCACACACAAAATAGCAGCAGAAACCGAATAACGGCATCGATATTTATTTTTGACCAAGGAGGCACGTATGTGCGGCATTACTGGCGGCTGGTGGCTGACACCACCGCGTGATTTGCAAAACCGTATCCTCTGTTCGCAGAACAAACTCGGACGCCGAGGGCCGGATGATCGCGGCAGCGAACTGCTAGAGGTTTGCAATGGTCGCCTTGCGCTGGCCCACACTCGTCTTTCAGTGATCGACCTGAGCCCTGCGGGACGTCAGCCCATGCTGTCGGGCAACGGAAGACACCGTATTGTTTTCAATGGTGAAATCTACAATTACCGCGAACTCAGACAGGAATTGGCGGGACTGGGGCACGTATTTCACACCAATACAGACACCGAAGTTTTGCTTGCTGCCTGGCAGCAATGGGACATCCAGTGCCTGACACGCCTGGAAGGCATGTTTGCCTTTGTCATCTACGATGCCCAGGAAAAAACCCTAAGCTGCGTGCGCGATGCATTCGGCATCAAGCCGTTTTATTTCGATTTGCAGGCCGACCGCCTGCTGTTTGCATCTGAACCCGCCGCCCTGCTCAGCCTGCGCGAACAAGGCCCACAGGCAAACTGGCAACGCAGCTACGATTATCTTGTGCACGGCGATGCCGATAACCAGCACAACACCTTCATCAAAGGCATACAGCAACTGCAGCCTGGCCACTGGATAAAGATAGACTTATCTGATCCCGGCGCCAGCCAGCCAGCCCTGTGGTGGGAACCCAATCTTCAGGAAAATTCCGACCTGAGCTTCGAGCAGGCAGCCGAAGCGGTGCGTGAACAGTTTCTACAAAACATACGCCTGCACCTGCGCAGCGACGTACCCTTGGGAGCAGCGCTATCAGGGGGCATAGACTCGTCGGCCATAGTCTGCGCCATGCATTATCTTGAACCCAGTCAACGCATCAACACCTTCAGCTATATTGCGCCAGGATACCAGCGTTGTGAAGAAAGCTGGATGGACAACGTCAACCAATTTGTTGGGGCAAAATCCCATAAGGTCAGCATCGACAGCAATGACGTGACACGCGACCTGGATCGCCTGATCCAGGCTCAGGGAGAACCTTTCACCGGCACCAGTACCTACGCACAGTACCGTGTTTTTCAGCTGGCTCACGAAAACGATATTACGGTGACCCTGGACGGACAGGGCGCCGACGAACTGCTGGCCGGCTACGCCGGCTTTCCTGGGCACAGAATGCTGAGCATGCTTGAATGCGGTGATCTTCTGGGCGCCGAGCGCTTTGCCAGAAACTGGGCGCGCTGGCCAGGGCGCAGTTACAGCAGGGCCTGGCAATACCTCGCCGCGATTACCTTGCCAGACAACTTGTTTGGCGTTGCAAGCAAAGCCATGGGCCGCTCTTTCACTCCAGCCTGGCTCAATTCCCGGGCCTTATCGGATGCGGGTGTAAATATGGTGTACGAGCGCGAGAAAAAGCACAAAAGCGCCAAAGGCCGACGTGTCATGGAGCGTCTGGCCAGTTCGCTGAGCAACCGCAATCTGCCCACCTATTTGCGCGAAGGCGACCGCAGTTCCATGCATTTTTCACTGGAAAGCAGGGTGCCTTTCCTGACTCTGCCGCTGGCCAATTTGCTGTTCTCTTTGCCCGAGCACTATTTGATTTCGCCCCGTGGTGAAACCAAAAGCGTGTTCCGAGCTGCGTTACGCGGGATTGTTCCCGATACGCTATTGGACAGAAAAGACAAAATCGGCTTTGAGACATCCGAGCAAGCGTGGTTTATGGAAAAACCCGACACTGTGCGCAAATGGCTGGAAACCAGCCACGACATCCCTTTTTTGAACGGACACGCTTTACTTGAGCAGTTTGACGCCATTGTCGGCGGCACACTGCCCAATACTGGACAAGTCTGGCGCTGGGTCAATTTTCTTAAGTGGCATGAGCAAATCGGCTGCAGTGAATATTCATACTCAACCCTAAGGAATGATAAACATGAAAACACATACTCAAGTCTGCACCCGTTGCGTCATGGACACTAGCGTTCCAGACATCGTTTTTGATGCCCAAGGGGTTTGCAATTGCTGCACTCAGTTCCTCGCCCGTTCCAAAGATGTTATTCATCAAAACACGACCTCCAAGCAGGCCGAACTGGCGGCTTTCGTTGCCAAAGTCAAAGCAGCCGGCAAAGGCAAGCCTTATGACTGCATTGTTGGCGTATCGGGTGGCGTTGACAGTTCGTGGGTGCTGGTACAGGTGATCAAGCACGGCCTGCGCCCACTG
Source organism: Alcaligenaceae bacterium (assembly GCA_013416445.1). GTDB lineage: Bacteria > Pseudomonadota > Gammaproteobacteria > Burkholderiales > Burkholderiaceae_B > Pollutimonas. The sequence continues at coordinate 176,918 of JACCER010000005.1, forward strand.
GCTGTACATATGGATAACGGCTGGGACAGCGAATTGGCTACGAACAATATCGCCAACCTTGTGAAAGCTCTGAACGTGGATTTATATACTTACATAATAGACGATGGCGAATACAAACTGCTGATGCAGGCGTTTCTTGACTCGGACGTGATTGATGTAGAGTTGCTCTACGATAATGCGACCCTTGGTGTCAATTACCAACTGGCGATAAAGCACGGTGTCAACTACATATTGGCGGGCACAAACCAGGCAACCGAAGGCATGAATATGCCACCCAGCTGGAACTGGCTGAAGTACGATAAAAAAAACATCAAGGCTGTTGCCAAACAATTCGGCGGGGTGCGCATAGATTCGTTTCCTATTATCAGCACCCTGGAATATATTCGGTACCGTATTGTCAATGGCATTAAATGGATATCGTTTCTGGATATGATGCCTTACAACAAATTTAATGCATTGGATGAGCTTAGCAAGAATTTTGGCTATACACCTTATCCATACAAGCATTATGAATCGATATTCACGCGCTTTTACCAAGGTTATATCTTGCCAAATAAGTTCGGCGTAGACAAACGCCGATTGCACCTAAGCACACTGATCATTTCTGGGCAAATGACGCGCGAACAAGCCTTGGCCGGGCTGCACGGCATTGCCTATACTTCAGAGGCAGAGCTCGAGTCCGACAAGCAATACTTCATGAAAAGAATGGACTGGAGCCAAGAGGACTTGACGCGGTATATACGCCGGCCTGGAAAGCCGCACGAGCTTTACGGTACGGAAAAGCCCGTCTGGGATATGTTTGAGCGCAACTATTTGCGCTGGACCAACTTGTTGGGGCGCACCGCCAGATAATTACAGGTAGCTACGCTGTCTGGTTCTGATGACGTTGTCTGGCTTTCTGATGACGTCGTCGGTTTCTTGTGACGTTGTCGGTTTCTTATGACGTTGTCGGTTTCTTATGACGTTGTCGGTTTCTTATGACGTTGTCGGTTTCTTATGACGTTGTCCGGGGTGGGTGAAGCTCAGTGCGGCACGGCGTGCTTGTTTCCGCGTCTGCCTCGTCCAGCCGGGCGTCGGCCGAACTCGCTGCGCTTGTATAGTTTTTTTTAAGCAGTTTTGTTTTGTTTGATTTTTTTTATCTAGTTCTTTTAAGCATCTTTTAGTGGGACACTAAAAGATGCTGGGGTGGAGAGACTTACTTTCGCTATCGGCCGCGTTGACGGACCGCCTGTTTGAGAACTCTCCCACCCCGCCTGTCC
>JACCER010000006.1 GCA_013416445.1 Alcaligenaceae bacterium
CGGACCACTGGTCCGACCGGGCGAGTTCCGCGGACGCCTCGATGGCGCTGATCGTAACGGGAACCCCGTCAGGGGCGCAGCGCGTGAAGCCGAAACAGCCCTCGACACACCCGACTTTCACAAGAACAAAAAACCGTACACAACACACTCGTGAGCCCTGTAAACATCCAGGCAAAAAAAATGCCCCGCATTTTAAACTGCGAGGCATTGACTGAACTTGTGCATCAACTACTTTTTCTTGGCATCGGAACCTTGTGCCCCAGCTTTAGTCGCAGTTGAACCAAACGGTGAGGCGGGTACGGCTGGCTTGGGGGCTTGTTTGGGCTTCTTGGGCTCTTTGTTCCCTCGTAACTGACCTTTTGCCATTGAAATACTCCTTGAGCAACTATTGTGCATGCCAAATGGCTTTACAAGCATACGCGCTATTAACGGCAAAGCCTAGAAAGACTCCCATTCTTCTGTTTCTTCTTGCTTGTGTGCCGACGGCAGCAAATGCCGCCGCTTCGATGCGGCTGGCGTCGGCTCGGTATTTGAACTGGCAATGGGTGCAGCAACAGGCATAGCCCTGCTTGCTGTTGCAAGGGCGCTGACGAGATCATCGCCCAGTTTAAAGGCGCCAACCGCAACGACCAATTGCTGGGCTTGGTCGTTCAGGCTCGCGGCGGCGACGGCTGATTCCTGAACCAGAGAGGCATTTTGCTGTGTGACTTCGCTAAGCTGCAGCACCGCCGTGTTGATTTGTTCAAGGCCACTTGTTTGCTCTGTGGTGGCGATGCTGATGTCGCTGATCAGGTCATTGACACGTTTAACCTGATTAACGACGTCTTGCATAGTGGCGCCAGCCACGTCGACCATTTTGCGGCCGGCCTCGACTTTTTGCACGCTGTCGCTGATAAGCGTTTTGATATCTTTGGCGGCCGCCGCACTTTTTTGCGCCAAACTGCGTACTTCGCCCGCCACGACGGCAAACCCGCGACCCTCTTCGCCTGCGCGGGCTGCTTCGACTGCGGCATTCAGGGCGAGAATATTAGTCTGGAAGGCAATGCTGTCTATGACCCCGATGATCTCGTAGATTTTCTGCGATGATTCGTTGATTTCAGCCATGGTCACGACCACGTCGTTGACAACCTGGCCACCATTACTGGCCGCTACGCTGGCCGATGATGCCAACTGCGCGGCTTGCCCTGCCACGCCAGCGTTGTTGGTGACGGTGGCGGAAAGTTGTTCCATGGCGGCGGCGGTTTGTGTAAGGCTGGCGGCCTGCTGTTCGGTGCGCTGGGACAAGTCGGTGTTGCCAGCGGCAATTTGGCCTGATCCAGCCGCAATGGTCTCGCTGCTGTTACGCACCGAGCCCACCACGGCCCGCAATGATGCCTGCATATGACTTATAGCCTGGACTATGCTGCCCTGGACGGCTTTGGAAGTGTCAATGGACGTGGCCAGATTGCCTTGAGCAATGGCGTTGGCAACCCGGGCCACATCGCCCGGTTCACCACCCAGTTGACGCGTGAGGCTGCGTGCTAGCAGCGCACCCGCAAGAATGCCTAGCAAGATTCCGCTTAAGGTCAGTGCGATCATGAGCTTGAAGGTGCGCTGATAGACAGCTTCTGTTTGATGGTTTAGCGCATCAGCGTTGCTTTGCTTTTGCACCAGCAGCGCCGTAAGCATGTTTTCAGCCTTAGTGGCCACCGGCAGAGCTTCTTTTAATAGCTCAGCCAAAGCGTTGCGCGGGCTGTCAGGTTCCCCCGAGGGAAGCGCTATGAGTTCTTTAAGCTTGGCCTCGTAGGCCGACACGGCCGCGCTGGCCTCGGTTGCGATCCGCTTTTCGGAGTCGGTAACCAGCGTGCCTACGGCTTCGTCCAGCGCCTGCCGGCTTAGCTGAAAATGCTTGTAGGCCGTCTCCATTTGGTGATCACGCCCCTGAATATCTGTGGCAAGCAATGCGCCTCGTGCTGCACGACCGCCGGTGACCATATTTACGCGCGCATCGGCCGCATGACGCAAGCCTATGAGTTCCCGCTCGTACATGAGGGAAGCCATTGATTTGATTTGCCACGTGGACTGCATGCCCAGCGCACCAATAACGCCTGCCGCACATGCCCCAATTACAAATATGCTTATAAGTTTCGTGCCGACCTTCATATTAATGAACCAATTCATTTTTGCTCTCGAGAGGCCCCTTGCAAGGGCACTATAGGATTAGGCTTGCCAACCAAAATACGAATCGGCTGCTAGTTTGATTTGTGTTAAATGCCAGGACTAGGTATGCAGCTACGATGATTTATCTAATTATTTTTTTTGTAACTATTAATAACATTAATCTCTGTACCGCAGTACGGAGTCAAGAGGCATTCGTATGAATTTACCTAACTTGACAATCAGCCAGGTGGCGCAACTGGCAGAGGTCAATATTGAAACCGTGCGCTATTACCAGCGCATCGGCCTGCTGGCCCTGCCCGAGAAGCCTTCAAATGGATACCGCCGCTATTCAGTGAAAACAGTGGAACACATCAGTGTTATCAAGCGCGCCCAAAACCTGGGGTTCACTCTGAAAGAAATTGGCCGTGTCTTTCATCCGGCCTTAACGGGCACGTGCGAGGAAATCAGTGCGCTTACCGCCAGCAAGGTCAAACTACTTGAGCACAAGCTGGCTGAGCTGACTCAACTTAAAAACACACTGGTCGAACTGACCGGGCAATGCAGCACCTGTCAAGCTCAAGACATGCAAGCATGTACCATTTTGCAGGCTGTGCGCGATCACCGGCCTGTTTGACATTTTGCAGCACAATGCCACTGTGCTCGTCGGATTACGCGCCGACTCTCAATAGGCGCGCTTGCTCTGTCACCGCAAGCTCTATGAGCACCCCACCCAAAATGCGCTAGCCAGCCAAACGCAAAGCACCTGTGATGCCTGCCGTGGCGCTCACGCCCAACTTCGTGCTGACCACTTCAGCTTCTTTCATCTGGGCTATAGTCTCGCCATCAGAGGAAATCCTGAATACAGCAACCGCCTCGGCCAAATGCCTGGCCTGATTCAGTAATGAATCAGCTGCAGCAGCGGCTTCTTCGACCAGTGCCGCATTTTGCTGTGTGACTTCATCCATCTGGGTAACGGCCATGTTCACCTGATCAATACCGGTAGACTGCTCTTCAGAGGCTGACGCGATTTCCCTCATGATTTCGGTGACACCCTGCACAGACGCCAGCAGTTCGGTCATGGTCTGCCCCGCTCCTTCCACTTGTTGCGCCCCCGCATTGACTTCGGCCAAAGAGCCTTCTATGAGATTTTTTATTTCCTTGGCAGCTTCAGCACTGCGCTGAGCCAGCGAGCGCACCTCGGAAGCCACTACGGCAAAGCCTCGACCCTGTTCGCCTGCGCGTGCCGCTTCCACCGCCGCATTCAAAGCCAGGATGTTGGTCTGGAACGCAATGCCATCGATTACCCCGACTATCTCACTGATCCTGCCCGAACTGGCTGAAATGCGGTGCATGGTCTGCACCACATCGGATACTGCCTGCCCGCCGCGTTGAGCCACGCTGGATGCGGCATCCGCCAGTGTATTGGCCTGGCGCGCATGATCGGTATTCTGTTTTACGGTGGCTGCAAGCTCGTCCATGCTGGCCGCTGTTTGCTGCAACGACGCCGCCTGCTGCTCGGTGCGACTGGACAAATCAGTGTTGCCCGAGGCAATTTCACCGGCGCCTACGTTGATTTCGTCAACACCCGTACGTACGGCAGCGATAGTATGTTGAAGATTCTGCTGAGTGCGCCGCAAATTACCTAACAAGGCATGGACTTCATTCTTGCTATTGGCCGGGACATCAGGAATGGGCATGGTCAAGTCACCCTGGCCCAGTTTTTCCATGCCTTGTATGACTTGGCGCACCGGACGCAAGGTGCGCGACGCCATCCACCCCACCAACAGGGATATCAGTAATGTGCCCACCAGTATCAACAGCAACTGGGTCAACAGGTACTGATAGCTGGCCTGTAGAAATGCACTTTGGTCGCCCACGCCATACATGAGCCAACCCCAGTTGGGCACTGTGGCCCAGACCAGGAATTTGGCGACGGGGTCATTGCCCAGTGTCGGGCTGGCGAAGCCGTCTGGCTGTTGATACAGATGATCAAGCAAGGCTACGTCGGACGCCGGCATGCTGGCCGACAATGGATCACCCGGCTTGCCATCAGTGCTGGCGATACGCATCCAGCTCTTGCCATCGGCTGAACGCTGCAATATGCCTAGATTGCCATGCTCGGCAATAACGGCCGTGGTAACGGCCCGCAACACGCTGTCAACCTGCCCATGCACATCGACCCTGATCGACAATCCGCCATACACCGTACCCGCGCTATCTTTCAGCGGCAGTATGCTCATGGCATACCATTTCCCGTTGCGCTGCACCAGCCCGCTATAGGGTTCACCCTTATCCAGTGTGCGCGCCAGCAAGTCGTTGGGCTCTACCGTGCTGCCCAAGCGTATGTTGTTATTGGCGTCGCGCAGCAAGGTCGCAACACGTACCCATTTATTACCCGAGCGCACAATAACTGCAGGGTCTGCACCGGTATTTGCATTGATGCGCAACAGGGTGTCGATATCGCCGTTAATGATGCGGTCTTCCACCACCAGCAAAGGCACTTCGCCACCCTCATCGGTATCTACGGTACCGCCATCCAATACCGGAATGCCGCCCAGTTCACGCTCGAACACCGGCATCAGTTCTTGGCCACGGGTGCTGGCGCTGGCAAAAACCAGTTGCAACGACTGGTCAACGCCTTGAAGCGCCGCCTTCATTTCGCGCTGTACGGCTTGCACAGCGACCGTCTGACTTTGCCAGGCCACAATAGCAGTGATGGCTAGCATGACGCCCACAGTCACCATCGACGTGGCCAAAAACAGCTTGACAGCCATCGAACGCCTGGCCAGCCAGTTTTTCCCGTTTCCCGCCCTTTTCATTTTGATAGTTGCCACGACAGTCTCCCCGACGATCTGCATTTGAAATAACTATTCTTGATATATCAAATAGATAACGGCTGGCCAGCTCCATTCTTTATGGGGGGCTGAGTAGGGACTTACCCCCACGCGGGAGAAAAAACCATCATTATTACGGCTTCAGAATGTTATTTTCATTTACCTTGACGCCATGGCCATATATGGCAAGAATCTTGGGTTTGCAGTAGTCTGTGACCAGTAGTACCCACTCCTGGAGACTGCAATGAATAGACTGTTGGCTATCTTCGCCGCCACGCTTGTGGCCGGCACATCCGCCATGGCGGCGGCTCCACCCATAGAAAGAAACGGAACCTACCTGGTCGACCAGGCGGGCATGACGCTTTACACGTTTGACAACGACACTGCGCTTAGCGGAAAAAGCACATGCAACGGCGCTTGCGCCGATAACTGGCCCCCGCTCATGGCCGAACCTGGCGCCACTCCTGACGGCAGCTTTACCATCATTACGCGTGAAGATGGCGCCAAGCAATGGGCTCACAATGGCAAGCTTTTGTATCTGTTTAAATCCGACAAATACCCTGGCGAGCGCAAGGGCGACAATGCCAGACACATCTGGCACGTTGTGCAAGACTGATGCCAGAGACAAAATAAGCAACAATACCTGAGCTGGGCAGGTATAGCTGCCTGGTGTAACGCAAATGTATGTTGCAGGGCGGCGGTTTAATGTCGGATTAGCGCCGCCCGGCGCGTAATCCGACAAACAACGCGGGAACGACAAACTTACATCATTACGCTCATTGCGCGCTGCATAAGTTCTTCTACCGACATAGCCGTGCCGTTGAGATCAACCTTGTTGTTTTCATACAAGACTGCGGCTGCCGCGTTATCGCCTTCAAGCTTCAGCAAACCCGCCTCGCTCAGGCGTGCGACATACTGGTCGTAAATCATGGCGCCCATCATTTCCATTTGCAGTTTTTCCTGCGGGTCGCTTGAGCCTTGCCCCATGGCCTGGATGAGCATGGCCTTGGATACAGACAGGTCCAGCTTGACTCGTTTGAGGATTTCAGCTGCCAGAACATCAACACGCTGTTCTTGTACATTGGCCGGTTTGGCCAGATTGACCTGTAATGCGGCCCGGCTTTCACCCTTGGCGTTCTTCCAGGTCAAGGGGCCTAGTTCGACAGCGGGATTCGATGCCAGCAACACCATCAGCTTTTCACGCAGGGAAGCCTCTTCTTCAGGGCTAAGCACCAGTTCCTGGTCGTTGTCCGCCCCCTGCCTGGCCTGTATTGCATCGTACTCGGCAGCCAACGCGGTCAGTGCGGCGATATCCAGATGCTGAACCTTGCCCCCCACCGAAACACTGCCCATATCAACGTCGCCCACCAGCAGGCGACCAAATTCGTATTGCAGCACGCCATCGAGCATATTTTCCTGTTGATGGCTATCAAGATTGATGGACAGGTTTTCTATGGTTACCGGACCATCACCGGTATCGCCCGCCACCAGGGAATCTATGGTGGCTTTGCTTTTCAGCTTGACGTCTTTGCCACTGGAGGTCGTGGTGCTGTCGAGCTGGATATTCTTGACTGTTACGCTTTCACGAGTTTGCTCGTTAAACACGGACAAGGCATCAAATTTGCCGGACGACACATTGTCGTTGAAATCGTTGCTGAAGCTGACGTTGATCACACCGCCGCTAAAGCTGAGTTTTTCACCGTCGATGGCGATTTCTGTGGGGGCAAACGTCCAGGCAGACTTGCCCGAGCCGCCAAACCCCACCCTGGTTTCCACCTGCAAGGGCGACAACCCCTTCTGGCTGTCAAACCATTTCTGAATAGCGGGAGTAACTGCCAGTTGCGACTGGCTAAAAGCCAGCATGGGCGTGAAATCGCCTGCGCGCAACGCGTCGAGAGGAAACGGACCGTGCTGCAAATGATCTTGCAAAATCAATTCGACCGGCTTGCCGTCCTGGTCTTTCACGCGCAAGGTGTAGGTAACGTCAGATGAAAAAAAATGACGCTGGTATTTATCGACCGTAAGTTTCAGGCCGCTGCCGGCCGCGTCTACGCCCAGCACTTTGCCTATGCGCTCGTTGGCCACCAACACCGCGTGCTCTATGGTCGCCTGAGCCCGCTGCCCCACATACCAGGTAGCCCCCAGGTATGCGACGCCCGCAACCACGACTACTGCTACTACACCTGTACTTTTCTTCATTACTTTCCTGTTTGATAAAAACACACCGAGCCAGCCCACACTACGGTTATGACCTGATATAAACCTTATGGAAATCATTTAACCATGAATAGGCACAGGACTTTTCCCGGCAAGCCATTTACCACTGGCGTTGCAACAAAACAAAAACCTGCATACCATAGCCTTGCACAACATTTCCACTACCTAACATAAGGCAGCAAAAACACCATGGCCAGCCCTATTGATTTCTATTTCGACTTCTCTTCCCCGTATGCCTATTTCGCCAGTACGCAAATTGAAGCGCTGGCCACCGAATGCAACCGAACCGTACACTGGCGGCCAATTTTACTGGGTCCCATATTCAAAGTCTCAGGCTCCGGCCCGCTTACCAATTTGCCCATGAAAGGCAATTATGCACGCCGCGACTTTGCCCGCACAGCACAATTATTTGGTATCCCATATAACCAGCCCCAGCCCTTTCCCATCCACACGATCAACGCAGCACGCGCTACCCTGTTTCTGCAGCAGCAAGGCGATGACAAGGCTACACCGTTCATCCAACGCCTGTTCAAGGCCTACTTCGCAGAAGGGAAAAATATCAGTGAACTGGATACCGTGCTGGAACTTGCCGGCCAGATGGGCATAGACCCCGACAAGCTGGCCGCCGGCATTGCCCAGGAAAACATCAAAGAACTGCTGAAAACAGAGGTCAACAACGCCATAGACCGTGGTGTTTTTGGCACGCCCTTCATGATCATCGACGATGAGCCCTTCTGGGGTTTCGACCGCTTCGACCACATAAGAAAATGGCTGAAGCGTCAGGCCTCGTAGTCTGGCTGACTGGCCGGCGCCGCCTGCTGAAAGGCGGCAAGCTCGGCACAGGCCGCATCAATACGCACGATATTCGGCATGGCGTCCAGGCTGCAATGGTAGCGGCGGGCATTGGCTACTTGCGGTACCAGGCATAAGTCAGCCAAGGTGGGCTGGCTGCCGTGGCAATAACGCCCGGTATCCGGGTGGCCGGCCAGCATGGCTTCGATGGCGGTCAGGCCAAGCTCGACCCAATGCCGATACCACGTGTTTATGTCGTCCTCGCTGATGTTCAATTGATGCTTCAAATACCTAAGCACCCTAAGATTATCAAGAGGATGGATATCGCAGGCTATGGTTTGCGCAATCGCCCTTACCCTGGCCCGCCCTTTGGCATCGGCGGGCAATAACGCTGGCTCGGGGTGGGTTTCTTCCAGGTATTCAAGAATAGCCATAGACTGGCCCACCGACCAATCGCCATCAGACAGCGTAGGCACCAGGCCATTTGGATTCAACTGCAGATAGTTTTCCGACAACTGCTGGCCACCGCCTTTAAGCAGATGCACTGGTACGGTTTCGTAGGCTACGCCCTTGAGATTCAGGGCTATCCGTACCCGGTAAGCCGCCGAGCTGCGGAAATAACTATACAGTTTCATCGTGGTTCCTAGACTTTGCGAGACAGCTCTTTGGGCAAGGGGAACGACACATTTTCTGGTGTACCCGCCAGTGTACGCACCGATACCGCCCCCAGCTCTTTGAGTCGCACGATAACCTGATTCACCAGCACTTCGGGTGCCGATGCGCCCGCCGTCACCCCGACTCGGCGGGTGCCAGCCAGCCAGGCTGGGTTGATCATGTCGGGGTCATCGATTAAATAGGCCTCGACGCCCTTGCGCTCAGCCACTTCCCGCAAACGGTTTGAATTGGAGCTATTGGGACTGCCCACCACCAGCACCAGATCGCATTCAGGGGCCATGATCTTGACGGCATCCTGGCGATTTTGCGTGGCGTAGCAGATATCGCTTTTCTTGGGCTCGATAATGCCAGGAAAGCGATCGCGCAAGGCTTGCGCCACGGTGGCGGCGTCGTCGACCGACAGCGTGGTCTGGGTAACGAACGCCAAGTTGGCAGGGTCGAGCACCTGCAGCGCGGCCACATCGGCGGCGGTTTCAACCAGATACATGCCGCCATCGGCCTGGCCCAGCGTGCCCTCGACTTCGGGGTGCCCACGGTGGCCTATCATGACGATTTCACGCCCCGCCGCACGCATTTTGGCAACTTCCACGTGTACTTTGGTAACCAGTGGGCAAGTCGCGTCGAAGACCTTCAAGCCCATGGTTTCGGCTTCGGCGCGCACGGCCTGCGCCACGCCATGGGCCGAAAACACCACAATCGCGCCTGCGGGCGCCTCGTGCAACTGCTTGATGAACACTGCGCCTTTTTGCTTCAGGTCTTGCACCACATAGCGGTTATGCACGATTTCATGGCGCACATAAATAGGCGCGCCGTGCAGTTCGAGCGCGCGCTCGACGATATCAATGGCCCGATCAACACCTGCGCAAAAACCACGCGGTTGCGCCAGGACGATTTCGATATCGTCTTGCTGAGGAACAGGATGAGTCATTACAACACTCCCAATAACGAAACCTCGATATGCAGGTCGGAGCCCGCCATAGGATGATTGAAGTCAAACAAAGCCGTGCTTGCATCCAATTCTTTTAGCACGCCGGAATAACGTCCGCCATTGGGAGCGGAGAATTCGACCAGGTCGCCGGGTTCGAACTGCGAATTGGGATCGGCATTTTGGTTCATTGCAGCACGGGTAATGCGCTGCAAGAGTTCAGGATTGCGTTCGCCATAGGCTTGGGCAGCGGGAAGGTCAAACGAAAAGCGCTCTCCTTCGTGGCGGCCCAGCAAGGCGGCTTCCATGCCTGGCGCCCATTGGCCCATACCCATTTGCAAAGTGGCCGGACGGCCATCAAAGGTGTTGGCAAACACTGAACCCGCTGCCGGCCCTGTGACCAATTCAATGCGATAGTGCAGGGTCAGGTAGGAATCGGGGCGGACAAAAGCTTTCACTATGTCGGAAGTAGAGGTCAAAATCTGTCACCGTAGAGGATCGTTACTGATCCCCTATTTTAGAGCCTCTTATGACACTTCACACGATACCCCTAAAAGCCGAGCGCCCCAGGGAGCGTTTGCTTGCCCACGGCGCCCATGTTTTGACCTCGCCCGAGCTGCTGGCCATCATCCTGCGCACGGGGATAAAGGGCTGCGATGCCGTCAGTCTGGGGCACCGGCTGATCGAACAGTTCAACGGTTTGCGTGGACTGCTGTCGGCCGACCCTGAAACCTTGATGGGCATCAAAGGCCTGGGTATGGCCAAAACCTGTGAGCTGCTGGCGATCAATGAATTGAACCGCCGCGCTTTGGAAGAAGACCTGAAATCGGGCCAGGCGCTGAACCAGCCACAGCGCGTCAAGCACTATTGCACAGCCAAGCTGGGCCATTTGCGGGTAGAGCATTGCCTGGCGCTCTACCTTGACAGCCAGTTTCGTTTGATCACGACCGAAGAAGTGGCTCGTGGAACCCTGACGCAAGCATCCGTCTACCCAAGGGAAGTGATCAAATCCGGCCTGAAACATCATGCCGCGGCGCTGATACTGGCTCATAATCATCCTTCAGGCGTAGCAGAACCCAGCGAAGCCGACCTGGCGCTGACCCGCCACTTGAAGCATGCGCTGGCCCTGGTCGATATACGCCTGCTCGACCACCTGATCGTCACGCCGTCCGGCGCCGTATCCCTGGCCGAGCGCGGGCAGATATAAAACCGGATATGGTCGAATGACATTTACCCTAAGGTTTTCGTAGGCCGGATTAGCGTCGGCAGGCGCGTAATCCAACACAACAAACATAAAAAAAGCCCAATAGCCCCAAAAAGATGAGGCCTTTGCACAACTTCAGCCAGATTGAGCTTGGTTCCCCCTTCACCCTCATGTTAGAATACCGCGTTACTTTGGATACGTGGTCAGTACGCTTACTGGCTGGCGACCCGCCCTTATGAAGATACAACAGGAATAGATCATGAAAGAAGGCATCCACCCCGAATACCGCGAAGTGGTGTTTCTGGATCAGCAAACAGGCAATAAGTTCATTTCGCGCTCGACACTGAACAGCCGCGAAACCGTCGAACACGAAGGCAAGACCTACCCTCTGTTCAAGTGCGAAGTCACATCGGAATCACATCCGTTCTACACTGGCGCACAAACGCGCATTGTTGAAACCGGCCGCGTTGAAAAATTCCGTGCCCGCTTTGCCCGCACCACAGGCACAACTCGCAAGGCTTAGTAAGCTCGCAGGGTTCTGCCCTTGTTTGCCAAAGGCAGCCTCCGGGCTGCCTTTTTAATTTAAGATAGCTTAATCTCCCCCAACCAGGGCGCACCCAGTGTCATCGAGCGACTCCCTCTCCACCCCAGCCCGCCTCACGGCAACAGCAACCGTCAAACTGCCCAGGCTCTTCCTGCTGGCCGTAGGCGTCATCTATATTCTGGCTGGGCTGTTTTTTCGCGATCCCTGGAAAACCGACGATGTCGTTGGCCTGGCCACCATGTTGACAGCGCTGCACGGCGATGGGTCGGCCATGCTGCTGCCTCAGGTCGGAACATTAGCCCACGCGCAAGATGGCCCCCTCATCATGTGGGTAGGCGCCTTCAGCATCTGGCTGTTCTCGCCTCTGCTTGAATACTTCACCACGCCGCTTAATGCCGCCATCATTGCATCGCGCCTGCCCAACCTTTTGTGGTTTGGCCTGCTGACCAGCTCGGTATGGTACGGCAGCTACCTTCTGGGCCGACGCCCCGAGCCGCAGCCCCTGGCCCTGCCCTTTGGCGGCGAGCCCACCGTACGCGACTACGGCCGCATGATCGCCGACGCCGCGCTACTGCTTATCGTCGCCACGGTAGGCATATTGTGGCGCATGCATGAAACCTCTGAAGTACCAGCGCTAATTGCCTTCCAGGCGCTTGCCTTCTATGCCGTAGCCCGCATGCTCGACAAGCCCGCGTCCGGCTCTGTCGTACTTGGCCTGGCCCTTGGCGCCGCCTTCCTGACGCGCGGCTGGATAGGCGCCTTGCCCATCATGCTGGCAGTACCCTTTTGCTTCCAGCCACGCAGTGTCTTATGGCAAGAAAAAAAGTGGTTGTTCATCACTGCGGTGATAAGCGCAAGCATGGCGCTGCTATGGTGGATCCCGGCCAAACACACCAGTAGCTACTGGGCGCAAAACTGGTGGCTCTGGAACATACAGTCATTCAGTTGGCCGCGATACAAAGTCGTGGCCAGCATGCTGCGCGACCTGCCCTGGTTTTTATGGCCTACCTGGCCATTTGCGCTACTGGCATTATGGCGCTGGCGCCTGTGGCTGGCCGCCCCCCACATCTGGATCCCCCTGATGTTTCTGGCGTGGCCACTGATCACCATGCTTTTTCTGGCTGATGTCTTCGAGCCCGAATACAGCCTGACAGCCATACCTGCCGCCGTGCTGGCCGCCTTTGCCTTGCCAACACTGCGTCGTGGCGTCGTCAACTCGCTGGACTGGTTCGCAGTAATGTGCTTTTCGCTGACAACCGCCACGGTATGGCTGGGCTGGATTGCCCTGCAAACCGGCTGGCCACGTCAAATCTCCCACAACATTGCGCGCCAGACTGCCGGCTACGAGGCCTATGTTTCATGGCCGGCGCTGCTTATAGCCAGTTGCGGCACCTTGGCCTGGATCGCCTTGGTGCGCTGGCGGCTGCATAGCAAGCCGGTTGCACTTTGGCGTGGCACAGTGTTGTCGGCAGGCGGCCTGATCGTAACCTGGCTGATGCTGGTTACCTTATGGATGCCCGTGCTCGACTACGTGCGCAGCTACCGCGACGTATCGGCGCAACTGGCTTCAGCCCTGGACACCTACAAAAAACCCAATGAATGCATACGCGCCCTCGCCATGGGTACGGGCCAGCGGGCTTCATTTCTGGTTTTTAACGGCATCAATTTCAGCTACGACTCGACATGCACTCTGGTGGTGCAACAAACCTCGCCGCAAAGCGTGGCCAACGGCTCAGCCGCCTACTCCGATACCGGCAAGGTATTGTGGCACGGCAAGCGCGGCGCCGACCGCCATGAAATGTTCCGCCTATTACGCATCGGCCAAGAATGACGCCATCCTCCCTTGAATCCAGGGGTTTCGGGTTTTACATAAAAGAAATCCTGCGCCAGGCCTGGCCCGTACTGATCAGTTCATGGGCCAGCATCGCGTTCGGAGTTATCGATACAGCGATGGCCGGCCATGCCAGCGCGGCCGATCTTCAAGCCATGGCGCTGGCCGCGTCTATTTACATTACGGTATTCGTGGGCCTGATGGGCGTAGTCCATGCCTTGATCCCCATTATTGCCCAACATTTTGGCGGCCAACGCTATCTTGACGTGGGCCGCGCCTGGGGGCAGGGAGTCTGGCTGGCCCTGGGCCTGTCGGCCATAGGCGCGGCGACCATGCTCTTCCCTAATGCCTGGCTGGCCTGGTCCGGAGACGTCGAACCCGCAGTGCGCAGCGGCATTACCTGGTATTTACGTGCACTGATCCTGGCGCTACCCGCCGCGCTTATCTTTCGCACCGTCTATGCCCTGAGCACAGCCGTGTCGCGCCCCAAGATCATCATGGCCATCAACCTGGTCAGCATCGTCTTCAAGCTTGTCTTCAACTGGATATTCATGTTCGGCAAACTGGGCGCACCCGCCATGGGGGCAGCCGGGGCCGGACTGTCTACCGCCGTAGTCGGATGGATGACTCTGGCGGCCGGCATATGGGCGATTCGTCACGACTCCTATTTACTTGCGCTTCAAGCTGCACATCGGCATCCCGCACTGGCCCAGCCTGAAAGAACTATTGCGCCTGGGCATCCCCATGGGGGCTTCGTACCTGATAGAAATCTGCTCCTTCAGCTTCATGGCTTTGCTGGTTGCACGCGAAGGCATGTTCGTCACGGGCGGACATCAAATCATGTCCAACCTGGCCGCCTTGTGCTACATGATGCCGATGGCGGTCGGCATTGCCAGCGCATCGCTGACTGCTCAGGCCATAGGAGCGCGCGACATGGCCAAGGCACGCAAAACCGGCATGGCCGGTATCGTCGTTGTGGCGACCGGTGCAGGCCTTACCGTGCTGATGCTCATTGCTGGAAAATCACTGATTCTCCGCGCTTATACCGATGACCTCCAGGTTGCTGCTGTCGCTGCCGCGCTGTTGCAGTTGCTGCCCTGGTTTCATTTGTCCGACGCCATGCAGTGCATAGGTTCTTATCTGCTGCGCGCCTACAAGGTCGCCGTCGTGCCTTTGCTGCTACAGGTCGTGGCATTGACAGGGCTGGGCCTGGTGGGCGGCTGGTGGCTGGGCTTTGGTCCAGCGGCGGGCGCCCTGCAACCAGTCATCAGCTATATCATGCCCGGCGCGCCAGTGGGCGCCGCCAGCATGTGGCTGATGGCGCTGACCGGCCTCAGCCTGTCGGCCGCCCTGCTGTTTCTTTGGTATGGGCACATCGTCAGGTTATATGCGCGGCGCATGGGCACGTAGGCTGGGTCAGCGCAAAGCGCGTAATCCGACAAAACCACATTACGTCCAAGCGCCGTTACCCTCATATACAAGCACATACCCCGCCCAGTGTCGCCACCCGACGTGCTATGCCGCCGTCCGGTGCGCCACTTGCGCTCGTTCAGCCTCGTCTGCAACGGCGTCAGCCGCGGAAACCCCTGCGGCATCACCTTCGATCACCGGCGTGACCAGTTCCACCACCTTGCTGCGCGACAACATGCCCAGGAACTCGTTGTTATCCCCCGTTACCGCCAGCGGTTCAGTGCTGCGCAACATACGGCCCAACACTTCATCGAGCCCCGCCGTAGCCGGAATCGATGCCATATCCTCGACATAACGTGCAATGTCGCGTGCGCCGTCCCGCACAGCACGCTCGGCCGCAGAACGCGTCAATACACCGGCCAACCTCTTGCCATCAAGCACCGCAGTGTAATCAAAACGGCGCGCAGCCATGCGTTCGACCGCGTGCATGGGCCGCGAGCGCATGGTAAGCGTCAGCGAAGGCTCGTTGCAGGCGTGCACCGCATTGAGCACTTTGCTGCGATTCACATCCTGCAAGAACGACTGCACGTAATCGTCGGCAGGTGCCAGCAAGATATCTTCGGGCGTACCTTCCTGCACCAGTTCGCCATCTTTGAGTATGGCTATACGATTGCCCAGCCGCAGCGCTTCATCCAGATCATGCGTAATAAACACAATGGTCTTGTTCAACTGCGCTTGCAACTGCAACAACTGATCCTGCATTTCCCGCCGTATCAAGGGATCCAGGGCGGAAAACGCCTCGTCCATCAGTAGAATCTCTGCGTCGGTGGCCAAGGCGCGTGCCAGGCCAACGCGCTGCTGCATACCGCCGGACAATTGGTGCGGATACTGGTTCTCGAAGCCAACCAGGCCCACCTGCTCGAGCCAATGCTGGGCGCGTTCACGACGCTCTTGCTTGCCCAGGCCCTGGACTTGCAGGCCGTAAGCCACGTTCTCGATCACGGTACGATGAGGAAACAAGCCGAAACGCTGGAATACCATGCTCATTTTCTGTTGCCGGAATTTTTCCAGCGCAGTTTTGCCCAGCGTGACCACATCAACACCATCGACCAGTATCTGGCCGGCACTGGGTTCGATCAGGCGATTGAAATGCCGGATCAGGGTCGATTTCCCCGAGCCCGACAAGCCCATGATGACATAGATGCTGCCCTCTTCGATGGACAGACTAATATTGCGCAAGCCCAGGGTATGCCCGCTTTTGGCCAGCAATTCTTCCTTGCTGATACCGGCGCGAGCCTCATCCAGCCAGCGCTCGGGCTTGGGTCCGAATATTTTGAAAATATTGCGCACTTCTATTTTGGTTGTCATGTCAGGCTCCTTTGCGCTGGCGCTGTCCGAAAGCCTGCGTAATGCGGTCAAAAATAATGGCAAGTATCACGATGCCCAGGCCGGCCAGCACACCCCGGCCCACCTGCAGGCGGTTGATCCCCTGCAAGACTTCGTAGCCCAGCCCCCGCACACCTATCATGGAAGCAATCACCACCATGGCCAGAGCCATCATGGTGGTTTGGTTGATACCAGCCATGATATTGGGCATGGCCAGCGGCAATTGCACACCAAACAGTTGCTTGACCCGGTTCGCGCCAAAGGCCCGCGACGCTTCCAGCACCTCGCTGTCGACCAGGCGTATGCCCAGGTCAGTCAGGCGTATGACGGGCGGCACGGCATAAATAACCGTGGCGAAAATCGCTGCGATCTTGCCCAGGTTGAACAGCATCACGACGGGAATCAAATAAACAAAACTGGGCATGGTCTGCATGACATCAAGTATGGGCAGCATGATACTGCGCACCCACTTGAAACTGGCCATCATGATGCCCACCGGTATGCCTATGGCGACTGACAGGAAAACCGCCACTATCATCAGCGACAAGGTTTGCATGGCCGCATCCCACAGGCCAATGGCGCCAATCAGGCACAACATAAAGCCTATGCCCAGCGTAAAGGCGAAACGACGGCTGGCTAGCCATGCCAGCCCCATTACCACAAGAACCACAGACCACCAGGGCGAATAGCGCACCACCTGATCCATCCAGATCAGCAGGTCGAGCAATGGCTGGGTAAGTGCGCGCAAAAGATCAGAATAGTTGGAAACAATTCCACCTACAAAGTCGTCAATGGGCGCGCGCAGCGCTCGAGGCGCAATAATTTCCGGAAACATAAAATCAACTCCATAAAACTCGTTACTTAACCTTCGCAGCTTCGCGGGTCGGATTACTGCGCTAATGCGCCTAATCCGACCTACGAACACGCCAAGCAAATACCATTCAAGAGTGCTATAGAGCTGCTTTTACACGCGCAGCCACATCAGCGGGCAACCAGGCCGCCCAGATATCGCTTTCGTTTTCAAGAAACCATTTGGCTACGTCAGACGGTTCGCCTTCGGTTTCTTCCATATGGGCCATCACCTTGTCCATCATCGGCAGAGGCACGGCAACCTTGGACAGAAACTCGGTCAGCTTAGGCGCTTCCTGTGTGAACTTGGTTGTTACTGCCGTGAAGACCGGGTTTTCCGGATAGGCCGAAGGCTGTGGATCGGCGCAATCAGGATTGGTCAGGCAGGCGTGCTTTTCTTTGTCGTAGGCAGGCAAATCAAGCTTGACCAGATCCATGGAACCCACCAGCGGCGTGGGGTACCAGTAGTAGAAAACAATATTTTCCTTGCGCTTGTATGCGGCGGCAAGAGCGGCTTTTTGCGTGGCGCCCGTGCCTGGCGAAAACAGGGTAAACGTATCGCCCAGTTTTAGCGCCTTAAACAGATTGCCGCTGACCACTTCGCAACCCCATCCGGCCGGGCAACCATAGAACCGCCCTTTGGTGGGTTCTTCGGGGTCTTTGAATTCATCTTTGAATTTGGGCAGGTCGGATGCCGATTTCAGGCCAGGCAGGCGTTCGGCGGTGTAACGCGGGATGAACCAGGCTTCGCCGCCCATGTAGATATCGCCTATACGCTTGACCTTGCCGCTGGCTTCGGCCTTGGCCCATGGTTCGGCAACGCTATTCAGCCAGATCTCGGTATTGATGTCGAGGTCGCCGCGTTCCAGTGCTGCCAGGGCAGGCAAGGTTTCGGTGGGCAAGACCTCGGATTTGCAGCCATAGCCCTTATCGGCGATATAGCGCTCGACCTCGACCAGCACCAGGTTGGACTCCCAGTTCATGCCGCCAAACTTAATTGGCCGATTGATTTCACATTGAGGGGGTTCGGCTGCCTGGGCAAGGCTGCCTACTGCGATAAAAGCGAACAGGCTGGTGGCAAGGCCAAAGCCCAGGGCAATTCGCTTAAACGATAAAGGCGCATTTATCGAGAACGCGCTTTGAGAGGGGGATTCAAGTAAAGACATGGCTTTTTGCCTCCTTAAGTGACTTGGACGCACCAAATAATGCTACTGAGGTGCGCCAGGGCTAAGGGGGTGTGCGGAAGACGGAATACCGCCGATACATACCGACACTAGCGTGAAAAGTACAAAATGTACTTATTGACAGGTATTGGGACCGCAACGGGTAACCCATACGCTAATTGATTCAAACGATAACGTTTCGAGCAGTTTACGGGAAACCAACTGTAATTGAAACCCAGGCAATTACCTGGGAGTATGTCAATGACCCGTTTTGGGCTGGTACATGTAATCACGACGCCACGGATAGGTTAAATCGGCGGGATGATCGAGTTCGTCGGGGCGGCCATGAAGGCGGGGCTGGGCCAACACCTGGTGCAGGGCTATCCAGCCATGCTCAAAACCCATGGCGCAACCAGCCAGATACATACGATAAGCGCGCAGCGAACGTTCACCCTCCGGGCCAGGCAAGGTCAAGCGCGCCTGTGGCAGGCAGGCTTCCAGGGCGTCGCTCCAGGCCCACAGGGTACGGGCATAATGCGGGCGCAGGTTTTCGATATCGACATCTTCAAGACCACCTTCGGTAAGCCTTTCCAGCACATGGCTGATATGAGTGAGTTCTCCGCCCGGAAAAATATACTTCTCAATGAACTCACCCATGCCGGCCCCGAGCTCGGCATTATCGACGCCACCAGCGGTAATCCCGTGATTAAGCACCAGACCGCCAGGCCGCACCAGGCGACGCAGCTTGGAAAAATACCCTTCGAGCTGAGCTCGACCCACATGTTCGAACATACCCACAGAGGCGATTTTGTCGTAGGGCAGGGTTTCGTCGAGTTTGCGGTAATCGAGCAATTCCATGCGCACCCTGCCGCTCAGGCCTTTTTCGGCTATCAGGCTATTTACATAGGTGTACTGGTTTTTGGACAGAGTAATGCCGGTGGCATCAACCCCATAGTTTTCAGCCGCCCACAACAGCAAGCCGCCCCACCCCGCCCCCACATCGAGAAAGCGGTCGCCTTCGGCCAGGCGCAATTTACGGCAGATGTGATCCAGCTTGGCCTCTTGTGCCTGTGCAACAGACATGTCGGGAGAACGGTAATAGGCACAAGAATATACCCGGCGCGGATCCAGCCATAAAGAATAAAAATCGTCGGATAAATCATAATGAAACTGAATTTGCCGGGCATCGCGTTCCAGCGAATGGCGCCAGACCGACAGCAATCGCTGGATTAGCCCTGTAAGACGGCCTATACGCGCCGCCTCGATGGGCGAGCCAGGCAAAATGGCTGCCGCCAGCCGCATCAGATCGCGCATGGAACCATCAATATCAAACCTGCCTTCGACGTAGTCCTCACCCAACAGGCCAACCGACCCTGTCGCCAGGTTCGGCAATACAGACAAGTCTTTGATGGTCAGGCAGATATCGGCATCAGGTACCCCAAGACTTTGCCCATCCGGCATGATCAGCCTGACTGGCAAAGGCAACTCGGACAATTTGCTTTCAACAACAGATAAGACCGCGCTCAAGGCTGACTCCTTACATTGATGATTGAAATGATCCCCCTATAAAAAATAGTGCCACAGATCCGCGCAGAAGGGAATGCGGAATCCATCCATGCTAAGATCAAAACTGCCTCTTCATCCTGTAATACATGCCCCCCGCACCTCGCTCCCTGACATCCATTCCCCGCTGGCTAATCCTGATGGGTTTATTGTCGGCGCTGGGGCCTCTCGCCATTGACATGTATCTGCCGGCCTTCCCGGCCATGGCCCTGGGCCTCAACACCACACCTGGGCATATTGAACGCACGCTGGCCAGTTATTTATTCGGCCTGGCCATGGCCCAACTGTTTTATGGTCCGTTCGCCGACCGCTATGGCCGTAAAAAGCCGCTGATAGCCGGCATCTCCATCTTCATACTGGCCTCCATAGGCTGCGCCTTTACCAACAACATTGAAAGCCTGACCTGGTGGCGGGTTGCCCAGGCATTTGGCGGCGCGGCAGGCATGGTCATACCACGCGCGGTTATTCGCGATAATTTCGACACCAGCGACGCGTCCAAAGCCCTTTCCATACTCATGCTGGTCATGGGTGTAACCCCCATACTCGCACCCATACTGGGCGGCCAGGTGCTGGCTTTTGGCAGTTGGCGCTGGATATTCGGCATTATGGCGGTCAGCGGCATGGCCTTGCTGGCTGGCGTCACCCTTACCATGAAGGAAACCCTGCACCCCGATCGCGTGATTCCGCTGGGCGCAACCATCATAGGCCGCAACTATTTATCATTGATACGGCATAAAAAATTCATGTGCTACACCCTCGCGGGTGGATTTGGGTCGGCCGGCATGTTTGCCTATATAGCCGGCTCGCCCCGGGTATTCATAGAAATCTTCCATGTCGACCCACAGCACTTTGGCTTGTTATTTGGCGTCAATGCCATCTCGCTGATCGTCGCGGCCCAGGTCAGCGCCCGCCTGCTGAACCGCCACACTCCGCAAGCTTTGCTGAAAAAAGCCCAAATATCTCTGGTCGCCATGACCCTCATTGCCCTGGTCCTCACCCTTATGGGCGCAATTACGTTACTATTACTAATGCTGTGTCTGGTCGGCTTCATGGCCAGCCAGGGGTTTGTCAACCCCAATGCAGCAGCCCTGGCCCTGGCAGAACAAGGCAAACGCTTAGGCGTGGCTTCGGCGCTCATGGGGACTTTGCAAATGTTATGCGGGGCAAGTGCTGGCCTGGCCGTCAGTATCTGGCAAACGCCTTCGCCCCTGCCGCTTACAGGTATGCTGGCCCTTTGCGCCTGTTTATCGTGGTTATTCGGCCGCATGGCGCTCAAAGCCACTTGATCTAAACGCCAATTTCATATTAGAATGTCAGGCTTTACAGATACACGGTCGTTGTCTTTTACCGCTTTTTAGTTGCGGGGCCGAATCAAGCAAATTATCAAGGGGTATTACCATGGCACGCGTATGCCAAGTTACCGGCAAAGGCCCAATGGTGGGCAACAATGTTTCGCACGCAAACAACAAAACCAAGCGTCGCTTTTTACCTAACCTGCAATCGCGCCGTTTCTGGGTCGAAAGCGAAAACCGCTGGGTTCGCCTGCGCGTTTCGACCAACGCCCTGCGCACCATCGACAAAAACGGCATCGACGCCGTTCTTGCTGATCTGCGCGCCCGTGGCGTGCGTGCTTAAGCCGCTCGCGATCTAACTTAAGGAGCTCCACATGGCAAAAGGTATACGCGAGAAAATCAAACTCGAATCCACCGCCGGCACAGGTCACTTCTACACGACCACCAAGAACAAGCGCAACATGCCCGAGAAAATGCTGATCAAAAAATTTGATCCCGTTGCTCGCAAGCACGTTGACTACAAGGAAATGAAACTCAGGTAAGCCCGCTAGGGGCAGCGCATATGCGCTGCGCTCGGAACCGGCCTGGCCCGGCCGTACTCCCCGGCAAGCACTGATTCATTCAGCTTCTTGTAAAACCCTGCTTCGGCGGGGTTTTTTTATTGCCGTATGCTGCACACCTCGGGCCAGCAAGCCCATCCGAAGAAATTCCCTGATTTTTCTTATGCAGCAATGGGTGTCGGATTACGCGCTTCGCACTAATCCGACCTACAATGTACGGTTTGCGCAACCCATCACAAATACCGGATCTCATGCAGGAACGCTATAACCCCAACGCCGTCGAACAATCCGCCCACCAGAATTGGCAAGAACGCGATGCCTATCGCGTAACCGAAAACGCCCTGGCGCCCGACGGCACGCCCAAGCCCAAGTTTTACGCGTGTTCCATGTTGCCCTACCCCAGCGGCAAACTGCATATGGGCCATGTGCGCAACTACACCATCAACGACATGATGTCGCGCCAGTTGCGCATGCGCGGGTACAACGTGCTGATGCCCATGGGCTGGGACGCCTTTGGCATGCCTGCGGAAAACGCGGCCATCAAATCCCGCGTACCCCCTGCCAAATGGACCTACGACAACATCGCCTACATGAAAAAGCAAATGCAGGCGATGGGGCTGGCCATAGACTGGTCACGTGAAATGTGCGCCTGCGATCCCAAGTATTACAAATGGAACCAGTGGCTGTTCCTGAAAATGCTCGACAAAGGCATTGCCTACCGCAAGACCCAGGTAGTCAACTGGGATCCAGTGGATCAAACCGTACTGGCCAACGAACAAGTCATCGACGGCAAGGGCTGGCGTTCTGGCGCCCCCGTTGAAAAGCGCGAAATCCCTGGCTACTACCTGCGCATCACCGATTACGCCGAAGAGCTGCTCAGCAACGTCAAAGATGGCCTGCCCGGCTGGCCCGAGCGCGTGCGCCTCATGCAGGAAAACTGGATAGGCAAAAGCGAAGGCGTGCGTTTCGCGTTTACGCACAATATCAAAGACCAGGCAGGCCAGCTCATACAAGATGGCCGCATGTATGTCTTTACTACACGCGCCGACACCATCATGGGCGTCACTTTTTGTGCAGTCGCCCCCGAACATCCACTGGCCACGCATGCGGCACAAACCAACCCGGCATTGGCTGCTTTCATTGAAACCTGCAAGCTGGGCGGCACCACCGAGGCCGAAATGGCCTTGCGCGACAAAGAAGGCATGCCAACTGGTCTGTCAGTGACGCACCCCATTACCGGCACAGAGGTGCAGGTATGGGTCGGCAACTACGTGCTCATGACCTACGGCGACGGCGCCGTCATGGGCGTGCCCGGCCACGACGAACGCGACTTCGCCTTTGCCAACAAATATTCACTGCCTATCGTGGATGTCATTGCCGTTGCAGGCAAAACCTATTCCACTCAGCAATGGCAAGACTGGTATGGCGACAAGCAGCAGGGCCTTACGGTTAACTCAGGTAAGTACAATGGCCTGACGCCTGCCGCCGCCGTTGACGCCGTGGCTGCCGACCTGGTCGCCAAAGGCCTGGGCGAAAAGAAAACCACCTGGCGCCTGCGCGACTGGGGTGTATCGCGGCAGCGCTACTGGGGCACGCCCATCCCCATCATTCACTGCCCCGATTGCGGCCCTGTGCCCGTACCCGAAAAAGACCTGCCCGTTATATTGCCTGACGACCTGATTCCCGACGGCAGCGGCAACCCACTGACCAAGCACGAGGGCTTTTTGTCTTGCCAGTGCCCCAAGTGCGGCACAGCGGCACGACGCGAAACCGACACCATGGACACCTTTGTGGACTCGTCCTGGTATTTCATGCGCTACACCTCGCCCGACAACGACGATGCCATGGTCGATGCCCGCAACGACTACTGGATGCCCATGGACCAGTACATCGGCGGCATCGAACACGCCGTGCTGCATCTGCTTTACGCACGTTTCTGGACTCGCGTCATGCGCGACCTTGGCTTGCTCAACTTCAGCGAGCCCTTCACGCGCCTACTCTGCCAGGGCATGGTGCTCAACCATATTTATTCGCGCAAAACTGAACAGGGCGCCATCGAATACTTCTGGCCCGAAGAAGTCGAAAACATCTACGATGCCAAGGGCGCCATCACTGGCGCCAAACGCATTGTCGATGGCAGCCTGGTTGAATACGGTGGCATAGGCACCATGTCGAAGTCCAAGAACAATGGCGTCGACCCGCAATCGCTCATTGACTCTATGGGCGCCGATACCGCGCGCCTGTTTGTCATGTTCGCCAGCCCCCCCGAACAAACACTGGAATGGTCCGATTCAGGTGTAGAAGGCGCCAACCGCTACTTGCGACGCGTCTGGGCGTTTTGCCATAATCACCAGGCCAGCATAAAAAAGGCACACGACACCCAGGGCGACTGGTCCGAGGCCGACGAGGCCTCCAAGGCGCTGCGCCGCGAAATCCATAGTTTGCTCAAGCTGGCCGATTACGACTACCAACGCATCCAGTACAACACAGTGGTGTCCACCTGCATGAAAATGCTCAACGCCCTGGAGTCGGCCGGGCTACCCGACACGCCAGTGGCGTGCCGCGCACTGGCTGAAACCACATCCATCTTGCTGCGCGTACTTTATCCAGTCGTACCTCATATCGCCTGGCAATTGTGGCAAGACCTGGGCTTCGGCCACAACGGCCCCGACATGCTCGATGCCCCCTGGCCCGTGGTCGACGAGGCAGCCCTGATCGCCGACGAAATCGAGCTCATGCTGCAAATCAATGGCAAGCTGCGTGGTTCTTTGAAGGTCGCCAATGGCGCCACCAAAGACCAAATCGAACAAATAGCCATCACCCACGACGCTACCGGCAAACACCTGGAGGGCCGGCCGCCAAAACGGGTTATTGTCGTACCCGGTAAACTCGTTAATATTGTCGGATGAAACCAGGCATGCACAGCCCCAAGCTTAAGTCCTCGCCACTTACCCCATCTACGC
The DNA here is from genome assembly GCA_013416445.1 of Alcaligenaceae bacterium. Lineage (GTDB taxonomy): Bacteria > Pseudomonadota > Gammaproteobacteria > Burkholderiales > Burkholderiaceae_B > Pollutimonas. The sequence continues at coordinate 24,348 of JACCER010000006.1, forward strand.
ACCGACGCCTGCGCGGGCTTGCCTGCGTGGCGCTTTGCGTGCTGCTGGCGGCTTGCGGCTTCAGGCTCAAGGGTGTGTCGCCTTTGCCTTTTACCACCCTCTATACCAATATCGCCGAAAACTCGGCCTTTGGCGCCGGCATGCAACGGGCCATTATCGCCAGCTCGCCCCAAACCCGTTTCGTGTCGGACCCTGCCAGCGCTCAGGCCAAGCTTATACAGCTATCCAACGACCAAAACCTGCGCGAGCTCTCCATCGACGCACAGGGTCGCGTAGAAGAATACGAACTGAACCTGGTGTTCGTGTTCCAGCTTACCGACGCCAAAGGGCATCTGGTATTGCCGCCAACTACCTTACGCGTCACGCGCGAAATCCCCTACGACGACAGCGTGGTCCAGGCCAAGCAGGGTGAAATCGCCTCTATCTTCCAAGACATGCAGCAGTCCCTGATAGACCGCGTAGTGCGGCGCCTGGCCTCGCCTGAAGTCGCTGCCGCATTTGCCAACGCCTCGGCCTTGCCCATAGACGAACAAGCGCCGGCTTCTTCCAGCCAGCCCCCCGTGCCCAGCCCCACCCCGTGGGGGTCGCCTCGCATAGATTCGGGCGCCGGCATGCGTTAGGGGCAGCGCTATGGGACGCCGCCAAGACACCGACAGTCTTTTACATCAGTTAAAAAAGACCACGCCGCCGCAGCTCGACAACCTATATGTCGTCTCGGGCGACGAACCACTGCTGGTCATAGAAACCACCGATGCGCTGCGTGCCGGCGCAATGGCCGCTGGCTACGGCGAACGCACCAGCCTGATACTGGATGCACGCAGCGACTGGTCCGCAGTCATGGGCGCCACGCAAAATGTATCGCTGTTTGGCGACCGCCAACTGGTCGAAGTCTCCGTTCCCACGGGCAAGCCTGGCAGAACAGGTAGCGAGGTTTTGCTCAAGCTGGCTGGCATGCTCGAAAACGCAGCCCTGCCCGACACGCTGGTAGTGGTCAACCTGCCACGTCTGGACAAAGCCACGCGCAATGCCAAATGGGCGCAGGCGCTGGCCCAAGCCGGCACCTGGGTGGAAGTCGCCAGTATCGACCGCGCTCAATTGCCACGCTGGATAGGGCAACGCCTGGCGCGCCAGGATCAACAGCTCGACGCCACCACGCTCGAATGGATGGCAGACAAGGTAGAAGGCAATCTGCTGGCCGCCTTCCAGGAAATACAAAAACTCGCCCTGCTGTACCCCGCTGGTGAAATCAGCCCAGGCGACGTAGAACGCGCCGTCCTTAACGTGGCTCGCTATGATGTTTTTGGCTTGCGCGACGCCATGCTGGCAGGCAACGCCGCCAAGGCGCTGACCGTCTTGGCAGGCTTGCGGGCTGAAGGCGAAGCACTGCCACTGGTACTATGGGCAGTGGGCGACGAAGTCCGTGTGCTGGCGCGCCTGGCGGCGGCCCAGGCCAACGGGCAAGACATGCAGGCAGAAATGCGGCGCCAGCGTGTGTTCGGCCCACGCGAGCACCTGCTGCGCCAGACCTTGAACCGCATCCCACAAAATGCCTGGCCAGCAGCGGTGCTCCATGCTCACGACATCGACAAGCAGATCAAAGGGCTGAAAGTGCCAGGCCGCCTGAGCGACCCCTGGGAAGAGCTGGCGCGGCTCATTTTACGCATCGCCATCACAAGAAAAGCGGCTGGCCGCTAGCCACCGCTTCCGCCCCTGTACCGGACATCCGAAATACTGGGATAATTCGAATATATTCCATTGCAGCAACTTGCCATGACACCTGATACCGCTACCAGCTCCACCGCCACCAATGCCAACGATATGGCACTGCTTGGCCGCCAGGCCCGCGAAGCCGCGCGCCATATGCGCAACACTGACGGGCGCAGCAAATCCGACGCCCTGAACGCCATGGCGCAGCGGCTTATCGACCAGAAAGAACAGCTTATTGCCATCAATGAACTTGATCTGGCCCGCGCCCGCAAAAACGGGCTGGAACCCGCCATGCTTGACCGCCTGACGCTATCAGGCAAAACCATAATGGCCATGGCTGCCAGCTTGCGTCAAATTGCCGACATGCCCGACCCGGTCGGCAGCATAGGTCCATCAATAAACCGTCCCAACGGCATGCGTGTAGCGCAAATGCGCGTGCCCTTGGGCGTCATCGGCATCATTTACGAATCTCGTCCTAACGTCACCATAGACGCGGCGGCGTTATGCCTGAAATCAGGCAACGCCACCATATTGCGCGGTGGCAGCGAAGCCTTTGAATCAAATATGGCCTTGGGCGCCATCGTGCAGCAAGGCTTGGCCGATGCCGGTCTGCCGCCCAACGCCGTGCAAGTGGTGGCCACCACCGACCGCGCCGCCGTTGGCCAGCTCGTCACGCTCACTGACTATATCGACGTCATCATTCCTCGTGGCGGCAAAGGCCTGATCACACGACTGGCTGCCGAAGCCAAAGTACCTCTGCTCAAGCACCTGGACGGAAACTGCCATGTCTACCTCGATGCAGCGGCCGACCTGAACAAAGCCCACGACATCGCCGTCAATGCCAAAACCTATCGCTACGGTATTTGCGGCGCCATGGAAACGCTGCTGGTGCACACCGATATTGCTGCTCTGATACTGCCGCGCCTGGGCCAGACGCTATCCGAAAAAGGCGTTGAACTGCGCGGCTGCGAACGCACGCGCGCCATACTGCCCCAGGCGCTGGCGGCCACCGAAACCGATTGGGAAACCGAATACCTGGCGCCAATATTGGCCATACGCATCGTCGACAGCATTGACGACGCCATAGCGCACATCGCCAGATACAGCTCCGAGCACACCGAATCCATCGTTACCGAGAACCTGCAGGCCGCCAACCGTTTTCAGCGCGAGGTCGATTCCAGTTCGGTCTACCTCAACTTGCCAACCTGCTTTGCCGACGGCTTCGAATATGGCCTGGGCGCCGAAATCGGCATTTCCACCAACCGGCTGCATGCGCGCGGGCCAGTAGGCCTCGAAGGGCTGACCACCCTGAAATGGGTGCTTGCCGGCGACGGCCAATTGCGCGGATAAGCCGGTGTTGCATGCTCTGGATAAAAACCTTTCATATTCTGTTCGTCACCTCCTGGTTCGCAGGCCTGTTTTATTTACCGCGCATCTATGTCAATCTGGCGCAAAACCAGGAAGCCGCAGCCACCGCCTGCCTGCTGGGCATGGCGCGCCGCTTGTACCGCTTCATGGGGCCACTGGCAATATTGTCGGTAGCGCTTGGACTATGGCTGTACTTAGGCTACGGCATAGGCCGCGGGCAAGGCTGGATGCACGCCAAGCTTGCCGCCGTCGGCCTGCTTATCGGCTACCACCTGATATGCGGACGCATGCTGAAAACATTTGAACAAGGCGCAAACACGCACAGCCATCGTTTTTACCGATGGTTTAACGAAATACCGGTTATTTTGCTGCTGATCGTTATTGCCCTGGTAGTAGCAAAACCCTTTTAAGCCCTTAGCACCATGACTAACGCCAAAACCGGCAAGACCCTGACCCTAAAGAAAAAAGCCGGCGCCACCGCCGATACCAGCGTTGGAGAACAGCGCAAGCGCTCGGGCGCGCGTGCCCGGCAAGCAGCACAAATTGAACGCCAACGCGAACAACAGCGCAGCGCCCAGGTACCGATAACACCTCCAGCGCCCACGCCAGTTCCCAAAAGGGCTGCACCGCGCCAGCGCCATCCTGGCGAGCCGGCACCCGATACCGGCATGCCGCAACATGCCAATTACCACGAAAACGACCATACGCCTCCAGCCGCCATGCGCCGCACGCGTGCACCAGTCTCCAGGGCAGCTGAAATATTTCCTGTATTCACGCCATGCCCGCAAGGGCTGGAAGAAGCACTGGTCGCAGAAATGCAGGCCCTGGGTTTCGAAGACGCGGTCCCGGGGCGTGCCGGTTGCCGCTTCCATACCGACTGGACAGGCATACTGCGCGCCAACCTGTACTCACGCCTGGCCACACGCGTGCTGGTGCAGGTGGCGCACGGCCCGGCCCTGCACGAAGACGATATTTTCGATCTGGCCATGCAGACCCCCTGGGAACGATGGTTTGGCGCCGAACAAACACTGCGCGTCGATACCTCAGCCATACGTAGTCCCATGCAGAGCTTGCAGTACTGCAACCTGCGCGCCAAAGACGGCATCTGCGACCGCCTGCGCGACCGTGAAGGTGAGCGCCCCAGCATAGACACAGTGCGCCCCGATGCCCGCGTTCATCTGTTCCTGACTGAAGACAGCGCAACGCTCTACCTCGATACATCCGGCGAATCCCTTTTCAAGCGCGGCTGGCGCCTGGAAAAAGGCGAAGCACCGCTGCGCGAGAATCTGGCGGCCGGCCTGCTGGCCTTGTCCGGCTGGGATCCGTCACAAGCCCTGATGGACCCTTTTTGTGGCAGCGGCACCATACTGATAGAAGGCGCCTGGATCGCACTAGGCGTGCCTCCCGGCATCTGGCGCCCCTTTGGTTTCGAACGGCTGCGCAATCACGATGCACGCCACTGGCGCGACCTGAAAGAAGAAGCGCGCTCACACATTGCCCCCCGGCTCGACAGCCCCATCGTCGGCTACGACCAGGACCCGGCGGCAATATCCGCCGCAATGGCCAACATGGATCGCTCTTGGCTCGCGCCTGGCGCCATACGCTTCGAGGTTGGCGATGCTCGCAGCGTTCCCCCCGCAGCAGAATCCGGCTGGCTGGTTACCAACCCGCCCTACGGCGAACGCTTGCCCAACGAAGAAGATACTGATCTGTGGCGCGCCTGGGCTCAAAACCTGAAACAAAACTACAGCAATTGGAATGTCAATATTATTTCCAGCGACATGAATCTGCCCAAAGCGCTGCGTTTGAAGCCTTTGCGCCGCTACCCCTTGTATAACGGCGCCCTCGACTGCCGTTTATTCAGTTTTGAAATGGTGCAGGCCGGCTACAGAAATAAATAATGCGGTATTGATCTATGGTGTCTTGCTGCGACGCAGCAAACCCTCTTGCTTAAAACAAGGGTTAACCCTATAATAGGGATAACCCTTGTAAAGGTGCTCATTCAAGCTAAGAGGATACTCATGATCAACGTACGCCAAGACATCCGTTTAACCGACGAACTCGAGCGTCAGCTCATGATGCGAGCCATCGAAGAACAATTCCGTTTTCGTCCTGCTGTGGCACTGAAAGGCTTGTTCGCCAAGATCGCTGTGTTGCTGTCCAGCGAAAAGACGGTTGCACACCGCGCATAGCGCCGACATCCCTGCGGCATTTGCGGGATAATAGCGCCTGTTCCCGCCTTTACCTTCTCTGCAATGCCAAAACCCACCCCGCTTACCACCACTCCCAGCCGCCTGCGCCGCTTTGCCTGCATGATGTATGAAGGTGTGCTGCTGTTTGGCGTGGTCTTCCTTGCCAGCTACCTGTTCGACACTCTTACTCAAAGCCGTGACGCACTCATGCTGCGCCACGGCAGGCAAGCCATTGTCTTTATCGCCGCAGGCATCTATTTCATTATGTGCTGGCGCGGGCGCGGCCAGACACTGCCTATGAAAACCTGGAATATCCAGTTGGTAGACCGCAATGGCGCCAGCCCCAGCACCCAGCGCCTGATCCTGCGCTACATATTGCTATGGCCCCTGCCTCTATTCGCCGCCCTGCTGGTGCTGGGCGCTTCGCGCCTTACCGGCTACAGTTCCACCGACCTGCTTATCGTCTTTGCTCCGTTCAGCATCTTTATCTGGACATGGTTCGACCCCGAACAGCAATTTCTGCATGATCGCCTGCTTGGCACCCGCCTGGCCGACGCAAAACAGGCATTTCGCCCCCCCGTATAAACCCTAAATCATCCGCTTTCCGGCCCTCAGGCATTGCAGAGATGCCGCGAGTCGTTCATGCTTGCGAATAAAAGGAGATTGTCCTTTCCGCAGGCCTGTTGAACCCACAAGACAATGAACGACCAATACTCGGAGCTTTACCCGACTTACCAATGGTTTGTCCCCCCACTATTCAACATCGCGCAAGCGTGTGTGCACCGCTGGGCGGAAAACCCGCTCGAAGGCCGACGCATAGCCATCTTTCACGAAGACGAAAACGGTCAGCGCAAAGTCTGGACCTACTCCCGCCTCTCGGAAACTACTAACCAGCTAGCCAACGGCCTGATCAAAATGGGTGTACAACCCGGTGATCGCGTTGCCCTCATCATGGGGCAGCGTCCCGAAGCGGTGGCAGCCTATATGGCCATCCTCAGCGTTGGCGCAATCGCCCTGCCCCTGTCCGCGCTATTCGGCGCCGATGGTCTGGCCATGCGTCTGCGCGATGCCGAGGCACGCGTAGCCATTGTCGATGCATACAGCGGGCCCGACCTGCTGCAGGCACAAATGCAATGCCCGGCACTATCACAGATCATTGCCCTGGAATTCCAGCACGACGCCGTCATTCCCTGGCGCACTCTGCTGGCGCGCCAACCCACCAGCTTCAAAACCGTGGTCACCCGTGCCGACAGCCCCGCTCTGCTGCTTTATACCTCTGGCACAACAGGCTCACCCAAAGGAGCCTTGCTTGCACACCACAGCCTCATAGGCAATCTGCCCGGTTTTGTTGCATCGCAAAACTGGTTTCCAAAAAAATCCGATGTTTTCTGGAGCCCGGCCGACTGGACCTGGACGGGCGGCCTGATGGACGCCCTGCTTCCCACCTTGTATTTTGGCCAGGCTATCGTTGGCACCCTGGGCCGCTTTTCCGCCAGGCGCTCTCTGGAAATCATGGAACGCTATCAAGTCACCAACACTTTCCTGTTTCCCACCGCCCTCAAACTCATGATGCAAGAAGTTCCTGCGCCACGTGAACACTACAAACTGGTCTTGCGCGCTATTATGGCGGCGGGCGAAAGCGTGGGCCAGGTGGTGTTCGACTGGTGCCAGACGGCGCTGGGGGTCACGCCCAACGAAATGTTCGGGCAAACCGAAATGAATTACCTGGTCGGCAACAGCTACCAAAAATGGCTGGCCAAACCCGGCAGCATAGGCCGGCCCTACCCCGGCCACCAAGTTGCCGTGCTCGACCCGCAAGGCCAGCCTTGCCCGGTTGATGCCATAGGCGAAATCGCCCTGAACCGCCACGACATGCACGGGTACCCCGACCCCATCCTGTTCCTAGGCTACTGGCGCAACGACGCCGCCACACAAGAAAAATTCATTGGCGACTGGTGCCTTACTGGCGACCTGGCCTCGGTCGATAAAGACGGCTATTTTTGGTATGCCGGGCGCAGCGATGATGTTTTCAAAAGCTCAGGATACCGTATCGGCCCTGGCGAAATCGAAAACTGCCTGCTAAGCCACCCGGCTGTCGCCAACGCCGCCGTGGTTCCCAAGCCCGACAACACGCGCGGCACCCTGATCAAAGCCTATATCGTACTGGCCAGCAACGCGCGCAAGCTTGATCCGGCAGACTTGCAAAAAGAACTTCAAGAGCACGTAAAAAGTCGGCTTGCCCCCTACCAGATGCCGCGCGAAATCGAATTCGTCGACAGCCTGCCCTTGACCAGCACAGGCAAAATCCGCCGCCACGTACTGCGTGCTCGTGAACAGCAACGTAGGTCAGATTAGCGCCTCAGGCGCGTAATCTGACATCAACCGGAAACAACAGAAAGCATCCGCTTATAGGCTAAAATTCAGCCTATGACTGATCAACTGAAAAAGTATTTATTGCCTGACCAAAGCACTCGGGTGCAAGCAGTCAGGCTTACCTCTGCATGGCAGGCCGGCCTGGTTCATCAACACTACCCTGAATGCGTACAGCGCCTGTTGGGCGAACTGGTCGCGGCCGCTGTGTTGCTGGCAAGCAATATCAAATTCGACGGCGCGCTGGTATTGCAACTGCAAGGCGACGGACCCATCGCGCTGATTGTGGTCGAATGTACAGCACAGCTTGCCATACGCGCAACGGTAAGTCTGCGCGAGGGACATGACATCCCCGCCAATGGCACGCTGCAGTCCTTGCTGAACTCCCAAGGGCAGGGCCGCTTCGTTGTCGTGCTTGATCCCAACCGCGACACCACCGACCTGGAACCCTACCAAGGGGTAGTCCCCATGGAAGGCGATACCGTTGCGCAAGTGCTGGAATTATATATGCGCAACTCAGAACAACTCGATACGCGCCTTTGGCTGGCCTCCGATGCTGAAAATTCGTCGGGCCTGCTGTTGCAACGCTTGCCCAGCCAGGGCGGCACTGCGGGCCACGACCAGGAATCACACGACGAAACCTGGACTCGCATCTGTCATCTGGCTGGCACCGTCAAGCAAGACGAACTGCTGTCACTAGACACCGACACCCTGATACACCGCCTGTTCTGGGAAGAAGATCTGGTCGTCTACGAACCTCACGCTGTACGCTGGCACTGCCCTTGCTCTCGCGAGCGGGTTGCTGGCATGTTGCGAATGCTGGGCCGCGAGGAAATTGCTGACATTCTCACCGAGCGCAATACAATCGATATTGCCTGCAACTTTTGCGGCAAACCTTATCGGTTCGATGCCATAGATTGCGCCAGTCTTTTCGTCGACAACCTGGGGACTGTACAAGGCGATGACAAATCGGTGCACTAGGGTACCAAGGCCGGCTAGATGATCTGTGGCGCTTCAAGCTCACACATGCGATCTAACCAGCCTACCCTAACTTGAAAATGAACGCTTTAAGAAAATACTGCATGCCTTATTCTTAAAATTGTTCGAAAAATACAAATTATTTTTGTTGCTTGTCTATAGCTTCGAGCAACAGTTCAACTGCTTTCTTTCCTGCATGACCTCTCTTTTCAAGGTTCTCGGCCCACTCATCACGAACCTCCTTGAAAATAACATCTAGTTTTCCCTGGTCCGCTTTATCGAACTCAACCATCTTAACGCCCTTGGCCTTCACCTTTTCCATATCTTCCTGGTTTAAATCTTGTATCATCACGCAAGCCTTGGGCACAATCTCGTTTGCCGCTTGAGTCATTGCCTGCTGGATATTTTCAGGAAGTCGTTCCCAACTCTTTTTATTGAAAAAGTACCCCAGTACTGCTGTGCCGAGATCAAAATTGTTAGTGGAATATTTAACAACCTCCTCAATCCCATAAGGAGGAACGCTGGAAAAACTAAGCGCACTGCCGTCTATGGTCCCGCGCGACAACGCATCCCTGATCTCAGTTGCTGTCATAGATACTGGCGTGGCGCCCAATTTCAAGAGAGTTAGTTCTTTTATGTCACCTGATGTTCGAATTTTCATTCCCTTAAACGAGTCGACATTGTTAACTGCTCGCTTCACGGATTGGATTTGATATGGCGCCAGGCTAAGCGGCATGAGCATCATCACTTGCTGTTTGGATAAATTTTCCTTATCCAAGAATGCTCCTGGCTTGGTAATATCCCAATAAGCCATGGTGCCGGTACAAGGTGAATTGGCGATGCCAGGCATCTCACCGACAGTAGACAATGGCAATTTATCTGGGGTGTAAGAAGGCACAAAATACGCGATATCCGCTCCGCCACTTTGCAGCAAAGCGAGCATATCTTTTTCTTTGCCCAATTGCTCAGCTGGGTAATAGTCAAATACAACTTCCTTGTTTGTGAGTTCTACCACCCTATCCATCCAAGGCATTATCAAGGCCTTTGCAATAAAATGATTGACGGGAAGGCTATCAGCTACACGCAGACTCACAGCGGCCGTAGCGTTCAAGGATGTCGCAAGCGCCCCAACGAAAAACAGCGTCTTTTTTATATTAAACATTACATTCCCCCTTTAAAGAATAATAAAACAACTATGAAAGTAGTTTGAGGGCCGCTGGCCATAATTCCAATATATTGCTTGCTAGTAATTTTTTAAGAGCCCAGGCCTTTTCGATTATTTCTACATCGAGTTTGGCAGCCATAAAACCAATGACGGGAATAAGGTCAGTATTGCAATGACCAATATATGCGCGTAAAAATGAGGAGCTACTCCTCTGAATATTTCCCCGATTGGCCTTCCTGTGTATCTAGCCACTATAAACACGTTCATACCCATAGGCGGGGTAATCATTCCCACTTCCGCCGCAACAATGACAACAACCCCAAACCACACTGGATCAAAGCCCAAGCTGATGACAACAGGAAGAATTATTGGAACTGTCAGGATCAATATTGCAACTTGATCCATAAAGAACCCCAAGATAATATAGCCCAACAATATGATCGCCATAATTGCCAATGCTGGCAGCGGCAACATGTCTATCCAATTAACCAAAGTATTGGTTACGCGTGAAACGGTAAGGAAATATCCAAAAATCTGGGCGCCAACCATAATAAATAAAATCATGGCTGTCGTATGCACCGTATTCAAAAGAGCTTGAGCCAGCTTGAAAAAAGATAAGCTCCGCTTATGCAGAGCGATCAAGAAGGCAAAAAACGCACCAATTCCAGCAGACTCCGTTGGGGTTGCTATTCCCGTATAAATAAGCCCGGTAACAGCGAATAACAACAGCAACATGGGGCCGGTGTTTTTTAGCGAATAGATTTTTTCACGCAACGAATACGAAGAACCTTTTGGCGCCGCCTTGGGATCCAACGTCACGATGACTGCAATTGTCAAAATAATGGTCACCGTCACCAAAATTCCAGGCACAACACCGCCAATAAGCAGTTTGCCCACGGGAATATTGGCTATGACCCCAAAAAGAATCAAGGCAATCGATGGGGGAATAAGCATCGCCAGTGTACCGGAAATAGCAACGGCACCGCCCGCTACCTTAGGGTCATAACCCTTTTCTATCATGGCGGGTAGCGATGTGGAGGCCAAGGTAGCTGCTGCTGCTGTGCTTGAACCGCTGATCGCTGCAAACCCTGCTCCTGCTAAGGCGGTTGCCATTGCCAAACCGCCACGTACGCGCCCAACCCATATTGATGCAGACTGAAATAGATCGCGCGCTATCCCAGAAACGATGACAAATTCCGCCATGAGTATGAAGAGTGGAATAGTTATAATTTCATAGTTATTGACGCTGCTTAATGGGGATGTGCGTAAAATACTGAAAAGAATAATGTCATTTCCAAGTACCCACAACCCTATTGCCCCAGACACTCCCATGGCTAAAGCAACTGGAAAGCCTATCACCAGAAAAAACACCAACAACCCTAGCCCCAGTGCAATAACCATAACTCTTACCTATTCACCCTATATTCAATTTTGCTTGTTATTTGTTATCGCTACGACTTGAGCAAGCGGTAGTACATTGTGTTGGTCAAATGACCAAAATATGGGCCACAACCCATGCGAACGGAAATTTTGGGGGCGACACAACATGAGCGACATTGACTTGCAGACGCTACTGACTAGGCGTGACAGCCAAGCTATCGCCGTTGATCAGTGCTTTTGTGTAGGCTAAGACACGCATCAGGCATCGTAGCACCATAAAGAAGCAGCCGAGGCAAACAAGCAGATATGTTACCCACGTTGGCCAAGGAACAGTCATGCTGATGATTTCATTATTTGTCCAGCTTGCCAGGAAACGTTCCAAGTATTTCCATAAGATCAAGCCCATTAATATGGCCGCCATAATATAACCGACGACCATGCCACCATTAATGACAAATTTTGGCAAGTATGGTTGAAAAACATCAATCGCAATATGAGTATTGATTCTTAGCCCATCTGCAATAGCTAGATAAAAAACGGCAACAATCAAATAAGAACTGATAATACTGTGCGTCCAGTTCAATGGGCTATCTAGAAAGTATCTCATAAAAACTGCAATCACCACTATCATCATCAGCACGAAGACGGACATCGCGGATACCGCGCACAACCCACGCTCAAAAATATACAGCACGCCGATTTTCGCCGGATTTTTCTCTTTTTTTATATCAGTCAAACCCTATCCCCTCCCCGGCCTACAGCCCATACTCTTAAAAACCAACAGGCCACTATTGCTCTGCTTGATGATATAAATTCTGTATTTGAGTCTGGTAGCAGTGACCAATGCGCAAGACTGTTGACTCTTGATAACGCTTGCCTATTATTTGAAGAGAGGTCGGCAAGCCTTGCGTATCAATACCGTTTGGTATGGCAAGAGAACACAAGTTAAAGAAGTTCGCAAAGCGCGTATATACCGATGGATTTACCAAAAGATCTATTTCGTCAATGGCAGGTGCGGTGCTTACAGTGGTAGGCGTCAAAATCGCGTCGATATCTGCCATGGTTGCATCCAGAATGCTCATGTAATGCCTACGCTTCATGAGCACAGACAAATACTCTTGCGACGATATATTGCGCCCTTCGGTCAACCTTGAGCGAATGTCTGCATTCATTTCCAGCGAGATATCGTCGACTTCCTTATGGCGTACCGCATATCCCTCTGCGAATAAAATGATGCTGCTTAGCTCAACAATATCAGAAAAAGTATAAGGCAATGATATATCTACGATTTCTGCGCCTATTTTTGACAATCCCGCCAGGGATGCATCATAGGCCTTAAGCACGTCGGGAGAAAAAGCAGCCCTGTCATTGTCGTTTATTCGTGCAAACCTCAGGCCCTTAACTCCTCGATTGAGTTGCTCGAAATTATCTTGGGGCGGGGTGCGCTGAGTTCTTACATCGTGGAGATCTGGCCCTTGTATTGCTGAATACAGCAAGGCCGCGTCCTCTGCCGAATTCGCCATCGGCCCCACGGTGTCGAGGGTTCGACTTAATGGCGACACCCCATGAGTGCTTACTCGGCCAATTGTTGTCTTGAGCCCTGTCAGGCCACACCACGAAGAAGGGATGCGTACAGAACCTCCTGTATCTGTCCCGATTGCCCAAGGGACCATGCCCGCGGCAACCGCAACTGCCGAACCGCTGCTTGAACCACCCGGAGCACGAACAACAGCCATATCTCGAGGGTTGCGCGGAGTACCCATAGTTGAATTAAGACCCCACCCGCTAGCGGCAAATTCAGTCAAATGCGTCTTGCCAATGATAATCAGCCCTTGTTCTATAAGACGACGCGCAACGGTTCCGGTACAGGTCGATATTCTATTACGCCATATCACGCTGCCATCGGTCATATTTTTACCGTTGATATCGATCATATCTTTGATCGCTATAGGTATGCCGTGCAAGGGACCCACGCGGTGACCGGACTTAATAGCTTTATGCGCCGCTTCTGCCGCCAACCGAGCATCATTTTCATATACTTCAGTGAAGGCATGAAGCTCCCCATTTTGCCTGGAAATTCGATCTAGGCATATGTCAATAAGATCTACCGGAGATATTTTTTGATCTGCAATGGCAGCCGACATTTTTCGTACAGACCAAGCTGTCGAATTCAAATCTATAAGCTTCATGGAGTTTCTCAAAATACATCGTGGCCAGTTCTAATTATATTTTTTTTGAAATGGCTCTGATAAATTTAATTTAGATTAACATCAATTGATTACATACTTGGAGCAGTGACCTGTCAACCTAACGTTTACCCTTGAACATATATGGATTTATTATTATTTTTCAAAAAAGATAAAAACCGTTGCTAAGACCAAACCATCCACGCATTTCCCACTATCGACGCCTTGCCAAAACACCTTCACACTGGCGTCATGCTGCGATTTTTCTTTTGCCTCTTCCATACTGCCAAACCCACACCTGCGCCAGCAACACGCCAAGCCGGTGTCGGTATTGTGGAATTTTCCATTGTCGCCATCCCTATACTGCTGCTGGGAACCGGCAGCATAGAACTTGCCCAATGGTTTTTCAACAAACAAGCCGTCAGCCTTGCGCTGCTGCAGGCTGGCCGAGCCGGCATTACCACGCACGCCAACCCAGCAAGTATCGAAAACGCCTTCGAAGAAGCCCTGCTGCCGCTATTCCCCGCAACGCCCATGCTAAGCGCCCGGCAGCGCCTGCAACAGGCTCTGAACCAGCGCAGCCAAACAACCAACGCTGCGCCATGGCGTATTGAAATCCTTAGCCCTACCCCAGGCGCCTTTCTTGATTTCTCCGACTCCTCGCTGGCGATCAGTCATCAAACTGGACTTCCCGCCATTAACAATAACTATTTGGCCGAACAAGACCAGCGCAAACGCGCGCTAGGCTGGGCGCACGGCCTGGGCCCGCAATCCGGCCAGTCTATCTTGCAGGCCAATGGGCTGGTGCTGCGCCTGACTTATCTGCACGAACCCGTACTGCCCGGCATGAAAAGCCTGATGCGCCTGCTGGGGGGCACTGGCGGCACTTACGCCAGACACGCCATGGCGCGTGGCGGATACCTGCCGCTGGTGCAAGACATCGCCCTGGTCATGCAGTCGCATCCCGTAAACTGGCCTTTACCCGAAAATGGAAAAATCGTCATGCCGCAAAGCACCTCGAAGAATTTTTCATGGGCGCCACTTGCAAGCCCATGCCAAGGCCTGTGGTGCCAGGGCCAGCAACCTGCCAGCGGCACGCCAGGTGTAAACTTCCCCGACCACAAGCCACTGCCTTACTGGCCGCCTGGCCATGAGCAACCTGGTCAAGCGTCAGGGCCGCCCACGATAAAAGGCGGCACCGACTCTGTGCCCTCTTCTGGAGATCTGGTTGTTACGCCCGACGACCCGGCTTGCGGGGTGGCGTTATGTTGCGCCTGAACCTAATTGCCCTTCTTTTTGGCAATCGCAGGCGTCTTGATTTCAGGCTCGTGTTCGTGCGGGGCAAGTATCTGCACAAAGACCTCGCCCTGTTTGATCATACCCAGTTCTGAGCGGGCGCGTTCTTCTATGGCCGCCTTACCCGACTTCAAATCCTGAACCTCGGCCTGCAAGGCATTGTTGCGCGCAACCAGCGCTTCATTGGTTTCCTGTTGGCTGGCTGCCTTTCTTTCCAGTTCGTAAACACGCAGCCAACCGCCCTTTCCCCACCACAAAGGGTACTGAGTCACGGCAGTCAACAAGACCAAAACAATAAGTAGCAATCGCATGTTTTATACAAAACAACCCGGCCACGCGGCCAGGTTGTTGGTGGTTTGCTTAGCGCAAGTTATAAAAAGCGTCGCGCCCAGGGTAAACCGCCACATCTGCGAGTTCTTCTTCGATGCGCAGCAACTGATTGTATTTGGCCATGCGATCGGAACGCGACAAAGAGCCCGTCTTGATCTGCATGGCATTGGTAGCCACTGCGATATCAGCAATGGTGGTGTCTTCGGTTTCGCCCGAACGATGTGAAATCACCGCCGTATAACCCGAACGCTTGGCCATTTCTATGGCAGCAAAAGTTTCCGTCAGGGTACCAATTTGATTGATTTTAATAAGTATGGAATTGGCAATGCCCTGGTCGATTCCCTGCTTGAGTATCTTGGTGTTCGTGACGAAAAGGTCATCACCCACCAACTGTACCTTTTTGCCCAACTGATCTGAAAGCAGCTTCCAGCCTTCCCAGTCGTTTTCGGCCATGCCATCTTCAATGGAGATAATGGGGTATTTGTCGCACCAGGTGCCAAGCAAGTTGGTGAAATCTTGTGAAGTCAGCGCAATACCGCCTTCGCCTGCCAAATGGTATTTGCCATCGCGGTAGAACTCGGAGCTGGCGCAATCAAGGGCCAACGCAACCTGGGAACCTGCCTCGTAGCCGGCTTCGGCAATTGCCTGCAAGATAAGCTGGATGGCAGCTTCGTGGTTGGCGACATTAGGCGCAAAACCGCCCTCATCGCCCACGGCGGTGGACATGCCTTGCTTGTTCAACAACTTTTGCAATGCATGGAAGATTTCCGCGCCCATGCGCAGCGATTCACGAAAACTGCTTGCCCCAATGGGCAGGATCATGAACTCTTGTAAATCGAGCGTATTATTGGCGTGTGCGCCGCCATTGATGACGTTCATCATGGGTACGGGCATGGACATGGGGCCACTGCCGCCAAAATAACGGTATAGCGACAAGCCTGAATCATCGGCTGCGGCGCGTGCTACAGCCATGCTGGCCGCCAATATGGCGTTGGCGCCCAAGCGGCTTTTTGATTCGGTGCCGTCCAGATCGATAAGCGTACGATCGACGAAAGTCTGTTCCTGGGCGTCGAGGCCCATCAGGGCTTCAGAGATTTCCGTGTTCACGTTTTCAACGGCGCGCAACACGCCTTTGCCCAGATAGCGGGTGGCATCCTGGTCGCGCAGTTCTATGGCTTCGCGCGAACCGGTGGAGGCGCCCGATGGTACAGCCGCACGACCCATTGCGCCGGACTCAAGCAACACATCACATTCGACGGTTGGGTTGCCGCGCGAATCTAGAATTTCGCGTCCAATGATATCTACGATTGCACTCATAATATGACTATCCTGCTGATATAAGGTTGGGCTAAGGAATGCGCCTGGTGGCCTATGCGCTGATTGGCCCGAAGCCATGACACCTGCGCGAACCAACGATTGTACCCGGCTGCGCCGTCCTCGGTTTGCCTGGAGATCAAAAGATTAGGAATTTATTGGCTGCGCAGGCTGGATCGGCCCTGCATAACCTGGCAAGCACTATTCAAAAAGAAACATTGTGAAAAAAACACCCTGTTTTTATGGATGCACCGGGCGCTCAAGGCAGCCCATCGGCATTCTTCACGGGCGGGTTCGCGGCCTCTTCACGCAAACGCTGTTCCAGACTGCCTAATGTTGCCTCTAGCGCTTGCATCTCTGCCGGTGACAAACCACCAAGCGCCCTTTCGATAAATGCCGAGCGACGTGGCAGCGTCTGCTCGACGACCTCTTTGCCTGCAGACGTCAGGACGACATTCGTCAGTCGGTTATCAGTTGCATCGTTGTGGCGCTTTACCCAGCCGCGGGTTTCTATGGCTTTGATCTGACGCGTCAGGGCCGCTGGGTCGACACGCAATTCCTGGGCCAATTTTTTTTGCGACGACGCGCCAAACTGATATAAATGCAGCAAGATACGCCAACGCGGCATGGAGTGGCCAATATTGGTCTCGAATGCCAACATAAGCACCCGGTAGGTGCGCCCTAGTTGCTGCATCAGCAGCAGTTGTGGCATATCGCTCATGCCCGCTCCTTTGGTTCGGCTGCCACAACTGCGACCACCGTCCGCGACAGGCGGATATGCGGCACTTTATACACCCATACCATGCCCAGCAAGGCCACCATAAGACCCACTATCAGACCAGAATGTATGGCTGACACCAGAGCCAGCCGGGCCGTTTCCAGGAACAGGTCGCCTTGCAGGCTCAGGCGCTGCAGGTGCGCGACAAAATCGCTTTGCGCTGCATGGCTGACCAGTACATCTGGATTCTCCAGTAGGGAGATCCAGGATGTATCCAGGCCCTCGGGAATTGACTGCCGGACATTACGAACATAGTAATTGCTGACCATGGTTCCTACGACGGCCATGCCCAACATACCGCCCATCATGCGCACTGACTGCAATAATGCAGTAGAAATACCAAGCAGGGAGCGTCCGGCGGTTTCCTGGGCAAATACCGTAAGATTGGGCATGATGAAGCCCAGGCTGGCGCCAGCAGCCATCATGTACATGGCCACCAACCAGTGCGACGTTGACTTGTATGAAAAAATCAGGCCCAGGCAAGCCAATGCCATCAAGCCGAAACCAAAGTACAAAATATGCTTGGGCGAACCAAGGCGGATAACGATGCGGCTGTTGATGACACTGCCTACGGTAATAAACACGGCCAAAGGCGTAATAAGCAATCCGACCTGCTGGGGTGTAAGACCAAACCCCCCTTGCAGCAACAAGGGAAGGTAAAACAACAGGGCAAACATGACAACCCCCACCAGCATCGACAGGAAGAACAAGGCTGCCAGGCTTTTGTTTTTGAACATTTCCATGGGCAGCAAAGGCTCAGGGCAGCGATTTTCCCAATAGACCAGCGCAACAAATGCGGCAAATGCCAGCACACCCAGCAACACCATGGCGAGGCTGGCTCCATGCGTAGGCAATAGTTCGACAAAAAGCTGCAAACTACCCAAGCCCACCGCAATGAGTATGGCTCCCTGCCAATCAAGCTGGATCTTGTCACGTTTAATTTGCCTGATATGCGGCAAGAACCTCCATACACAATACAGGCTAAGAACGCCTATGGGCAAATTCACATAAAACACCGAACGCCACCCTGCATACTGCGTAAGAAACCCGCCCAGAGACGGCCCGAAGGCATTGGCAATTCCGAACGCCGCGCTTAGCAGCACCTGCCAGCGCAAACGTACGTGCGTGTCGGTAAAAAGGTCGGGAACGCACGCAAAGGCCGTGCCTACCAGCATGCCGCCACCTATGCCTTGCAAGGCCCGGGCCAGTACCAGTTGCAGCATGCTGTCGGCCATGCCGCACAACACAGAAGCCAGCGTAAACACCACGATGGATGTGACTACAAAAGGCTTGCGACCGTAATAATCGCCCAGACGCCCAAATATGGGAATAGTGATTACAGAAGTCAGCAGGTAAGAAGTAGCTACCCAGGCGTACAGTTCAAAGCCATTCAGTTCTGCAACAATAGTGGGCAGGGCTGTGCCAACCACGGTTTGGTCGACTGCGACGAGCATAGTGACAAAGCACAAGCCCAGCATGGCGAGCAAGGATTGTCGCACCGACAAGACTCGCCCTGTATCCAGAGGGGCTGTGGCTGTTTGTGCAGAGGGGTCGGAAGGCATTACTAACCTTTGTGCTGTCAACGATTGATAAGTCAATAATTTTAATGACAGGCTGATTCATAAGCAAGCAAAGTTTCCAGCGCTGCAGTTTATATGCAACGCCATCCCTTTTTCTGGTCAAGCTTGAGCGCGAAAGACGCCTTATACACCCTCGACGATATACATCGTCATGATGGCGGCGTGTTCCCGCGCATGACGAGCGCGGCCGTACTCGACTGAGTTGTAAAAAACAGTGGCCGCCGCCATGTTGGGAAATTGCAAAATAACAGTGCGATCAGGGTCCCGCCCTTCAAGAGTCTGGACCTTGCCCCCGCGCACCAGCACCTGGACATCATGCGCACGCATGGCCAGCGTGGAAAAACGGCGATACTCTTCGTAAGCTTCGGGATCGGTAACAGTTACGTTGGCAATAATGTAGGCAGTCATGACATGCTCTGAAAAACGCTGAGTTCAGCAATACGATAATGCACTGCGGGTTACGCGCCTAAACACGCAACCCGGCCAGCACGCTTACGCCTCGTTGCGCCGCGCCTGGTAATCGATGGCTGCCTGTATGTAGCTTGAAAACAGCGGGTGACCATCGCGCGGCGTGGAGGTAAACTCCGGATGAAACTGCACACCCATGAACCACGGGTGACTAGGCAATTCCATGATTTCCGGCAAGCTTTCCGTGGGGGTGCGCGCACTGATCACCATGCCGGCCTCTTCCAGGCGTGACACATACACGTTGTTTACTTCATAGCGATGGCGGTGGCGTTCGTTGACCTCGGGGCCATAAATTTGATAGGCGCGGGTATCTGGCTTGACCGGGCAGCGCTGGGCGCCCTTGCGCATGGTGCCACCCAGGTCGGATGTCGTGTCGCGCTTTTCGATTTTGCCTTCGCGATCTTGCCACTCGCTGATCAGGGCCACCACCGGGTGCGGTGCCGAAGGATCGAATTCGGTACTGTTGGCGCCGCCCAGGCCCGCCACATCGCGGGCAAACTCGACGACAGCCAATTGCATGCCCAGGCAAATACCCAAATAAGGCACGCCGTTTTCACGCGCATAGCGTATGGCTTTTATCTTGCCTTCGGTGCCGCGCTTACCAAAACCACCGGGCACCAGAATAGCATCCAGGCCTTCCAGGCAGGCCACCCCTTCGGTCTCGATCACTTCAGAATCAAGATATTCGATGGTGACGCGCGACTGCGTATGAATGCCAGCGTGCACCAGCGCTTCGCTTAGCGACTTATACGATTCGGTCAGGTCGACATACTTGCCCACCATGCCGATACGCACCTGATGCTTGGGCTGCTCGATAGCCTCGACCAGGCGATCCCAGACGGTGAGATCGGCGGGAGGCGGCGTGAGCGCCAGCGCATCGCATATGAGGTTGTCAAGGCCCTGCTTATGCAGCATGGCAGGGATTTTGTAGATGGAATCAGCATCCCAGACGGAAATCACGGCATCCAGGGGGACGTTCGAGAACAGGGAAATTTTGGCGCGTTCGTCGTCGGGTACCGGACGGTCGGCGCGACACAGCAAGGCATTGGGATAAATACCGATTTCGCGCAGCTTTTGCACCGAGTGCTGGGTAGGCTTGGTTTTCAGTTCGCCCGCCGAAGCAATGAACGGAACCAGCGTCAGATGAATGAAGGCCGCGTTATTGCGCCCCAGGCGCAGGCTCATTTGCCGCACGGCTTCCAGGAAAGGCAGAGATTCGATATCGCCGACCGTGCCGCCGATTTCCACGATGGCCACATCGGTGGCGCCATCCCAGGCCGCCTTGGCGCCACGCGCGATAAAGTCCTGGATTTCGTTGGTAATATGAGGAATGACCTGAACGGTCTTGCCCAGGTAATCGCCACGCCGCTCTTTGCGCAACACCGATTCGTAGATCTGGCCAGTGGTGAAGTTATTCACCTTGCGCATGCGTGTGGAAATAAAACGCTCGTAGTGACCGAGGTCGAGGTCGGTTTCAGCGCCATCTTCAGTAACAAAGACTTCACCGTGCTGAAACGGGCTCATGGTGCCAGGATCGACGTTGATGTAGGGATCGAGCTTGAGCATGGTAACGCGCAAGCCACGCGATTCCAGGATGGCGGCAAGCGAGGCTGCGGCTATGCCTTTACCCAGGGAGGAGACGACTCCACCTGTGACAAATACGTATTTGGTCATCGTAATACATACCCGGGGTTGCCGGGCAGGAGCGGGAAATTTGGATTATAGCCGGGTCGGGGAGGGTTGTTGGTCAATCCCGGCGAATATCGACGCTTTAATTAAATTTCTTCAGTGCGCTCCAGCAACCAGTCTTGTGCCTGACCACTGACCAGCGGCAGCAAGCGCTGGCGCACTTCGGCATGGTAATCATTGAGCCAAGCCCTTTCAGCCTGCGATAACAGACCGGGTTCTATGCAACGGGTGTCAATAGGACACAAGGTAAGCGTTTCAAACTTCAGGAACTCACCGAACTCGGTCGTGACCGCCGGAACAGCAAGCACCAGGTTTTCTATGCGTATGCCCCATAATCCGGGTCGATACAGCCCTGGCTCGTTCGAGGTGATCATGCCCGGCTGCATGGCCATGTGCGGGTTGATGCTGGCCCTGTAAGCGATAGATTGCGGCCCTTCATGGACATTCAAGAAGTACCCCACCCCATGGCCGGTACCGTGACCATAGTCGGCGCCAGCCTGCCATATGGGCAGACGCGCAATGGTGTCCAGCAGCGGCGACATGGTGCCGCGCGGAAAAACCGCCAGCGACAAGGCGATCATGCCCTTGAGCACCGTCGTGTAGTCATGCTTTTGCTCGACACTGACCTGCCCCACCGGCACGATTCGGGTGATGTCTGTGGTGCCCCCCTGATATTGTCCGCCTGAATCAATCAGCAACAGGCCATTGCCTTCAATGACGGCATGCGATTTTTCAGTGGCATGGTAATGTGGCATGGCGCCATTGGCGTTGAACGCCGCGATAGTCCCAAAGCTGGGGGTCACAAAGTTGGGCCGCCGACTGCGCGCCGCAGTGATTTTTTCGTCTATGGTCAGTTCGGTGATGCTGGCCTCGCCACCCTGCGCCGATTCGAACCAGGCGAAGAATTCGCATAGCGCAGCGCCATCTTGTTCCATGCTGCGGCGCACGTGCTCGACTTCGTCGGCATTCTTGCGCGACTTGATCAATTGCGACGGATTCAGCCCTTCGGTTTTGTCCACGAAAGCCGCCGCCGCCAACACCCCTATGGTGCAACGGGCTGGATCAAACAGCAAACGCGTGTTTTCAGCCAGACCAGCCAAGGCGCCTGCGGCATCTTCATAGGATTCAATACCGACGCCATCCTGACGCAAAATATCAGCCAGGCCAGCATCAATTTTACCGGGATCAACAAACAGGCGGGCGCTATCCTGGCCTATCAGGGCATGCGCCAGGAAGACGGGGTTGTACGACACGTCATTGCCGCGCAAGTTGAACAGCCAGGCAATGTCGTCGAGCGATGAAACCCAGTGCCAGTCGGCGCTATGCTCGGCCATCGCGATACGCACAGCGGCCAGGTTGTCAGTACGCGTGCGGCAGGCGAAAGGCGGCAGGTGTTCGTAGACCGTGCCCCGTGGTAAGCCTGGGCGTTGCAGCCAGATGGCATCGAGCAAGTCAAGATCACACACCAGCTTGATGCCCCGCCCGGCCAGGACAGACTGCCATTGTCCGTGAGTTTGCACGGCCAGCACCTGGCCATCGACGCTTACGTGCGCGCCCTCGCGCAAATTCTGAGCCAGCCAGTCGGCAGGCCCAGGCACATCGGGCGCCCCAGCCCGCATGGTAAATATCCCCGTACCTGCCAAATCGTGGTCGGCCTGCTCCCAGTAACGACTGTCCGTCCATAGGCCGGCAAATTCGGCCGTCACCACCAGCGTACCCGCCGATCCGCCAAAACCGCTAAGCCACTGCCTGCCCTGCCAGCGCTCGGGCAGGTATTCGGATAAATGGGGGTCGGCTGACACCACCACGCAAGCATCCACCTTGTGTGAAGACATGACAGCTTGCAGGGCCTGAATACGCTGGGCAAAGACGGACTGGCTCATGATCTTCCTTTATTGGCGTGAATTGACATGGGGATTTTTTGGATACATGGATTGCGGATTGCTTGGACAAACACAAGCTTGGTGTTCGCAGGTCGGATTAGCGCGATGCGCGTAATCCGACAAAACAATGGAGCCAAAAATAAGCTTTATGCTAGCGCTGATACATCCAGCTTTGCCCCGGTCTTGGACTGGATTTCATTGGCCGTTACACCTGGCGCCAATTCCAGCAGTTTAAGGCCGCCCTGGGCGACTTCAATCACGCCCAAATCAGTAATGATCAGATCGACCACACCCACGCCCGTCAGGGGCAAGTTGCATTCGGACAAAAGCTTCATATCTTCGGTGCCATCTTTTTTACGGGCGACGTGCTCCATAAGCACCACCACCCTGCCTACGCCCGCCACCAGGTCCATGGCGCCGCCCATGCCTTTAATCATTTTGCCCGGTATCATCCAGTTGGCCAGATCGCCTTTCTCAGAGACCTGCATGGCGCCAAGAATAGCCAGATTGATCTTGCCGCCACGTATCATGGCAAACGAATCCGCCGAGGCAAAAATTGACGAACCAGGCAAGGTCGTAATGGTTTGCTTGCCTGCGTTGATCAGGTCGGCATCGATTTCATCTTCTGTCGGAAACGGGCCTATGCCCAGCAAGCCGTTTTCAGACTGCAGCCATACCTCTACCCCTTTCGGCACATGATTGGCGACCAGCGTGGGCAGACCTATGCCAAGGTTTACATAAAAACCGTCTTGTAGTTCTCGGGCAGCGCGCGCCGCCATTTCTTCACGAGTCCAGGCCATGATTCAAGCTCCTTGTGCAGTGCGGATAGTACGCTGCTCTATACGTTTTTCGGGATGGGCATTGAGCACGATGCGGTGCACATAAATACCTGGCAAATGCACCTGATCAGGGTCGAAGGTGCCGATATCGACCACTTCTTCGACTTCGACTATGGTAATTTTTCCTGCCATGGCCACATTAGGATTAAAGTTGCGCGCGGTTTTGCGAAAAATGAGGTTGCCGCTGCGATCGGCCTTATAAGCCTTGACCAGCGACACATCCGGAACCAGCGAATGTTCCATGACGTATTTTTCGCCATCGAATTCACGCACTTCTTTGCCGTCGGCCACAATGGTGCCTACCCCGGTACGCGTGAAAAAGGCTGGAATGCCAGCGCCACCTGCGCGCAGCTTTTCGGCCAGCGTACCTTGCGGAGTAAACTCAAGTTCGAGTTCGCCCGCCAGGAACTGGCGCTCGAATTCTTTGTTTTCGCCCACATACGACGCAATCATTTTCTTGATCTGGCGGGTACTGAGCAACTGGCCCAGGCCGAAGCCGTCGACGCCGGCGTTATTGCTGATGCAGGTCAGGTTTTGCACGGCCGAATCACGCAGCGCGGCAATCAGGGCCTCGGGAATGCCGCAAAGGCCAAACCCCCCGACAGCAATCATTTGATTATCGGCGACGACGCCTTTAAGCGCCTCTGCGGCACTTGCATAGACTTTATCCATTACTCCATCCTTATCAGAACTTTGGGCTGAAGCGGCAGGCCACACACCCGTACTGTAAATTGAACAAAAAAATCAAATCAACTGCA
The DNA here is from genome assembly GCA_013416445.1 of Alcaligenaceae bacterium. Taxonomy (GTDB): domain Bacteria; phylum Pseudomonadota; class Gammaproteobacteria; order Burkholderiales; family Burkholderiaceae_B; genus Pollutimonas. The sequence goes on from JACCER010000006.1 coordinate 48,629, forward strand.
AAAACCGTATGCAGCCACCCCAAAAAGGAGGTCAGACAACAAAAATCTTGCCAAACAGGCTGAGTTCAGCTGGCGTCCAGGGCGTTGACTTGCCCGTAACGGAATCGGCGCCAACAATGACGTAACTGCCTTTGGCATACGCTACGCCAGGCTCATCTTCGCGTTCCATGATGGTATCGACCGCCATGCTGGAGTTTCCGACACGCTTGAGCACCTGGATAATTGCTACCGTCCCCGGATAAACCAATGGCTTCAGGAAATCGCACGACGCGTGGGCCAGTATCCCGACTCTGGTCGAAGGCAGACTGATGCCGGCACGACGAAACAACTGAACCCGCGCCTCTTCCTGATAGCGAAAATACAATGCATTATTGATGTGGTTTTGGGTATCTTGGTCGCCCCAGCGCATAGCCACCGTGCAACGAAAAGCCCCGCCAATGGCAGGCGAGGAAGGCAAATCGAGATGCTGCATGAAGTAATGCCCCTTACATAAATATCGGCTTGATCAATAAGTATAACGGGAAGCGAAGTGGACACTAGGCAAGACTACAATACAATTAGGCTCTAAAACAAAATATCAGGCCCTCGGGCTACTCGCCATACCAGACATACGGGAGATCTTTACAAAATGGCTGAACGCGAATCAATGGAATACGACGTCGTTGTGGTAGGTGGTGGGCCGGCAGGCTTATCAACCGCCATACGACTTAAACAGCTTGCTGCCGAGCGCAGCCACGAGATCAGCGTTTGCGTACTTGAAAAAGGTTCGGAAATCGGCGCACATATCTTGTCGGGCGCCGTCATGGACCCACGCGCCCTGAACGAACTTATCCCGGACTGGAAAGAAAAAGACGCCCCTATGGGCACTTTGGTCACCGAAGACAAGTTCTTGTTCCTGACCGAAAAAGGCTCGCGCTCCACGCCAAACTGGCTTTTGCCCGACTGCTTCCAGAATCACGGCAACTATATCGTGCGACTGGGTTATGTTACCCGCTGGCTCGGTGAGCAAGCGGAAGCCCTGGGCGTAGATTTGTTCCCCGGGTTCGCCGCCACCGAAATCCTGTACACCGAAGCCGGCGCGGTAAAAGGCGTGGCAACTGGCGATATGGGCGTAGCGCGCGATGGCTCGCACACTGATCATTACCAGCCCGGCATGGAATTGCACGCCCGTTATACCGTGTTTGCTGAAGGCTCGCGCGGCCAGTTAGGGCGCGAACTCATCAGCCGCTACAAACTCGACGCCGGGCGCAACCCGCAAAGCTACGCTATCGGCATCAAGGAAATCTGGGAAGTTGATCCTTCCCAGTCACAGCCTGGCCTGGTTACGCATACCGCTGGCTGGCCGCTCGACTCCGACACCTACGGTGGCTCCTTTCTGTATCACATGGCCGACAACATCGTGGCGGTCGGGCTGGTCGTCGGGTTGGATTACGCCAACCCATGGCTGTCGCCTTTTGAAGAGTTCCAGCGCTATAAAACCCACCCGGCCATACGCCCCACCTTCGAAGGCGCCAAGCGCATTGCTTATGGCGCACGGTCGCTCACTGCGGGCGGCCTGCTGTCCTTGCCCAAGCTGTGCTTTCCGGGCGGCGTCTTGGTGGGCTGCGAAGCCGGCGTACTGAATGCCTCACGCATCAAGGGCAGCCACTCGGCCATCAAGACCGGCGCACTGGCTGCCGAAGCCGCTTTCGACGCCATCATCGCCGAGCGCAGCCACGACGAACTGGTCGCCTACCCCACTGCATTTGAAAGCTCGTGGCTACATGCCGAACTGAACAAATCACGCAACTTCAAGCAATGGTTCAAAAAGGGTCGCACCATAGGCACCCTCATGACAGGCATAGAACAATGGCTGCTCAAAGGGAAAATGCCCTGGTCACTGCGCCATAACAAGCCTGACCATGCCTGTTTGCAACCGGCGGCAGAATGCGCTCGCATCGACTACCCGAAACCCGACGGAAAACTGACTTTCGACCGCCTCAGTTCGGTGTTCATTTCCAACACCAACCACGACGAAAACGAACCTATACACCTCACCCTTAAAGACGCTTCGGTGCCGGTGTCTATCAATCTGGCCAAGTACGGTGGTCCTGAGACCCGCTATTGCCCTGCTGGGGTTTACGAGTTCATCAAAACCGAGACCGGTGAAGACCAGCTGCAAATCAACGCCCAGAACTGCGTGCACTGCAAAACCTGTGACATCAAGGATCCCACACAGAATATCGTGTGGGTGGCTCCGCAAGGCGGTGAAGGGCCGGTTTATAACGGCATGTAGCACCACGGTATTGTTTATCGGATTAGCGCCGCCAGGCGTGTAATTCGATAAACAACGCCGCAACCATGTAGTCCGACACTTGCAGCCCGAGCATCTTCTAGCTCAATGCATTGGCAGCCAGGTCGCACTACAGCTTTGGATGCTGCGGGAACGGTTTTTTGTTCCTAAGGAAAGGTGTGTTGTGTGCGGTTTTTTCGTTCTTGCGAAAGCCGGGTGTGTCGAGGCCTGTTTCGGACACCCTCGCACGCCGTGCCGCACTGACCTGCCACCCACCCCGGACAACGTCACAAGTAAACCGACAACGTCATAAGAACCGGACAACGTCACCGGAAACCACAGCATAGCTAAAGCCCCCACCCATGACGCAAGTGCCGTAAACATATGAACCGAATAGGCTCAGGGCCTTTTTGCTACAGAAATTTTGTCAGATTACCCTACGCTAATCCAACCTACGCCTTCTTCACCTTACGTCCAGACGGCAGGTTAATAACCACCAAACCCGCCATAATCAATGCGACCCCAAGCAGCTCCACCGACGTCGGGCGCTCGGCAAGCAACAGCCAAGCCAAAATCACGGTAACCACCGGCACCCCCAGGCTGGACATTCCGGCCACAGTGGCACTGACGCGCTGCACCACTGACAGCCACAGCCACCAGCCCAGCGCCGAAGCCATGATTGCCATGTACGCCATACCCCAAAACAGATCTGCCTTCCAGACAATGGCTTGCTGCGGAAACAACAAGACGACCGGCAATGTAAACAAAGCGCCCAGAAACATTTGCCACGTGGTCAAGTTAAGCACAGGAACCTTATGACGCTGGAACATGATCTTGGTCAGCACCACACCCAACCCCCAGCTCATTCCGCCGCCCACCGCCAGCAAAGACCCATGCAAGCTCCCCATTTCCTGCCAAGGCGCGATAATCGCCACCAGGCCCACACCGGCCAGGACAAAAGCCAGCACATGCCGTCTCATCGGGCGTTCGCCGAGCAATAGCCATGCGAACAGCACGACCCAAAACGGCATCATATAAGCCAGCATCACCACATGCCCCGCGCCGCCACTGATCAGTGCCAACTGGCAAAGACATTGGAAGGCAGTGGTTTGAAAAACCGCCGTACCTACAGTTAGCCAAAAAGGCGGGAACTTCAATGACTGCCTGGTTGCCAGCAAGATCAAGAACAAGATGACAAACGCCAGCGCATAGCGCGTCATGACCAGATCAAACGGACCGATCAGATCGGACAGATGCTTCATGGCGATCCAGCTAAACCCCCAAAGCACTACAGTAATACACATCAGGAACAAGGCAGCACGATCGGCAGGTTGGGCTTTCAAAAAAACTCCGCTGGAAAAAAAGGATGCTTCAATGAGCCTGCGACAACTGACCAAGAATTGCCGGGTTTTCCAGCGTAGAGACATCTTGGGTAACTGTCTCGCCCTGGGCAACCACCCGCAGCAAACGTCGCATAATCTTGCCGGAACGGGTCTTGGGCAGATTCTCGCCAAACCGGATGTCTTTGGGCTTGGCAATAGGACCTATTTCCTTGGCTACCCAGTCACGCAACTGCTTCGCGATATCATCGGCCTCGCTACCTTCAGGCAAAGCCCGCTTCAACACCACAAACGCAACCACGGCCTCGCCCGTCGTACCATCAGGACGCCCGACCACAGCCGCTTCCGCGACCAGTTCGTGCGAGACCAGGGCCGACTCGACCTCCATGGTGCCCAGGCGATGCCCAGACACGTTCAGCACGTCGTCGATGCGCCCCATGATCCAGAAATAGCCGTCGGCATCGCGTTGCGCGCCATCCCCCGCCAGATACACACCCTTGAGCTCAGGCGGAAAATAGCTTTTCTTGAAACGCTCTGGATCACCCCAGATGGTGCGTATCATGCCAGGCCAAGGCCGCCTGATAACCAGGAAACCACCCTTGCTGTTTTCTACCGGCCCGCCAGCCTCGTCGACCACAGCGGCATCAATACCCGGCAAGGGGAAGGTGCAGGAACCGGGCTTGAGCGGCGTGGCGCCGGGCAAGGGAGTCAACATATGAGCCCCGGTTTCAGTTTGCCACCAGGTATCCAGCACCGGACACCGTTCGCCCCCGACATTGGTGTAATACCACATCCAGGCCTCGGGATTGATAGGCTCGCCCACTGAACCAATGATGCGCAAACTGCTTAAATCATACTTGCGCGGATGATATTCGGGAGCGGTTTCCGCCGCCTTGGTCAGCGACCGAATTGCCGTGGGTGCAGTGTAAAACACCGTCACTTTGTGGCGTTGTATCATTTCCCAGAAGCGGCCCACATTGGGGTAAGTAGGCACCCCCTCGAACATGACCTGGGTCAGGCCTGCAGCCAGTGGGCCATAGGCAATATAAGTATGGCCGGTAACCCAGCCCACATCGGCCGTACACCAGAACACATCGCTGTCTTTGGCATCGAATGTCCACTTCATGGTAAGCAAGGCCCACAGCAAAAAACCGCCTGCGGCGTGCTGCACGCCTTTAGGCTTGCCGGTTGACCCTGAGGTATACAGGATGAAGAGCGGATGCTCGGCATTCAGGGACACGGCTGCGCAGACTTCAGGCTGCCCATTGCACAAGTCGTCCAGCCAGAGATCGCGCTCTGGATGCCATTGCACCTTGCCGCCGGTGCGCTTATAGACCACAACGTGGGCGACCGCTTCGCAGCCCCCCATGGCCAAGGCCTCGTCCACGGCGCTTTTCAGGGGTATTGTCCGGCCGCCGCGTACCTGCTCGTCGGCGGTAATGATAAGTGTTGCCCCAACGTCGACTGCGCGCTCGTGCAGGCTCTTAGATGAAAAACCGCCAAAAACCACCGAGTGAATAATGCCCAGCCGCGCGCAAGCCTGCATGGCAACCACCGCTTCAATGGACATGGGCATGTAAATCAGGGCGCGCTCGCCAGCCTTATGCCCGAGCGACTTGAGCCCATTGGCCAACTGGCATACACGAGCATGCAATTGTTTGTAGGTAATCGTTGTTACCTTGCCGTCGTCTGACTCGAAAATAATTGCCGGTTTGTTGGCGGTTGGCGTTTCCAGATGCTTATCGAGGCAATTTGCCGATACATTCAGCTCACCATCGCCAAACCAGCGATAAAACGGCGCCTGGGATTCGTCTAGCACTTGTGTGAAAGGCTTGCTCCAGTTCAGGTTCTCGCGCGCCAGGCGACCCCAGAACTCGCCTGGCGAACGCTCGGCTTCGTCGCACAAAGCACGATAGGCATCCATGCCAGAAATGGCAGCCCCTTCGACCAGATTGGGAAATGGCGGGAAAATACGGTTTTCAACAAGTATTGAATCAATTGTGCTAGACATAACAAGGCTCCTTTTAGCAAATGCGCATCTGACCCCTGCCTTAGCCGTACCCAAACGGCCTGACAGCCAACGGACAAAGCGGGGATCATTGCACTATTTATATTATTGACATAGACATCATATATTGTGCGCCGACCGACTGCGGGCCAAAGCCCCTCTGGCAAAATCAAGGCGTGTCAGTACCACCAGGCCTGCCACAAAAAACAGGCCGGTAAACAGCAAGGCCATGCGGTGATTGCCCCCCGTGCCCCACGTAACCAGACCGTAGCAAAGCGGCCCGACCACAGCGGCAAGCTGGATCGCAAACGTCCATAAAGAATAGAATTCGGCCAGCCTGCGTTGCGGAGCCAGCACGCCCACCATGGCTCGGCCCGCACTTTGGCTGGTGCCCATGCAAAGCCCAGCCAAACCCGCCGCCAGCCAGAACACCCAGACCTGCTCAGCCGAATAAGCAAGCAAGATCATAATAATCCAGCCCACCAGCGTAATGGACAAGGCCAGCTTGTGCCCAACCCTATCCTGCACATAGCCGAACACGAAGGCGCCAGCGGCCGCAGCGATGTTCACGGTGAACACCAGCAACATGGTCTGCGCCATGCTGAAACCCATGGCCTCGGTGGCGTACACCGCCGACAGGGTAATAACCACGGCGATGCCGGCGTAATAGCAGGCGCCGCACAACAACAGCAAGCGAAAATCAGCAAAATGCTCGCGTGTATCGTTCCATGCCGTCAGCAAGCGTACAAGCATGCCTTCGGCTGGCTTGTTGCTGGCTGGCGTCCGTTCACGCAGAAATAGAAATGAGGGGATCGCTGCAATGACAAAAATAGCTGCTGTCAGAACCATGACATACGGCACGTACTGGCTGGCCGGCTCATTGCGCCCGCTGGCCCACGACACCAGGGCCAGCGACAGCCCCAAAGTAAGCATGCCACCCAAGTAGCCAAAGCTCCAGCCCCATCCCGAAACACGGCCCAAGGCGTCGGGCCGGGCAATTTCGGGCAAAAAAGCCGCGACTATGGATTCACCTATGCAATAGCAATAGTTGGACAGCGCAATAATCAGCAAGCCCCAGACGATGTCGCCGGGGCCGGTAAAAGCCAGCAGAACCGTGGCAATTACACAGCCCACTGTGCTGGAAAACAAAAGCCGACGCTTGCCGGCCTTGGCATCTGCACGAGCGCCCAGCGTGGGCATGCTCAGCATGACCATCAGGTAAGAGAACGATAAGGCGGCAGTAAACGCCAGCGTGCCCCAAGACTTGCCTGCTGCCACAACCCCTACGAAGTAGGCGCTGAACACCGTCGTCAAGACGACCGTGGTATAGCCCGAATTGGCAAAGTCGTACATGGCCCATGCCCAGACCTCGCGTTTGGTGACGCCAGGATTCACCGCGTCTTGAAAGGCAAAGGTCAGGGCTTGACCGCCGGATGCGTCGTTAACGCCAGGATCCGGGCCAGGACTCATGGTTTCAGGGCGGCAATTCCGGCGCGAGCGATCTCGACGTCTTGGCTGGACAACACACCAGATACCCCTACTGCGCCAACCACGGTGGAGTCAACCACGATAGGCACGCCGCCTTCCAGCATGCCTTCAAGGCCGGGAGCGGAAAGAAATGAATAGCGGCCCTGATTGATGGTATCTTCGTAACCTTTGGATTCGCGTCGGCCCAAAGCCGCGGTACGCGCCTTGGCAGGTGATATTTGCGCGGAAATCGGTGCTGCGTCGTCAAGACGCACCAAACCCAGCAAATGCCCGCCATCGTCGACAACTGAAATGCTTACGGCCCATTTCTGCTGAATGGCAAAAGCCTGGGCTGCGTCAAGTATTGCTTTTACATCGGCAGTGCTAAGTACGGGTTTGGTCTTCATGGGTAACCTTTTTAATAATTTAAAAAACATCACAGCCGGAATAGCCGCAGCTTGATGAAACAACCCTATAGACTAGCCCGCCCCACTGTTAGAGTAAAGTCAAAACAAGATGAAATAATGCTTTACCTATCTGTGATGTTTCGGTAAACTCGTGAACTTATATTTGTGAAATATGCATAAACCAGCCTGTTAAAGGTGTTTTACCACATAATGTTGCCGATTTAGCGTTAATTAACACAAGATCGTCAACATTATCTGGTGAGCTTTATGCCAGAGAAAACGAAAAACGACCATGCCGCCACAACGACTATTACGCCTATCTCCGTACATTAATTCTGTAAATCTGTGGCGCGGCGCCAAATACATGTTATTGGTAGCCACTGTGGCGCTGGCAGGCTGTGCCAATACCGCCCAAAATCAAAAAAACCAGTACGCCCAAGCTGATTCCCTGCACCAGATTCGCGACAACTACCTCTCCAAGCGGCAATCTGATCCCCTTGGCGCATATCTGGCGTCATCAGAATACCCAAGCAACAGTGCCCCACAGCAAAGCAATCGGACTTTGGCTTCCACTGCACTGAACTTTCTTGGCATTAAATACAGTTTTGGCGGGGAAACACCCAATACCGGCTTCGATTGCAGCGGCCTGGTCAGCTATGCCGCCGAAAAATCCCTGGGTCTGAAATTGCCACGCCGTTCCGCTGAAATAGCGCGTGAAGGCAAATCGATAAAAACCAGCGAACTAAAAAAAGGCGATCTGGTATTTTTCAATACCCGCGGCCATCGTAACTCGCACGTAGGTATCTACCTCGGCGACAGCAAGTTCGTTCATGCTCCGCGCGCAGGTTCCGTCGTCCGCGTCGAAAGCATGGACATCGCCTACTGGAAAAAACGCTATAACGGCGCCCGCCGCTTGGCAGCCAACAATACACCCGCCAAATTAACCGCACGTAAGTCGGATTAGCGCAACGCGTGAAGCCGAAACGGCTCTCGATGCATCCGACCTTCACAAGAATGGAAAAGCCGTACACAACACGCGCCTGACGGCGCTAATCCAACCTACGCCCCCCATTACCAGCCATGGGGCATGCCTCACAGTAACCGCACTGGTTCAAGGCCTGCTTCATGCTGCATACCGAGCGCCTGCAGGCCAGTACGCGTATGCCAGAGCGCAGCGCCGCCGCACGGAAAGTCTTCATGACATTGTGGCCCAGAAAATCAGTCAGCAGTATCAACAACTGGGTGCCTGAAGGCAGTTGCAAGGTTTTTTTCTGATGCGCCGGATCGCGCCCACTAATGTGGTGCCTGATGGCAATGTTGTGACCCTTCAGCAGATCGGGAATATTACCGAGACGATCGGCCCCCACCACTACAGCACTGACAAGTTCAGACATGATTTCTCCAGAGATGAATCGATAACGCAACGATAATCATTCTCATTACCAATGTCAACTATCTACAATATTCTCTATCCTCTCCTTGTGAATCACAACCCCTGACCAACGCCCTATCAATCGACCTTGGGGCTTTTGTCTATTGCCTCTTGCACAACTTCGCGGGTGAGGCTAGGCGACAGCATTTCCAGCAAGACGTATACGTAGTCTCGTAGAAACACCCCTGATTTGACCGCTACGCGGGTAACATGCGTACCGAACAGATGCCCTGCCGGCATGCCGACCAGGCCTTTGTCGCGGCGTGGATCAAAAGCCATGCCGGCAATAATACCTATGCCCAGGCCGACATCGACATAAGTCTTGATTACGTCGGCATCTATCGCCTCGAGGACGATATCGGGCTGGATATTATGGGATGCAAAAACGGCATCAATGGCGCTGCGGCCAGAAAATGCATGATCGTAGGTAACGATGGGATATTGCGCCAACTGCTCCAGTGATATGACTTTGGCCGCACTGGAAGTCAGTTCGGCAAGCGGATGGTCAGGTCGGACCACAATGGTGTGCTCCCACGAATAAACCGGCAATGCAGCCAGTCCGGGGGTATGCACCAGCGTTTCAGTGGCAATGGCGACATCAGCCTGCTCATGCAAGACCATTTTTGCCAGATGAGGCGGGCTGCCCTCGGCCAGCGAGACCCTGACTTTGGGGAAACGCTCGCGAAAAGCAGGAATTACCTTAGGCAAGATATAGCGTGCCTGGGCGTGGGTGCAGGCAATGACCAAGCCGCCTTCATCGCGCTGCGCAAATTCGTCACTGACCTTTTTCAGGTTATCGACCTCGCGCATAATGCGGTCTATGACCTGCGCCACCGCATGGCCAGGCTTGGTCAAGCCCTTGATGCGCTTTCCGTGGCGCTCGAAAATCTTCAAGCCAAGCTCATCTTCAAATTCAATGATGGCCTTGGAAACACCAGGCTGCGAGGTGAACAAAGTGCGCGCGGCCTCTGTAAGATTAAAGTTGCGCCGTATGGTTTCACGCACGAAACGGAATTGCTGAAGATTCATAAAATAATAGCCCTTTAGGAAGAGCTATTATATGTAATAAAGAAATAAGAATATATTCTTTCTGGTTATAAGCTTACTTCATGGAAATAGTGGTATTCACCCCAGAAGCATGCGCCGACCAGCGTGCTGTAATGGTTTTGGTTTGGGTCCAGAAGTTGACAGCCTGCTTGCCATTGGGGCCGGAATCGCCCAATTTGGAAGCACGCGAGCCGGTAAAACTGAACCAGGCTACAGGCACTGGAATAGGAATATTGATGCCTATCTGGCCTACATCGATATTGTTCTGGAAGTAGCGTGCCGAGCCACCGTCTTGGGTGAAAACCGCCACGCCATTGCCATTGGGGTTGCGGTTGATGAATTCGACCGCCTCTTCCAGGGTATCGACACCCACCACGCACAACACTGGGCCAAAGACTTCTTCGCGGTAAATGGCCATATTGGCTTTTACGTCATTAAATATGGTGGGCCCTACGAAATTGCCCTTTTCGTAGCCTTTGACCGTAAGATTGCGCCCATCGAGCAGCAACTCGGCGCCCTCTTCGACCCCTTGCTGAATCAGGCCTTCGACACGCTTCTTGGCATTGGGCGAAACCAGCGGACCAAGGTCGGCATCGCGATCTGAGCCAATATTGACCTTAAGCTTTTTGGCCCGCTCGACGAAGTCGGGCAGCCAATCGCGGGCCTCGCCCACCATGACGGCCACCGAGGTCGCCATGCAGCGTTGGCCAGCGGCGCCAAATGCAGCGCCCACCAGTTGATTCAAGGCGACGTCGCGATCGGCATCCGGCAAGATGACGCAATGATTCTTGGCGCCCATCATGGCCTGGCAACGCTTGCCAGCCTTGGAGGCGCGATTGTAGATTTCAGTGCCGACGTGGGTCGAGCCTATGAAGGAAATAGCCTTGATATCGGGATGATCGCACAACCCGTTGGCAATATCAGGCCCGCCATGAATCACGTTGAGCACGCCTGGGGGCAGGCCTGCCTCAAGAGCCAGCCTGGCGAGCATGAGCGACGAGCTGGGGTCTTGTTCGGAAGGCTTCAGGATAAAGGTATTGCCGGTGGCGACGGCAATGGGAAACATGAAGCAAGGCAGCATGATGGGGAAGTTGAACGCGGTAATGCCGGCGACCACGCCCAAAGGCTGAATCAGCGTATAGACATCAATACCCGAGGCGGCGTTTTCGGCGTACTCGCCCAACTGCAGCGACGCGATCGAGCAGGCGTGTTCGATGACTTCTAGGCCGCGCCCCACTTCGCCCTCAGCATCGGGCAAGGTTTTGCCGTGCTCCAGCGAAATGGACTTTGCCAGGGCGGCGGTATTGTCGCGCACCAGCTTCTGCAAATTGAGCATGACGCGCATGCGCGCGCCCTGGCTGCTGTTACGCCAGGTTTTAAACGCTTCTTTGGAATTGGCTACCACCAGGTCCAGTTCTTCTTTGGTGGCAAAAGGCACTTGCGCCACGACCTCTTGGGTTGCCGGATTGACGACGTCGCGCCATTCGGTGGTTTTGGACTGTACTAGTTCGCCACCAATCAGTAGCGGAATACGGGGAACTGCACTCATTAAGGTCTCCTTGTGCATTCACAATGCAAAATAAATCAGCTTTTCTTGACTAAGGGGCATGTGGATTCAGACAGTGGCTGGAAAGCATCAGCCGCTGGTATCGTGGCCACAAGCTTGGATAAGTCCCACTCGTTTTTGGATTCGGCGGGAGTCTTTACCTCGTATAGATACATATCGTGTATCACCCGGCCATCGGGACGTATGGAAGCGTTATGCATAATGGGATCCTTGATGGGGATCTCGCGCATTTTGGCGGCAACCACATCGCCCTGGACAGATTCGGTAGCAGCTACCGCCTTAAGGTAGTGACGTACGCTGGAATACACGCCAGCATGCGTCATGGTGGGTTTCTGGCCCTTGAAGGCTTTGGAAAACGCTTGTGACCAGGCGCGTGTGCCGTCATCGAAGTCCCAGTAGAAGCCATCGACGTAGGTCAGCCCTTGCGCATTTTGCAGACCCAAGGCGCGCAGGTCGGACAAAAAGATAAGCAAAGACGCCAGGCGCTGGCCGCCCGCCACGATGCCGAATTCACGCGCCTGCTTGATGGCGTTGACCACGTCAGCCCCGCCATTGGCCAGCGCCACCACTTGGGCCTTGGAATTCTGGGCCTGCAACAAATACGAGGCAAAGTCGGGCACATTCAAAGGATGCAACACCGAACCCACCACTGTGCCACCCAATTGCTTGACCATGTCTTCGGCGCCCTTTTGCAGGGAATGCCCGAATGCGTAGTCGACCGTGATGAAAAACCAAGACTTCCCACCCTTGTCTATCATGGCCTTTACGCCACCCACCGACTGGGAATACACGTCGAACATCCAGTGAAAGCCAACAGGCGAGCAGTTGTCGTTGGTGAGCCCTGTGGTGGCTGGCCCGGAAAACATGACAACCTTGTTCTTTTCTTTGGCAATACCCTGGACGGCCAGCGCCACAGCGGAATTAGTGAGGTCGGCGATGGCGCTTACCCCATCCCGGTCGAACCATTCGCGGGCTTTGGCAGCACCGACGTCGGCCTTATTTTGATTGTCGGCCGATACCAGGGAGATCTCCATGCCTTTGCATTCAGCGGCCAGGCAATCGTCAATGGCCAGCTGGGCTGCCGCCACCGACCCCGGCCCACCCATGGAAGCATACGTACCCGACATATCAGTGAGCACGGCAATTTTTACCGGCGGCGCCTTGGCCTGCACGGCGCCTGCCAGCCCCAGACATAATCCTGCGGTTAACGACAAGGTAAATTTATTCATTTGTTGTCTCCGTGGTCTTTTTGGTTGGTGATATGCAGCAAGGCACTCTGCCAGTGTAGTTGTGTAAAAAACTTATTTCTATCACAATATTTGCACATTCAATGCTAATCAACGCACAAGGCTTTATGTTTGACTGGGATGGCATACGCTATTTTCTTGAGGTCGCCCGCACCCAACGTGTAAGCGCTGCGGCGCAACGTTTGGGCGTGCAACACACTACCGTGTCGCGGCGCATCTATACCCTGGAACAGGAACTTAAAACGATACTCTTCAATAAATCCAAGGCTACGGGGTTTACCCTGACGGAAGAAGGCAATCGTTTTTTTACCTACGCCGAACAACTGGAGAGCACGCTGCTGTCAGCTCGCGAAGACATGTCGGGGCAGTCGCAGACCTTTTCCGGCCACTTGCGGGTAGGTTCAACGGAAGGTTTTGGCAACTATATTCTGGCGCCGCTCATGACCGACTTCCAGCGCCGCTTTCCTGCCATTACGCTAGACATCATGCCGGTTCCGCGCTTTATCAGTCTTTCAAAACGCGAAGCCGACATTGCGATTTCACTAGAGCGGCCCCAGCGCGGGCCGTATTTATGCACCAAATTGATTGATTATTCATTGAAGCTATATGGCACCGCCAGCTATCTGGCAAGCAAACCGCCCATCCAGACCGCCGCCGATCTGGCCGAACATACGTTCATAGGTTATGTTGAAGAACTACTGTTCAGTGATCGTCTGCGTTATCTTGAAGACATTGTCGCGGCCCATCGCGTCATTTTCAAAAGCACCAGCATCATTGCCCAGTACCATGCGGTATTGCAGGGGCGCTCGCTGACCATACTGCCCTGCTTCATGGCGGCCCAGAACCCCAGTTTGCAAGCGGTATTGGAAAATGAAATCACCCTGACGCGCAGTTTCTGGATGTATTGCCATGAAGACTTGCGGCAGTCCAGAAGGGTGATGGCGTTGTGGGATTACCTGAAGCGCTCGGTGCAGTTGAATGAGCCCTTGTTACGGGGCGAGGCGCCAGACTTACAGTATCTGGATTAACCGCGCTGGTCGGGCGGGAAATACATACAACACCTAGCCAATACAGTTGCTACGCCACCGCCACCTGCTTGGGCGGCCTAGGCGCTTTCACTCGCAGCCGGCGCCACATCATGTATATCATCAGGGCCGTAAACAAGGCGTGCACCAGCCAAACCCCTACCCCGAATTCCAGTTGCCCCTTGCTTATCCAGCCACGTGAAAGATTAATAAGGTTCATGTACAACAACCCTACCAGCCCTGCTATCAGCAAATCCCCCGAACGCCCAAGGCGTGGATTCACGGCCCCCAGCGGTATTGCCAATAAAGCCAGATTCAGTGCCGCGAGCGGCAAAGAGATACGCCACATGATTTGCGCTCGGGCATTATCGGTATCGTCGCCAAATAGCTGTAGCGTCGGCCTGGCTTTCATTTCGCGCTCGGCTCGTTCCCGCACCGTAGCCATTGAATTGGCATTGCTTTTGCTTTCCAGCCTGAAACCATAGCTTTCAAAATCCAGCAAGCGCAAATCGGATTTGCCTGGTTTTAGATCGTAGCGATGCCCATTGCTCAGGACCAGAAACCGATCACCATTTGGCTCATTCTGAATACGCGCGCTGTCGGCGGTAATAACGCTTAGCCACTCAGGGTCTATCACACGGGCGATCACATTGCCCATTTCTTCGCCAGGCTTGGTGGGCTCTTCGGCAAAAAACACCCGTGCACCACCCTCGGTTTCAATAAACTGCCCCGCCGTAACCTTGGATAAGTCGGAACGCTGCTCGTAGCGCTGGCGATACTCGCTGATCTGACGATAAGCCCAAGGCGACGCCAGCAAAGTCAGCATTGCAATCAACAGCGCAACCGGAACCGCGCAGCGCAGCACCGGCCCGACCCAGTCTTTCAATGACAAGCCGCTGGCAAACCACACCACCATTTCAGATTCGCGATAATTGCGCGTTATGGTGGTGAGCACTGCAATAAATACCGAAACCGCCAGTATTACCGGCAGCGCCGTAATGCTGGAGAACGTGGCGAGACCGAAAACCACGTCGGCTCCGATGGCCCCGTTAGCCGCCTCGCCCAGCAGGCGAACCAGCAAAACACTAAGCCAAACGACCAATAAAGTCGAGAAAACCACCCCCGCGTGACTCAGGATTTCAGATACTACAGAACGTTTGAATAGTGACATGAGAGAATATGCGGGATAATCGTTAGCATCCTATGGACACTTTCGGGAAATTCGAATGGAATTTAGCACACAGACCACAGCTTCCTTGCACCAAGTCAAAACAGCCGCGCTTGCGGTGGGCGTATTTGCAGAAGGCATATTAAGCCCTGCAGCCGACATTATCGACCATGCAAGCAATGGCGCCTTGCGCGAAGCCCTTAAAACAGAATTCAAAGCCAAGCCCAACACCCACATAGTGCTTAGAAACCTGCCCGGTGTTACCGCTGTACGAGTCATTTTAATCGGCTTGGGCAAGCAAGACACTTATAACGCAGCGGCCCATGCCGGCGCTGAACTGGTATTTGCCAATTACTGCGTTGACGCCAGCCTTGTCGAAGGCGTATCTGCCCTGGCAAGCATAGACTGCAACCAGTCCACCCTGCGCGCCCGTGCCCGGGCGGCAGCCATGGCTGCGGGGCGCGCCACCTACCAATATAATCTTACATTGGGCAAACAAGACCGCGCAGCGCCTCCCAAACTTAAAAAAATTGCCATATGGTGCACCCGCGCCCATGCAGCCGACGCTCAGTCCGGACTGCGCGAAGGCCAGGCTATTGCCAATGGCATGCACCTTACTCGCATGCTGGGCGATCTGCCACCTAATATTTGCACCCCCACTTATCTGGGCCAGACGGCAAAAAAACTTGCCAAAGAATTCAAAACGCTTAAAGCCGAAGTCCTCGAGCGCAAAGAAATCGAAGCCCTCAAAATGGACTCCTTTCTATCAGTGGCACGGGGCTCTTATGAGCCGCCTGTTTTCATCGTACTGAAACACACGCCGCCCGGTGCCAAGCCGGCAGCCAAAAACCGCAAGGCGCCCATCGTACTGGTTGGCAAGGGAATTACCTTCGACGCGGGCGGTATTTCACTGAAGCCAGCCGCCAACATGGACGAAATGAAATACGACATGTGCGGCGCTGCCAGCGTACTGGGCAGCCTGCGCGCCATTGCCGAACTCGAACTCGACCGCGAAGTCATTGCCCTGATCCCCGCTTGCGAGAACCTGCCCAGCGGCCGGGCCAACAAGCCGGGCGATGTCGTCACCAGCATGTCGGGCCAGACCATAGAAATCCTGAACACTGACGCCGAAGGCCGCCTGGTCCTATGCGACGCCCTGACCTACGCCGAACGTTTCAAGCCCGCGGCTGTCATTGATATCGCCACCCTCACAGGCGCCTGCATCGTTGCTTTGGGGCATGTAAACAGCGGGCTCTTCAGCAAAGACGACACGCTGGCCGAGCATCTGCTGCAAGCAGGCCGCGACACCAACGACACGGCTTGGCGCATGCCCATAGAAGACGCCTACCAGGAACAATTGCGCTCCAATTTCGCCGACATTGCGAACATTGGCGGCCCACCCGCGGGCGCGGTCACTGCCGCCTGCTTCCTGTCGCGCTTTACGGGCAGCTATCCCTGGGCTCACCTTGACATCGCCGGCACAGCGTGGCGTAGCGGCAAAGACAAGGGGGCATCGGGCCGGCCTGTGCCATTGCTGGTGCAATACTTAATCAGCCAAACTTCCTGATTTCCGGTACCAGGCAATGCACAACGCACCAAAGGGCCACGCGGCCCTGCTCCACAGGCTGCCAACGTAATGGCTCGCATTGATTTCGCCTTCGGGGCCCCCGATCGTCTGCGTATGGCTTGCGAAGTTATACGCAAACATTATCTCGCGGGCCGCAAGTTGGTGGTCTATACTCAAGATAAGCAAAGGCTGGCGCGTATCGACCGCCTGCTTTGGGGTTTTGACGCCACCGCGTTCATTCCCCACGTCCACGCCGATGATCCGCTTGCAGAGCAAACAGCAGTGCTATTAACACCAAGCGCCCCGGTTGCTCCCGCCTTTGAAGGCGCGCTGCAGCCCTGGCTGATCAATCTTGATCTTGGCTGCCCACCGGGCACCGAAGGATTCGAACGTGTACTCGAAATTGTCAGCAACCACGATGACGACAAACTCGCCGCTCGTGAACGCTGGCGTCAATACAAAGAAGCCGGCCACGCATTGCACGCCCATGATGTCTCCGGTAAATCCTGATGCCGTATCAAATCAATCTCTTCTTGCAAATTCAGGTGTTTGTAAGTTAATCTAAATCATCAGGCAAAGGGCTTGCTTCCTTTGCCAAGCAACATCTTTCAAAGAAAGGATCCACCATGAGCGACTTTCGTCAACCCACACTACCTGACCGTGGTTACGCCACGGACTCGTCCAACATCATTCGCAACCGCGTCATGCGCAATACCTACTGGCTGCTTGCGATATCGCTGGTGCCTACGGTATTGGGCGCACTGGTTGGCCTGAACACCGGCATCAACCGGGTCATGGGCGCCAGCCCTGGCACCAGCGCCATCGTTTTCCTTATTGGCGCATTTGGCCTGATGTTCCTGATCGAGCGCAACAAAAATAGCTCGCTGGGCGTTGCCCTGCTGCTGGCCTTCACCTTCTTCATGGGCATCATGCTGTCGCGCCTGCTGGGCCATGTCATGGGCCTGGGCAACGGCTCGCAGCTTATCATGCTGGCCTTTGGCGGTACGGCAGCGGTATTCGGCACCATGGCAACTATTGCCAGCACCAGCAAACGCGACTTCTCCAACATGCAGAAGTTCCTGCTAATTGGGGTGGTCATACTCATTGTGGCGTCGCTGGCCAATATCTTTCTGCAACTACCGGCCCTGATGCTGACCGTCTCGGTCATGGCTATTGCTATTTTCTCGGCTTTATTGCTGGTTGACCTGCAGCGCGTCATCAACGGCGGTGAAACCAACTACGTCAGTGCCACCCTGGCTATTTACCTCGACGTCTACAACATATTCGCCAACCTGCTGATGCTGCTGGGCATCTTCGGCGGCAGCCGCGATTAAATAGCATGATCCCGCCCGAAAGTACAAGTACTTCGGGGCGGTTTCAAACAGCGCCACTTGGTGTATTTGCCAAGTGGCGTTTTTTTGCTGCGTTGTTTGTCGGCTTACAGCGCTGGCACGGCTGGCCGACCTACGAAGTACGCTCTTGCAGCCACTTCAGCAACCCCTCGGCCACCATCAGCAACACCCCTATCCATATCGGAATATAAGTCAGCCATGCCTGCATTTCCATGCTTTCGCCCAGAAACAGAAATGCCACCCAGAACAACAGCACTGGCTCGACATAACCCAGTATTCCGAACAAACCCAAGGGCAACATGCGGCTGGCCGATATATACGCCACCAACGCCGCTGAACTGATCAAGCCCAGCAAAGGCACCATCCCAAACAGCGCTGGATGCCGCATGAACTGTTCCAGCACACTCATGGGCTGCGCATGCAGCACCAGCAATGCCACAGGCAATATAAACAACATATCAAACCACAACGTGCAAAACGAGCCTATCCGCATCTTGCGCCGCAACATGAAATAAGGCGGATAGCCAAACATCACCAACGCCGTCACCCAGGAAAACGAATCGGCTCGCCATAGCTCATGCACTACCCCCACCGCCGCGATCGACACCGCCACAACCTGCATGCGCGTCAGGCGCTCTTTGTAGAATACCCGCCCCACCACCACCATGACCAAAGGCAGCAGGAAATACCCCAGCGACACATCCAGCCCACGCTGGTGCAAAGGCGCCCACACAAATATCAATAACTGCACACCGATCAAGGCAGCGCTTAAAGTCAGCAACAGCCATAGCTTCACATCGTGGCGCAAGCGGCTGGCAACAAGCAGTATTTCCCCCCAGCCCCGCGCCCGAGTAATCAACAGCGCCAGCGCAGGCAGGCCCAGCACCACCCGCCAGGCAAATATCGCCTCGCCCGTCAGGGGCTGCAAGACCGTCGCATAGTAATAAAGCAGCGCAAACAAAAATGACGAGAATACCGAAAGCGCTATCCCTTGCTTCATGGCGCGCACGAATAAAGCCGGTTCAGGCGAAACAGACGCTCGCGCTTCAAGATTACGCCCAGGGGCTCAAGCTCTCTGCCCGGCGCCAGCGCAAACGCTGGAATCTCATCAAACGCGGCAGCCGCGACATCAGGGTATTGCCGCCAGCAACACACCAGCAGTTCATCTGGATCAAACAGCGTCAACCCATAACCACGTAATTCGGTGCGATTGAAATCCTTCATATTGCGCGTGACTATGCCCGCCGTAGCCCCCACAAAGTGCGACTTGGCGGCGCGTGCCGCCGCAATCACATGCCAGTCTTTTGGATCGCTACGGCTCAGCCCCACCTTGAAAGATGCAAGCTCGCCCTGATCCGCAAGCGGAAAGTTGTGTTGCAACTCTTGCCATTGCATCTGAATATCAAGCTCGGGCACGCCCCACAGGCGGGCAGCATTACGCCGCCACTCATCGCCTATGACCTCGCTCCAGGCAGGCTGGAAACAAGCCTGTTCCGCCAACCGCAACAACAAGCGACGCAAGACATTCGAAATCAATACACAGGTATCGATTACCAGCACCTCGGGCAGGAAAGACTTGTTCATTTTTAATAACGCTGCAATTCCATCAGCACCTTGCGCGTCAGCAAAGGACGGCCCAATTGCTCGTTCAGCCTTTCCCGCAAAGACACCCGTAGCTCTGGCTCAAGCGCAAGGTCATCGAAATCGGGAGCATCTTCACCCAGGCCATAGCCAGTTTCATTCAGCAGCACCCATTCAAAGCGCCTCAGCGCCCTTGCAGCGAGCCTGGGCTCCATATTTGCACCCGTGGTCTGGGCCGTCCGCCCGGAGGCCGCCACAGCCTCGTGGACGCCTGCATCTGGCCTGCCAACAGAGAAACCGGCTGCCAATTGTTGCAAGGCTGCATCATAAGCATCGTAAAGCACAGGATGAGGATCTTCGCGTGGCAATAAACGCAGCAGAAGCTCGTTCATGTACCAGGCCGACATCAGGGCCCGGCCATTCAGGGGCCGTATGCCGGCGCATTCGGCGCGTGTCAGGGTCTTGATCTCGCCTGCTCCGCTCCATGACAAGTTCAAGGGCTGGAACGCGGACAGCACAGGCCGCAGTACTGAATAAGGCCGCTTGGCCCCTTTGGCCACCAGCGCCACATTACCGTAAGAACGTGTGAACACCTGAATGATCAGCGAGGTTTCCCGCCAGGCAGCCGAATGCAACAGAAAACCGGTTGCATCCTGAACGCGTAGCGTCCGTCTACTCATATCCCAGATCGCGCAAGGCACTCTCGCGGTCGGACCAGCCCTTACGAACCTTAATGTAAATTTCAAGGTGTACGGCCTTTTCAAGCAGCTTGATCATGTCTTGGCGCGCCTCGGAAGCAATACGCTTCATGTGCGCGCCGCCTGCGCCCAGCAAGATAGGGCGCTGGCTATCGCGCTCGATGACGATGCAAGCCGCAATACGCGCACCCGCATCGTTCTCTTCCCACTCTTCGATGACGACAGTGCAACCATAGGGGAGTTCATCGCCTACCAAGCGAAATATTTTCTCGCGGATAAGTTCGGCGACAATAAAACGCATGGGCCGGTCGGTAAGGGCATCGGCTTCGAACATAGGCTCGCCCTCGGGCAAGCGGGCTGCAATTTCGGTAAGCAGATTTTCCAGTTGCACGCCACGCAACGCACTAACCGGAACCACTGCAGAATACGGATGCAGTGCCATGATTTTGCTGACATAGGCAAACATGTCGTTTTTGGTTTTAAGCGCATCAACCTTGTTCACGACCAGTATGGTCTTTTCACCCGACTTGGGCAGCAAGGGCAGTAACTGCGCGTCGCCCGGCGACCACTTGCCGGCTTCGACCACATGCACGACAACATCGACATCGCCCAGCGCCTGGGTAACCACACGATTCATCATGCGGTTCATGGTACCGCCGTGACGGGTCTGGAATCCGGGCGTATCAACAAACACGAACTGTTCATGCTCGCGTGTGAGCACCCCGTGTATACGATGGCGTGTCGTTTGCGCCTTGCGCGAGACTATGGAAATTTTACTGCCTATCAAGGCATTAGCCAGTGTGGACTTGCCCACATTGGGGCGCCCTACGATGGCTACGAAGCCGCAGCGAAAAGGATGGGTCATTTGTTCTCCTGGGACACTGCCACAGGCAATGACAACTGGGTTGACTTGCGGGCGCGTGCTGTACGTGAGCCTTTGGCCGGAGCCAGTTCAGCAATGGCGGCAATGGCAAGCTCGGCGGCCGACTGTTCCGCCGCGCGGCGACTGGCGCCTGGCGCGCTTACCCTGATTTCCAGCTTGGGAATCTGGCACTCGACTTCAAATAGTTGATTATGCGCCGCACCATGCGTGGCCACAACGGCATAGGTGGGCAAGTCGAGCTTGCGCGCCTGTAATAATTCTTGCAACAAGGTTTTAGGATCTTTGCCCAATGTTTTGGGATCTACGTGCTGCAGTATGGGCTCGTATTGGCGCACCACCACTTTTTTGGCGGCATCAAAACCACCATCGAGGAAGACGGCGCCCAGCACCGCCTCAAAGGCATCTGCCAGAATCGATGGGCGTCGAAAACCGCCGCTTTTGAGTTCGCCTTCGCCCAGCCGCAAGTACTGGGATAAAGACAATTTCGTGGCGATATCAGCCAGCGAGGCCTGCTTGACCAAATTGGCGCGCAGGCGCGACAAGTCGCCTTCATCGATGCTCGGAAAGCGCTGGAACAATAAGGCTGCCACCGCAAAGTTCAACACCGAATCGCCCAGGAATTCCAGGCGCTCGTTGTGATGGACACTATGGCTGCGATGGGTCAATGCCTGCTGCAACAGAGTGCGGTCGGCAAACTGGTAATCCAGGGCCTGTTCAAAGGCAGCAATGCTGGCCATCAGTGAAACCGGCCTATACGGCTGGGCTCGCTGAAATTCATCCAGATAAAGAAGGCGCGCCCAACGATGTAGCGATCGGGCACGAACCCCCAATAGCGGCTATCAAGGCTGTTGTCGCGGTTGTCGCCCATCATGAAGTAATGGCCGGCTGGCACGGTGCATCGCACGCCATTGCCCAGGTATTCGCAGTTATCCCGATAAGGGTAGTTGGAAATTGCCATGTAGTCTTGCCCAGCTTGCTTGTTGAGCAGGATATTATGCTCGACAGCACCTAGCTTTTCAGTATAACGCCCTACATACGAAGAGCGGTCAGGCTCGAAAAAATCGCCATCACGCACATGCTTGACTTCCTGGCCATTGATGGACAACACCTTGTTCTGGTACTGAACCACATCGCCAGGCAAACCCACAACGCGCTTGATGTAGTCAACGCTGGGGTCGACCGGGTAGCGGAACACAATGACATCACCCCGGCTGGGCACGCCGATATCCACGACTTTCTTGTCGATGACAGGCAAACGTATGCCGTACTGGAATTTATTGACCAGTATGAGGTCGCCATCTTGCAGCGTGGGCAGCATAGACCCTGACGGGATACGAAACGGCTCGACCACGAAAGCGCGCAAAGCGAATACAAACAAAATGACAGGAAAGAAACTGACACAGTACTCAACCCACCATGGCGCCCGATTGGCCTTGTCGTAGGCCTCTTGGCGTATGCGCAGGCCTTCGGCCTGGTCGAGCCCCGCCACCGAAGCAGCCGTAGCCGCCATGGCAGCGACCCCGGCCGCGCGCCGTCGTGCACGCAAATGGAAAAAATCCAGGCACCAGACCAAACCAGTCAGCACCAAAAGCACAAACAAGATCAGGGCAAAATCCCAACTCATACCAGACACACCTTGTTATTTTCCATTTATTTATCTTCGACCTGCAAGATTGCCAGGAAGGCTTCTTGGGGGATCTCTACGTTACCGACCTGCTTCATGCGTTTTTTGCCAGCCTTTTGCTTTTCAAGCAATTTTTTCTTGCGGGAGATATCGCCGCCATAGCACTTTGCCAATACGTTCTTGCGCAAAGCCTTGACGTTTTCACGGGCGATGACCTCGGCGCCAATGGCCGCCTGAATGGCGATATCGAACATTTGGCGCGGAATCAGGGAACGCATTTTCGACACAACTTCGCGGCCACGGTACTTGGCGTTGGCGCGGTGCACCATCATGGACAAGGCATCGACGCGGTCACCGTTGATGACCAGGTCGACACGCACCACATCGGCCGAGCGATTTTCCTTGAACTCGTAGTCCATGGAGGCGTAACCACGCGACACCGACTTGAGCTTGTCGAAGAAATCGAGCACGATCTCGGCCAGAGGCATTTCGTAGGTCAGGTGTACTTGACGCCCGTGGTAGGTCATGTTGAGCTGCACGCCGCGCTTGAGCATGCACAGCGACATGACTGGCCCCACATATTCTTGCGGCATGAACAGCGTAACCGTAACGATGGGCTCGCGAATTTCGGTGATGTCGCCCACTTCAGGCATGCGCGACGGGCTTTCTATCATGAGCGTACTGCCGTCGCGGGTTTCGACCTCGTAGACCACGGTAGGCGCCGTGGTGATGATGTCCATGTCGAATTCGCGTTCCAGGCGTTCTTGCACGATTTCCATGTGCAACAAGCCCAGAAAACCGCAACGAAAGCCAAAGCCCAACGCCTGCGAGACCTCGGGTTCGTACATCAGCGATGAATCGTTCAACTTGAGCTTTTCAAGCGAATCACGCAATTGATCGTACTCGCTGCTTTCCACTGGGTACAAACCGGCAAACACCTGCGGCTTGACCTCTTTGAAACCGGGCAAGGCCTCTGTTGCCGGCTTGCCTGCCAAGGTAATGGTATCGCCCACTTTGGCGTGTTCGAGTTCTTTGATGCCAGTAATAACGAAGCCCACCTCGCCCGCCGACAATTGTTTGCGCGGTTCGGACTTGGGGGTGAAAACACCAAGGTGCTCGCACAAATGGGTAGCGCCCGTGGCCATCAGCAAGAGCTTGTCTTTGGGTTTGATGACACCGTTGACAATACGCACCAACATGACTACGCCTACGTAGTTGTCAAACCACGAGTCTATGATGAGCGCCTGCAGCGGTTTGGCCGGGTCGCCCACTGGTGGCGGGATTTTGGCTATGATGGTTTCCAGGATGTCGTCGATGCCCATGCCGGTTTTGGCGCTACACAGTATGGCGTCGGTGGCGTCGATGCCGATGACATCTTCGACCTCTTGGCGCGCGGCGTCTGGATCGGCCGAGGGCAAGTCCATTTTATTCAGGACCGGCACAACCTCGACACCCAGTTCAATGGCGGTATAGCAGTTGGCCACGGTTTGCGCTTCGACACCCTGGGTGGCATCAACCACCAACAGCGCGCCTTCGCAGGCTGACAGCGACCGGCTGACCTCGTAGGAAAAGTCTACGTGGCCAGGGGTATCGATAAGATTGAAGGCATAGACTTGGCCGTCTTTGGCCGTGTAGCTGAGCGCGGCGGTTTGTGCCTTGATGGTAATGCCCCGCTCGCGCTCGATATCCATAGAGTCGAGAACCTGCGTGGACATTTCACGATCGGCTAATCCTCCGCAACGATGAATCAGGCGATCGGCGAGCGTAGACTTGCCGTGGTCAATATGAGCGATGATAGAAAAGTTGCGGATGTGTTCCATAAACCGGAAAAAATAAGCTCACCGTACTACATGAGCGGATATTGAAGGGAAACATGAAAAGGGAGCGCTCAGGGCGCCCCCCTTTTGCTATCGGATCATTTTAGCCGTTTCTACGGATTATTTTCCGGGAGTGACTGTTACCCACTGAGATTGATCGCCGCGCATCACCAGCAAGGCCGCTGCACGGGATTTATCAAGGCCGGCAACGAGCTTGGCATATTGCTCGGGGCCAGTGACGTCGGTGTCGTTAACAGTAAGAATGATATCACCGGCAGCCAGCCCAGCTGTAGCGGCAGGCTCTTCGGCATCGGTAACCAGTACACCACCCGTGACCTTCTGCTTGCTGCGTATGTCGTCGGGCACCTTGCTGACCTTCAGCCCAAGCACATCGACAGGAGCACTTTGAGGCGCTTCAGACTGCGGGGTTCCAGCTTCGTTTTCGGCAGATGGCATTTCGCCTACCTTGACCTGCAGTGTAACGGTTTTGCCCTTGCGCCATACTTCCATGGGCACACGCTGGCCGGGCTTGGTCGCACCAACGATACGAGGCAGATCGGTCATGTGGACAATGGCTTTGTCATCGAATTTGGTGATGACGTCGCCCGAGCGTATGCCTGCATCGTCGGCCGGACCACCTCGCTCGACATTGCTGACCATGGCGCCTTCGGCTTTCTTCAAGCCTATGGCCTTGCCGACCTCATCGGAAACCGGCCCGATCTGCACGCCAATACGCCCACGCGTTACCTTGCCATGCGATTTCAACTGATCGACCACCCGCATGACTTCATCGATAGGAATGGCCAGGGAAATACCCATGAAGCCACCGCTTTGGGAAATGATTTGCGAGTTGACCCCCACCACTTGACCAGCCAGGTCAATGAGCGGACCACCCGAATTGCCCGGATTGACCGCGACGTCGGTTTGGATGAAAGGCAGGTAATCGCCGGTATCGCGATTAATGGCGCTGATGATGCCGGAGGTAACAGTGGAATCCAGGCCAAATGGTGAACCTATGGCCAACACCCACTGCCCCTTCTTGAGCTTGTTGGAGTCGCCTATGGGCAGCGGCGTCAGGTCTTTGGCGTCTATCTTGAGCAATGCCACATCGGTACGCGCATCGGTGCCTATGATTTTGGCCTTGTATTCCTTACCTGAGGTCATGGTGACAAAAATGCCATTGGACTTGGCCACCACATGGTTGTTTGTCAAGACATAACCATCGCTGGAAATGATGAACCCAGAACCTACCCCACGCGGCACAGTGCGCTCTTGGGGCGTAGCGGAAGAACCAGGCGCCTTGCGCTGACGCGAACCCGGTGCGCCGGGCGGCACGAAGTCGGGGCCGAAAAAC
Source organism: Alcaligenaceae bacterium (assembly GCA_013416445.1). Lineage (GTDB taxonomy): Bacteria > Pseudomonadota > Gammaproteobacteria > Burkholderiales > Burkholderiaceae_B > Pollutimonas. Next base: position 74,485 of record JACCER010000006.1, read on the forward strand.
CAGCGCAACATGTCGTAGGGGTCGTTGCCATTGGGCCCCATGGATGGATTGCGTACCGGCACAGCTTCAGTCGTGCGGATATTGACCACAGACCCTTCAGTTTTAGCCACTACCGAAGTAAAGTCCGGCACGGCCAAGGTAGGCACGACGGTAGTCTGGGCGCTCGCCGCGCTGCTCAGCGACGCAACCGCGATCAGCAGGCCTGCCGACGCCCCAGCCATCATCTGTTTGATTTTATTGTTGCCTGCTTGAGTAAAAAGCATCATGACACTCCTTGGTTTAAATTAACACTACTGATGGCTGGCCGGCGGTACATGCTCGGTTTGCTCGGCTATATTGCGCAGAGTCTCTGCGGGAACCTCACCCAACGCCGTCAGCCAATAGCTGCCTATGCGCGTGCGAAATACATTCATGGCCCCCCGGTGCATCGCACCCTTGGACAAGGGGCTGGCATCGGCAGCATCGTAGGGCTCGATAAACACCGACACCGCCACCATGCCATCAGAGGCGACCAACTGGCTGACTTTAGCCCCCCCCTGCAAAGTGCGGGAGACCTGGGTAATAGTCTGGAAGCCAGCAGGAAACGGAATACGCCAGCCCGCCTTGGGCAGATCAATGGTGCTCATGGGCGCCTGGTGTACCTTCCAGCCTTGCGTGTTCCAGCCGGTAGCCAATTCCTCTGGCACGACCTTGTCGCCAATTTGTACGCTGGTAAAAGAAATTTGATCAATGACGCTGCGGTCATTGCTTAGGGTTTGTGCCTTGAGCAGCAAATTGGTTTTGCTGTCGGCGCAAATTCGGTAGCCATAGCGATAGGTATCTTTGGGTGTAAGCTCGACCATGGTGCAACTGCGACCGGCAATACGGCTGGGTACAGCCCCCATTTTTATGACGTAATTGGCAGTAAGATTTTTGCCATCGCCCAGAAGCAGGCTAGGAAAGCGGTCACCGCGCTGATGCTCAAGGATAATCAGCTTTTTTTCAGGAATAAGACACTGAGTCATGTCGTTATTGCGGATGAACTCACGTGGCAAGCCGTCCAGGGTTTCTATACGTTCACGCTCTCCGGTGCCGTCGACGATATGAACAATACGCGAAGACGCCACCATGTCGCCCTGCTGATAAATATAAACACCGGAATAATCCAGGTCGCGTGCCGCTGTCTGTACCTTTTGCAACAAAGCCGCGCCGGCATCGACGTTTGCAGCCTGGGGAGCCGCAAGTACAGGCTGCGCCAAAAGACAGGCCGTTATTGCCAAGATGCGATATACACGAACGCGGCTGACGATACGGCCAGGCCGGCAGGCCAACTGCATCTGTGTGTGCCAGGCACTGCTCATTACCGTGCAACCCCTGAATCAAAAGACACTTGCCTTACAGCACTACCACTGGAACCGGAGATTTCCCGATGAGCTTCAAGGTAGTCGCGCAGACCGGGATCTTCGTGGGCGCTGGCCAGCACCTGTACCTGGGCGGGAGCGCTGGCCTCGAGGCCGGAAAAATAAGGCAGGGCCACCCAAACGACAGTGGCGATGGCTGCAGCAATAGCCAGGCCGGACAGCCCCACTCGCATGGAAGCGTGACCATGCAGATTACGCGGCGCCAGTATTGTTGGTTCGGCATCTATGGCCTTGGAAAGGCGGGCATAGAAAAAGTCAGTAGGCTTGATAGCCAGATCGGGATTACGAAGCACATCGCCAATGAGATGGTAGCTTTCCCACACTTGACGCCCATAGGGGCTGTCGAGGTCTTCTGGGCGGATATCGCCTTCGCCGTCAATCCAGGTGGACACACAGGCTTCCCACGCGGCGTCGTCTTCGTGGTCCGGCCTGACTTGTTTGACTGCTTGCATTTCAAAAACTCCTTACCAGCGACGTTCGGGATCGCTACCCAACACAGGACGCAATTGCGCCGCTATGGCTTCCCGGGCGCGAAATATACGCGAACGGACTGTACCAATCGGGCACCCCATGCTCTGGGCAATATCTTCGTAACTCATACCTTCAATTTCACGCAAAACAATAGCCGTGCGTAAATCCTCGGGCAGTGTATGAATGGCGGCATTGACCGTAGCAACGATTTGCCTGCTGGCCAACACTGACTCTGGGGTGCTAATGTCTGTTAGGTTATCAATTGCGCTAAAAGTTTCACCATCTTCCGTTTCTATTGCATTTGGGGTGCTCGGACGGCGCGCATTGGCCACTTGCCAGTTGCGTGCAGTATTGATGGCAATACGATATAACCAGGTATAAAAAGCGCTGTCTCCGCGAAACTGCGGCAAAGCCCTATACGCCTTGATAAAGGCTTCCTGGGCGACATCTTCAACCTCAGAGGGGTCGCGCACCATGCGCGACAACAGTCGCATGATCTTGCGCTGATACTTGAGCACCAGCAAATCAAACGCCCTTTTATCGCCCCGCTGAACACGGGCGACCAGTTCAGCGTCTACATCACGTTCGCTCATGGACTTTCCTTGTACTGAACCTGGCCAGGCATGGCAAGCTGCCCAGCGACATGCGCCCATAATGCGCACCAGTACGGCCTGGAAACACTACCTCTCCAGACAACCAGCTCTAGCAGTTCTTGCTGCTTGCTTGAGTTTGGGTCGTGAAATTGCAACGTGATCCATGCGAACGCAGGCCAGGCATGGGTAAGACGCATATTCTTTTTTTCCCCAGACAGCGTGACCTCCCAGAGACCGCAATCACGCAGGGATAGTGTACCCGCAAGAGGGCGGGATTTAATGCTACGCCAAATGCCCCACACGGCGGCCAGCACCGCAATGCCCGCTGCAGGCGCCAGTTGCAGCCAGCCTTGGGCCAGCAGCAGCCCGGCAAAGAGCAGGCAGGAAACGCCACCTGCGCACAACAGCAAGCTTAACCAGCCTGCCCAACGCACGCGCCGGACAGGCCAGAGCATGGCCTGCACCAAGGGGCGCCCCAGCTTAGAGCCTCCGCACTATCATGGACCCGTTGGTGCCGCCAAAGCCAAAGGAGTTCGACAAGGCGACATCGATCTTCATTTCGCGCGCCTGGTTAGCGCAGTAGTCGAGATCACATTCGGGATCTTGATTGAAAATATTGATCGTGGGCGGAGAAATTTGGTGATAAACCGCCAGCGTCGCAAATACAGCTTCGATACCACCGGCGGCGCCCAGCAAATGCCCTGTCATGGACTTGGTGGAGTTGACCACCAAGTTTTTGACATGGTCGCCAAACGCCAGCTTGAGGGCTTCGGTTTCGTTTTTGTCGCCCAGCGGCGTGGACGTGCCGTGCGCGTTGACGTAATTGATCTCGTCGGGGTTGATGCCGCCATTGCGCAAGGCATTGACGATACCGCGCCGAGGGCCGTCTCGGTCGGGCGAGGTGATGTGGTAGGCATCGGAGCTCATGCCATAGCCTGCAAATTCGCCATAGATACGGGCGCCGCGCTTGCGCGCATGCTCGTACTCTTCGAGCACCAAGGCGCCAGCGCCTTCACCCAGCACGAAGCCGTCGCGATCGCGATCCCAGGGGCGCGAAGCCGTGGTTGGATCGTCGTTGCGGGTGGACAGCGCCCGCATGGCGGCAAAACCACCGACGCCCAGTGGTGACACTGTGGACTCGGCGCCGCCGGCAACCATGACATCGGCATCGCCGTATTCAATGAGGCGTGCTGCGTCGCCTATGGAATGCAGGCCGGTGGTGCAGGCGGAAACCACAGCATAGCTAGGCCCCTTGAGCCCCAGCATAATGGATAGCTGGCCCGAAATAAGGTTGATCAGCGAGGCCGGTACAAAGAACGGGGATATCCGTCGCGCTCCGCGCTCCAGGTATTCGATCTGTTGTTCTTCGATACGGGGCAGTCCGCCTATTCCGGAGCCAATAATCGTGCCGATACGTTCGGCATTGGCTTCGGTAACTTCCAGGCCTGCGTCGCGCCAGGCTTGTACACCTGCCGCCACGCCATAATGGATAAAGGTATCCATTTGCTTGGCTTCTTTGGCAGTCATGTACTGCGTGACATCGAAATCCTTGACCTCACCCGCTATCTGGGCGTTAAACGTCGACGGGTCGAAGCGCGAAATGCGTCCTATGCCCGAGCGCCCATTAACGATATTGTCCCATGCGCTGTCAATATTGCTGCCGACCGGCGAAACAATACCCAGACCGGTAATGACGACACGTCGTTTCACGGATGACTCCTAAAATAAAAAAGCGGCTTAAAGCGGGTAGACATGCTGCCCTTCCTGGCCACGCATGACCGGATTCGAGCAGCGGGGCTACCCCCTAGAAACCGCCTCGAGGTGGAGCTTGGAAATACCGCACCCACACCTGGAAAGTTGAAATTACTGCTTGCTGTGCGACGAAATATAGTCAACAGCTTGCTGAACCGTCGTGATCTTCTCGGCTTCTTCATCCGGAATTTCGGTTTCGAATTCGTCTTCGAGTGCCATCACGAGCTCGACCATATCGAGCGAATCGGCACCGAGGTCGTCAAGGAAGGATGATTCGTTTTTGATCTCGGCTTCGTTGACGCCAAGTTGTTCAGCGACGATCTTCTTGACGCGCTGTTCGATGCTTTCCATGCAGATCTCCAAGTGGGGAAAATTCCCGCGAATTATAGCCAAACAAAAAAATTATTGGTGCTGGGCTATGACAAAAAAAACAGTATTACCGAATATGAACGATATTTTGCATTATTTTGACAAAACTTCTATTCGGAATACCTCTAAGACGAACAGATTTTACCCTACGAAGGCGACCCTGTTCGGTATATTACATGTACATGCCGCCATTGACATGCAAGGTAGTACCGGTAATGTAGCCTGCTTGCGGGCTGGCCAGAAAGCATACCGCATTGGCGATATCTGTGGCGGCGCCCAGACGCCCCAACGGAATCTGCGTCAAGATGGCTGCCGCCTGAGCCTCGCTGAGCGCTCGCGTCATGTCGGTTTCAATGAAGCCAGGAGCCACACAATTAACAGTAATATTGCGGCTGCCCAGCTCGCGCGCCAGTGCCCGCGCCATGCCAGCCACGCCCGCCTTGGCGGCGGCGTAGTTGGCCTGACCAGGGTTGCCGCTGGAACCAATTACCGACGTAATATTAATAATACGGCCCCAACGCGCTTTCATCATGTTGCGGGTAACCGCGCGCGACAGACGGAAAACTGCCGACAGATTGGTGCTGATTACAGCCTCCCAGTCGTCGTCTTTCATGCGCATTGCAAGATTATCGCGTGTAATGCCTGCATTATTCACCAAGATATGCGGCCCGCCATCTTCTTTGCCTAATTCGGCCACCAGTGCTTCACAAGCAGCGGCATCGTCAACATTAAGCACCACGCCGCGTCCACCGCTGGCAGCAAGCATATCGGAAATTTGCTGTGCGCCAGATTCAGATGTGGCCGTGCCAACCACCTTGGCCCCGCGAGCGGCAAGTTCCAGTGCAATGGCCTTGCCTATGCCCCGAGTGGCGCCGGTAACCAGCGCGAGCTTGCCTTCAAGTTGCTTGTCTTGCATGGCGCCTACCCCTGTAAAGTGTCTAACGCTAGCTGTAAGGAAGCCGGATCGGTAATGGCCAGGCCGATCAGGTCGCGATCAATTCGCTTGGTCAAGCCGTTAAGCACTTTACCTGGGCCGCATTCAACTACATGCGTAATGCCCTGCGCCCTCATGGCCTGTATGGTTTCCACCCAACGCACGGCATGCCAAGCTTGGCGCACCAAGGCGTCTTTGATGGCCGCCGGATCGCTGGGGCTGGCCACATCCACATTATTCAATAGAGCAATGCCGGGTTCAGCCAGGGCAATATCAGCCAGCGCTTGCGCCAGCGCTTCTGAGGCCGGCTTGAGCAAACTGGAATGGAACGGCGCGGAAACCGGCAATACCAGGGCGCGCTTGGCGCCTGCGGCCTTGGCCAGTTCGCAGGCGCGCTCGACGGCGCCTTTGTGCCCGGCAATGACCACTTGCGCCGGCGCGTTGAAATTGACTGCTTCCACGACTTGGCCCTGGGCAGCCTGGGCGCAAAGCGCCACGACGGCATCGTCAGCCAGGCCGAGTATGGCCGCCATGCCGCCAGTACCTACCGGCACGGCCGCCTGCATGGCGTCGGCGCGTAAGCGCACTACGCGCACGGCATCTTCCAGACTAAGTGACTGAGCAGCTGTCAGGGCCGAGTATTCGCCCAGACTGTGCCCGGCCACCAGCACCGGCGCCTTGCCGCCAGCGGCGATCCAGGCGCGGTACATGGCCACCGCAGCCGTCAGCATGACTGGCTGCGTATTAGTAGTGAGATTCAGATCTTCAGCCGGCCCCGTGGAAATGAGGGCAGCAAGATCCTGCCCCAGCGCCGCCGAGGCTTGCGCGACCGTATCTTGAACCACTTGGTTGTCGGACCAGGCATCCAGCATACCGACAGATTGCGACCCTTGCCCGGGAAAAACGAAAGCAATTTTCATAGAGATAGACAAAAAGAGAATGAAAAGCGGAACCGGCCACCTGCTACATTTTCACCAGTACGGAGCCCCAGGTAAAACCGCCGCCCACACCTTGCATCATAACCATATCGCCGCTTTTGATGCGCCCGTCGCGGCGCGCGGCATCGAAGGCCAGCGGCACACTGGCCGCCGAGGTATTTGCATGCTGGTCGACGGTGACCACTACCTTGCTATCGGGCACGCCAAGCTTGCGCCCAAGGAAATTGATAATTCGCAAATTGGCCTGGTGCGGCACCAACCAGTCGATATCAGCCAGCGCAATACCGGCCTGCTCGCACACTTGGTGGGCGGATTTGGCCAGGCTGGTTACAGCCAGCTTGAATACCGCCTGCCCATCCATACGCAGGAAAGGGTCGCCGGTAACTTTGCCATGCGACACGTTGCCGGCTGCTGAAAGAATGCCCATCTGGCTACCGTCGGCCCCCAGATGCGCGCCAACAATGCCAGGTTCGTTGCTGGCCTGGAGCACAACCGCGCCCGCGCCATCGCCAAACAGCACGCACGTGCCGCGATCGCTCCAGTCGAGTATGCTGGAGAAGACTTCGGCGCCTATGACCAGCGCTGTTTTTGCGCGGCCCGCCTGTATATAGGCATCGGCGGTAGTCAGGGCATAGACAAAGCCGCTGCACACCGCCTGCACATCGAAAGCTGCGCCGCCGATAGCGCCCAGGTTAGCCTGCACCATGCAGGCCGTGCTTGGAAAAATAAAATCGGGAGTCGATGTGGCGACGATGATCAGATCGATTTCGCTAGCGCTGATGCCTGCGTTGTCCAGGGCCGCCTGCGCGGCCTTGGTTGCCAACATGCTGGTTGTCGTGCCGTCATCGGCGATATGACGCTGATGAATTCCGGTACGCTCGACAATCCAGGTGTCGGAGGTTTCGACATGCCGGGTCGCCAGATCGGCGGCCAGTTCGTCGTTAGAGACAACGCGCGGGGGCAAATAGCCGCCGGACCCTATTATTTTGGCATAAGGCATAGTAGCTTCCAGGCACCTGAGCTAGGGCGCAGGGTCAGATAATTCGTTGGTGATCTTCGCTGACTCGGCCGCTGCGGCCTGTAGACTCTGGCGAAGGCTGGCAATGGCGCTTGTTGTACCTTCAAGCAAACCATTGTGCACTGCTTCACGGGCGCGCTGCAACGCATAGCCATATGCATAGGCATCAGCCGATCCGTGGCTTTTAATAACGATACCTCGCAAGCCCAGCAAAGCGGCGCCGTTATAGCGTCGATTATCGACCCGATCGCGAAAACGATTCAGTACCGGCTTGGCCAGCATGCCCGCTGCCATGGATAATGAGTCGCGCGTGAATTCGGCGCGCATCATGTTGGCGACCATCTTGGCCAGGCCTTCCATGGACTTGAGCACCACATTGCCTACAAAACCATCGCAGACAATGACATCGACCGTGCCTTTGCAGATATCGTCCCCTTCGACGTTACCGTAGAAGTTCAAGCCGCTGGTACGCAACATTTCGGCGGCCCGCTTGACGATTTCGTTGCCCTTGATGACCTCTTCGCCAATATTGAGCAGACCTATGGTGGGCCGCTGATTCTGGTAAATGGCGGAAGCCAGCGCAGACCCCATGATGGCGAACTGAAAGAGATGCTCGGCCGAGCAATCGACGTTGGCGCCGAGGTCGAGCATGGTGGTTGCGCTTCCCTTTTGATTGGGAATAGACGTGGCAATAGCCGGGCGGTCGATGCCGTCGAGCGTTTTAAGCACGTAACGCGTGATGGCCATCCAGGCGCCAGTATTGCCTGCGGAAATACAGGCATCGGCCCGACCATCTTTCACGGCCTGGGCCGCCACCCGCATGGACGAATCTTTTTTGCGACGCAAGGCGACCTCGATGGAGTCGTCCATGAGAACGATTTCCGAGGCGGGGAGGATTTCGTACCAGTCGCCCCCTTGGCAACCTTGCTCTTGCAAGGCATCCTGGATGCCCACGGGATTGCCCGCGAGCAAAAAGCGCGTATCAGGGTTCTGCTTCGCAAATGAACAGGCCGCAGGGATGGTTACCGGCAAGCCGATATCACCGCCCATGCAGTCGATGGCGATTCGAATCTCAGTTTTCGACATCAAGTACGCAATCGATATTGCTTATCGCAAGATAGCAAACGACTGGATTATTCGTCGTTTTTGGTCTTGATGACTTTACGGCCACGGTAGATGCCGTTGGGGCTGATGTGATGACGCAGGTGCAATTCGCCCGTGGTAGGTTCGATGGCTGTCGAAGGACCTACGAGAAAATCGTGCGAACGATGCATACCGCGCTTAGACGGGCTCTTTTTGTTTTGCTGAACGGCCATGATGACTCCTGTAAACGGGTCGCTATTGTACGCGATGATTCCCGCAAGTTAAATTCGGTAAAGATCAATCTTTTTTCAGCTGACCCAACACCGAAAACGGCGAAGGTCGGGCTGGATCGGTGTCGGGCTCTTGAACAAGAGATTCCGGCAACGACGGACAAACATCGTGCTTGGGCACATACGGCAAGCTGAGTATGACCTCGTCTTCGACAAGAGCCAGAACATCAAGGCGCTGCGACCCCAGGATACGCTCGATGAGATCATCGGGGTCGGTATCAGCGGCTTCGCCGGCATCAAGGTCAGCCTCGGAGTTAACCACCTGCAAACGGTTCAGGCTGTCGATGCTCCATGCAAACGGCTGCATGCAGCGCTGGCATTCAAGCATAGGACTAGCCTTGACCTGGACCCGCAAAAAACGCTGGCCAAAGGCATCCATTTCGCCCTTAACTACCCATTCCACTGTAGTGTCGGCCTGTTCAGGCAAACCTTCGAGCAAACGTTCGAACTGAGCAATTGCAGCCTGGCCGCTAACCTCGTGACCAGCACGGGTAAGCTCGTACGTGTCAACATACTGTATTTCCACGCCTGGGTTCCCCATACCTTGATTCCCGTACCCGAGACCAAGATTAAAATTCAGTTAACTACTGTGCTTTCTTTGCCCGCCAAAGGCAACCATATAAAAGCAGCCGCAAAGCGGCTAATGGCCAATACTTTCGCGCATAAAGAAAACATTAGATAATAGCGCGTTCAGCCATCGCCAGTCAAACCAGATCAGCAAATACCCTACTATGCGTCTCATCCTTGCATCAAGCTCGCCCTATCGTCAGGAAATGCTCAAGCGCCTGCGAATTCCCTTCATTGCCGTGTCGCCAAATATTGATGAAACCCCGCTTGCCAACGAAAGCCCAACCGACCTGGCGCTGCGGCTATCGTTAGCCAAGGCGCAGGCGGTTCTCCCCGCCCACCCTGGCGCCCTGGTGATAGGCTCGGACCAGGTCGCCACCATAGATGGTCTTCCCATAGGCAAGCCGGGTACATTCGAGCGCGCCCAGGCTCAGCTTGAACAGCTTAGCGGCCGTACAGTGGAATTCCATAGCGCACTATGCGTCAGCAATGGTTTACGTCATGAAATCGCCGATGTGCTTACCTTATGCCGCTTCCGCTCATTGAGCGCACATGAAATTGCCGAATACCTGCGCCGGGAACAGCCTTACGACACCGCCGGCAGCGCCAAGGCCGAAAGCCTGGGCATCGCCCTCATGGAAAGCATGCAGTCCGACGACCCCACAGCCATAATAGGCCTGCCACTTATTACGCTCAGCCGTATGCTAAGAGGATTCGGGCTTAATCCGCTGACGCATTCTTGATCATTATTAGGGGTGTGTTGAGTCAATTGCATTCCTCTTGTGGTGTTTCAATGTTATTTCTGTTGCAGTGCTGTTTGTCGGATTACGCCTGCGACCAATCGACATCCCCCCTTTCGTACCCAAAAACCAACCACCTGGAGCAATAGTGAAACCAGCCGGAACCCTACATTTAATTCCTGTCGGCCTGGGCGCATCCGTCCCCGCGCTCTGGCTGCCGCAAGCAGCGCAAGAACTCGCCTCGCGTCTTACTACCTATATTGCAGAAAACGCCAAAACGGCGCGCGCCTTCCTGAAACTGATAGGTACGGTCAGCCCCCTGCAGGAAATCACCATACATACCTTGGACAACAAGGTCGACGCGCAACGTATGCGCGCCTGGCTCAAACCGCTTATGGAAGGCGGGGAAATCGGGCTGGTATCAGAGGCCGGCTGCCCGGCAGTGGCAGACCCTGGCGCCAAGGTCGTAGCGGTTGCCCATGCCATGGGTATACGCGTCGCACCATGGGTAGGGCCTTCTTCGATTTTGCTGAGCCTGATGGCCAGCGGCCTGGACGGCCAACGCTTTGCTTTTCACGGTTATGCTCCGGTAGACCCCGCCGCGCGCGCGCAACAGCTCAAAACCTGGGAAATCGATTCGCACAAGTACGAACAAACTCAGATACTGATAGAAACCCCCTACCGCAACGATGCGATGTTCCAGGCACTGAAGCAGGCGCTCAAAGGCAGCACCCGCCTTTGCATTGCAAGGTCGCTGACCACTCACGACGAGCTGATACAAACCCACAGTGTCGCCGACTGGAAAACCCAACCCGCGCCAGACCTTGCAAAGAAACCTACAATTTTTCTGTTTCTGGCCGGACGCTAGGCTTATGCATCACAACCTGGCTCCAACCACCCACATAGCCCAAGCTGGCGCACCTCGCCCCAGTGCATTGCTGGCTCGCCTGGCAAGGGCAGCACGACTCAGCGGCCCTTGCCTGCTGCTATTGTTGGCAGCCTGCGGCACCTACCAACCTGGCGGCTTGGAAATCGACCGCAGCATACAGGCCAAGAGCCAGAACAGCCGGGTCGAATTCATCGTGCTGCATTACACGTCGTCTGATAACGCCAAGTCGCTGAAGGTGTTGTCGCAGTTAAACGTAAGCAGCCACTATCTGCTTACCAACGACAGCACACCGCGCCTGTACCAGTTAGTCGATGAAAACCGCCGCGCCTGGCATGCCGGTGTCAGCGAATGGCAGGGCCGCACCGACATGAACTCGGGCTCGATAGGGGTGGAAATCGTCAACCAAGGCCGCAGCGGCAACGACTGGGAGCCGTATACGCCGGCGCAAATCGCCATGCTGACCACGCTGCTGCAAGACATCATCCAGCGTCATCAGATCAAGTCCCTGAATATCGTCGGGCACAGTGACATCGCCCCACAGCGCAAGATAGACCCCGGCCCCCTGTTTCCCTGGAAACAACTGGCACAACAAGGAATAGGACGCTGGTACGACGAGGCCAAGGCGCAAGAATATGAACAGGATTTTCTGCTCAAAGGCTTGCCCAATATGATCTGGACACAAAAGGAACTACAACGCGCCGGCTATAAAATCCCGCAAAATGGCTTGCTTGATAAAGCCAGCAAAAACGTGATTGCCGCTTTTCAGATGCACTATCGCCCCGCCCTGCATGACGGCATCCCCGATGCACAAACCCTGGCTATCCTGAAAGCCTTGCCGTAGGTCGGCTTAGCGCCGCCGGCTAAAAAGGTAGGCCAGGCGCACCAGCAAGAGCACAGCAAGAATGACGCCATAGGAATAGGGTTCGAAAAAATCGTTTTTCCCCGCCCTGACCAGCCAGAAATGCCAGACCGACAACGCCGCTATGGCGTATATGGCCCGATGCAGGTCTTGCCAGTAGCGCCCCATGCGCCGCATCCATCCTCGGGTTGAGGTGCAGGCCAGCGCCAACATGGGCACAAAGGCGACCATGCCCACGGTGATAAAAGTACGCTGGAGGATGTCATCCCACATAGACACTAGCGACCAGCCGCGCTCCCAGTAGGCCCAGCCCAGTAAATGCAGGCAGGTATAAAAAAAGGCAAACAGGCCCAGCATGCGACGCAGGCGAACCAGTGCCGGCTGACGTAAAGCACGACGCAAGGGGGTAATTGCCAGCGTAAGCAGCAAAGCAACCAACGCCCAGACGCCCGACGAACGTATCAGGAACTCGGGCGGGTTGGCGCCGAGGCCGTCGTTGAAAGCCAGCCATAGCCAGCGCCATAGCGGATACAAAGCCAGCAGAAAAACCCAAGGCTTATAGCGCCCGATTTGCGCCGCCGTCCAGTTGGACTGAGCTATGGCCACAGCCAGCATGCAATACGTCCTGATTCTAATAGTTTTCCCGCAAATCCATGCCGGTATAAAGCGACGCCACCTGATCACCGTAGCCATTGAACATCAGGGTATCGGCACGCGGGGAAAATATGCCATCGCCTATTCGGCGCTCGGTTGCCTGGCTCCAGCGCGGATGGGGCACATTTGGATTGACATTGGCGTAGAACCCATATTCACGCGGGGCGGCCTTTACCCAACTAGTCAGCGGCATTTTTTCAAGCAGGCGTATCTTGACTATGGATTTGCCTGATTTGAAACCGTATTTCCAGGGTATCGCTACCCGCATGGGCGCGCCATTCTGATTGGGCAGCAACTTGCCATAGACCCCAAACACCAGCATGGTCAGCGGATGCATGGCTTCGTCTATGCGCAAGGCTTCGACGTAAGGCCAGTCGAGTATCTGGTCATTCAGGGCAGGCATGGCCTTGGGCTGCACAGTCGTAACGAATTCCACATACTTGGCTTTACTGGTGGGTTCGACCTGTTTAAGCAGCGTTGCCAGAGCATACCCGCTCCAGGGGATCACCATGGACCAGGCTTCGACACAACGCAGCCGGTAAATGCGCTCCTCCATGGGAGCCAGCTTAAGCAAGTCGTCAATATCAAAGCTGCGCGGCCTGGCGACCTCGCCTTCTATGCTGACTGTCCAGGGCCTGGTTTGCAGGCTGCCCGCGTAGTTCACGGGGTCGGTTTTACCGGTACCGAATTCATAAAAATTGTTATAGGAACTGACGTCTTTTTCAGGGGTCAGCTTATTGCTTAGCCAGTACTGAGGGTTGGGCTGGCTGGGCAGCGTGGCACGGGAGTCTGCCATGGCCCAGGCGGGCAGCAAAGTGCCCGCACCCAGCGCTGCCGCCCCCAGGCCCGCTTGCTGCAGCCACTTGCGCCGCGATAGCCAGACAGTTTCAGGAGTGATTTCAGATGAGGCAATATGCGGTATACGAAGCTTGGACATGGCTGCTCTTGGTCAGGGTATTGCTAAGGCAGGGCCGCTATCGGCGCGAACCCGGCTGGATTATCCATGCTAAGACGTTTCTTTAAGCATAAAAGTTCCCTGGCGCTTAAAGCTTGCTTTGGTGGCGCTGTTTTCGCCAAAACATAAATCAAGCTCGTTTTGCCGGATACTTTGATACGCGACTTGTCGGATTACGCCTGCGGCTAACCCGACCTACACACGCGCCAGTATCCATGCCTGCATCTCGCCTACGCTGGACACCATGACGGTGGGCTCGGCCTCGAGCAGGGTGCTTTTATCGTGCGCGCCATAGGTGACGGCCATGCTGTCTATTCCGGCACTGGTAGCCATCTGGATGTCGTGCGAGGTATCGCCCACCATCAGCAAGCGTTCTGGAGACAGGCCGAGTTCCTCTGTGATTTCCAGCAACATGCCTGGATGAGGCTTGCTGAAGGATTCATCGGCACAGCGGGTGGTGTCGAAGTAGCGATGCAGCTTCTTTGCACTTAGCACCCGCTCAAGCCCGACACGACTTTTCCCCGTAGCCACGCCTAATGTCACAGCCCGCTGGCGCAGCGTGTCGAGCAAGTCGATTATGCCGTCGAACAATTTGATTTCCGGATCGCGACGCAAAAAATGGTGGCGGTAGCGCTCAAGAAACAGCGGCAACTGTTCGGCGCTTAGCGTGGGAACGCAGTGATACAGCGCACTTTCCAGTGAAAGCCCAATAACCCAACTGGCTGTGCTGGTCTCTGGTATAGGCAAGTCGACATCGGCACATGCCGACTGAATGGCCTCGACGATGCTGTGAGTGGAGTCCATCACAGTGCCATCCCAGTCAAAAATTACAGCCTCATAGCGTTTCAAGAGTGTTGCTCCAGGTAATCAAGAATTTGCAGGCAGGCAGGCGGCAGCGGCGCTGTCAGGACTAGCGGTTCACCTGTCAATGGATGGGGCAATTCAAGACGGCAAGCATGTAAAAACATACGGGAAAAACCAAGCTTGGCAAACCGAGCCTGGATTTCATCGGAGCCGTATTTATCGTCACCCACGATGGAATGGCCACTAGCTGCCAAGTGCACCCGAATCTGGTGCGTGCGGCCAGTACGAAGTTCAGCGTCAAGCAAACTATAGCGGCCATAGCGCTTTTGCAACGTAATGATAGTGTGCGATGCCTTGCCCAGCGCATCGACCTTGACCCGCCGCTCGCCCGACGCCGTAAGCCACTTGAGCAAAGGCAGGCGTATATGCTGCCTGTCGTTGACCCAGTCGCCCACGACCAGCGCCAGGTAGTGCTTGCGCCCTCCCCCCTCACGCATCATGTCGTGCAGCACGACCAGCGCCTTGCGTCTTTTGGCTATCAGCAACAAACCCGAGGTATCTCGGTCAAGGCGATGGGCTAGTTCAAGAAATGGCGCGTCTGGGCGAGCGGCACGCAATTGTTCGATGACGCCAAACGACACGCCACTGCCACCATGTACGGCGACTCCGGCGGGTTTGTTGATGACAATGATGGCGTCGTCTTCAAAAACGATGGGGAATACCGCTGGCGGCACAGGCTTTGCCTGGCCTGGACTAGGCAGCCGTATAGGCGGCACGCGTACGGTATCGCCCTCTTCGAGTCGATAGTCGGCGGCAATGCGCCCCTTATTGACCCTGACTTCGCCACCACGTATTGCCTTGTACAAATGGCTTTTAGGCACGCCTTTACACAAGCGCAACAAGAAATTATCAATGCGCTGGCCAGCCTGTTCGGCGCCAATTTCAACAAAACGCACACTCGGAGCGGGGTTTTCAGTAATAACAGTTTTGCGCATAGGGAAAAGCGGCATATAATCGCGTCAGCCTATAGAAGCTGAGAATAACCGCCAAACGTAGAGATGCAAGGGATGCGTCTCCGTTAGGCGAAGAAGGCTCACATTGTACTGCCTGCCTTTCAGCTTCTGGGTCATTTGGTCGCCGGGGCAAGCCCGATCTTGAAAATAGTTGTGTGGCACATTGCCCGCTATCCATCCAGATCAGCTGCCAACCGCGTGAGGCTCTGAATCTTTTGCGAAATTTGTCATACGTTTACATGCACCAGCCGCGAATTCACAAACGCGTCTGCCGTTCCCAGCAATTTTTTTGTCAACCACTATAGTGAATCTGACCTTCCTGCTGACTGAACTGCGTACCTACAGGTTCGCTGTGCCTTCCTGACACAAGGTGGGCATTGCCGACGCAGTCAGCAAGCCTACGCTGCAGATTTAGCGCCACACACCGAGTGACCCGCGGTCGTGCGCCGATTATCGGTGCGCCATGACTACGGAGAAATACACTCATGAAACGAATGTTGTTCAATGCAACGCACCAAGAAGAACTACGCGTTGCGATTGTCGATGGTCAAAAGCTTATTGACCTCGATATCGAAACGGCCGGGCGCGAACAGCGCAAGGGTAATATTTACAAAGGCGTCATCACCCGTATCGAACCAGGCCTCGAGGCTTGCTTTGTAAGCTACGGCGAAGATCGGCACGGCTTCCTCCCTTTCAAGGAAGTCGCCCGAACCTACTTCAAGGAAGGTGTCGACGTACGCACCGCGCGTATCCAGGAAGCCTTGGTCGAAGGCCAGGAACTTATCATCCAGGTCGAAAAAGAAGAACGTGGCAATAAGGGCGCCGCCCTGACCACCTTCATTTCCCTGGCGGGCCGCTACCTGGTCCTGATGCCCAACAACCCCCGCGGCGGTGGCGTATCGCGCCGTGTCGAAGGCGAAGATCGCCAAGAATTACGCGAAACCATGGACCAGCTGGATATCCCGGCCGGCATGAGCATCATCGCACGCACCGCCGGCATAGGCCGCAGCGTCGAAGAACTGCAATGGGACTTATCCTATCTGATGCAGCTCTGGAACGCGATTGACGCCGCCGCCCGGGAAAACAAAGCCCCCATCCTGATTTATCTGGAATCCAGTCTGGTCATACGCGCCATCCGTGATTACTATTCGCCCGAAATTGGCGAAATCCTGATCGACACCGACGACATCTTCGAACAAGCCACCGCTTTCATGAGCGTGGTCATGCCCGACAACGTCCAGCGCGTCAAAATGTACCGCGACGACGTCCCTCTGTTTTCCCGCTTCCAGATCGAACACCAGATTGAAACCGCCTATTCGCGCACTGTACAGTTGCCGTCAGGCGGTTCTGTCGTTATCGACCACACTGAAGCCCTGGTTGCCGTCGATGTGAACTCGGCGCGCTCTACGCGCGGTTCCGACATCGAAGAAACCGCCATGCGCACCAACCTCGAGGCCGCTGACGAAGTCGCCCGCCAGTTGCGTCTGCGCGACCTTGGCGGCCTGATCGTCATCGACTTCATCGACATGGAAGAAAGCAAGAACCAGCGCGCGGTCGAACAACGCCTGCGCGATGCGCTGCACTTTGACCGCGCACGCGTGCAAATGGGCAAAATTTCGCGCTTCGGCCTAATGGAACTCTCGCGTCAGCGCCTGCGCCCCGCCCTGAACGAAGGTTCGCATATTACCTGCCCGCGCTGCAACGGCACAGGCGTGGTGCGCGATGCCGAATCCAGCGCGCTGCACGTACTGCGCCTGCTGCAAGAAGAAGCCATGAAAGAAGGCACCGCCGCCCTGCACGCTCAAGTCCCGGTCGATGTCGCCACCTTCCTGCTTAATGAAAAACGCGCCGACATCACCAAGATCGAATCGCGCCTTAAGATCAACCTCGTCCTTATTCCCAACAAAAACCTCGAAACACCGCATCATCATATCGAGCGTCTGCGTCACGACGACCCCCGTCTGGAAGAAATCAAGACCAGTTTCGACCTGGTTACCCAGCCCGAGCAGCAGCTCACCTGGGCGCCCAACAAGGCTCAAGAAACCAAAGCCCGTCCCGAGGCCCTGGTCAAAGGCATCACACCTTCGCAACCTGCACCGGTTGCACCTGCCGCCGCACGTGCCGCAGCCGCCAAGTCAGCACAAAGCACCGGCCTGATCAAACGCCTCATCAATTGGCTAACCGGCGCCAGCACCTCTGCTACCCCAGAACCTGCAACCGATACGGACAAAACAGCCCAACAGGCAAACCGCCACAAAAACAGCCGCCACAACGAGCGCCGCGAACGTGGCCATGGTGACCGCAATCGCCATCGTCGCGGCGAACGTCGCCCGGCTGACGGCACTGAAGACAAGCCCGACGACATACAGGTGCAAAACGCAAGGCCGCGTCGCCAGTCCACAAATCTGGACGCCACCGCGGCAAGCAGCGAACAGCGCAACTCAGGTATTACCGTATCGTCACCGGTCAACGCCTCGGCTGACAACGGCGAAACCGGTAACTCCGGTCGCAATGGCCGTAATCGACGCGGACGTGGTCGCAATCGACGCGATGAAAACCAAAGCGAAATCACCGAACTCGACACCGATCTGCCGATCGCGACAGCCGCAATAGCGGCAGCAACGACTCAAACCTCAGCTATCAATACCGACGCCACCACTGACGAGCAGCAAAAAGCGGCCGCCGACATTGACAGCACACACGAATCAGGCTCCGACCACGATCAGCTCGACCCTGAACGCAAGCGCCGCCGCCGCCGCAGCCGTCGCGGTCGCCGCAGCACAGAAGCTGGCACCGAAACCGGCGCTACGCAAGATAGCGAAGGCATCGACACCGCAGAAGAAGGCCAAGCCTTCGTATCACACGAAACCCCCTCCTTCAATCCGCAAGTCCTGCCAGCGATAGCAACCACCCAAGGCGAACTCTCAACAGACGGACAAACGGCAGAAACTGTGGCCGATACCGTAGCTGCTGTTGAAATAGCACCTGTTGTCGAGGCAGCACCTGTTGTCGAGGCAGCGCCTGTTGTCGAAGCAGCGCCTGTTGTCGAGGCAGCACCCGTTGTCGAAGCAGCACCTGTTATTGAAGCAGCACCTGTTGTCGAGGCAGCACCCGTTGTCGAAGCAGCGCCTGTTGTCGAGGCAGCACCTGTTGTCGAAGCAGCACCTGTTGTCGAAGCAGCACCTGTTGTCGAGGCAGCACCTGCTGTCGAAGCAGCGCCTGTTGTCGAGGCAGCACCTGCTGTCGAGGCAGCGCCTGTTGTCGAGGCAGCACCCGTTGTCGAGGCAGCACCCGTTGTCGAGGCAGCACCCGTTGTCGAAGCAGCACCCGTTGTCGAGGCAGCGCCTGTTGTCGAAGCGGCACCTGCCCAGGAAATTCAGCTTCCAACAGGCTTGCAGTTGATAGAAACCAAGTCGGCACCTGCGGTAACAGCACCCGTGGCGCCTGTACGTCTTGGGCGCGCCCGCAAACCCGCTGCAGCAATCGCCGCCGATACGCTCCAGCAAGTGGAAACTCACTAAGCGAAAATCAGCATCAACATGGCTCTTTATTTACAAAATAAAGAGCCATGCAGCTAACAGATTTTCGCAAAGCCGAAATTCCGGACAAAACAAAAAAACCTCACTGCTTTATGCTGTGAGGTTTTTTTATGCGCAAGCGCTTGAAGCGCTATTGTGCCGGATTACATGCCTGGTGCTCTTGCTTGCCGTTTTGGTTAGTCGGATTACGCGCTTCGCGCTAATCCGACCTACATATCAAACCTTGGCAACGATGTCGGCGGGCTGGCGAGTCAGCAGCGCCATAAGACTGGCCAATTCAGTACGCAACTGACGCCGATCGACCACCATGTCAATGGCGCCTTTTTCCAGCAGGAACTCAGAGCGCTGGAAACCTTCCGGCAATTTTTCGCGTACCGTCTGCTCAATAACGCGCGGCCCTGCAAAACCAATCAGGGCCTTGGGCTCGGCAATTACCACATCACCCATAAAAGCAAAACTGGCCGATACCCCACCCATCGTAGGGTCGGTCAAGATGCTGATGAATGGCAAGCCCGCATCTGCAAGCCGAGTCAGCATTGCATTGGTTTTAGCCATTTGCATCAGGGAAAACAGGCTTTCCTGCATGCGTGCACCGCCCGAAGCCGCCACGCAAATAAAAGGCGTGCGGTTAGTGATGGCCTCTTGTACACCACGCACAAAACGTTCACCCACCACAGAACCCATGGAGCCGCCCATGAACTCGAACTCGAAGCAGGCCAGCACCACTGGGACCGACAAAATGCTACCCGCCATAACCACCATGGCTTCGCTTTCGCCCGTTTGCTTGGTCGCCTCGGTGACACGTTCGGTGTACTTGCGACTATCGCGAAACTTGAGCGGATCCATGGGACGCGTATTCTGGCCGATCTCGACCCGATTTTCAGGGTCGAGCAATGCGTCGATACGCGCCCGCGCGCCAATACGCATATGATGACTGCACTTGGGGCAGACATTCAGGGTAGCCAGCAGGTCTTCTTTGTAGAGCACTGTTTCACAAGACGGACACTTGACCCAGACACCTTCCGGTACGCGCCTTGCCGTTGCATCATTATTGCGATTAATGCGCGGAGGCAGAATTTTTTCTATCCAGCTCATGGTTTCTTCCCGAAGAAGGCCCGATACCTGATCGGGCCTATTGTTCTTTTACAACGGGCCGGCGTACCACCGCCGACCCGTTCATTAAATAAAAAGCGAATGATCAGCACACGTTATTGCAGTGCCGCATGTACCGTACCCAGCCAGTCGGCCGCAGCCTTGATAGCCGCCGCATCAGCATCGGCGGGTGCTAGCCCTGCCTGAGCAGCAACCGCCGCAGCATGCTCGATGGTTTCGATCAGTTTGCTGCCTATGATGACAGCATCGGCATGCTCGGCCAGGCGCCGTGCACTATCGGCATCACGGATGCCAAAGCCCACGCCCACCGGCACCGAAACATGTTTGCGTATCGTTGCCAGGCGCTGCGCGACATCGGCGGTATCGACACTACCCACGCCCGTCACGCCCTTAAGCGACACATAGTACACATAACCGCGCGCTACCTGCGCCACTTTCTTGATACGGGCCTCGGTAGACGTAGGTGCGAGCAAGAATATGGGGTCGATGCTAGCCTCACCCAGCTGGGCAGCAAAATCGACGATTTCTTCAGGCGGGTAATCGACCACCAGCACGCCATCGACCCCTGCTTTGGCCGCGGCCTGAACAAAAGCCCCCTGCCCCATGCGCTCGATGGGATTGGCATAACCCATCAGCACAACCGGCGTAATGCCGTCTTGCTGACGAAACTGAGCAACGATATCCAGCACCTTGCGCAGGCCCACGCCTTGCTTGATGGCGCGTTCACCAGCGCGCTGAATGACCGGGCCATCGGCCATGGGATCGGAAAACGGCACCCCCAGTTCGATGGCGTCGGCGCCCGCCTTGACCAAGGCATGCATCAGGGCAGGCAAGGCCGCCGCGGAAGGGTCACCTGCCGCCAAATAGGGAATCAAGGCGGTACGCCCAGCCTTTTTGGCAAATAGAGCCTTGAGTCTTTGATTTGAAGAATTCATTACGCTTGCTACCCTTGGTTCTTACAGGCTGATACCACTGAAATCAGCCACAGTATGCATGTCTTTGTCGCCTCGACCTGACAAATTCACCAAAATGATTTTGTCTTTGGGCAAGGTAGGCGCCAACCGCAGTGCATAAGCAATGGCGTGCGAGGATTCCAGCGCAGGCATGATGCCTTCGGTACGGCAGCAATCGTGAAAAGCGGCCAAGGCTTCCTGGTCGCTGGCAACTTCATATTGGGCACGCCCGCTGTCTTTCAACCAGGCGTGCTCTGGACCTACCCCTGGGTAATCCAGCCCGGCGGAAATAGAATGGGTTTCCTGGATTTGACCGTCTTCGTCTTGCAAGACATAAGTTCGATTACCGTGCAAAACCCCTACGGCGCCAGCGTTTAGCGATGCTGCATGGCGGCCGGTTTCCAGGCCTTCGCCAGCAGCTTCGACACCGATCAACCGTATATCGGCGTAGTCGATATAGGGATAAAAAATACCCATGGCATTGGAACCGCCCCCAACCGACGCCACCACGTAATCTGGTTGGCGCCCGGCATCGACAGGCATTTGTTCCAGGCATTCGGTACCGATAACAGACTGAAAGTCGCGCACCATCATGGGGTAAGGATGAGGACCAGCGACCGTGCCGATGATATAAAACGTGTTTTCGACATTGGTGACCCAATCGCGCATGGCCTCGTTCAAGGCGTCTTTAAGCGTGCACGAACCCGAGTCAACAGGAACGACGGTAGCGCCCAGCAACTTCATGCGGTACACATTGGAGGCTTGGCGGCGGACATCTTCGCTGCCCATGTACACCACGCATTCCAGGCCGTAGCGCGCAGCGACCGTGGCTGTGGCTACGCCATGCTGCCCCGCACCGGTTTCGGCGATGATGCGCGGCTTGCCCATGCGGCGAGCCAAGAGTATTTGGCCTATGCAGTTATTGATTTTGTGTGCGCCGGTGTGGTTCAGATCTTCGCGCTTGAACCAGATTTGAGCACCACCCAGCTTTTCTGACCAGCGCTTGGCATGATAAACCGGACTGGGACGCCCTACAAAATGTTTGAGCTCGTAGGCGAACTCGCGCAGGAATTCAGGATCGACGCGATACTTATCGTAAGCCTCGCGCAGTTCGTCGAGCGCATGCACCAAGGTCTCGGCCGCAAACGAGCCGCCATACCGACCAAAATGCCCTTCAAGATCCGGCAATGTGTAGGATTTCAAATCATTACTCTCTGGTTACGCAATATCTGCGATATTATAACAGTGTGGCGCGGCATAGTTCAGGCACGGCTCAGTGCCGCCCCGCCGACACGCCGGAAAGCTCGTTCAGGGCAGTCAGCGCCCGGCCGATCTGCTCACCATTTTTGACCTCTATGGTGAACACCATGTGAGCCAGGGAACGACGACTATGTGTATTGACACTAACCACGTTCAGGCGCAACTTGGCAAACACTTCGGATAAATCCCTGAGCAGATTGTTGCGCTCTTGGGCATGAATACTGATGTCAACCGGATACAGCGCCTCGCCGGTATCGCCCCAGGCCACATCGATAAGACGCTCGGGCTGGCGCTCGGCCAATGCGGTATACGATGCACAATCGTACCGATGTATTGACACGCCGCGCCCGCGCGTGACGAAACCAGCGATAAGATCGGGCGGCGCCGGGCGACAGCACCTGGCAAGCTGAGTCAGGAGGGAATCGACCCCTACCACCAGCACCCCGCTTTTGCCTGTTTTTACGACACTGGCAACGCCACTGCCGTAAACCCTGGCCTCGGGCTCTGCAGGCGTTGTATCGGCAGCCTTGCCCTTGCCGGGAACCAGCAAGTGATCAATATGGCGCAGACTGAACTCTTCTTTGGCCACGGCCACGTATAAATCATCGGCCCGAGCGAAATCAAGCTGCTGTGCAAGCTGCTCGAGGTTGATGGCGGTTTTCCCCAGGCGCTGCAGTTCTTTTTCGACCATGGCCTGGCCTTGCGAAATGCGCTGCTGCAATTCAATGGCGTTGAACCAGGCACGCACCTTGGCGCGCGAACGCGGACTGGCCAGAAAGCCCAACTGCGAATTGAGCCAGTCACGCGAAGGGCCGCCTGATTTCGCGGCAATGATTTCAACTGTCTGCCCTGTGGTCAGCCGGGTCAGCAATGGCACCATTTGCCCATCTACCCTGGCGCCACGGCAGCGATGCCCGAGATCGGTATGCAAATAATAGGCAAAATCGACAGGCGTTCCGCCCGCTGGCAATTCTATGACCCGTGCCTGCGGGGTCATGACATAAATATGTTCACCCGGCTCGGTTGTCGGCCCGGCCTTTTTAGCTGAGCGCACCGGGTTGGCCGACACAGTGGGTTCAGCCAAGATGCTGGCGCTATCGGGCGCATCTTTGTCCCAGGCCAGAAGCTGGCGCATCCATGCCAGCTTCTGATCGTACCCGCCCGTGGCTGCCACCTTGCCGCCCTTGGCGCCTGACTCTTTGTACAGCCAATGCGCTGCCATGCCGTATTCGGCAAACTGGTGCATTTCGTGAGTACGGATCTGGATTTCAAAGGTACGCCCTTCGGCATCAGCCACTACCGTATGCAAGGAGCGATAGCCATTGGGCTTGGGCCGGGATATATAGTCGTCGAATTCATCGGAGACAGGTGTCCATAAGGAATGCGCCAGCGCCAGCACCCCATAGCAGGCACGCTCGTCTTCGACAATGACTCTCAATGCGCGTAAATCGTAAAGCTGATTGAACTGCAGGTTTTTAATGCGCATCTTGTTCCAGATGCTATAGATATGCTTGGGCCGGCCAGTCACCTCGGCGGCGATATGGGCGTCTGCCAAGGCATGCTTCAAGGCGTCTACGACGGCAGCAATAAAAGCCTCGCGCTCGACGCGCTTTTCTTCGAGCTGACGCGCTATGGTCTTATAGATTTCAGGTTCCAGGAAGCGGAAAGCCAAGTCTTCCATTTCCCATTTGAGCTGCCAGATCCCCAGGCGATTGGCCAGCGGAGTATAAAGTTCCATGGTTTCACGGGCCAGGCTGACAGGGTAAGGCTTCTTTGCGCTGGCATGCCAGCGCAAAGACTGCAGCCTTGAGGCCAGGCGCATCAGCACGATGCGCAAGTCGGCGGCCATAGCCAACAGCATTTTGCGCTGCATTTCTTTTTGGTCGCTGCCATGAGCGGCGTTGTCGTTGGCCTGACCGGCAAGATCGCCCAAACGCAATAGCGCGCGCGTTCCTTGCACCAGCGTTAATACCTCTGAGCCAAACTGCTTGCGCAAGGCTTCTTGGCTGGTGGCTGCCCCTGTAATACCTGTAGTCACGGGCAAGACCGTGATCAGCGCGCTAGCGCGGGTGGCCGCATCGGTACCCAATTCGGCCAGTATATGCACAACCGCCGCGCTATGTTCGGCCATGGACTCGCCGGTCTTGGCCAGCAAACCCTCAAGAGGATGGCTTACCCATTGCGCCGCCTGGGCCAGCAATTTACGGCCGTCATGATCCAGGCCTGTACTGGCCTGGACTAACCATTCGTCATTGAATGGCGAAGAGCGCGAAGAAGGGGTTGCGGTCGTAGGCATGATGAATAGTGGGCAAAATGCTAAGTAATACGTACTTTACTCGAGCAACTCTATACTACTGTGTATCAAGGGCTATTGCGTATCCATCACCATGAATTCCAATGATCAAAAGAACCTGCTGATAGTCTGGCATTCGCGCACTGGCGCGGCGCTGCAAATGGCGCAGGCGGGGATGCGTGGCGCAAGCAAGGTAGCCACCGAACTGGAATCCAGCCACCGCCTGCATATCGTCTTCAAAGCGGCGGGCCAGGTACAGCCCGGCGACTTATTAAGTGCCGACGCCTTCCTGTTCTGCGCTCCCGAAAACCTGGCTGCCCTGAGCGGCGCCATGAAAGAGTTTTTTGATCATAATTACTATGGCGTTCTTGATCGACTGAATGGCAGGCCCTATGCAATGATGATCAGCGCCGGGTCGGATGGCAGCAATGCCGCCCGGCAAATGGAAAGAATCTGTACCGGCTGGCGCCTGCGCCTGATCGCTCCTGTGCTTATTGTAAACACCAATGCACAGACACCCGAAGCGATTCTGGCGCCCAAAACCATTACCGTCCATGACCACGCCGCATGCGAAACGCTGGGCGGTACGCTGGCCGCCCTGCTGCTTTAATCCCACTGCCGTGGGCTATTCGTTTTTCTTCTTAGGCTAGCGCGGCCGTAACCACGATTTCAACCTTGAAGTCGGGGTTGGCCAGTCGGGTTTCGACAGTCGCACGCGGAGGCGCGTTGCCATGCGCAACCCAGGCATCCCAGGCTTTATTCATGCCATCGAATTCTTTCATGTTGGTCAGGAAGATTTGAGCCATGAGGATGCGGGATTTATCGGTACCGGCGGCGGCAAGGAGCCGGTCTATGGTAGCCAGCACCTGATCGGTCTGGCCTTGAATATCAAGGCTGCTGTCGTCGGGCACCTGTCCGGCCAAATAGGCCACGCCATTATAAATAGCCATATCGGACAAACGCTGCTCGACGTTGACACGCAGTATTTCGCTCATGCTTACACTCCCGGGAAGTTTTGATTGGTATTTTATTTGCTGGATTATAAGAGCATGGGGGTATTGGGGGTTTGGGCGTTATGCGATGGGGTTGGATTATGCTGCGCTTGTATGATTGTGGCGTTGTCCGGTTCTTGTGACGTTGTCGGTTCCTTATGACGTTGTCCGGTTCCTTATGACGTTGTCCGGTTCCTTATGACGTTGTCCGGTGTGGGTGAAGCTCAGTGCGGCACGGCGTGCTTGTTTCCGCGTCTGCCTCGTACAGCCGGGCGTCGGCCGAACTCGCTGCGCTCAAACAGCGGCCGACGACTGCCCCCGGCTTCCCTTCGTCAGCACGCGGCGCACGCCTACCGCCGCACTGAGCTTCACCCACCCCAGACAACTGCGTAACAGAAAATTGGCCGGCCTGACGGCCTTGCAGCCTGAAAAGCTGGTTTTACTGGCACGGCTGGTTAGTGGTGAATAGGCTAGTCCAAGCTTCGCTGATGCAAAAAGTCGGGTGTGTCGGGGGCTGTGCAGGCGCCTTGCGCAAGCCGTTACGGTCAGCGCCATCGAGGAGGCAAGGCCGCGGCTGTCTGAGCCCGACGCTTGTCGGACCACTGGTCCGACCGGGCGAGTTCCGCGGACGCCTCGATGGCGCTGAACGTAACGGGAACCCCGTCAGGGGCGCAGCGCGTGAAGCCGAAACAGCCTCCGACACACCCGACTTTCGCAAGAACAAAAAAAGCCGTACACAACACACACCCGACTTTCGTAAGAACAAAAAAAGCCGTACACAACACACACCCGACTTTCGTAAGAACAAAAAAGCCGTACACAACACACACCTGACTTTCGCAAGAACGAAAAAACCGCACACAACACACGCCTGACAGCGCTAATCCGCCTGCTGCATCATGCAGGCGGCAACTGAAACACCTGGCGCAAATAGGCCAAATAAGCTGGATCATCACACATGGTTTTTTCAGGTGCGTCGGATACCTTCGCTACCGGTTGCCCATTGCAACGCACCATTTTCATCACGATCTGCAGCGGTTCATGCCCCAAGTCGTTGGTAAGATTTGTTCCGATTCCAAACGACACCTTGCAACGGCCCGCAAAACGCTGGGCCAGTTCGATCGCGCGCGGTATGGTCAGGGCATCGGAAAAAACCAGCGTCTTGGTGCGCGCATCGGCGCGATTGGCTTGATAATGGGCCAGCAGGCGCTCACCCCATACGAACGGATCACCAGAATCGTGGCGCGCACCATCGAACAGCTTGCAAAAATACATATCGAAATCGCGCAGAAAAGCATCCATGCCATATACATCGGATAACGCAATCCCCAAATCGCCCCGGTATTCCTTGGCCCAAACTTCCAGTGCGAAAACCTGGGAATCGCGCAGGCGCGGCCCCAACGCCTGGCAAGCCTGCAAGTATTCATGCCCCATGGTGCCCAGCGGGGTTACGCCATGCACCATCGCGAAATACACATTGCTGGTGCCCGCAAAATTAGGCTCCATCTGGTCTTTCATGGTGAGCACGACTTCTTCGTGCCATTGCTTGGAAAAACGCCGGCGTGTACCGTATTCAGCCACGCGAAAATCGGCCAGCGCCGGATCATCGGTAACCAGTTGCATTTTCGACTGCAAGCGCCGACGGCCTTCTTCCCAGGCTGGCTCTGTGCAGACATTACGGAAATAGACTTCGTTCACAATAGCCAGCACAGGTATTTCAAACAGTATCGTGTGCAGCCACGGCCCCTTGACGGTAATGTCAATTTCACCAGGCAACACGCCAGGCGACACCGTAATGCATTTTTCCGGCATGTGAAACAAGCCAAGGAAATCCACAAAATCGCTTTTCATGAAGCGCAGCCCGCGCAAATACCGTAGTTCGTCTTCGGTAAACCGCAATTGGCACAATGCGTGGATTTCGGTGCGAATTTCATCCAGATAAGGGAGCAGATTCACATTCGGCGTACGACACTTGTAGCGATACTCTACTTGCGCAGCCGGAAAGTGATGCAGCACAACCTGCATCATGGTGAATTTATACAAATCGGTATCGAGTAACGAAGTAATTATCATTGCGGCACATAAAGTATTTTTCTAACCATAGCACACAGCACAGGCTTATTCGTGTAACGCCGGGCGGGAAAAATCTGAAAGACTGCTTTGCCTGAAGGTCAATTCGGGCTTACCTTGATTAATTAGGTAAAATCGGGGTATCTGATGTTGGAGTCCTGAAATGACACATGTGGTTACCGAAAACTGTATTAAATGCAAATTTACCGACTGCGTCGATGTATGCCCGGTAGATTGCTTCCGAGAAGGGGCCAATTTCCTGGTCATCGACCCAGACGAATGCATAGATTGCGCAGTTTGCGTGCCAGAATGCCCGGCTAACGCCATTTTTGCTGAAGAAGACGTCCCCCAAGACCAAGTCCAGTTCATCGCACTGAACGCCGAACTATCACCCGAATTTGGCTCGATCAACCGCACCAAGCAGCCTTTGCCCGGCGCAGACGACTGGAATGGCGTCGACGACAAGCTGCAATACCTAGAACGTTAAAGCAAGCATGCACCCTGCCTGCCCGGTGGCGCGTTACTGCTAACTGCCTCCGGCAAGGGTCTGCTGACTTCGTTGCGCGCTTGCGACTAGCCATTGTTGTTTAATTACGTCAGTGATACACATTATTCTCGCTGCCTTCCAAACAGACTTTCCAGAGCCTCATCCCGCAATGGGAGCGCTCATGAAACGGCCCTGCCTGCCGCGCAAAAATTTGCAAAAGTTAACGTTCCATTGATTGCAAACTGCGAAAAGCGTGTCCATACTCAAAAAAAATTGCCTGCCTGATCGCCAACGACAACACGAAATGTCGGCTAGACAGAACTATTGGCCAAATACCTGATCGAGACAACATAAACTTACACCATATGACCATATCAGCCATTTGACCATAAGGAAAACTGGTAATTTCAACAATTTTATGATTAGCTTATAACGTAGTCATCTGCTAACGTGTTAAAACAAAGCGTTACAAGAAGTGGTCTGGCCAATTTTGCCGGCGCAAGGTCAAGCCTGAGCCCCTACAGAATTAACCGGTTTGCAAACCAAGCATTGCTTTCAAAAGGCTTTATTTATGCTGTATGACTTACACGAGCTTCAACGGTCATTTTTGACGCCACTGGCTGCATTCACCGATACTGGCTCGCAGCTATTCTCGCACCCTTACAGCCCTTTTGCGTATACCCCTGTATCCCGACAAATCGCCGCCACCTACGAGCTGGTTCACCGTTTAGGCAAAGACTACGAAAAACCTGCATGGGGTCTGGCAACAACTGAAATTGCCGGCCAGCAAGTTGCTGTTACCGAACAAACCGTCTTGCAAAAGCCATTCTGCAACCTGGTTCACTTCAAGCGTGCGCAAAGCACCGACCCTGCTGGCGATCCGCGCATACTGCTCGCGGCGCCCTTGTCGGGTCATCACGCCACACTGCTGCGCAATACTGTGCAAGCCCTGCTGCCCAACCACGAGGTCTACGTCACCGATTGGGTCGACGCTCGCATGGTGCCTAACTCGGCCGGGCCTTTCCACCTGAACGACTACGTCAGGTACATACAGGAATTCATACAATTCCTTGGCCCCGATGTACACGTAGTGTCGGTCTGCCAGCCTACAGTGCCCGTACTGGCTGCCATTTCACTTATGGCCACCAACAACGACCCCTGTCTTCCTCGCAGCATGACCATGATGGGCGGACCCATCGACGCCCGTGAATCTCCTACCCAGGTCAACCGTCTGGCAACCACCAAGCCCTACTCCTGGTTCGAAAACAACCTTATCCACCGGGTTCCGCCACGCTTTCCGGGGGCAGGTCGGCCGGTTTACCCAGGCTTTTTGCAACATACCGGCTTTGTCGCCATGAACCCAGACCGTCATCTGCGTTCACACTACGACTTCTATCTCCACCTGATCAAAGGCGACAACGACGACGCCGAAGCGCATCGCCAGTTCTACGACGAATACAACGCGGTGCTCGACATGCCCGCCGAGTTCTACCTTGACACCATTAAAGTCGTGTTCCAGGAACATCAATTGCCCTCCGGCACCTGGGTCATCGATGGCCAAACCGTCGACCCATCCGCCATTTCTTCGGTGGCCTTGCTGACCATCGAAGGCGAATTCGACGACATTTCCGGCCAAGGCCAGACGCGTGCCGCACAACAACTTTGCAGCGGCATCCATGAAGAACGCAAGGAACACTACACTGCTGTAGGTTGCGGGCACTACGGCATTTTTTCAGGCCGCCGCTGGCGCGAAACAATATGTCCTAAAATAGGCGAATTCATACGCCGTTTTTAAGGGCTTTGCTCTTTCATGTAAAACAGGGGCCTGACGGCTCCTTTTTTCTGCCATGCCCATCAAGTCACTCATAGACCGTATCGACGCGGTGCTTCCCCAGACCCAATGCACCAAATGCGGTTACGATGGCTGCCGCCCGTATGCCGCAGCCATCGCCACTGATCACGAAGCCATCAACCGCTGCCCTCCTGGTGGGCAAGCCGGTATCCAGGCCCTGGCCGCGCTGCTTCACACCCCGGAACTGGCACTGGACACCCGTTGCGGCGAACACCAGCCCCTGATGCTCGCCGTTATCGACGAAACCCATTGCATAGGTTGCACTCTGTGCATACAGGCCTGCCCGGTCGACGCCATTGTGGGCGCAAACAAACTGATGCATACGGTCATTCCCGATCGCTGCACTGGCTGTGACCTATGCGTGGCGCCCTGCCCTGTAGACTGTATCGCCATGGTGCCAGCCAAAACCGAATGGACCCCTGATCTGGCCATCG
Source organism: Alcaligenaceae bacterium (assembly GCA_013416445.1). Taxonomy (GTDB): domain Bacteria; phylum Pseudomonadota; class Gammaproteobacteria; order Burkholderiales; family Burkholderiaceae_B; genus Pollutimonas. Next base: position 104,807 of record JACCER010000006.1, read on the forward strand.
TGGCGCGCCAACATCACCAGCAAAGGCAACGTCGCCTGAGCACCCTGCACCCGGAACCCTCCAGCCTCGCTGCCCGCACACTGGCCAACAAAGCCCCGTTATCGGTGGCCGCCAACATCGACACGGCAGGCCGCCAGCAAATCATCGCCGATGCCCTTGCCCGGGCGCGTGCACGCCGCCAAAAACCATGAACAAAGCCAAACGCACCGAAATCTTCGAGCGCCTGCGCGCCGCCAACCCCCAGCCAACCACTGAACTCGAATACGACAGCATTTTCCAGCTTCTGATTGCCGTCATACTGTCGGCCCAGGCAACTGACAGGTCGGTCAACCTGGCGACCCGCAAATTCTTCCCGCAGCACGGTACGCCAGAAGGCCTGTTGGCCTTGGGCGTAGAAGGCCTGGCTGACCATATCAAGACTATAGGGCTGTATAAAACCAAGGCCGCCAATGTCATCAAAACTTGCCAGATGCTGGTCGAGCAATACAACAGTCAAGTGCCAGATGACCGCACGGCGCTCGAGTCCTTTCCAGGGGTGGGCCGAAAAACCGCGAACGTCGTGCTGAACACGGCATTTGGCCACCCCACCATCGCAGTCGACACACATATTTTCCGGGTCGCCAACCGCACCGGAATCGCACCAGGAAAGAACGTTACTGAAGTCGAAAAAAAACTCGAACGATTCATACCTAAACAATTCCTGCTTGATGCACACCATTGGCTGATATTGCATGGCCGCTACATCTGTGTAGCCCGCAAGCCCAAGTGCCCACAGTGCGGTATAGCTGACCTTTGCGAGTACAAGCTTAAAACAACCGCTACATAAGGCGATTACGCCAACCTATGAAAAACCCGCATGGCATTGTGCTGTGCAAGCGCTCATACTCGCCCTGTCATCAACAGAGTTTCCAAACCGACTGGCTGGGTAATGAGCGAATATATTTTAGAAACCAAACACCTGGTGAAAGAGTTTCGCGGCTTTGTGGCCGTAAGCGACGTCAACCTCCAGGTCAAGCGTGGCACCATACATGCCCTGATTGGGCCTAATGGCGCAGGCAAGACGACCTGTTTCAATCTGCTGACCAAGTTTCTTACCCCTACGTCAGGCAAAATATTTTTTGCCGACCACGAAATCACCCATGAAAAGCCAGCCCAAATTGCGCGGCGCGGCATCATACGGTCCTTTCAGATTTCAGCCATCTTCCCGCAGCTTACCGTATTGGAAAACGTGCGTATCGGCCTGCAGCGTCGTACTGGCCTGTCATATCATTTTTGGCGCAGCGACAGCATCCTGAATCGCCTGAACGAACCAGCTTTTCAGTTGCTGCAAGAGGTCGATCTGGCCGAATACGCCAACGAAATCACCGTCAATCTGCCCTATGGGCGCAAGCGCGCCCTGGAAATCGCCACCACGCTGGCCATGGAGCCCGAGCTCATGCTGCTCGACGAGCCCACCCAGGGCATGGGCCACGAAGACGTCAGCCGCGTCACGCAGCTCATCAAAAAAGTCAGCACCGGGCGCACCATACTCATGGTCGAACACAACATGAATGTGGTCTCGCAAATAGCCGACAAAATCACTGTACTGGCGCGCGGCTCCGTATTGGCCGAAGGCGACTACCAGCACGTATCCAGCAATGCCGCGGTCATGGAAGCCTACATGGGCACCACCACTGGCGAACTCGAAGGAGCCCACGGATGAACACCGCTGCGCTTGAAATTTCCGATCTGCACGCCTGGTACGGGGAGGCTCACGTGCTGCACGGCGTAAACCTCACTGTCGGGCAAGGCGAAGTCGTAACCCTGCTGGGGCGCAACGGATCAGGGCGCACCACCACGCTGCGCGCCATCCTGGGCCTCACAGGTACACGCAAAGGCTCGATTCGCATCCAGGGCACTGAATCCATTAATTTGCCCACCTACCGTGTTGCGCACCTGGGCATAGGTTACTGCCCCGAAGAACGCGGCATTTTTGCCGGCCTGACCTGCGAAGAAAACCTGCTGCTGCCGCCCACTGTAGGCGATACCCTGGGCGGCGGCATGTCGCTGGCCGAAATCTACGACATGTTCCCTAACCTCAAGGAACGCAGGCAATCACCAGGCACGCGGCTTTCAGGCGGCGAGCAGCAAATGCTGGCCGTAGCGCGTATTTTGCGCACTGGCGCCAACCTGTTGCTGCTCGACGAAATCTCCGAAGGCCTGGCTCCTGTCATCGTACAGGCGCTGGCCCGCATGATCACAGCCCTGAAAGCCAAGGGCTATACCATCGTCATGGTCGAGCAAAACTTTCGCTTCGCCGCTCCGCTGGCCGACCGCTTCTACGTCATGGAACACGGCCAAATCGTCGAACAATTCAATGCGGCTGAACTACCAGCCAAACAAAATGTGCTTAACACCCTGCTAGGTGTATGAACACTAAAAAAGCCGGCCAACCGGCAAACTACAAAACCAGGAGACCTCACATGAAACTGCGCACACTATCCGTTGCATTTGCTCTAGCCGGCCTAACCCTGGCCGTGCCTGGGCAAGCTGCCGGTATCTCCGATGATGTCATCCGTATCGGTTTCATCACCGATATGTCCGGCTTATATTCCGATATCGATGGCCCTGCGGGTGCCGAAGCCATACGCATGGCCATCGCCGACGTTGGCGGTGAGATCAATGGCAAGAAAATCGAGCTGCTGGTTGCCGACCACCAAAACAAAGCCGACGTCGCCTCGTCGCGTGCGCGCGAATGGTTCGATGAAAAAAACCTCGACGTACTCATAGGAGGCACTAATTCCGGCACGGCGCTGGCCATGGCTGGTGTGGCAGCCGAAAAGAAAAAACCATTTATTTCCGTTGGCGCAGCCGCCTCTGAACTGACCAATGCACAATGCACCCCCTACACAGTTCACTATGCATACAACACCATAGCCCTGGCCCGAGGAACCGGTTCCGCTGTTGTCAAGAACGGCGGAAAATCCTGGTTCTTCCTTACTGCTGACTACGCCTTCGGCCACGCCCTTGAACGCGATACCGCTGCCGTCGTCAAGGCAGCCGGTGGAACCGTGCTGGGTGCCGTCAGGGCGCCGCTCAGCACCTCCGACTTCTCCTCCTTCATGCTGCAAGCCCAGGCTTCGGGCGCCAAGATCCTCGGCCTGGCCAATGCAGGCGGCGACTTCATCAACTCGGTCAAGGCAGCCAAAGAATTCGGCATCACCAAGACCATGAACCTGGCCGGCCTGCTGGTGTTCATCAACGACGTGCATGCGCTGGGCCTGGAAAACACGCAAGGCCTGTACCTGACCAGCGGCTGGTACTGGGATAAAGACGACGCTTCACGCAAGTGGGGCGAACGTTTCTTTGCAAGCCAAAAACGCATGCCATCATTCCTGCAAGCAGCCGACTACTCAGCGGTCAGTTTCTACCTGCGCGGGGTCAAGGCCAGCGGCACCGATGATACCGACACCCTCATGAAATGGATGAAATCCAACAAGGTCAACGACTTTTTCGCTCCTAATGGCCAGGTTCGCGAAGATGGCCGCATGGTCTACGACATGTATCTCGTGCAGGTCAAGAAGCCGTCCGAGTCCAAACGGCCCTGGGACTACTACAACATCGTAGAAACATTGCCCGGTGACCAAGTCTACGGCACACTGGCAGAATCCACTTGCAAGCTAGTCAAGAAATAGGCCTTTTCTTTCTATGAAAACAATGCTCCAGGCTGCACGCGGGGGCATTGTCGCTATTGCTTTATCCATATTCGCTTCGTCATGGATTTCCTACACATATGACTGAAATATTCGGCATACCTATCCAAGCCTTGCTGGGCCAGTTATTGCTCGGTCTGGTCAATGGATCATTTTACGCAGTACTGTCACTTGGCCTCGCGGTGATATTCGGTCTGCTCAATATCATTAATTTCGCACATGGCGCGCTTTACATGGTGGGCGCCTTTTGCACCTGGATGGGGCTGGAATACCTTGGTCTGAACTACTGGCTGATGCTGTTTCTTACCCCGCTAATCGTGGGCATCTTTGGCATCCTGATCGAGCGCACACTCATACGTCATCTCTATAAGCTCGATCACTTGTACGGCCTGCTGCTCACCTTTGGCATCACCCTGCTGCTTGAAGGCCTGTTTCGCAGCATGTACGGCGTCTCCGGCCAACCCTACGCCACACCCGCACTGCTGCAAGGCGGCGTGAACCTGGGCTTCATGTATCTGCCCATCTATCGCGCCTGGGTTGTGGTTGCCTCTTTGGTCGTATGCTTTGCCACGTGGTTCATCATAGAAAAAACCCGCCTGGGCGCCTTACTGCGCGCAGGTACCGAAAACTCCAAGCTGGTTGAAGCATTTGGCGTGAACGTACCGCTGCTCATTACGCTTACCTATGGCTTTGGCGTGGGACTGGCCGGGTTTGCCGGCGCCCTGGCCGCCCCTGTCATGCAAGTTTCTCCGCTTATGGGCTCCAACCTGATCATCGTGGTTTTCGCCGTAGTGGTGATCGGGGGCATGGGTTCCATCATGGGCTCCATACTCACTGGACTGGGGCTAGGCATCATCGAAGGCCTGACCAAGGTTTTCTGGCCTGAAGCCTCCAATACCGTTGTCTTCATCATCATGGTTATCGTTTTGCTGATACGCCCAGCAGGCCTCTTTGGGAAAGAACAATGAGCCGTCAATTCTTAGCGTACTTACTGGTTACGATCATTATTGCCTTGCTGCCATTCATGGGCGCCTACCCCATCTTTGTCATGAAGGTCATGTGTTACGCGCTATTTGCCTGCGCCTTTAACCTGCTGCTGGGCTATACAGGATTGCTATCCTTTGGTCATGCGGCTTTCCTGGGTACGGCCGCCTATGCCACCGGGCATGCACTGGCTGTCTGGGGCATCCCCACCCTGCCCGGCCTGCTCTTTGGCACCGGGGTCGCTGCCTTGCTGGGCCTGATCATCGGGGCGCTGGCCATACGTCGCAGCGGTATCTACTTCGCCATGATCACACTGGCCATGGCGCAAATGGTATTTTTCTACTTTCTGCAGGCCCCTTTCACTCATGGTGAAGACGGCCTGCAAGGCATACCTCGGGGCGAAATCTTCGGCCTGAATCTCAGCAACGACCTGAACCTGTACTACGTGGTGCTTGCCATTTTCATCATCGGCTTCGCCATTTGCTGGCGCACTATCAACTCGCCGTTCGGTCAGGTGCTCAAGGCCATACGCGAAAACGAACCGCGTGCCATTTCGCTGGGCTATAACGTCGACAACTTCAAGTTGCTGGTATTTGTGCTGTCGGCCGCGCTGGCCGGCCTGGCAGGCGCCACGAAAGCTCTCGTGTTCGTTTCGGCCACCTTATCCGATGCCACGTGGCAGATGTCAGGCATGGTCATCCTGATGACGCTTATTGGCGGGATGGGCACTTTCACTGGCCCCGTGCTGGGTGCCTTTATCGTGGTCTTGCTTGAAAACAAGGTGGGCGAATTTGGCCGTTTCTTAAGCCAGGCAACCGGTCTACAGTGGTTTCAAGTATTGGGCGAGTCGGTCACTATCGTCATAGGTCTGATTTTCATCATTTGCGTCATGGCATTTCGCCGCGGCATTGTGGGTGAATTGGTGCATCGCTACAAGGCTAAAAAAGCGTAGTCACGCTGTCTGATACTGGTGGCGTTTCGTCCAGTTCTGGTGATGTTCTACTCAGTTCTGATGATGTTCTACTCAGTTCTGATGACGTTCTACTCAGTTCTGATGACGTTCTACTCAGTTCTGATGACGTTCTACTCAGTTCTGATGACGTTCTACTCAGTTCTGATGACGTTCTACTCAGTTCTGATGACGTTCTACTCAGTTCTGATGACGTTGTCCGGGGTGGGTGAAGCTCAGTGCGGCACGGCGTGCTTGTTTCCGCGCCTGCCTCGTACAGCCGGGCGTCGGCCGAACTCGCTGCGCTCAAACAACGGCCGACGACACCCCCCGGCTTCCCTTCGTCAGCACGCGGCGCACGCCTACCGCCGCACTGAGCTTCACCCACCCCGGACAACTGCGTAACAGAAAATTGGACGGCCTGACGGCCTAGTGGTCTGAGTAGCTGGCTTTATTTGCGCGGCTGGTTGGTGATGTAATACTGCTCCAAATGTCGCTGATGCAAAAAGTCGGGTGTGTCGGGGGCTGTGCAGGCGCCTTGCGCAAGCCGTTACGTTCAGCGCCATCGAGGAGGCAAGGCCGCGGCTGTCTGAGCCCGGCGCTTGTCGGACCACTGGTCCGACCGGGCGAGTTCCGCGGACGCCTCGATGGCGCTGACCGTAACGGGAACCCCGTCAGGGGCGCAGCGCGTGAAGCCGAAACAGCCTCCGACACACCCGACTTTCGCAAGAACAAAAAAAACTACACACAACATACCTCTGTCACCAGGAACAAAAACAACGTCCCCAACGTACCTGAAGCTGTCGTGCAACCTAAGTGCAAATGTATTGAACTTGGGTAGTCGGGCAACTGGTGTCGAATGACGCTACTATTGTTTGTAGCGTTGTTTGTCGGATTACGCGCCTAGCGGCGCTAATCCGACCTACAGCCCCGTATGTTTATTTCCTGGCGTTGCCCAGGCCCAGATAACTTTCTATCACCCTGGGGTTGTCGCTAAGTTCCTTGGCCTTGCCTTCAAGCACGATTTCGCCGGTTTCAAGCACATAGCCGTAATCAGCCACCTGCAACGCTGCGCGCGCGTTCTGTTCCACCAGCAAAATTGCCACGCCCGTACTCCGCAGACGCGAAATGATCTGGAAAATCTCACGCACGATCATGGGTGCCAAACCCAGACTGGGCTCGTCCAGCATCAGCAACTGAGGCTGCGCCATTAACGCCCGCCCCACCGCCAACATTTGCCGCTCGCCGCCCGACAACGTGCCCGCCTCTTGTGTGCGGCGCTCGCGCAAACGTGGAAACAAATCGTAAACCTCATGCATGGTTTCCTTCCAACCATGCTTGCCGGCACGATACAAACGAAACCCACCTAACAACAGATTGTCTTCCACCGACATACTGCCAAACAGCTCGCGCCGCTCGGGAACCAGTGAGATGCCATCTGATACACGACGCTCAACCTGCCAGGAACCAATTTCAGCCCCCAGGTATTCCACCGACCCCGAACTATGCCCAGTAGCCGGCAAAGACCCCATGATCGAATTAAGCAATGTAGACTTGCCCGCTCCGTTGCCCCCAATCACCGTCACGATACTGCCGCGCGTAACCATGATATTGGCCCCCACCAAGGCATGCACCTTGCCATACTTGGTCGACAAGTCGGTGACCTTCAATATCGGATGCCTGGGTTTGTGAGCGGCGTTCATGCCTGTTCTCCTGCAATATCGCGACCAACGTCAGATGACGTATCAGTTGGCGTGAAATCATCGTCCACACCGCCCAAATAGGCTTCCAGCACCGCAGGATTTTGTTGAACCTCGGCAGGCAGACCTTCGGCCAGCTTGGTGCCGAAATCCATAACCAGAATATGATCGGTCAGATTCATGACGAAATCCATATCGTGCTCGACCAAGAGGATGCTCATGCCCTCATGGCGCAACTGATCCAGCACCTGTGCCAATTCTTGCTTTTCTTTGTAACGCAACCCTGCGGCTGGCTCATCCAGCAATAACAAAACCGGGTCGGCCGCCAGAGCGCGCGCAATTTCAAGTATGCGTTGTTGGCCCAACGCCAGATTACCGGCTTGTTCGTATAAATAGTCGCCCAGGCCCACCCGCTGCAACTGCCTCGCGGCTTCGTGCAACAGCATGGCCTCGTCGCCCCGTTCGGCACGCAAGGCCGCCGCCAGTACGCCAACCTTGCTGCGCAAGTGCGCACCCAGCGCCACATTTTCCAGAACCGTCATGGTCGGCAAAAGCTGTACATGCTGAAAGGTACGCCCTACCCCCAGCCTGGCAATTTCACGCGAAGGCAGGACATCAAGGCGCTCGCCCAGGAACTTCACCTTGCCGCTGGTTGCCGGCAACACACCGGTAATAAGGTTGAATGTCGTGCTTTTTCCGGCGCCATTGGGACCAATCAGCCCCATGATTTCACCTGCCTTGAGCGAAAAACTGATGTCATTGACCGCCACCAGCCCGCCAAACTCCTTGCGTATGGCATCGACCTCAAGCACCAGCGACGCCTTTTCGGGGCGCGAGCGCTGGGTCAAGATGGGCGCTTCAGGCGGCGGCGCAATCCGGCGACGCTCGGTGCCCCCGGCCAGCACCGACCACCAGGAAGCCAATATTGGCCAAACGCCATCGCGGGCATACTGCAGCACAAGCACCATCAGTACGCCGAAAACTATTAGTTCAAAGTTGTAATTGGTGTCCAGGATTTTGGGCAAGACGTTTTGCAACTGATCTTTAAGCGTAAGAATCAAGCCCGACCCCAGCACCGCCCCCCATACGCTACCCGCACCGCCCACCACCGCCATGAACAAATACTCGATACCGTAATTCAGGCCAAAGGGACTGGGACTGACTGCACGCTGCATATGCGCGTACAGCCAACCCGACAGCGATGCCAGCAAGGCGGCATAGACAAAGATAATGACCTTGTAGCTGGCCATATTGATGCCAAACGATTCAGCCATGCCGCCGCCACTTTTAAGCGCGCGTATGGCCCGGCCTGGTCGGGAGTCCAGCAAATTGCGGGTGGCCCACATCGACAACAGCACCGCCACCCAGATCAGATAATAAATATAACGCCCGTTACCCAGCGATATCCCTAAAAATTCTATAGGCTGTATGCTGGCAATCCCGTCATACTGGCCCAGAAAACCCAGGTTGCCAAACAGATAATAAATAGCCAGCCCCCACGCCAGTGTGCCCAGCGGCAAGTAGTGGCCAGACAGACGCAAGGTAATGGCGCCAAGCACATATGCCACCACGAAGGTAAGCATCAACCCCAATAGCAGGCCAAGCCAGGGCGACCAGCCTATGGCGGTCGTGAGCCAGGCCGTCGCGTAAGCGCCTATACCCACGAACGCCGCCTGCCCAAAGGAGGTCAGCCCGCCCACGCCAGTAAGCAATACCAGCCCCAACACGACCAGGCTGGCCAGGCCCACATAGTTCAGATGAGTAATCCAGAATTCAGGCGTACTGGGCAATAAAGGCAAACCCAACAACCCCAGCACCACGACTATCAACAACAATCGATTCATGGCTTACTCCTCGTCGTCGGTATGATGTGTACCGAACGAACGCCACAACAGCACAGGAATAATCAGCGTGAACACAATGACCTCTTTGTAGGCGCTGGCCCAGAATGATGCAAACGCTTCCAGAATACCCACGAACAACGCCCCGCCAGCTGCAATGGGATAACTGATCAGGCCGCCGAATATCCCCGCCACGAATCCTTTCAGGCCGATCAGGAAACCGGTATCGTAATAAACTGTAGTCACGGGCGCGATAAGCATGCCTGACAAGGCACCAATGGCGGCAGCCAGCGTAAAAGTCAGGCTGCCCGACATATTTGTGCTGATGCCAACCAAGCGCGCACCCCTGCGATTGACAGCTGTGGCGCGCAAAGCGCGGCCGTATAGGGTTTTACTGAAGAACAGCCACAAGCCCAGGATCAATACGCCGCAAGTGCCCAGCACAAAAAACGTCTGGGCCGACCAGCTTACCGGACCCATTTGAACTTCGCCCTCCATGAAAGGCGGGGTGCGCCAGCCCTCGGCCCCGAAGAACACTAGCGCCAGGCCAGTCAGTGCAAAGTGCACAGCCACTGAAATGATCAGCAGCACCAACACACTGGCTTCCGCCACCGGCTGATAAGCCAGGCGGTACACCATGGGGCCTAACGGCACCACCAGCGCCATGGAAAACAGCACATTGATCCATAAAGACGTGTCTTTGCTGACTATATAGGGGGCCAGCAGATACAGCACAAAAGGCAGCAGTAACGTCCAGGAAAAAACCTTGCCCATGCCCCGCCAGTTACGGGTACGCAAGGCAGCAATGGCTTCGACGGCAAACACCACCGCGCCAATGATCAGCAGCAAGTTGACTGTGCCGGGTATGCGGCCATTGACCATAAAGGCCAGGGTCAAGGCGCCAAACGCCACGAACTCGCCCTGCGGAATGAAAATGACGCGCGTCACCACAAACACCAGAACCAGCGCTAGGCCCAATAATGCATAAATGGCACCATTCATGATGCCGTCTTGCAGCAGTATCAGTAAAACTGTTGTATCCATTTCGGACAACACCCCAACAAAAAGACGCAGGCCAGCCTTGCGCCCCTGCTTCAGACATAGACAAAAAATACCGGCCACTTGGCCGGCATTTTTATCGGCTTACCTATTGTGCCGACCACGCAACACAAACAGGCCCGACCGCTTGATACGGATCGAGCCTGCCATTGTACGGATTACTGGTCAGGCTGGTATGTCCATTTGCCATCGACCACTTTGACCATGACGCGAGCCCGTTCATCGAGACCGGCATGATCGGTGGCGCTCATGTTGAAAACCCCTTGCGATGCTGGCAGATTCTTGATTTGTTCGATGGCGTCGCGCAAGGCTTGGCGAAATTCGGGCGTGCCCGGCTTGGCACCGGTTTTCAGGGCTGGGGGGATGGCGGTCGCGACCAACAGGCCGGCATCCCACATGTGGCCACCAAACGTATTGATGGTGCCGGCGCCGTACTTGGCTTCGTATTTGGCTTTGTATACAAGCGCGCTTTTCTTGACCGGGTTGCTGTCGGGCAACTGATCAGCCACCAGCAGCGGGCCGGCAGGCAGGATCATTCCGTTGCAGTCTTTGCCGCAAACTCGCAGCACATCGTTATTGGCCGCGCCATGGGTCTGGTACATAATGCCCTTGTAGCCACGACTTTTGAGTTCGCTTTGCGGCAATGCCACCGGTGTGCCCGAACCCGCAACCAGTATGCCATCAGGCTTGGCAGCCACCAACTTGAGCACCTGGCCAGTTACGCTGGTATCAGTACGGCCGTAACGCTCTATGCTGACCACCTTGATACCCTTGGCCTTGGCGGCTTCGGTCATGACACTGAGCCAACCTTCGCCGTAGGCATCGGTATAGCCGATAAAGCCCAGGGTTTTAACACCCTGCTTGGCCATGGTGTCGGCCAGAGCACCCGCCATCAATTGGTCATTCTGGGGTGTTTTGAATGCCCATTTACGCGCGCCTTCCACGGGCTCGACGATTTTGGCATTGGCGGCCACACTGATCATGGGCGTGCCGGTTTCCCCAGCCACATCGACCATGGCCAACGAGCCAGGCGTAACCGATGTGCCTATGACCACATCGACCTTGTCGTCGGCAACCAGCTTGCGCATATTCTTGACGGCTATGGTCATATCAGTGCTGTCGTCGAGCACGATATATTCAATTTTCTGCCCATCGATTTCAGTGGGCAGCAGCGATACCGTATTGCGCTCTGGGATGCCTAACGAGGCGGCGGGCCCAGTGCTGGACAGGGTAACCCCGACCTTGATCTGCGCCGAGGCGATCATGGGCAAGGCAAGCGTCAGGGCTCCCGCCAGCACCGAAAGTCGGATTGATTGGTTCAAATTCATTTCTTGGTCTCCATGGATGGCACCGCAACCGGCCCGACAAAAGGCAGCGGCGAAAAATTATATAAAAACAGCCACTTACGGAAATAGCGTTGCACGTCAAAAATGGCAGAAAATATAAGCATTTTCCGCCAATAAGGTTTAAAACTATAACAAGCTGCTGGGTGCCCGTGATTATGGACAAAAATGGAAACAAAGTCTTTAAGGGGATTCCCTGCATGGACAGCGCAGAAAAAGTACCATGGCAGGGAACCTATCGCACTGGCCAAAGTCGATTAACATAATGGGTTGTGCATAGGCCGCTCTTTTTACAGGTGTACAAGTGAACAAAATCCATAAAACCGATACCGAATGGCAAGAACAGCTAACTCGCGAAGAATATGTCGTGGCCCGCCAAAAAGGTACCGAACGGCCATTCACAGGGCGTTACTGGGATACCACCGAAACCGGCATTTACCGCTGCATAGGTTGCGGCACGGCCTTGTTTGCGTCCGATACCAAGTTCGACGCGGGTTGCGGCTGGCCCAGCTATTTCGAAGCCATCAACCCCGATAACGTACGCCAGGAACTCGACACCAGCCACGGCATGGAACGCACCGAAGTACTGTGCAATGTCTGCGACTCGCATCTGGGCCATGTGTTCCCCGACGGGCCTCCTCCTACCGGCAAGCGTTATTGCATCAACTCAGTTTCCCTGAAATTTGAACCCACTAAATGAAGAAATTTCTTTTTGACCTGTTTCCATTAATCCTTTTTTTTGTTGCGTTCAAATTTTCCGACATCTTTACCGCCACGGCTGTGGCTATTGCTGCGGGTGTGGGTCAGTTCATCTGGCTCAAGGCTACCGGCAAAGCCATAGAAGCCACGCACTGGATCAACCTGAGCGTAATCGTGGTATTTGGCGGCGCCACCTTGTTTTTCCACAATGATGTCTTCATCAAATGGAAACCAACCGTGCTGTACTGGCTGTTCTCAGCCATTTTACTGGGCGGAAAATGGTTTTTCGGACGTAACCTGATGCAGAAGCTGATGGGTACGCAAATCGATATGCCTGCCGTCGCCTGGAACAAGCTCAACTACAGTTGGGCCGCTTTCTTTATTTTATCGGGCGCATTAAACCTGTATGTCGCCTTTTCGGGCGCATTCACCGAAGCCCAATGGGTCAACTTCAAGGTATTTGGCCTGATGGCCTTGCTGTTGCTGTTTGTCGTCGTCCAGTCAGTCTGGCTGGGCAAGCACATGAAAGACGGCAACGAGCCAGCGCGCGCCCTCCCCGCCTCTGGGGAATCCAACAAGGAATCCTGATGTCTACCGACCGCAAGAACGAGCTCGAACAGCGCCTGGCGCCGCTCGAACCCACCCACCTGGAAATCATCGACGAATCGCACTTTCATGCCGGCCATGAAGGCAGCAAAAATGGCGCCAGCCACTTCCGCGTCGTGATCCAATCCGAACAATTTACCGGCCTCAGCACCCTGGCGCGTCACCGACTTGTGTATGATCGCGTTCACGATTTAATGCCTTACCCCATTCATGCTCTGGCCATTGACGCCAAAACCAACCCGTAAAAGGAATTTCATGAAACGACTAGCCGTATTTGCAGCAAGCTGCGCCATTGCCTTGCCGGTGTATGCCCAAACAGTAGCCTCCGTCAATGGCCAAGCCATTACACAAGCCAAGCTCGATCAATTTGTTGCACTACTGATCGCCCAGGGTGCCCAAGACAGCCCCGAACTGCGCACGCAAGTCAAACAGGAAATGGTCAATCGTCTGGTAGCCGTTCAGGCAGCCGAAAAAGCGGGCCTCGATAAACAGCCCGAGGTCACCCAGGAAGTCGAACTGGCTCGCCAAGGCATACTGGTGCGTGCCCTGATGGCCGATTACCTGAAAAAAAACCCAGTTACCGACGCCAAGATCCAGGCCGAATACGACAAAATCAAACAAGAACAAGCCGGCAAGCAAGAATACAAACTGCGTCACATTCTGGTTAAAGACGAAAAGGCCGCTAACGACCTGATCGCCGCCATCAAAAGCAAGAAAGTGACTTTTGAAGCGGCAGCCAAGAAAGACTCCATGGATCCGGGCAGCGGCCAGAACGGCGGCGACCTGGGCTGGGGCCCCACCAGCAACTACGTACCTGAATTCGCACAAGCGGTTGAAGGCCTGAAAAAAGGCGAAATGACCAGCAAGCCGGTACAAACCCAATTTGGCTGGCACATTATTGAGGTCGAAGACAGCCGCCCTGTCAAATTCCCGGATCTGGCCGAAGTCAAACCCCAAATCGAAGAAATGATGCGCCAGCAGGAATTGGCTGAATACCAGCAAAGCCTGATCAAAAACGCCACGATCAAGTAAGTTTGGTTTTTTTATGTAATGTTGTTTTTCGGATTATGCATCTGGCGGTGCTAATCCGAATGGCGCTTAGTTAACAAAAAATTGCAGGTCGAAATCCAACAAAACTCCTGCGATAAAAATGCCTGGAGCATGTGCGACTTAAATGCTTACGGCACTTGGTGAGGCTGTCTGGCTCTGGTGACGGCGCCATGGCTGTTAGCGACGCTGTCCGGTTTACTTGTGACGTTGTGCGGTTTCTTGTGACGTTGTCGGTTTCTTGTGACGTTGTCGGTTTCTTGTGACGTTGTCGGTTTCTTGTGACGTTGTCGGTTTCTTGTGACGTTGTCCGGGGTGGGTGAAGCTCAGTGCGGCACGGCGTGCTTGTTTCCGCGTCTGCCTCGTACAGCCGGGCGTCGGCCGAACTCGCTGCGCTCAGACAGCGGCCGACGACTGCCCCCGGCTTCCCTTCGTCAGCACGCGGCGCACGCCTACCGCCGCACTGAGCTTCACCCACCCCAGACAACTGCGTAACAGAAAATTGGACGGCCTGACGGTCTAGTGGTCTGAGTAGCTGGCTTTATTTGCGCGGCTGGTTGGGTGATGTAATACTGCTCCAAATGTCGCTGATGCAAAAAGTCGGGTGTGTCGGGGGCTGTGCAGGCGCCTTGCGCAAGCCGTTACGGTCAGCGCCATCGAGGAGGCAAGGCCGCGGCTGTCTGAGCCCGGCGCTTGTCGGACCACTGGTCCGACCGGGCGAGTTCCGCGGACGCCTCGATGGCGCTGACCGTAACGGGAACCCCGTCAGGGGCGCAGCACGTGAAGCCGAAACAGGCCTCGACACACCCGACTTTCACAAGAACGAAAAAAAGCCGTACACAACACACACCCGACTTTCGCAAGAACAAAAAGCCGTACACAACACGCACCGGCGCTTAAGAAAAAAGCAGCCCACTACGCATCCAAAGCTGTGGTGCGACCTTGCTGCAAATGCATCAAGTTTGGGTATGCACGGACTGCTGGTGTCGGATTATGCTACTTTTATGGCGCTGCTTATCGGATTACGCGCTGATGCGCTAATCGAACCTACGTGACAGCAACCTACAAACCTAACAGCACTTTCAGACCATCTTCATCAAGTACCTGCACGCCCAATTCCTGGGCCTTCACCAGCTTGCTGCCGGCCTCATCGCCCGCCACTACGTAGGCAGTTTTTTTTGATACCGAACCACTGACTTTGCCCCCCGCTGCCAAAATATGGCGTGTGGCCTCATCGCGTGTCCAGGTGGGCATGGTGCCCGTCAGCACCAGCGTTTTACCCGCCAGGCGCTGACCACCACCCGCAGCCACAACCTCTGCCTTCGCATGCACCCCGGCACGCGCCAAGGCCGCGATAATCTCACGATTGTGCTCTTCGGCAAAGAAACGAGTAATAGACCCTGCCACCACCGGCCCCACCTCGTTGACCGCCAGCAACGCCTCTTCGTCAGCCTGCATGACTGCATCGACAGAACCAAAATGCCGCGCCAGATCACGCGCCGTTGTTTCACCTACATGCCTGATACCCAGGGCATACAGCAAACGCCCCAATTCAGGCGTACGCGCCTGGTCTATCGCCGCAATCAGGTTATCGGCTGACTTGCGACCCATGCGCTCGTAGCCAACCAGTTCCAGCACATTCAGCGTGAACAAATCGGCCAACGACTGGATGCGCCCGCTTTCAACCAGTTGATCGACCAGTTTTTCACCCAGACCTTCGATATCAAGCGCCTTGCGACCCGCTGCGTGAGTAATGCTTTGCTTGCGTTGAGCCGCGCAAAACAAACCACCCGAACACCGGGAAATGGCCTCGTCTTCGAGACGCTCAACCGCTGATCCGCAGACCGGGCAATGGCGCGGCGTTTCGTATAAAACGGTATTTTCAGGGCGTAATGCCAGCACCGGCCCAACGACCTCAGGGATGACATCGCCCGCACGACGGACGATAACCGTATCGCCAATCCGTACATCCTTGCGGCGGATTTCGTCCTCGTTGTGCAAAGTAGCATTGGTAACGGTTACGCCACCCACAAAAACCGGCTGCAAACGCGCCACAGGCGTAATTGCCCCGGTACGCCCAACCTGTACATCGATACCCATGAGCAGTGTCATTTCTTCCTGGGCCGGAAATTTGTGCGCAATGGCAAAGCGCGGTGCACGCGCCACATAGCCTAAAACCTCTTGGGCTTGCAAGGAATTGACCTTGTACACCACACCATCGATATCAAAAGGCAGTTGCCCACGCGTATTGCCAATACCCGCATAGAACTCAAGCAAACCGGCCGCCCCCTTGACCACCTTGCGCTGGCCATTGACCGGCAGCCCACAGTGCTGGAACCAATCCAGCATTTGTGCATGCGTTGCGCCAGGCATGGGCTGCCCAACACCTGGCAAAACCATTTCGCCCCAGCCATAGGCAAAAAACCGCAAAGGCCGTTGTTGGGTGATATTAGGGTCCAGCTGACGCAAACTACCTGCAGCGGCATTGCGCGGATTAACGAAAACCTTCTCGCGTCGACGCTGCTGAGCCTGATTCAAGGCTTCAAAATCGCTGCGAAACATCAGCACTTCGCCACGCACTTCCAGTACCTGCGGGACATCACCCGTCAAGCGCAAAGGCACAGAGCGCAGCGTACGTATGTTGTTGGTGACATCTTCACCCGTCTGGCCATCGCCCCGGGTGGCAGCCTGCACCAGGCGCCCCTGTTCATAGCGCAAATTCACCGCCAGACCGTCGAATTTCAGCTCGGCCACGTACTCGACCTGGCCATCTTCGGCAATCAGGCCCGCGCCGCTTAAGGTATCTGACACCCGCTTATCGAAGGCTAGGATATCTTCAGGATCGAAGGCATTACCCAGGGAAAGCATGGGCGTCCCGTGCCGGACGCTGTCCAGCGCCGACTGCAGTGCGGCCCCTACGCGCTGTGTAGGAGACTCAGGCGTGATCAAATCGGGATGCTCGGCCTCAAGCGCCATGAGTTCTTGCATCAGGTTGTCGTAGGCGGCATCGGAAACCACCGGCGCATCTTGCACGTAATACAGAAAA
The DNA here is from genome assembly GCA_013416445.1 of Alcaligenaceae bacterium. Lineage (GTDB taxonomy): Bacteria > Pseudomonadota > Gammaproteobacteria > Burkholderiales > Burkholderiaceae_B > Pollutimonas. The sequence goes on from JACCER010000006.1 coordinate 121,773, forward strand.
TTATGCCGCTCGATTTCGCTGCGCAAGGCATCCGCCTGTTGCGCCGCCGACACGCTTTTTGAACTGCCGGTCACGAAAACACCCTTACCGTGCGTTCTGCGCCCGCCTGAAAACCAGCCTGCTCCAGCCGTAAATACAAATCATGGAGCTGTTTGTCCAGCGCATGATCGGTGCCATCGGATACTGGCCGCCCCTGGTCGTCGAGCAAGACAGCGTTCATGCGCCTGGCCAAGTCACGGCCCACACTGGCCATGCGGCTGAACGCCTGCTCGTCAGCGGGGCTATTAGGCAAATCGAGCAGAAAATCGATGCGATCTACCCCCGCCGACTGCACGTCCTGGGCCGAAACGCCATCAAACAGCACGGTAAACCTGGGAATGCCGGTATCGGCCATCCAGGCCAGTTGTGCGCCATAAGGCAGAAAACCCACCTCCTTGAGCACCCCAACCACCTCGCCCACTGGCAGTGTGCCCTGCAGACGCAATGTCAGCCCCACCTGGGCGTCGAGGTCGGCGCAAACCGCATCCAGTTGCCTGGCGCTTTGCATGACCTGCTCTTGTTCGGGGGCCTCGATGACGCCATCGAAACGTTCCGCCAGGCTTTGCGCCATTGTCCAGAGGTGCGACCATTCTATATCGGTCAGCGGCCCGCTGCGGTTGGCCAGCAACACCGACAATTGCATCGATGCATAGCTTTCGTTGGGACGCAAATGCGCTCGGTGGCCGCCACCTTCTCGTTCGGCAAAAATACGCACCGGCTTGTTGCCCGCTTGGTGAACGGACTGCAAGGCGGCATGCAACTGCGCCGTAGTCACCGGCTGCGCAAAGCTGATGTCAATGACGACCTCAGAGGCCGGATCGACTTCAGCGGCATCATCGGGCGCCAGTTCTTGGACTGGGTCGCGCAGGCTGAAGCCAGGCTCACGCCTGCCCACGGCTGCCGGCGTACTGCCCATTAACGGATCATGCTCCCGTTCGGGAAAGTGTTCCTGCATTTTTTGCCGTATGCGCCTGTCTTGCCACCAATTAAAAAGCAGCACAACCAGGATCAGCGCCACACCCAGAAGTATCAAACCGATTTGTAAATCACTCATTGTCAGTCCGCCGTATCACTAAATTTATGCATATTCACTTTTTAGAACTCGGCCAGTTGCATGGCCGACTCGATATCTACTGCCACAATGCGCGATACACCCTGCTCTTGCATGGTAACGCCTACTAGTTGCTTGGCCATCTGCATAGCAATTTTATTATGCGAAATAAATAAAAACTGCGTTTGTTCGCTCATGGCGCTAACCAAATTGGCATAGCGTTCTGTGTTGGCGTCGTCCAGAGGCGCATCGACTTCATCAAGCAAGCAAAAAGGAGCCGGATTCAATTTGAACAGGGCAAACACCAAGGCCGTTGCGGTAAGCGCCTTCTCACCGCCCGACAACAAATGTATGGTGCTGTTGCGCTTGCCTGGCGGCTGCGCCATGACCTGTACTCCGGCATCCAGGATTTCATCGCCTGTGACTATCAGCTTGGCTTCGCCGCCGCCAAACAAGCGCGGAAACAATTCTCCGAAATGACCATTAACCTTATTGAACGTATCTTGCAACAACTCACGGGTTTCGCGGTCTATCTTGCGGATGGCGTCTTCCAGGGTTTCTATGGCGGTGGTCAGGTCCAAATGCTGGGCGTCCAGAAAACCCTTGCGTTCACGCGCGCTATTCAGTTCGTCCAGGGCCGCCAAATTGACTGAACCCAGGCCGTCGACCGCACGCGAAATTCTTTGCACCTCGGATTGCAGCCAGTTCGGCCGTTGCCATTCTTCAGGCTGCTGCGCCAGCAACTGGCGCACGGCATCGCGATCGACCCTTTGCGTGTCAAGCTGCTCGGCAAATTGCTCAACCGCCAGACGCGCGGCCTGTTCTTGCAACTGCAGTTCCATGATGCGAGCGCGGCGCGGCTCCAGTGAGCGCTCGAGTGCCAGGCGTTCTTCGTCGGCCCCACGCAATAACGCCGCCAGATTATCCAGCGCTATGCGCGCCAGACCAAGCGCCTCTTCGTATTCGGCGCGCAGTTCCAGGGCATCTTGCAAGCCCGCTTGCGAAGCAGAGGCATCCAGTTCGAAGAGCTCGCCTTGCAAACCTTCGAGTTCACCCCCCGCCCGCCTGGCCTGATCAGCGGCCAATTGCAGGTTGCGCTTGAGGTCGGCGATACGCGTTTGCAAACTGCGCTCGGCATATTCGGCTTCGTGCACGGCGCGTTCGAGATCGCGCAGTTGCTGTCGCGCCTGATCGGCTTGCATAGCCAGGCCTTCACCGGAAATTTCCGCATCGGAAAAATGCATCTGGTGCTCGCCCAACTGGATATCCAGCGTTTCGAAGCGTGCCTCGGCCTCTTCTTTGCCCGCCAGCAACTCTTCGGTCTGAAAGGCGATTTCGGCCAGGTCTTCTTGTATGCGCGCGGCGCGCTCACCCGACTGTTGCGCCTGTTGCTGCAGACGAGAATGCTCAAGCTGCACATCGTGCAGGCGCCGCGTCAGTTCGGAAACCCGCAAACGCGCCGGCGACAAGGCCTGCGACACCTGCTGACTCGCTGTTTCAGCGCGGCTTGCCCCCCTCACAGCCTGGTCGGCAATAAGACGCTGGGCTTTTAGGTCGCGCTGCAGGTTTTCGATTTCTTGCTGCCGCGCCAGCAAACCGGCCTGCTCGGAGTCTGGCGCATAAAAGCGCACGCTATGCACATCGACCACATGGCCTTCCTTGACGACACAAACCCCACCCACAGGCAGATCGGCACGCGCGGACAAGGCCTGGGCCACATCAGCGCAAACGTAGACGTTTTGCAGCCAGTGGTTCAGCAAGGTGCGCAGATCGGGATCAGTCAAGCGCAACAGGGCGCTTAAAGGCTGCAATGCCATCACGGGCGGCTGGGCAGGAGCGGCTGGCGGTACCTGATAAAACGCCAGGCGGGCTGGCGGCGCATCGTTGACGAACGCCCGGGCATGTTCAAGCTGACGGATTTCAAGACCTGCCATGCGCTCGCGTAATATGGCTTCCAGGGCAGTTTCCCAGCCTGCCTCGATATGCAGCTTTTGCCACAGACGGCCCAGGCTGGATAGTTCGTGGCGCGCCAGCCAGGGTTCGAGCGCCCCCTGCTTTTGGACATCGTCCTGCAATTTGCTCAGGGCGGCGAATCGGGCATCAAGCCGTGCAACAACCTGGGACTCTTCTTGCGCCGCAGCCTGAGCCAGGCGGCGTTGCTCGTCCAGCATAGGCAACTGATCTTCGAGCTCTAGCAACTGCCCCTGGGCTTCTTGCAATTGTTCGTTCATGGCGGCGCTGTCGCCGGCCAGACGCAAAAGATTTTCTGGATCAGGCGCATTCAGGCTGCGCAACTCCTGGTCCAGCCGTTCTTGGCGAAGCTCAAGCGCCTGCACTTGACGGTCGGCATCGCGCTGCTTTTGAGCAACCAGGGCCAATTCTTGTTCGACGCGGGCCAGCACGACGCGCATTTCATCGCGCGCCGCCGCCGCCTGCCTGACCTGGCTTTCAACATCGGGCAAACGGGCCTGAGCCTCTTCGGCGCTGGCGCGACATTCTTCGGTGCGTTCGGCGTTGGCTTCAAGATCGGCCTCGGCCTGGGCAATTTGCTCGGTGCAATGTGTTTGCTGATCGGCCCATTCCTGCAACTGGCCTTCCAGTTGCGTGCGGCGCGCCTGCAGACGATTGCGAGAATCGACCACATGGCGAATCTCGGCCTCAAGGCGACTGACCTGGGCTCCGGCCTCGAATAACTGGCCCTGCGCGGCATGCACTGCGTCGCCCGCCGCATAATGGGCCTGACGGCGCGATTCCAGCGCAGATTCGCCGGCACGCAAGCTGGCAGTCGCCGCTTCAAGCTCTGTTTGCGCCTGCTCTATTGCCAAAAACTTGCTTTGCTGATCTTGTCGAGCCTGGCTTTCTTTGAGCAGCCACAAGGCGTGCTGCTTGAGTTCGCCCTCTTCCTGCAAGGCACGATAATGCCGAGCGACCTCGGCCTGGGCCTCCAGCTTTTCAAGCTGGCTGCCCAGTTCGCGCAGGATATCTTCGACCCGAATCAGATTTTCCCGTGTGTCGCCCAAACGGCTTTCGGTCTCGCGGCGACGCTCTTTATAGCGCGACACGCCAGCGGCCTCTTCGAGATAAACCCTGAGTTCTTCCGGACGCGCTTCGATCAGCCGGTTGATCATCCCCTGACCAATAATGGCGTATCCGCGTGACCCCAGCCCCGTACCCAGAAAGATATCGTGAATATCGCGCCGGCGCACCTGCTGGCCGTTCACGTAGTAGCTGCTGGCGCCGTCGCGGGTCAACACCCTTCTTACGGCGATTTCGGCGTAGACGCTCCATTGGCCTATCGCTCGCCCTTCGGTGTTGTCGAATACCAGTTCTACCGACGCCCTGGCCGCCGGCTTGCGGTGGCCGGAGCCATTGAAAATAACATCTTGCATGGACTCACCACGCAATTCCGATGCTTTGGTTTCGCCCAGCACCCAGCGCACCGCATCAATGATATTGGACTTGCCGCAACCATTGGGCCCCACTACCCCAACCAATTGACTAGGCGTAGGAATAACTGTCGGTTCGACAAATGATTTAAAACCGGCGAGTTTTATTTGGGTCAGACGCACAATAAGCGAGCAATAGAAAAAGGATGACGCAACACTCTGCAGGGGCGTACGCGGTATCAGAACAGCCCGAAAACCGGGCCTGTAACTCCCGGTTGTGATCGTCTCGTATGATAACGCACACCATGACGCATTCGCGGCTCGAAAACAAACTGCGCTATGATTTTCCGTTTTGACATGCTCAAAAGCTATACTCGCTAACACTTTTCTCTATTGGCCTTTACTGTGACACCCTCAACCTATCATTCCATCGAGATTTTCCGTTGAAAAAAGGCTTTTATCTGGTCATGGTGGCCCAGGCGCTTTCATCGCTGGCTGACAATGCATTACTGATCGCCGCCATAGCACTCATCGCCGACCTGCATGGCCCGGACTGGATGGCGCCCATGATGAAATGGTGGTTCGCCCTGGCGTATGTAGCCCTGGCCGCCTTTGTAGGCGCCTTTGCCGATGCCTTCCCGAAAGGCCGGGTCATGTTCATCACCAACGCCATCAAGGTGATGGGCTGTCTGCTGATGTTCAGTTGCCAAAGTCTGGGTCTGGGCGATAGTCAGCAGCTATTCATGGTGTTTTGCGCCTATACCCTGGTCGGCATCGGGGCAGCGGCCTACTCACCGGCCAAATATGGCATCGTCACCGAAATGCTGCCGCCTGAACTGCTGGTCAAGGGCAATAGCTGGATAGAAGGCCTGACGGTGTTGTCAATTATTGCTGGCACAGTGCTGGGCGGCGTACTGATCAACCCATCCGTCTCAGATGTATTGCTGACACACGCCTGGACGGGTCAGTTGGTGCAAACACGCACGGAAGCCGCAATTTTGGTGATAGGTGTGGTGTATCTGCTGGCAGCCGGCTCGAATCTGCTGATTCCGTTGACCAATGTTCGCTATCCCAAGCAGCATACCAATCCCACCAGGCTGGTATGCGATTTTATTGGCTATGTCAAAATCCTGTGGCACGACAAGATAGGGCAAATTTCACTTGCGGTAACCACGCTGTTCTGGGGCGCGGGAGCCACACTGCAGTTTATTGTGATCGAATGGGGCGCGCGGCATCTGGGCTACAGGCTGGACCAGGCTTCGGTCTTGATGGGAGTAGCGGCGGCGGGCACGGTAGCAGGTTCCATTCTGGCGGGCCGCGTGCCGTTAAAACGCGCCCTGGCGGTATTGCCGGTGGGTATAGCCATGGGTTTTGCTGTCATGCTGATGCCTATGGTCAGCGAGCCTTGGGCGGTTTATGGCGTTTTACTGCTTATCGGAGGGTTGTCCGGGTTTTTCGTAGTGCCCATGAATGCGCTGCTGCAGCACCGCGGACATGTGCTGCTTTCGGCGGGGCATTCCATTGCGGTGCAAAACTTCAACGAACAACTGAATATTCTGCTGATGCTGGCGCTCTATAGCCTGATGCTCTGGATGGATTTATCCATTAACGTCATCATCATCATCTTTGGACTGTCGGTTTCGGCGCTGATGCTGGTTTTCATACACTGGAACCGTTTGAATCACCGCGCCAATCCGGGCCTGGAAAACACCATAGGACAGCATGGGCACGGGCAAGCGCTTAAGCATTGAGGCGGGGCGCTGCCTGGTCCGCATGTGACCTAATTTTGAATGTAGCAACCAGATCAGCCAGGCTGGAAGCCTGATCCTGCATGCTGCCCGAAGCGGCGGCGGCTTCTTCGACCAAGGCGGCGTTTTGCTGCGTCACCTGATCCATCTGCCCAATGGCGCGGTTGATTTCATCGATGCCCACGCTTTGCTCCTGGCTGGCCGAGGTGATTTCACCCATGATGTCGGTCACGCGCTTGATGCTGCTGACGGTTTCCGTCATGGCCGAGCCGGCTTCGGCAACCAGCTTATTGCCTTCTTCTGTGGTGGATACCGAGGCGTCGATCAGTGTCTTGATTTCCTTGGCGGCTGAAGCGCTGCGCTGTGCCAGGGTGCGCACTTCAGACGCCACCACGGCAAAGCCGCGACCCTGTTCGCCGGCCCGTGCCGCTTCTACCGCGGCGTTCAGCGCCAGGATATTGGTCTGGAAGGCAATGCCGTCAATCACCGCGATAATTTCCACGACCTTTTTCGATGAGTCATTGATGGCGCCCATGGTTTGGACCACCCTCGACACCACGTCGCCTCCCTGGATGGCCACATCGGCGGCCGATTTGGCTAGGGTTGCCGCCTGCTGAGCGTTGTCGGCGTTTTGCCTGACCGTCGTGGTCAGCTCTTCCATGGTGGCGGCGGTTTCGGCCAGTGAGCTGGCTTGCTCTTCGGTGCGTGACGACAAATCAATGTTGCCGGCGGCAATCTGGCTGGACGCCGTGGCAATGGCATTGGCGCCGGTGCGAACGTCGTTGACCACCCTGGTCAGGCTGTCGTTCATTTCCTTTAGCGCCTGCAGCAGCATGGCGGTTTCATCGCGGCCTTTTACCGTTATGACGCTAGTCAGGTCGCGTGAAGACACCGTTTGCGCCAGATGCAAGGCATTTTGCAAGGGGCGGGTAATTGAGCGCGTAATGGTCAGCGCCAAGGCCAGCCCGGCCAGGATCGCAATAATGGCGACGATGATCAGCATATTGCGCCCGGTGTCATTGTTTTGGTATAGCTCGGCAGCGCTGTCTTTGATGAATTTCCTTTGGAAATCCAGCAACTCATCGATGCTTGCCTGGTACGAGGCCTGCAAGACAGCCATGTCCCTGTCAAAAAAGCTGGCTGCGGCTTCGTGGTTGCCTGCGGCCTTTTGTTCCAGCGCCTTGTCGCGAGCATTCCGAAACTCGCCACGCCTCTTCATGGTGTTTTCAAAAAGAGCCAGAGCCTGCGGTTGAGTGGCACGTGCCTTGATGGCTTCATGCAACTTGGCGCCCTGTGAGGTCGTAGCGGCAATTTCATCTTCAAAATACTTTTGCACGACCGGATCTTGTGTTTTGGCTATGGCGACGGCGCGTAAACTGTTCAGCGAAATGAACTTGCTCCATTCAGCAATCATGCGTTCATCTTCTTGCTGAACATCGATCAAATCCTTGGCCATGGCGCTAGAGGCCTGCATGCGCCAAAGCCCGACACCAGCCAGGATGGCGACCAGCAACAACATGAATGTAAAGCCCATGATCAGGCGTGCACCTATCTTGAGGTTGTGCATCGATAATTCCATGTCTATAGTAAATAAGTTTAAAAATTTTAAACTTTATGTTTCATTGCCAGAGACAGGAATATCAGATGAAAAAGGTGCTTGTTTGATCAAGAGCAATTGATAAGTGTATTGGCGATGTGCGGAGCAGTCCCGAATACTGCGCAGCAGCAAACGGCACCAACCACCCCACCATCAGTCCACCAATATCGACCTGGCCAAATTCAAATCCACCCAGGCATCGGCCTTGTGTTGCGGGCGCAATAGCAGCGACGCCGGATGATACGTGGCAACCAAGGGAATGCTCTGCCCCCCTTCGCCACGTACGTGGTGAACCTGGCCACGCAACGCCTCGAGTTCGGCCTCAACCCCCAACAGCGCCTGCGCCGCCAGTTTGCCCAGCGCGAGAATGCGTTGCGGCTGCAAAAGCGCTATCTGGCGCTGCAAATACGGCATGCAGGCGGCGATCTCCGGTGATTCGGGCGTGCGATTGCTCAAAGGCCGACATTTGACCAGATTGGTAAAAAATACTTCTGACTCGGACCTCACACCTATGGATGCCAGCATGGCTTGCAACAAGACCCCCGGGCGCCCCTGAAACGGCAAACCTTCCCTGTCGTCGAGTTCGCCGGGGGCTTCTCCCACGATCAGCCATGCCGGAGCCTGCACCGCACCTGTGCCAAACACTGTCTGACTGCGTCCGGCAGACAAATCACAAAGCTGGCAAACCGCAACGTGCGCCTGCAAGGCTTCCAGGCTATTGGGAAGCTCGGTACTGGCAGCCGCTGCGTCGCCCTGGGCGTTTTTCCCACCCGCTTCAGTCGACGCTACGCGGGGCTGTACGCCCGAGCCTTTTTGCAGCAGCGCGCTTAAGCTCACCTTCGCCGACACCGCCTGGGCATCGCCCTGTTCTGGGCGTACGCTTTCGAGCAACGCGGACACCGGCTGCAAACCCGAACCGGCACCACCCATGGCGGCGTCAGAGGCGCTGGCCTTCAAGCTGACACCCGGGCCTTCCTGCACCGAGCGCACTGGTCCGCCCGAGGTGGGAAATGGACCATGATCCGCCGCATAGCTGGCCAGCATGCGTTTGTCGATGCCGATTTCCTGCAACCAGGCAATTTGTATTGCGCTCAGCTTGGGCGCTTTGGGCAAAGAGGCTACGGTCATGTCGCATCCAGCTTTTTTTCCATCACGCAAGCGTCTTCCCGTTGTTCATGGGCCGCAGGATAATAATCTTTGCGAATCGCAAGTTGCCTGAATCCGCGATGCCGATAAAAATTCAGCGCGTTCAAGTTGGACGGCCTGACTTCCAGCAACATGGCAGGCAAGCCACGCAAGCGCGCCTCGTGCTCACAATGCCGCAGCAACAAGGCACCTATTCCTTTTTTCTGACTGTTGGGCGTTACGGCAATGACCAGCACATGTGCAACATCAGGTGCAAACATGACCATGCAAAACCCCAAGATGCGGCCCGCCTGGCTGGCTACCCAGGCGCCATAGCCTGCTTTCAGGCCATCGGCAAAATTACCGCGTGTCCAGGGGAAGGACTGTACCGAAAGCTCAATGGCGGCGACCTCGTCGAGATGCTCGTCGGCCATCTGCAAAATGGACACCGGGGATACCTGCGCTTTGGGATTCCCGCCCATGCCTTGCTGGCGTTCATGGGTGGTATAAGCCACCTTGTCACGTACATATAAAGGCGCCGCCAATTCGGGGGCTATTCCGCCATTGCTATGCCAGGCGACCAGGGCCAACCGGGCGATGGTTGACGCATCGGGGCGCAGAGGCGACCCTTGCTCGAGCACACAGCCATGACCAGCCTGCAATTGAGTCAACTCCGGATAGGCCTGCAAGGCGTCGCCAGCCAAGCGTATGGCCAAATCTACGCCATGGACCGCCCGCCATGCAGGCACGGTTTGCTGCAACCAATGCTCGACATGCGCGGCATTCAATAACACGGGCGCCTGCAGTTCACGCCAGCCTGACGCTGCATCGGCATCGGCCAAATAAGCCGCCAAATACACTTCGCCCATACGGGCGTCTTGCACGACCACCGACACAGAGGTTGGCGCCATGGCTGTACGTGGCTGATGATCCCGCACCGCAACAGCCAGCAAGGACACGATGGGGATCACTGGGATAGTCAGGGCGAACCCTATGCCTTGCGCCACGCCGCAGGCAACGCGCAAGCCTGTGAAGCCGCCCGGCCCCTGGCCAAAGGCCACAGCCGCCAACTGGGAACGGCCAATACCGGCCTGAGCAAGCAGGCTATCGACCATGGGCAGCAAGCGTTCGGCGTGCTCTCCGGTGGCATCGTGTTCCAGCGTACGCACCTGAACCTGCCCGTTATCCTGGGTCAGCAATGCTACGCCACACAGGCTGGACGACGTTTCAAGCGCTAGAATATGTAGAGTCATAGTGAGCATTTTAAACGCGGCGCGGTAATTCTTGCGCACAAGCACAAAAGAGTAAGGCGTTTAGCTGGCAGACAGCTTAATAAATCAAACCTAAACTAGTATCGTTTCCAGCCGCTTAAGGTTAAAATAACGTATTGTTACTGCCTGCTGATATACGGACGTTTGCTAAAAAATGTCAAAGCATTTTCTACCAAACACTTAATGTGTAATATCTTGCTACGAGGCCTATACGGGCTAACTCAGCCCTGTTACATTTTCCCTATGAACACACAAAACCAATCTCTATCTCGAAAAATCCTCGTCGTCGATGACGACCCCCGGTTGCGCGATTTACTACGCCGGTATTTATCGGAACAAGGGTTTAATGTTTTCGTAGCCGAAGATGCCAAAGAAATGGGCAAGCTCTGGCAACGCGAACACTTCGACTTGCTGGTTCTCGACCTAATGCTGCCCGGCGAAGACGGGCTATCTATTTGTCGACGCCTGCGCGGCGGGCACGACAACACGCCTATTATCATCCTCACTGCCAAAGCCGAAGAAATCGACCGCATAGTGGGCCTGGAAATGGGTGCCGACGACTATCTATCGAAACCCTTCAACCCGCGCGAACTTCTCGCCCGCGTCAACGCCATCCTGCGTCGCCGCGGCACCGAAGAACACCCGGGCGCCCCCAGCCAGGAAAACGAATCCATAGAGTTCGGCCCATACGTACTGAATCTGTCCACACGCACTCTTATGCGCAACAATGAACAGGTTCCCATCACCACGGGCGAATTTTCCGTGCTCAAGGTCTTTGCGCGCCATCCCAAAATTCCGCTGTCACGCGACAAGCTCATGGAATTGGCTCGCGGCCGCGAATACGAAGCCTTCGACCGTAGCCTCGATGTACAAATTTCACGTCTGCGCAAACTGGTAGAACCCAATCCCTCCAAACCTGTTTTCATTCAAACAGTCTGGGGCTTGGGCTATGTTTTCGTGCCCGATGGCGGGCATTAACGCAAGGCGGGCATGACCTGACAAGACTAGGTTATGGCAGCCTCACCCAAGCAAAGACCCAAAATCAAGTCGCGCTTCCGACTTGGACTGTTCAGCCGCTCATTCCTGCTTCTAGCGGGTTTGATGCTGGTCAGCCTAGGCGCGTGGCTGCAGGTTTTCTTCAGCATGGAAGAAGGCCCACGCGCCACGCAAATGGCGCAACGCGTCACCACGGCAGTCAGCATTACGCGCTCGGCGCTGGTGTATGCGCCACGCAGCGTACGTCCTGCACTGCTGCTTGACCTCGCCACCAAAGAAAGCCTGCGGGTACAACCTCGGGAAGAAACCGACGTACTCGAGCCGCTCCCCAATTCCAATTACTGGAATCATGTAGCTGCCGAAATCAAAGACAGGCTGGGTTCCGCCACCCACGTCATGTGGGCGGTAAATCAGGCACCTGGCGTCTGGGTCAGCTTTGAAATCAACAACGACCAATACTGGCTGGTTTTCGACCGCGAGCAACTCGGCCTGACCGCTGGCGCCGAATGGTTCGGCTGGGGCGCTACCGCCTTGCTGCTGGCGCTTATCGGCGCCGCTGTCAGTGTACGCTTCGTCAACCGGCCATTGGCGCAACTGGCCAAGGTGGCCCAGCAACTGGCGCGTGGCGAAACGCCTTCGCTGCTGCCCGAAAAAGGGCCCGCCGAAATCCGCGACATGAACATTGCCTTTAACCGCATGGCGCGCGATATTCGCCAAACTGAAGCGGATCGCGAGATCATGCTGGCCGGGATTTCCCACGACCTGCGTACGCCTTTGGCACGCATGCGCCTGGAAATCGAAATGAGCAACGTCACCGACGAGGCTCGCCAGGCCATAGACGAAGACCTGGGCCAGATCGACCACAGCATAGGCCAGCTTATGGAGTATGCCCGCCCCGCCGGCGCGGTTCCAGAACAAGGCATTGATGTCTCGTCAGTGCTGCGCGATCTTTATGAACGCGAGCGCAGCCACACTGAATCCTTGGGCGGCGCACTTACCGCTTCCATTGAACCCAATTTATACGCCAGAATCAGCGCTCACGACCTCAAGCGCATCGTCAGCAATCTTATTGAAAACGCCCGCCGCTATGGACGCACGCCCACCGATGACCGCGCCCACATAGAACTGTCTGCCATGCAGCAAGGCAACATACTGGCCATCGAGGTAAAAGACCATGGCGCCGGCATTGCTCCCACCGACATACAACGCCTTTTGCGCCCGTTTTCGCGTGGAGTTTCAGCGCGCACAGGGGTCAGCGGCGCAGGCCTGGGCTTGGCAATTGTCGAGCGCCTGCTGGGCCAGGTGGGCGGCCAGTTGGAACTGATTTCCCACCCTCCGGGCGGGTTGGTCGCGCGCATAGAAATACCCAAGGTGCGAGTCCGGAACTTCCAATTAGACAGCAATATTTAATAGCGTAGAATTTAGCTTTCAAGCATATTTTTTCGTATGCATAGTTGTTGTGCCCAGCCAGAAAAGCCCAATGATTATTTAGCAAAAAATTGTAGGGATGGTATGAATAAATCGTTCAAATCAGTTCGCCGCACGAGGTTTATTCATACCATCCCTGGACTCACCCGCAGGAGATCAGATGAAAACAGTAGGCGATAAACTCGAACCCTTCAAGGTGGCCGGCGTGAAACCGGGGTTCAATCACCACGAAGAAAACGGCGTGTCGGCTTTTGAAGAAATCACCGAAAGCTCATTTCCCGGCAAGTGGAAAATTATTTATTTCTATCCCAAAGACTTCACCTTTGTTTGCCCCACCGAAATTGTCGGCTTCAACAAACTGGTCGAAGATTTCGCTGATCGCGACGCGATACTCATGGGCGGCTCGGTCGATAACGAATTCGTCAAGCTGGCCTGGCGCCGCGAGCATCCAGACCTGAGCAAACTGGGGCACTACCAATTTGGCGATACCGCTGGCGCGCTGGTCGACCAACTAGGCATACGTGAAAAGTCTGAAGGCGTTGCTTTACGCGCCACCTTTATTGTGGACCCCGACAACGTCATACAACACGTTTCCGTCAATAACCTGAATGTCGGCCGGAACCCGGAAGAAATCCTGCGCATACTCGACGGCCTGCAAACCGACCAACTCTGTCCCTGCAACCGTACCCTGGGTGGCAATACCCTGTAGGTCGAATTAGCGCCGCCAGGCGCGTAACCCGACCTACGAACTGCCATCCTTGCGCGTCAACAAGGCCACCACCGTCGCCGATATTCCTTCTTGGCGCCCCAAATACCCCAGACCTTCATTGGTTTTCGCCTTGATGTTCACATCCCCTGGCGCGAGCGCCAGATCGGCGGCAATGTTGGCGACCATGGCGCTGGCATGCGGCCCTATCTTGGGCGCCTGGGCATGCACGGTGGCGTCCACATTCACCACCCTCCAGCCAGCCTCCGACACCCTGCTCATTGCCTCGCGCAACAAGACGCGGCTGTCGGCGCCTTTATACGCTACATCGGTATCCGGAAAATGACGACCAATATCACCCAGGCCCGCAGCCCCCAGAATAGCGTCGGTAATCGCGTGCAGCAGGACGTCGGCATCGGAATGCCCCAATAAGCCATGCGTGTGCGGTATAGCCACGCCGCCTATGACCAACGGCCTGCCTTGCACCAAGACATGCACATCAAAGCCCTGCCCTACGCGTAACGGGAAATTCATTAGTGCTCCTGAGAAATGTGATGGGGTTAGTATTGGATAGGCATGTAATATTTCTTTGAAATGCTTGTTGTCGGATTAGCGCGAAACGCGTAACCCGACAAGCGTCACAGCCACTTCTCCATGAGTTCAAAATCTTCCGGCCAGGTCACTTTGAAATTGCGTGCCGAACCTGGAATCAGGGCGGGAGCATGACCAGCCAATTCCATCGCCGATGCCTCATCGGTAATCGCGGCGTTGGACGCGCCAGCCTGCAACAAGGCGCCATGCAAACGGCCTGCTTGAAACATTTGCGGTGTTTGCGCCAGCCATAAACGCTCACGCGGCACCGAGGCCTCAACCAAATCAGGCGCCGCAACACACCCAGACTGGACATCCGGCTTGGCCCCAACACCCGCAACACCTTGAACTTGCGCCGCCAGCTTTACGGTATCGGCCACGGGCTGTGCCAGCAAACCACCCGCAGCACGCTGCAAACAGCTGTCGATAAGACGCTTCAAGGCGTCCGCAGGCAAACCCGGACGGGCGGCATCGTGCACCAGCACCCAGTCGTCGGCATCCAGGCCCGCATCCTGCAAGGCAGCCATTACGGTTTCAGCCCGGCTGGGGCCGCCACAAGGCCGCCACACCGTTTTTGGCAAGCCGGCCAGCGCCGATCCCACCCAGATGTCGTGCGCGGCCACCGCTACCCTGACCTGCGCTATGCGCTCGTCGGCCAGCAAGGCCTTTACCGCCCAACGCAGCATGGGTTCGCCCTTCAAGAGCCGATATTGCTTGGGCAAACCAGCACTTTGCCCAGGCCCGGCCAGGCCGCTGGCAATCTGGGCGTAATCAGCCACCAGGGCGCGCGAACCTATGCCGGCTGCGGGAACAATTGCAATCATTTTCTTATGCATACGAAAGACATTTTATAATGACAAACTACATGCCAATAGAAACAACCCCACCCCCGCCTCTTTCCTCCACCAAACAGGTGCTTGCAGCCTTGAAGCCCGGGCTTCGCCATGCGCAACCGATTCCGCCCGGATCCGGCGACGCCTGGGTGCTGGCCGACTTGGCCCGCGTCTCACGCCAGACCCTGGTCGTGCTATGCGCCGAACCGCTGGCTGCCCAACGCCTGGCCGAGGAAATACTGTTATTTGCGCCAGAATTGCGAGTACGACAGCTCCCCGACTGGGAAACGCTGCCTTACGACAGTTTTTCACCGCATCAAGACCTGATATCCGAGCGCCTGCGCACGCTGCATGCACTGATGCAGGAAAACGTCGATATCCTTACTGTTCCGGTCACGACAGCACTATACCGGCTGGCGCCGCCAGAGTTCATGGCCGCCTACACCTTCTCGTTCACTCAAGGCGACAAGCTCGATGAAGAAGGCCTGCGTCGCCAACTGACACTGGCCAACTACACCCATGTCACACAGGTTACCGCGCCCGGCGAGTTCTGCGTACGCGGCGGGCTGATAGACCTGTTCCCCATGGGCTCGGTACTGCCCTACAGGCTGGACCTGTTCGACGACGAAATAGAATCTATACGAAGTTTCGACATCGATACCCAACGCAGCTTGTATCCGGTCAAAGAAGTGCAATTATTGCCTGGTCGGGAATTCCCCATGGACGAAACCTCGCGCACCCAGTTTCGCGCGCGTTTTCGTGAGCTGTTCGAAGGCGATCCATCGCGCGCCCTGCCCTATAAAGACATAGGCAACGGCATCGCATTTGCTGGCATCGAATACTACCTGCCGCTGTTTTTCACCCATACGGCGACGCTATTCGACTACCTGCCCGAACTCTCGTTTACAGTAACGCTGGGCGACATCAACCAGGCGATACAGCGTTTTGCACACGATACCCATAGCCGCTACCAATTCCTGAAAAGCGATCGCGAGCGGCCCGTACTGCCACCTGAACAACT
The DNA here is from genome assembly GCA_013416445.1 of Alcaligenaceae bacterium. Taxonomy (GTDB): domain Bacteria; phylum Pseudomonadota; class Gammaproteobacteria; order Burkholderiales; family Burkholderiaceae_B; genus Pollutimonas. The sequence continues at coordinate 137,565 of JACCER010000006.1, forward strand.
GTTTCTGAACGAAGAAGACTTGTTTCGGCATTTGAAATCATTCGCGCGCCTGGCACTGATCAACGAAGGCCCGCACCCCGACTTCCAGGCCGTGCCCGATGTCGCCGTTGCACGACGCGCCGAAGATCCGGTTGCTGGCCTGCGAGCGCTGCTAGCCAAAAACAATGGCCGTGTTGCGCTATGTGCAGACTCCGCCGGGCGGCGCGAAACCCTGTTGCAAATGCTGGAAGAGTTCGGGATCAAGCCTGACTTCGCCAGTGAAACCCTGCAAGACTTTCTGGTTTCGGAAAGCCGTTTTGCACTGGTCATCGCACCATTGTCCAACGGTTTTGGCCTGGCCGGGCAAGCTTTTACACTGCTGACGGAAAACGATCTCTACCCCAGTCAGGTGCGCCCCAGACGCCGGGGCAAGCGCGCGCAAGAGCACGCCAGCGATGTCGAAGCCATGGTGCGCGACCTGTCCGAGCTGCGCGAAGGCGATCCTGTCGTTCATGCCCAACATGGCATAGGACGCTATCGCGGCCTGATAAACATGGATCTGGGCGAAGGCCAGGTAGAACTGCTGCATCTCGAATACGCCAACGGCAGCACGCTGTACGTGCCTGTAGCCCAGTTGCATGTCATTGCCCGCTATAGCGGCTCCGACCCCGACCAAGCGCCCCTGCACCAGTTAGGCTCCGGCCAATGGGACAAGGCGCGGCGCAAGGCCGCCAAGCAAGTGCGCGACGCCGCCGCCGAGCTGCTGGCCTTGTATGCCCAGCGCGCAGCCCGCGAAGGTTACCGCTACAAGCTCCCGAGCAGCGATTACCAGGCCTTTGCCGAGGGCTTCGGCTTTGAAGAAACTCCGGACCAGGCTGCTGCCATCGAAGCTGTCATTGCCGACATGACATCGGGGCGACCCATGGACCGCCTGGTATGCGGCGACGTGGGTTTTGGCAAGACCGAAGTTGCTCTGCGGGCAGCTTTCCTGGCCGTGCTCAATGGCAAGCAGGTGGCGCTGCTATGCCCCACCACATTGCTGGCCGAGCAGCACGCCCAGACCTTTGCCGACCGCTTCGCCGACTGGCCCGTCAAGGTGGTGGAACTATCGCGTTTCCGTTCAAGCAAGGAAGTGAGCGCCGCAATACAGGGCCTGAACGATGGCCGCGTGGATATCGTCATCGGTACCCATAAAATCCTCTCAAAAGACGTCGTCTTCAAACGGCTGGGATTAGTCATTATTGATGAAGAGCACCGTTTTGGCGTGCGACAAAAAGAAGCGCTGAAGACCTTGCGTGCCGAGGTCGACGTCCTGACGCTGACCGCTACTCCCATTCCTCGCACGCTGGGCATGTCGCTGGAAGGCATACGCGACTTTTCCGTTATTGCCACGGCACCGCAAAAACGGCTGGCCATCAAGACATTTGTACGACGTGAAGATAAAAGCACGATACGCGAAGCCCTGTTGCGCGAACTCAAGCGCGGCGGCCAGATCTATTTCCTGCACAACGAGGTCGATACCATCCAGAACCGGCGCGCCAGCCTTGAAGAACTGGTACCGGAAGCACGCATTGCGGTCGCCCACGGACAAATGCCCGAGCGCGAACTTGAAGAGGTCATGAAAGGCTTTTATCAGCAGCGCTACAACGTACTGCTGTGCACCACAATTATCGAAACCGGCATCGACGTGCCCACGGCCAATACCATCGTCATACATCGCGCCGACCGCCTGGGGCTGGCGCAGTTGCACCAATTACGCGGCCGCGTGGGGCGTTCGCACCACCAGGCTTATGCCTATCTCATGACGCCGGGTGAAGACGCCATGACAGCCAACGCCAAGAAGCGCCTGGAAGCCATACAGGCCATGGAAGAACTGGGCGCCGGGTTCTTCCTGGCCATGCACGACCTGGAAATTCGCGGAACCGGCGAAGTGCTGGGCGAATCACAATCGGGCAATATCCAGGAAATCGGCTTTTCGATGTATTCCGATATGCTGAACGCAGCGGTGCGCGCCTTGAAGTCGGGCGAAGAACCTGATCTCGACTCGCCTTTCTCGGCGCTGTGCGAAGTCAATCTGCATGCATCGGCACTGCTGCCCCCGGATTACTGCCCTGATGTGCATGCACGACTGGGGCTGTACAAAAAGCTGTCGCATGCCAAGCATGAAGATGATTTGATCATGATTCAGGAAGAACTGATAGATCGCTACGGCAAGCTGCCGGAAGCAGCGCAAACCTTGCTGGCCACGCATAGATTACGTCTGAATGCCGAACCGCTTGGAGTCATCAAGATAGACGCCAGCGAATCCCAAGCCATGATACAGTTTTCCGCCAAGCCCAATGTAGAACCTCTGCGCATTATCGAGCTGGTGCAAAAACAGCGCGAAGTGAAACTGGCGGGCCAAGACAAGCTGAAAATAGAGATCAAGCAAAGCCAGCACGTTAACGCTCGAATAGACGCTGTTCGCAACGTATTAAAGGCATTAACGTGATAATGCTATTCGTAAGGCGTTAAGCGTTTTAGCATGATAATGCTGTGTCGGATTACGCGCCTGGCGGTGCTAATCCGACACCCATCGCCCCAACCCCAAACACACCACCAAGCTCGCGCCTGAACATTTCAAATCTCAATAAATTTCAAAAATACAACTGAGCTTTCAGCTTCTGTTAAGTCGCACTCCGATAGAATTCAGCAATTCAAATAAGAATCATTCGCAATTCTATTACTGAGACCTATTTATGCCTGAACCGACCAGTCCTGCCACTTTCTTTCGCGCAAACAAAGCAGGAGGCCTGGCCACTGCCATCGCTACGCCCGCATTGTTCATGAGCCCTGCCGGCATGGCGCAAACCGCCAATACATCTGACGCAGCCCAACTGGCTCCCATCCATGTCCAGGGCAAGGCCCCTGAAAGCTACGATATCAAGCAATCGGCATCAAAAAAATATACGGCGCCGCTGGTCGACACGCCTAAATCGGTACAAATCATTCCATCGGAAATCATGAAAGATCAGGCCGCATCCAGCCTGACGGATGTACTGCGCAACACACCCGGCATTACTTTCGGCGCCGGCGAAGGCGGCAACCCTTTGGGCGATCGCCCATTCATCCGCGGCTACGATGCACAAGCCAGCACTTATGTCGACGGTCTGCGCGACATAGGAGCCACATCGCGCGAAGTCTTCAACCTTGAACAGGTTGAAATTGTAAAAGGTTCCGATGGCGCCTATGGCGGCCGGGGCGGCGCGGGCGGCAGTATCAACCTGATCAGCAAAACCGCCAAGCTGGACGATTTCATCAACGCCAGCCTGGGCCTGGGCACCGACAACTACTACCGCGGCACCATAGACAGCAACTGGCAACTGTCGGACAGCACCGCTTTCCGCCTTAACGGTATGTACCATGACGCTGATGTCGCTGGACGCGACAAGGTCAACAACAGTCGCTGGGGCATAGCGCCCACCATTACCTTCGGCCTGAATACTCCTACTCGCGTCACGCTCAGCTACTATCACCTGCAAACCGACGATCTGCCCGATGGCGGCATCCCCTATGCGTATCCCAGCAGCAAGGTCGAACGGGACGGCAGCTATATGGGCATCACGGAAACCGGCCCCGCCAATGTAGACCGCAACAACTTTTACGGTTTGACCAGCGACTATCGCAAGACTACGTCCGATATGGCTACCATCGCCATCGAACACGATTTCAGCGACAGACTCACTTTACGCAACACGAGCCGCTACACCCTCTCTGATCAGGAGTATGTATGGACCCAACCCGACGACAGCCAAGGCAATGTGCTTAACGGCAAGGTCTGGCGCCGCATGAATTCGCGTATCAGCGATGTGGAAAGCCTGGCCAACCAGACCGAGATCTTCGGCAAGTTCGAGACCGGCTCCTGGAAACACAGTTTTAACATCGGCATAGAGCTATCACAGGAGCGCGGCAAAAAAGATAGCCTGAACATCAATCGAGAGGCAGGCAATAGCTGCAATTTGGGCATCGGCGCCGCTTCCGGCTACAACTGCACCAGCTTGTACAATCCGAATCCCGGCGACCCCTGGGTCAATACCCAGAATGGCGAGCGCGCAGGGAAATATTCCCGGTCGAAAACCACCACCAAGTCCATCTACGCCTTCGACACCATAGAGTTCAACAAGCATTGGCAAGCCGGGCTTGGACTGCGCCTGGACGACTACTCCACCAAATTCACTAACACGCCTCAGGCCAATTTTGCGATTACACGCCGCGACGACACGCTACTGAACTACCAGCTAGGAATCGTCTACAAGCCAGTCGATAATGGCAGCATCTATGTGTCTTATGCCACCTCGTCAACACCCGCCAATAGCATGCTGGGCGAAGGCAGCGACAACATGTCGCTGGCCCCAGGCAGAAACAATACCGGCCTGAACGCCGCCGATATGTCTCCGGAAAAGAATAAAACCTACGAACTTGGGACCAAATGGGACGTTCTGGGTGGCAACATGAGCCTGACTGCTGCCATTTTCCGCACCGAAACCACCAATGCGCGGGTTACCATCAACAGTAATGGTGATTACGCCATGGCGGGCAAGAAACAGGTTGACGGCATCGAACTGGGCATTGCGGGCGCCATCACGCCCAAATGGAATGTCTTTGCCGGCTACACCTACCTAAACGCCAAAATCAAGGACGACGGGCCAGTAGGCGCCAATGGCGGCAACAGATTCCCCAACACCCCCAAGCATAGCGCCAGCCTGTGGACGACCTACAAGGCGCTGCCCAAGCTGACCGTGGGTGCTGGCGCCTATTTTGTCGACAAGCAATACGGCAACGCCCAAAACACCGCGTATATTCCGTCATACTGGCGTTTCGACGCCATGGCCGGCTATCAGTTCAACAAGAGTTTGAATATGCAACTCAATGTATTCAACCTGACTGATAAAACCTATTACGACAAGGCCTACTCGGCACACTATGCCAGTATTGCTCCGGGACGCTCCGCCATCCTCAGCATGAACCTGTCGTATTGATGTATTTAACAATGAAAGAAATCAGCATTAAGCAGTTCAACGCCGCCACCCCTGAGAAATTCCAGGAAATCATGACCGGTCCGCCCGACATTGCCGCTCAATGGCTGGCAACCGCTGCCGAGCACGGTGTCGCCGATGCTCAGGCGTCTTATGGGCAAATGCTGCTGGATGGCACAGGCGTGCAACGCAATCCCGCAGAAGCTCTGCATTGGTTCAAGGCGGCGGCCAATGCCGACCATGCCATGGGTATGAATATGGTGGGCCGCTGCTACGAAAACGGTTGGGGCACAACAGCCAACTTGGTGGTGGCAACTTACTGGTTCAGGCTGGCCGCCAATCGTGGGCTGGACTGGGGCATGTACAACTACGCCACCTCACTGGCTCTGGGCCGGGGCACAGACGCCGACCCGGCACAGGCCTTCGCTTGGCTGGAAAAGGCGGCTGGCCTGGGCCATGCCAAATCATGGAATATTCTCGGTGGATTCTATGAAGATGGCCGTGAAGTCGAAGCCAGCATGGAAACCGCCATGGATTGCTATTGCCGCTCGGCACAAGGCGGCGACTTCCGGGGGCAATTCAATTATGCGCGAGTGCTGGCGGCGCAGGGTGATATCGAGCAGGCAATATGCTGGCTAAAAAAGGTGCCAACAACCGCAACGCCTGCCTTTATGGAAAAGGCAAGAAAATTTCTATCAACCGCGGCTCTGCGGGAACTGCGGGAATTGAAAATTTGATTTGCGCCGCTGGCTCAAAACGCCTTAATGGCTCAGCCTGAACCAATTCAAAATCCCATCCAATGGGCTTACATTCAAGGCAAAACCGGCCTGCTCGCGTACCACCGGCTTGGCCCGGTATGCTACCGAAAATCGCGCCAACGCCATCATTTTCAAATCATTCGCGCCGTCGCCCACTGCAATAATCTGATCAGCCCCTGCCCCCAGTTCATCGGCCAGCGCCTGTAGATAATCAGCCTTGGCCTGAGCATCGACTATGCGTCCGAGCACCTTGCCGGTCAGTTTGCCATCTTTGACATCCAGTACATTGCCATACGCGGCATCCAGCCCCAGACGCGCTTGCATTCTTTCGGTAAAAAACGTAAACCCGCCCGACACCAGCAAAGTCTTCAGGCCGGTTTTTTTTGCCATGGCAACCAATGCTTCCGCCCCCGGATTCAGCCTCAGGCGTTCGCTATAAACCTGATCGAGCGCCGTCACCGGCACGCCTTCCAGCAAGGCCACTCGCCGTGTGAGGCTTTCGGAGAAGTCGGTGATTTCCCCGCGCATGGCAGCTTCAGTGATAGCCGCGACCTCGGTCTTGCGCCCAACCATATCAGCGATTTCGTCTATGCATTCGATATTGATCAAGGTGGAATCCATGTCCATCGCCAGTATCTTGCAATCGCGCAAGCGCGTAATATGCTCGAAAAAGGCATAGTCCATGCCAAACTCGGCGCAGCATGCTTCCACCGCGGCGCGCTCGGCACCGTCGACATCCAGCAGGCGTACCGCCGTGCTGCCAAGCTCTTGTACGCCACCCGCGCTCGCAATGGCCGCCACCTTTTCAATATTGGCTGCAACAAGATTCGGGGCCTGAAGAATAAGATGGGTCATAAACGTATTCAATAAAAGAGTGAGTCGCCACTTGGAGCCAGCGCTACGCATGGACACCCTGGTGATATAAATGTTGCCGATCATTTTAACTGCTTACGATTTCCTCTTGAATCAGCATTATTATTAGCACCGCCCCTGTCAATAGAATGATACCTACTTAAGCTCGTTTGTTTGTCGGAGTACACGCCATTCCTCATAAGCAGGCCAGGAAATGCGCCTGAGTCCCCCACCTTTTTAAAGCCGCCCATGCCATCGCTTCATTGCCCGGCCTGCCTCACCACTGATGCTTCTTCAGGCCTGCGGCTGCACCGTACCCTTCTGGCGCTTGTCCTTTTTTTAATGCTGCTGGCCTGCGCACTTGCACCCGTTTTTGCTGCCAGCAACGATGCCCCCATCGACATTGAGCAGGCCTTGAGCACAGCGCGCTCGCAAATTGATGCTGTGCAGAAAAAACTGAGCAACCTGCCCAACGCACCGCTGGACGATAGCCAGCTTGCCAAGCTGCGTACCAAGGCGCTTGATGCCCAGTCACAAGCCGACACCACTGCCACAGCCATAGAACCGCAACTAACCAGCGTACGAGCACGTCTGGCCGAGCTGGGCCAGCCTACCGAGGATATGCCAGACACCTCTGATATTGCCGTGCAACGCAAGCAGCTGGGCAAAAGCAGCGGCACGCTAGAGGCCCAGGCCAAACTGGCCAGACTGATCAGCGTCGAGGCCGGACAAGCTTCGGAACAAATCCTCAAGCTCAGGCGGGCTCAGTTTCAGGCTCAGCTAGGTCAACGCACCTCTTCGATACTAGCCTCGGATTTCTGGCAAGAACTGATCGACGAGTCTGCGCGAGATCTGGCCAGGCTGGAACCTTTGCGCCACGAACTCGTCAGCGCCATGCAGGCCCGCCCCGCCCGGGTCTGGTACTCCGCCCTCCTGGGCATAGTCGTCGTCCTTGCCCTACGCCTGGTGGCAGGGCACTGGCTGTATCGGATAAGCACTACCCGCGTCGCTCCTGGGCGTTTGCGCCGATCACTATATGCCGTGCTGCGCGTCATTCTGGCGACTGCCACGCCAGGGCTCATTGCTGGCGTACTGCACGTTTCCATCAGTTGGGGCGACCCTCTGTCCGACTCCATGCTAACCCTGCTTGATCAATTTGTCGGGCTAGCGTGCTTTGGCGGCTTTGTGGCCGGCCTGGGCAACGCCCTGCTGGCTACTGATCGTCCTAGTTGGCGACTGCCAGCAATTTCCGACTATCTGACGCTAAAGCTGCGCTGGTTCCCCCTGACTCTGGCACTCGTCATCAGCGCAGACTGGGCTACCCAGCGCTTGGCGACGCTGGTCAACGCCAGCCTGGTTGCCACTGTAGCGTTGGACTGCATCATGGCGCTGGCCTTGAGCATAACGCTGGGGCTGGCACTGCAATGCACACACCGCCTTAAGCGCCTACCCGCCGGCGATCCCCATAAAATGGGCCCATCCCCTTTGTGGTTAAGCATCCTGTTAAGCGCCACCTGGATCTCGGTCCTTGTCAGTATCGCCAGCCTGCTGGTAGGCTACGTCGCGTTAGGTAGCTTCATTGCCAAACAATTAGTCTGGATAGCTTTGGTGGGTGGCGTCACCTACCTGCTCACCGGCTTGATAGACGATGCTTGCTCCAGCCTGCTGGCATCCGCCAGGCGCCTGGCTACAGACGACATACGCTCCGCATCGCTAGCGCGCAACCAGGCCATCGTGCTGCTGTCAGGCGTAGCACGTCTCATGATAGTTTTGTTTGCGTTAATGCTGCTCCTGTCCTCTTTTGGCGGCGGCCCCACCGAATGGCTACGCCAGCTCGACCAATTACACAAGGGCATCAGCATAGGCGAAGTTCAAATACGCCCCACCGCTGTGGTATTGGGAATATTGGTTTTGCTGCTGGGCTTTGGAGCGGTAAAGCTGCTGCAACGCTGGCTGGCGTCGCAGTATCTGCCCACTACCAGTCTAGATCCAGGAATGCGCCTGTCAGCCGCTACCCTATTCGGCTATGCCGGATATGTATTGGTTGCCTCTTTATCGTTATCTGCCGTAGGCATAGGACTGGAGCGCGTCGCATGGATAGCCAGTGCATTATCAGTTGGCATAGGCTTTGGCTTACAAGCCGTAGTGCAAAACTTTGTATCCGGGCTGATCTTGCTGGCTGAACGGCCGGTCAAAGTAGGCGACTGGGTGACCCTGGGCACGGTAGAAGGTGACATTCGCCGCATCAACGTGCGCGCTACTGAAATCCAAATGGGCGACCACTCTACCGTGATTGTGCCCAACTCGGAATTCATCACCAAAATCGTCCGTAACGTGACTCACGCCAACCCATTGGGACGAGTGCAGATCAAGCTTGCCTTGCCAGTGGATACTGATGCCGTCCAGGTGCGCGACTTGATGCTGGCCGCATTTATAGAAAATACCGATATGCTGGAAGAGCCTGCTCCCAGTGTCATGCTGGACGGCGTGGACAGCACTGGCCTGATCTTCAACGCCACAGGCTACGTGAGCTCGCCCCGCGTAGCCTATCGGGTGCGCAGCGCCCTGCTGTTTGCCATATTGCAGCAATTGCGCGATACCGGGCTGCCCCTGGTCAACCCACCCACCATGGTGCTGCAACCGCCGGAGACCGGAACACATAAGATACCGACCCAGGCCATCGGCCCAGCATTACCAAATTGGAATGCGGACGAATAAACCCAGGTTGATAAAAACGGATATGGACTCAGAAGCTTGGGAGGCTTGATGCCGGATTACACGCCTCAGCGTTTGCGGCGGCGCAGTAGGTAGCGGTACACAAACCCAGGATAACCCAGTACCAGATAAAGGCTAAGAGTTACCGCATAGAATTCCCATTTCTGCGGAAAACTATTGCCTATGTTGATTTCGAAGGCAAAACCCAGCAGGCCAACCAGCGCATAAAACACCAATACTTCCAGCAGCCTGACGAAAAATGATTTTTCAATGGTATAGCTACGGGCACGCCATCCGGGATATGCCAGCAAAAAAGCCACCAACACGATCAGGCCCAATGCTTGGGCGACAAACAAGGCCACTGATACCAGATCTGCTGCGGCCACGAATGCGCTGCCAATCTGTATGAACGCAAAATAAGCCAAGCCTGCCAACAAGCAAAAAAACACCAACGAAAATATCCATTGCATCCATGCCGGCGCGGCTGGTTCGCCCTTTTGCGTCCAGGGCAGCACCAGAAAAGGGCGTTCGAGAACAAAAGGAAGATTAGCCGTGAGCAAGGAAAGCAATATCAGTATCCAAACGGCAAAAGATTGATTCATGTACTTCCTAAAACGTCGGATTAGGCGCTGATGCGCGTAACCCGACACACCGCATGCACCACATTAAAATTTCAACGAGCCTTCGATTACGCTCACGCACAAGGCCATCAGACCGCCGGGAACCACACCCAGCACCACAATCAACAAGCCGTTGACGGACATCAGGCCGCTGGTAATGACACCGTTATTAATGGGTACGGCCTCGCCTTCAGGCTCGTCGAAGTAAGCCATTTTCACTACGCGCAGATAGTAAAAAGCACCGATCAACGAGAACATGACTGCCACCACTGCAATGGCGACATAGCCTGCCCCCACCAGCGCCTGCAGCACCGCCAACTTGGCGTAAAAGCCGGCCATGGGCGGAATGCCAGTCAGTGAGAACATGGCCACTAGCAATGCGCCAGCCAGAACCGGGTTGCGGCGGTTCAAGCCTTTCAGGTCGGAGATTTCTTCGCACTCGAAGCCTTGGCGGCTAAGCAGAAGAATCAGGCCAAACGTAATTAATGTGGTCAGCACATAAATAAGCATGTAGAACAATGCCGCACCATAAGCCTGGCCTGTGGCATTGGCCTGGTCTTGGACTACGCCAGAAAGCAAGCCTAGCAATACAAAACCCATGTGCGATATAGTGGAATATGCCAACATGCGCTTGAAATTGGTTTGCGCAATGGCGGCGATATTACCAATGGCCAGCGACAACACCGCCAGCACCAACAGCATGGGCTGCCAATCGATGGCGATACCGTGCAGCCCTTCAATCAGCAGGCGCAAGGTAATGGCAAACCCTGCCAATTGGGGTGCCGCCGCCAGTACCAAGGTAATAACTGTAGGTGCTCCTTGGTAGACGTCGGGTATCCACATATGGAATGGCGCCGCTGCCAGCTTGAACGCCAGGCCTCCCACGATAAATACTGCGCCAAACACCAGGGGTAGACGTTCGGCCTTGCCGCTGCTGATGACCTGCGCGATCTGGTGCAGATCGAGGTGGCCGGTGGCGCCGTAGATCATGGACATGCCATACAACAACACGGCGGACGCCATGGCACCCAGCATGAAATACTTCATGGCGGCTTCTGTTGCCTTGACATTGTCGCGACGCAACGCAACCAGCGCATACAGGGAGAAAGACATCAGTTCGAGGCCTAAATACACCGTAAGCATGCTGCCTGCGGAAATCATGACCATCTGGCCCAGCAAGGCCAACAAGACGAGCGGATAAATTTCGCCGCCGTTTTGCATCATTTCGCGCTTTTCAGCGTAATCGCGCCCATAGATCAACGTAGTGGCTACGGCAATATAGGAAAGCACCTTCAAGAAGTGAGACAGCGAGTCAACCACATAGAGGCCGCCAAAAGAGACGCCCTGCATGCCCTCGCTCCATTGCCACAATGAAGTGACCGTCAGGATCAACAGCGTAGCTATACTGAGCACGAAGGTTACGTGGCGTGATTCGGATTTGCTGAAGGCATCGATAAGCAGTGTCGCTGCAACCAGAATCAAAAGCAGAATCTCGGGCGTAGCCAAGGCGAAGTCAAAAGGATTTTGCATAATATTTCGGGTCTACAGTTTCGAGATAGAGACGTGCTGCAACAAGGCGTCCACCGACACGTGCATGACATCTGTAAACGGTTTTGGATAAATACCCATGTATAGCACCGCTACGGCCAGGAGCCCCATGATGAAGAATTCACGGGAGTTCAGGTCGGTCATGCCGCGTACGTTATCGTTGGCGATAGGCCCGAAAGCCACACGCTTGAGCATCCATAACGAATAGCCAGCGCCCCAGATCAATGCCGTTGCGGTCAGCAGCCCTATCCAGAAGTTGTATTGAACAGCACCCATGATGACGGTGAACTCGCCAACGAAGCCACTGGTGGCCGGCAAGCCGGCATTAGCCATCGAGAACAGAACGAAGAAAGTAACGAAACGCGGCATGACATTGATAACGCCGCCGTAGTCGTCGATGCGCCGCGTATGGAGGCGGTCATAGAGCACCCCAATACATAGGAACATTGCGCCGGAAACGAAACCGTGCGAAATCATTTGCACTATGGCGCCTTCCAGGCCTGCTGTATTGAAGATGAAAAAACCCAGGGTAACAAAACCCATGTGTGCGACTGAGGAATACGCCACCAGTTTTTTCATGTCGTCTTGAATAATGGCGACCAGGCCAATATAAATGACGGCGATCAGGGACAAGGCGATCATCATGCCGGCCAGGCTTTGCGAGGCATCGGGTGCGATAGGCAGCGAGAAGCGCAAGAAACCATAAGCGCCCAGCTTGAGCATGATGGCGGCCAGCACCACCGAGCCACCCGTAGGCGCCTCGACGTGGGCATCTGGCAACCAGGTATGCACCGGCCACATTGGCACCTTGACCGCAAACGCAGCCAGCAAGGCAATAAACACAAATATCTGTTCAGTATAGGTCAGCTTGACCTGATGCCAGGTTTGGATGTCGAAGGAACCGTCAGCCGCATGCCACAAATAGATGAATGCGATCAGGGTCAGCAAAGAACCCATGAGCGTGTACAAGAAGAACTTGAACGCCGCATAGACCCGATTCGGTCCACCCCACACCCCGATGATCAGGTACATAGGGATGAGCGTGGCTTCGAAGAAAACATAAAACAGCATGCCGTCGAGTGCAACGAATACCCCTACCATCAGGCCCGACAGGATCAGGAAAGAAGCCATGTACTGCGACACGCGGCTGGTAATGACCTGCCAGCCGGCCAACACCACGATGACAGTGATGAATGCGGTCAACAGCACAAACCAGACGGAAATACCATCTATGCCCAGGTGGTAGTTCATGTTCAGGCTTTCGATCCAGCTTGCCTTTTCAACGAACTGCATCTGCGCCGTATTGGCGTTGAAGCCCGTGTACAGCGGTATGGTTACCAGTAAACCTAGCACCGCCCCAATTAGGGACAGTACGCGGGTGAAACCTGGCCTGTCGTCCCGGCCCAGCAGCAGCACAAGCAAACCTGCAACGATAGGGACGAAAATCGCCAGTGTTAACCAGGGGAAAGTAGAAGACGCCATATCGCTAGCCATCAGTGAACCGTCAGCACAAAAAAGGTTAATAAAGCCATGATCCCGATGATCATTGCAAAGGCGTAGTGATAGATATAGCCAGACTGCAGATGACGACTGAGCGCCGCTACCCAGCCAACCACACGGGCGCTGCCGTTAACCACGATGCCGTCGATAATGCCGCGATCACCACCCTTCCAGAGGCCGTAGCCCAGGCAGCGCACGCCGCGTGTAACCACTTGCTCGTTGAACCAGTCGGCATAGTACTTGTTGTTAAGCACGTTATTGACGAGCGACAAGCGGCGCTGTATGGCTGCAGGCACCTTGGGATTGATGACATAGCAGTACCAGGCAACCACCAGGCCGGCCATCATCAGCCAGAACGGCACTGCGGTGAAGCCATGTATGGCAAACGCTACCCAGCCATGCCACAAGCCGGACAATTCAGCCATGGCAGGGTGGGCCGGCAATACGGTGATGACCTTGTCGAAGTAGCTGCCAAACAGCAAGGGGTCGATCAGCCAGGCGCCGGTAATGACCGAGGGTATCGCCAGCAGCACCAGCGGCAAAGTGACCACCCAGGGTGACTCTTTAGGCTTGCCGCCATGATGGCCATGCTCGCCATCGGCGTAACCGGCGTGTTCCGTGGCGGGGAAGCGCTCTTTGCCATGGAAGACCAGGAAATACACCCGGAACGAATACAGCGAGGTAACAAACACGCCGATCAGGGTTGCGTAATAGGCAAAGCTCGCGCCCCACACATTGGCAGCGCCAGCGGCTTCGATAATGTGTTCCTTGGAATAGAAGCCTGCAAAGAACGGCGTGCCAACCAAAGCCAGCGTACCCAACAGGAAGGTGATCCAGGTAATAGGCATGTACTTGCGCAGGCCACCCATATTGCGGATGTCTTGGTCATGATGCATGCCGATAATGACGGAACCCGCACCCAGGAACAGCAAGGCCTTGAAGAACGCGTGCGTCATCAGGTGGAAAATAGCCACCGAGTAAGCCGACGCGCCCAGTGCGACTGTCATGTAGCCCAATTGCGACAAGGTGGAATAAGCAATAACGCGCTTGATGTCGGTTTGGACCACACCTAGAATACCCAGGAACAATGCACCAATGGCACCAATGACTATCATCAGCGACAGCACGGTGGTGGATTGCTCGAACACAGGCGAAAAGCGCGCAACCATGAAGATACCCGCAGTAACCATGGTGGCTGCGTGGATCAGGGCTGAAATAGGTGTTGGGCCTTCCATGGAGTCGGGCAACCACGAGTGCAAAGGCACTTGCGCCGACTTACCTGCCGCCCCGACAAACAGTGCAATACACGCTACGGTCAGCATTTTCCAGTCGGTGCCAGGGAAAACCACATCGGCCATTTTGTCGGACTGGGAAAAGATTTCAGCGTAATGCATGCTGCCGCTGTAGGCGAACAACAAACCTATGCCCAGCACGAAACCGAAGTCGCCCACCCGGTTGACCAGGAACGCCTTCATGTTGGCAAACACCGCCGTGGGCCGCTGGTACCAAAAACCGATCAGCAGGTAAGACACCAGACCCACCGCTTCCCAGCCGAAGAACAACTGAACCATGTTGTTGGACATGACCAGGAACAGCATGGAAAAGGTAAACAGCGAAATATATGAAAAGAAACGCTGATAACCTGGGTCGTCGGTCATGTAGCCTATGGTGTAAATATGCACCATCAGGGATACGCCGGTAACCACCACCATCATCAGTGCCGAGAGCGAATCAATCAGGAAGCCAAGTTCGATCTTGGTCGTTCCTATGATGCTCCAGGTATACAACACGCCATCGTAAGTGATGCCGTCAAGCACCTGGAACAACACGATGACCGACCCAATGAACGAGATCAGGACGCCCGCGATGGTAATGTTGTGCGAAAGACGCCGGCCGATGAAGCTGCCCAGGAACCCAGTGCCGAAAAACCCGACAATAAGGGCGCCAACCAGCGGGGCCAATGCGATTAATAGATAAAGACTCGTTGAATTCATAGTATGTGCAATCCCATCAACCCTTGAGCTGGTCAAGTTCTTCAACGTTGATCGTATTCAGGTTGCGGAACAGCAACACCAAAATCGCTAGGCCAATAGCGGCTTCAGCTGCAGCCACTGTAAGGACGAAGAAGACAAAGACCTGACCGGCGGTATCCCCGAACCAGGTCGAAAACGCCACGAAATTCATGTTGGCGGCCAACAGCATAAGCTCGATGGACATCAGCAGAATGATCAGGTTACGGCGATTCAGGAAGAAGCCGAAGATACCTGTAGCAAACAGAATTGCACCAAGTATTAGGTAATGAGCGAGAGTCAGTGTCATTTTTTATCCCCTTCGGCGCCTGTATTGGAAGCCGCCTCGGTTTGCGAGGGAATGCTTACCATGCGTATGCGATCTTGGGAGCGCACCCTGACCTGACGGCCAGGATGAGTACGTTTGTAATCGGCGCGACGGCGCATGGTCAGGACAATGGCGGAAATCATGCCAACCAGCAAGACCACGCCACCCACCTGTACAGCGAATACGTAGTCGGTGTACATGGCAACGCCCAGCGCGTGCGTGTTGTCGTAGTTATCGGCTATGGGCGCCTGGACGCCTGAGTCAAACCATGTCTTGACCAAGACAAAACCCATTTCCAGCACCATGATGAGGCCTACGATCAGGCCCAAGGGCAAATAGGCTTTGAGCCCGGCGCGCATGGATTGCATGCGCACATCGAGCATCATGATGACGAACAGGAACAGCACCATGACGGCGCCCACGTAGACCACCACCAGCAGCAGCGAAACGAACTCGGCGCCTAGCGTCATCCAGATCATGGCGGCGGTGAAGAAGGTGAGAATCAGGTGCAGCACACCGGTAACAGGACTGGTTGCGGTAATGACGCGAAACGCAGCCACCACCAGCACCAGCGCTAGCATATAAAACAGGACAGTAGAAAAAATCATAGGTGTCGGGTTCCGGCATCAACGATAAGGGGCGTCTTCGGAACGACGACGTGCGATTTCAGGCTCGTAGCGATCACCGATCGCCAGCAGCATATCTTTGGTGTAGTACAGGTCGCCGCGCTTTTCGCCGTGATATTCGGAGATATGCGTTTCAACGATGGAATCCACCGGGCAGCTTTCTTCGCAAAAGCCACAAAATATGCATTTAGCCAGATCGATATCGTACCGAGTGGTGCGGCGCGTGCCATCGTCGCGTTCTTCTGATTCGATGGAGATGGCGAGAGCCGGACAAACTGCTTCGCACAGCTTGCAAGCGATGCAACGCTCTTCCCCATTGGGATAGCGGCGCAGAGCATGCAGGCCCCGAAAACGTGGCGACGCCGGCGTTTTTTCCTGGGGATACCGCAGGGTAATCTTGCGCTTGAAGAAGTACTTGCCCGTAAGGCGCATACCCTGCAACATTTCGAACAGCATCAAGCTGCCGAAGAAATCTTTAATAGCTTCCATAATCTAGCCCCTGTGTCCTAGTGCCATATATTCCATGGCGTTTTCATCCAGATCGTTACCACCAGCAACCATATGCCTGTGAACGGAATGAACACCTTCCAGCCCAGACGCATGATTTGGTCGTAACGATAACGAGGAAACGTCGCACGGAACCATATAAACATCGAAACCACAACAAACGTTTTCAGCCCCAGCCACAGCCAGCCTGGAATCCAGGTGAGCGGTGCGATATCCAGGGGTGGCATCCAGCCGCCCAGGAACATGATGGAAGCCATTGCCGAGAGCAGAATCATGTTGGCGTATTCGCCCAGGAAAAACAGTGCAAACCCCATGCCCGAGTATTCGACCATGTGACCAGCCACGATTTCCGATTCGCCTTCAACCACGTCAAAGGGGTGGCGGTTGGTTTCGGCCACAGCCGACACCACATAAATAACAAACAAAGGCAGTAGCGGCAGCCAATTCCAGGACATGAAGTTAATGCCCTTGTCGGCAAACCAGCCTGCGCCCTGCCCGTTGACGATGCCGCTAAGGTTAAGCGTACCCGACACCAGCAGAACAGTGATGAATACAAATCCGATGGCCAATTCGTAGGACACCATTTGCGCGGCGCCGCGCAAGGCCCCCAGCAAGGCGTACTTGGAGTTGGATGCCCAACCCGCTACGATAACGCCGTATACACCCAATGAAGTAATGGCCATGACATAGAGCAAGCCGGCATTGACGTCGGCCAGCACGATGTCGGGGCCGAAGGGAATAACCGCCCAGGCAGCCAGCGCCGGCATCAAGGTAACGACAGGAGCAAGAACAAACAGCACCTTGTTGGCCTTGGCCGGCATGATGACTTCTTTGGTAAGAAGCTTGAACACGTCGGCGAACGGCTGCAACAGGCCGCGGTAACCCACCCGGTTGGGACCGCGACGCGCGTGCATGGCGCCTATCATTTTGCGTTCCCAGTATGTGAGGTAGGCAACGCACAGAATAATGGGCACGGCAATGACCACGATCTTGATCAGTATCCATACCACCAACCAGGCGGTAGGACCAAGCAATTCAGTGCCGAAATTTTTTATGAAATCAAGCCACTCCATTAGGCACGCTCCACCGTCAGTTGGCCAAAACCACTACCCAGCGCCAGCGTTTCGTTGAACGCGGCGGCGACCCGTACACACCCTGCTGCCACGGTATCGTCCAGCAAGGCGGCCAAAGCAACTTGGCCTTGCGCTGAACTGATACGCAGTGCGTCGCCAGACTCGACCCCCAGGCCAGCAAGCGTGCTTGCCGCCATGTGGGCGCGAGGCGCCTGTGAAGCGGCGGTTTCTTGCAGTGGCTGGGAGCGTCGCACCAGGGCATCGCTGCGATAAATGGGTACATCGGCAACACGTTCAAGACCGTCAGTTTTGACGGCCAGGCCGATGGCGGCGGTAATATCATTGGACAGGCGTGCATCGATGCCGCCAACCATGACCGTATCACGCACCGACTCGGAGGTTTCGTCATCGAAGCCCTGCAGCTGGAACAGGTTGCCCAGAACACGCAAGACCTTCCAGCCCGGACGTGTATCGGCAAACGGTGCAGCTGCGCCTTTGAAGCTTTGCGCACGGCCTTCGGCGTTGACGAACGTACCGGAGGTTTCGGTAAAGGGCGAAATCGGCAACATGACATCGGCCCAGTCTTGGGCAGCCGACCGGAAAGAAGTCAGGGCGACTTTGAAGCCAGCCGCGTTCAAGACTTCGAGTGCGCGCGCACCGTTGTCGCTGTCAAGGGCAGGTTCAGTGTGCAGCACCAAGTAAGCCTTGAGCGGTTGACTGAGCATTTGCTCGGCGGTCAGGCCACCCGGCCCGGGGATAGCCCCAGCCAGATAACCGCCCACAGTGTTCGCGCCCGGGGTCAGGAAGCCAAGCTTGGCGCCAGCAGCCTGGGCCAGCGCGGCCGCATTGGCTGCGATGAGGCTGGCCTGAGCGGAAGCCACTGCCATATTGCCCAGCAACACAGCCACGCGTTCGCCCGAGGCCAAGCTGGCGGCAATCTGTTGCGCAGCCTCGGTGGGCGCCAGTGCGGCGAATTCAGCAGGTACCGGATGGCCCTTGGCATTGGCCAACGCCACCAGCACTTCAGCCAGGGCATTGGGCAGCGCACTGGGAGCCACCGTAAGGCGACCCGTGACCGGAAACAAGGGATCGTCGGCGGCCGAATCAATGAAGGAAATTTGTGTACCTTGCTTGGCCGCCTGACGCAGGCGCTGTGCCATGAGCGGGTGGTCTTTGCGCATGAACGAGCCAACGACCAATACGCGATCAAGCTGACCAAGTTCGGCGATAGGCATGCCCAGCCAGGGCACACCAGCCACGGCATGGTCGAAAGCAGGGTCTATGTTGCGCAAGCGGAAGTCAACGTTTTCGGAACCAAGGGCGCGCATAAGACGAGCCAGCAAGGCAAGTTCTTCTACGGTGGCAGTGGCACTGCCGATAGCGCCGATTTGCTCGCCGCCAAACTGTTCGCGTACTGTATTGATGCCATGCACGACGACTTGCAAAGCGTCGCTCCAGGAAGCTTCACGCCACTGGCCGTCTTCGCCCTTGATCATGGGGTGCGCAAGGCGGTCTTCGGTGTAGAGGCCTTCGTAGGAGAAACGATCGCGATCGCTGATCCAGCATTCGTTGACATCTTCGTTCTCGAAAGGAACCACACGCAACACGCGGTCCATTTTGGCTTGGACAACAAGATTGGCGCCCAGGCTGTCGTGCGGGCTGACCGTGCGGCGGCGCGCCATTTCCCAGGTGCGGGCCGTAAACTTGAACGGCTTGGACAACAAGGCGCCCACTGGGCAAATGTCTATCATGTTGCCTGATAGCTCGGACTCGACGGCCTGCCCCACAAAGGTGGTGATCTCGGAGAATTCGCCGCGCTTGACCAGGCCGATTTCCTTGATGCCGCCGATTTCCTCGCCAAAGCGTACGCAACGTGTGCAATGTATGCAGCGCTGCATGGCGTCGGTGGAGATCAGCGGGCCCATGGACTTGCCGACCACCACGCGCTTGGGTTCCTGATAGCGGGATGCGGAAGCGCCATAGCCTACGGCCAGGTCTTGCAACTGGCATTCGCCACCCTGATCGCACACAGGGCAATCGAGGGGGTGATTGATCAGCAGGAATTCCATCACGCTTTTCTGGGCGGAAACCGCCCTTTCAGAGCGCGTATGCACGACCATGCCATTAGTGACGGGAGTAGCACAGGCCGGCAAGGCCTTGGGTGCTTTTTCGACGTCGACCAAACACATGCGGCAGTTGGCAGCGATGGATAGCTTCTTGTGATAACAGAAATGCGGCACGTATACCCCAAGCTTGTGGGCAGCCTGGATAACCATGCTGCCCTCGGGGGCTTCTACTTTAATGCCGTCGATGGTGAGTTCAACCATTAGCGTGTCCTGACCCTACAGATATTTGGGCACCACACAGCTTTTATGCTTGATGTGGTGTGCGAACTCGTCGCGGAAATGCTTGATGAAGCTGCGTACCGGCATAGCGGCGGCGTCGCCCAGCGCGCATATGGTACGACCCATGATGTTATGCGCGACTGAATCGAGAACATCCAGGTCTTCTGGACGACCCTGGCCGTTTTCTATACGTTCGACGATGCGATACAACCAACCCGTACCTTCGCGGCAAGGCGTACACTGGCCACAGCTTTCTTCAAAATAGAAATAAGACAAGCGCATCAGCGACTTGACCATGCAACGGGTTTCATCCATGACGATAACCGCGCCCGAACCCAGCATGGAACCGGCCTTGGCGATGGAATCGTAGTCCATCGTGGTTTGCATCATGATGTCGGCAGGCAATACCGGCGCGCTGGAACCGCCAGGAATCACGGCCTTGAGCTTGCGCCCGCCGCGCATCCCGCCCGCCAGTTCCAGCAGCTTGCTGAACGGCGTACCCAGGGGGACTTCGTAGTTGCCGGGCAATTCGATATCGCCGGATACCGAAAACAGCTTGGTGCCGCCATTATTGGGCAGGCCAATTTCCAGGTATTGTTCGGCGCTGTTACGGAAGATCCAGGGAACGGCAGCGAAGGTTTCTGTATTGTTGATGGTGGTGGGCTTGCCGTACAGGCCGAAGCTGGCCGGAAAAGGCGGCTTGAAGCGCGGATTGCCTTTCTTGCCTTCCAGCGATTCCAGCAAGGCGGTTTCTTCGCCGCAGATATAGGCGCCGTAGCCGTGGAATGCGTGCAGTTGAAAGTTGAATTCGGAGCCCAGGATTTTATCGCCCAGGAACCCGGCTGCGCGAGCCTGTTCGAGAGCCACTTCAAAGCGATCGTAGACTTCGAAGATTTCACCGTGAATGTAGTTATAGCCCACGGTAATGCCCATGGCATAAGCGGCAATAGCCATGCCTTCGATGACGATATGCGGGTTGAAGCGCAGGATATCGCGGTCTTTGAAGGTACCAGGTTCGCCTTCGTCGGAGTTGCACACCAGGTATTTCTGGCCCGGCAAAGTGCGCGGCATGAAGCTCCACTTCAGGCCGGTTGGGAAGCCCGCACCACCACGGCCTCGTAGGCCCGAGGCCTTGACGGTAGCAATGACCTCATCGGGTGTCATACCGGTGGTAAGGATTTTGCGCAGTGCTTCGTAGCCGCCACGTTTAACGTAGTCTTCCAGGCCCCAGTTTTCACCATTCAGGCCTTCCACGATTTGCGGGCTGATGTGACGATCATGGAAGATCATGCTGGTGGACAGGTCGTTGCCCGGATCAGTGATCAGGCCCTGGGAAAATTGCTGCAATAGACCCGGCGCGCTCATGCCGACTCTCCGTGCTGTTTAAGTTCTTGTATCATTGCGTCGATTTTTTCGGACGACATGCGTACACACATGTGCCTGTTGTTCATGAGCATAACGGGCGAATCGCCGCAAGCACCCATGCACTCGCCTTCGAACAGGCTGAACATGCCATCGGGCGTGGTTTCGTGAAAGCCTATGCCCAATTTTTCTTTGAGGTATTCGGCGGCCTTCACCCCGTCGCGCAATGCACAGGGCAGGTTGGTGCACACCGTGATTTTGAAGCGGCCTGTGGGGTGCTTATTGTACATATCGTAAAAAGAAGCCACTTCCTGTACGGAAATAGGCGGCACGCTTAAATAAGCCGCGACATCGTTGACGACATCGTTGGATATCCACCCTTTCTCTTCTTGGGCGATAGTAAGCGCGGCCATGATGGCCGATTGTTGCTGATCGCCAGGAAACTTGGTGAGCTCCTGGTCGATCTTTTTATAGGCTTGTTCGGAAAGCAGCATAGTTTGGATCCGGTTTTTTACCTTGGCTAATGCCGGTTAACGGTCGATTTCGCCAAACACAATGTCTTGAGTACCAATAATGGTCACGGCGTCGGAGATCATGTGGCCGCGCGACATTTCGTCTAGGAATTGCAAGTGCGCAAAACCTGGTGCACGTATCTTCATGCGATAAGGCTTGTTAGCGCCGTCGGACACCATATAGATGCCGAACTCGCCCTTGGGGTGCTCGACCGCGGCGTAGGTTTCACCTGCGGGTACGTGCATGCCTTCGGTAAAGAGCTTGAAATGGTGGATGAGATCTTCCATGCCGGTTTTCATGCGTTCGCGCGAAGGCGGAGCCACCTTGTGGTTGTCGGTGATGACTGGCCCCGGGTTATTGCGCAGCCATTCTACGCACTGACGGATAATGCGATTGCTTTCACGCATTTCGCCGATACGCACCAGATAGCGGTCGTAGCTGTCGCCATTGACACCCACGGGGATGTCGAAATCGAGGCGATCGTAGACTTCATAGGGCTGCATTTTACGCAAATCCCATTCGACACCAGAACCGCGCAGCATGGGGCCGGTAAAGCCCAGTGCCATGGCGCGTTCGGGGGTCACTACACCTACATCGACCAGACGCTGTTTCCAGATGCGGTTATCGGTGAGCAAGACTTCGTACTCGTCTACACAGGTAGGGAAGCGATTGGTGAAGTCTTCGATGAAGTCGAGCAAGGAACCGGAACGGGCTTCGTTCATGGCGCGGCGTTCTTTTTCGCCACGGTATTTGCTGGACTCGCCATATTGCGGCATGGAATCGGGCAGATCGCGGTACACGCCGCCCGGACGATAGTAGGCTGCGTGCAGGCGCGCACCGGACACAGCTTCGTAGCAGTCCATCAGGTCTTCGCGTTCGCGGAAGGCGTACAGAAACACCGCCATGGCGCCGACGTCTAGGGCGTGCGAACCCAATGACATCAGGTGATTCAGTATGCGAGTGATTTCGTCGAACATGACGCGTATGTATTGCGCGCGCAAAGGCACCTTGATGCCCAGCAGATTTTCGACCGCCATCACATAGGCGTGCTCGTTGCACATCATGGAGACATAATCGAGACGATCCATGTAGGGCAAGGCCTGCAAATACGTTTTATGCTCGGCCAGTTTTTCGGTACCGCGGTGCAGCAAGCCTATGTGCGGATCGGCGCGTTGTATGACTTCGCCATCAAGTTCGAGCACCAGGCGCAACACGCCGTGCGCGGCCGGATGCTGGGGCCCAAAATTCAGTGTGTAGTTTTTAATTTCAGCCATGTCTAGCGCCCTGCTCCGTAACCTTCTTCACGTACCACGCGCGGTGTAATTTCACGCGGTTCTATCGTAACAGGCTGATAAATGACCCGCTGCTGCTCTGTGTCGTAACGCATTTCCACGTTGCCCGACAAAGGAAAGTCTTTGCGGAAGGGGTGGCCGATAAAACCGTAGTCGGTAAGTATGCGGCGCAAGTCGGGGTGGCCTTCAAACACGATACCGAACAGATCGAAGGCTTCACGCTCGTACCAGTTGGCCGCCGGCCAGACCTCGACCAGGGTAGGCAGCACCGGGAATTCGTCGTTGGGCACAAAAGCGCGTACCCGCAGGCGCCAATTATGCTGGACCGACAGCAAATGCAGGACCACTGCAAAGCGCTGCGGATGCAAGCCAGGCTGTGGCGCAAAGGTGGGCGCGCCCCACGCGGAATAATCGATGCCGCACAGGTCGATACAGGTATCGAATCCCAGCAGCGCGTTATCGCGCAAGGCCAGACAGGTATCGACCCAGTCTTTGGCCTGGACTTCGAGCGTGAGTTCGTTAAGAGCCAGCTTCAGGGAAATGGATTCACCGAAGGTAGCCTGCAGATTAGTTTGTAGCGTTTCTAGCCGAGTCATATTTCAAGCAGTTCAACGTTAAAAGTGACAGCCAAGCCGGCTTAGCGCGCAATGGTATTTGTTAAACGAATTTTGTTCTGCATTTGCAGCAGACCGTATACCAGCGCCTCGGCCGTGGGCGGGCACCCCGGCACATAGACGTCGACAGGCACGATGCGATCGCACCCGCGCACCACCGAATACGAATAATGATAGTAACCACCGCCGTTGGCACAGGACCCCATGGACACCACCCAGCGTGGCTCGGCCATTTGGTCGTAGACCTTGCGCAACGCAGGCGCCATTTTATTGCACAGCGTGCCAGCCACGATCATGAGGTCAGACTGGCGCGGGCTGGGGCGAAAAATAATACCGAACTGGTCAAGGTCGTAACGAGCCGCCCCTGCGTGCATCATTTCGACTGCACAGCAAGCCAGGCCGAACGTCATGGGCCACAAAGAACCCGTTTTGGCCCAGTTCAGAAATTTATCTGCGCTGGTGGTTATAAAACCTTCTTTCATAATGCCATCGATAGCCATAATTTTGCCTATGTAATGCCGGACTGCATTGATGCCGGATTAACTTGTTGCCGCGCTGTCAGATTACGCACATTGCGCCAATTTGACCTATATATTTCACTGGGGACTTCGTTTGCGTTTGCTGGTGTCGGATTACGCTGCAATAACCCGACTTGCGGGGCGGGCGCAAGCATACTGCCAACCCGACCCACAGGCTGCATGTGATTCCGCAGGTCGGATTAGCGCGAAGTGCGTAACCCGACTAACAACATCACAAGAAGCCCTATTCCCAATCAAGCGCGCCCTTCTTCCATTCGTAGATAAAGCCCACGGTAAGAATGCCCAAAAACACAATGATCGTCCAGAAACCAACCATGCCGATGGCATCGTTGGCAATAGCCCACGGAAACAGGAAGGCGATTTCAAGATCGAACATAATGAACAGGATCGCAACCAGGTAATAACGCACATCGAACTTCATGCGCGAATCGCCAAAGGCTTCGAAGCCGCATTCGTAGGGTGTAAGTTTTTCAGCGTAAGGGCGATGCGGCCCCAGCAGGCGCCCTGCCCCTAATAGGGCAAAACCAATAGCGGTCCCGAAGATAATAAACAGCAAAACGGGAAAGTACTCTTGCAGATTCATGCCAAGCAACCAATCTCGATAAGTAAACCCTAAGATTGTAGCATTTTGAGAGGCCTTGGCTACTCCCCCCCGGTCGCCTGAAACATCTTGGTGATCCAGATCAATAACAACAGCGAATACAGCTCGGGTTAACGGACTGTATTTCGATAAAACCAAGGCTCGTAGGCTGGATTAGCACCGCCAGGCGCGTAATCCGACAAACAATGCCACAGAAGCAGCATAATCCGGCGCCAGCAGTCAGCGCCCATCCAAGCCTATGCATTGCACCAGGCTACGCGACAACGCAAACAACCGCCCCAAAGAGCGGTTATTCGCTTTAAGCACCAACTTATTTTAGCCTGACGGATACCTCGGCAAGACGGGCCACCAAAACCGTACGGGCCAGCCATACCTGCCGATTAGAACTGATGACGCAGACCGACACCGATAAGCGTCGATTTTGCATCGGGCAGGAAGTCTACGTGCTTGGCGTAAGACCCAATTGCGTAAACATTGGTGCGCTTGGACAAGTCGTAGGTGTAGCCCAAGCTGTAAGTTTGCTGCTTCTCGTAAGACTGCCCGGGCGTGTTGTCGGGATTGCTGCGAGGATCAGCCATGGTCCAGGAAGCCAGCACCTTGCCAGCGCCGATGGGCGCAGTAAGACCAACCAGATAAGAATTGACCTTCAAGCCCTCCATGCCAAAATAAGGAGTGGTTGCAAGATTGTACTGAGACTGGAATAAACCATTGCGTGTCTGGCCAAAGGCCAACGCCAGCTTGACGACCTCGAAATCGTAGCTGCCGGCCAGGTTCCACGATTTGATGGTGACGTTGTCGCCATTTGTGCTACCAGTAAAACCAGACTTAACCTGTTCATAGGTCAATGCGGTGTTAATAGGGCCATTTGCATAACGCAAGCCAGATGTAATGGCTTTTTTGTTCAGGTCCTTAGTGTTGCCGACGACAGCACCGGTAACCGGGTCCACGATATCCCGATCGGCAAACTGCCCGCCATCAGCATTGAAGGAATAGCCGACGCCAAGCTGGAAACCTGAAAAACCAGGCGACTGATACATAACCATATTATCGTAACGGGCAGTATTGGCAGCAGTGAACGCCGCACCGATATTGGCCTGATCAAAACCGGCGGCAAACGGATCAATTGAAGCCAAGTACTTGGAGGTAATATTAGTCTGACGACCAAGATCGAACTGCCCCCAGGAATCACTGGCCAAACCCAAAGTAGCTTGACGACCAAAAAGACGATCGTTCTTGTCATTGCTTTGAGCTTGTGTGCCACGCCCTAAATCGAAACCGCTTTCCAATTGGAAGACAGCGCGCAGACCACCACCCAGATCTTCGGAGCCTTTCAGGCCCCAGCGATTACCAGACTGAACGCCATTGATCATGCCAAATATTTTGCCGTCTAGATTTTGACCAGCAGTTTCAGGCACATTCCCGCGATTCGTTGTACCTGTAATTCTGTTGTAGCCAATACCGCCGTCCAAAATGCCATACAAGGTTACCGAGGTTTCTGCCTGAGCAACGCCAGCGAAGCCGATTGTCAGCGCCGCGGCAAGTAAAGTCTTTTTCATGTTGAAAATCTCCGTGAATATATGAGCAGAGCAATTACCGAAAAAATCCTGCTGCTTGTGTGTTTTGCAGCAAGAGCGGTTGATCTATTGCACCAAAATTCCGGCTGACTGACTATTACTTGAAGACTTAATGGGTATTTTTTCTGATTTGTGTTGCCATAACGCAACCTATTGATTTAATTGACATTTTATAACCAAACACGTCAAAACCAGACTTTAATGATACAAGCAAACGGCCAGAAACAGAGTGTATCGAGCTGGCTCTTTTGAAACTCTTTTTTGATGCCACTGGCTTCTCAAGCCGAGGCGGCTGCAAGATATACGGCGGTTGCTGAAGGGATTTTTGGGGCGATTGGCGTCGGATTACGTGCCTGACGGCGTTCTACCTACAGCCCACAACAACGCAAAAAACCGCTCCGAAGAGCGGTTTTTTGCTACAAGCTTAGTTCTTGCCGCAACCCGGCAAGCCGGGCTGCTACGGCGCATAGACTAGCTATGCAAGCCGATTAGAACGCGTGACGCAGACCAACAGCGAACAGTGTCGCTTTTGCATCAGGCAAGAAGTGTACGTGCTTGACGTAAGAACCAATTGCGTAAACAGTGGTGCGCTTGGACAGGTTGTGGATGTAGCCCAGGCTGTAACCTTGCTGTTTGTCGTACTCGAAGTTGCCAGGAGCAGCATCGGGTGCGCTGCGTGGATCAGCCATGTGCCACGAAGCCATCAATTTGCCGTTACCGATAGGAGCAGTTGCGCCAACCAGGTAGGAATTGACTTTCAGGCCACGCTGACCAACGAAGGTCTGGGGAACACCGCTAACATCACCAAACGTTTGTGCGCCGAACAGGCCGTTACGTGTTTGACCGAAAGCCAAGGAAACTTTAACGACTTCAAAGTCGTAGGCGCCGCCCAGGTTCCAGGACTTAAGAGTAACGTTGTCAGCAGGATTACCCGCTTTCATTTGCTCGTAGGTCAGTGCTACGTTGACAGGACCATTTGCATAGCGCAAACCAGTTGTAACGGCACGCTTGTTAAGGTCTTTGTTGTTGTACTTAGTACCACCAATGGTGACATCCTTGTCCCATTGCTCTTTGCCATCAGCGTTAAACGAATAACCGGCGCCGAACTGGAAGCCCGAGAAGTTAGGCGACTGGTACATGACCATGTTGTCGTAGCGAACTGTGTTGGCAGCTGTAAATGCAGCACCAACGTTGGCTTGGTTAAACGCTGCGCCGAACGGATCGATAGCAACGAAGTACTTGGAAGTAATGTTGGTTTGACGACCAAAGTCTAATTGACCCCAGGAGTCACCCGCCAAGCCCAGTGTTGCCTGACGACCGAACAAACGACCACCTTGAGCCTGCTGGCCGTCGGAGATAGTAAAGCCGCTTTCCAGAACGAACACAGCGCGCAGGCCGTCGCCCAGATCTTCAGAACCTTTCAGACCCCAGCGGTTGCCGTTTTGGAAGTCTTGAACCAGGCCAATACGCTTGCTGTCGAGGTTGTTGCCAGCACGACCACCAACACGGCTGCTGGAGCCGCTAACTTTTTGGTAACCAACACCAACGTCAACAATACCGTACAGGGTAACCGATGTTTCTGCCTGAGCAACGCCGAAAAAGCCGACTGTTAGAGCAGCAGCGAGCAGAGTCTTTTTCATGTATGAAATCTCCGTAGATTTGAGTAAACAGAGCAGCGACTTCAAAATGAGTGCTGCTGCTCTTTCTAACTCCGCGATGGGAAGTTGAAGCTATTGCATCAAAATTCGAGCCTTGTGGCTATGTTCGTGTGTGCAAAAGCACCAGTTTTCTTACTTTGTGTTGGCTATCCACAACAAAACACCAAGCCTAGACAATAAAACCTAGGGTTTACCCCGATGAAAATTAAGCGTTGAAGTAACAGCTTTATCAGTAATTGTGGCTTGATATTTTTTTTAAGTAATTACTGCAAATAATTGTTTTCATTAATTCTTTAAGTATTTAATGGCTATTATTTTTTTGTATTATTTTCAAATATTTGCATTCATCCAAGCTGATTTCCAGCTTGAATCAGGCACATCCTAGGCCTAATCCAGGGCCGGCTGCCAACAATGACATAGGAGGCTTAATTTATCAAACCTTTGCTTCACCGCTTAACCAGAATTCGCACACGCTGGGCATAGATATCGTGGTGCATAGCGCAATCAAGTATTTTGGCGGCAAGCATCGAGGCCAACAGTGTGCGCATGTCGGTGGGAGTGGAACATATTGATGACTTAAAGGCGGACTTGGCGACCGCTCTAGGCACATTGGGTTGAATTAGAGGCAGTGTGATGTGCCGGATTGCATCGAATGCGTGTCAGGCAGTGCGCCCTCCGTCGATGGGGAGTTCTACCCCTGTTACCAGGCCGGCCGCATCTGAGGCCAGATATACCGCAGCACCAGCGATATCTTCGGGCATGGATAAGCGGCCGATGGGAATGGTGGCTATGACCTTGGCGCGGTTTTCGGGAGTATCGGGCATGCCCATGAAACGCTCAAGCAAGCCGGTTGCCCCCATGACAGGCAAAATGGCGTTGACACGGATCTGGTCGGGGCCTAGTTCTATGGCCATCGAGCGCGTAAGGGTGTTGACCGCCCCTTTAGTCCCGTTGTACCAGGTCAGGCCAGGACGCGGCCGAACACCTGCCGTTGAGCTGACATTAATGATGCAACCGCCCGTTCCACGTTTGCGCAGGTGCGGAATAAGGGATTTTGCGGTCAGGTAGATAGACTTCACATTGACGGCGTAAATCAGATCGAAAGTAGCCTCGTCGACATCGAGCATGGGCTGGCTGCTATGGGTGGTGCCGGCGTTATTGACCAGGATATCAGGCACGCCATAGGTTTTGATGGTGTGGTTTACCATGTTTTCGACTTGGTCGGCCTTGCTGACATCGCATGCCACCGGACTGGCATCCTGCCCAAGTTCTTTGGCCAGGCGCTCGGCGGCGTCTAGATTGATATCGGCCAGA
This sequence comes from Alcaligenaceae bacterium, assembly GCA_013416445.1. Lineage (GTDB taxonomy): Bacteria > Pseudomonadota > Gammaproteobacteria > Burkholderiales > Burkholderiaceae_B > Pollutimonas. Next base: position 166,907 of record JACCER010000006.1, read on the forward strand.
ACCACCTTGGCGCCCTCGCGAATATAGGCTCGGGCAATGCCTTCGCCAAAGCCCCCGCCAGCCCCGGTAACAATTGCAATTTTTCCCTTCAGTGCGGCCATGTTGGGTCTCCGTTTACTGTTCAAAGTTGTGGACTATGGTTTTGACGATACTCATTTCTTCTAGTGCCATAAAGCCCTTTTCACGGCCATGACCGCTTTTGCCAAAGCCGCCGAATGGCAATTCCACGCCGCCGCCCGCCCCATAGCAGTTGATAAAGACCTGGCCGCTATTAATGGCTTCAGCTACGCGTTGCTGGCGCCCGCCGTTTTCAGTCCAGACGCCCGCCACCAGGCCATATTCGGTGTCGTTGGCCAGCGCAATGGCGTCGGCTTCGTCGATGAACGGCATGGCGATGAGTACCGGGCCAAAGACTTCTTCTTTGGCTAGCATGTGGTCGCGCGGTACGTCGGCAAAAAAAGTGGGCGCCACGTAAAGACCATTGGCTGGCAAGTCTTGGGCCAACTCCCCCTGGGCGACGATGCGGGCGCCGCTGTTGACGGCATCTTCAATGAAGCGCTGCACGCGGCCCAATTGCCTAGCGTTGATAATAGGCCCGCAATCGAGGTCAGCGCTTTGCTGGCCAGTGCGCAGTTTGCTGAAGCGATCGGCAATGCGCGCCACCACATCGTCATAGATTTCCTGCTGTATCAGCAAGCGCGAACCCGCCGAGCAGGTTTGGCCGGCATTCTGGATAATGCCGTTGATGATGGCCGGAACAGCGCGATCAAGGTTGGCGTCGGCAAACACGACCTGGGGTGATTTCCCGCCCAGTTCAAGTACGCACTTGACGTAATTGCGCGCGGTTTCTTGCTGGACGATGGTGCCGACTTGCGGCGAACCAGTAAAAGAAACAAAATTGACACCCGGATGCGAAATAAGCGCCGCGCCAGCGGTCGTGCCATAGCCCGGCACGACGTTGAACGAGCCGTCTGGGAAACCGGCTTCGGCCACCAGTTCAGCCAGCCTTAGTATAGACAGACTGGCGTCCTCGGCGGGCTTGATGACGGCGGCATTGCCCATGGCCAGCGCCGCCCCGACCGAGCGGCCCAGGATCTGGGTAGGATAGTTCCAGGGGATGATGTGGCCGGAAACGCCAAAGGGCTGGCGCACCACCCGCACAGCATGGTTGTTCTGGTAGGGAATGACTTCGCCGTGGACTTTATCGGCGGCGCCGCCATAAAATTCAAAGTAACGCGCAAGCAACTTGATGTCGTTACGGGCGGTAGCCAGCACCTTGCCGCAGTCGCGCGATTCAAGCTCGACCAGTTCATCGTAGTGTTCCAGCACTTTTTGCCCTAAGCGGGACAAGGCGCGACCACGTTCAACCGCCGTAAACTTGCCCCATTCCCCTTTCAGCGCACGCCGGGCGGCCTGTACAGCCAGATCAATATCAGCGGCCTCGCCATCGGCGATTTCATTGAATATTTCCCCGGTTCCGGGGTCAATGACAGGGATGGTTTTACCTGACGTTGGCGCCAGCCACTTACCACCGATAAACACCTTGCCGTTCATGCGGTTTGCTCCTTTTGTATTGACTAGTTATATAAACTCATCATAGAGTTCGATAAAAAATAAGGCGAGAAAATTTCCCTAGTGATAACCCTGACACATCAGGAAAAGGTAACGCTCTTGAAAAAGACGGCATGCATCGGTTTGGGGCTCGTACACGCTTTTGTAGTTCGAATCAGGCACACAGTGCCGTAATCCGATACGACAACCTGGCAAGAATATAAAGCTGAAAAACGAACTTGCTATGATCAAGACACAACCAGACCTTGCAAGGAACTAACTCATGCGCCGACTCATGCTGCTTCGCCACGCCAAAGCCGACACTCCTGACTCTGTCCAAGATCATGACCGGCCTCTTGCGTTACGCGGGCGCAGGCAATGCAAAGCCATGGGCGAATACCTACGCAGCCAAGGCTTGATTCCCGATCTTGTCGTTGTTTCAACAGCGCGCCGGGCGCAAGAGACCTGGAAACTGGTCTGCGAATCCTTTGCCAAGCCAATTAGCCGCCAAAACGAGACTCGCATTTATGAAGCCACCACAGACACGCTGCTTGAGGTCATCAGGGAAACAGCCGCCTCTGTTCATGTTTTGCTGCTGGTCGGCCACAACCCCGGATTTGAGCGATTGGCTGCCAGCCTGACTGGCAGTGGAAAAGCATCGGCCATCGGCAGACTGGAACAAGAGTATCCAACAGCAGGGCTGGCAGTCATTGATTTCGGGATGTGCGATTGGACTGAAATAAAAGCAGGCCAGGGCCACCTTGAGCGGTTTGAAACACTGGCTACGATTGATGCTTGACCGAGGCTTTGCTGCGCGCCGTTTTTTTTGCAAACATTGGGGTCGTGCGCGGCCTTGAATTGCTGCTAAGGAGTAGATGCAATCTATTTTGATTGCATGGCGCGGCAGGAGGGGCTCGAACCCCCGACCCCGGGCTTAGAAGGCCCGTGCTCTATCCAGCTGAGCTACTGCCGCATTGTTCAGTGCAGAGCGCGCATTTTAACGTGTTGCGGCGGAAACCGGAAAAGCCACTGAATTCGGGCACTTGCGCGCTATAAACCAACGCGCCGGAAATTATCACGTATCCCTTAAGCGAACTACTTACAATAGGTAGCGTGCACAAGCTGGTCAGATGCTACAGTTTCCCGCTTATCGATAAAAACATCTGGCTCCAACATTAATGACCCGCTACTCCCCGCCTTTCAAGTATCTCTTGCGAACTCTTGCATCACTGCTTGTCGCACTAACGACCAGTTCCGCCTTTGCCGGCATCACCTACAAACTGGATCGCCCCCAGGCGCTGGCGGGCGAAACGATCGAGATCACCGGCTTGCTGTTTAACGACACCGATACGGCCATAGCCTGGACGGCGCCAAACAGCCTGGTGCTGCAATGGCGCAATCAAAAGGGCGATGCCATCCGCAGCCTGGCTTACCTGTCATCCGGTGCCGGGCAAGTCAATGTGCCGGTCAACAATTTCGTGAAACTCACCTGGCGTGCCGTGGTGCCGACCAAGGTCAAGGGCCTGCAAGCAGTCAATGTGGAAGGGGAACCAACGTTGCTGGCGCTAGACACCAGCCCGCTGGAAAAAAGCCCGGTATCAGGCACGCCAGCAACTGGCCCGGTGGTGGATGCTGGCGCTGCACAAGACGGCCAGCGCAACGACCCTGCCCTGCCCGCCAGCGTAGTCGCTGCAACCGGCGCTTCTGTTACGCAAGGGCCTTCTGTTGCATCTAGGCAGTTAACCAGCCCGTCTTCGGCACTCGATAATTTCCGCAGCGCGATTTCTCCGCACGAACCGGTTTACTTCGACATAGGCAACAAAAACGGCCTCAATGCACGCTATCAGGTCAGCTTTAAATATCGTTTATTCACCCCTGACGATCCGCTCGCCCCCAAGTTTGAAGACAATATCTACTTGGGCTATACACAAACCGCGTTGTGGGACCTGGAATCAGACTCCCGCCCTTTTGTAGACACTTCATTTAAACCCAGCCTGTTCTGGCATAAAGACGCCTTGTGGCAAGCGCCCGGCAAGGACTGGTTCGTGGGGCTGGCCACGGGGGTAGAGCATGAATCAAATGGCAAAAGCGGCAATGACTCGCGTTCGATTAACTATGGCTATATACAGCCGGAATTCAACTATCGCTTCGATGGCGGCAGCACACTGACTTTTGCGCCGCGCGTCAAAGGATATTTCGGTGTATCCAACGAAAATTCAGACTACTCAGATTATGCCGGCCATATAGACTGGAAACTGCGTTGGGCGCAGGACAATGGCCTGGTATTGTCGGGCTTGTATCGCCAGGGGCGGGCCAGCCACAACGCCAGTCAGATTGAAGCCGCCTGGCCGCTACGCCGGACCTTCCTGAACATGAATGGTTATTTGCACGTGCAGTATTTCAAGGGTTATGGGGAAACACTGCTTGGTTACAACCATAAAAGCCCTGGTCAGGTGCGGGTGGGGATTTCGTTGGTGCCTTAGCCCTTGTATGTATTGATTGATGCGCTGGAGAACTGGCCTGATGTGGCGGCGGCGATAAAGCACCGGAACTGCCTCAGCGTGACTTCGCTTTTCATCTGCTTTATTTATACCTGATAGCTGAAAATTTGATTTTACGATAGCGCAGTTACCCCATACACTGGGACCATAATCTATGTATAACGGAGACTGGCCCAAATGAATGCCCCCCTTGATCAGGCGGTACTATCAGCGCTCGCCCAAGTATCCCTGGACGACAAATACACCCTGGAACGCGGCCGAGCCTACATGAGCGGCACACAGGCGCTGGTACGCTTGCCCATGCTGCAAAAAGCGCGTGACCGGGCTGCCGGACTGAATACGGCGGGCTTTATTTCCGGCTATCGCGGTTCGCCTTTGGGCGCCCTTGATCAGGCTTTGTGGAAAGCCAAAAAGCATTTGCACGATAACGATATCGTCTTCCAGCCTGGCCTGAACGAAGACCTGGCCGCGACCTCGGTATGGGGCACCCAGCAAGTCACGCTTTACCCCGACGCTACACGCGACGGCGTTTTTGGCATGTGGTACGGAAAAGGGCCAGGCGTAGACAGGTCAATGGACGTTTTCAAGCACGCCAACTCAGCCGGCACGGCGCGCCACGGCGGCGTGCTGGTGCTGGCTGGCGATGACCACGGCGCCAAATCTTCAACCGTTGCGCACCAGTCGGAACACGCCCTGCAGGCAGCCGGCATTCCCGTCCTTTACCCATCGAATGTTCAGGAATATCTGGATTATGGGTTGCACGGCTGGGCCATGAGCCGCTACTCCGGCCTGTGGGTCGCCATGAAATGCGTTACCGAAGTGGTCGAATCCACCGCCTCGGTCGACATCGACCCCGACCGCGCCCGTATCATTATTCCCGATGACTTCATATTGCCACCCGATGGCCTGAACCTGCGCTGGCCCGATCCGGCCTTGGTCCAGGAGGCCCGCCTGATCGACTACAAGTGGTATGCAGCACTGGCCTATACCCGCGCCAACAAACTCAACCGTATTGTCATTGACTCGCCGCGGCCGCGCTTTGGCATCATGACGGCAGGCAAGGCCTACCTGGATACGCGCCAGGCCTTGGCCGACCTGGGGTTAGACGAAAACACCTGCGCCAGCATAGGCATACGCCTGATGAAAATCGGCTGCGTCTGGCCATTGAATGCACAAGACGCACGAGAATTTGCCACCGGCCTGGAAGAAATCCTTGTGGTCGAGGAAAAGCGCCAGATACTGGAATATGCGCTAAAAGAAGAACTGTATAACTGGCGCGACGACGTACGCCCCAGGGTATATGGCAAATTCGACGAAAAAGACAACGCGGGCGGAGAATGGTCGGTGCCACGCGGCCAGTGGCTGTTGCCAGCCAGCGCCGAGCTGTCGCCCGCGCTGATCGCACGCGCCATTGCCAAGCGTCTGGATAAAACCGACCTGCCCGCTGAAATACGGGCGCGAATAGCTGCGCGTATTGCCATTATCGACGCCAAAGAACGCGAGCAGCAACAACCCGCCATTGCCACCGAGCGCAAGCCGTGGTTCTGTTCAGGCTGCCCGCACAATACCTCTACCAACGTGCCCGAAGGTTCGCGAGCCCTGGCCGGCATCGGCTGCCATTACATGAGCATCTGGATGGACCGTAAAACCGAGACCTTCAGCCATATGGGCGGCGAAGGCGCGGCATGGATAGGCCAGAAATCATTCACCACCGAAAAGCATGTTTTCGCCAACCTTGGCGATGGCACCTATTTTCATTCGGGCATATTGGCGATACGTGCCGCCATCGCCGCCAACGCCAATATTACCTACAAAATACTTTACAACGATGCAGTCGCCATGACAGGCGGCCAGCCGGTTGACGGCATCTTGAAAGTGACCGACGTGGTCGCCCAGGTTCAGGCCGAAGGCGCAAGGAAAGTGGTTATCGTCACCGACGAGCCCGAGAAGTTCCAGGGTATAAAACTGGTGGGTAATCCTCCTGTATACCACCGCGACGAACTCGACCGGGTGCAGCGCGAACTGCGCGAAACCGAAGGCACCACTGTATTGGTTTATGACCAGACCTGCGCCACTGAAAAACGGCGCCGCCGCAAACGCGGTACCTACCCCGATCCGGCACGGCGCATATTCATCAACGATGCGGTCTGCGAAGGCTGTGGCGACTGCTCGGTCAAGTCCAACTGCTTGTCGGTCGAACCGCTGAACACGCCTGTTGGCACCAAGCGAAAAATCAATCAGTCGTCCTGCAATAAGGATTTTTCCTGTGTCAACGGCTTTTGCCCCAGCTTTATCACCGCCGAGGGCGCACAGCTTAAAAAACCCAAGCCGCAAGTGGATGCAACTGGCGGCGCCGGCAATAGCAGCCTTCCTTTGCCTGTGCTACCCGCCATCAACGGCAGCTACGGCATACTGGTGACTGGCATAGGCGGCACCGGCGTCGTTACCATAGGCAGCCTGCTGGGCATGGCAGCTCACCTGGAAAACAAAGGTGTGACGGTGCTCGACATGGCCGGCCTGGCGCAAAAAGGCGGCGCAGTACTGAGCCACGTGCAAATTGCCGCCCATCCCGACGATCTCCACGCAACCCGTATAGCCACTGGCGAAGCCGAACTGATTATTGGTTGCGACGCCATTGTCACGACCTCGGCCGATGTCTTGTCTTGCGCGCAAAAAGACATAACCAAGGCGGCGATCAATAGCGCCCCAATTCCCACCGCCGACATCATCCGCAATCCCAAATGGCAGTTTCCCGAGGCAGCGGCCACACAAGACCTGACGCGCTCCATAGGGCAAGCCTGCGAATTCCTCAACGCCAATGCGCTGGCCCTGCGGCTGTTGGGCGATGCAATATACGCCAACCCGCTATTACTGGGCTACGCCTGGCAAAAGGGCTGGGTACCATTGTCGTACGCAAGCCTGTTGCGCGCTATTGAGCTGAACGGCATCACAATAGAAAAGAATGTATCGGCATTCGAGTGGGGTCGTGCAGCGGCGCACCATGGGGCGGCTGCGATCGCGCCGGATCTGGGAAAAAAGGAAACTGCGGCTACGGTTATTGCCATGCCGGAAACACTGGACCAGACCATAGCGCGCAACACGCAGTGGCTGGCTGCCTACCAAGACACCGCTTATGCGCGGCGCTATACCGATGCCGTACAGTTGATACGCAAGCGCGAAATCGCACTGCCTGGCGGCAAGGCACTACGCCTGACGCGCGCCGCAGCCCGAAATCTGGCCAAACTCATGGCCTACAAAGACGAATACGAGGTGGCGCGGCTGTATATAGATCCGGTCTTTACAGACAAGCTGCGGGCACAGTTTGAAGGCGAGCCAGGTCGTGATTATCAGTTGAATTTCCATCTGGCGCCGCCGTTATTGGCCAAGCGCAACGACAAGGGCCAGTTGGTAAAGAAGAAGTTCGGTCCGTGGGTGATGTCAGTGTTCAAGGTGCTGGCAAAAATGAAGGGCTTGCGGGGTACGGTTTTGGATGTCTTTGGCAAGACACAGGAAAGACGTCAAGAACGCGAATTGGTGCGTGAGTATTTTGAACTGTTGAATGAGTTTGCTGACAGTTTGTCCGAGCAAAATCTGGCAGCGGCACTGGAACTGGCGAGTCTGCCGGATGATATCCGAGGATTCGGACACGTGAAGGAAAAGAGCCTGGAGGCTGCTGCGCTCAGGCGTGCTGAGTTGATGAATAGCTACCGGGGTGTGGGGGCGAAAACACGGGTGGCGTGATGGAACGGTCGCGGCTGCTATGGTTGTTAGCGACGCTGTCTAGTTCTGGTGATACTACCTGGGTCTAGTGACGTTGTCTGGTTTCTTATGACGTTGTCTGGTTTCTTATGACGTTGTCTGGTTTCTTATGACGTTGTCTGGTTTCTTATGACGTTGTCTGGTTTCTTATGACGTTGTCCGGGGTGGGTGAAGCTCAGTGCGGCACGGCGTGCTTGTTTCCGCGTCTGCCTCGTACAGCCGGGCGTCGGCCGAACTCGCTGCGCTCAAACAACGGCCGCCGACAGCCCCCGGCTTCCCTTCGTCAGC
>JACCER010000007.1 GCA_013416445.1 Alcaligenaceae bacterium
CCACTGGTCCGACCGGGCGAGTTCCGCGGACGCCTCGATGGCGCTGAACGTAACGGGAACCCCGCCAGGGGCGCAGCGCGTGAAGCCGAAACAGCCTCCGACACACCCGACTTTCGCAAGAACAAAAGTCACCCACAACATCCGACTTTCGCAAGAACAAAAGTCACCCACAACACCCGACTTTCGCAAGAACGAAAAAACCGCACACGCCGGCTCCCAATAACGGAAGACCACGACAGCATCCGCACTGTAGCGCGACCTACGAAAACCTTACATAAGCGCCATTCGGATTAGCGTCACTAAGCACGTAATCCGACCAGCAACACACCACAATTATCCGACAACCAACTCCGCATCCAACCACCCACGCAAGGCATTGGATACACGAATGGCGCTGGCTTGCTGTAAATCCTGCCGGCTTATACGCGCCTCTTGCACCAAGCCGCCATCCAGCAAGGCTTGGCGCTGCACTCCTGGCAGCAATCCGCAATCTACGGGCGGCGTCAACCAAATGCCATCACTATTCAATATATAGATATTGCTGCGACTGCCTTCGCAGACCTCACCCTGAGCATTACAAAACACCACATCGAAAAAACCGGGATTTTCAGTCAACCACTGCTGTGCTGCGTCGTACCAGGGCCGATGCGTAGTTTTATGCTGCAGCCATGCTAGATCAGCCTGCAAGGCAATGGAGCTAAGCTGCAAGCTAACAGGCTGAAGCGTGTCGGGCAGCGTGCTGGTGGTTATTGAATATTCCCCGTCGCGGTTAAGCAAAAGCCGCAAGCGATAAGCCAGCCCTGCATCCAACTGATCAATATCCTGTTGCACGGCCTGAACCAAGCCTGCGCCAGGCCAGGTGCAGCCCAGCGCCCGGCAAGAGTTCTGCAACCGCCGCCAATGCCCCGATAGCAGCGGAGCATGGCGCCCGGGTTCGACCCGAATGGTTTCTATCAACTGAACGGGCATGATGCCCCTACAAAATGTTAAGCGTTATCGGTAACGATAGCACTTTGGTGCGAACGACTGCGAAACCAGCTAAAAGCGATGGCGGCAATTAGCAACAAACCCAAGTAGCCCAACAAAGGGTAAACCGTACCGATAAGCTTGGTGAAGCCCACAAAGCTAAGCAACAGGCCTATGCTGCATGACAACAGGCTGACCACGCGAAAGCGGCCGGTTTCAGGGCGCGAAAAACGCGCGCTGAAGGCAAAGAACATGCCGACCGCCGTGCTATAGATCATGCAAGTGATGGAAATGGTCATCAAGATGCCAAGCACAGGCGACATGCGCGTAGCGAGCATCAGGGTGGGCAATTCAGCGCCTTGCAACTGATTCAGGTTGGAAAACAGGCTGATGTTCAACAACAGAATCAGCAAACCCAGCCCGACGCCGCCTAGCAAACCACCCATCATGGTGGTCTTTTTGTCCAGGGTGCGCCCCGAAATGACCGCCAGCATGGGGAAACCCACCGCGATATTGAACGACGCATAAAGCACCGCGCCCAAGGCCCAGTGCGGCGCTACGGTTTCCTGCTTCTGGCTAAGCGCCAGCAATTGGTCAGTGTCGACATTACTGCTGATCAAAGCATAGGTGGTAATGACCAGGACCAATGCAATCAACAAGGGTGTGGCCAAGCTGACCAGCTCGATAATGCGCTTGACATTCAGGCACAAGGTAAGAATGACCAACACGGTCATGAATACCCCGCCAACCACGGGCGACAAGCCGAATTGCTGCTTGAACAACGACCCAGTACCTGCCAGCATCGCAACGCCCACACCAAACAGGAAGAAGGTCAGCATGATGTCCATGATGGCGCCCGCATGACGTCCAAACAGCGCGACAAGCACATCGTTGTGGGATTGCGCCTGCAACTGCGTACTGACGCGAGCCACTTGCATGCCCAGAAAAGCGAACAGCAGGCCTGCCACTATCGTGCCAGCAATACTGGCAATACCGTAGCCGGTAAAAAACTGAAGAATTTCCTGGCCCGAGGCGAATCCACCCCCAATAATGACGCCCATATAGGCGAAAGCCAGTTGAAAAGCATACTTATTCATAGCACAATTAACATTTATCCGGTAAAAACAGCCCGGATTGTACAAGCTGGAGATAACAAGGATCTAATAACCCCATGAGCAGGGCGATAGTGGTAACAAGATAATAAAAACAATAACTTCCGATTCCATCCAGGCATATTTCACTCTACACACTCCAGTTGGGCAAGCTGCCCGCCCCGCCCGTATAATCGGGCATGACTTCATCACTCTCTCTAGTTTCATCCTCGCCGCGCCATCCAGCCATTGGCCTGTTGCGCCGCAACAAACGCCATCGCCAAGCATGGGCTAGCGTATGAAAACACCCAAGCGCCTGATCCCGCTGGTCGAAGAAGGCCTGATCGACGAAGTCATCAGCCAATTGATGAGCGGCAAAGAAGCGACTGTTTACGTGGTGCGCAGCGGCGACGCCACGCGTTGCGCCAAGGTCTACAAAGACGCCAAGCAACGCAGCTTCAGGCAGGCCGCTTCGTACCGGGATGGCCGCAAGGTGCAAAACAGCCGTCAAGCGCGGGCAATGGAAAAAGGCACGCGCTATGGGCGCCAGATACAGGAAGAGCTCTGGCAAAACGCCGAGGTCGATGCCTTGTTTCGCCTGGCCAACGCTGGCGTACGTGTCCCGCAGCCGTATATATGCACCGATGGCGTGCTGCTGATGGAATTGGTGGTCGATGAGTCCGACAATGTGGCGCCACGCCTGGGTGACATCGACATGACCGAAGAACTGGCGCTAGACCTGCACGGCCAGTTGCTGACCCAAGTCGTGCGCATGCTGTGCGCCGGAGTCATACATGGCGACCTGTCTGAATACAATATTCTGCTGGCGACAGACGGGCCGGTCATTATCGACCTGCCGCAAGCCGTTGATGCCGCCGGCAACAGCGAAGCAGCAACCATGCTCGAACGCGATGTTGACAACCTTGCGCGCTTCTTCGGGCAGTTTGCGCCGCAATTGCTGGCCACCCAGTATGGCAAGGAAATCTGGCAACAGTTTGAAGCCGGCGAACTGGATATCAACACCCAATTAACCGGCCACGTCGAGGCAGACACACGACCAGTCGACCTGGAAGCCCTGATGGATGACCTGGAAGACGCCCGCCTGGAAGAAGAAGCCCGCTTGCGTTACGAGCAGGAAATGCGGGGTGTGGCGTAAAGCGATTCGCTTAACCCGGCTTTCTGAATTCGTTCGCTATCCACTTCTCGGCGCTTTCAGCGTTTAATTTGAAATTGGGTGCAACTTCCACCTGCGCCAGTTGCTCTTCAGCCTCGTCATAGGCGCTTAGCATGGCATACGGATGATCATCGTCAGGCGTGATGTCCAGCTTGATCGTCAGCCGGCCTGTTGCTGTTCTGACTTTCAGGCTTTTATGCAGCATGGCATGCAATTGTTGTTCGTGCCGGCGCAACACCTCGGATGCCGTCTTGACCAGCGTGTAAAAAGCGGCGCCGTCCAGTGGCTTGGGGTCTTTTTTGTTGCGGCCCATGGTCCACGGCCCGACCAACGCAGGTTCGTCCTCGCCGTCCAGGATCATTTCCACGGCCCAGCCGTCATCGTCTTCGTTCTTGATCACGCGCGCGGTCCAGCCATCATCGCGCCAGAACCGAGGCTCTTGCCGCTTGATATCATCCTCGGGCATATCATCGGATATATCCTGATCTGCTGAAAGCATGTCATTCACTGTTGGGGGTCTCCTTTTGGGACATGGTTTGTCGGATTACTGGCCTCAAGTGTAGGTCGGATTAGCGCCGCAAGGCGCGTCATCCGACACCCATCACCATCACCCTGCCTTATTCGACAACAGCCACTGTACGGCTTCGTTCGCAGCAGCCAGGCCCATAGCGGCGGTAACCGTAACTATCGACCCGTAGCCGGCGCAAGACAATCCTTGCAAGGCGCCATCCTGGTCAATGTTGTCGGGCGTTTGCCACTGCGCGGGCAATAACGCCGGCTGGTCGAACCACAAGGCTTTGACGCCCATTTTCGGCACCCGTTTGCGCGGCTTGCCGGCATGATCCGATGCCTTGGGATAACCGTGTTGTCGGCGCAGGGTATTGCGCAACTTGGCCAACAAGGCGTCGTTCACCGCCAACGATAAATCGCCGGCACGCAAGCTTAACGGGCTGGTTTTACCGCCCGCACCGCCGCACACAACGATAGGGACTTTGCGCAGGCCCGCCTCCAGCACCATGGCAATTTTAGCCTGCGCATGGTCGGTGCAATCGATGACGAAACCGACGTCAGGCGCGAACAATTCCGCCACGTTGTCGGGGCCAACAAAGTCATCCAGCATTTGCACCCGGCACGCCGGATTAATGCCATGCACGCGCTGAGCCATGGCGGCCACCTTGGATTGCCCCAGAGTTTCAGTCAGCGCATGCAGTTGCCGGTTGATATTGGATTCGGCGATATGGTCGAGGTCTATCAGGCTGATCGCGCCCACACCGCAGCGGGCCAGCGCTTCAGCGCACCATGAACCCACCCCGCCTATGCCCGCCACCACAACATGCGCCCCAAGCAGGTATTGCAGGCTGTCGGGACCATATAAGCGTTCAAGGCCGCCAAAACGGCGTTCAGCATCAAATTGGCTGCTATCAGGCATATTCGCGTAAAACAAGATAAAAAGTAGTGCAACGGTACCATGCCCAGCCTGATTATCAGACCAGCGCCCCCGCAAGTGCTTTAAAATGCTTATATTATCCACCTATATTGTTATCGCCTGAAGCACGTGAACTCAACCCTCGAACCAGCACCGCACCTCTTTCGCCGCCTGACTGACGCCGAACGCCATGCATCCATGCTAGATGCCCTTGCCTCCTGGAAAGCCGGCGACGATGTATGGGTATACGGTTACGGTTCGCTAGTCTGGCGGCCTGAATTCCACTTTACCGAACAGCGCGCTGCTTTGCTGCATGGCTACCATAGGGCGCTATGCCTGTGGTCGCGCATCAATCGCGGCACCCCCGAACAGCCCGGTCTGGTATTTGCACTTGACCAGGGCGGTTCCTGCCGTGGCATGGCCTACCGCATTCCAGCCCACGAAGTCCCGACCACCATGGAAGCGCTATGGCGTCGTGAAATGCCCGGCGGCGCCTATATACCCAGATGGCTTAACTGCCGCACCGACCAGGGGGTCATCAGCGCACTCGCCTTTACCATCAACCGCCATACCGAAGCCTACGTACGCGGACTAAGCACCGAGCGCCTGGTCGACATTGTGCGCAGAGCCCACGGCAGCTACGGCCCGTGCATAGAATACGTGCTCGAAACCGCGCAAGCACTGAAGCAATCCAATATTCAGGACCAGCGTTTACAAGCCCTGGTACGCGCCTTGCACGAGGCCGCAACAGACAACCTGTAGCAGCGCCGCTATTTATGTCGGGTTCCGGTAAACTACTGGTCTGTCCTTTTTTTATTCTGTCGCCATGTCTGTAGCCGATATTCGAAAAAAATACGAAAAATTCGAACTGCTGGAAGCCTCGCTGGCCGACACGCCACTTGAACAGTTCACACTCTGGTTCAACGAAGCGCTGCAAGCCCAGGTGCCCGAACCCAACGCCATGACCTTGGCCACCACTACGGCGGCAGGTCGGCCATCGGCGCGCATCGTGCTGCTCAAGGGGTTTGATGAACGCGGCTTTGTTTTCTTCACCAATTACGGCTCACGCAAAGGCCGGGAATTAACCGATAACCCCTACGCCAGCCTGCTGTTTTTCTGGCCAGCCCTTGAACGCCAGGTAAGGCTGGAAGGCAGCATAGAAAAAGTAGCCGCCGCCGAATCCGACGAATACTTCCACAGCCGGCCGCTGGGTTCGCGCATAGGTGCCTGGGTATCGCCGCAAAGCCAGCCCATTACCCACGCCGAACTCGAAGCCCGCGCCCTGCAACTGGCTGCCTCGCTGGGCCCCAACCCTGCCCGCCCCGAGCACTGGGGGGGCTATCGCCTTAAACCCGACCACATCGAGTTCTGGCAAGGCCGCCCATCACGCCTGCATGATCGCCTGGTGTACACGCTCGGCGCCGATAACAGCTGGACGCTGCAGCGCCTGGCGCCTTAAGCACCTGTCAAAGCCCACCATGATCGCAACACCGCCAGATTTCGATACCCGTTTTTTCCGCTCGGCACTGGGCCGCTTTGCGACTGGCGTAACCATCATTACCACCGAGTCCCGCACCCAAAAAATACCTATGGGGCTCACCATCAGTTCGTTCAATTCGGTTTCCCTCGACCCCCCCATCGTACTGTGGAGCCTGTCCAGGGCAGCATCATCACTGGTTCATTTCCAGAAGGCCGAACGCTACGTCATTCACGTGCTGTCGGCCACCCAACTGCACCTGGCCAAGCGCTTCGCTTACGGCCCACAAGCCGACCGTTTCAACAACCAGGCACTAACGCGCGCGCCGGGCGGCACGCTCATGCTCGATGACCCGGACTGCTCTGCCTGGTTCGAATGCCGCAACATGACGCAGTACGAAGCTGGCGACCATCTTGTTTTCATTGCCCAGGTCGAACGCTGTCAGCGCAACTTCCACTTGCCTCTGGTTTACCATGCGGGCGACTTCGACCTGACCCCATCCACCGAACCCATATCCAACGATTAGGCGGCTGGTACAGGTATTCACTATGCAGGACATTTTATGACAACAGATATAGACTGCGTCGTCCTGGGAGCCGGTGTAGTCGGTTTGGCCGTGGCGCGCGAAATGGCCCTGGCGGGACGAGAGGTTTTACTCGTCGAAGCCGCTGAAACCATAGGTACCGGCACCAGTTCGCGCAACTCCGAAGTCATACACGCCGGTATCTATTACCCGCAAAACAGCCTGAAAGCCAAGCTCTGCGTCGCCGGCAAGCAAATGCTGTATGAATATTGCGCGGCGCGCAACATACCGCATCAGCGCCTGGGCAAGCTGATTGTTGCCGCAACGCCAGAACAAAGCGCGCAACTGGGAACTATCGCCCAGCAGGCACGGCTCAATGGCGTTGACGACCTGTATAAAATCAGCGGTGCACAGGCACGCGAGCTCGAACCCGCACTGACCTGCGACGCCGCACTGGTGTCTCCCTCGACCGGCATTATCGATAGCCACGCCTTGATGCTGTCATTGCAAGGCGATGCCGAAAGCCAGGGCGCACAATGTGTTTTCCATACGCGCTTCAGCCGGGGCCAGATACGAGACAGCGGCGAATTCGTACTGGAATTCGAAGGCGCCGAACCCATGACACTAAGCGCCAATTGCCTGATCAATGCCACCGGCCTGTCGGCGCCATCGGTAGCCCGCCAATTGCAAGGCCTGCCCGACGCACATGTTCCTCAGGCCTATTTTTGCAAAGGCAGTTATTTCACCCTGTCTGGGCGCTCGCCTTTCAGCCGGCTCATCTACCCCATGCCTGACAGCGCCGGGCTGGGCATACACCTGACCCTGGATCTGGGCGGGCAAGCCAAGTTTGGCCCAGATACACAATGGATAGACCACGAAGACTATACTCTTGACCCCAGCCGCGCCAATGCCTTTTATACCGCCGTACGGCGCTTCTGGCCCGAACTGCCCGATGGCGCGCTAAATCCAGGCTACACAGGGATGCGCCCCAAGATCGTCGACGCGGCATCGCCTGCGGCCGATTTCCTGATTTCCGGCCCAGCCAGCCATGGCATTGCAGGCCTGGTAAATCTGTTTGGCATTGAATCCCCGGGGCTGACCTCTTGCCTGGCCCTGGCGCTATCCACCCGTCTTGCCCTTGCGCAAGCATCACACGCAGCCTGAGCTTTATTGATGAACGATTACATACTTACCCTTTCGTGCCCCGACCGCATCGGCATTGTGCACAGCGTATCCGGCTGGTTGCTGAATTTGCACGGCAACATTATCGACGCACAACAATTCGGCGATCTCGGCACAGAACGGTTTTTCCTGCGGGTACATTTTCATTTGCCTCAAGCCGCCAATGTACAAGACCTGGAAAGTTCATTCGCCAAGGTCGCCAATCGCTTCGACATGCAGGCCCAGATTTATGACGCCCAGCGCAAGGCGCGCCTGCTGATCCTGGTTAGTCGCCAGGGGCATTGCCTGAACGATTTGCTGTTTCGCACGCATAGCGGACAGTTGCCGGTAGAGATCGCCGGCATCGTATCCAACCACAATGACTTCGCGGCGCTGGCGGGTTCGTACGGCGTACCGTTCCATTACTTGCCGGTCACGTCAGACACCCGCGCTGCCCAGGAGCAGCAAGTTCTGGATCTGGTCCAGCGCGAGAATATTGATCTGGTCGTATTGGCGCGCTATATGCAAATATTGTCCAATAACCTATGCCAGGCCCTGTCAGGCAAAGCCATCAATATTCATCACAGTTTCCTGCCCAGCTTCAAGGGTGCCCGCCCCTACCACCAGGCCCATGCCAGGGGCGTCAAGATCATAGGCGCAACGGCCCATTATGTCACCGCCGACCTGGACGAAGGCCCCATCATCGAACAAGACATCGAACGCGTAGACCATGCAATGAGCGCGCACGATTTGACGCAAGTAGGCAGCGACGTGGAATCGCTGGTACTGGCGCGAGCAGTACGTTCACATGTCGAGCACCGTATTTTGCTCAATGACCAGCGGACAGTTGTTTTCCGCTAGCTTCCCATTTTTTGCGATGTCGTAGGTTGGATTACGCGCCTGGCGGCGCTAATCCGACCTGCAGAACTACCTCCCCTGAGACGTCCCTTCCCGCCTGGGATCAGAGCCGCCTTCCAGGCCATAGGGCGTAATCACCACCCCTTGCAAACCACTGGGAAAATCCACCTCGCGCACTTCATGGCCCATCGCCCGCAAGCCTGGCGCCAGGCCATGCAAATCTGTATTTTTCTCTAGCTCGGTAAAACTATTGCGACTGCCCCGGTTAGGCAAATCTATTGCTCGCTGGATATTCAACCCCCAGTCCAGCACCCCCAGCAAAGTCTTGGCCACATAATTGATAATCGCGCTGCCCCCCGGCGAACCTATCGCCATGTAAGGCCTGCCATTTTTAAGCACCAACATCGGCGCCATCGAACTGCGCGGGCGCTTCAAGGGTTCAAGCCTGTTGGCAACAGGCTTGCCTTCCGCATCGACATCAGACAGTGAAAAGTCAGTCAATTGATTATTCAGCAAAAAACCATCCACAAATATTTTGCTGCCAAATGCTGACTCTATCGTGCTAGTCATGGACACCACATTGCCCTGAGCATCCACCGCCACCAAATGCGAAGTCGAAGGCAATTCAGGGGAATTATCCTGCCCCCTGGCAGCCAGCATGCCAACCGGATCACCAGGCGGAGCCCGTTCTATGGCTTTGTTCGCCTGTATCAGGCCTGCCCGCAACGCCAGGTACTTCGGGTTCAACAGCGCTTTCACTGGCACATCGACAAAAGCGGGATCAGCCACATACACATCACGATCCGCATAGGCCAGTTTGCCCGCCTCGGCGAAATAATGAACCGCCGACAACGAATCGGGCGACAAATCAGCAATAGGCGTATGCGACAAGATCTCCAGCATCTGCATCACTGCCAACGGCCCGGAACTAGGCGGCGGCACCCCGCACAATGTATAAACTTTGTATTTAGCGCATAGCGGCACGCGCTCTTGCGCCTTATAGCCAGCCAAATCCTGCATGCTTAAATCACCAGGCACCGCATGACCTGCGACCGCGGCAACCATATTCTGGGCAACATTTCCCTCGTAGAAAGCCTGAGGGCCTTGTGCAGCAAGCTGCCGGAACACCTGCGCCAATGCCTTATTGACCAGCTTATGCCCCACTGGCCACGGTTCGCCTTTGGCATCGTAAAAATAAGCGGCCGCCGCAGCCTGATCGCGTAAGCCATTATTCTTGACCAGCAATGCATGCAGGCGTTCCGACACCGGGAAGCCTTCTTCAGCCAGAGCAATAGCCGGTTCAAACAGACGGGCCCAGCTTAAACGACCTTGCTGTTCGTGCATCAGCGCCAAAACACGCAAAAGCCCAGGCGTACCCACCGAGCGGCCGCTATTGACCGCCTCCCAAAACCCAATGGCCTGGCCGTTTTTCATGAAACGATCGCTACGTGCCGCGGCAGTTGCGGTTTCCCGGCCATCGTAAGCCCGCACCGACCTTTTGGCCGCATCATAGGCAATGGCAAAAGCACCACCGCCTATGCCCGACGATTGCGGCTCGACCAGGTTCAGCACCATCTGGCTGGCGATGATCGCATCGGTAGCCGTGCCACCACGCGCCAACATGGCCGCCCCCGCCTGCGTGGCCAACGGATTGGCGCTACTGACCATATAGCGCGGCGCATACACCACGCTGCGCCTGCGGATGACGCTAACGCTGGCT
Organism: Alcaligenaceae bacterium; assembly: GCA_013416445.1. Classification (GTDB taxonomy): domain Bacteria; phylum Pseudomonadota; class Gammaproteobacteria; order Burkholderiales; family Burkholderiaceae_B; genus Pollutimonas. The sequence goes on from JACCER010000007.1 coordinate 10,397, forward strand.
GCTTCCGGATTGATGTCAACCGCAACCGCCTCTACACCCGCAGTTGCGTCCTGCGCCCAGACTGCCGGCCACGCCAAGGCGACGGCAACGCCCACCAACAGCGCCGCTGCCAGTGCAGAAACCCGGCTGGTATCAAGCATGCGTCTGCTCCTTTTGCACTGGGCGCGCCACGCCCTTTAGCCAGACCTCGAACGCCATTAACGCATCGCTGCGCTCGCTGGCTTCTGGATAACTGAAAAAATAGGCCTCGCTGACCTGCAGGCTGGCTTGCACCGGCACCACCAGGCGCCCATCGTCGAGCTCTTCCTGAACCAGAAAGCGAGGCACCAACCCCACGCCCATGCCTGCCTTGGCCGCCTCGAGCACCATGGTAAACAGGTCGTAGCGCGGCCCTGCGCTGATCGACGGCACATATTCTTTATGCTGGGTGTAATACCACAGGCGCCAGGCATCTGGCCGCGACGACATGTGCAGATGCGTCAGTCCTTCTATAGGATAAGCTGGATTCGTTCCCTTGCCCAACAAACCTGGCGTACAAACCGGCAATAGCTCGCCTTCGTCGAACAGCTTGATGCCCACGGTTTGCGGCCAGATCTGCTTGGCATGGTAAATAGCTGCATCAAAAGGATGGTCGTTGAACTGAAATGGCAGAATGCGTACCGACAAACTGACCGCGATGTCGCCATGGCGACGCTGGAAATCGGCCAGACGCGGCACCAGCCAGGTGGTGGCCAGCGTGGGCAATACCGCGATATGCAAACTGCGCCCCATGCCTGAACGCGAGATCAGGCCCAGCGTATCTTTTTCCAGTTGCTCAAGATGATGGCGCACCCGCGCCGCATATTCAGCACCCGCACTGGTCACCGAGACCCGGCGCCGCACACGCGCCAGCAGTTCGACCCCCAGACGCTCTTCCAGGCCGGTAACCTGGCGATAGACCGCGCTATGCGTTAATGCCAGCTCTTCAGCGGCACGCGAAAACGATCCCAGCCTGGCCGTAGCCTCGAAAGCTTGCAGGGCGCCTAAATTGGGAATACCGTTACGCATGAATTTATCCTTTGGCTAAGACTGTGCGGCGGTAGAATCAACAATTGCGACCCGCCGCAGCAATATCTTGCATAATAGGCAAGACATTGTGCAATTTTATCAATTGCGTTGTGCCCTCAACGCACATTATCCTGACCCACTATGAAAACAAGCTCAAATTCCGCACTTCGCAGCCGTCTGGGCGGCCATATCCTTGTAGACCAATTAGTCGCACAGGGTGTCAAACATGTGTTTTGCGTGCCCGGTGAAAGCTATCTGGCAGTCCTTGATGGCCTGCACGACGCTACCGTACAGGTTACGGTATGCCGTCAAGAAGGCGGCGCCGCCATGATGGCCGACGCCCACGGCAAGCTTACCGGCGAACCCGGCATCTGTATGGTAACCCGTGGGCCTGGCGCCTCAAATGCACTGGCCGGCGTGCATATCGCCATGCAAGATTCCACACCCATGATCCTGTTCGTCGGGCAAATTGAACGCGGCATGCGCGAACGCGACGCCTTCCAGGAAATGGACTACCGGGCGGTCTTTGGCAGCCAGGCCAAGTGGGTCACGGAAATCGACCAAATCGAACGCATACCCGAAATCCTTTCCCGCGCCTTCCATGTGGCTACTTCGGGGCGCCCCGGCCCAGTCGTCATCGCGCTGCCCGAAGACATGCTGGTGGAATACGCCGAAGTCGCCGACGCTCCGCACTACGAAGTGGTGGATAGCAGTCCTACCACCGCCCAGCTTGACGCCTTGGCGCAGCAACTGGCCAAGGCCAAGCAACCCATCGCCATCCTGGGCGGCACGCGCTGGAATCAAACGGCGGTTGACCAATTCGCCCAGTTTGCCACACGCTATCAATTGCCCGTTGCCGTGCAGTTTCGCCGGCAAATGCTGTTTTCGGTTGAGCACCCCTGCTTTATCGGCGATGTCGGGCTGGGCAGCAACCCCGAAATCATGGAATACATCAAGGATGCCGACCTGATCTTGCTGGTAGGCGGCCGTATGTCGGAAATCGCCAGCCAAAGCTACACTCTGCTTGACATTCCCGTGCCCAAGCAGGCCCTGGTGCATGTCTACCCCGATGCCGGCGAACTGAATCGCGTATACCGCGCCGACCTGGCCATTAATGTTGCGCCGGCGTCATTTGCAGCAGCAGTTGGCGCCCTGCAGCCAGCCCAGCCCGTAGCATGGACCAGCAAGCTGGAACACATGCGCGCCAGCTATTTGGCCTGGACTGACCCTGCAAAAATCAGTCACCCCGGCGTGCTGCAAATGGGCCAGGTTATGTCTTACCTGCGTAGCGCCCTGCCCGACGACGCCATCATGTGCAATGGCGCAGGCAACTATGCCACATGGCTGCACCGTTTTCACCAGTTCACCCGCTATGGCACGCAACTGGCACCCACCTCAGGTTCCATGGGCTACGGTTTGCCCGCCGCCGTAGGCGCCAAACGCATAGACCCAACAAAAATGGTCATCTGCTTCGCAGGCGACGGTTGCTTCATGATGCATGGCCAGGAATTCGCCACGGCAGTCCAGTACCAATTGCCCATCGTCGTGATTCTTATCGACAACGGCATGTACGGCACCATACGCATGCACCAGGAACTGCACTACCCGGCGCGCCTGTCGGCCACCGCCTTGCAAAACCCCGATTTCGCCGCCTACGCGCAAGCCTTCGGCGGCCACGGTGAACGCGTTGAAACCACTGAACAATTCGCCCCGGCATTTGAACGCGCCCTGGCCAGCCAAAAACCAGCCATCCTGCACTGCCTGATAGACCCGGAAACCATTTCGCCCACCACCACACTGGAAAAAATCCGGGAAAAGGCCCTGGCAGCTCAAGCATAACGCTTAGCACAGGCCTGCCCCGGCAGGCCAATCACTTTACATTTAAACCTCTTTGAATTGGAGCCCCCATTATGTCGGCAGCCCCCTCATTCCACTGGCAAGATCCCCTATTGCTGGATGCCCAGCTTACTGAAGAAGAACGCATGGTGCGCGACGCCGCGCATTCGTACGCACAAGACAAACTAGCTCCACGCGTCATCGAAGCCTTCCGCAACGAAAAAACCGACAGCGCCATCTTTGCCGAAATGGGCGAACTAGGCCTGCTGGGCGCAACCATCCCCGAGGAATACGGCGGCGCAGGCCTGAACTACGTCAGTTATGGCCTGATCGCCCGCGAAGTCGAACGCATCGACTCGGGTTACCGCTCGATGATGAGCGTACAGTCTTCGCTGGTCATGGTGCCCATCAATGAGTTCGGCACCGAAGAACAAAAACGCAAGTACCTGCCCAAACTGGCCAGTGGCGAATGGATAGGCTGCTTCGGCCTGACCGAACCCAACCATGGTTCCGACCCAGGCAGCATGGAAACCCGCGCAGTCAAAACCGCCAACGGCTACACGATCAGCGGCAACAAAATGTGGATCACCAACTCGCCCATCGCCGACGTTTTCGTGGTGTGGGGCAAAGTGGTGGGCGGCGAAGACGACGGCAAGATCCGTGGCTTTATCCTTGAAAAAGGCATGAAGGGCCTGTCGGCGCCAACCATCCACGGCAAGGTAGGCCTGCGCTCGTCGGTTACCGGCGAAGTGGTCATGGACGAGGTCGAGGTCGGCGCCGAGCAAATGCTGCCCGGCGTCACTGGCCTGCGTGGCCCCTTCACCTGCTTGAACTCGGCCCGCTTCGGCATCGCCTGGGGCGCGCTGGGCGCAGCCGAAGATTGCTGGCACACTGCCCGCCAATATACCCTGGACCGCAAGCAGTTTGGCCGCCCCTTGGCCGCCACACAGCTTATCCAGAAGAAACTGGCCGACATGCAAACCGAGATCACGCTGGCGCTGCAAGGCTGCCTGCGCTTGGGTCGCATGAAAGACGAAGGTACGGCCGCCGTTGAAATCACCTCAATAATGAAGCGTAATTCCTGCGGCAAGGCGCTGGACATAGCCCGTCTTGCCCGCGATATGCTGGGCGGCAACGGTATTTCCGACGAATTCGGCGTAGCGCGCCATTTGGTGAACCTGGAAGTGGTCAACACCTACGAAGGTACGCACGATGTACACGCACTGATCCTGGGTCGGGCACAAACCGGCCTGCAGGCGTTTTTCTAAGTATTTTGGCGCCGTCGCCAGGTTACGCACCTGGTGTCGGTCTGCTTGCAATACCGTGGGCCGCACGCAATGTGCGGCCTTTTAGTTTTATTGTTATGGACGCTTATGCTACGGTGGTATTGCTGGATTAACGCAAAGCGCCGTTATCATTACACCGCAAAAAAGCTATCGGCCTACTCGGGCTTCACGCCCAGATCGAAAAGAGTGGTGGCTTCCAGTTCCAGCACCTGCTGGTCGCGCTGGTTGAATACGCGCCATGACCAACGAATAATACCCAGGTCATCGCGGCTGGATGACACCCGCTTGGAATCGACGGACGCTTCCAGGCGCAAGGCGTCGCCGGGACGCACAGGGGCCAGCCAACGCACTTTTTCCAGCCCTGGCGAGCCAAAGGATTCGGAGTCATGCAGGGCGGCGTCTACGGCCATGCGCATGGCCAGGCCGCAAGTCAGCCAGCCACTGGCGATAAGCCCGTCCCAGCGGCCTTCCTTGGCGCGCTCGACATCAATATGAAACCACTGCGGATCATATGCTTTGGCGAATCTCAGCATTTCTTCTTCGCTTACAACAACAGGAGGGTGCGCAATCATCATCCCGACTTGAAACTCGCTGAATTTCATAGCAAAACCCAATCACTCATTTGATAAGTAAAGCGAGAAGTTTAACCTTGTTACCTGCGCATCGCTTCCTGGGCCCACAAAAATGTATCGCGGGCCTGACACCGTAGTACTGCTGGCGGGAAGTCAAAGCAATGTACGGCTAGTGACATATGGCGGTAAATTTGCACGCACCAGACGCCCCGCAATAGACTCAACCATAGGGATATCGGGCAGAAAAGCACCGGGACCAAACCAGCGCGCATCGGCGATTTCATCTTGCTGGATATTAAGTTCGCCGCCATCATATTCAGCGGTATAGGCGATCATCAGGGAGTGCGGGAACGGCCATGACTGGCTGCCGAAATAGCACAGGTCTTTGACATACAGGCCTACTTCCTCGAACACCTCTCGGTGGATGGCGTCTTCAATACTTTCCCCTGCCTCGACAAAGCCGGCCAACGCGGTATAGCGCGCGGTTGCATGTATTGCATGACGTGCCAGCAAGATCTCGTTGCCCCGCTTGACCAACACCATCATGGCCGGAGAAACTCGAGGATAAGAGGAAAAACCACAGGCGGGGCAATGAAAGCAGAGTTCTGTTTCCGACTTGCGCATGGGCGTCGCACAAACACCGCAATAGCGGTTGGTGCGCACCCACTCTGATACCTGAAACGCACGACTGACCAAAGCGCCATCTTCGCCCAGCCCACCCAAAACAGCCCGCAGCTTGCGAAACACAAAACCAGGAGGCGCCTCGATATCACGTGCCACATGGGAAGTGCAGTGGTCGGAATTGCCATTGAGCCAGAGCGGCTGAAGCTCGTTGTTGCCCACGCCCATAAAGCTGCAGACATGCGCATTGGGAAAATCAATACCGGATTCACACAAGAGAATCTCGTCGTCTCGAAAAATAAAATTCATGCCGTCGCCCATGATGTTCTTTGCAAAGCATCATACTCCAGCTAGCATCTTAGGTGATACTCTTCGCAGCGATACCCGCTTCCTGCTTTTCGTGCGCAACGGGTTGAAGGGCGATATGTTTGCTTGGATTATTTGTCAGATTGCGCTGCACCAATCTGACCTGCGAAGGCGGCGCCGGCCCGCCCTATACGGTCGTTGATGGCTTGCCATGCCTGCGTTCGCGGAGGCTGCTCCAGCAAAATCCGGGTGTACCCGCCCAGGTCCAGGCGGCGCAACAAGGAATACAATTCGCGCGCATACGTGCCGGGATCAGCCGCACATACATGCCAATCAACATTTCGCCAGGCAACATGCTGCGGCGTATTGAACACCACGGCGGCAATACGGCCCACCCCTTCGCCAGCCGCCTGTGCCGCTTCCAGCAATTGCGCTAAAGACAACACCAGCAACGGCGTACGCGGCGCATAATGCGCCTTCAACGACCCGGACACCTGCGGAGCCGCCGCATCTGGGCGGCCCGGTTCGGCGCCCAGTACAGCAGCTATTTGCTCCGCCGATACATGGCCTGGCCGCAACAGCACTGCCCCCACCCCCTGATCCAGCCGCGACAAATCCACGATCGTCGACTCTATACCCACCTGCGACGACCCGCCTTCCAGCACCAGCAGATCAGCCTCGTTCAGTTCGGGAAACTCTGAACGCACATGCAAGGCCTGGGTAGGCGATACCTGCCCAAACTTATTCGCTGAAGGCGCCGCCACACCACCCTGCCCACTCGGCTTCAAGCGCGCAAACTCACGCAGCAAAGCCTGTGCCACAGGATGCGAAGGGCAACGCAAGCCCACACTGCGCTGCCCGCCACTGACCGCAGCGGGAATATGCGCGGAACGCGGCAGTATCAAGGTAAGCGGGCCCGGCCAGAAAGCCTGCATCAAGGCCTGCGCTTCAGCGGGCACTGACGCTGCCCAATAGCTGATATCGGCTTCAGGAGCCACGTGCACAATAACCGGGTGATTGGCGGGACGCCCCTTGGCCGCGTAGATTTTCGCTATGGCTTCTGGGTTTTCGGCATCAGCGCCCAAGCCATAGACGGTTTCAGTGGGGAACGCCACCAGACCGCCCTGAGCCAGGCGTTGTGCAGCTTGCGCCACCAACAGGCGCATATCCGGCGACATTGCTGCATCTGACTTCATCAGAACGGCACGCCCAACACTTGCGCAACCTGCGCTGCCCCGGCTTGAGCATCAGCCAGCGTAGCGCCCAGCACGTTCACATGACCCATTTTGCGCCCGCGCCGCGCTTCGGCCTTGCCATACAGGTGCAACTTGGCGCCAGGCACGGCCAGCACAGCGGACCAATCGGGTTCACGCTTGCCGCCAGTGGATGAATCGAACCAGACATCACCCAAAATATTCAGCATGACCACTGAACACAAGCTATCGGTACTGCCCAAAGGCAAGCCCGCCGTGACCCGCGCCTGCTGCTCGAACTGGCTGCTGATGCTGGCGTTCATGGTGTAGTGGCCGCTATTGTGCGGCCGGGGCGCAATTTCGTTGACAATCAGGCTGCCGTCCTGCAGCACAAAAAATTCCACGCATAGCACGCCCACATACCGCAAACCCTCGGCAATAGCCTGTGCTGACTGCACCGCCTGAACAGCCAGTGCCTGACCCGCTGACTGCGCATCAACCGACGACACTGCCAGTATGCCGTCCCGATGTTCGTTTTGAGCCGACGGGAAAAACACCGTCTTGCCATCAGCGCCACGGGCCATCACTACGGACAGTTCGCTGGCCAAGGGCAGCAGCGCTTCCAGCACACAGGCTACGCCGAATTCGGCAAATGCCTGCTGGGCTTCCTGGCGATTGCCGACGCGCGCCTGGCCCTTGCCATCGTAGCCCAGCCTGGCCGCCTTCAGGATGCCAGGAAAAAGCGTATCGGGCGCAGCGACCAGATCGAGGTCGCTACGCACAGGCACATAAGGGGCCACTGGCACGCCCGCTTCCTGAATAAAGGCCTTTTCGCTGATACGATCCTGGACGATGGCAACCGCAGCCGCAGCCGGCCTGACCGAGGAGCCCAAGTCAGCCAGCATCTGCAAACTTTGCGCCGGCACATTTTCGAATTCAGTGGTTACCGACTTGCAGCGCGCCGACAATTGCCTCAGGCCCGCCTCATCGTCGTAACTGGCCTGGATATGCATATCGGCCACTGCACCCGCCGGACTGGCAGTATCGGGATCGAGCACGGCCACCTTATAGCCCAGGCTTTGCGCGGCATGGCAAAACATGCGGCCCAACTGCCCTCCCCCGATCATGCCCAGCCAGTCGCCTGGCGCTATCGGAAAAACATTCGTGGCTTCGTTCATGAAAAACAACCTGTCCGCAATAAAAATAAATAAAAAACTGGGTGCCCTGCCACTTACATGAGCACGTGCGGCGGCACCACCATGGCCCGCGCAGCTTCGGTTTGCCTCGCACGATAGGCATTCAGCTTTTGCAGCAAGACCGAGTCGGTCATGGCCAGGCAGGCAATGGCGTGCAAGGCAGCGTTGGCCGCACCCGCTTCGCCAATGGCAAAGGTGGCCACCGGCACGCCCTTGGGCATTTGCACAATGGATAGTAAGGAATCTTCGCCGCGCAGGTATTTGGAAGGCACGGGCACGCCAAATACCGGCACAGGGGTAAGCGCCGCCATCATGCCAGGCAAGTGCGCTGCGCCACCCGCACCGGCAATAATGGCGCGCAAGCCGCGATCAAATGCCTGGCCGCCATATTCGACCATATCGTGCGGCATGCGATGCGCCGATACCACTTTCAGGTCGTGCGGCACGCCGAATTCTTCCAGTACGGCGGCGGCGTGCTTCATGACGTCCCAGTCGCTGGACGAACCCATGATAATGCCGACCACGGGACTGCTGGCTTCAGTGCTTGTGCTCATGTTGATGGTATTCCTATAACAATTTTATAAGCCAGATCAGGGCGAAGCCTGTCATCCGACACGCATCCCCACTACGCCATCAAACGCGTAGCAGCTTCACGATATTTGGCAGCTGTCTTTTCCAACACTTCAGCCGGCAGGCGCGGCGCGGGTGGAGTCTTATCCCAGACCTGGGTTTCCAGCCAGTCGCGCACAAACTGCTTGTCGAACGAAGGGGGGCTAATACCTACCGCATAAGCATCCGCAGGCCAGAAGCGCGATGAGTCGGGCGTAAGCACCTCGTCCATCAGGTGCAACTGCCCCTGGTCGTCGAGGCCGAATTCAAATTTAGTGTCGGCAATGATAATGCCCTTGGTTGCGGCAAACTCGGCGGCTTCAGTGTAAAGCCGCAGGGTGACTGCACGGATTTTCTTGGCCAATTCCTGGCCGACCAGCCCCACCACGTAGTCGAAGTCTACGTTTTCATCGTGAGAACCGAACTCGGCTTTGGCTGCCGGCGTGAAAATGGGCTCGGGCAAGCGACTGGCCTGTTGCAAGCCGGCGGGCAGGCTGATGCCGCACACTTTGCCAGTGGCGCGGTAGTCGTTCCAGCCTGAACCAATAAGATAGCCGCGCGCCACGGCTTCAACCATAATCGGTTGCAGGCGCTTGACCACCACGGCGCGCCCCGCAACTTGTGCACGCTCGTCTGGGGCCACGACATCTTCTGCGGCTACATCGGTGGAATGATTAGGCAAAATATGGGCAAGCTTTTTCAGCCAGAACTCGGTTAGTTCTGTAAGAACCTGGCCCTTGCCGGGAATGGGGTCGTCAAGAATGACATCGAAGGCCGAAATTCGGTCGGATGCCACGACCAGCAGCTTGTCGTCGCCAACCGCGTACATGTCGCGCACTTTGCCGCGCGCCAACAAGGGAAGCGATTTGATTGTTGATTGATGTAGGGCCTGAACCACGATGTATCCTTGGAATAAAAACGTCCCGATGATCAGGCGCGGCCTGATGCATGCGGGACGAAAATCAAGATAAAACCAACTGCATTTACTGAATGACCTGAGCCAGTTCCCCAGCGGCATAACGCTTGGCCATGTCGCTTAGCGTGATAGGTTTGATCTTGCTGGCGTTGCCTGCCGTGCCGAACTGCTCGTAGCGCAGTTTGCAAATTGCCTTGGCTGCCTCGCGAGCCGGCTTGAGATATTCGCGCGGATCGAACTTGGAAGGATTTTCGCCCATGAAGCGACGAATCGCGCCCGTCATGGCAAGGCGGATATCAGTGTCGATATTGACCTTGCGCACGCCAAACTTGATGGCTTCCTGGATTTCTTCAACCGGCACGCCGTAGGTTTCTTTCATGTCGCCGCCAAACTCGCGGATTTCGGCAAGGAGTTCCTGAGGCACGCTGGAGCTGCCGTGCATGACCAGATGGGTATTGGGCAGGCGATGATGAATTTCCTTGATGCGCGAGATGGATAAGATGTCACCCGTGGGCTTGCGCGTGAACTTGTAAGCGCCGTGGCTGGTGCCAATAGCAATGGCCAAGGCATCGAGCTGGGTGTTGCGCACGAAATCGACAGCCTGTTCAGGGTCGGTAAGCAGTTGTTCCAGAGTGAGCTTGCCATCGGCGCCATGGCCGTCTTCTTTGTCGCCTTGCATGGTTTCCAGCGACCCCAGGCAACCCAATTCGCCCTCGACGGTTACGCCCAGTTTGTGGGCCATTTCGACCACGCGGCGGGTAACGTCTTGGTTATAGTCGTAGTCGGCAATGGTTTTGCCGTCTTCTTTCAGGGAGCCGTCCATCATGACGCTGGAAAAGCCCAAGTTGATGGCGCCCTGGCAAATGGCGGGCGACTGGCCGTGGTCTTGGTGCATGACCACAGGAATATGCGGATAGGTTTCTACCGCTGCCTGGATCAGGTACTTGAGAAAGCCTTCGCCCGCATATTTGCGCGCGCCAGCCGATGCCTGCATGATGACCGGGCTGTCGGTTTCTGCAGCGGCTTCCATGATGGCCTGGACTTGTTCCAGGTTATTGACGTTGAAGGCTGGGATACCGTAGCCGTTTTCGGCGGCGTGATCGAGCAACTGACGCATGGAAACTAAAGCCATGACTGGACCTCCTGGAAGCGAAATGAATATGAATACATAGTTAGCCTCGATTTTACGAGGGAATGAGATTAATTGCTGGAACCTGGGAACTTGAAGTGTGGTTGTCGGATTACGCGCTGCGCTAATCCGACCTACAGGCCCTTAGCGCCGATTTAGGTCGAAAAGCAGCCACCCGCTCTTTGCGGGTTTCAATGTAGGGGCCGCCTATCAGGTCTATGCAATAAGGCACTGCGGCAAAAACCCCCGCCACCAACACTTGGCCATCAGCATCTTTCAGCCCTTCCAGGGTTTCTTTGATCGCCTTGGGCTGGCCTGGCAGATTAATGATCAACGCCGCATGGTCGGAAGTTTCGCGTATTACCGCCACCTGGCGTGACAAAATGGCGGTGGGCACGAACTTCAGGCTGATCTGGCGCATTTGCTCGCCAAAACCTGGCATTTCCTTGGTGGCCACCGCCAAGGTGGCTTCGGGCGTTACATCGCGCCGCGCAGGACCGGTACCACCAGTGGTCAACACGAGGTCACACCCAAGGACATCGACCAACTCGACTAGCGCGGCGGAAATCTGTTCCGGGTCATCAGGGATAAGACGGCTTGCAAACTGCGGCGCCTGAAGCAAGGTTTCGCCCAGCCAGGCCTGCAAGGCTGGTATCCCCTGGTCTTCATAGGTGCCGCTGGAAGCCCGGTCTGAGATAGAAACCAGGCCGACCAACAATTCGTCAGGATGATTACGTACAAGACGCAGAAGTGTAGACATGAGTTCCTTGGATGTAGGTCGGATTACGTGCCTGCGGTGCGAATCCCACCTACGCTTGCGCCCGCTGCTGAAGGATTTCCACGGCAGGCAATGTCTTGCCTTCCAGGAATTCCAGGAAAGCGCCACCGCCCGTGGAAATATAGCCAACCTTGTCGGCTATATGGTACTTGGCGATAGCTGCCAGGGTGTCTCCACCGCCGGCAATGGAAAAACCGGGAGAATCGGCAATAGCCTGCGACACCACCTTGGTGCCATTGGCAAAGGCATCAATTTCAAATACGCCAACAGGACCATTCCAGACTATCGTACCCGCTAGTCCAAGAATGGCGGCCAATTGGTTGGCTGTTTGTGGCCCAATATCCAGGATCAAATCATCTTCGGCGACCTGATCGGCGGCCTTGACGGTGGCCACGGCGCTGGCGCTGAATTCTTTGGCGCATACGACATCCACAGGAATGGGCACGGCCGCGCCACGCGCTTTCATCATGTCGATCACAGCACGCGCCTGATCGACCTGGTCTGGCTCGGCCAGCGATTTTCCTATGGATAATCCCGCCGCCAGCATGAAGGTGTTGGCAATACCGCCGCCTACGACCAATTGATCGACCTTGTCAGCCAACGCCTGCAGTATGGAAAGCTTGGTCGAGACTTTGGAGCCGCCCACAATCGCCACCAACGGGCGCCTGGGATCTTGCAGGGCGCGGCCCAATGCCACCAGTTCTGCCTCAAGCAAAGGGCCGGCGCAGGCAATAGCGGCATACTTGGCAATACCATGGGTGGTGGCTTCGGCGCGGTGCGCGGTGCCGAAGGCATCGTTCACGTAAACGTCGCACAAAGCCGCCATTTTGCGAGCCAGTTCAGGGTCGTTTTTTTTCTCGCCAATATTGCAGCGGCAGTTTTCGAGCAGGTAAACCTGCCCTGAGCTGGTGGTAACGCCATCGACCCAATTGGTCAGCAGCGTAACTGGCTGACCCAGCAACTGGGACAAGCGGTTGGCCACGGGCGCCAGGGTGTCTTCTTTGCTGACGGCGCCTTCAGTGGGCCGGCCCAGGTGCGAAGTGACCATGACCGCCGCACCCGCGTCCAGCGCCATGCGTATGGCCGGGACCGAGGCGCGGATGCGCGTGTCTTCAGTGATGACGCCGTCTTTAAGCGGCACGTTCAGGTCGGAACGGATAAACACCCGCTTGCCGGCAAGCGCATCGGTTTTTGCCAGAGAGGTAAGAGTTTTAATGGTAGACATGATGAGTATTCCAGCCGGTAGACAGACGTGGCAAGGGCGGGTTGCCCCGCCCCTTGCAGGCCGGATCAGCGCCACAGGCGCATAACCCGACAAACAATATATGGCCGATTACTTGGCCGACATCAGGGCAACCGTGGTATCGAGCATGCGATTGGAGAAACCCCATTCGTTGTCATACCAGGAAGACACCTTGACCAGCGAACCGAGCACCTTGGTCAGGCCGGCATCGACGGTGCTGGAGGCGGGGTTGTGGTTGTAATCGACCGACACCAGGGGTTCGTCGTTGTATTCAAGTATGCCCTTCAAGGGGCCGGAATCAGCGGCGGCCTTGAGTATGCTGTTGACTTCTTCGACGCTGGTTTCGCGCGCTGCCACGAAAGACAGGTCAACAATGGATACGTTGATGGTGGGAACGCGAATGGCAAAACCATCGAGCTTGCCATTGAGTTCGGGCATGACCAGTCCCACGGCAGAGGCCGCGCCAGTCTTGGTAGGGATCATGCTGTGCGTGGCGGAACGCGCGCGGCGCAGGTCTTCGTGGTAGACATCGGTAAGCACCTGATCATTGGTGTAGGCGTGGATGGTGGTCATCAAGCCATGAACCAGGCCCAGCGCTTGATGCAGGGGCTGCACCAGCGGAGCCAGGCAGTTGGTAGTGCACGAAGCATTGGAAATGACGGTATCAGTGGCCTTGAGCACGCCATGGTTCACGCCGTACACGATAGTGGCGTCGACATCTTTGCCGCCGGGTGCTGAAATAATGACTTTCTTGGCGCCGCCCTTGATGTGGGCGCTGGCTTTTTCCTTGCTGCTGAAAAAACCGGTGCATTCCAGAACCACGTCAACGTTCAATTCGGCCCATGGCAAAGCGGCAGGGTCGCGATTGGCCAGGACACGGATCCGGTCGCCATTGACCACCATGTGATCGCCGTCTACGGTGACCGTGCCAGGGAATTTCCCGTGGGCGGTATCGAAGCGGGTCAGGTGCACATTGGTTTTGGGATCGCCCAAGTCATTGATGGCCACGATTTCAATACCGTGTTTTTTACCGCCTTCGTAATGGGCCCGCAAAATATTGCGACCGATACGGCCATAGCCGTTAATTGCCACGCGAATAGTCATTATTACTCTCCTGTTTTATAAAACCTGTTCGACAGCCGCAGCAACGTGCTCGACAGTCAAGCCAAAGAACTTGAACAACACACCTGCGGGAGCGGACTCGCCGTAGGTGTCGATACCGATCACAGCGCCATCCAGGCCTACATATTTGTACCAGCCCGATGTGACACCGGCCTCGACTGCCACGCGCGGCAGCGCCTTGGGCAGAACGGACTCGCGCCACTGCGCATCTTGTGCATCGAAGATATTGGTGCATGGCATGGAAACCACACGAACGGCAATGCCCTTGGCAGCAAGTTGCTGCTGCGCATCGAGCGCCAGTGCGACTTCGGAACCTGTGGCGATAATAACCGCCCGGGCGTTATCGGCATCGCGCAGCACATAACCGCCACGGCTGATGCCTGCGATGGCTTGCGCATCGCGCGCGACAAAGGGCAGGTTCTGGCGCGACAACAGCAAGGCGCTGGGGCCGCCATTTTGCAGCGCCATACCCACGCTGGCGGGACGCTGGACCGCGCAAGCCCAGGCAACAGCGGTTTCAGTCGTGTCACAAGGACGCCATACATGCAGGTTGGGAATCAGGCGCAGGCTGGCGGCGTGCTCGACCGACTGGTGAGTGGGACCATCTTCGCCCAGACCGATGGAGTCGTGGGTAAATACGTGCACCACGCGCTGCTTCATTAAGGCCGCCATGCGCAAGGCATTGCGGGAATAATCGGAGAAGGTCAGGAAGGTGCCGCCAAAAGGCAGGTAGCCGCCGTGCAGGGCGATGCCATTCATGATGGCCGCCATGCCGAATTCGCGCACGCCGTAATTGATATGCTGGCCAAAGCTCAGGTGCGTATCGCCTGCGCGCACGGCTGCAACGCCCTTCCAGTCGGTAAAGTTGGAACCGGTCAGGTCGGCCGAGCCACCCAGGAATTCAGGCAGGAATTCAGCAAAGGCGGTAATGGCCAGCTGTGAAGCCTTGCGGCTGGCGACGGTTTCAGCCTTTTGGTTGGTGGTTTCAATAAACTGTTGCACCTGCTGGGTGAAATCGGCAGGCAAGGTGCTGGCCAGGCGGCGCTGCAATTCGGCGGCTTCAGCCGGAAACGCCTGGGCATAAGCGTTAAAACGTGTTTGCCATTCGGCCTGCTGCTGCTGGCCTTTTTCTTTGCCATCCCACAGCGCATAAATATCGGCGGGAATTTCAAAAGGCGCATAAGGCCAGTTCAAGGCTGTGCGGGTAGCCTGGATCTCGTCGGCACCCAACGGCGAACCATGCACTTTTTCTGTGCCTGCGGCATGGGGCGCACCCTTGCCGATGACCGTGCGGCAACAAATTAACGTAGGGCCCTTGCCCTGGGCAGCAAATTGCTTGGCTTGAACGATGGCGGCATCTACTGCGTCGACGCTGTGACCGTCGACATTGCGCACCACGTTCCAGCCATAGCTTTCAAAGCGTTTGGGGGTATCGTCGCCGAACCAGTTTTCTACACGCCCGTCTATGGAAATACCATTGTCGTCGTAAAAAACGATAAGCTTGGATAGCTTGAGAGTGCCTGCCAGCGAGCAGGCCTCGTGCGAAATGCCTTCCATGAGGCAACCGTCGCCCACGAATGCATAAGTGTAATGATCGACAATGGCATGGTTTGCACGGTTGAACTCTTGGGCCAGCAAGGCTTCAGCCAAGGCCATGCCTACCGAGTTCGCCAGACCTTGGCCCAACGGCCCCGTGGTGGTTTCCACGCCGGCGGTATAACCGACTTCGGGGTGGCCTGGTGTGCGCGAGTGCAGTTGCCGGAAATTTTTGATTTCTTCCATGGGCAGATCGTAGCCAGTCAGGTGCAGCAAGGCATAGATCAGCATGGAACCGTGGCCATTGGACAGCACGAAGCGGTCGCGGTTGGCCCAGTCTGGATCGGCGGGATTATGGCGCAGGTGGCGCACCCACAGGGCTTCGGCGATATCTGCCATCCCCATGGGAGCTCCGGGATGTCCCGAATTGGCTTGTTGAACCGCATCCATGGATAATGCTCGAATTGCATTGGCCATGGACGAAACTTGGGCAGGCGTAGGGCTCATTCAAAAACTCTCAAGGTGCCAAAACCCAAAAACGGCCTGGCCCCGACATTAAGGTTTGCAAAGTTTTTGATTTTACCATCCACACGGCGGCGGGAAAAATATAGGCCAGAATTCCCAACCAACAGTATCATTTCGGCCTCGACTCCCGCCTCACATGACGTCTTATGGCTACTTCACGCTTCTTCTGCCCCGCCCCGCTGGCACCCAACACCACCATAGAGCTACCCGCCGACCTGGCGCATCACGCCATTCGGGTGCTACGCCTGAAACCGGAATCAGACATGATTCTGTTCAATGGCCAGGGGGGGCAGTATCCAGCCAGCCTGCTGATAGACGGCAAGCAAGGCCTGGCCGTCATCGGCCAGCATGACCCGGTGGAAAACGAGCTCGACGGCAACATTACCCTGGTGCAAGGCATAGCAGCCAGCGACAAGATGGACTGGGTCATTGAAAAAGCGGTCGAGCTGGGCGCGCAACGGCTTATCCCCATTACAGCGCAACGCAGCGTGCTGCAACTCAACGGCGAAAGGCTGCGCAAACGCCTGTTGCACTGGCGTCGCATTGCACAATCCGCCAGCGAACAAAGCGGTCGCAACCGCATCATGGAAATAACAGAACCCTTATCGCTGCGCGACTACCTGGCGCAAAACGATACGCCGCCGCAAGCCACCTTGTTCTGCCACCCTGGCAGCCCGCAAACGCTGGCGCAAGCGCTGGCGCCCGGACAAGACCAACTGTCGTTGCTGGTAGGGCCTGAAGGGGGTTGGTCAGTTGAAGAACAAGCCTGCGTGGAAAAATATGGTTTAACCCCTGTGAGCTTTGGCAAGCGCGTGCTGCGCACCGAAACCGCCGGCCTGGCGCTGATTGCCGCTATTAGTGCATTGCGCGGATGGGAATGAAGATGGCGCCAGTTGAGCTGCGGTGCTGCTTGTCGGATTACGCGCCTGACGGCGCTGATCCGACCTACATTCCAGCGCCTATTCTTGTTCGCGCGAACCAGAGTACGGCGTGGGCGCGATGCCGGGCTCAGGATCGGGATGTTTGCCGGCGTGCTCTATGACATAAACGAAGCGCTTATCGCTGTTGGCAGCGAATTCAACCACGTCGTTGCATATGCCCTGTATGGCCTTGGCATCGTCGGCCAGCGCCGGGTCGCCCGAATGCAGGTTATGAAACCATAAGAAAAGGCCAGTTTTCTGATCGAGCAACGTATCGCACAGACAATCGTACAAGGCGTCTAAGTTGCTACCAAAAAACTCGGGGAAATCCACGGCCTTGACTACTGCTCGCAGTACCGCCGAACGGCTTCTGGCGCGATCGCAATCAACCACAAAGGCAGCCAAGCCTAAATCGCTGGCAGCACCGACCACATCGTCCCGGGAGACGTCAGCAACATCTATCAAACCGCCTTTTTGCAATTTTTTCTGCAATGACTGCGCCTGGTTCATTCTGGCGTCTCCTTGAAAAACGCTTTTACTTCATCAATACGACTCAAGCTATCGGCCCGCCCCAACTGGATGAGCTCTTGCGTATAGCTGGCCTCGAACAACAAATACGAGATTAATGCACCGCCGCTGGCCTGCCGAGTGTTTGACGATACACCGATAACACGGAACAAGGTACGGGCAGCACGCGGCATTTGCTCTAAATGCGCTAATGCCATTTCATCCAGGGAACGACTGGGTGTTATGGAAAGTGTGCTGACCGGACGCAATGACTGGCTTTGTAATACATTTGGAGGCAATTGCGCAAGCAACTGATTGATTCTTTCCATGCGCTCGACATCCATCGAGATACTATCCAGAAATATATTCGACAAGGCATGGCCGCCAATTTGCGCCAGTGTAGGGTATTTAGTGTCGATTTTCCTTTTTTCCGGATGAGTATCGTCTTTGTAACCTGTGCCGATGACAAATATTTTTTTGGCGCCCAAATGTATTGCCGGACTCATGGGCGCCAATTGACGCATGGAGCCATCGCCGCACCACGCAGTCTGTCCTCCGACCAACACAGCCTGGGCTGGGAAAATAAAAGGAATGGAACTGGACGCCAGCAGATGGTCCACCCCTATCGTACAGGGCACGGCCATGCGCAGCGACCTCCGCCAGGGTTTGATGGTGCTATGCGACTGATAAAAGGTCAGGTGCTCGCCTGTCGTGTAGGCCGTGGCGGTAATCGCCAGTGCGTCAATGTAGTCTTTGGCCAGATTTTCTCGCAGGCGCTCGAAGTCTAGCGTGGCCCTCAGCAATTCGCCCAACGGCGCATTGTTAAGCAAAGATTGCGGCTGCTGGCTGCGCAACCCTGGCGCCAACCATCCGAATGCCAATGTACCCAACCAGCGCAAACCAGTATGTATCAGGCCGACGGCATCGGCGTGATACACCATATTGGTATGCAGATTGCTCCACAAGTTGCGCAGACGCTCCATGCCTACATGAGGCTCGTCGGCGAAGCAACCAATGGCGGCGGCATTGATAGCCCCTGCCGACGAACCGGAAATAATGGCGAACGGATTGGCAAAACCCGGCGACCGACCGGGATCGAGAATATCCATGACACCCGACAGCACGCCCACCTGATAAGCCGCCCGCGCTCCGCCGCCTGTCAGGATCAAGCCGACAGGCGAACTGCTGACAGTACTTGGATTAAAGGGTTCGTGGTGTATTGGCATCGACAACTGTAAGAGCTGCCATGTTCACAATGCGCCGCACGGTGGAACTGGACGTAAGGATGTGTATGGGTGCATTGACGCCCAGCAAGAAGGGGCCCACGGCAACATTACCGCCAGCGGCCGTCTTGAGCAGATTGTAGGCAATATTGCCAGAATCCACATTGGGACAGATCAGCAAATTGGCCTCGCCTTGCAGCGGGGAGTCGGGCATGATTTGCTTGCGCAAGGCTTCATCCAGGGCACAGTCGCCATGCATTTCGCCGTCGATCTCCAGGCCAGGCTCGCGCTCACGCACCAAAGCCAGGGCCTCTTGCATTTTCACGCCCGACGCCGAACTGCCTGTGCCGAAATTGGAACGCGACAGCAGCGCCACCTTGGGCTCGATATTCAAGCGGCGCATTTCGGCCGCCGCCGCCATGGTGATTTCGGCGAGTTGCTCGGCATCGGGATTGTCGTTGATGTGGGTATCGGCCAGGGCAACGGTACGCTCAGCCAGCAGCAGGATGTTCATGGCGGCATAAGTTTTGGCGCCTGGCGCCTTGCCTATGACCTCATCAATAAAGCGCAGGTGGTCGGCATAAGCGCCCACGGTGCCGCACACCATACCGTCGGCATCGCCCAAATGCACCATCATGGCGCCTATAAGCGTCAGGCGCCGGCGCATTTCGACGCGGGCCATTTCTTTGCTGATGCCACGGCGGCACATGCGTTCCCAGTAGGTGGTCCAGTAGCGATGGAAACGTTCGTCGTAATCAGGATTGGTGACTTCGACATCGGTGTCCAATGACAAGCGCAGCCCGTGTTTTTTGATGCGTGCCGCCAGCACGGCCGGACGCCCGACCAGTATGGGCTTGGCGAGTTTTTCGTCGACGATGATTTGCACGGCGCGCAAAACGCGTTCGTCTTCGCCCTCGGTAAAGACGATGCGCACCTTGCCGCCATCGCGCACCAGTTTCTTGGCGTTGGAAAACAACGGTTTCATGAAAGAGCCGGAACGGTATACAAACTGCTGCAACTGCTCGGCATAGCCTTCGATGTCGGCAATAGGCCTGGTAGCCACGCCGTCTTGCATGGCTGCAGCGGCAACGGCCACTCCGATGCGTACGATCAGGCGCGGATCAAACGGCTTAGGTATGAAATATTCAGGGCCAAACGAAACACCATAGGTGCCATAGGCAGCGGCAACCACATCGTTTTGCTCTTCCTGGGCCAGCTTGCAAATGGCGATGACAGCGGCTTTTTCCATGCCGCGCGTAATTACTGTGGCACCGACATCGAGGGCACCACGGAAAATATACGGGAAGCACAAAACATTGTTGACTTGGTTGGGGTAATCGGAGCGCCCCGTCGCCATGACGATATCGTCGCGTACCGCATGGGCCTCTTCGGGGAGGATTTCCGGATTGGGATTGGCCAGCGCTAGAATGAGCGGCCTGGACGCCATTTTGGCGACCATCTCGGGCTTGAGCACCCCACCAGCCGACAAGCCAAGGAAGACGTCGGCGCCATCGATGATGTCGGCCAGTTTGCGCGCTGGCGTATCTTGGGTAAACCTTTCCTTATCGGGGTCCATGAGCGTTTTTCGCCCCTTATACACCACGCCTTCAATATCAGACACCCAAATGCATTCCAGAGGCAGGCCCAGATCGACCAGCAGGTCGAGGCAGGCCAAGGCCGCCGCACCCGCACCCGACACCACCACCTTGATTTTTTTAATATCTTTGCCCACGACGGCGAGCCCATTGATAAAGGCCGCTGATACGCAAATGGCCGTGCCATGCTGGTCGTCGTGAAAGACCGGGATGTTCATGCGTTCACGCAGTTTGCGTTCGACAATGAAGCATTCGGGCGCCTTGATGTCCTCAAGATTGATGCCGCCAAAAGTGGGCTCCAGGCCGGCGATGATTTCCACCAGTTTGTCGGGGTCGCTTTCATTGATTTCGATATCGAAGACATCGATACCGGCAAATTTCTTGAACAACACCGCCTTGCCTTCCATGACAGGCTTGGCTGCCAGGGCGCCGATATTGCCCAGGCCCAGCACTGCCGTGCCGTTGGTGATGACACCCACCAGATTGCCGCGCGCGGTGTAGCGAAACGCATTCACCGGATCAGTAACGATTTCTTCGCAAGCTGCCGCCACCCCAGGGGAATACGCCAAGGCCAGATCGCGCTGATTCGATAACTGTTTGGTTGGCGTGACGGAAATTTTCCCGGGACGTCCGTGCTCGTGGTAATACAGAGCCGATTTGCGAAAATTCTCTTCCATGATGCTTTTAAGCCCAGAGTAGTCAGTTGTTTATTCTAGCGCTATGACCTGCTTTAGAACATGGCTACACACCATATAAACAGGCTGAATACAATTTAAATATCCTGACCTGGATGCGGGAAGAGCCCGGCAGGATCAAAAAGCGCCTTGACGCGTGTATCTAGCTCGACACCGCTGGTGCCCAATTCACCTTGCGTACGCTGTTGCGATGAATAGCGCTGATCGTAGGGAATATCAGCCAGCGGCTGTGCGCATTCGCTATCCAGCACTATCCACTCGACCCAGCCCAGATCGCCACCATGCCCCAGCAGCAAATGCGCCAGATTGGCGGTTTGCCCATCGACGGGCATCAAAGCATCAAGGCGGTAGCGCCCAGGCCACTGCCTGGCCCCGCGACAGGCCCGGGCATCGGCGAGCATGCTCATTTGAAACAGTTCTGGCACCATCTGCTGCAGCCGCAAGCCACTTAGCGGTTTCTGATTGCGCTCGCCAAAAGGCCCCAGGCTCACGCTGCTGCCATCGGCCAACAGAACCGATGCCAATTCTATGCCCGACTTATGCGTTTCGCCTGTATCCCAGTCGCACAAGGTGCGATCGGCCAGCCAGGCCGCAACGGTAATATGGCAAGGCAAATCGGCAAACTGCTGCAAGCCGACGGCCTCGAGTTCGCCCAACAGGCAACCTGGCTGTACAAACCACTTGCTCGCGCCCGGTTCTATCTGCTGGCAACCTGCCATATCGCGCCCTGGCTCTACCCACAAGACGGGTTGCTCGTTCAGGCTTGCCGCGTGATTGACGCCCCCCAACGCCAGCATGACACCATATTCGGCACACAACGACCTGGCACGATGCACGTCGCTGCCCTGCTTGGGGACCAAGTGCGCACTGCCTACTCCTTCGTGATTCTCAAACTCGAAAACGGTGCCAGCCACAGCACTGCGCAAACGCTGGAAGAATGCTTCCCAGGGATCTGTCGACAAGCGCCTGCCTGTCAGAAAAGCCCGACGAGAACGAGACTCCATTATTCAATTCCTTTGCTCTATGATGAAAAATCGATAAGCGGCAATGTGGGCGCTACAATCTTGTTTTTCGTCTGAGCAGAGATTTTGCCTTATGCCCCGCCTTGCCAAGCGTACCGAACAAGTCATGCCATTCTACGCTGTGGAACTCTTCAAACAGGCCAGCGCGCTGAATGCGCAAGGCCGCGATATTATCAGCCTTGGTATAGGCGAACCCGATTTCACCGCCCCACCCCAGGTGGTTGAAACCCTGAATCGCGCCGCTCAGGCCGGACTTAGCGGATACACATCGCCAGCGGGGCTGCCACCCTTGCGCGAGGCCATTGCACATTATTACGAACAGCATTTTTCCGCGCCGGTAGACCCCAACCGTATTATCGTGACCGCCGGCGCATCTGGCGCACTACTGCTGGCCGCCATGGCCCTGATCAATCCGGGCGATGAAATCCTGATGCCCGACCCGTCATATCCGGCCAACCAGAACTTCATTACCGGAGCCGGCGGCATACCCCGGCTGATTCCATGCTCGGCCGAACAGCGTTTCCAGCTGGATGCCGCAACCATACGCGAGCACTGGAGCCCGGCAACGCGTGGTGTATTGATTGCCTCGCCCAGCAATCCCACCGGCACCACCATCGCCCGCGAAGACCTGAAAGCCCTGATCGCCGAGGTCAAACAGCGCAATGGCTTCGTGATCATGGATGAAATTTATCTGGGTTTGTATTACGGTGATGCGCCACAAAGCGCGCTGACCCTGGACGACAACGTCATCATCATCAATAGTTTTTCCAAGTACTTCCACATGACTGGCTGGCGCCTGGGCTGGCTGATCGCGCCGCCGCATATTGTGCCGGCCATAGAAAAGCTGGCGGCCAGCCTGGCCATTTGCGCGCCATCGCTGGCGCAACACGCCGCCATTACGTGTTTCGAGCCCGACGTGATGCGTATCTACGAAAACCGACGCTTGTCATTCAAGCAGCGCCGCGATTATCTGCTGCCCGAGCTTGAGCGCCTGGGGCTGCATGTGCCGGTCGTACCCGATGGTGCGTTTTATATTTACGCGGATATCCGCCAGCACAGCCAGGACAGTGACGATTTTTCACATCGTTTGCTTTATGAGGCAGGGGTCGCCGCCGTACCCGGCCGCGACTTCGGGCCTGCTCATGCCAGCTATAGCATGCGGTTTTCATACGCAACCAATCTAGACAGGCTGCAAGAGGCTGTAGACCGAATTGAGCGATTTTTGGGGTGATGGCGATACCCGAGGTGTTGATGCCGAATTACGCGCCTGACGGCGCCATCCCGACCTACGAAAACCTTATCAAGTAAGTGCCATCCGGATCAGCGCCCTACAGGTATCCCCGAAGCCAGCGCTATGCGACGCCTTTCAGCCAGCACCTTGGCCCCATAACCACCATCGGTGGGGCCGGTTGCCCCTACATAACAGGCAAGACCGCCTTCCACTGAACCACGCCGCTTGATGCAATCGCGCAATATCAAAGACCCTACCCGCATGTTCGCTATGGGATTGAGCGCAGCGATGGACCCTTCGTTAAATTCCTCGAATTTTTCTTTGTGGACCTTGGTCATTACCTGCATAAGGCCTTGGGCGCCAACATGGCTTTCGGCATAGGGGTTGTAACGTGATTCGATGGCAATCACCGCCAACAGCAACTGCGGATCGAGCTTGGTTTCCTGGCTCATCAGGAATGCCGTGTTGATCAGCGCGCCAGCAACGCTATGGGCAATTTTATATTTTCGAGCAATATAACTGCGCAAGGCCTGCGCCTGCGTGGCGGTGACCCCGGCAATAGCTTGACCCGCCACCGATGCGCTTAAGGCTTTGCTGAAATTCAACTGAGCGTCGTCGGATTGCGTTTTGGCACCGCCTGAAGGCGCAGCCATGCCGGCGGGACCAAGATTGATATTATCGCCATTGAAAAAGAACTCGCTCTCGCCAGCCCCCAAATTGGCAAAGACATCACCCTTGAGGCCATCTGGACGCAATACAAAGACCATGGCCGCGTGCATTTGCCTTGCCTGCTCGCGCAAAGACGGCACGGTAACGCTAAGCACCAAAGTAACCAGAACGGCAATACCCAGGTAAACCGCGCACACATGAATTAGCTCGCTCAATTGGTACATTGCACCACGAGCGGAACGACTCACCAGATTGCCGGAACCAATAACAGCCATTACACCCCTTGCCAATAAAATGTACAGCGCCAATGTTAACCTTAGCCTGTCTTACTACTGTAACCTGATCGGCGAAACCTGTGAAATATCGTGACCTAAGAGACTTTATCGCGCAACTCGAAAGCGCGGGCCAACTCAAGCGACTGTCTACGCCTGTATCGACCGACCTTGAAATGACTGAAATCAGCGACCGCGTACTGCGTGCAGGCGGGCCAGCGCTGCTATTCGAACACCCACAGCACAACGGCTCTCCGTCTGGCATGCCAGTACTGACCAACCTGTTTGGCACACCGCAACGGGTCGCATGGGGCATGGGCGCGGAAGACGTCGGCGCACTACGCCAGACCGGCGAATTATTGGCCTCGCTGCGCGAACCCGAGCCACCACGCGGCCTGCGCGACGCCCTGGCCAAGGTGTCGATGCTGAAAGCTGCCCTATGGGACATGAACCCCAAAACAGTCAAAGGCGCGCCCTGCCAGGATATCGTACTGGAAGGCGACAACGTCGACTTAAACCAAATACCACTACAGCGATGCTGGCCGGGTGACATCGCCCCGCTGCTGACATGGGGCCTGGTCATCACTCGCGGCCCCAACGCCAAGCGCCAGAACCTGGGCATATACCGCCAACAATTGCTGGGCCGCAACAAACTGATCATGCGCTGGCTATCGCACCGTGGCGGCGCGCTCGACTTTCGCGACCATGCCCTAAGCAGCCCTGGCACGCCCTTCCCCATTGCCGTCGCACTGGGCGCCGACCCAGCCACCATACTGGGCGCTGTAACCCCGGTGCCCGACAGCCTGTCGGAATACCAGTTTGCGGGCTTGCTGCGCGGTTCGCGTACCGAAGTCACCAAGGCGCTGGGCAGCGAGCTATCGGTTCCGGCCTATGCGGAAATCGTGCTTGAAGGCCATATTCTGCCGTCATCCGACCCGCGCGCCATTAAGCCAACTGTGCCTGACGGGGTTTCCGGCCCGCCCGACGCCAACTACGAAATGGCGCTGGAAGGCCCCTATGGCGATCATACTGGCTACTACAACGAACAAGACTGGTTTCCCGTCTTTACTGTCGAGCGCATCACCATGCGCCGCAACCCCATTTATCACAGCACCTATACCGGCAAACCCCCCGACGAGCCCGCTGTGCTGGGCGTAGCCCTGAACGAAGTCTTTGTCCCCCTGCTGAAACGCACCTTCCCGGAAATCGTCGACTTTTACCTGCCACCCGAAGGATGCAGCTACCGTCTGGCGGTGGTATCCATACGCAAGCAATACGCCGGCCACGCCAAGCGGGTTATGTTCGGCATCTGGAGCGTATTGCGGCAATTCATGTATACCAAGTTCATCGTGATTGTTGACGACGACATCGACACCCGCGACTGGAAGGAGGTCATCTGGGCCATGACGACCCGCATGGATCCGGTGCGCGACACGCTGCTGGTTGAAAACACGCCTATCGATTACCTGGATTTTGCTTCACCGGTATCTGGCCTGGGCGGCAAAATGGGCATGGACGCCACTAACAAATGGCCAGGCGAAACCCAGCGCGAATGGGGCACGCCCATACATATGGATGCCGATGTCAAGGCAAGGGTTGACAGTATGTGGAGCGAATTGGGGCTGTAGCAAGGGTGTGGGGCTGCGAGGCGAGTTGCTTGCTTGGCATTTGCGCTATGTGCCTGCAGAAAAAGACAACACGCTCGCCCTAGAGGATTTTTACGGTACTTGGCGATGCTGTCTGGTTCTTATGACGTTGTGTCGTTTTAATGACGTTGTGTCGTTTTAATGACGTTGTGTCGTTTTAATGACGTTGTGTCGTTTTAATGACGTTGTGTCGTTTTAATGACGTTGTCCGGGGTGGGTGAAGCTCAGTGCGGCACGGCGTGCTTGTTTCCGCGTCTGCCTCGTACAGCCGGGCGTCGGCCGAACTCGCTGCGCTCAAACAACGGCCGCCGACACCCCCCGGCTTCCCTTCGTCAGCACGCGGCGCACGCCTACCGCCGCACTGAGCTTCACCCACCCCGGACAACTGCACAGTAGAAAATTGACCGGCCTTGCGGCCTGAGCTGCTGGTTTTATTGGCACGGTTGGTCGGTGGCAAATGGGCTCGCCCAAATTTGGTTGATGCAAAAAGTCGGGTGTGTCGGGGGCTGTGCAGGCGCCTTGCGCAAGCCGTTACGGTCAGCGCCATCGAGGGGGCAAGGCCGCGGCTGTCTGAGCCCGACGCTTGTCGGACCACTGGTCCGACCGGGCGAGTTCCGCGGACGCCTCGATGGCGCTGATCGTAACGGGAACCCCGCCAGGGGCGCAGCGCGTGAAGCCGAAACAGCCCCCGACACACCCGACTTTCGAAAGAACAAAAGTCACCCACAACACCCGACTTTCGCAACAACGAAAATCCACGCACCAAATACGTCAGCCCTCTAGGAACCGAAAACCGTCCCCGACGCATCCGCCCTGTAGCACAACCTAGGTGCAAATGCATAGCGTTTGAATATGCGCGGGCTACTGGCGTCGGATTACGCTGCACTTGTACGATTGTGACGTTGTTTTCCGAATTACACGCTACGCACTAATCCGACCTACGGGAACCCTTATCTTTCATTACCTGTGCCAACTGCCAGCTTAATAGCAAACCAGCAGCTATTTTCCACAGCCGTTTACGCTTGCCAACACCAGTAAGCAGCGCCGACGCGCTAGAAGCCAGCAAGGGATACTGACGGGTCAGCTTGAACACCTGCAATAACCAGCCAGTAGCGCTTTTAGACGACAGGCGCGGAAAAACCGCATGCATCACAGCGCCAGGCTTTAGCGACTGACCCAAATTGCCAAGACTATTCGTCAGGCTGTGCCGTTCAATTGCCGCCCTGGCACGTAAAAGCTCGATTTGCACCGCCCGTTCGGTAGCTGACAAAGACTTTTTCATATACCACCCTTGCCAGATAAACCATGCGACTGATTATTCATGGAAGATCCTTGCTTGATGGCCATTCCGACCCCGAAACACCCGAAGAAGGCTCGCGCAAGCGTTCCAGCAGGCTGAGATCGCGCCGCAACTCATCGACCGTAGCCGAAAACGGCATGGGCGCATACAGCAACTTGCTGCGCACCGCCAGAAACAAACCGCAACCCACCAGGCCATAAAACAGCGCCAACAAGCCTAGCGCCATATAACGCTGATCTGTGGGCCAGAAATACAAGGCAAAGGCAATAGAAAAAACCAGGACCGCCAAAGTCAGAAAAAGCAGCGCCCCGAACGCCAGCCCCAAAACAGTAATCAGGTGCGACTTCTGCCCTGAAGCCTCTAGTGAAAACAGCTCTAGCCGGGTACGTACGATAGACAGCAAAGTGCATGCCAGATCGCCAACAGATTGTCGGAGCGCCATACTTTACCCTTTGCCTTAACGGCGGCAAATAAGCGCGCCGATCAACACGCCCGCCAAGCCCGCCATACCGATGGCCTGCCAGGGATTATCGTGCACATAATCGTCAGTGACCCGCGCTGCACGGCGACCGCGTTCCAGCAAAGCATCTTGCGTGTCGTACAGCGTTTCACGTGTACGGCGCAAAGCCTGCATCGCGCTTTCGCGTAGCTCGGTCGCTTTGTCACCTGTACTGGAAGCCGCTTCACGCAACAATTTTTCTGCATCGTCAAGGCTTTCTTTTACGTTATCGATGAATTCCTCTTCCGAGCTTGTTACTTTCTTTCTGATTGCCATGATTAGCTCCTGTAAATTGTTAACACACCTGCAAAAAACCTATTGATACTAACGCAGCTTGGTCACCTCGACCACCGACACCACGCCGCCGTGTTCGCTTTCTTGTTTCATGACCATATTCAAATCGGGACAGAACCAGTCTGTGACTGCCGCAGTCATCCCAGGCACCGGCAACACCAGCCCACTAAAAGACGCCTGGGTCGGATCGGTAATGCGCGTATAGCGAACAGGCCAGCACGACTGTGTGCCGGATGCCGTTTTGATCGACTGGCGATCACCCACCGTCTTCACCCCAGTATTCACCACGATAGGCTGAGTCTGCACCGCTTTGTGATCGAGATTGATCTGAAAACGCATGGCCGGAAACGTTTGACCTGCCTTGATAATAGGCTCGCCATAGGCAAACAGCCCCAGCATGCGCAGATCGAACTTGCCCTTGACCGGCTCACGCTGGCCCTGCGCATCGCGCCGCTCGAACGTGGCATTACCGTTTTTAACGGCCATCCAGTAATCCAGCGACGACTTGCCAGGGGGCAAGCCCGCCAGGCCAAACGTGGCAACACCTTGCACCCTGGCTTCACAGTTATCGTTGCCGTGTTTTTGCACGTCGGAAAAAGCCAGATCGGCCCCCAACTGCATCCCACCCGAGCCACTAAGCTGGGCTTGCCCGCCATCGTGCATGAAAGGGGCCTCGCAAAGTGCAGCATAAGCACTGCCTGAAACCAGCGCCAATGCCGCCACCGCGCCACCCACATACTGTACCAACCGCATAAGCATCACCTGTAAAAAGGGCTGACTTCATACTACCGTATTTGCCAATGCCGGTTTCAATAAAGAACAAGTAAATGTAAGAAGGCATGAACCAGTATTGCAACCGCCAGCAACCCGCATTTCAGGTATCTTTCTGGCGCGTGCCGAAAATGCGGTCGCCCGCATCGCCCAGCCCTGGAACAATATAGCCATTTTTATCCAGATGGCTGTCGATGGACGCGGTATAAATATGCACGTCGGGGTGACGTGCTTCAACCGCCTTGATACCTTCCGGCGCCGCCACCAACACCAAAGCGCGAATGTTCACGCAACCCGCCTTCTTGAGAAGATCAATGGTGGCAACCATAGAGCCGCCTGTCGCCAGCATAGGATCGACGATCAGGGCCAGGCGCTGATCCAACTGGCCCACCAGCTTTTCCAGATACGCTTGCGCCTGCAAGGTTTCTTCGTTGCGTGCAATACCCACGGCGCTGACCTTGGCGCCCGGGATCAGGTTCAGCACCCCGTCAAGCATGCCTATGCCGGCCCGCAAAATAGGCACTACCGTTACTTTCTTGCCCGCCAGCTTTTCTACGTCGACACTGCCACACCACCCTTCTATGCTGGTGGGTTCCAGGGGCAAATCTTTGGACGCTTCGTAGGTCAGCAAGGAAGCGATTTCTTGTGCCATTTCACGAAAATTCTTGGTGCTGAGATCGGCGCGACGCATCAGGCCCAGCTTATGACGTATCAAGGGGTGGCGAATTTCATGTATGGGCATGGAGTTTCCTGCGAAAAATGGGTAAAGAGTCTATGGCAAGCTAGACAGTAGCCTGATGACCAGCCAGGTCTTCACTTGCCTGTTAATACATTATGTACCGCCTAACGCGCCGCCAGCCAAGCGACCAAAGCGTCGTCAAAAGCACGCACGCTCACAGAGCGATCATCGTTGACTATGCTGACCAGAATATAGCGTTTGCCGCTGGCGCCCAGCACATAACCTGCCAGGGCGCGCACATCGCGCAAGGTGCCGGTTTTAAGATGAGCCATGCCTTTGGTCTCGTCGTCGCGCAAGCGCCGCCTGACTGTGCCGTCAACCCCTGAAATAGCCAGCGATGACACGAACTCTGGCATCAGCGGCGAATGCCAGGCGGCATCCAGCATGCCCGCAAGGCCATCGGCCGTTACCCGCCCCTCGCGCGACAGCCCTGCGCCGTTATCCAGCACCCATCCGCGCGTATCCACTTTTTGCGAATTCAAGACGGCCAGCGCAGCGCTGGCACCGGTTTGCGGTGTGGCGCCCGCGCCCATGCGTTCGGCGCCCAGCGTAAGAAACAGGGTGCGCGCCATCACGTTATTGCTTTGCTTGTTGATCTGGCGAATGACATTGGCCAGGGATGCTGATTCGTGCCATACCACCGGCTCTACGCCAGCTGCGACCTTGCCTTCGCGTATGCCCTTGCCCAGGGTGCCGCCCAACTCTTTCCACAACATCTGGAACAAGCCGGAAAAGTACTCAGGCTGGGACAAAGCCAGCCGGTATACGCTGAATTCGCCACACGAACCGGCTGCCGTGCCACTGACGTTAATGACGATATCACGTCCTGACGGCGCGACCTGCGTAGCGATGGAGGGCGAGCCCGGGCAAGCGACATTGCTCCATTTGATATCACCATTGATACGCACGCCCGGCAGGGGAGGATCAACGATAGGTATCCATTTGCTGGCCTGCCGGTCAGGCTGAAACAGCAGCCGCACCGCACCCAAACCTACCATCATGGCATCGGGGCTGGCATTGTAGGGCCTGTCGGCCGCCCCATCGAATTCTCCTGGATTTATGGCGACACGACCAAAGCGCGATCGATCGACCACGACTTCAGTAAGATTCTTGATGCCGCGCTGGCGCAGGCCGCGCAACAACCCCCAAAGGTCCTCCACGGTCAGCAAGGGGTCGCCGCCCGCCTTCAGGTACAAGGGGCCGGCCAGGCTACCCTGCGCATCAACTTGCCCGCCACCTTTGGCAAAAAAAGTCGTGCGCCAAGTGTATTCCGGGCCCAATCCTGCAAGCGCCGTCCAGGTGGTAACCATTTTCATGACAGACGCGGGGTTGCGCGGCTGCGACGCATTGATGGAGACCAGGCGTGGCCCGTCGATTTCCTGTACAACCAAAGAAACTGAACTTTCGGGCAAGCGTGTTGCGCGCCAGGCCTTTTCCAGATCGGCCGGCAAGCTTTGCGCCAGCGCCTGCGTGACGAACAGGCAGGCCGTTACGCACACCAGGCTGCTTGCGCCCAGCCACTTGGTAGTTTTCAGATGGTCGACCCACGATGGCGAAGGCAGCAAAGACATGGCGCTTAGTCCCTGGAAAAAGCATCAGCATAACCAAAGCGG
Organism: Alcaligenaceae bacterium; assembly: GCA_013416445.1. Taxonomy (GTDB): domain Bacteria; phylum Pseudomonadota; class Gammaproteobacteria; order Burkholderiales; family Burkholderiaceae_B; genus Pollutimonas. Next base: position 41,308 of record JACCER010000007.1, read on the forward strand.
CCAGGTTTGGTACGGGGTTTAGGAAAATTTTCGGGACTACGGCTTAAAATACCGCATAAATTTCACTTCGGGTGCATTTCCCGCACCCATATCAAAGACGACACGCGTGCATCCTAGCCTTGAACTTTCCCAGTTTAATTATGAACTGCCACCGGAACTGATCGCCCAATCGCCAGCCGCCCATAGGGCTGACAGCCGCTTGCTGCATCTGGACGCAAGCAGCGCCTTGCACGATCGGCAGTTTCTCGACCTGCCCAGCCTGCTACGCCCCAACGACCTGCTCGTCTTTAATAATACGCGCGTCATCAAGGCCAGGCTGCTGGGCCACAAGGCCAGCGGCGGCAAAGTCGAAGTCCTGATCGAACGCATTACACAGGCGAATACGGCCCTGGCACATGTAAAAGCCAGCAAATCGCCCAAGGCGGGTGGCACGCTGGTGCTGGCCGACGCATTCAACGTAACGGTGCTAGGCCGCGAAGGCGAACTCTTCGAACTGGAATTCCCTGGCAGCGTGCTCGATTTTCTGGACCAGTACGGCGCCACACCGCTGCCGCCGTATATCGAACATGCCGCTGCAAGCGAAGACGACGAACGCTACCAAACCGTGTACGCCCAAGAACCCGGCGCCGTGGCCGCACCCACCGCTGGCCTGCACTTTGACCAAGCCATGCTAGCCAGGCTTGCCGAGCTAGGCATAGCCCAAACCTTCGTGACGCTGCATGTAGGCGCTGGCACCTTCCAGCCAGTACGCACCCAGCACCTGGCCGACCACATCATGCACGCCGAACGCTACAGCGTGTCCGCAGAAACAGTCGCGTTGATCAGGGCCACCCGCGCCGCCGGGGGCCGTGTGGTCGCCATAGGCACCACCAGCGTGCGCGCACTGGAATCAGCTGCTCAGCACATGACCAGCGCCAACCCCGACGGCCCCTTTGAAGGCGACACCCGGCTTTTCATCACACCCGGCTATCAGTTCGCCTGGGTAGACGCCTTGCTCACCAATTTCCACCTGCCGCTATCAACACTGCTCATGCTGGTGTCAGCCCTGGCAGGCATGGAACCCATACGGCGCGCCTACGCGCATGCCGTCCAATCCCGGTATCGCTTCTTCAGTTACGGCGATGCCATGTTCATAGAATCTTCCAAGCAATGACCGGTTTACAGTTCAAGCTGCTGGCAACAGATGGCGCGGCGCGCCGCGGCCAGATCACCCTTAACCACGGCGTAGTCGAAACCCCCATATTCATGCCGGTAGGCACCTACGGCAGCGTCAAGGCCATGCTGCCGCACGAACTTGAAGACGTTGGCGCGCACATCGTGCTGGGCAATACCTTTCACCTATGGTTGCGCCCCGGCACCGACGTCATGGAAAAGCACGGCGGCCTGCACGGCTTCATGCAGTGGAACAAGCCCATACTTACCGATTCGGGCGGTTTTCAGGTATTCAGCCTGCATGGCATGCGCAAGATTACCGAAGAAGGCGTCAAATTCGCCTCTCCCATCGACGGCGCCAAGCTGTTTCTTACCCCCGAAGAGTCCATGCGCATACAGCGCGCACTGAATTCCGACATTGCCATGGTGTTTGACGAATGCACGCCGTATCTCATAGACGGGCGCCCCGCCACCAGCGAAGAAGCCGCCACTTCCATGCGCATGTCGCTGCGCTGGGCCAAACGTTCACGCCAGGCCTTTCTTGCACAGGAAAACCCCAATGCGCTGTTTGGCATCGTACAGGGTGGCATGTACGAGCACTTGCGCGATGAATCCCTGGCAGGCCTGGTCGATATTGGCTTCGAAGGCTACGCCATAGGCGGGCTGTCGGTGGGCGAACCCAAAGAAGACATGATGCGCGTGCTGGCACACGTCGCACCGCGCCTGCCGGAAAACGCACCACGCTACCTGATGGGCGTGGGCACGCCCGAAGATCTGGTCGAAGGCGTAAGCCGCGGCATCGATATGTTCGATTGCGTCATGCCTACCCGCAATGCGCGCAATGGCTGGCTATTTACCCGATTTGGCGATATAAAGATACGCAACGCCCGGTACCGCGACGATACCCGGCCTCTGGACTCCAGTTGTACATGCCATACTTGCAAGCACTTTTCCCGCTCGTATCTCCATCATCTGCAACGGGCCAAGGAAATCACCGGCTCGCGCCTTAATACTTTGCATAATCTGCATTTTTATCTCGCCATCATGCAAGAAATGCGCGATGCTATCGCCGCAGGGCGTTTCGACGCCTGGCGCGAGCAATTTGCCCGCGACCGATCGCGCGGTATCGACTAGACAAGATATCGCTACAATACAAAGTTATCCAAAAACCTCAGGAGTACCCGATGGCCGCTATTGAAACCTTGAAACTGATCACCGCCCAGGCTGCCGCTGGCGGGGAAAACGCCTTGATGGGCATGTTGCCTATCATCTTGATGTTCGTCATTCTTTACTTCCTGATGATTCGTCCACAAATGAAACGTCAGAAAGAACACCGCAACATGGTGGCTGCGTTGTCAAAAGGCGACGAAGTCATTACTTCAGGCGGTATGCTGGGCAAGGTTACCAAGGTCAGCGACAGCTACGTCACCATCGAAATCAGCACCCTGGCCGACAAGCCTGTAGAAACCGTGTTGCAACGCACTGCGGTTACCTCGATCCTGCCCAAAGGCACGATCAAGGCGCTCTGATTCGATGTGCGCGCTCCGGACACCGGTTCGGGGCTTTTTCCCTCGCTTTAGTTGTTGACCGACGATGAACCGTTATCCTCTCTGGAAATATCTCACCGTAGCAGTCGCCTTGGTAATAGGCATACTGTATACGCTACCCAATTTTTTTGGGGAATCCCCTGCGGTGCAGATCGCCGGCGCCAAGTCCACAGTCAAGGTGGACAATGCTGTGCTTAGCAGAGTCGAGGACATACTCAAAAACGCCGACATTACCTCCACTGGGGCCTACTTCGAGCAAAACGGTCCCGTGGGAACTGTCAGGGCGCGTTTCGAATCCACCGACGTCCAGCTCAAAGCCAAAGACCTGATCGAAAAAACACTCAACCCCGATGCCTCCGACCCCGATTACACGGTTGCGCTAAACCTGCTGCCTGCCTCGCCAAACTGGCTGTCGTCTTTAGGCGCCCACCCCATGTACCTGGGCCTGGACTTACGCGGCGGCGTGCACTTCCTGTTGCAAGTAGACATGCATGGCGCGCTTACCGGCCGCTACGACTCCCTGGCCGGCGATGCGCGCAACACGCTGCGCGACGCCAAGATCAAGGTTGGCAGCGTTGACCGCAGCGACTTGTCCATTGTGGCGTCATTCGACACCTCTGATGAACGCAGCTCGGCTGCCACAGAGCTGCGCCGCGCCATGCCCGATATGGTGTTTACCAATAGCGGAGAAAGCGGTGGCAAGTTCCCCCTGATCGGCAAACTGACCGACTCGGCAATCACCCAAGTGCAAGGCAACGCCCTAAAGCAGAATATCACTACCCTGCACAACCGCATCAATGAACTTGGCGTAGCCGAACCCATTATTCAGCAGCAAGGCGCCGACCGCATCGTAGTGCAACTGCCTGGCGTGCAAGACGTCGCCAAGGCCAAAGAAATCCTGGGCCGCACCGCCACGCTGGAAATCCGCATGGTCGACGACTCCCCCAACGCCATGGCTGCCCTCAATGCCGGTACCGTACCTTTCGGCCTTGAACGCTACACCGACCGCGATGGCCGCCCCTTGCTGTTACGCCGCCAGGTGATATTAACCGGCGAAAACCTGCAAGACGCCCAGCCTGGGCGCGACCAGCAAACACAGCAACCATCGGTCAACCTTACGCTAGATTCCAAAGGCGCCAGAATTTTCCGCGATGTCACCCGCAATAACATCGGCAAGCGCATGGCCATTGTGCTGTTCGAACAGGGCAAGGGCCAGGTCGTTACCGCACCGGTCATCCGCAGCGAAATACCAGGCGGCCAGGTGCAAATCACTGGCAGCATGACGGCGCAAGAAGCCGCCGACACCTCTCTGCTGCTACGCGCCGGCGCGCTGGCCGCACCCATGGAAATCATTGAAGAACGCACCATAGGCCCAAGCCTGGGCGCCGACAACATCGCCAAGGGTTTTTATTCGACCCTGTACGGCTTTATTGCCATCGCCATCTTCATCGTGATGTACTACCACCTGTTCGGCATATTTTCCACGTTGGGGCTGGCCTTTAACGTGCTGCTGCTGCTGGCTGTGCTGTCCATGCTGCAGGCCACGCTGACCCTGCCGGGCATTGCCGCCATCGCCCTGACCCTGGGTATGGCAATTGACTCCAACGTGCTGATCAACGAACGCATCCGAGAAGAACTGCGTGCCGGCTTACCGCCGCAGCAAGCCATACACCTGGGTTTCGAACGCGCCTGGAACACCATTGTCGACTCCAACCTGACCACGCTTATCGTCGGGCTTTCGTTGCTGGCCTTCGGCACTGGGCCGGTGCGAGGCTTCGCCGTCGTGCACTGCATAGGCATACTCACCTCCATGTTCTCGTCCATCGTGGGGGTACGTGCCCTGGTCAACCTGTGGTACGGCAGCAAGCGCAAACTGCAAAGCGTTTCCATTGGCCAGATCTGGAAGCCCAAGGCAGACTAAGCCGTAGCGCGGCGCGCCTTGCGCACGCCGCCCATTTACCCAATTCAGGCAAGAAAGAAACATGGAATTTTTCCGCATCCACCGCACCATTCCTTTTATGCGCCATGCGCTGGTGCTGAACCTGATAAGCCTTATCACGTTTATCGCCGCCGTATTTTTCATTGCGACCCGGGGCTTCCACCTATCCATCGAATTTACCGGCGGCACGGTCATGGAGGTTCACTATGCCCAGACGGCGCAGGTGGAAGACATCCGCGACGCCATTACCACTTTGGGGTATACCGACTTCCAGGTACAGAACTTCGGCACCTCGCAAGACGTGATGATCCGTCTGCCGCTGCGCTCCGGCCAGTCTTCGGCCAAGCAAAGCGACACCGTGGTCGAAGCCCTGAAGGCGAAGCATCCTGATGTCGAGCTGCGGCGGGTCGAATTCGTGGGGCCGCAGGTAGGACAGGAACTGGTGCACAACGGCCTGATGGCGCTATTAAGCGTGATTGCCGGCATTATGTTGTATTTGGCGTTTCGCTTTGAATGGAAGTTCGCCGTGGCGGGGGTGGTTGCCAACCTGCACGACGTAGTGATTATTCTCGGCTTTTTTGCGTTTTTCCAATGGGAGTTCTCGCTATCGGTGCTGGCGGGGGTGCTGGCGGTGCTGGGATACTCAGTGAACGAATCCGTGGTCATCATGGACCGTATCCGCGAAAACTTCCGCAAGCAGCGCAAGTCCTCAGTACATGAAGTCATCAACAGCGCCATTACGCAAACCATTTCCCGCACCGTTATTACTCACGGGTCCACGCAAATGATGGTGTTGGCCATGCTGTTTTTTGGCGGCCCGACGCTGCATTATTTTGCTTTGGCCCTGACTATAGGTATCTGGTTCGGTATCTATTCATCGGTGTTTGTGGCTGCGGCGATTGCGATGTGGCTGGGCGTGAAACGCGAAGACATGGTAAAAACAGTCAAGAAAGACGACCCTAGCGCTGAAATCGAAATGTAATTCCGTTTGTCGGATTAGCGTAGCGTAATCCGACAAAATCCTCGTGGCAAAAATGCCTGGAGCCTATTCGGTTCAAGTGTTCAACGTGGAAGATTTCTTTTATCATCAGAGTTTGGTTGCCAATGCCATGGCTGTTGGTGACGTCGTTCTGCCCTGATGACGTTTTGTCTGGGGCGGGAACCCCGCCAGGGGCGCAGCGCGTGAAGCCGAAACAGCCCCTGGCATACCCGACTTTCGCAAGAGCAAAAACCGTTCCCGTAACATCCCAAGCTGTAACGCGACCTGAGTGAAAAAGCAACAAGTTTGGGTATGCGTGGACTGCTGGCGTCGGATTGAGCCTTCGACTAATCCAGCCTACAAACCAGCCATTTACTTTCCGCTGGTGGCGTGGACGACATAGGCGGCAATAGCATCCATGGCTTTGTCGTCCAGGGTGGCGGCGAACGAAGGCATGGCGCCAGCGCCTTCCTTCATCATTTTCTTGACCTGCTCAAAATCGGGCTTCAACTCATCAAGATCAGGCCCTATGGTACCGCTGGCTTCAGCATCTTCCATGGTATGGCAGATGGCACAAGCCGGCACCGCACCTGACTTGAACAAGGCCTTGCCTATTTCCAATTGCTCGGCATCAGGACCTGCCGCAAAACTTGCACCACCCAAACACAACAACAGCCCGCCGACCAACGTGGGCCATTTCAAATATTTCATAATGACTTCCTGATAAATAATAAATAAAATATGCCCCGCTCAGGGGCATATTGATCTGCACATCAGCCATGGCTAAGGCATGTAACTATTGCCGACTAGGCAACCGTAATGGTCACCATGTGGTCACGCCAACTATTGTTGAGATAGCCGCGATTGTTCTCCAGCCTTTCTTCCGGCTGGGACTGCCCCGCTTCGTTGGTGGTACGGCTGGCTAATTGATGTTTCCCGGCATCCAGCTTGGCCGACAGTACAAACTCGCGCCAGGCGTAAGGGCCCAGATCGGGGCCGATGAATTCGGCCTTCTGCCAGTCTTTGCCGCCATTCACGGAAACTTCTATCGATTTGGCCGCGCTCATGCCACCCATTGCGACACCGCTAATCTGCACTTGGCCTGCCGGTATGGGCTTGCTTTCGTCAGAGGGCAGGTTAATCCAGGACTTGGGCGGCATTTCCCAGATAGATGCCTGAGTCGTTGCACCCTTGGCGCCCAACGGCGCAAAACGATATCCAGTTTGCTGGATGTTGGCTGGCGATTGCTCTTTGGTGAAAGCCAGTTGCTTGATGTATTTGACGTTATTCACGCCGGTATAACCCGGCACTATCATACGGAGCGGGCCACCATGCGCCAAAGGCAGTGCTTCACCGTTGATTTCCCATGCCAGGATGGCGTCTTTCACAGCCGAAATCGGCACCGAACGCTCGACCATCACCGTGTTGGGGTCGAGTCCTGCAGGAATCTCTTCGCCGCCAGTGCCGGTCATGTAGACCATGCCGTCAGCCATACCGCCTACCGCTTCCAGCAGGGCAGCAACAGGAACACCGGTGAAGGTCACGCAGCCCGCGGCGCCAACTGTCCATTGCGTGCCACTGGGCTTGGAGGGAAACCAGGCCCGACCATTGCCCGAACACTGCAACACGATAGTTACAGCCTGCAGCCCCAATGTTTTCAGCTCGGCAACGGTGAATGTACGTGGTTTGACTACACCACCAACCTCAAGCTTCCAACTGTCAGGGTCTTTGACGATATCTTCGGAAGGAGGTGCGACGTTATTGCGAACGAACAGGCGATTGGTGGGTGTGATAACGCTGGAACCAAAGGCCGCACGCCGGGTTTCTATCGTGTTGGCACTGTGCACGATCATGCTATCGATATCTTTCCATGCGGCATAGCCAGGCAAAGCCTTGGGCTTGGCGGCAGCGGCGGCAGGCACGGCGCTTTGAGCACTGACGCTGCCCATGCCACCCAGGCCTGCCAGCGCCATGGCGCCACCTGTAGACACCAACATGCGGCGCCTGCTTAAATTGTTTATTTCTTTCATCATTCCTCTCCTTGACCCGCCTACAACATCAAAGGCAGTGTTTCATTGATTAAAATCAATGCTTCAGCCTAATACCTTCAAGGATTATAAGGTCTATTGCAATATAAATAATGCCAGGCTCAATTAAAAAGCCGCGTGCCCTCTTGGAACACGATCAGCTGTCCAATAACGTACAATCCAAGGTTTAACTTATCGCCCCCGGGATATTCACCCGCTACGGCCACCCTCATGAAAGAAACCATCATTACGCGTACTGCATCCGGTACGTCCAGCGCTTCGCCAACGACGCCTGCCGCTCCCGCACTGTTCCTGATTCCTACCGAACCTGGTGCGCCAGAACAATTTCTTATCCCCACCGAGCCAGAGCCTGCCGCAGCAACTCCCAGCACCGGCAAAACTCGCAAGCTGTTCATCCGCACCTTCGGCTGCCAGATGAACGAATACGACTCCGACAAAATGGCCGATGTGCTGCGCGAAGACCAGGGGGTGGAACTCACCCAGAATCCCGAAGAAGCCGACATCATTCTGTTCAACACCTGCTCCGTGCGTGAAAAGGCCCAGGAAAAAGTCTTTTCCGATCTTGGCCGCGTACAGCACCTGAAGCTCACCAATCCCGATCTGGTCATAGGCGTAGGCGGCTGTGTCGCCAGCCAGGAAGGCGAGGCTATCGTCAAGCGCGCACCCTATGTCGACGTGGTGTTTGGTCCGCAAACCCTGCATCGCCTGCCTGAGCTGATAGCACGACGCAAAGAATCAGGGCGCTCGCAAGTTGACATCAGCTTTCCTGAAATCGAAAAGTTCGACGCCATGCCGCCGGCTCGGGTGGACGGCCCCAGCGCTTTCGTATCCATAATGGAAGGCTGCAGCAAGTATTGCAGCTTCTGTGTGGTTCCATACACACGCGGCGCCGAGGTCTCGCGCCCATTCGATGACGTGCTGGTGGAAATCGCCGATCTGGCCGACCAGGGCGTAAAAGAAGTAACGCTGCTGGGCCAAAACGTAAATGCCTACCGCGGCCCCATGGGCGAAGGCGCTGAAATCGCCGACTTCGCCATGCTGCTGGAATACGTGCACGAAATCCCCGGCATAGAACGCATACGCTACACCACCTCGCACCCCAAGGAAATGACAACCCGGCTAATCGAAGCGCATGGCAGCCTGACCAAGCTGGTGCCGTTTCTGCACCTGCCCGTGCAGGCTGGCAGCGACCCCATTCTTGCGGCCATGAAGCGCGGCTACACCACACTGGAATTCAAGTCCATCGTGCGTCGTTTGCGCGCCGCACGCCCCGGGCTGACGCTATCGTCCGATTTCATCATTGGCTTTCCAGGTGAAACCGAAGCCGACTTCGAAAAAACCATGGCACTGATCCGCGACGTGGGCTTCGACCAGTCATTCTCATTTATTTACTCACGTCGCCCCGGTACGCCGGCCGCCGACCTTGAAGACGACACGCCCAAAGAGGTCAAGCTGAATCGCCTGCATCGCCTGCAAGCCCTGATCAACGAACAGGCAGCGGCAATCAGCCAGTCCATGATAGGCAGCGTGCAACGCATACTCGTCGAAAAGCCCTCCAAGCGCGACCCCAACGAGCTCTCGGGGCGCACCGAAAACAACCGTATCGTCAACTTTGCAGGTCAGCCGCGTCTCATAGGCCAAATGATCGATGTACGCATCGTACAGGCCATGACCAACACCCTGAAGGGCGAAATCGTCACTACGGCCCCACCCGACCTGGGGTGCGCATGACGCGTACCGCACGTAGCAAGGCGCCGATAACCATACGACTGGAAGGCGACAACACCAATCTGGCAAACCTGTGCGGCCCACTGGACGAAAACCTGCGCCAGATCGCCGCAGGCTGGAATGTGCTCCTGAACCGTCGGGGCGATCGGGTATCCATCACGGGCAATCAGGCAGCAGCAGCCGGCAAGGCCCTGGAATGGTTTCACCGGCGCGCCGTGCATAAAGCCCTGTCTATCGACGATATCCAGCTAGGCATGGTCGAACTGGGCGCGGGCCAGTCCCAGGAAAGCGCCCAGGCGACTGTCGCCGAGCCGGTCGCAATACCAGAAACAGCGCCTGTGCATGACCAAAGTTTTAACCTGCGTACGCGCAAAACCGATTTACGCCCACGCACGCCGCATCAACGCGACTACTTAAATCAAATCCAGAGCCACGACATTACCTTTGGCGTGGGCCCCGCCGGCACTGGCAAGACCTGGCTGGCCGTCGCCTGCGCCATCGACGCCCTCGAACGTGAAACCGTACAACGCCTGGTCCTGACCCGGCCCGCCGTCGAGGCTGGTGAACGCCTGGGCTTTCTGCCTGGCGACCTGGTGCAAAAGGTCGATCCGTATCTACGCCCACTATATGACGCCTTGTACGACTTGATGGGGTACGAACGAGTCCAGCGCCTGTTTGAAAAACAAACCATAGAGATCGCGCCGCTGGCCTATATGCGTGGCCGCACCCTGAATCACGCTTTTGTCATACTGGATGAAGCCCAGAACACTACACCCGAGCAAATGAAAATGTTCCTGACCCGCATAGGTTTCGGCAGCAAGGCAGTCATTAACGGCGACCCATCACAAGTCGACTTGCCGCGCGGCCAACTGAGCGGGCTGGTCCATGCCGTCGATGTACTACAGGCAGTGCAAGGCATAGCGACAACCCACTTCACCAGCCGCGATGTCGTGCGCCATCCCCTGGTTGCCCGCATCGTTGATGCCTACGAAAAAGCCCGCCCCCATGACGACTGAACTTGCCCTTGCCGTTCAGTACGGCATGCCCGTGCCTGAACTGCCGCGCTGGCGCCTGCGCCGTTGGGTGCAGCAAGCAGTAAATGGCGTAGTCCGTGACTGGGCGGCAAGCTCCGATGATGCAACGCCTGGCTTTAGCGCCGTGGCGCTTACCTTGCGTCTGGTCGACGAACAGGAAGGCCGCCAACTGAATCTCGAATACCGCGACCGCGACTACGCCACCAACGTACTTACCTTTGAATACGGTATAGATCCTGACGGCACAGCCAGCGGCGATATCGTGTTATGCGTGCCGGTGCTGCACCACGAAGCAGATAAACAGAAAAAAACCCTGCTCGAACACGCTGCGCACCTGACCGTGCACGGCGTGCTTCACGCCCTTGGCTACGACCACATTCAGGCCGATGACGCACAGCAAATGGAGGCCTTGGAAATCGAAATTCTAGGCAAAATGGGTATAGCCGACCCTTACCAGGCCTGAAAAGCAGGGTATTTACTATTTGGCATTTGTTTGTCGAACTACGCTCCGGGCGGCGCTAATCCGACAAACTGAGCCACAACCATACGAGCGCAACGTAACCCAATAAACGAACCATGACGTTTCGCACTTGAATTCATAATTTCGGTTATGCTAAAACTCCGTATAACCAGTCCCTTGGACAATGTCAGAACCTAGCTCACCCGACGCCGAGCCCCGCTCGGCAAAAACCACATCCAAATCCCTGTTCGAGCGCCTTACCGCTTTCATGAGGCCATCCGAGCCTGAAGACCGCGACGGCATCAAGGCCGTTCTGGAAGCCGCCCACGATAGGCAGGTGCTCGATGGTGAATCCTATGCCATGATTTCCGGCGCCCTTGAAGTCGCCAACCAAACCGTTGCTGACATCATGGTGCCGCGCTCAAAAATGGATATGCTCGACGTCAGCAAGCCACTGGCCGAAGTCTTGCCCGAAATCATAGAAACCGGGCACTCGCGTTTTCCTGTCTACGAAGACGACCGCGACAATATCGTTGGCATCCTGCTGGCCAAAGACCTGCTGCTATCCATCACCAACCCCGCCATCGATTTGCGTCCCCTGGTGCGCCCCGCCGTTTTCATCCCCGAAACCAAGCGCCTCAATGTACTGCTGCACGACTTCCGCAGCAGCCGTAACCACCTGGCCATCGTGGTCGATGAGCACGGCGGCACATCCGGCCTGGTCACCATGGAAGACGTACTCGAACAAATTGTCGGCGACATCGAAGACGAATACGACGAAGATGCTGAAAAAACCATCTTCCAGACCGGCACCAACAGTTGGCGCGCCATGGGGATTACCGAAATCGCCATATTCAACCGCAGCTTCAACACTGACCTGCCGCACGACGACTACGACACGCTGGGCGGATGGCTGGCGGCTGAACTCGGGCGCATACCCCGTCGTGGCGACAGCATCAGCCGCCAGGGCCTGAACATTACCGTCGTGGGCGCCGACGCCAAGCGCGCCCTATGGCTGCACATCCAGCTCGACAACCCCGACCCTGTCTCACGCGCCAACATCACCGAGTAAGCCTCTTGGACCACCACCTGAAACAACTGTGCCGGCAATCAGCCGGGCCGCTGCTGCTTGGCGCCATCCATGCTTTATCGTTTGCGCCGGGTCCGCTACCCGCCTGGTCGCTGCCTTTTGTCCAGATAGTCGCGTTGGCCTTTCTGGCGTTTTATGTATTCCAGGCAGTCACGATACGCCAGGCTGCCCTGATGGGGTTTCTGTTCGGACTGAGCAACTTTACGCTGGGTTTTTACTGGCTTTATATCAGCATGCACAACTACGGCGGGATGGCCTCCTGGATGGCCGCCGCCGCCGTGTTGCTGCTGGCCGCAGCCGAAGCCCTGTTCATTGTGGGCGCAACAATTCTGGCGCGCTGGCTCTCAGGGCCCCACCTGCGCGCACATTCCAGTTATCAGTGGCAACTGCTTATCGCTGCCGTCTGGGCATCAAGCTGGACTATGTTCGAGTGGCTGCGCGGCACATTGTTTACAGGCTTCCCCTGGCTGAACGTGGGTTATGCTCACGTGGAAGGCATGCTCACCCACTGGGCGCCGATACTGGGCGTATACGGGCTGGCCTGGTTCGCTGCCTTTGCATCAGCCGCCATTGCGCTGCTGGCTTGCGCCAAAGACTCAAAAAACGACGCCAAGGCAGCCATCGGCGTAGGCTGTGCCCTGGTCATAGGCCTGCTGGGTATTGCGTTGAGCCATATCGCCTGGTCCACGCCGCACGCCAACCCCATCATCGTACGACTGGTACAGGGTAATGTGGCGCAATCCGAAAAATTCGACCCACAGCACCTGCAGCGCGGCCTGGCCGACTACATGCAACTGGCCGCCCTTGCCCCCAAAACACCCAATGACGCGCCGCAACTGATCGTACTGCCGGAAACCGTCATGCCCTTATTCCAGGACCGGATCGCGCCCCAGGCCTGGCAAGAATGGCTGGATATCGCTCAGGCCAGTAACGCCCAGATCCTGATGGGCGCACCGCTGCACAACCAACACCAGGGGCAAGATCGCTACACCAATAGCGCCATCAGCTTCAACGCCCAGACGCCTCTGGCCGCGCTGGTGGCCGGCGAGCCAGGCCTGCGCTACGACAAACACCACCTGGTGCCTTTCGGTGAATTCATACCACCTGGATTTCGCTGGTTTGTTGATGCCATGCAGATTCCACTGGGCGACTTCAATCGCGGGCCAGCACGGCAGGCACTGTTTCCCATCGCCGGCCAAATAATTTCGCCCGACATCTGCTATGAAGACGTATTTGGTGAAGAAATCATACGCTCGGTGCGCGACAGCGAACAATTCGGCCCCGGCGCCACCATACTGGTCAACATGAGCAATCTGGGCTGGTTCGGGAATTCATGGGCCCTGCGCCAGCATTTACAGATTTCACGCATGCGCGCCCTGGAAACCGCACGTCCCATGATACGGGCCACGAACACCGGCATGACTGCCGCCATCGCCCCCAACGGCACAGTACGCGCTGCGCTGGACACCATGAGCAAAGGCGTGCTTGACGTCGAAGTACAAGGCATGACCGGGCTTACCCCTTACGTACGCTGGGGCAATGGCCCAGTGCTGGCATGGGCGAGCCTGATCCTGCTGGCGGGCTTATGGCTGCGACGGCGCCAATCGGCATATTAATTGCCGGATTACGCGCTTGGCGGCGCTAATCAGACCTAGGTTCGTGTTGCAGCAGCGCAGAGAATTGCTCGGCGGGAACGGGCCGGGAAAACAGATAGCCTTGGCCGTAATCGCAACCCGCGCGCACCAATAGTTCGCACTGCTCCCGGGTTTCCACACCTTCGGCGATCACTGTCAACCCCAGCCTGTGAGCCATGACGATAATGGCTTCACATAATGCCATGTCATCGGTATCTGGCCCCAGGTTGCGCACAAAAGACTGATCGATCTTGATGTAATCGATATCAAATTTCTTCAGGTACGACAGCGACGAATAACCCGTGCCGAAGTCGTCCAGCGCAACCTGTATGCCGGCATCGCGAAAAGCCAGCAACTTGCTGCTGATTTCCTCGCTGGCATCCATCAGCAGGCGCTCGGTGATTTCGACGGCTATGCTCCCGCCCGGCAAATTCAGTTCCTGCAACTGCGCAAGCCAGGCTTCGTGGCTCAGGCCTTCTGCCATGAACTGCGCTGGCGATACGTTCACGGCAATCTGGAAATCGGGGTAATGCGAAGTACGCCATAGCGCCGCCTGCTTGGCCGCTTCACTAAACACCCAGTCGCCGATCTCGACAATAATGCCAGAGTCTTCAGCAAAAGGAATGAAATCGGCCGGGCTGACCAGGCCAAGCTCGGGGTGTATCCAGCGTATCAGCGCTTCCGCCTTGTGGATATGCCCGGTGCCAAGCGCAACAATAGGCTGGTAATGCAGCACGAACTGCTTCTGGTCCAGCGCGTCCACCAGATCACGCAGCAACTGGCGTCGATTGTGCGCGTTTTGCTGCATGGCTGGAGTGAAGTAGCAAAACTGATTACGCCCTTTGTCTTTGGCGGCATACATGGCCAAATCAGCGTTTTTCAATAACTCTTGCGCATCTGCGCCATCGTTGGGATAAAAAGTTACCCCCATGCTGGTGGAAATAGTGGCCGCCTCGTCGCCCAAATAATAAGGCAGGGCAAGATGGCGCAAAGTCTCCTGGCAAATCCGTTCGGCGACTTCGTAATCATGCAGATCACCAACGATAATGGTGAACTCGTCACCCCCCAGGCGGGCCACGGTGTCGGTCGCTCGTACGCATGAGCTCAGGCGCGTCGCCACTTGCTTGAGCAGTTCGTCGCCCATGCTATGACCCAGGGTGTCGTTGATATCCTTGAAAAAATCCAGGTCCAGAAACACCAGCGCCATCGACAAGCCAGATCGATCGGAACGAACGATAGCGCGCTCGAGACGGTCTTGAAACAATTGGCGGTTGGGCAGGCCGGTAAGATGATCATAGTTGGCCTGACGCCAAATGAACGCGTCCGACTGTTTTTTCTTGGTAATGTCGGAAAACAGGCCTATGCGGCAGCGCACCGACCCATCATCGTTATATGAGGTATTAATAGTGAGCCGCTCGGCATATTCTTCGCCATTCTTGCGCCGGTTCCAGATATCGCCTTGCCATTTCCCGCTGTTACTCAAAGCGTGCCACATTGCCTGATAAAACGTCTTGTCGTGGCGCCCTGAACTCAAGATACTTAATTTGCTGCCTATGACCTCGTCGGCGCCATAGCCGGTAATCGCAGAAAATGCCGGATTCACATTGATAATAATGCCAGTGGCATCGGTTACCACCATGGCTTCGCTGCTGTTCTGGTATACCAAGGCGGCCATGCGCACCGAGGCCTCGACCTCTTTGCGCCCGGTGATATCCATGGCCACACCCATGATCACCCGCTCGCCGTCTAGTTCCATGACCGAGCCGAACACTTCAAGATTGATGATGGAACCATCTTTGCGACGCCCCCGCCGCTCTTGGGGCCGGCTGGGAGCGCCGTCACCCAAGCGACGATCAACGTGATCTCTGATCTTGCGGCGGTCTTCTTCTGGAAAAATGGCGTAAGCATCCAGGGAGGCCAGCATTTCATGGCGCTCGTAACTAAACATATCGGCCATTGTTGCATTCACGAAGCGGAAACGCCCGTCTTGCACGATATATACACCCACCATGGTGTTTTCAGCCATGCCGCGAAACATGGCCTCGGCGCGCTGCAGGCGGCCCCTGTCTTGCTCGATATGATGCACCAGTTGCCCGATGCGCTTTGCTGATTCGTTGAAGGCCAATGCCAATAAGCCAATTTCATCCGACGAACGGTAGCCCATCCTGGCACTATAGTTGCCGGCGGCGAGCTCGCCGCAATACTCTGATAAATGTCGCAGGGGAATCACCATTTGCCGGCGCGCCACCATAAAAGCCGCACACAGCATCAAAATGTCGATCAGCAGCAGAGCATACATTTTCATCAAGGCGTGCTTTTGCGCCAACTGGTTTTCAGCCACAATCGCGTCGATCAGGACTTCTGTGGAATCAAGCAAATACCCAGCATTGTCAGCCACCGATTGTTGCAAGGCCCGATAATACCCATGACTGGCGCCTCCTGTCTGTTGCCCAGCCTTAAGCAATTGCCTGACATCAGCATAATAGGCATCCCAATGTCGGCCAACACCGTTCAAAATACTTATATGGCCCAAAGAAAGTTTTTTTATAGTCAAGCCAAAGACCAGGCCCCCTTGGCCCAGCACCTGCAAAGCGACATCGAAATCCTGCAGCCTGCTCTCGACCTCATCCACCGGCGGCCCCATCCCCTGCGATATCTTGCTGGTTTCAAAGGCGATTTTCTGGCTTAGCATGCGCAGCTTGCCTGCGACATTGACTGTAGCGGCCACGCCATTGAAGTCATTAAGCAGGTTTTTCACCAGAATGATATTGGCGCCCGCCAGACAAAGCACCAGCAAAAATGTGCCGCCGATTTTCTGGCCTATGCTCAGCCCGGGCCTAGCCCGCCCTTGATACAGGGACACATCTAACTTGGGAGTCTTGGGGTTCATCTCGTTATTTTAAGTAAGGCAGCGGCCAACCCTTGCCGTACCCGGAATATAAGACTGGGTATGATGGCCGCAAGCTCTGCATACTGAGTTGACTCACATCAAGAAACATTTAGGAACTACAGCATAACTAAAAAATAGCGATACGACTTGCACAAACAAAAAATATGGTGCATAATCTTGCTTCTTCGTTGGACAAGCCCAAACGCAGTACGGGGGTATAGCTCAGCTGGGAGAGCGCTTGCATGGCATGCAAGAGGTCAGCGGTTCGATCCCGCTTACCTCCACCAGTCTCACGAAGTTGGTAGTAAAAGATACACGCATTTATATATGCTACAATGCGCAGCTTGTTAGTCCGAGTCCCCATCGTCTAGAGGCCTAGGACACCACCCTTTCACGGTGGGTACAGGGGTTCGAATCCCCTTGGGGACGCCAGTTTTTTTAAAACATGGCATACTGTAGTACACCGCTGCGGAGCGGTAGTTCAGTTGGTTAGAATACCGGCCTGTCACGCCGGGGGTCGCGGGTTCGAGTCCCGTCCGCTCCGCCATATTTATCAAGCACTTACGCAGTTTTTTAATCACGGTTTTTTATTCCAAATTCCGTTTTTGGAATATGATTCTACCGCGTAAGGCTCGGATTGCCGGTTTCAGACAGCTTTTCAGGTATGTCTCGCAAGCCCGGAATCAACACTATCTCTCCCAAAATATTCTCTACTGTACGCCGCGCTTGGCAATGTTTTGCGTATGCAATGAACGACATGACGCGCTCGCGGACATGCTCCATCTCGACCTGTCCGCTGTAATATTGCTTCATTAGGTGCTTGAAATCGGCGCGGGCGCGCTTGATATTGCGCTTACGTGGCAGAATGTGCGTCGGCCAAATCCGATAGCCGCAAAAGTCAACGCCGCGCTGCCAGGGATGAATGGCTGTTTTTGGATTGAGCGACAACCCCAGGCCGCGCACCGCCTCATCAAATGCCTGCAGCACTCGCTGGGCTTCGGCCTTGCTATGCACGATCGCCAAAAAATCATCCATGTATCGAACGTAATAGCGCAGGCCCATATCATCTTTAGCGATATGATCCAGGCGGTTTAATACCACATTAGCGCCCAGCTGGCTGGTCAATGCGCCCACAGGCAGGCCCAAGCCATTCTCGTGGCCATAGGCAGCAATAATGGTCTGCCATAACCAGAGCACGTCCTTGTCGGAAATCGTGACGGACAACTGTCCCATCAAAACCTTATGCAAAATGCTCGCAAAGTACTTGCTGATATCGCATTTCACTACATAAGCACCATCGCCCCAATTGCGTTTTGCTACACGCAAGAAGTGCTGCGTACGCATGACAGCGCGCTGGGTGCCTTTGCCAACACGGCAGGCATATGAGTCGGCGATAAACTTGCGCTCAAAATACGGCTCAATGACTCGCACCAGGGCGTGATGAATAATGCGATCCGCAAACGGCGGCGCCTGAATGAGTCGCAGCTTTGGCTCTTTCACGACGAACTCACGATGCGGGCCGGGCGCCCATGACTTCCAGATTAGGTGGTTTTGGATGTTGATCAGATTTTCTTCGAGGTTGGACGCAAAGAGCATCACGTCGCGCTGGTAGCGCTTGCCTAGCCGTGCGGCCTGGTAAGCGAGGTACAGATTTT
The DNA here is from genome assembly GCA_013416445.1 of Alcaligenaceae bacterium. Classification (GTDB taxonomy): domain Bacteria; phylum Pseudomonadota; class Gammaproteobacteria; order Burkholderiales; family Burkholderiaceae_B; genus Pollutimonas. The sequence continues at coordinate 59,464 of JACCER010000007.1, forward strand.
CAAAGTCGATTACTTTGGCCCATAGGCCGCTCGTTGTGTGTGGCATAGAAATCCATAGAGGCGGGCGCTGCCACATTCTCCGGCTGTCCGAATACTAGCCGCAGCGCCCTGTTCATCTTCGACAGCATGGTCAGGACAATGGCCCCAAAGGAAATGCACTGGGCGCCGGTCCCAGGACCGAGCGCCTTCTGGCGTAATAATCGTTTGCGAGGCGGCCGCCGATATTGCTATTCGCGTTCGACGCGGCGTTGTTGACGTTCAGATAGAACAGCCCGGCGTTCGCGCCATGGCTCCAATTGCCGCCGTTATAAGCCATTGCCCACTAAAATGATGGGCGCTACCGCATGGCTGCACCTCCTTTTGGTGATTTCTCGGCCTCATGCTTGATCCAGCCACCGACAATATTGCCAATCTCATTAGTGTGGCGCATCCAGATCCCAAGGCGTCGAGTCTTGATGTAACCAAGCCGATGGGCTTTTCGGATAAGCGATCGGAATATCGCAATTTCAATGTCGAGATCAAACAGCGCGGCCGTTTTTTGGCGTCGCTTCCAGGCAATGACGGTCTGTCGCAAAATGCAAGTCATAGAGGCTCGCATCTCAGCGCACAGCAGGTGGCGCTCCAGTCGCGGGAACTGATGCAGCACTTTGTGGGTGTATGTATCCAGCTCCTCGAGCTTGGTCATAAGAGTCAGATGCGGATCTTTCATGTAAGCGCCTCAAGATCTCCGGGGAAATCTCGTGGGCCCAGCCAAAGAACTGCCGCCGGATACAGCGACGTCATCAACCAAGGGGCATCTGCGCGTACCAGCTCCTGGGCGAATACGCCAGTAGCAATGGCCTGTTTGAGGCCAGGAATCTCATGTCGAAACTGACAAAGAGCGTCGTGAAGTAGCGAGGCCCGCCATGAGACTGGCCTGCCGTCTGCGCCCAAAGGCCCATCGGGCGTGCCGAGCCAGATGCGCGTGCCAGGCACACGAATGGATGGCGAGCATCCGTCCCATGCGTAGCCCTCGCTTACCCGCATCCAGCCGCCATTAATCGTCACCCATTCATTTGCGAAATCGAGAGCGCTCAGCAATGGACATATCGCGGTCACTGGCTGCTCAAGCGCATATCTCCACAAGCCCATTACGCCGCGCCCATCTCGAATCTAATCGCTGCAACCGCTTCAATCGTGGTTGCCAGATCCAGCTGATCCTCTGCTGCTTGCCGGATGCCGATCATCGTTCCAGATGCCACGGCGTATGCGTTCATTTTGTCGAGCACACGCGACGCCAGCTCAGTTAACGGCAGAGATCGCGTAGCGGCAATCGCTGTCAAGAGTGGTGCGGCAGTGCCAAGATCGACGACCAGTGCCTCGGCCTCCTTTACTTGCTGCGGCCATGACTGGATCTCCCAGTCCGGGTAGGTCGCGGCAAGCGTGGCTACAGCGGCGTCGCAGTCGGCGTTGATTTCGGCCAGCTTGGCGGCTTTTGCCCCCGTCAAGTGGGCCGCGTAGCCAGCTTCCATTTTGACTTCGCCAAGATAGAGGGCTGCGGCGGGCGCGCAGGCAGGCACCTCTTGCGCATCGTTTGCCTGGGTAACGGATACAAACAAGCCATTGGCTCGATAATCCTCCGGTACGCTCCAGGCACGCACAACAGCGTCAACAGCAATCTCGGGCAGAGGCACACGCTTGATCTGCCCACCGATTGCGACAGCCAGCTCTCCGTTTTCGATATTCATCATTTAATCTCCGGTAAAGGCGGCGCGCTTGGCGCGCTCGCCGAATGCATGACACAAAAAAACTTAATCCACTACACCTTTGCGAGGCGGCCGCCGACACCGCTAAACGCGTTCGACGCGGCGTAGGTGACGTACAGATAGAACAGCCCGGCGTACGCGCCACGGCTCCAATCGCCGCCGTGGTAGGCAACGCAGTTGGGGCTTTGGTAAAAATAATCACCAAATGTGCCGTTGCTTGCCGTGGCGTTTGTCGTAGACGCGGCAAAGACTTGAGCCAGGTCGTAATCCGCCCCAGCATCAACAGCCATCGTGATCGTATGGCCGCTCGATGGTGCGGTTTTGCTTGTGGTGATGTAGCTCTTATTGCCGTTCTTATCCCAGACTTTATATTTGGAGCTGGCGTCGGTCTGCAACCCGTCGACCATTTGATAGACGTTGCCCCAAAGGCCGGTGATGCCACGCCAGGTCGCCTGCGCGACGGTTACGTGGTCGACGTTTTGCACGCCACCGCTTACATTCCCTTGCCCAATCAGTGTCTGGCTGTCCGAGCCGCCCATTTCGATCAAGGCGAGCGTCTGGATGGCTGACAGTTGATAGATAGACCAGAGCATAAAGCCACTCACTCCCGCCGTATTTCGAGCGGTAGCACGGCCCTGCATCGTAGGAAAATCAATGCTCACAAGGGGCGCCTTGCCTGACGAAGATCCAAGCTTGCTACCGTCGGCCACGCCCTGGTACTTCCCGACCCAAAACTGGTCAATTGGAGTTCCTTCATGCATAAAGGCCGGGTGCAGTACAAAACCAGCGGCGGGCTGATCGGACACCATCCAATACCGTTTTCCGGTGTGCGCGCCGCTCGGAACAGAGCCGACTTTTACATAAAAACGAGGAATGCGAACCATCGCTTGAGCGTCAACCGTCTGCGTCACGATGCCCGCGTAAGCCGGATGGTTGTTAAACGTCGAGGCGTCTGTCGTGACATTCTCGAAATGCTCGTTCACACGCTGCCACGTGCCTGCGCCGCCGCCAGTAGCTGTTTGAACGATGCCCAGGATCTGCGCAAACTGTTGCTTGGTCGTAAACGAGATGTCGCTCGACCACTCTGACCACCCGTGCGTCACTCCTTTGTGCCGAACGCGCATTACATACTGCGTTTGGCTGGCCGCCAGGATTCCAATCGGAACGGTGTAGGAGGTCTTTGCTGCAGCATCCTCGCCCGAGTCATGCAGGGGCGATACCCAGGCGGATGCGGCAAAGCGAATCTGCCACTGGCTGACTGCGTGCGTATCTGGATCACCCGTGACGGCAAATGCCGTCGATTGCAAAGTGGGTTGCTCGGGGATCTCAACCTGGCCATTTGTGGGCGTTGTAACGCCGGGCGTCTGCACGTAGGCAAAACTAACTTTTGTGGTAAAGCTGATCACGACAGACCAATTGGATTGCAGGCCGGCCACATCGCGAACGCGTGCTCGCACGTAATATGTCGTACTTTCGGCTAGTACACCAGCGGGCATCGGGTAGGTCATTGCTGCAGCTTCGCCCGAATCGTGCAGCGTGCTTGCAAAGGTCGGGCTTGTGCTGATCTGGAACTGCGCCGTCGCAAAGGCATTTGTGGCGGGGCTGCTATAGCCGCTGGCTGTCAATGTAGGGCGCTCGGTTGTATCAATCGCTCCGTCGAGAGGGTTGGCGATTCCGGGCGCATCTGGGCGCATGAGTGGATTGACGTACCCGCCCATTTCAGTACTGCTGCCCAATGCCACAATATGGCGAATCACCATGTCTTCGCCGTCAACGACGGCGCGCAGGTAGCCGTCCCCGCGCATCGGAACCACGTACTCGTAGTCCGCAAAGCCCTCAGGCACACCTGTTGTGCCGCCGCCGGAGCGACGCACAGACCACGGACGCTCGGTCCATGGAGCGGTATGCCCATCACGGAAATAAAGTCGGACCTCGCCAGCGGACAGGGTTCGACGAATAACGATAGCGCGGGACGTACGATCGTCGCCCAGGTTTACGGCTCGAGACACCCATTGGCCGCCCACAGCCGCGTCAACCCCGCCCTGAGCGCGAACGACCATAGTCGAGCCGGTAAGCACCGCACCGGCGCCCCAGGCGCGCGACAGATTCTCTGCCAGGCGTAGACGGTTTTCGGAGTGGATGGCGGTTACACGAACCAGCACGGACTCAACTCCGTCGAAAAGAATGTAATCCTCGCCAACATTAATGTCGGCGGTGCTTTCAACGTCTATGGAGTCATCGCCAAAAATGCCTGCAATGATATCGACGCCCTGGTGGTTGCGCAGCTCATAGCCAGTGGCAAACATCTCAAATGAAATGCGGCGCCCGCGATAAAGCCAGTCGAGATTGACCGCATGTTGAATCGACGTGGGGGATGCCAGGCCGTTCAGGGTGCCGGAAATGCCGCCAATCTGCTCGACAATGGCGTTGATCGCCTCACCCATGCTTGACTCGCCCGCGCGGGCGGCGGCCACCTCTTGCTCAACGGCGGTTTGGCGGCCATCCAGGTTGTCAAAGTTCTCGTCGATCTGCTGATACCGAGTATTCCACAAGTCTGGCACGGCATCTGGGAACGTCTCTGGGATGCGCTGAATGGTTTCGTGAGGCAGGGCTGCGATGGGGTCTGTCATGTAATCACCTGATTAAAAAAGAGGTTCGATGAACACCTGGTAAAGCTCATCCGAGTCCCTTACCTTCGGTGCAAATTTCTTAAACGCTACAACCTGTCCTGCGGCGTCCAGCAGGGCCGCCTCGGATACGTGCTTTCCTATAAGCTCGCCCGGTTCTAGCCTGCCCTCGCATTCGAGTGTGTAGGGGCCGGTGCGAGTGATGGAGTTCAACGGCTTGCGGATCAGCTCGTTTTGCAGGCCGGAGGCGTCAGGGTCGGCAAGTTTTGGGGTTCCATCCGGGTTGTGCCCACCATCTCCAAATGCCATAAATCCAAACGGAGAAAGCGGGCTGCCTCCACCGTGAAAATCAGCCAGCCTGGCTCGATATTCGTTAGCGATAACGGTTGATGCCATGTGTTAAATCCTCGTAGACACAATGCGCGATTCCGGCCGCGCGGGGCCGCCGACCTGCCAAGAGCCGTCCAGCTTCAGACGACCGGCATGGGCAGGATCGGGGATTGTTTGCGCGGGGGTGTGGATCTTGAATTGACCTAGGCGCGGCGCAACAGACATAGGATGCGATGGCAGTCTGGTGTTTCCGTCCAGGCGCCATGTTCCGTCCAGGCGTGTTTCAACACCGATTCTCCATGAGCCGTCCAGGCGGCGCGCCTCTCGGCCCAGCCTGATTGGTGCGGGCGTTGTAATCGTGCGAGTGATCGTCAGGCGCTGACGTGGGCGCATATCGACGCTGAACCGCTTCACAAGCGTGGCGCGCGTAGCGATCCGATAGGAGCGCAGCTTTGGTCCAGGAACATGCCCAAGGAGCTTGCCCACCTGCGTCGACCCGTCCAGCGCCCATGTTCCGTCCAGGCGAGCGTATCGGCCACTGCGGCCCAGCTTCCATACGTACTCGGGGTGGCTAGTAACAACCAGCTGGCCCCAGATAGGAATAAACACGCGCTTTTGCATCACGAAACGCGATTGCACGCCAACCGTGATGTGAAAATAGAACCGCAGCCAATACACAAAGAGCGGCCAAGATCGTTGCGGCTTCCACTCATTAATAAGTGCGCGCAGCTTGGATAAAATGGCCGGGTTGTTCACGTCGGCCAGGTTTAGCCGAACAATAAACTGCGCCCAATGCTGAATTTGCGGAATCCCAGTCACCAGCGCCAGCGGTTTAATCTGAACGCTGCCGTCCAGCGCCCATGTGCCATCGAGTCGGGCTGGGTTGTGCACGGCATAAATTGCGCGCTGCTCTTGCTGGTCGATCAGGTCAATATCCAGCCCAAGCGTGGCAAGGGCGCGTTTCAGCGCCCACGGAGTACCCTTTTTGCGGTGCAGGTGCACGGACATGCGGATAGCGTCGCGCTTTTGATCGTCTGTGGCCGCATCATCCCAGTTGTCAACGTGCATCGCCCAGGCCAGCCAAGGTAACAGCGAGGCAGGGCATGTGTCAGGATTCCAGAGGTCGGCGATAGGCACGGGCAGGTCCCGTGACCCGACAGACTCCAGCGCTCGTTCGATGGGGGAGGCGTTGTAGGGCAGCAAACTCATGCCGCGCCTCCCTTGGATGTCACTGTTATGCCCACGCATCGAGCCGCCTGATGGTTCGCGACAGAAATCAGCACATCCTCATCGGCGATTTCATTTTCGGGCGCGACTGGTGAAACAATATTCACGCGCAGCACGCCAGTACTGCGCAGGGCTTTTTTAAAGCCAGAGACTGTAATATCCATACCAATCATGAACTGTTCCTCGGCGTGCTCTCGAGCTGCTTTTGCTGCTGCTTCAATAGCGACAGAAGCTCCTACGCCAGAGGCCAGCTCAAGCAAGGCAACCAGTTCATAGGCAAGAACTTGCGCGGGCACGGCCATGACCGTGTCGCAAATCGGGCGCACATCATCAGCACTCGCTGCCGATAGCACGCTATCAAGCAGCGCCTGGGCCGGAGTGCCGTCTGGGTTTTCTTCCGATGGCTCGGCGAGCACAACAATCCTCACGGTGCCCGGCGCAGGACTGTCAACGAACGCATCACGCACGGCGGACGACGCGGTCATTGCGTAATATAGATACCCAAGTGTTGGCCCGGCCGACGAATAGCTCTCTAGCGAAAGCTGCTGGCGCTTGATTAGCCGATCGTCCTTCTCGCCATCTGCCCGCTCAACACCAAAAAGTGCTGTCAAATGCTCAAGGGTTGAGCCGCGTGAGAAAGCAAGCATCACAGAGCGGGCGGCCTCATTGATTCGCGCTCGTAACAGCAGTTCTCTATAAGCCACCACGGCCAGCACTTTTGTTACTGGCTCCGACTCCAGCGCGAGCGCATCGGCCAGCTCGGGCGCGATGGTGATAGCGTCGGCTTTCATCGTTGCGAAAATGACCTCAAAATTTAGAGGCTCAACGACGTCCGGCGGCGGGAGCGTGGAAAGATTAATGCTCATCGCGTCACCTCTACTGTCATAGACAAAGACCCGGCGCCGCCGTTATATATGTAATTTCCGTGGACGGTAAGCTCGATACGGCCGACAGCCACGGTATCCACAACAGTACGAATCACCTGGAAGCGAGGCTCCCAGCGGCGAAGCGCCTCGGCGGTTGCTGCGTAGATCGCGGCGCGCGTTCGCTTATTCGTCGGTGCGTCCACTAAATCAAACAGCCGCGACCCGTACTCGCGCCGCATAACGCGACTGCCAATCGGGGTCGTTAAAATGTCGCGTATCGACTGCTTGAGGTGCTCCAGGCCGTCGAGCGACTTACCGGTAAGTGCATTCATTCCGCTCATAACCGCATGTTGGGCTACCAGCGGTTGGCTTTCCTGCGGCGGGGTTATTCCCCAGGCTGGGTGCTGGCCTGGGCGCGCTCGTCGGACTCGGCGTCGATATCATCGCGGCGCTGCGCCTCGATACTGCTTGTCAGTCCACCGCCATCAAAGCGGTGTGCGGCACGCACGATAATCCACTCGCCGTCAGCAATAGGGTCTGCCAGGCTGACAAGTATGGGCATTTCCGCGCACAGAACGGGGCGACCGCATACAGTAAGGGAGATGCTCGTACGCCCGCGCGAAAGCTGCCGCAGCTTAGACTCGGCGGCCGCCAGAGCGTCGGATTCGGATTTATGTGGATGGCGCACATACATGACCGGGTCGCCGCTTCCGGCATACACGTACGAGACTGCCGACCTGCGCTTATCGCGCCAATGCGCGCCAACACGTGCGTAGAATTGCCGTTCATGTATTGAGGCGCGCCAGTCTAAGGTGTCTCCAATGGAGATAGACGATGTCGGTAGCGGCTGTCCGTCCGCGTTGACCCCAACACCGCGCTCAACAAACAGCAAAAATCCGCCTGCGGGCTTCATCACGGCGCCATACTGCTCGGCCAGGCGCGTAAGGATGTTCATGTCGGACTCATAGGTCTGATCCAGGTGGTCAATGGTAATCGCCCTGTATTTCTCTGCCACCTTGGCTTGCATCCCATGCTCTGCCGCAATGGTCTCGACAATTTTCCCTAACGTGGTTTTTTCCCAATTCCGCTTTTTTTGATTCTTCAGGCTGGCTTTCATGTCCGCCGCTTTGCCTCGTAGCGACAGCGTGCGTGGCATACCGGACGATTCAACCTCGTCGATGGTATACCGTCCCATATCGTAAAGTGTCTGGCCTTCGTATCCCATAGCCACCTGCAGCACCGCGCCAGTCTCTGGGATGGCTATCGCGCCATCGCGGTTGTCCAGCGCCAAATCAAACTGATCGGACGTGACGCCTGCCTCGTCGGTGACACTTAGCGACAGAAGCCGGTCGGCGATCTTATTGGTAATGTCGGTGCTGTCGTGCGTGATGCGAAACGTTGGCTTCATAAAATCACCACAGGCGCACGGTTTTGATTTGCCCGGCGCTGGGTGGCGCATCGGGCAGTATCAATTTTCGGCCAGACGGCAGCTTCGGCGGTAGCGCAATGGCGTCCGGGTTTGCAGCCAAGATCATGTGCACCATTTGCTCGTCGCCATAAATGCGATAGGCGATGGCGTCCAGGGTCTCGCCATCTCGGGTCAGGTAAGTGCGTGCCATTAAATAGTCCATCCGTTATCGATGCGGGCATCGCCGCCATTGGGTCCTAGTGGTCGGTCTGCGGCCGCCGCAACAGACTGAGTTACTGCAGCGATCAGATCAACATCGTCATCCTCGCCATAGATGGATAATGTCATCGTAAAATTCACGTGCCGAGGCTGGCCCTTTATATCAAGCTCGGTTCCGGTCTCTTCGATCCCCTCCACGGCATACCGGCCATGCATGACGCCGAAGTGATCGATTAGATTCATCGGTTCGCCCATAGCGGCCATTTTCCGCAGCAAGCTCAACGAGTCGGCGCCGCCCGTATAGTGGGGCAGCAGGTAGCCAGCCAGCTCTATGTTGGTGTCGCCGACACCTACAAACTGCCGGGCAGGTGCGCGTACTAGCCGCTCTTGCTTTGCCCATCGGTATTCATTTGACTGCCTGATGCTTTGATGGGCAGCGGTGCCTACCATGAACGGAAACCACCCCAAAACCAGCAGCACCTCCCCAGCTGGTGACGGGTCACTGCCACCGCGCCCCTGCAGTGCCTGCATAAACATACCGACGCCTTGGTTGACCAAACCGCTTATCTGCCTGCCAGCCTCGCGCTGCAGCAGGCCCATGGCATCGTTACCAACAGCCGACACAAGATCATCCAATCGACCGCTGCCAAGGGCCTTGCCTGCGGCAGTGAAGCCATAGCCTGATGCGATATCGCCCAGCGCGCTGGCCGCCTGATTCGGGATGTTTTGCGCCAACTTGACCAGGCTGCTGCCTGTCAAGGCATCCGATGCTTTTTGTGCCAGTCCAGACACATCGATATCAAACCCCATCATCACCAATCTCCCAGCGCAGCGCGGCTTGCGCTCTGATTCTGGCGGCGCACCAGATCCGCAACGCGCCGCGCCAGTGCTTCAGTGTCTTCGCCAGCAATCTGTGTGATATGAAACTCAAAATGTTGCGTGACGGTCGGCGGCACCATGGGCGCGGCCGGGCCTGCGCCGCCGGGCGACGAAACCATCGAACGCGCCGCCGATGATGCGCTTGCGGTCAGGTCTGGCATGCTTAACGCCAGGGAAGGCTGGAACGCCATGCTTGCAGCCAGGCCAAGCCCGGCGGTTGCGCGACCCACAAGACCTGCCGTGCTGCCTATTCCCTGGGCAGCGCCCTGGCCGACCATCTCCCCAAGCAACAAAAACACACGCGATGGCGACTGGATGCCCAGCTTTTCCTTAAACCAGCCGACCGTGTTATCGGCAATGCCTGTGATGGCGCCCTTGACCGCGCCGCCCATATTGGTAATGCCGCTAACCAGGCCATTGACGATCATGGAGCCGAGCTCGGTGAACTTGCCCGGCAGTTCAATGCCTAACGTTTTAAGGGCTGCGCTGATGCCCTTGTAGATCAATCCCATCGGCGACCAGTTGACCAGCAGTGCAGTGACGCCGCCGATGCCGCCCGAAAATGCGGTTTTAATGCCCTCCCAGGCGCCTATAAAAAATCCTGTAACGCCATCCCATGCAGCCATTGTGGTTTCTGTAACGCTGCTCCATAAACCGGAGAAATAGCTGGTTGCGCCATCCCATGCCCCTTTAACCGCCTGCCATGTCGAGTTGACTGCGCCGGTAACGCCAGCCCAGAACGCATCGAAATACGGGCCAATCTTGTCCCAATTCGCCCACACGACACCGGCCAGCAGTGCAATCGCCTTGATCGCCAGGCCCAGCGGGTTTGCTGTCACGGCCACGTTCATGGCAGTCCAGGCAACGCGAGCCAAGCCGATGCCATACGCCGCTGCTGAAAATGCCACCTTGCCCGCCAGTAGCGTGGCAAATGTCGAACCCAGCACGGCCACCAAGGTCTCGTTTTCAGCCATCCATTGCGACACGGGCGCAGCAATGGCAATCACCTGATTGGTGAGCTTGGTGAGCGGCGGCAGCAGCGGCACTATGGCTTTGTCGCGCAGTTCAGTAAGCGCCTCGCCCATCTCCCGCCACTTCTGTGTCGGGTCTTCGTTGCGGCGGCGGTCCGAATCGGCCTCTACGGTGCCTGTCGCAGCCTCAACCTCGGCCTTGATGCGTTTATATTCATCAACGTTCTGCAGCATAGGCGTGACAAACGCCTTGACCTGCATATCATTGAACAGCTCGCCCATCTTGAACGCATCGCCGTTCGTGAGCTTTTGCACCATCTTAAGTGATTCTTCAATGGGATCTAATCCCTTTGCAGCCCAGCCCTTAAACTCATTTTCCAGGTCAACGCCAAACTTGGCGAAATTCTTCACGGTCAGCGGTGCCGTGAGCTTCGCCATGTAGTTCTTCATGTTGTTGGCGGCTTCGGATGGATCGGCAGCGCCCTTAAGAGCGATCTGCAGCGATGCGCCAAGGGTCGCGACGGCGTTTGTCCCTGTCAATCCGAGCTTGGCGGCGTCGGCGGTCATGGCGGGAAAGTATTTCGCCATATCCTCCAGCTCGAACCGGCCTGCTTTGCCAGCGGCGGTCAGCATATCCATCGCCTTGATCGCTTCGCCGGGCGCCACCTTCAGGTTGTCGAGCAACGAGAACACGGTGCGCGACACGTCCTCGACAGATGCGCCCGAGGCTGTGGCTGTCATGCCAATGGCCTCCATCGACGCCACGGCGCGGTCGCTATCAAGGCCTGCCGCCACCAGCACCTGCATCCCGGAGGCCAGGTTGGCGCGGCTCTGGCCGGTTTTGCGCGACACCTCGGCTAAGACGTTGCCGATCTCCTTCATTTTCTCTTTCGGGATATCGGCCGTAATCCCAATATCTGTGAGCATCGCCTGCAGCTCGCCCGCCCCAGCAAAAGCAACCTTCAGGCCAGCGCCTATAGCCACCGCATCAAATAGACCCGCGCGGGCGGAACTGAGCTTCTGCTGCGCGCTGTCACGGGCCGCCATGGCGCGCTGCAGCGCCGTTTCCCGCTCACGTATGGTGTCCAAGGACTTGCCAAGGCGTCCAAGGCTTCCTGTCTGCTTATCCGCCGCTGCAGCAGCGTCCTTATGCGCTATCGCCGCGTCGCGCACTTTATCGCGTGCGCTCTCAACGCGCTTCGCCAGGGTGACTTGTTGGCGCTCAAGGTCTGCCGACCGTTTCTTCAGGGCTTCCAGCTCTTTACCGCTGGTGCCGGTCAATCCGACCTTGACACCCTTCAGCTCGCGACTGACGGCGGCCAGCTTAGCGCGGCTCTTTTCCAGATCGGACTCGGCGCCCTGCAGGAACTTTAAGCGTGTGTCGCGGCGATTAATCGCCTCCAGGGCATCCCCGATCTTGGATAACTGCTTTGGAGCGGATGTGACCGCATTGTTAAACGAGCTGGATAGCGCCGCGCCAATGGTTACGCCGATATTCAAATTGCTCATGTAACTGCCCTTGTTCTATTTTTTTGCGCTGTGCATGACACTGAAGGGAAAAACCGCTAACCTGGTCGCTGCGTTCGCGTGGCGCGCTGCTCGGATTTGCGAAGATCCGATATTTCTCTGACCCACCGCACCAAATCTTCGAGATCCATGTCCTGAATGGACTCGACGGAAAATCCCGTTGATGTTGCGAGGTAGGCGCACAGCCGCCACGTTGCCCCAGTGTCAATTAAAAAAAACTGGTAAGCGCTTTCTGCAGGGCGGCATAGTCGCCCATATCCAGTTCATGCAGATCGTTGGGGGAAACGTCGGCCAGCATTGCCAGCAGCGCAATTTCCCGCTCGGCGTTGTTGCTGCTCATCTTCTCTGCCGCCAAGTTATCGCGCACCTTCGGGCGACGTAGCGTCAAAACCGACACTGACGTGCCGTCGATCTCGACTGGAAACTTAAGTTCGATAGTTTTGCGATCGCTCATTTCTTGGCTCCTTTCTTCGGCGCATCAGCGGGCTGCGGTGCGTCAGCCAGGACGGGCGCATCAACTTGCTCATCCTCCAGCTCAACAAAGCCGCCGGGCACAAGATAGGCCGCCTGCTTGTCGGTCAAACGCACCAGTGCGCCGCTGCCGACGTGGCTGTTGCCGTGTGGAAATGCCTTAATGGCGCGGTAGGTTTTCATGTAATGCTCCTTTTAGATAGCCAGGTGCTGGCGAGTGGTTTCAAGCTGATCGACGCCGTCAATCACGGCGATATAGTTCACCGGGTCGATTTCGTAAATGACGTTGCCGCTGATCTGTAGCTTGTAATAGCGCAGGCTCATCTTAAGATTGACCGGCATCTCTTCGCCCGCCTTCCAAGTGCCCATGTCTGCCTCGAGCAAAATGCCGCGCATCGATACAACAACAGGTTTTTTTGTTCCGTCGTCCGATACCATGGCTCCGCGCGCCGTATGCGCAAACTGCGATCCGGGCAAAATGCGCATCGTTTTCAGTACGCTCTCGTCGAAACACATAAGCGTCGCCTCGGACTCGAGCTTTTCAAAACGGCCCATCGGCACATCAACCTCGGCGGCCATGCCGCCCGCGTTGTAGCTCATAACCTTGGGCTTGATAACGGGCAGCTTCACTTCCTTAACCCGGCCAGCGTAGCCGCGCCCGTCGACAAAATAATTTAAGTCATAGAGAATATCTGCGATCATGATCTATCCTTTTCTTAAGCGGACGCCGGGCCGAATATTTCTTCGATGTAGTTGTTGACCAGGCGAGAGCGGAACACGACGTGCTCTGCTGGATATGGCGGAGTGAAATCAAAATCGAAGTACACAATGCCCTGCGCGATCTGGCTGGGGCTATTCAAGGTCGCGTCAGCCCAAGCGCTGCCGCCAAGGATTGCCTCGATAGTTTTCAGATGGCGCAGATACGCGTTGACGCCTTCCAGTACGTCATCGACATAGGTCTTGGTGATATTGCGATCCACGGCCCACATGTGGGCGCGCAGCAGGCTCTCGTTGATCATGTCGGCGGTGCGCCGTACCGACAGAAAGGCCCACTTGGGATCAGACGAGCAGGTGCGGTTTCCCCACAGGCGATAGCCATCCTTCTGGATGATGGTGGCCACCTCGTTCTCGTTCAGGTAGTTGGCCCGAGAGTTCGGATCGCCCAGCGTGAAATCGACAGCGCGGGCGGTGCCAGTAATGCCGTACATTTCCGTATTTGATGGTGACCACCAGAAGCCTCGGGTGTTGTCCGATCTGGAAATCATGCCAGCAACACGGGCCGAGCTGGGCTGCAACGCCTCCGCGTTGGCCTCGGTATCCCAGACCTTCACCCATGGGTCAGTAATGTAAACGCGTCCGGAGCCAAACCTTTCCCGATAGCTGATAGCTTCTTGGTCTGTTGTATTCGGGCCATCGGCCAGAATCACTGCGCGCAGGCGGTCAGCAATGCCCATCATCTCCGATACGACGGCTTGATCATGTGACCAGCCGGGCGCAATCAAAATCTTAGGCTGCACCTTGACGACGCTCTCTGCGCCCAAGAATGCCTGCATGCCTAGGTACTGGCCTACAGGACTAACGCCGCCAATGATGTTGCTTTTAGTTTCTTCGGGCGTTTCGGCCTCTTCGATCCGTATCACCACGACCATCGATCCGGCCTGGTCGAAAATAGCATCGATGGCAGCGGGAAGCGTGCCGGATGTGCCCAGGGGAGCGGCCTCGAGGCGACTCCCGGCGATCAGCACGGGTACGTTCAAAGGGAATGCCTCGTCTGCGCCGCCCTCGAGGTACCGGGCCGAACTGGCGACAGCGACACCGACTCCAGTCGATGCGTCCGCATTGCTCGCGGTCACAAGGATGGCTGCGGCGCTGGCCGTAATCGCGTCCTTAATGGATGTTGCAGTCGACGTAACGGCGCCTGCCTCGTCCGTAGCTAGCGATACGGTGATCACGCTGCCCATCGTGCTGGTGGCCACAGAAACCTGCAGCGCAGCCGATGGCGTGCCTGGGTTTCGGTGTTTGATAGAAATGTTGTTGCCGACCGCGCCAGGCGTAACCGAAGTGTAGGTCAGTGCATTATTGTTCGCCACCGTGCCCAGCGTAAAAGCGGCGGTAGCCTGGGGCTGGGCGTCGGGAGCTGTGCCGATAAGGCCGATAACGCTGGAGCGGACGGTAGAAATTGGGCGGGCGCCGTAGTCGAGCTCAACAACCTCAACGCCATGTAAAAACTGTTCGGGCATGTGTATGCTCCTCTGGTTGGAGATACATACATGCTGACGTTTACGGCCCCACACTTCCTGCGGCGGGGTTTTTAGTGGCTGTGGTGGTTGCTATTGCCGCCAGCATCCATGATGGTGCCCGTGGCGGCTATGCTGCCGTCAACGTCCATGCTACCTTTCATGGACATGGCGCCCTGGATCTGCATCGTTGCACCGTCGCCGCCAGATATTGCCATGCCGCCCTTTCCTGTGATCTTCCCATCCACCGTCAGGTTGCCCGTGCAGTCAGTATCCTGCGCCTCGATAGTGGCGTGCGGAGTCTTGATCAGCGCAGGCCCGCCAGCATTGATCGTAACGGGCCCGAGAAGGTTGATGACGTACGAGCCGTCTGTTCGATCATGGATAATGGAGTCGCCATTCTTATATCGAACCGTATGTCGATCCGGACTGGCCTCTGGCTCACTGAACTGGTCAGAATACAAAGCTGCGCCAATCCATGCACCCTCGGTTAGTCCTGAGGGAGACAGCACCTCGACCTGCTCGCCGATCTCGGGCGCCCACCAATCAATGTCGCCACCAGCGCGGCGCGTCTTCCAGGGGAGCCAGTCGGTAGTAAAGTCATCGCATAGAACGCGTGCCTTGCCATCTGTGTAATTTGCCGCGACGACTGTACCCATCTTCACCATGTTTGCCAGTCTGCGCTCAAGGTCGCCTATTCGACGCTCAAGATCAACCAAGTCGCTCATATAATCCTCTCGTAGTCGTCAGCGTGGCCTTCGCCGATGTTCGGGCTCTGCCCAAGGTAAATTTCTGTTGGTGTAACGCCTTCTGGCTCCAGCTCACCCAAAGCAATCTCGATACCAAACTCAACAACCCAGCAAAGATACCCGTCCAGCGCCGGACGAAATGCGTCATCACCGGCGCGGGCCAGGCGGATGTGGCCATGCCCAGATATGGGGCGACGGATCTCATGCAGCGCGACCGCAACACGGGCGGCCAGCTCGCGCAGCAGCAGATCCGCCCGCGCGTGGTTCGGGTCAAACAAACAATGTGCATTCCAGCGCACGTCAGCAAGCAGGCGTGAGTCGCCCGCCTCCTGCAAAGGCTCGATATCGTCAATCTCAAGGTAGACAGCTGGCACGCGCAGGCTTTGCTGTTTTTTGGGCGGCGGATCTGCGCTGATGGTCTGGATATCTGGGAGTTGGGCGCGCAGGCCAACCACCAGCGCATCCGCAAAGTCGATAAGCTTGGTCATGACCCGGCCTTTTCCAATACCTTGCTGAGTTCGTATCGAAGTTCCTGGCGCATGATTTCCATTAACCTAGCTTCGGCCTTATTTGCCGCTTCGCGCAGGGCGGTAGCGCCAGCATCGTCGATTTCCATTTTTGCCAGCTCCAGCGGGAAACGCCCCTGACCGGCGCGGCGATAAACCCCGCCGCCGTATTTCTGTATGGGAAAGGCGCCTTCAAAAAAATGACGACCCACCTGGGTGCCTGTGCCGCGACGCCTAGGAATACCCAGCCGCCGAACGGCCAGCGAGTTCAGCCCGAGCCAGACCTTCTGGTCAAGCCCGTCGCCTTTCATGTACATCCGCAGACGCTGCCGGATAATCTTCTGCTGGACGCGCAATTGCGCCGACATGGTGCGGGCGGCTTGGCCTTCCGTCCACTTGGCAGTCTTTCTAACTGCGCGGCGGGCGGCGCGGCGGCACGCTTCCTTGGATATCTGAAACATCCCCATCAGCCGCTCCAGATCTTCCCTTGGGATCTTTATTGCTAAATCCATCATATCTGGACCTCACGTAATACCAGGGCCGTCATGCCCGTGCCATCAGGCTCAACACGTACCACATCAAAAGAGCAGCCAGCGGGCGCAATGAGACTGCCCTCGGGAGCCTCGACGATGCTGCCCTCGGTCGCTTCTGCTGCCACCTCATCACGCACCACCAGGGTCGGCTCAACGATGCCGGTATGCATGGAGCCAAGACGCGGCTGCATCCATGGCGCCGTGAACATCCCACGCACCGGCTCGCCGTCTAAGACGGCAGCGTCGGACAGATGGACGATGATGGCCGTATCCATGCGGGCGGCCAGGGCGCTGAAGTCAACCACGAGACTTCCTATCGGCTGCGCCCTGAACATCCTCAAGCGTGACGGTGCCGGGCGTCATAGCAAACCGACGAATATCGGCATCGGAGCTTTGCGCCGCGCCAGTGGTCCCAAACCAAAACGCCAGTGTTTGTTTGAGTTCGTTAAACCAGTAGCCAATCACAGTACCCACGGTCAGACTGGCCGTAGCGTCGCGCAACAGGCTCTCGGCCATACCAGAAAACACAAACCAGACAATGGCAATGGCGCCCGCAAGCAGCAATATCGTGATGGTCGGTCGCACCCAGTCTCCGGGCTGTGTAGCCGCCAGGGCGCGGGCGCTGTCGCGGTCGGCGGCCTCGGCGGAAAACTGCGCGGCGGCGGCCTGCATGCGGTTTTGTTCGGCCGTCACGGCCAACTTCTGCAGCTCGACCTTGGAATTAACCTCCAGCTCTTTAAGCTTCAATGCTGCATTTGGGTCGCGTAAGATGGCTGCGGACACCGCATCCGGCGTCGCATCCGTCCCAAGTGCGCTGGAAATCAGGCTCCCGACAGCTGCGCCCGCTGGGCCGCCCAGAATGCCGCCCAGGATCGGGGCAGCCTTGCCAACCACCCCTGCAATATCTTTCCAGTCCATTACGAGTCCTCCGCAGCGTGCTTCAGATTGCCAGCCACGCGGCGCGCCCATCCTCGGCCAAACGACGGCCAAGTGGATAGCTTTGTGTAAAACTCAAGGCGCTCCGCATTGAACCTCGACAGCACATCCGTTACGGTCGCCGCGCGTACCGCCGCCAGCGTCACCGGACCAACTGCACCATCGTCTGCCACAGCGACAGCGCGCTGAAGAAACCGAATGGCCTGGCCGACGCCGTGGTTCACAGCGGCATCGAAAACCTGAAACGCGATGGCGCCGTCATACTGCTCTGCCTTGGCGCGGCCCCAGTACTCTGTGCGGTAGATTGCCTTGGCTACGCTGCGCTCCAGGTCTCGCATATTGCCCGAGTACCCGGCAGCGCGCGCTGTGCGCAATGTAATGCCCCAGTTAGTCTCGCCGCCGGGGTCGTTGGGATGGTTAACGTACCCACCCTCGTGCCCAATCAATCGCTCAAAAGCGGTCTCGAAGTTCATCACAATGTTCCTGTAAGAAGCTTATTGATAGCTATGGCGCCAACGACGCCGACGGCGGCCCAGACGCCATTGATCACCCAGTTGGTCGTCAGCTTTTGCATAGGCTGATGGCGCTCCATGGCGGCTACCCTGGCTTCAAGCTTGGATATGGCGTTAAAGGCACGATCTAGTGCTGTGGCGGTGTGGGCGTGCCGTTCTTCCAGGCGAGTCAGCCGCTCCAAGGCCGCCGCAATCTTGGTCATGGCGCTATGCACCTCTTCCAGATTGCGGCGGATAAAGCCGATTTCGACACGAAGGCTGTCGTTATCGTCCGCCATCGTTTTACGCCTTGATCGTGAGCTTAATGACAGCGCGCGGGCGTGTGCAGATACTGATAGGGTTCGACTGCGCCTCCACCAGAATGCCTTTACCCAGCGGCTTGGGTTCCTGTTTGGCGTAATACGGTAGGCCAATGGTGTTGGCTGTCTCGTTGTAGTTCGCTGGAGCGAAGCGCGTGATGAACATTTCCTCGACGCCCTCGGGGAACAAATACGCCTCGCCATCAGCGATGAACGGCGAAGCCCCGATGCCACCCTTGAACTCCTCGTTCGTGATCGCGGCAAAGTCGAAACCTGCGCGGGGATCGTTACGGCCAAACTGCCCAGCCTCCCACAGCTCGTATGCCTTGCGAACCGCGTCGTGAGCAATCAGCGCACGGAAAAACGCCTTGCCGCAAAGCATCCGAATCCCCGAACTCATCTCATTGCCCAGAGCGGTTTCCATTTTGTCCTTGGCGCCAAGCAGCTCGCCGCGAATATCCGCCGCCGCAACGCTCAACGACAGCTCGTGTGTCTGCTGTTGCAGGCCGAATTGCGTAAACAGATTGCTAATGACCGTGGTGCCATCCGAATCGACGATGGTGCCCTTGATGGCCCCAACGCGCTGGTATTCGATGGTGGCATCAAGGCGGCGGCGCATTTTTGCCAGGCGCTTATTCACGAACGAAACCATGGTCTCTTCTTCTGAGGCCGAGCCGAACGCGCGTAAGTTTTGCACGTCATCGGGTGCGATGGTGTCCTGGGTGGGCAGGTGCGTCGTCGGGAATATGATATTCATCCGCGAGCTGCCGCCGGTCGCGTTGGGCGTGGTGCTTGTGCGTGATTGATTCGGGATAAGGGTCAGCGTATCCGTATCCTTTTCAACGGCCAGGCTGGTGGTGGTAATGCCTTCTTCCTGGAACAGGCCCAGGGAGGCCAGGCGGGAAGGCAGTGGCGGCGCTTCGTTGATAGCAGCGGTGAGCTCTTGCAGCGAAAACTTATCTGAATCAAAAATACCGAGGTTCATACTAGGCTCCTAAGGTCAAGCGACTTTGTTGTTGACCGCCTGACGGCGGGAATAGATATTGCGAAAATCAAGTTTCTTGGCGACTGGCCTGTCGCCATCTGGGTCTATGGGTGCATCCGACGGAGCGTAAGCGCTGATAGCGGGTGCGTTAGCGGCGCGGGCAGCGGTCAGCTTGGCGCGGGCGGTCTCGACGGATACGCCTGCCAACACCAGCAGCTCGGCGTCACCTGGTCGGCCTGCGGATGTGGCAAGCGCCATAATTTCTTTAGCCTCATCCAGACGCTGCGTAACAGCCGCAGGGTCGGCGGCGGCACGAATAAGGGGTGCAGCAAGCAGCGGAAAACCTGCATCAACGCACGCCGTCGCCACTTCGTCGGCAGGCATTGGGTCAGGTGTTGCTGCGGGCGCTGGTGTAGGTGCGGTCGTCGTGGTTGTTGCTTTGGGCATCGGAGTTGGCTCTGCGATCAAAGCCCTGGGTGCCTTCTGAAATCTGGCCTGGGCCTGCGCAGACAGGCTGGCTTGCGCAGGCAGGGATTCCAGTACTGCATCAGCAAAGCCTGCAGCAACAGCCTCTGTGCCATTCAGCCAGGTCTCGGCAGCCATAATGGCTTCAATCTCGGCGATATCCTTGCCTGACCGTTCGGCATAGATCGCAGCGTAGCTGTCGTTCATTTTTTTCATGACGTCAGCTGCGGCGCGCAACTCGCTGTGATCGCCCGCAGCCACTAAAAATGGGTTGTGAATCATCAGATACGCATTGGCTGGCATCTCAATCCGGCCTGCCGCCATGACCACAGCACTGGCCGCCGAAGCTGCCAAGCCCTCAACTCGAGCGGTAATCCGATCACGGGCGCGCGCCATAACGTGATAGATCGCCAGCGATTCCAGCACTTCGCCGCCGTCGGAGTGGACGGATAGCGAAATCTGGGCGCTGTCAGGAATGGCGTTAAATTCAGCGATAAAATCACTGGCCGTAACGCCCCAAAAACCAATATCCCCGTGTATCGATATTTCATATCGCGCAGCGGGTTTTCCGTCAGTTGCGGGCTGGCCGTTATCGGCCAACGCCTTAATTTCATACCATTTCATAGCTATGGGTTCCTTGTTTGTAGGAAGCTGCGCTCATAATGCGCTGCTTGCCGTTAGGGTTCCTGCGGCGGGGTTTCTGGCTTCAAGACCACGTGCGTGCCAGGACACGGGGGGAGGCCCAGGCTTTTCTCTCGCGCCAAATCGGCTGCGATCTCGCGATCAATCATCTCGGCGTCATAGCCACGCTCAAGCATCGCCTCCGAGCGGCTCTTGAGTTTGTTGTTGATGGCAAGCACATCCGCCTGGATATCCTGCACAGGCTGGATGTAGGCCCACCCATGCGGCGTCCAGCGCGTGAGCTTCAGGTTGTGATTGCCTGTAGGCAGAGCACCTGAAAGCACTGCAGCATCCACCCAGGCGCGCCGGATGGGATCGCAAAACTTCGGTACCAGCACATTACGGATTAGCGACATGGCGCGGCGCTTGTACTCATTAATTGCCACCCGAACCACGCGATCATTGACATCGCTATAGTCGCCAGTCAGGAATGGGTACGGCATGCCCAGGGCTGCTGACACTATGTGCAACTGCGCGCGGGTAAAGTCTCGATACCCGGAAGGCGCTCCAGGTGGCTCTGAAAACGTAACGTCTTCACCTTCGGCCAGCTCCTGCAGCAGGCCCGGCTCAAACTCAAGCGCAGGCTGCTCGCTTAGGTCGTCAGACAGGGGCTGACCGTCCGGGCCGATGGGTGAGGTAGCGGGGTCAGGTGCGGGCCGGGTAATGAAACCAACAAACAGGTTGGCTATTTTTTGCCGGATAAGCTGGGCGTCATCGAACTCATCCAGATCTTTCAGGCGTACCAGCACAGGAGCCAGGACGGGCACGCCGCGCAACTGCCCCGGTCGCGTGGACTCGAACAAATGCAATACGCGCTTGGCGTCGACGCGCACCGGGTCGTTGTTGATCAGGTTGTGATCGCCCGGATGATTGGGATGCAGCCAATAAGCCACACGGCGTCCGCGTCGATCCAGCTCAATGCCGTCGATAATGCGATTGCCGTTTTTAAGCATCTCGTTTTTAAACGGCAAATGATCGGACTCAATCAAGCGGATTTTCAACGGAATGCCGGTCGCCTCGTCCGGCTCAAGTAGTCCCAGCACCTCGCCCGACTCCAGCATCGACCGCATCGCCAACGTCTGCAGTCCATAAAAATCGGTTTGCCCGTCGGCATCGCACTCTAGCGACCACGCCTCCCAAGTGTCGATCAGACGCATACGCATATCCTCGGTGTCCGCCAATGGTTTAGGCGAAACTCCGGTGCCGATAAAGTCCGACGTCATGCGATCTATTGCGGCGCGGGCGATGGCGTTGTTGCGGCAGGCGTCGCGGGCGCGGGCGCGCAAAAGCGCCAGGCGCATGTGCTCACGGCGTGGCGATGTGTCCCATGGTAGCCAGCCGCGCAAGCGGCGTCCTGTGCCAGCGGCCTCGTGCGTGCTGGCGCGTGGCGCAATGCGCCCAAGGCGACTTAACAGTCGCTCAAGTATTCCAGGCGTTCTAGTCGTTGTTCGGGGGAGCTTCATAAGCCCTTCCCGACTTGCGCACAGCCCCACGTCCGGCCAGAAAATGGGATACGGCGCTTGCCTCCGGCGGCCAGGTCGTGATCTATCGCGTTAAGCAGCTCATTAAGCTCTGCAAGCGTAGGGGGATCGGCATACTTGACCAGCCGATCTGTAAAGCGGATTTCAGTGACGCGCTCGCCCGATGCGATGGCGATGCGAGCGCGCTCAACGGCGGCGCGGTCTTCTGCTGTATGGGCCATGTAGCAACATCCTTGTAGAGATGCTGCTCAGTTTGTCCTCTATGCTGTATGGCTTCCTGCGGCGGAGTTTGGTGGCGGCGTCTTCGGGTTAACGTCGAGCTCGCGGTTTCATGGCCGCTTGACAGGCCCACAGCACCCTATCCGAGAGAAAGGTGCGCTCCTCCTGTCGCAAATGACACCACGCTCGAATGCGTCCACCACGAGTAGACAGAACATCTATGGTTCTTGTGGTTACCACGCCATCGGCATCGGCGTATTCAATTTCGTACTGACCGCCCCTTTGAAAATCAAAGGCGGGTTCTGAAGATTCGGATCGGATGGATTTAAGCCTGAAATCGGCCGGCGGCATAAAGCGGTCAGCGCGTGGCCCTTTGGCGCGGAAGTATTCAGCGATGGCTTCATTGTGCGCGGCCAGCGATTTTTTTAGGTCCGACGGTGACAGTGGTGGTGGGTGCGGGTCGACAACCTCCTTATTAGGTTGCGTGCGGTTATTGCATGATCGAACCATCCCAGGGATCAGAAAAAGGTCGATGGCCGCCCATCCTGCGACAATAAGCGCAGCGGCTGCGCCCCATGACGACGAGAACGCAAAGGCCAAGACAATCAAAAGCGGAAACGCCGCACCGGTTTTTGCTTTTTGAAGATAGAATCTGTGGCCTCCAAAAAAGCCAAAAACACACCACAACGTGTAAGCCCATAGTTTTTTCTTTTCTTTCATTGCAGTGCAAAACGACGCCGTCCGCGTCGCCCATGTCCGTATGCAGGCGTTACAAGAATTTACCGACCGATGATAGCATCATGGGCCGACCAAATAGCCAACCCACGACAGCCTTGTTATTTAGACGGCAATCCCCGTCCAGCCTCCAGCGCGGCTCCGGCCATTTCAATCAGCCAGGTGGCCGCCGCGCGCGCTGCAGAGCAGTCAGTCTCTTCTGCTGTAAGCATCAACCCGTGCGCGGTATCAAGAAGGCTGGCCGTGCAATCCAGTGCTGTGCTAGACGGCATGCCAGGGCGCACCGCAAACAAATGACCGTGTGTATCCCAGGTAAGAAACGAAACCTCATGCGTTTTTGAAACATTCATTATCGACTTCCTTGTAGATGTAACAACAAGGAAGCCTGCCGGATATTCGCAAAACCTGCCCAAATGGCCTGATTGCCCGGTGGGACTTCAGTCCGCGTCCCGGTTATTACGCAGATCCCGCAACACGTCGCCGATCAACTCGTGGTAACGCGCATACGCAAAACGGCGCATGTGGGCCTTGAACGCTTCACGCTCCGGCCAGGGTTCACCGGCGAACCTCCCCAGGCCGTGGCGCATATCGGCAAATTCCTGATACGCCTGCTCGATCAGCCCCTCGACGTCGTGGCTGCGTAGCTTTGCCATTACCGCCCTCTCAACATCGCGCGCAAGGTCGTCACTGGCTGCGCCGTGCTCGGTGCTGGCGACGATGATGGCCTGCAGCTCGGTGGCCGACAGTATATTTTCATGGTTAACGGTCATTGTGACTCTCCAAGTTCAAGGGCGGCACATAGGCGGCCCACAAAGTAAAGCGCAGCATCACACCTCTGGCTCGACTTTGGTGGGTTTTTTGCTTGCCTGGCCACCGCGACCACCGCGCACCTTCGGTTGCTCCAGCTCAAACAGCGGAGGCATGCGCCTGCCGGTGCTTTCCTGTGCGACGGCCTCGGCGGCAAAACGCCCGATTTCGCCCATATCTTCGACTTCGCGCCGGGTCATAACCATGACCTGTGCAATATCGCCCCAGTCCAGGCCGCGCGCCCGCAGGTTGTGGACTTGCCGGGCTTTGCGGATCTCCTCAAACCAGTTCAAGCGCGGCACGAATATCTGGGCACCGGGCCAGACCGCGCTTAGGCGGCGGGTTGCGTCTTCGCCGATAACCTTAGCAATGACGCTGTGTTCGGGCCGGGTGTCAGGCACAACTATGTTTCGCCCACCCCACCAAGCGGCCAGCAGGATGGTGGCACGCAAGCCGATCTCGGCAGCGATATCGTCCAGAACGGTATTTTTCTGGCTGGCTGCAAGTTTGTTTTTCATGGCTATGTATCCTTCTGGTGGGTTATCGAGATGCCAATGCGCGGCTAACGACGCGGCGGCGACCTGCACGCGCAGGCGCGGCGGGTTGGTTGGGGTCGGGTGGTGGCGGTACAGATTGATCCAGATTCACGCGCGACAGGCGCATAGCGGCGGTGGCATACACCAGGCAGTCCAGAGTTTCGTTTCTGGCGCGGATCTGCACCCACTCCTGAAACGGCCTTGTGCCGCGTACCTTGGTGACCAATTTTTCAGCAGCAAGCTGTGCGAAGTACTCGTCGTCAAAGGACGGCTCACGCGGAAAATGGATGTACCCGGCGCCGTGCTTTTCCAGCTTCAGCCGGGCATAGATCAGCGCCTTGCCTTGATCCACGCCAATCGGCTCGACCGCATGCTGATGCTTGACGCGGCGGCGCAGGCGGGCAATTCGCTTTTTTTCATCCTCGATCAGCGGTCTGGCTGTGCCTGCAAGACCCTTGCCGGGCACGGCCCACCGCCTGGGCGCGCAAAACGCATGCACCATGCTGGTGTTGTAGCCAGCGTCGACCACGGCCTGCTGCACCTTGTGCTCCAACAGCGACTCGCCCAGAGCGGCCCACACCTCGGGGTGGGTTGTGTCGCCAGGCAAGATCACATGATCAATCAGCCAGGCCTCTTCTTTTTCGCCCCAGCCGACATAGCTCACTTCAAGGCGGTTTTTCTGGACGTCAACACCGGCGGTGATCAAGCGATACGTCAGCGCGTGCGGGTCGTAACCTTCCAGCCTTGAGATCAGTGAGAGATCCTCGATACTGTCGCCCAGCTCTGTCCATGCCTCGCCTAAATAGGTGTTGACAAACGCTTTCATTTCCGACGTATCGCCCTGGCAATCAAGCCACTTCTGCGCGATATCGCGCCAGGACATGCCCAGCCCGACCGGCGCGTACAGTGCGTTGATGTGATAGCCGCGCGTGCGCTTGACGCTTGGTTTTTCTGGAATCCAGTGCCCACCGGCAAGCATGGCGGTTTTATTTGCTTCTGCAATATCAGCCCCGCAGTGCTTGCAGGCATACCAGGCCGACAGCACCTGCGGGCGCAGCACTTCGCCTGTTTCGGCGTCCACCGTCGGCGCAGTGCGCCATTTCAGACCATGCGCGAGCTTGCCGGTGCGGTCAAACTCAAGGTGCTGGCCTTTCCCACAATGCGGGCACGGCACGTGGTAGCGACGCTGGTCGCTACGCAGGTACTGCAGGCTGATCCGGCAACGGCCATCTGTCGTGGGTGTGCTGATGAAATACGACTTGGCGCGACTATAGGTGCGCTGCCGGTTTTCAATCAGCGTCATGGGGTCGCCTTCACCGCCAACGTCCCAGGGGAAGGCGCTGACCTCGTCCGTGATGACATAAGGCAGGTGGTCGGATCGCAGCGAGTCTGGGCTGTTGGCCCCGCTACGGATAATCCGCGCATGAGCGCCGTACTCGACCACGTCGGCCCGGTTGGTTCGGTCGCGGCTCGAGCGCGACACCAGGCCAGCCAACACCTCACTTTCCTCAATCATCTTTGCCATGCGCGGGTTGAAAGACCGATCACGCAACTCCAGCGTGGGCATGACAACAAGCATGTCTTTGTTCTGCAGGTGGTGCATCACATAGCCCACCCAATTCATCATGACTTCAGATCCACCGACCCCCGACGACTTCTTAAACACGACGGACCGCACCGGGCTGTGCTCCGACAGCGCGTCCATGATTTCGCGCAGGTACGGCGTCAGATTCGTGTTCCAGCGGCCTGGCGAGTTGGTGCCCGAGCGCAGCCAGCGGTGGCGCTCGGCCCACTGACTGACGGTCAGCAGGTCGCGTGGCTGTGCGCCGCGCTTGAACTGATCGCCAGCGGGCGGCAGAACGGTGCATGCTTGCTCGACGCCAGCGCCAATGCCGGTAAGGGCTGTATGCACGGCCTCTGACAACAGGTAGTGGACGCGCGTCTCGTCGGTCTCGCCATCAATAGCCAGGGCAAGAATTCGCGGCAGTCCAGCCATCGCGGTATCCAGGGCCGCACGCATGGCGGCAGCGGCGGCCACCACATCCTTGTGGCTGGCTGTTTCGGCCAGCGCGGAATCGTAGGTGGCCTTGGCGTCCAGGGCGCGCAGCTTCTCGCGCTCGGTCTGCAGGTCAGATAAGGTTGCCATCAATGCGGGCCTATGCCATCGCAGCGGTGCGAGCCGCCATGACGTCGTCGAATGTGGTTCCGTCCCCTTCCAGGCGTGCCCCCCCCCCGTTGTACTCTTGCCAACGTCGCACGATCACGTCGACGTAACGCTCGTCCAGCTCCATCAGCCGAGCGGCCTGGCCCACGCGCTCGGCGGCCATCAGTGTGGTGCCAGATCCGCCAAACCCGTCAATGACGATATCGCCTGCGCGCGACGATGCGCGCAGGTTGCGCTCGATCAGGCCAACCGGCTTCATCGTCGGGTGTTCGCCGTTACGGGCTGGCTTTTCGTGAAAGATCACCGTGCCAAGATGCTGCTCAAGCGTTGCGCTGGCGTCCACGATCAACAGATCGTCACCGGCCTGAACAGCCCAACGACCATCATCCAGGCGACGCACCGCACCGCCCTCGCCGTGCTCGATAACTGTCGTGAGCTTACGGCCGCCGTACCAGCGGTGCGCGCTGCCCGGTTTCCAGCCGTACAGGATGGGCTCATGCATCCACTGGTAGTCGGAGCGGCCCAGCACCATCGCGTTTTTACGCCAAATCAAGCAGCCGGACAGCTTGAAGCCAGCCTCGATAAACGTGCTGCGAAAATTCAAGCCCTCGGTATCGGCGTGGTAGACATAGATCGGTGCGCCCGTTTTCATCACAGCAAACACGGCCACGTAGAAGTCCAGCAGGAACTGGCGAAAATCGCTAGCCGACATAGAGTCGTTCTCGATTTTCAACTTGTCCTTTGTCTTGCCCTCATACGCCACGTTGTATGGCGGGTCGGTAACGCAAATGTCGGCACGGTCGTCGCCCATCAGCCTGGCCCATGCAGCCGAGTCCGTACTGGAGCCACACATTACGCGGTGGCGGCCCAGTATCCAGACGTCGCCAGGGCGGCTCACAGGAACGGCTGGCACGGGCGGCGCGGCGTCTGGATCGGTGGCGCCAGTGGGCGCAGCATCCAGCTCGGCCAATAGCACCTTAATCTCGTCATAAGCGAAGCCGGTCAGGCCCAGGTCGTAGTCCATGTCGGCCAGGTCGCGCAGCTCGGCGGCCAGCAAAGCTTCATCCCAGCCAGCATTCAGGGCCAGCTTGTTGTCGGCAATGACATAGGCCCGTTTCTGGGCGTCGGTCAGATGCCCCAGGCGCAAGCACGGCACCTGGGCCATGCCCACGCGCGTGGCGCCAAGAATGCGACCGTGGCCCGCAATGACGCCGCCTTTGGCGTCGATCAATACCGGGTTGGTGAAGCCGAACTCACGAATCGAAGCGGCAATCTGGGCCACTTGCGCCTCGCTGTGCGTGCGGCTGTTGCGCGCATATGGTACGAGGTCGCTGATCGGCAGGTGTTCAATTTGCATGAGTGCCTCCAAAAGCAACAGCCCGAGGCTTAATAAAAACGATCCAGTGCGTCAGCCCTTTGCGTCCGGTCGGGTGCCCAAACAGTGGCGGCACCTCGGTCAAGGCCAGGACGTCTGCAACCTTCACCTGGGTTTCGTTCCACTTGAAAATCAACACCCCGTCGTCTGCCAGCACCCGGAAGCACTCAGCGAAGCCACGGCGTAGGTCTTCATGCCAGTCCGGCCCCAGCTTCCCGTACTTAGCTGCGAGCCAGGACTTTGGTCCGGCGCGCACAAGATGGGGTGGATCAAAAGATACCAGCCTGAACTCGCCGTCCTGATACGGCAGCGCCCGAAAATCCATCTGGATGTCAGGCTCAATATGCAGCGTGCGCGTGCCGTCGGCGCGGCCATGCGACCTATCGGTCACAGTAATGGTCTCGCGGCGCAGGTCGCCAAATACGACATCATCGTTCTGGCGATCAAACCAAAACATGCGGCTTCCGCAGCACGGGTCTAAAACTCGCTTCCTTGAATCAAACACGTAATTAATCCTCCGAAGCGGCGCAGAAAGCCAAAAAACCGAAAATGACAGTGGCTATCATTACCAGGCTAAATGCCGCATACGATGAATCGCGAGCAGCGTATGCCAGCGCCCCTGACGCAAGGCAGGCTCCAGTCGTGACAGCGGCGTACCTAATTGCTTTGCTCATGCCACCACTCCAAGGCTGTGTGCATTCCTGCGCTTGCGAACAGGAATGATGCTCACGGTCGAAAAGCCGTATGAGTAACTGAATTCACGCCCCAGGTTTAAGGCGGCCAAGGCTTCGCTGGCGTTCGATGTGGGCAGATAAACGTGATGCATGGCGTAATGCAGGGCATCGAGCGCCAGATCGAATACGGCGTGAGCTTTTCCTGCCGCATCGACGTTAAACATCCACGCCGTAGGCGCATCGGAGCCAATCAATCCGTCTATGTCGTAATGCACCGGCATGCCAAGCTGGACGGCAATATGGCGCTCAAGCCGCGCACCCTTGCTCTGCATCCAGCCATCAAGCATCAAAATGCTGTTGCATTTGACCAGCGCCACAATGTCGCCGCGCAGACAGATATCCCAAGCTGGGTCGAGGCCGTGATCTAGCTCGGCAGGATTCAGCACATCAAGACCAGCCGCGCGCAGCGATGCCGACGCGGCGTGGAACGCGGGGAAGTTAAGCTCTGGCAAGCCCGTCATGGGGCCGGAAATGTAGATCATGCCAACACCCCCACAGAAGCAAGGACAATGGCGCGCCGCATAGCTGCGCTGCGGTCTATGCCCGTCCCGCGAATGGCAAACATTCCGTTTACCTCGCCCTCTTCAAAATCGACCAACATACGCATATGCAGGGCGAGCCGGAAAGCATCGCCATCATCAATCAGCGGGTTCCAATCTTTGAAGTCGTCGATATCGCCAGGGACGCGCTCAAAGAAGTGCTCCCACGGCCCTGTTTCGGGGTATTGCCCAGCGCCATAAACATGCGCTGCTCGCTCTAGTAGCTGTCTGTCGTCCATGTCAAAACTCTCCTTCTAGCTGTGCCAGGCGGCGCTCAAGAATGGGGCGCAGGGCGGCGTCCACGGCCTTGTGCAGTTCTTCGTCCAGGTAAATATGGCCGTAGTTGGATTCAATGGAGTGCGCGGTTTTTAACTGTTTGGCAAGCGCGTAGCCAATTTCTTCTTCTGTCATGACAGGTCTCCGGTGGATTGCACCGCGTCCAGCGCGGCCTGAAAGGTGAAATAGCCCTCGGTCAGCCATTCGGTTCTGGTCAGGCTGACAGGTGGGCGGGCAGTGGCGGGAATTACCATCTTGCGGGTAAGGGGCGCTGTATCGGTGCGGTCGCGATGGGTCTGCTGTGGGCGACCCGCGATCCAGCCGGGCTGCTGACCCACGAAACCGACGAACTGTGTCTCGGCCAAGGGCCAGCCCTGGTAATGCTCACGACGCCACCAGGTCAGGTATGCGCTGTGCAATTGCCGCCCGGTGCAAGGCACGAATGGCAGCGGTGCGGCATCGTCGGCCAGCAGCGCCGCGCCGCTTTGCCAGGCCAACAGGAAGTCGGCGGCAGGCTTGGGTGCTGGCAAGGCATCCAGGGCCGGGGCCTCGACGCCCAACAGCTGCATGGCATCCACGCCAGTCAGGCTGGCGACGGTACGGTTGGCGGCAACGATGGCAGCGTCACGCGGCAGGCCCAAGGCGCGACCAGCGCGCACAGCGGTGGGTATCAGCCAGAACGCAGTATTCACGCCGCGCATGTCGGCGGCGGCAGGCTGGGCGAAATAGCTGCCGGTGCGGCGGATCGTGGGCAGAACGTCGGATGTAACCCATCGCTTGAAGCGTCGGGCCTCTGGCTTGCGACTTCCGAATACGAGCGCGTACAGGCCTGACTCGTTGATGTGGTTGGCCTGCTGGGTGCGGCCCATGCTGTCGATGGCCTCGCGTTTCGCTAGGTCATCGGCGTCTACGTGCTTGGCGACTGCATCCCATGGGTTCACGTAGTCCAGCACCGCGCACACGTCACCAGCATTAAACCAGGCAGCGCCACACTCATCCGTGGATACGCGCACGGTCAGTCCGTCGAAATTAAACGGGATCGGGCTATTCATAGCTGGCCTCCCGGATGATTGACTGCATCAACTATCGCGGCAGCAGCATCAATCAGCCACGCGGCGGCGTCCGGGCCGTCGTCGCCGGACAGCTCACTAGCCAGCAGGCCGTGGGCTGTACGCATCATGGACGCGGCCATAGACAGCGCCGTGCCAGCGTCCACGCCTTCGCAGACGGCAAACAGGTGTTGACCGAAAGCATCGGTCTGGCAGAAAGGGGTTTCTTGGGTTGCGGCGGGATGGCCGGAATTGGGGCGCGCAGGCGTGCGCGTAGGCTTACCAGTCATGGCATGACTCCTTCTTTGCGGTTACGAACCGCCGCCTCTTCGATCAAAAAGAGGTGGGCGGACACATGCGGGTTGATCGACCGGAAAGAAGGAACCGGCAGGGCCGAAGCCCTCCCGCATGGCCCGCCCATAGGGAGTGCCATGCTGCGCGCATCGATAGAAAAAGCCGCGTGAACGGTTTTCAGGCGGCTGCGCGCCTTCTTATTCCGGGCGATCAAGCCCGTACACTGGCTGTTTACCAGTGCATGGCCATTATAAGCCCGGAACGTAGAAATCGAAAATTCGCGGATCATCACGATTTTTTCTCCGACTGGCGCAGGCGGCGCAAGGCGCGCACGAACTCGGTGTGCATGGCACGTGACAGGGCCACGCACTCGGCGACCAGCAACGCCCGGCGCTCTGGCGTCTGGGCTGCAGCCAGGCGCGGGGCCGTCTGGTCAACCAGGCGCTCAACTGACGCACGCAAGGCCAGGCCCAGGCCGTAGGCTTCCCGGCGAACAGACGGCAGCGGGTAGCGCATATGACGGCGCAGCGCCATTTCCAGCTTGATGGTTTCGTTCTCAAAGCGCAGGGTCAGCGCCTTGTAGTGGGTGCGGTCGCCGCTGCCCGCGTTCGTTGCGCCCATGGGTTGCGCGTCGGGTTGCGGAGGCAACGCCCCAGAATCGCCCGCTGTGCCGCTTTCTTCGGCGGGGTAGGGGTAGGATGAGGACGGCACGTCCTGACCGCGCTGTGCGGCGAATCGTTCGGTAACGTCGTCCCTGCCACCCTTTGTGGCGTGCCAGCGGGTCAGGCTTGGCTCGATATCGACCAAACTGCCCTGCATAACCAAGCGACCAGCCTGAAAGGCCCGAGTGATCGTGGATTTATTGACGCCCAGGCGACGCGCAAAGGCGGCTCTAGTTTCCAGGGTCATAGCGAAATCCCCCTGAAGCCACCAATACCTAGGCTTGTTACTTCACTTATTACTGACTTTATTACCCCTAAAGAGCTTTTAAGTAAGGTTATTACTATTGTTACGCCTATGACGGGGTTACGCGCCTTATGCGGGGTATACACACACACGCTCAATGTCTTTACATCATGTAGGCGCGCGGACGGGGTCACAGGCGTAACAACAGTCACATAGCCGCCTGCGGCGATTATTTGGGTAACAAGCGGGGTAACACGGCGTAATATCATAGGGTGACTCCGACCGCATTCGAGAATGCAAAAAAACACGAAGTCAGCCAAC
Organism: Alcaligenaceae bacterium; assembly: GCA_013416445.1. Classification (GTDB taxonomy): domain Bacteria; phylum Pseudomonadota; class Gammaproteobacteria; order Burkholderiales; family Burkholderiaceae_B; genus Pollutimonas. The sequence goes on from JACCER010000007.1 coordinate 91,073, forward strand.
GGCCCCGTGCAATCGTTCCAGCCTGATCGTCGACAACCCGCGCGCCTGCGGCCTGCGCCTCGGCAATGGCCTTGGCGCTGGGTATCACCATCTTTCGGCTTTTGTAGGTGGTGCTGTTCAGGTTATCCAGCGTCGACACTGGTTTACCTGCCTGCCAGTCGGGCAATCGCCCCACATAACCGATGAATTGCGTTTCATCTCGCGGCCGCACCACGCCCGTCATGGCGCACCATTTTTTGTAAACGGTGTACAGGTGTCGGCCCAGGCACGGGCAAAACGGCAGCGGCCCTTTCTCTTCGTCAATCTCAAGCTGGCCTGCCTGCCATTCCCGCACGAACACCGCCTCGCTTGGCAGCGACAGGTCGATCAGCTTCTGCTTGGACTCGGTCATGGGCGGGCGCTTCTTGGGGTGAAAGCCCTCCAGATCCAGATTCATCAGGAAGTGATAAAAGGCCTCGACGCCACCCTGCTCCAGCTCGATGTTGACCGCGTCGTAGAACTCCTCCGTTAGTGCCGGTGGCGTATAGATCACCAAATGGCGACGGTCGTCGTTATCGATAGGCAGCGGCTGGCCTTCGTTCGACAGGTAAACGATGTTGACATGGTTGCGTTGGCGATAGGCTGCCAGGTTCTTTGGGTTCACCCGTATCCACTCGCCGGTGACCAGCTCCTTCAGCTCGTTTTTGATGTGCCACATTTCCGCACGGGTCACCACCTCCTCTGCCAGCAGGAACAACTTGCTGTCGACCCAGTCGGAATTAAAGCGATCCTCCAGGCCGCGCTGGTTCAGTACGGTGGCGTAGTCGCCATAGATTTTTGCCAACGTCTGGAACACGGTAGATTTGCCGGTGCCCTGCGGGCCGTGCATGATGATGGCACTGCTCATTTTCGCGCCAGGGTTTTGCAACGGGTAGGCCATCCAGCGCAACGTCCAGTCGTAGACCTCTTTGGCATTGCTCTCGCCGTCGCACAGGTAGCGCAGCAGATCCAGCAGCTCGCGGCACGAACCGTCGCGTGGCGACATCGGCCAGCCGCGCCAGGTATTAAGGGCCACGGCCTGATCGTCCCCGGCCGGGTCAAAGCCGATCTGATCGATGAAGTAGGCGCCGCGCTCGACCCATAGCGGGTGGCGCTTGATATCGTCGGCCCGAACACCGGCAGGCAGTAGCGCGACCATTTGTGCGCGCCGTGCGATGCGATTTGTCCAGAGGTCGAAAACCGCGTCACCTGTGCCGTCGTCGACAGGCACGAAACGCTCGACCAGATCATCCAGCGGCATGACGGCTTCAGCGCGGCGCTTGCCTCTTTCCCCCTCCCCCTCGTTGGGTTCCAGGCTCACGCGCAGCCTGCCCGTATGACCACCGCCAGCGCGGCCGCCACCAGGAGGAAATCCAGCGGCGGTGCAGGCCGCCTCGATCTGCACGCGCACCATCTGCAGGCCACCAGAGGGAAAACACATCAGGTCGTTAAAATCTGACAGCTTCTCGCCATTGCGGTCGCCTGGAAATTCAGGCTTGACCCACGAACCGCGAACGGCTGTGGCGGCGTTCATGGCCGCATCGACCCCTACGTTTTGCAGGTTGCCCTGGTTATCTTTAGTGAGGTAGTCATCGTCGGCGCAGATAATTATGTGGGCCTTGGGGTACGACTTACGCAGTGCCTGCGTTACGGGCATCAAATTCCCTGCATCCCAGGCGACGACGGTGCACAGGCCCGTGGCTTCGTAGATGGTCGCGCAGGTGGCGTAACCCTCGCCCACCAAAATAACAAAACCCGGCGAGCCGATCATGTGGTAATGACCTTGCTTGGCAAAGCCTTTAGGCCAGTACTCCTTTTCTAGCTTGTTGCCACGGTCGGCACCGCGCACGATCTGCAAACCCCATATTTTCCCGGTGTCGTCGCTGACCGGAATGGCAATGGTGCCATTGCCCGACGGCGCCCAGCGCACGCCATGCGCGCCTACGCCCTTGCGCTGTAAATACGACGATGGCTTGTCGCTGGTGGTTGTGTATTTCGACCAGGCGACGGCGGCGCGCTGGGCGACCCGTTCTTGCTCTGCAATGCGAATGGCGCGGGCGCGCTTGACGTTCTCGGCATGCCGGGCACGCATGGCGGCGGCTTGCTCGGCGCTCATGGACGCGCCGGATCGGCTTAAACGGATCTTCTGCTTTCCAGAATCCAGGCCGCGAAAAACGCCATAGCTGCCAACGATGTAGCAGTCCTTGTGGATGCTGCCGTCTAGCTGGGTTTGATCCAGCCATATCTCGTTCAACCAGTACCAGCCGCGTCGCTCACGGTCGCCGTTAGATTCCCGGCAACGTATCGGGTTTGCGGTGCCGACGTCGAATCGCTCGACGTCAACATCCAGGCCAGCGGCCCGAAGCTGTGACAGCACGTCGTCGTAATTCTTCCAGCTCATGCATCGGCCCCTGTTGGGTTGCCTATGTTGCAACCGCGCACCCTAGCGGTATTTCGCGAGTACGCGCACCCGTAAGGCAGAAAATCCGCTAGGGTCCCCGCTTGGTTGCAAAAAAACAACACATTCGACTGAGGCGCAACCTCCCGTGCAACGCCCTCGTGCGGCCCGCTGCGGCCCTTCCTGGGGGAGCGGGGCTCGCATTGGCCTAGAGCGGGGACGAAAAAAAGGGAGCGGCGTAGCGGCGTCATAGGCGCGCCCTGCCATCGCGACAGAAGCCGCACCGGCCGCCGACCAGGCGAGCAAAGTACTCGCCGCAATGGTCGCAGTCGCCCGGCTCACCCTTTGGCATCGCGGCAGCAGCACGGCGTGTGGCGGCCAGTGCTGCATCACGTGCTTCTTGCTCACGTTCACTGGCGCGGTCAAATTCATCAGCCATCAGACGTCTCCTGGGCCGACGGCAACCCTTCCGCACGGTTTACGGTTGGGGTTGCCGTCTGGTTTGCGCTGCGCTGACTCTGGCGCAGTCTGGGTTTTCGTGGTCGCCGCCTCGCGTGCGGGTGGCGCTCTGCGTTTAGGGGATGGCTGCGCAGGCGTCATGAGTTCTGGGTCTCCGCAATTTGCGCGTCCAGGCGCGAGAGAAAGCTTTCGCCCATATCCACCGCTTCTGCCATTTCTCGGCGTGCGGCGATAAGGCCGTTTCGGTCACTCCCGCCCAGCAGACTGGTGGTAGCGGCCACGGCCTCGCCCTGCTCTCGAATGAGGGCGGCAACTTCGTTGGCCGATACAGGGGAGCTGCAGTGATCACTGGTAGTCGATCGCACCACAAACCCCAGTGGTTGCAGTATTCGATCAAGCGCGCGGCGGCGCACATCGTCAGGCACGCCAGCCAGAACGGACTGCAGGAAATTTGCCGGCATGAGTGTGCCGTCTTTGGTCTCGTCGTCGAGCCAGCGAAATATCCGATCCGCGTTCACTTTCTGGCGCTCAAAGACGTCCAGGGTTTTAGGCTCGAAACGGATGTTAGCCAGGCTGTCTGCACCCATCCGCTCATGAGCCTCAACGATGCCAGCGGCGATGGTCTCGCGCGACATCCGGTTCAGCCTGCGGTACTCGCTTATCTCTTCGCGCAGAACGCCGATCAAAGTTTGCGACATGCTACGCATGACTGATCCCCCGGCGGCCCGCACAATGGGGCCACGTCAAATAACGAGAGGTGGAAAATGAAAGCAGATGCGAACGGTGCAGCATGGTCATTCCTGCCCAGGGCGCGTGGCGTTGACCGACTGGCCCTGCTGCGCCACATCAAACGCCTCGGGGTGCAACAGGCGCAAATACATCGCACGCGCATGCGGAATCCCTCTTTTTTTCCACCCGGTCACGGACGGCGACGCCACCTCGCAAATACGAGCGACAGCGCCCGTACCGCCGAGCCTGTCGATGATTGTCGAGTCCGGGTGGTTGTTGAGCTTTTTCATAATTAGCCCCCAAAAATTAGTAGTGCCTATTTAGCCACAGCTTTTAATTAAAAGCAAGCCACGCCTAATAAATAATCTGTTAGCCTTACCTAATTATGTCTACACTTGCAGATCGATTCGCAGAACTCCTCGCCGAGCGGCCCGAAGTCCGCCCTGTTGACCTTGCGCGCGCGTGCAGCGTGAAGCCTCCGTCCGTAAGTGGCTGGCTATCCGGTAAAACCAACCAGCTCGAGGCGACCAACGCCATCCGTGCGGCCGCATTCTTCCGGGTGCATACTTGGTGGCTGGCGACAGGCGAGGGGCCAAAGCATCTAAAGGCTGACGAAAAAGACATTCATCAGCCTCACCTTGATGGTCGCGCCAACGGCTGGCCGTTTACAGCCACGCATGAGTCGTACACGCGGTTGTCAACGACCAATAAGCGGGCGCTTGATCGTGTGGTTACCGGCTTCATCTCTGGGGCAGGCCAGGACACATAGGCTATTCAGCGGGCGTGGCGCGCCGGACGCGGCGCCGGTCATAGGTCTGGCGTATCATCCGCTCGGACGTGTGCAGGGTCGCATCCATTACGTCACCGTCGCCTCGATCCAGCTTGTCAGACACGCCCTTGGGTCGGCAGTCCTGAAGGCTAAACGGCTTAAACGGGATCTCCTCTTTGGTGGCCACCTCTACGCACTCAGTCATGAGTCGCGACAGCGTGCTCTTCCAGCCACCCTTGGTGTATCGCTGGCCGCTTAAATTGCCGAACACATACCAGTCACCCGCAAGGTCATATCGCTCGATGGCAAGCGCGTCATCAATCGTTGCCCGCAGCTCTGGGCTCCATTCGATAATGCCGATTCTGGGAGCCGCTCCGGCCCGACTCTTGCCTGCAATCCACTCAATACCAGCATCGGTAATCTGTGGGCGCGTCATGGCTCGCACCTCGACGGAGCGCCTCAGGCACAGCCAGGCGGTTTTTAGGGCCAAGGCCACGATCAGTTGAGGGCCGCCCATCTTCCTGCCCACTTTTTCAGCCAGGGCTATCTCCGCGTCGGTCACCAGGCGGTCATATTTAACGGTTTCGTTTTTCTCGACGCCGTCGAGCGGGTTGGTTGAAAGCAGGCCCAAGCGAATGCCGTACTCAAGAATGCGGCGCATCAGGGATATTTCCTTATTCCCTTTTTCTGGCCGTTTCGCCTTGACGCATGCGTCAAGGTATACGTAAGCATCTGTCTTGGTCAGATCCGTCGTCAGCATGTGGCCGAACGCCTTACGCAGCCGGACAATCTCGCGCTTATTCTCTTTTAACGTACTGTCGGCGCGGCGCTGCGGGACACCCATTGGCAGGCTCTCCTGCCACTCTATCCACGTCGTTAAAAGCGCACCAACGGTGTTGTCCGCTGGGCGGCCAAGGCCGATCTCGCCAGCCCGGCGAATTGCCTCGGCGCGCATCTCGGCAATTTTTGCTCTGTCGCCAACCGAGCACTTCAGCCTGAACGCCCATTTTCCATTTGGCAGCTTGTAGCCGATGGAGTAGGTAATCTTGCCCTTGTACTCATAGACGCGGTACGGAAGGCCATCCTGGCGGGCGCGTTGGCGGCTCATGACGTAAGAAAGAAATCAACCCGTGGACCGCTGCGGCGGGGCGTGGTGGACTTGCCCGACATGCGATCCTCGAAATGCTGGCGTGACACTTTCGGGATCTCGCCGCGTCGCTCCGGCGGCTCGTACACCCAGTGGCGTCGCTCCAGCCAGGCCGCCATCCTCAATGGCTGCTTGGTGCCTGTGAGCTCCTCCAGCTCCGGGCGCTTAAGCAAAATACTTGTTTCAGGCATGGATGCTGCCCTCCCCTCGCGCGGCGGCCAGCGCCGATTGTGCGCGATCCAGTAGGCCAACGCTTTCTATGAGGCGGTCGGCCAGCGCGTCGCTGATGGGTAGATTGCCATGCTCGGCAATCAGCTCGTCCAGCGCATCAATAACCAGCTTCGCGCCATCAGCCAGGTGCTCAGCGCAGAGCGCCAGATCTGGGCGTGATGATGATCGATGGATTACGCACTGCTGGGATTTTTTCTTCGTGGCATGGATAGTGATATCGCGCTGATCACCGCCGTCGATATATATCTGCCGATCAACATCCAACCCCTCGCCACGCATGACCGCGAGGGTCAGCGATACAAAAACTCCGGTGGCGATAGATAGGGCGGTTGCGGTATCTGTGTGCGCCAGCTCCAGCAGCGCCTCCCCGACACGGCCTTGTAAATCATCAATTTTGGTTGTCATTATGTATCCCTTGTTGATTTGTCGCGCGCATCGTACGCAGGCGCTGGATGGCGCCATGCAGAGCCAACACGTCCAGGCGGCCGAGCAATGCGTCGATGGTGTTAATGCCCACTCGTATGGGCGCGATTTCGTGTGCAGCGGGCGACTGACCCGCAACAACCCTCGCCATCGCTTGGTTCAGGGCGGCGGCGCCACCCGTGATCAGCCGCGCCTCGTGGCTGTGCTTGGTGTCATGCTCAAGCGCAAGCTGTACCACGTTAAAAATGCCTGCCAAGTTGTCGAAAATATCGACGGATGGCGCATGCTCCAGGCCTCGAAGCGAGGTATGCAGCGACATAGCGAACTCGTCGCGCAAAGCCCTCGTCACGGGGATGCGAACGGCGCGTGGAATCCGTTTTTTCTTTTTCATGATCAATCGTCCTCATCACCAGCGGCGGCGCGCTTGATGTCCCGTGCGGGTGGGCTGTTGTCGCTGGGGTCTCTAGCTGGAGGCGTGATTCGCTGTTGGTACAGGCTGTCTCTCTCGATCAAAAGGCCTGGGCCAGCCACAAGCGCCCCGGCGGTAATTTCCAGACAGCGGGCCAGTGCTGGCGAGCGCATTGCATCATCCAGGGAAATGCTCAGCCGAGAGGCGGTGTGCGCGTCAGCGAGCTGCGCTGGCGTAATAGGCGCGTCGGAAGTTATGTCTTTTTTCATGCAGCCTCCGGCATGTTTCTGTCGCGCATAACGCGCCGTGCAGCAGCATGGATCAAGCAAGCGCCCGATAGCATGTCTGCCGCCATCACTTCGTCAGCATCCGCGAGCAACATAAGCAGGCCTGGATTGGCTCCGTAGTTCGCAATGAGAAGTCGCTCCAAAAGCGCGTTGACGGCAATCAACTCGTCGTCGCCCATGTGAACCTCAATTCGCACCTGGGCACGCACGGCCGCTCGGAGCGTGGCCTTAATCACTGCATCTCTCCGGCGATACGCCAGCTTGCGCGCCACGACAGGCGCAGCACGCGGTCGCGATGCAGGTTGATCGTTACGCGGGCGCGTTTCATCATTCCTCGCATGGCATTGCCCTTGGCAGCATGGCAATAATCGCGGCGAAGCCGTCAGAAGCAATCACAGTCACATCAAAGCCGTTGCCGCGAACTCGATATAGACGGCCAGGCACAATAGGGGTAGCAGACATAGCACAGCTCCGGTTGGTGGGCGGCCCGCTCGGCGGGCACGCCCTGTTGCATGACGCATGAGGGCGTTACCCGCTACACCTTTGCGAGGCGGCCGCCGATACCGCTACCCGCGTGCGACGCGGCGCCGTCGACGTGCAGACCGAACAGCCCGGCGTCCGCGCCACGGCTCCAATTGCCGCCGTGGTAGGCGACCTCGCCGCCCGACCAGGCCCATGCGTAATCGCCGAAGCCAGAGTCGCCCTGCTCGTCGCGGGTTTTCTTGGGTAGGAAAACCGCGCCCAGATCAAAGTCGGCGCCTGCCTTGCGCTGCCGCCTGTGAAACCAGCCGTTATCGGGTGCGGCGATGCCGGTATCAATCAGCTCCTGGCGTCCGCCCTTATCCCATACACGCCACTCCCGCGCGCCGTTGGTTTCCAGGCCTTGAACCATTTGCCAGACGTTGCCCCACAAGCCGGTAATGCCTCGGTAAGCGGCCTGAACGACCAGCTCATCGCTAACTTGACGCACGCCGTCGCCATCCACATATCCAGCTCCAACAATAGAAGCCAGATCCGGCGTGCCGTGTTCGATCAGGGCCAGCATCTGAATGGCGGCGAGATGGTAGACGCTCCAGAGCATCCAGCCGTCACCATTAAGCGCCGCCGCTTTCTTCATATCGTTAAAGTCGATATTGGTGAATGGCATGCGGCCGGGCTTTGATCCCAGGCAGCCGTTATCGTCAATGCCTTGAAACTTCCCGAGCCAGAACTGATCCATGGGCGCGCCATGGTGCATAAAGGCCGGGTGGCGAACAAAGCCATCCGCTGGTTCGGGGCTGATCCACAGCCCTTTTTTTCCAGCTAGGCCGCCGGTCTGAATGGTGCCGCTCCGGTAATAAAAGGCGGGAACTCGATCCATGAATTGACCGTTGATTTCTTCGTCCGCAATGCCGCCAAAGACAGGGTGGTCATCAAAGTACTGACTCGACGGCGTTATCCCGTAGCCGTCTTCGTCGATGTGCCACCATTTCTTGTCAAAGCGTTTGCCGAAGGCGATGCCGATGATATTCATATCTTCCTCTCGATTAGTTATTGCTACGAAAGGATTATTAGCCAAGGCTAACGTTAAGTCAACAGGCAAAGCTTATTAGGCGCAGCTAATTCACAACTTATTTTTGGAATTGAACTGCGGAAAGCCGCATAAATACGTGCAGTAATTGTCGTATTTTGGAATTGAAAAGCCGCTGAAACCCGCATGTTTGCTAGGTTGCGGCATCGCCCTGTCACGCCGGGGGTCGCGGGTTCGAGTCCCGTCCGCTCCGCCAAAAAATTCAGTAAAAAAAGCACTTACATCATGTAGGTGCTTTTTTTTCGCCTTGAATTTTTTTCCAAACTGCCGGATTTCGTTCCAAAATTCCCATTTTTCAGCCTTTTTACCGGTGATTAAGCCGCGCCAGGCCTCTATGGCAATTGCACAATGTCAGCGCTGCGAGACGCTTACCGCTACCCAATGTTACAAGCCCTGAGTCCAATATCTCAACAACCCAAAACTCAGGGAGACCATCTGATGCACAACAGTCACCAAGTCAGAACTCTACCTTCCCGCGTATACGAAAGGTACGGGATAAGAGTCTATTCCATCGGTTATAAGCGTCCCGACGGTGCATGGGCTTTTCGCCTGAACTGTCCAGTTGCCAACCGACAAGAAATAGCAGCACTTAGGGAAGAGGCGATACATCGTGCTACGGGGGTCGAGCTAGATTCACTTCACAGCAAAAAACTCACAGCCATCTTCAAAATCACCGACAAACTGGCTTCAGGCCAGAGGATAAAAGTTGTTCAACCGCCTTGCTCACAAAAATACGGATACTCCCGAAGCACGTCATGTACTCTCTATTAGCTGTAATGCCAACTTAATTCTACGGGGAAACTGGGTCGTACAGACTGACAGAATAGGCCAGTTCTAACGGTAAACATCCTTCCGGTTACCGATCAGCACGACCAAAATACACAATGCGCCGTCCTGGATATCGCAGATGACTCGACAATCGCCTACTCGGTAACGCCAGAAACCGCCCAGTGGCCCCGTCAGTGCTTTGCCCGTGCTGCGTGGGTCATCAAGCAAAGCAACCCGCTCATCCATAAAATCTACGATGCGCCTTGCCACCTGGCGATCGAGCTTGCGCAATTGCACCATCGCCGAATCAGCGTACTCAATCGTCCAGGCCAAGGTCCTTCCTCACGGCAGCGGCCGAATGTACTTCTTCTTGACCCTTGCGGATGCGCTCTACGGTGTTCGCGGCCAGATAGTAGTCCTCCATATCTGCGATACCTTGCTCAATGATCTCGCGCAAGTAGTATGCCTTGGTGCGTCCTGTTTGCGCAGCAAGACTATCCAGCCTTCTTTCCATCTCTGGTGCGAGACGTACTGAGGTAGCCATAATCAAATCCTTATAAGAATACTTGTATTCATTGTATCAAGCTTCGTCAGAAATTAGGCAGGATCAGCTTGAGGGAGAAAGCAAGCCCCTTCTCTGGATTCAGCGACGAGCAGCATCTGCCACATCGTCCGCCAACTGCATGTGAAGAGATCCTCGGCGCCGCCTGAAAAGCTGCTATCGCTGACTCGCAGGGCTGGACGCCTATGAACACAGTAGGCCAGGGTGTCAGGGAAATACGCATTCGCGATAGTGCCGGCGCCTTCAGGGTCATCTACATTGCCAAGTTCGCCGATGCTGTCTATGTGATCCACTGCTTTCAGAAGAAGGCGGAAAAACCAGTAAGGCGGATATAGATTTGGCCTCGAAACGTTATCGTGACCTGTTGCAGGAGCTAAACAAATGAGCAGTGAAGCGTTTTCACACAGCCTCGGCCAGAAGCAGACATCAAGGTAAACTTGAACCGAATACATATTGGAGGTTGAGTTGCGATTCATCATCTTTTTGGCGTTTGTCTTGATGTGCCAAATCGCCAGGGCGGAAACCGTTCAAGTCAAATACCACGGAGTCGTTTCACTTGGCGCCTTCGCGTGTGCGAACGTTAAAGAGAACAGTGACGTTTCACGCATTTGCTACAACCAAGCAGAGCGGTACATGCTCATTCAGCTCAAGACGACCTATTACCACTACTGCGAAATCGACGCCACGACAATAGCAAACTTCCAAAGGGCCAGCTCGAAGCGACGGTTCTTCGAAACCCACATTCGCGGAAGTGGTTCGGACGGACCATTCGACTGCCGAACGCACCCTATCCCGAAGAAGTATCGAAAATGATTTTTTGTATCGACAATCGGCCACAAGCGGCCATTCACAGATGGCGCACCATGAGAGCTTACCAAGGGTCATGTCACTGTGGCGTGCGCCGCTTCGAGGTTAAGTTCGATCTCGACCAAATGGGACGTTACAATTGACCTAGCCCAAGCTTCCCCAGTTGATGTATCGCTGACTACAGCGCAGGAATTCCGCCTCCCCTCTCGACGTCCATATTATGGTTGCAACCACTCTCGTCACCATGCTGTGTGCACACCTGTTGTGCTTTTCAGGCATGTTTTTACTTATTAGCCGACGCCTGCCTGGCAACAAGATGGGGATGGATTTTTTTGCCGTAGGCAACCTCCTGCTGGCGTCAGCCTATATCCTGCAATTGGTTGAAGGGGGGCCTGCCTGGAGCGTAATGAGCGTAGTCAACCACATCCTCACGCTGGCTGCTCCAATCGCCTTCTGGCTCGGCGCCATGCGTTTTTTCGGGCGTCAGGTTCGATTGTGGCGTTCGCTGATTTTATTTTCCGTGGCCTATGGCATTGCTCAATTGTTGGTGCAATGGAGCGCTGGACCCGCCGCACGTTACGCAATGCTGGCGGCCATGGCGACCATGCTTTTCTTTGTAATGACAATAACCGTAATCTATGGTGTGCGCACTTTTGCAAAAGACTTGTATGGCGAGATGGTTTTTTTTGCGCTTCTGATTGGCGGGATCTGTGTGCTCAATGCACTAAAGTTCATGAAGATTGTAGATGGTGGCCTGGACGCGCTGCACATGGATAGCCGCTTTCAAATGATCTTCTACATCTACATGTCAACCCTGGCTACCATGGTGCCGCCCTCTATTGTCTGGCTAGTACTGCGACGACTGACAGACAACCTGCGCAATATAGCGGCGCGTGATCCCATGACAGACCTTCTCAATCGCAGAGGGCTTTTAGAAGCGCTACAACTGTATTTTAATGCTCGGAATGCCGCGCCTGCTTACTTGCTGCTGATGGATATTGACCATTTCAAGCTAATCAACGATACCTATGGCCACCAAGCCGGGGATGACGTTATATGCCATGTTGCAGATTTACTTCGCTCCACGATGCGTCAGGGCGACTTGACAGGTCGTATTGGCGGAGAAGAATTCGTGGCCATCTGCTTTGAAACTGACGATAGGGGTGTCATGCTCTTGGCAGAGCGTCTGCGTGCTAGCGTTGAAAGCCAAGCGACCAAAGTTGCTGGTTCTGGTCATATGCTGCACAGCACGGTCACCATTGGGATTTCACCACACTTCTATGGCGCACATGGCCTAGAAGACGCTCTGCGACAAGCCGATTCCGCTCTCTACAGGGGAAAAGCGGCTGGGCGCAATCGGATCGCATTAGCCAACATCTCTCACAGTACTTCAGCTGAGAATACTAAACCAGCAATGGTGCATCTATACCCAGAACAGGGCTAAGCATGGAATGCATTTAAAAAGCCATAGTTCACCTACGTGATTTCTATCCGGTAACCAATAAAACTCAACCCCTGATGAAAACAGCCGTGTCGAACCGACCTGCGAGCCACGTCAGTAGTCGTCACCGTGCAGCCCATGCTCGACGGCATAAACAGCCACTTGTACCCGGCTGGAAAGATTCAGCTTCTTGAGAATATTCTGCACATGAATCTTGACCGTACTTTCTGCTACGCTCAGGTTGCGCGCAATGACCTTGTTGCTTTCACCGCGCGCCAGGCACTGAACGATTTCCCGTTCACGCGCGGTAAGCCGGGCCCGTTCAGCATCTAATGGCGAATCAGTTGGTGCTTGGGAACGAAACTGGGCTACCAGTTTGGCGGTCATGCTCTCGGCAATGACGGGTTCACCGATGGCCACACGCCGTATTGCCGCCGTCAATGAGTCGGCATCGATATTCTTGAGCAGGTAGCCGCAAGCGCCTCCGCGCAGTGCTTGGCCAAGCTCTTCGGCCTCTTCCGACACGGTCAGTATCAGCACCGCGCAATCTGGCAGGTCTTGCACCAGCAGTTGCAAGGTTTCCAGGCCCGACAGCCCCGGCATATGCAAGTCAAGCAAAATGACGTCTGGCAGCAATGCCTTGGCGCGCTTGATACCCTCAAGCCCGTCCGCTGCCTCGCCGACAATGTCGAAATCAGGCTGGCGTTGCAACAGCAAGCGCACACCTGAGCGGAACAGACTGTGATCGTCAATAAGAAGAATGCGGATAGCCATGATGCTTTATCGTTTGAAAATAAAAAACAGCGCCTTCATCAGGCTGCCTGCCGCGCGCTTGCGGGTAACAAAAGAGCAACAGAGGCGCCTTTACCCGGGCTGGCGCGCAATTCCAGCGATGCCTGCATGCGTTTGGCGCGCTCATGCATGATGCGCCTGCCGAAGTGCTCGTCGCTGCGGCCAGCGACCTCTTCGGGATCGTAACCCACCCCATCATCTGACACGTGCAGGCGGAAATCATGTCGGTTCTCGATCTTGATCTCTACCTTGGTGGCCTGCGCATGCTTGCGTACATTCGACAAAGCCTCTTGCAAAATAAACAGCACCTGTAACTGCTGCTCGGGCGGCAACGGCGCCCCGGCCAGGCCGTCAGCCATCAGTGTCACCTCGATGCCGCTTTGGCGCCGGAACCGTGCAACCGTAGCCTCGACGGCCGCCAACAAATCGCCCTGCCCCAGACGACTGCGAAAATTACCCAGCAGTTCACGTACATCCTGATAGCTTTCATCAACCCCGGCGCGCAGCAATGGCACAATTTCGTTGACCTCGGTCAGGTCGCCGCGCACGGCTGCCTGATCAAGCAATTGCAGTTGCAGATTAAGAAAATTCAGGCCCTGGGCAATGCTGTCATGCAGGCCCTGGGCCATCAGGCTGCGCTCTTGCACCATGGCCAGTTTCCTGGCCTGTGCGCTCAGGCGACGGTTTTCCAGGGCAACACCCAAGTGCTGCCCCAGCGTTTCCAGCAAATGCCGCTCTTCGACGCCAAGCGTCTGCCTGTGAATGAAATGCAAAGAATAAGAACCCAGCACCTCTTTTTGTGCTTGTATGCGAAATACCGCCAAACTGCTAAAGCCTTCTTCAGAGCACTGGAAATTATCCGGAACCGGGATACTGTGTATATCCTTGACGAACAACACGCCGCTGCGCGTGGCTGTGCCGCAAAAACAGCCATCGGCCTTCATGCAATGCTCGGCACGGCTATGCGCATCTGACAGGCCGCGTGACACCACCATGCTAAGGTTTTCGCCGGTGGGATCAAGCGTGCGTATGGTCCCGCCGCCTGCGCCAAACTGTTGCATGACACGATCAAGAAAACCCTGGCACATGTCTTCGATTTCGTTGGGCTGATTCAGGAACGCTGTCATATCGTAGAGTGCTCCGAGCTCTCCATTCTGGGCAGCCAGCTGCGCTGTTTTTTCTATAACCCGCGCTTCAAGGTCGCCATACAGGCCCTCAAGCTCGTCGGCCATCCGGTTGAAACCCACTGCCAGCACACCGAATTCATCCTGGGTGTCGACAGGCAGTCTCATGCCAAATTCACGGGCCGCCATGCGGCGCAGACCATCGCCCAGGCGCAGCACGGGAAAGATGATCCACAGATACAGCAGGTAGATCATGGTTGGCGTGCCTATACAGGCAATCACTATGAGTATGCCCTGCGACAGGCGTAACAATGAAGTCTTGGCCGAGTTGTCTATTTCTATCATGCGCACCAGTGTGTCGGCCTGCTGCACAAATTCAGGCAATACCCGCAAATAGGCATTGCTGCTGACGCCCTCAATGGCTTCGATGGCGGCTGGCTTCATGCTATCGCGCCAGAAGCGCAGCACGCTGTCCATTTGTTCCAGCACCGCGCTATCACTGGGAAGAAACAAAGGCCGTGCCGGATTGCCGCGCTTCAGTTGCGCCAGGATGCCGTCTTGTATTTCGATTTGTTCACGCGCGCGCTGGACGTGCTCTTCATTGGGCGGCTCGTGCATGCTGGCCAGTTCCACAGCAACCTGATTGGCGCGCATGCGCAGGCTGCCTGCGTCGTTGATCGCCCCGCCTGCCCCTTCCAGTTGCCAGGAAAGCCATAGCGTCCAGGCTATCATGGACAACACGACTATCAGCGCCGCTACCGAGCTGGCGATAATGCGGGAGGAAAGCCGGTCACGTACTGCCGGCTGGTCGGATTGCGGTGTCGTCGTGTTCATGTCCACGGTATTAAAACACTAGCCTCATGCTTAGACCAGCAGTAAGCCACAATAGCCCGTGGAAAGTAGTGCCTATCTTTGTCATTGCACCAACAGGCTATCTGCACCTTCAAGCTCTATGCCTTCGATACGGGCACGCCCTACCAGCAGCTTGAGATACTGTTTCCAGGCGGTGTCTCGGCTAGCGACCACCAGGGCATCGGCAATGCCTGCAGCCACCTCTTCGTAGGGTAGCTGCCTGCCCTCGACGCGCTGGTTCACCCTGACAATATGCAGGCCATAGCGGGTTTCCAGCAAGCGCGGCAATAGCTCCTTGGCCTGCATGGCAAATACGGCACGCTCGAATTCCGGAACGGTGTCGCCACGCGCCAATTGGCCCAGGCTGCCACCGACCCCACCAGACGGACAATTGGACAAGGCCTTGGCCTGTTCGGCAAAACAGGACGGATCTGCCATAAGCGTATTCAGGGTGTCTTGGGCCAGGCTGCGCAAGGTATCGAGTTCTACCTGCGGCGTCACCTGGAACAGAATGTGATCGACCTCTAGCAACTGGCCCACCACAAATCGCTCAGGATGCCGGTCGTAGTAGCGCCGGCAGGTCTGCTCATCAGGCACCGGCACCCTTACCTCTTGCTCGAGCAGCGCATCCAGGGCGGCTTCGTCGTCGGGCTCCTCAATGCCCAGCCTGACAGCCTCATCAAGCAAGACACGACGCAACACCAGGGCGGTCATGGCCCGCTGGACCGGGTTGTCGGCATCGGCATGCTGTGGCAGTTCCGCCTCCATTTCGGCATCAGTCAGTTCAACATCATTCACTATTACGGCCATATCACGCTCCACAATAAAACAGAAAAACCAGGGCTTAACGAGGGCGCACCAATTGCCAGGCACGACCCAGATAAGCTACCGATGCAAAACCGCTCCAGACGTGCACCAGCCGTGTAAACGGGAAGATCAGGAATAGCGTCATGCCCATGAACAAATGGGCCTTGAACAAAGCCGGGGCATCAGCGACGTAGCTGGCTGCATCGCCACGGAAAGTGACGATATGCTGGGACCACTTCATTAACTGCACCATCATGCCGCCATCCATATGGCCTGCCGACACGGCAATGGTTGATAAGCCCAGCAGTAGCGTCAGCAGTATCCAGGCCAGCAAAAACTTATCGCCGGTACGGGTAACGGCAGCGATGCGCGGGTCGGTCAGGCGACGATGCAACAAGATAAGCAGCCCGACCAGGCAGAGTGCGCCCATGACGCCCCCTGCCGCCATCGCAACCGCCTGCTTGACGCTGTGTGAAATACCCAGGGCCTCCCAAACGACGGCCGGTGTCAGCAACCCGACTAAGTGCCCGAAAAACAAGCCGATGATGCCGACATGGAAAAGGATATTTCCCATACGCAAATTGCCGCGATACAGCAGTTGGGAACTATCGCTTTTCCAGGTGTATTGCTCGCGCTCGAAGCGCAGCAGGCTGCCCAGCAGAAATATCGACAGGGCAATGTAGGGATAAATTCCAAAGACAAATTGATGCACAGTGTTCATGTTGATTTTCCTTGATGTTCAGCCCGCTGTAGCGCGCGGATGAAAACGCAGGGTATGCTCGCCCATGGCCCGCTGGCGCAACAACGGCTCGACCCCATCGGCGCCAACGCCAAACGTTTCCATGGCTTCATCCATATCGCGCACGGGCGGTTCAGCCTGTGCCCTGGGCTCTACGCTGGTCAGGCCGCGCAACACCCCAAAAACCACTGCATACGGGCTATCGTTACGCGCCAGCCTGTCGCCAATGGCCGCCAATACATGTATGGCCTCGCCCAGCAATGTCTCGGCGGCGCCAGTATCGAGCAGGCTGAGATATTCCAGGAACAAGGGCACGTGATCGGGTAATTCCCGACCCTTGGGCTCGAAGCCCCCACGGCGATACTCCTCTAGCAAATCCACCATTGCCTGCCCGCGATCGCGGCTTTCGCCGTGGACATGCTCGAACAGATGCAGCGAATGAGCGGGATTGCGGTCAAAGGTGGCCACGTAGTTTTCCTGGGCGGCGATAAGATCGCCAGCCCCAAGGAACTCAGTAAGCGGTTCAAGCTGCTGCACAGCCTGGGGCCAGGCTGCCAATGCCTGCTCGATTTCCGGCATGGCATCGAGCATATCTTGCTCGGGGTAGTCCAGCAGTACGGAAAGTATCCGGTAAAGACGCATCATAAGCTCCTGGTTTACCTTGCGACCACAGTCGGCTTTTTGCGCGACTTGGGCATTTCAGTGAAAATTTCGCTACCCTGCGGCTTACGCCCGAAAAGGCCGGTTTCAGACACGCCGCCCGAGCACCCATTGCCGAAAGTAAAGCCGCAACTGCCCTTTTCATTGAAACTGTCTTCCACCATTTCCTTGTGGCTGGAAGGAATCACAAAACGGTCTTCGTAGTTGGCGATAGCCATGATCTGATACATGTCTTCTACGGTGGCCGCATCAAGCCCAACGGCATCCAGCACCGCCGTGTCGGTTTCCTGGTGCACGGTTTCAGAACGCTTGTAGGCGCGCATGGCCAGCATGCGCTTAAGGGCATGCACCACCGGTTCTTCTTTGCCGGCAGTCAGCAGATTGGCCAGATAGCGCACGGGTATGCGCAGGCTGTCGACATCGGGAATCACGCCGTTGGCGCCAAACGTGGTGTGCGGCATGCGGCCGGCTTCAGCTGCCGACTGTATCGGCGATAGTGGCGGTATATACCAGACCATGGGTAACGTGCGGTATTCGGGATGCAGCGGAAACGCGACCTTCCATTCACATGCCATTTTGTAGACCGGCGACTTGCGCGCGGCTTCCAGCCAGCTTTCCGAAATACCCTGCTTGCGCGCCTCGGCGATCACTTCAGGACAATGCGGGTCGAGAAACACGCTTAGC
This sequence comes from Alcaligenaceae bacterium, assembly GCA_013416445.1. Taxonomy (GTDB): domain Bacteria; phylum Pseudomonadota; class Gammaproteobacteria; order Burkholderiales; family Burkholderiaceae_B; genus Pollutimonas. Next base: position 108,749 of record JACCER010000007.1, read on the forward strand.
TGCTCTTCGTACAGGTCTTGCTCGTTGGGCGTGGAGGCCGCGCGCTCGATTTGGTCGGCGTCGTACAGCATGACGCCCAGGTAGCGGATACGGCCCACACAGGTTTCAGAACATACCGTAGGTTGCCCGGCCTCGATGCGCGGATAACAAAAGGTGCATTTCTCGGCTTTGCCGCTTTCCCAGTTGTAATAGATCTTTTTGTAGGGGCAGCCGGAAATGCACATGCGCCAGCCCCGGCATTTGTCTTGGTCGACAAGAACGATACCGTCATCTTCACGCTTGTAGATGGAGCCCGAAGGGCAACTGGCCACGCAGGTTGGATTCAGGCAATGCTCGCACAGACGAGGCAGATACATCATGAAGGTATTCTCGAAGGTGGCGTACATTTCCTTTTGCACACCTTCGAACAGGGCATCTTTGCTGCGCGCGCTGAATTCACCGCCCAGATCGTCCTCCCAGTTGGGGCCCCATTCAATTTTCTCCATTTTCTTGCCGGTCAGCACCGAGATGGGACGCGCAGTGGGTGGCGTCTGGCTAAGCGGCGCATTCTGCAAGTGTTCGTAATCGTAGGTGAAGGGCTCGTAGTAGTCGTCGATTTGCGGCAAATTGGGATTGGCAAACAAGTTAGCCAGAATGCGCAGCTTGCCGCCCTGGCGCGGCTGCAGCTTGCCCGCGCTGTTGCGCGACCAGCCACCCTTCCACTTGGCCTGGTTTTCCCATTCTTTCGGATAGCCTACGCCCGGTTTGGTTTCCACATTATTGAACCAGGCGTATTCAACCCCGTCGCGGCTGGTCCAGACATTCTTGCACGTGACCGAACAAGTATGGCAGCCTATGCACTTGTCTAGGTTCAGCACCATGCCGATTTGCGCACGGATTCTCATTTCTCGGCTCCTTCTGCCATAGCATCTTCCTCGAGCGGGCCTTCCAGCCAGTCGATTTTTGTCATTTTGCGCAGCACCACGAATTCGTCGCGGTTGCTGCCCACCGTGCCGTAATAATTAAAGCCATAAGACTGCTGGGCATACCCGCCTATCATGTGCGTCGGTTTGAGCACGGTCCGTGTCACCGAGTTATGGATGCCTCCGCGCTTGCCACTGGTTTGCGCACCGGGAACGTTCACGATCTTTTCCTGGGCGTGGTACATCAGGCACATGCCCACCGGCACCCGCTGGCTTACCACCAACCGGGCGGTGACGGCGCCGTTGATATTGAAGATTTCAACCCAATCGTTATCGACCAGCCCTGCCTGCTTGGCCTCGGTTTCGGAAATCCAGACGTGCGGACCGCCACGACTGAGCGTAAGCATGCGCAGGTTGTCGGAATATGTGCTGTGTATGCCCCATTTCTGGTGCGGTGTGATCCAGTTGAGTACGAGCTCGTGCTCTCCGTTGGGGTGACGATTCAGCATGGGCTGTACGGTCTTGGTATCTACCGCCGGTTTGTAAACACAGAAGCCTTCGCCGAAGTCCAGCATCCAGCGGTGATCCTGGTAGAACTGCTGGCGGCCGGTAAGCGTGCGCCATGGAATCAGTTCATGCACGTTGGTGTATCCGGCGTTGTAGCTGACCTCTTCGCTTTCCAGGCCAGACCAGGTCGGTGAGGAAATGATCTTGCGCGGCTGGGCCTGGATATCGCGAAAACGGATCTTGTCGTGCTCGCGCCCGATGGCAAGGTGAGTATGGTCGCGACCAGTCACTTGGCTGAGCGCGTCCCAGGCCTTGACCGATACGTGACCGTTGGTTTCCGGTGCGAAGGTCAGTATCATTTCGGCGGCATCGATGGCGCTGTCCAGGCGTGGGCGGCCCTGGCTGACGCCGGGTTCCAGCACACGCTTGTTGATACCACCTATTTCACTCACCTCTTGTGCGGTATCCCAGTTGATGCCTTTTCCGCCATTGCCCAGCTTGTCGAGCAAGGGGCCGATAGACGTGAACTTGCGATAGATGTCGTTGTAGTTGCGCTCGACCACCGTCATGGATGGCGCAGTCTTGCCAGGAATCAGGTCGCATTCGCCCTGCTTCCAGTCTTGTGGCTCGAAAGGCTGGCCTAGTTCACTGGGAGTATCGTGCATCAAGGGCGTAAGCACGATGTCTTTGCGTACACCCAAGTAGGGTCCGCCGATTTCACTGAATTTTTTCGCCAGCAGCTTGTAAATTTCCCAGTCGCTCTTGCTTTCCCATAAGGGCTGCACGGCCTCGCTGAGAGGGTGGATAAAAGGATGCATGTCGGACGTATTCAAGTCGTCTTTTTCGTACCAGGTCGCGGTTGGCAGCACGATGTCGCCATACAGGCAGGTGGTGCTCATGCGAAAATCCAGGACGGTCAGCAAGTCGAGCTTGCCCTCAGCGGCCTCTTGCCTGAAACGCACCTGCGCCGGCTTGATGGCGTCGTTTTCATCGCTGAACACGGCATTTTGCGCACCCAACAGGTACTTCAGCAGGTATTCGTGCCCCTTGCCACTGGAGCCCAACAGATTCGAGCGCCATACGAACAAATTGCGGGGAAAGTTGGCGGGGTTGTCAGGATCGTCGCAGCTCATGTTCAGCTTGCCGCTTTTAAGGCCATCGACCGTGTAAGCCACCGGGTCGACGCCCTGCGCTTCGGCCTGCTCTACGATATCCAAGGGATTGGTTTCCAGTTGAGGCGCGGACGGCAACCAGCCCATGCGTTCAGATTTGGCGTTCAGGTCGATCAGGCTAAGCTTATCGTAGCCAGCCCGGTTGGTGGTTGGTGACAAGACCTCGTCCACCGCCAGTTGTTCATGCCGCCACTGGCTGCTGTGTGCGTAGAAAAACGAGGTGCCGTTCATTTGGCGCGACGGACGCGACCAATCGAGCCCAAACGCCAGAGGCGCCCAACCCGTTTGTGGGCGCAGTTTTTCCTGGCCTACATAATGCGCCCAACCGCCGCCGCTTTGACCAACACAGCCGCACATGACCAGCATATTGATAATGCCGCGATAAGCCATGTCCATGTGATACCAGTGATTCAAGCCGGCCCCGACGATCACCATGGACTTGCCATGGGTATCGTGGGCGTTCTGGGCAAACTCACGCGCCACCTGTATGACACGCTCGCGCGGCACGGTGGTGTGTTTTTCTTGCCAAGCCGGCGTATAGGGCAGGTCATCGTCGTAGCTGGAGGCCACGTTCGGGCCACCCAGGCCTGCGTCCACGCCATAATTGGCCATTTGCAAGTCATATACCGTGGCAACCAAGACACGGCTGCCATCTGCAAGCGACAACTGCCGGGCAGGAACCCGGCGCAGCAAGACATCGCTGTGCTCACTCCCAAAGTAGGGAAAGGCAACCTCGGCAACTGCGTCATGCTTATTCACCAAGCTGAGCAGCGGCACAATGGCCTGGCCGCTGGCCGCGTCTTTCAGTTCGAGATTCCAGCGCCCAGCCTGGCCACCCGCTTCGGCACTGTCTTCACCCCAACGCAGGCCTATGCTGCCATTAGGCACGACCAGTTCACCGCTCTGTTCATCGATGAGCAGCGTTTTCCAGTCGGGGTTGTTGCCTTGGCCAAGGCTATTGGCCAGGTGCGAGGCGCGCAAGAAGTGATCTGGCACCAGCTTGCCGTCACGCTCTTTGAGCATGACCAGCATGGGCATGTCGGTATATTGCCGGGCGTAATCGCGGAAGTAGTCCGACTTTCCTGACAAGTGGAATTCTTTGAGTATGACATGGCCCATGGCCATTGCCAGCGCGGCGTCAGTCCCCTGCTTGGGCGCCAGCCAGATATCGCCAAACTTGACCATTTCGCCAAAGTCGCTGGATACGGCAACGGTCTTGGTGCCCTTGTAGCGAACTTCGGTATAAAAGTGAGCGTCGGGCGTACGGGTTTGAGGGACATTGGAGCCCCACACCATCAGATAGGTCGAGTTGTACCAGTCGGCCGATTCGGCGACGTCGGTCTGTTCGCCCCACACCTGGGGGCTGGCTGGCGGCAGGTCACAATACCAATCATAAAAACTGAGGCAGACGCCGCCAATGAGGCTAAGGTAACGTGAACCGGCGGCATAGCTGACCATGCTCATGGCGGGGATGGGCGAAAAACCCACCACGCGATCAGGGCCAAATTTGCGTATGGTGTAGGCATTGGCGGCAGCGATTATTTCCATGGCCGTATCCCAGTCGGCACGCACAAACCCGCCTAGGCCGCGCACAGATTTATAGCGGCGCGCCTTTTCCGGGTCTTGGCTGATGGATTCCCAGGCCTTGATTGGATCCAGTGTTTTACGGGCCTCGCGCCACATTTGCATCAGGCGCCCCCGCATCATGGGATACTTCACGCGTTGTGCCGAGTACACATACCAGCTATACGAGGCGCCACGCGGACAGCCTCGCGGTTCGTGGTTGGGTAGATCGGGGCGGGTGCGTGGGTAGTCGGTCTGCTGGGTTTCCCAGGTGATAAGACCGTTTTTTACGTAGATTTTCCAGGAACAGGAACCTGTGCAATTGACACCGTGCGTCGAGCGCACGATTTTGTCGTGTTGCCAGCGGTTACGGTAAGCATTTTCCCATTGTCGGTCTTCATTGACGACTTCGCCATGCCCGCCAGAAAACGTAGATTGCACGCGCGACATGAATTTCAGTCGGTCGAGGAAGTGGCTCATTCATTTCTCCATGACTGCCGGCGCGTTGAGCGCTGCGGCTTTGATGTATACAGATACTGTAGAGACTGATCGCAATACGAGCTATTCATCTCTATGGGAAGAAGGCGACGGCAATAGGAGTAGTACGTATAGTTCGAACGGCCTAGTCCGTCGCTTCGTTTCAACATGGCATCCCGGCATTTTTACGAGCATAGAACCACCACGTAATGCCCACACAGCTCAGGTAAAAGACGATAAAGAACAGCAGCGCAGCCGACACGCTTCCTGTCAGATCAAGAGAGGTGCCAAAACTTTTTGGAATGAAGAAGCCGCCATAAGCGCCGATAGCCCCCGAAAACCCAAGCACTGCTGCGGACTCTTTGCTGGCGTTAACCACGGCTTGCCGCTCGGCTTGCTCGCCATGACCTGCTGCCTCGCGCTGACGCTCGGTCAGGAAAATCACGGGTATCATGCGAAAGGTAGAGCCATTGCCAAGGCCAGTAAGCGCAAACAGCACTATGAACAAGGCGAGGAAACCGAAAAAGTTACCTGCCTGCCCTTCGGCAGGGATAAAAGCCAGCAGGCCCAGAACCGCGACTATCATGCCGATGAAGGTGTACAAGGTCACTCGCGCACCGCCAAGCTTGTCGGAGACCCAGCCACCCAAAGGCCGAGTCAAGGAGCCCACCAAAGGCCCCAGAAAGGCGTAAGCCATGGGATCCACGCCTGGGAACAGGGTCTTGGTCAGCATGGCAAAGCCTGCCGAAAAACCAATGAACGAACCAAAAGTGCCCACATACAGCCAGCACATGAGCCAGTTATGCCTGCGCTTGAAAATAATCGCCTGATCGGCAAACGACGCCCGGGCGTCAGCAATATCGTTCATGCCGAACCAGGCTGCAATCGAGGCGACAAGAATAATGGGCACCCAAACGAAGCCCGCATTCTGCAGCCATAGATTGCGCTCTACGCCCTCAGCCAGATACTGCTGCGGCTCGCCCCCTATTGCGCCAAAGATACTCAGCGATATCACCAACGGCACGACAAACTGCACCACCGATACACCCAAGTTGCCTATGCCGGCATTGAGGCCGGTCGCCAGTCCTTTTTTTGATTTGGGAAAGAAAAAGCTGATGTTGGCCATGCTGGAACTGAAATTACCCCCACCCAGGCCGCACAAGAGCGCCAGCGCCAGCAATACAGGATAGGACGTGGTGGGATCACGCAGCGCAAAGCCCATGCCCAAGGCGGGAATAAGCAATGTCGCCGTGGAAATCGCCGTCCAGCGACGTCCTCCAAAAATAGGCACCAGGAACGAGTAAAAAATTCGTAATGTCGCCCCGGACAAGGCCGGCAGCGCCGTCAGCCAGAACATCTGGTTTTTGGAAAACTGAAAGCCAGCGCGATCCAGATTCACCACGACCACGCTCCATAGCATCCAGATGCTGAACGCAAGCATCAAGGCGGGAATGGATATCCAGAGGTTGCGGTGCGCAACCCGTGATCCGGTATGCTTCCAGAACACGGCGTTCTCAGGCTCCCAGCGGGTCAAAACTTGACTAGTCATGTATATGCTCACAGAAAATTCAGGGGGAGAACCGGGCGTTGTGTCGCGCCCGACACAATCAGGCGGTATTGCCCACTACGGAAAGCGCACTGCGTTCACGCTGACTGGGGCGGAAGCTGAAATGCATCCACACCAGCGATACACAAACCGTGCCATACAGCAACATGAAGCAACTGGAACGGACTCCCGTCAGGTCCAGCAAGACGCCAAACAAAATAGGCAAGACGAAACCGCCCAGGCCGCCCGCCAGACCGACGACGCCCGAGACAGCACCAATGTTGTCGTTGAAATCATCGGAAATGAACTTGAATACCGACGCCTTGCCTATGGCTGTGGCAATGCCAACGACAAACATCAGCACAGTGAACAGGGTCGGGCTGAGCGCTATCTGGAAGGTCTGCGGCCCGCTTACCGTCTGAATGGTGAATTCCGTCTGGGGGTAGCTGAGTATGAAAAACGCCACCCAGCACACCCACATCACCCACCAGGTGGTCTTGTAGGCGCCATAGCGGTCGGAAATCCAGCCACCCAGCGCGCGCAATACGCCGCCGGGCAAAGAAAAGCAGGCCGCCAAGAATGCCGCGACCTGTATATCGAAGCCGTACTCACCGATGTAGTATTTGGTCATCCACAAGGCCAGGGCCACGTAGCCCCCGAACACCACCGAGTAATACTGGCAATAACGCCATACACGCGGGTCTTTGAGCACCTTCATTTGTTCTTTGAAGCCCACGCTCTTGCCTATGTTGTGCGAGGGGTCGGTAGAGGAAAACACCAAGAACAGCACGGCTGTCGCCAGCAAGACCAGCGCGTAGACTTTCGGGACGATCACCCAGGCGCCTCCTGCGGCGACTATCAATGCCGGAGCCACAAACTTGGTAATGGCCGAACCCGAATTGCCGGCGCCGAATACGCCCATGGCAAAGCCTTGTTTGCTGCGCGGAAACCAGCGCGCCACGTAAGGCGTTCCCACTGAGAAAGACCCCCCGACCAAGCCCACGAAGAGCGCCAGCACCAGGAAATGCCAGTACGCAGTGGCGTAGGCCATGAGCCATATCGGCACGACTGCGACCAGCATGGTCAGGAAGAAAACGATGCGGCCACCGTAACGGTCAGTCCAGATACCCAGCGGCACGCGCACCAGCGAGCCTGTCAGGACCGGCATGGCCGCCAGCAGGCCGAACTGGGTTTCAGACAAGCCCAACTGTGTTTTGATGGGTATGCCCAGCACGGCGAACATCATCCACACCGCAAAACAAATAGTGAAGGCGAAGGTACTGGAGATAAGGACGGAAGTTGCTTTGCCGGAACCGGCGCTGGAGTTGCTGCTCATGGTCTTATGCTGCCTTTCTGATCAAGTGATCGGTACGGACTCAAGCTTAGGCAGCAGACGCTTCAAGGACTATTCCCCACTAGAACAGCAAGGAAGCGGCAATGTAACTAGTCATTCAAGATGGCAGGCAATGGTTGGCGTGTGTTTTGCTGGATTACGGCACCAGAGCGCCAAATTCGCATCAGTAACAATTAAACACAATATCGACAACATCGGAACAGGTGTAAAGCTTGCACCAGCATCACATCGCGATGCGCGATTATGCGTACATAATTCATTAACATCTGTCATTACACATTATTACAGATCAAAATCCGTGTTGCATCAGCACATTCAACCGCACTACCATGAGCAACCGTAAACCCTGTATTGACTAGAACGCCATGCTCGCAACACAAGTACAACGCCGCACTGCCGCGCTGGAAAACAAAAGCTCCCCAACCTGGACGGCGCAGGCCATCATGGCGCTATATGAGCTGCCATTCATGGACTTGCTGCTCAAGGCCCAGGCTATACATCGTCTTTACCACCAGCCCAATGCCGTACAGTTGTCCAGCCTGCTGTCCATCAAAACGGGCGCCTGTCCGGAAGACTGCTCGTATTGCCCGCAATCGTCACGTTACGATACCGGCCTGAAACCCGAGGCGCTCATGCCATTGAAGCAGGGGCTGGAAACCTGCGTGACCCTGGGCATGCTCAAGCAAGGCCAGGAGCCAGCATGTACACCTTGATTATCAGTGTTGCCTGCAGCGTTGCCGTGTCGATATTGCTGAAAATAGCTCGTCGCCAAAACATACAGATAGATCAGGCCATAGCGATCAACTATGTGGTCGCTGCCAGCCTGTGTCTGCTTATTTTTCGACCACAGCCAGCCTCGCTGCTCAATCCCAGCACACCCTGGTGGGTACTGATCGTCCTGGGCGTGCTGTTGCCAGTGGTGTTTCTGGCCATGGCCGGCGCAGTGCGCCAGGCAGGCATCGTATTAAGCGATGCGGCCCAGCGGCTGTCGCTATTTCTTCCGTTAATAGCGGCTTTTATCTTGTTTGGCGAAGCGCTGTCAGCCAGCAAGGGGATAGGCATTGCCGTGGCTCTGGTGGCGCTAGGCTGCCTGCTTGCCCGCCCACGGCAGACCGATGCCAGCGGGCAAGTCGGTCGTTCGGCAGCCTTGCTGCTGGCGGTCTGGCTGGGTTATGGCACCATAGATATACTCTTCAAACAGCTGGCCAAGAGCGGCGCTGCTTTTTCCAGCAGCCTGTTCGTCACCTTCATCCTGGCCGGCGCGCTGATTTTTCTGTACCTGCTGGTCAAACGCAGCATCTGGACACGCCGCAACATCGTCGCCGGCCTGGTGCTGGGTGTGCTGAACTTCGGCAACATTTACTTCTATATTCGTGCTCACCAAGTGTTCCCGCAAAATCCTACATTGGTCTTTTCCGCCATGAATATCGGCGTAATTTCCCTGGGCACGCTGGTAGGAGCCGGATTTTTCAAAGAAAAACTGTTGTGGATCAACGCCGTGGGCATTGCCCTGGCCATCGCCGCCATTGTGGTGCTGATACCGTAGGTCGAGTCAGCGCCGCAGGCGCGTAATCCGACCTACGAGGAAGCGGCAGGCTCAGGAGCCGGTTCGATATCTTCTTCGGGCACCGGGTCGTGGGAGACATCGCTTTCCATATCGACCCGGGGATCGAGCGCCGCAACCATGCCGGAACTTTGCAAGCTATCGGGCATGACCACAAAATGAGTGGGCGCATCGTCGCTTAGATTGGCGCCTGTGACACGCTGCGGCCTGACAAACACCACCAGGACCAGAGCACAAGCCGATACAAAAATGAAATAGACGCTAGGGTTGAGTTCGCGCATCAGCAGGCCTGCAATCAGGGGCCCGACACAAGCACCCAGGCCATACACCATGTACAAGATGGCGCTCAGCCCCACCCGCCTTTCCGGGTCGACATTATCGTTGGCAAACGCCGCGCCCAGTGGGTAAAGCGTAAACAACAAGATGCCAAACGCACACGAAAACAGCAGCAACGCCCAATACGGGAAAGTCCACCACCCCCACAACGGAAGGGAAACCAATGCGAGCACAAGTGCGTTCAGACGTATCAAGCGTGCCCTGTCTATGCGATCGGCCAACCAGCCTACCGGCCACTGAAACAACAGGCCCGAGGCCACGGCAGCGGCAATGAATACTGCCACCTGATTGCTGGACAAGCCCTGCTTAATGGCATACACCGGGGCCAGGCCGTAGAAGGCGCCTATGATGGTCCCGGCAATAAACAACACGGTTAACGACATGGGCACCCTGGCCACATAATATTTAATCTGGATGGGTGCGGGAATCTGCAAAGCGGGGTGCGAGCGCCGCGTCAAGGCCACCGGCACAAGACACAGGGCCGAACAGATGGCGACAAAAACAAGGGGTTCGTAATTAAGTCGAGGGAATAAGGCCAGAGCGAGCTGGCCCAGCACGGTACCCAGGCTGGAACAAACCATGTAAAAGGCAAACACACGACCCCGTTGATGGTTTTCGGTTTGCTCATTCAGCCAGCTTTCCAGTGCCATGAACTGCGTTACCATGGCAACGCCAGCCACAAAACGAAACCCCAACCACACCCAAAGGTTGTCTACCAGCGCCAGTGCGAGCACAGTAACAGTGACCACGGCGGCGGTCGCCGAATAGGCGCGTATATGGCCAACTTGTATGATGATTTTGTGGCCCATGCGCGCTCCGCACACCAGCCCCAGGTAATACACAGCGATCAACGCGCCTATCCAGACCTCGGAAACCGACTCGGCGGTAAGCCGCAGACTGAGATAAGTATTGAAAAGCCCCGATCCGAGCAATAGCAATAATGTCGCCAGATAAAGCGAAAAAAAAGCGGCGACCATCTGTACCATGAACTTGCGGGACTCCAAAAAACTAGCTTAACTGACCTAAAAGCGTCTGGGCGTCGCTGACCTCAAACTTGCCGCCTTCTTCGACATTCAGTTGCTTGACCACGCCATCGACCAGCAAGGCGGAGTAACGTTGTGAACGCACACCCATGCCGCGCGCTGATAAATCCAGTTCCAGGCCAAGTTGACGGGTCCAGGCGGCGCTGCCATCGGCCAGCATGCGCACACGGCCATTGACGCTATGCTCGCGCCCCCAGGCGCCCATGACGAAAGGGTCATTGACCGCCACGCACCAGACTTCGTCTACGCCCTTGGCCTTCAGTTGATCATTCAGTTCAAGGTAGCCAGGCAGGTGCTGGGCCGAGCAAGTGGGCGTGAACGCGCCGGGTACGGCAAACACGGCTATGGTCTTGCCCTTGACCAAATCAGCCACCTGGAAGTTGTTGGGACCAACAGCGCAGGTTTCAGTTGCTGTTTCAATAAATTCACCCAACGTGCCGTCTGGCACCTGATCACCGACTTTGATAGACATACGTGTTCTCCACAAGTAGTACTTATAAATTGAAAAGACACCGCGAAGGCGTCGCCATCAGCAACATCATACGCCGCGCATGTGTTAATTATGCCGACGATGCATTTTCAAATTACAAAACAGTCCGAGTGGTTAACAACTTCGTAACAATTGCACGGCACAATCTATGGCATTCTTGGAACCTTAGCCGCCTTGTAGCGGTCAATCTTTAATTGACCGCTACACACAACAGGGAGTTTACTTTGATACTACCCAAGTTATCTGCAGCTATTTTAGCCATGTCGCTGTTAGGCAGCGCCTACGCCGCCTCCAGTCTTGAGGACAACATTTCACTAGACCAATGGATATTAATGAGCGGCGCCACCAACGGCGCCGCCGATGCCGCCGGCGCCTCTGAAGAGGATCGCAGCAAACACCGCAAAACCGCACGTAGCCACCTTATGCGCTATGCCACCGAACACGGCTACGCCTTGGTCAAATTCGATGCGCTTTTCGAGCTTGGCGCGCAGGAAGGAAAAAAAATGGTTGCGGCCCGATCGAATAAAGGCGGTGCCAGGTTCCAGACATTGATGACAGGGTTTCATCGAGACACCAGCATACCGTATCAAGACGTGGAAAAAGCCCTGAACCAGGCCTGAACCTGGCAAACGGATGGCTGGATTACCTGCTGCGCACTAATCCAGTCTACGATATCAGCAATTGCGTATATTATAAGAACATCCTCAAGTTCTTTTTTCTATACACAATGAGCAACACCCCTACCGATCAAGCCGTGCTTACCCACCTCGACGAGTCCGGCCAAATCCGCATGGTCGATGTCGGCGACAAGGCCAATTCTCAACGCACTGCCATCGCCGAGGGCCGTGTGCGCATGAGCGCCACCGCCTACAAATTGCTGTCAGCCCAGGAAAATGCCAAAGGCGAAGTCCTGAACACCGCGCGCGTGGCCGGTGTGCTGGCCGCCAAGCGTTGCGCCGAACTTATCCCCTTGTGCCACAGCCTGCCGCTAAGTTTTGTCGGCATCGAGTTTTTCCCCGACGACGCGAGCCACAGCATCATGGTCAGGTCCACCTGCCGCACCGACTACAAAACCGGTGTTGAAATGGAGGCCATGACGGCCTGCAGCATCGCCGCACTGACTATCTACGATATGTGCAAGGCGGCCGACAAGGGCATCGTGCTTGAACACATACAGCTACGTTATAAATCTGGAGGCAAAAGCGGTGAGTGGCGCAATGATTAAGCTTCTGTATTTCGCGCAGGTAGCCGAACTGACTCAAGCACGAGAAGAAGCATGGCCTGCAGCGCTGCCACTCACTGGCGCCGCCCTGCTGGCCCAACTGGAATCGCGCTACCCGCAACTGGCCCCGGTAAAACGGCTCAAGCTTGCCGTCAACCAGTACCATGTAGGCCACGACGCCCTGATCCAGCCGGGCGATGAGGTCGCCGTATTCGAGCCTGTCACCGGAGGATAATCCATGGTTATCGTTCAAGAAGCCGACTTCAACGCCTCCGACCTGACCGCCCGCCTGCGCGCCAGCACCGAAGGCCAGGCGGGAGCCATAGTCAGCTTTACCGGCTATGTGCGCGACTACGCCAAAAATGCCGCTACACAATCGCTGTTCCTGGAACACTACCCAGGCATGTGTGAACGCGAAATCGAAGCCCTGTGCGCCACTGCACAAGCGCGCTGGGATATCCTCGACTGCCTGGTCGTGCATCGCGTGGGCGAATTACAACTGAAAGACCAAATCGTTTTCGTAGCCACTGCCAGCGCCCATCGCGGCGACGCTTTCGCTGCCTGCGAATATATTATCGACGCCCTGAAAACCCGCGCACCGTTCTGGAAGCGCGAAACCCTGGCCAACGGCGATCAATTCTGGGTTCAGCAACGTGAAGCCGACAATCAGAAAACCGAACAATGGGACCAGCCCTCTTCCTGAAGGACAAGCATGAGCAAAGCCGACGCCAGCCAGCCTGTAGTGTTATTAAATTGCGCCGTACTGACTATTTCCGACACACGCAATACGTCAAACGATACATCTGGCGACTACTTGGTTGAAAGCGTGCTGGCCGCCGGGCATCGCTGCGCCACACGAAGCATCAGCGCAGGCAATCTGTACCAGATACGCAAAATCATCAGCGACTGGATCGCCGACGACGCCATCCAGGTCATACTGACCAACGGCGGCACCGGCTTCAGTCATCAAAAATCAACCACTGCCGCCATTACGCCATTGCTGGATCAAATCATTGTCGGTTTTGGGGAGCTGTTCAGGCACTTGTCGTATCAGGAAATCGGCACATCCGCCTTACAGTCCGACGCCTTGGCCGGATCAGCCAACCACACCCTGGTTTTTTGCATGCCAGGCTCAACCAGCGCCTGTAAAACAGCCTGGGACGGCATTATTAAAGAACAACTCGACAGTCGGCATGGCCCTTGCAACTTCGGCACTCAATACCGCGCCAAGGCATAAATAGCGCGGGCCATTTTCCAGCCGCTTTTTTCACCCTCTCTCTTGTGTATTCACCATGCTTGATTTCGATGTCGCTCAGTCACGCCTGGCTACCGCCGGCAAACCTCCAAGCATCAGCGAAAGCTGCCTGCTGCATCAGGCCACAGGCCGCATCCTTGCGCAAACCCTGTTTGCAACACTTGACTTGCCGCCAGCAGACAACAGCGCCATGGACGGCTATGCCATCAGTTATGCCGACTACACGCCAGGACGGCAATTCCCGGTACAACAACGCTGCTTTGCCGGTGACCAGCCGCAAGCGCTGCAACCGGGCAAAACCATAAGGTTGTTTACTGGCAGCCTAATCCCTAAAGACGCTGATACTGTCGTCATGCAGGAAGATGGCGTCGAAACCGACAATCAGCTTGAAATCACCACCCCACCCCTCAAAGGCGCCCATATACGCCTGCAAGGCGAAGACGTGCGCACTGGCAAGCAGTTGCTGGCCAAAGGCACGCTGATAAGCGCAGCGGAAATCGCTTTGCTGGCATCGCAAGGCTATGCCGAAATCACGGTATATAGTCGCCTCAAAGTCGGCATACTGACCACCGGCGACGAACTCATACAGCCAGGGCAACCACGTCGCAACGAGCAGATCTATAACTCCAATGGCGTCATGCTGGCCAGCCTGATCGAAAACATGGGCGCCAGCGTCGTGCATGTGCTGCATGCGCTCGACACCGAGGCCTCACTACGAGCCGCCCTCGAAACGCTGCTGGCCGACTGTGACCTAGTCCTGACGGTGGGCGGTGTTTCCGTCGGTGAAAAAGACCTGGTGAAACCCACCATAGAACAGCTCGGCGGGACGCTGGACTTATGGCGCGTGCGCATGAAGCCGGGCAAGCCAGTGGCTTTGGCCTACGCCCAGGACAAACCCATAGTTTGCCTGCCAGGCAATCCAGTATCGGCCTTTGCGGTATTTACCGTGCTGGTGTCCCCACTGATACGCCACATGCAAGGCCGTGCACAAGTATTCCCCGAGCTGCAATACGGAAAGCTAAGCGCCGACAAAGTATTCAACGATAAGCGTGAAGAGTTCCTGCGGGTGCGGGCTGAATCCAATGGGCAGGGTTTGGGCCTGTTGCTGCCTCATCCGCAACAGGGGTCGGGGATTATCAGCTCCTTGCCATGGGCCACCGGTTTCGCGCGGATTCCGGCCAATACGCCAGTGAATAACGGCGATGTCGTGCCCTATTATGATTTGCGGCATTGGTTGGCGTAGGTCGGATTACGCGCTTGGCGCTAAGCCGACCCACAGTCAAGTTGACCAGCGCGCAATAAATCTTGCTGTGTATTGATATTGAAAAAAGCGGCGCCTTCAAAATGTACGGTAACGGCATGATTTTGCCGTTGCCAGAATTGCACTTTGCGCTCTCCCGCCAATAGGAAATCGTACAGGCCTTGCTTCAGGCTGACATGCAGCAACATGCACAAAGGATGCACACCGTTTTCTGATCGGGCATAGGCTATCTGTGCGTCGCTGCCACTTACTGCTTCGCATAAGCGAGCTATCAAGTCTGCGGGAGGAAGCGGGACATCTACCGGCAGCACCATCAACCAGGGGGTAGCCACGTGCCTCAAAGCGCTGGCAATACCCGCCAGGGGGCCTGAATAATCGCCCAGGATTTGATCATCGGGAATCACAAAGCCATATTCCGCATAGGCGTCAAGATGGGTATTGGCGCTGATCAGCACCTGGCCCACCTGCGGCGCCAGACGTCGGCGCGCATGCTCGACCAGCGCCAGGCCACGCAGTTGCAACAAACCTTTTTCCTGTGCTGGGCCTTGAACCCTTGATATTGGCGTGCCAGTGCGGCTTGCCTGCACCAAGGTCTCTGGGCCTGGCGCAACACCAGAGCTACTTGCGTCTGTCAGTGAACCTGCCGCCCCCTGCATGCGCCGCCCCTGGCCGCCAGCCAGCACCAGCCCCGTCAGCATGTCACGCGTAATCATCCGCCGATATAGCTCATTTCAATTTTCTGCTGCTTGGCGGTTTCACGACCGCGAATTTCGGAGTAATGGTCGTTGCGCTGCGACCAGATGCCGGCGAACAGGCCGGCAAGGTCTGCGTCGCTGCCTCCGGCACGAATAAGAGTACGCAAATCGTGGCCTCGCGACGCAAACAGGCACAAGAACAACTTGCCTTCCGGCGATAGCCGTGCTCGGCTGCAGTCGCCACAAAATGGCTGCGACACACTGGTGATAATGCCGATTTCGCCAGCGTTGTCGGCATAACGCCAGCGGCTGGCCACTTCGCCACGATAACCAGCCTGTACGGGCTCCAGCGGGAATGCAGCCCCGATGCGGTCAAGGATTTCTGTACCGCTGAGCACTTCTTGCAGATTCCAGCCATTGGTGCTGCCCACGTCCATGAATTCGATGAACCGCAGAATATGGCCGGAATGGCGAAAACGACTGGCCATAGGCAGAATTTGCCCATCGTTCAGACCTTTGCGCACCACCATATTGACCTTGACCGGCGCCAGGCCCACTCGCGCGGCTTCGTCGATGCCACGCAGCACCGTACTGACGCTGATCCGGCTGTCGCTCATGCGTTCGAACATGCGGTCATCCAGAGCATCGAGGCTGACAGTCACGCGGTTCAGGCCCGCGTCTTTCAGGGCCTGCGCCTTTTTGGCCAGCAAGGTGCCGTTGGTGGTCAGTGTGACTTCCAGCGGCTGCCCATCGGGGGTGGACAAACGCACCAGCATGGCGATAAGGGTTTCAATATTTTTGCGCAATAAAGGCTCGCCTCCCGTGAGGCGGATTTTCTTGACCCCCAGACCAGTCGCTACGCGAGCCACGCGCACAATTTCTTCGAAACTGAGCAAGTCGCTGTGCGGCATGAATTGATAATTGCTGCCAAAGATTTCGCGCGGCATGCAATAGGTACAACGAAAGTTACAACGATCGGTGACGGATATGCGCAAATCGTGCAAGGGGCGGCGGCGAGCGTCAAGCAATGGCTCGCCCGCAACCGGAAGTGCGGCGCGTATGAAATCAACGGGACGGGCATCCGTATGGAAAATAACTTTACTCATGGCTTAATCATAAACTTTCTATATGCCTGAAACCCGACTTTAGTCAAAACCCAACCAAATATCTTAACCAAATCAGCGTGTACATGACGATTCCGTAGTGCTACGATCACGCCACGCAACAAAGGCAGAGCATGCCACATGAGCCTAAGTCGGAAAGCACCCAGCGCACGTCACTTTTTGTGGTTGATAGTACTTGCACAGTTTTTGGTTCAGGTAGGGGCCTTTAGTCTACCTGCACTTCTGCCATCCTATCTCGCAGACTGGAATCTCTCGAAAACTGAAGGCGGATGGCTAGTAGGAATATTCTTTGCTGCCTACGTCGCTGCAGTACCTATACTTGTATCGCTCACAGACCGGATTCCAACGCGTCGAATTTACGCCATCGGAGCAGGGTTGAAAGCGATTACCGACACGCTGCATGGCGACGAACAGTCGCGTGCCGTATCCGCGCACGCCGCAGGCGTCGGCATCGCGGGCTACACTGCACATAGATGGGGGATGGCGGCACTGCGTGCGTGGAGGGTTACCTTTCAGGCAGCCAGAAAAGAAAAAGGCCGCATCAAAGGCGGCCTTAACATACTGATTTACTTCAAGAATTCTTTGGTGGGTCGTGCGCGATTCGAACGCGCGACCAACGGATTAAAAGTCCGGTGCTCTACCGACTGAGCTAACGACCCAACGAAGAACAAGATTATGACGGCATTTAAATGTTCTGTCAAATAGACCAAGTAAAAAAACCGGATAACATTGCCCCATGTCTACACAAAAAACTGTTCGTCTCAACATTTTGTCTGATCTTCACTTGAGCAGCCAGGGGTTGCCCATACCGCAGAACAATGCCGATATCGTTATTTTGGCAGGCGATATTGCGCGCCCCAAAGCGGCGCTGGAATGGGCTCGCGGCTTTGACAAGCCCGTGCTGTATATAGCGGGCAACCACGAGTTCTACGGCGCCAGTCTGGGCGCCACCACACAAGCCCTGCGAGAACAAGCAATAGGCACCTGTGTGCACATACTGGACAATAACCAGCTTGTGCTTCACGGCGTACGCTTTTTGGGTTCTACGCTATGGTCGGATTTCAATTTGTATGGTCCTGGCCTGGTGCGCGAACAAGCCATCACCGATGCGCTGGCCTTTATCCGCGACTTCAGCCGCATAACAACCAACGACTTGCCTCCGCGCACCTTTGCGCCATCCGACATGGAAGCCCTGTTCAACGCCAACCGCTTATGGCTGCAAGACCAATTGGCGCAGCCCTTTGATGGCCCCACTGTGGTGATTACCCATCATGCGCCATCGCCCAAAAGCATACATCCTAGATTCGAGGGTTCGCTGATCAACAATTGCTTTGTTTCCAACAGCGAATTCCTGCTGGGCGCCGACCGCGCCGTGCTCTGGATACACGGCCACACCCACGACAGCTTCGATTATCTGGTCAATGGTACGCGGGTAGTCTGCAATCCGCGCGGCTATGCCAAAGACGGCATTAATGAAAATGCCGCCTTCAACCCCAACTTGATCATAGAAGTGGCTACCGGCTAAGCAAGCACCCGGAGACCGCAGGTCGAATCAGCGCAGCCTAAGCCGACAGGCAACGCTACACCAACACCGTTCTCCTTAATGCTGCTGGCAATCGGGCGACGCGTTTTCCTTTTTCAGGTAGGCAATCAGGTCGGCGCGCTCTTGTGGGTCTGGAATGCCCGCATATCCCATTGAGGTTCCTGGCACATCTTTCATGGGGTTTTCCAAAAATAGATTCAAGGTTTTCTCATCCCAGATGATTTTCGAATCTTTCATGGCCTGGGAATAAGCAAAGCCGGGAACTGTACCTGCCCGCCTGCCAAATAGCCCGCAGTGCCTGGGCCCAGTGCGATCATAAGCCAGCGCATGGCAGGCTAGGCAGCGGGAATAGATGGCTTCGCCACGCAACGCATCGCCTGGCGCCGTGCCTTGCGACCAGGCGGGCTGCAGCATTGCGCCACCCGCCACACAGGCACTGGCGGCCAGCAGCATCAGCCGCAACGCGCGCCTCATGATACAAATGCAGAAGGCACGGGCGGTTCACCCAGGGCATTGCGCAGTATCGCCCAATGCATGGCTTCATCGCCCAATATGCTGGCGGCCGCTTTGGCCAGATCGCGATTATCAAACACTGGCACCGCCCCCAGATACGCACTGACGGCACCTTTTTCCAGCATGGACGCAAAGCGCAAAACATCATTCTGCGACTTGAGCTTATCAACCGGAAAGGTGTATTTATCTTTTGCTGAGACTGGCTTGCCGCCCAAGGTATGTATGGTCTTGGCCAGCAAGTCGGCGTGTTCCTTATGCTGGCCCTGAAAAGTCACAGCCAGGTCCAGCACAGGTTTTTGCAACAGGCCGCTTTCAGCCCCTAACTGATAAGCCGCAATCGCCTCGAGCTCGGCGCCCAGCGCCGTATTCAAGATACGGACATCGGAAGCCACTGCACCCTTGTCTTGCCCTTTGGCCAAGGCGTCGCGGCCAGCCATCATGGCAACAGCGGCACCAGACAGCAGCAGTCCGGACTGGCCCAGAAACGCCCGACGAGCATCGCGGGTATCGGGGTTATATACAAAGCTTAGAAATGACATGGTACTTCTCCTGGTAGAACAGCACTGAAAACCCTAATTCATTCATTGCTCGATAATCGCCGCAGGCGCGCCATGACGGCCGCCACGATACGGTCGCATCGTTCTCCGTCAAAAGAAAATACTGTCTCGATGCTGGCGCCCATTTCCCCTTGCAGTGACTTGCGCAAAAGCTTGCGAGCCCTGAAATAGCGGGTACGCACAGTAGCTTCGGGTATGCCCAGGCTGGCGGCAGTTTCTTCCACACTCAATTCTTCTACTGCCCGCATCACGAATACCGAACGAAACAAGTCGGGAAGCTGGTCGATAGACGCTTCAAGCAGGTGCCGGGTCTGCGCACGCGCCAATTTGGATTCGGGCTGATTTGCGGGCAATTGATCCATGATTGGGGCCATTTCCATTGCTTCACGCATAGTTTCACTGCTGAACTCCAGCCAGGTGGAAAGACGGTTGATCTTGCGCAGGCGTCGGCTGGACTCATTGACCACGATGCGCACCAGCCAAGTGGACAGGCTGGAGTCGCCACGAAAGTTGGCAATGCTCATGTACGCTTTGTAGTAGGCATCTTGCACTGCCTCTTCGGCATCCGCGTCGTTGCGCAAGATGCTGCGGGCGACCCGGTACAGGCGCTGGTTATAGCGCCGCATCAAGTCCTGCAAGGCAGTGGCATCCTTCGAGGCGATACGCCGCAGCAAGTGCGCGTCGCTGTCGCGCCCATCTTGGGGCTTTACAAGAGCAAGTGGCATGTTCCAACCAGTAAGTGAGTCAGTTACTGCATTAGATACCACGCGCGGGGCTGGCGTTCCCGGACTGCCCCCGACCACATCGGACAACGCCACCAGAATCGGACGGCGCGGTCAACAAGCCATATAGGTTTTTTATGTATCGCTCTGTTGATCTTTTTTGGTGCGTTGTTTGTCGGATTACGCGCCTGCGGCGCGAATCCGACCTACGAACGGGAAGATCACCGGGCCCGCGATATGCGGACTTCGGCCCCGCGACGTTTCACCTCGAGGCCTTCGGCCGGCAAAATACGCAAGCCTTCCAGGCCCTTGATATAGCTGGAGCCCTGCATCTGCATCACACGTATTTTGTTGCGCATGACGACAGGGCTGTGTTCGGGCATGCCGAACATCCAGACTTCGTCGAGAATGCGCGCCGAATTGAAATCACCGGTGTGCTGCGCGGTTGGACCCAAGGACAGCATATGGCCTTCGCGCCCGAAAATGGGCAAGGTATCAAGACCGACCTCTACCGTCCAGGTTGTGCCGCCTTCGTAGCGCCAGCCTGTGTTCAGATCCCACCAGGCATCGCCTTCAGGCAAATAAACCTGCACCTGATTACCCGGTTTCAAAACTGGCGCCACCAGCAAGGCCGGACCCAACAAGTATTGGGTATCCCATACCTGCGCCACCGGATCAGCAGGAAAGGCCAATGCCATGGAGCGTTGCACAGGCAGGCCTGTACGCACCGCGTCTTCGATAATGCCCAGGACATACGGAATAAGCCGGTAACGCCACTGCAGCCAGTGCTGCACGAGTTCTTGCGTAGCGTCATCGAACGCGCTCGGCAACAGGGCCGGAATGCCCTGAAAACTGAAGTTGCCGGAAAATACGCCCATGGCCAGCCAGCGTATGTAGAGTTCTGGTGTCATGCTGGCAGTGGAATGCGCTGCCGACCCCAATTTGTGCGTTTGTACAGCCACCCCGCTATCGGCCAAAGACAAGGCTGTGCGCAAGGTATATTCCAGCCCTGCCCAATCGTTGGTGACTTGCGGCCCGGTCTGCCAGGCAAAGCGCTGTACCGCCGGGAATAAATCACTGCTGCAAACCACCCCCTCTTGAGGCGTTTTATGCCCAGCCGATGCATCGAACAAGGCCTGACGCACCAGCAAGGGATAAACCGTACGCAGTAGAGAACCCGATTCGCCGCCGCGTGCCGTAATGCCGTCGGGAATATGAAAAGGCGCATCACAAACCGGCGCACCCAGGCCTTCATCGAACAGCTGTCGCTGGCGCTCGGACCAAAGCTTGTAGACATCTTTGTTGGTCAGGTCAAGCAGGCCGAAGTCTTGTCCGCCGGTAACCTCATTGCCCGGAAACGTATGCGCATTGGCGTCGTCATCGTTGATGAGCAGCCAGCCACGATCTTCCCATTCGGCAAACATGTGCGTACCGCACAGCACACCTGGGAACGAAGGCGCGGCCATCTGCACATTCAGGTCTTCGAAGCGGGCGAATAATTCACGCGAATCGGGAACACGGTCGGATGCCCATTCAAAGGTCGCCTTGTCAGGCTGAAAGCCATAAACAGCAGGCGCCGCCAAGCGCACGACATCCAGGCCCCATTGCTTATCGCGAAACTCTTGTACCAGGCGTAGCGTGTCGTCGGTGGACTGCCCCGGCGCCTGGTCTAGCCAGACGCCCATGGGCCAAAGGCCCGGCTGACCAGCACGACCGGTTAGCGCTGTGTATTGATTAAGGATTTCGACGGGTTCACCGGCAAAAATAAAGAGGTCAAAAATAGCATCTTGCACCTGCACCCGGTATAGGTCGGCATGGTCGTGGCCCAGATCGTGCTCGACCCGCTGCAGTGAATTCACATATAGACCCCAGCCTTTTGTGCTCCAGACCAAGGGCAGCGACCGCTGCGCGGCGATATCCGACACCAGCAAGCTGCCTCGACGGTCGAGTTCGCCGCCGGATTCGCCCATGCCGTGCAAAGCATCGTCGCCGTCGAGTTCGGCTGTAAACTGCCACGTGACCGTGTCATCTGTTTGCTTGCAACCCAATGCCGCCCCGGGCGGCGTGCGCAACACGCACTCGTCGCCCCGATACAATGCAAACTGTAAGGGCGAACATATGACTTCAAGGGCGATATCGCCCTGTTCCAGTCGCCAACCCGACTGCGCTGGCTCGAGAATAGAGCACACAGCCAGTTCGCCAATAGGCTCCTGGCGAGCCAGCAGCATTTCAGAGCGTGCACGCTCTCGGGCGCTGAGTTTATCGTTGTGCAGCGATTCAGCAGGAGCACAGCGCACACGATAAACACCTGGCGCATGTGCTTCGATCTGAAGCAGCAAGCCAGAGTCTTCGAGTGCGAATTCGGCTCGCGTCGATTTCGCCGTAATGAAATTCAGTGTAGTAAGTTGCGTCACGTGAGCAAAGTCAGACTTGGGCGGCACAGCGCAATCCTCGGGGCATACGCCCAAAAAGCATTTAAAAGCCACTATTTTGACGGATTTGAGCTATAAAATAAAATGGCGTGGCTTCATGCGCCTTTTCAAATGTTGCAAAACAATTATCTTGGAGAAATCCTGCGTAATAGCTCCCGCTCCAGGGGTAATGGCTCGTGGTTAAGCGAGGCGGCGATAATATCGCCGGCCAGCGCTGCCCAGCTAAGCCCGCGCGATCCATACGCGCAAGCAAGCCATATACCTGGTACATCGTCAAGTGGTCCAATTACTGGAAGGCGATCGGTTACCGCCGCCCGCCAACCCGCCCATCCATCGGCCAGGCCAGGCAACCGGCCAAGCCCGGAAAGCGGTATATTCAACAAGCTGGCGACTTTCGCCCCTACCTGCTGATGACCTTGCCGCGTAACCTGGCTTGCTAAGGCATCTGGCTGGTAAGTACTGCCGCCTGCATACCGCCCTTCAACAGGCGGCAGGCAATACCCTTTACCGGCTAATATGACTTGCGAACTGGCCGCGTTGCCATCGTAGTAACTGACCTGCCCCGCCATGCGATACATAGACTCTACCTTGGGCAAGCGCGGCGCCTGCGGAATGCCTGCCAGCAGCCCAACCACCTGCGCTGCAGCGGCCAAAACCACGTGCCGCGCACGCGCCATTTCTTTGCCCTGGGAATCCATCGCCAACCACAAACCAGAGCCATCTGGTTGCAATTGTTCCACCTGACCAACCATACAGTGTATACGAGGATGGCTCAATAAGACATCCAGCAAGGCTTGCGGCTGAACCATTTGCCCGTCAGAAAACCATAATCCGCCACTACCCAGACGTCGTCCCGCTTGTTCGGAGGCCTGTTCCACATCCAGCCATTTGACCCAATCAGTGGGCAGTTGCAGGCAGGCCAGGGCCTGGCGGCGCTCTTGGGCATGCTGTGCATCGGGCGCCAATTCAAGAGCGCCACAACGGACGGGGCGCGCCGCGCCCGACAAGCCCTGCCAGCGCTGCAAGGCGCGCCGCACGCCTGCCCGGCTAAGCCGCGCGCGGATATCGTCGTCGCGGCTGATGACAGGCATAAGAGCGGCGGCAATATGCCCTTGATGAGAGGCGCCGCGCCCATGAGCGAATACTGGGTCCAGCACCGTGACATCATGACCGCGCAGGGCCAAGGCCTGGGCCACACCGGCTCCAGCCAGGCCGCCACCCACGACCAGCACAGGTTCCGCTTGAACACGCCGTATCGGACTACGGCCCAAGCCAGGACGCAATGTTGCCACGGTGATTTCGCGTTTTCCGCCAAACCCGGCGATTTTAGACACCAGAAAGCCTGCATCACGCAGCCCTCGGCGCACATCCCCGGTGCAACACCACGTCGCCGCCGTGGCTTGCGCGTTAGCCATGCGCACCAATTGCCCGAACAAAGATCGGGTCCACATGGCAGGATTGACGCGCGGCGCGAAACCATCAAGGAAATAAGCATCGACGCAGGCGCCCGCCTGTTTCGCCAGCCGCGCAACCGTCCCGAAAGCCAGGGTCAGCGTCAGCCGCCCCTCTTCGAACTCGAGCCTATGCAGGCCAGGCAACGAAGGCGGCCAAGCGGCAACCAACTGATCGGCCAGTGCTTTTTCCGGCTGCGGCAGGCGGTCGGCCAACGCCCGCTGCATGTCTTGCCGCGCAAAAGGATGGGCCTCGAAAGACAGCACATGCAGGCGCGCAGAACGCTGCGGATCAGTGCGCCAAGCCTGCCACAAAGCCACAAAATTATTCCCTAGCCCAAAGCCGGTTTCACATACGGTAAAGCTGCCTTTGCCCTGCCAGCGTTGGGGCAAGCCATTGCCATGCAAAAAAACTTTCCTGGCCTGCTCTAGTGCACCCCATCCTGGATGATAAACATCGCCAAAATCCGGGTTCATGGGCGTACCATGCTCATTGAAGGCAAGCGTTGCCGGAATCAGGGGTTCGTAATTACTGGACATGCCTGGGCGCCGCTAAAAAATAAATTATCGTCACGTACAATAATGCTTTATCGAGCGAGTGACGCTCTTGCTGACCGGAACCACTGTATGCAATCTTTAAGAATTCCACTTAGCGACTACCTTGATGCAGCCGTCACGGCAGCTCATGCCGGAGCTGCTATTTTACAGTCATATGCCCATAACCGGGCCGAGCTCGTCATTGATAAAAAAATGCGCAACGACCTGGTCTCTCAGGCTGATCGCGAAGCCGAAGAAGCTGTCATTGAAATCTTGCGCGAACGTGCCCCCGAACTAGGTATAGTAGCGGAAGAAAGCGGCGGCAAAACAGCTGGTATCGCCACTTGGTACATAGACCCACTAGACGGCACCACCAATTTTTTGCACAACATACCCCAATACGCGGTATCGATAGCACTTATTGCCCATGCCGGCACCATTGTTGCGGGCGACACGCCCCTGGAACACGACACGCCCGTCATCGGTGTGGTCTACGACCCCAATCGGGAAGAGCTTTTCACCGCCATGCACGGCGTAGGCGCGTGGCTCAACGAACGGCGCATACATTGCTCCCAAACCGAACTCCTTAGCGAATCAGTCGTAGGCACCGGCTTTCCGTTTCGCGATTTCTCATTTGCAGACCAGTACATGCCCACCCTGGAATACGCCATCAACAACACACGCGGCGTCAGGCGCCATGGCGCTGCGGCACTTGACCTGGCCTGGGTCGCCTGCGGGCGCTACGATGGCTATTGGGAAATGGGGCTGGCCCCATGGGATGTCGCCGCAGGCACGGTCATCGTGCGCGAGGCAGGCGGCATTTGCGAAGACATCCATCATCGCGACCCGTGGCCCATCAAGGGCTATGTGTACGCAGGCAACCAACATACCGGCCCCGCGCTCGACGCCATGATACAGCCCCACCTGAAAAAGGCCTGAAGCTCGTAAACCGGATTGGCGCCACCAGGCGCATAATCCGACAGCAATCGACCCGGCTGCCACACCCATTTTAGTTTCAGAGGTTTGATGATACGCTGTCACAAGCGCTAAGCTTGGCAAACGACCCTCCACAGGACTTGCAATCATGAAACTAGCAGAACCTATCGTCGGATGGAAATCCGAAATTGCCGCAATTCGCCGCGATATCCACGCCCACCCCGAGCTGGCTTACGAAGAAATCAGAACTGCCGACGTCATCGCCCGCACACTCGAATCCTGGGGAATACCCACCCACCGTGGCCTGGGCATCACTGGGGTCGTTGGCACCATACACGGCAAAACCCAGAACGGGCGTGCGCTGGGCTTGCGAGCCGACATGGACGCCCTACCCATGCAAGAACTCAATACCTTCGAGCACGCCAGCAAGCATGCCGGAAAAATGCACGCCTGCGGTCACGACGGCCATATGGCGATGCTATTGGCGGCGGCGCGCTACCTAGCCGAACACCGCAACTTCGACGGCACGATCTATGTCATTTTCCAGCCCGCCGAAGAAGGCTTCAGTGGCGCCAAGGCCATGATAGACGATGGCCTGTTCACACTATTTCCCATGGATGCTGTCTTCGGCATGCACAACTGGCCAGGTATGGCCGTAGGTACTTTCGGCGTGTTGGCCGGCCCCATGATGGCGTCCAGCAATACCTTTGAAATCCGGCTTGAAGGCAAGGGCGCACACGGGGCCATGCCGCACCTGGGCGTCGACCCGGTCATGGCTGCCGTACAACTGGCGCAAAGCTTCCAAACCATCATCAGCCGCGATCGCAATCCCCTCGACCCCGCCGTGCTCAGCGTCACCCAAATACACAGCGGCTCGGCCGATAACGTCATACCCAACGATGCCATACTGCGCGGCACAGTACGCACCTTTTCCGATGAAACGCTCGACCTCATCGAAAAGCGCATGCATGAAATCACCCAATACACCAGCCAAGCCCTGAACTGCACAGCCGAATTCAGTTTCCAGCGCAAGTATCCGCCCACGGTCAACCACGAACGCGAAGCCGAATTCTGCGCTCAGGTGCTGGAACAAATAGTAGGCAAAGATCGCGTCGACCGCGCGGTCCAACCCTCCATGGGCGCCGAAGACTTTGCTTTCATGTTAAAAGAGAAGCCCGGATGCTATGTCTGGATAGGAAATGGCGAGGGCGACCATCGCATGGCAGGCCACGGCCTTGGCCCCTGCACATTGCACAATGGCAGCTACGACTTCAACGACGACCTTATCCCATTGGGCGCCACCTATTGGGCCGAGCTCGCCAAGCAATGGCTGGCTGCCCCTGCACCTTGATCACAGCACGCTTACGGCGGGTATTAACAAAAGTTTAATGCCCATAAAGCGTACTACCGTTAAAATGCTCGTTGCTTCGTTTACAGGCCTTTCTGCTTCTGTAAACAGAGCATGCATTTAGCATTTTCAGCCCTTCCCGGCGTTTGCCAGGCGGGCCAGCAACAATCTGGAGCCGTTTGCTTTGAGCACCACCGAGAACCATCGTACTGTTTTACCGCCTCCAGAAAGCCATGCTGTTTTACGCGTCATGCCCCAACCCGCCGATGCCAACATACACGGCGACGTCTTTGGCGGCTGGATCATGTCGCAGGTTGATATCGCAGGCTCGATTCCAGCCACCCGCCGCGCCGCAGGCCGCGTGGCCACTATTGCGGTCAATTCCTTCACCTTCAAGCAGCCGGTATTCGTGGGCGACTTGCTGAGCTTTTACGCTGAAATCGTCAAAGTCGGCACGACGTCAATTACCATCTCGGTCGAAGTCTATGCCGAGCGCCAGCGTCTTGAACTCGAAGTCGTTAAAGTCACAGAAGCCATACTTACTTACGTTGCTACCGACGACCAGCGCAAGCGCCGCCCTCTTCCCATTGTTTAAAGCGAGGTTTGCCTATGCCGGACAACTCAGCCAAGCCTCAAGAAAGCGTGCCCATCGTCATTCCGCGCCGCCTTGATCCTGAAGACGCTCAACAAGCGCTGCAGCAGTTGCAGTCCATACTCGAGCGCCAGGAAGTTGCAGACGCCCTGGCCCAACGCCAGTCCAACGAAGAAGACGATGACTCCAATCTCCTTGAAGGCATGCTGCATCGCCAGCACGAAAACGAGATCAAATCGATCATCAACGATTTGCATCCTTCCGACATCGCCTTCATTCTCGAATCACTGCCTGTGCTTGAGCGCCAGGCAATATGGGAGCTGGTCAGCCCTGAACATGATGCTGACGTATTGCTGGAAGTCGACGACTGGGCCCGTGAGTCCCTCATCAAGTCCATGGACCACCAAGACTTGGTCGCCGCCACCGGCACCATGGACGCCGATGAAATCGCCGACCTGGCCGCCGACCTTCCTCCTGATGTTATCGCTGAAGTACAAAAAGGCCTGACTGAAGAAGAAAGGGCGCAACTGCTCGAAGCCATGGGCTACCCCGAAGA
The DNA here is from genome assembly GCA_013416445.1 of Alcaligenaceae bacterium. GTDB lineage: Bacteria > Pseudomonadota > Gammaproteobacteria > Burkholderiales > Burkholderiaceae_B > Pollutimonas. Next base: position 136,447 of record JACCER010000007.1, read on the forward strand.
CACCGTGGGCGCCATCATGGATTTTGAAATGGTCAGGGTCCGCGAAGACGTATCGCTGGAAGTCGTATTACGCTACTTACGACGACTGCACGAACTTCCCGATCATACTGACCAGATTTTTGTCGTTGACCGCGAAGACAGGCTGCAAGGCACGTTGCCGCTGTCCACTTTGCTGGTGCGCGAGCCTGAAATGCAGGTGTCCGAGGTCATGGTCACTGAATACCTTACCTTGAACCCACTGGACTCCGACGCCGATGCTGCTGGCGCGTTCGAGCGTTACGATCTGGTTTCAGCTCCTGTCACCGACGACAAGGGCCGTCTGATCGGGCGCGTCACCATTGCTGAAGTGGTTGACGTGATCCAGGAAGACTCCCAAGAACAAGCGCTATCGCGAGCGGGCCTGCAAGAAGAAGATATTTTTGCGCCAGTGCTCAGCGCCTTGCGCAACCGTGCGCCCTGGCTGTTCGTCAACCTGTGCACAGCGTCAATTGCCTCGTTGGTGGCTTCGCGCTTTGAGGACACGGTCAGTCAAATCGTAATCCTGGCGTTCCTGATGTCTATTGTGGCGGGCATAGGCGGCAACTCTGGCAACCAGACCATGACGATGATCATTCGCGCTCTGGCGGTTGGCCGAGTGACCAGTTCAAACGCATGGCGACTGGTCAAGCGCGAGCTGACGGTCACGTTCATGGTTGGTCTATGCGGAAGCTTGGTCGCCGCCAGTTTTGCCTGGGCAATTTCCCGGTCAGTGGCAATCGCCGCAGTGATGATGACCGCCATGATCTGCAACATGCTGATCGGGGCTGCGCTGGGGGTATTGATCCCTATCCTGCGAGACAGATTCGGCAAAGATCCCGCGATGGGTTCCTCGGTGCTGCTGACGTTCGCTACGGATTCGCTGGGGTTCCTGATATTCCTGGGGCTCGCTACGGTGTTTTTGATGTAGCACGGGAGGTATATGCGGTCAGCCAGCTTAATTGTTGGCGGCGCTGTCTGGTTCTGGTGACGTTATTTGGTTTCTTATGACGTTGTCGGTTTCTGGTGACGTTGTCGGTTTCTTGTGACGTTGTCGGTTTCTTGTGACGTTGTCCGGGGTGGGTGAAGCTCAGTGCGGCACGGCGTGCTTGTTTCCGCGTCTGCCTCGTACAGCCGGGCGTCGGCCGAACTCGCTGCGCAAACAGCGGCCGACGACCCCCCCCGGCTTCCCTTCGTCAGCACGCGGCGCACGCCTACCGCCGCACTGAGCTTCACCCACCCCAGACAACTGCACAATAGGGAATTGGCCGGCCTAACGGCCTTGCAGCCTGAAAAACTGGTTTTACTGGCACGGCTGGTCGATGATGTAGTGCTGACTCAAATATCGCTGATGCAAAAAGTCGGGTGTGTCGGGGGCTGTGCAGGCGCCTTGCGCAAGCCGTTACGGTCAGCGCCATCGAGGGGGCAAGGCCGCGGCTGTTTGAGCCCGACGCTTGTCGGACCACTGGTCCGACCGGGCGAGTTCCGCGGACGCCTCGATGGCGCTGACCGTAACGGGAACCCCGCCAGGGGCGCAGCGCGTGAAGCCGAAACAGCCCTCGACACACCCGACTTGCTCAAGAACAAAAACTCAGCCCTCGACACACCCGACTTGCTCAAGAACAAAAACTCAGCCCCCGACACACCCGACTTTCGAAAGAACAAAAGTCACCCACAACACCCGACTTTCGCAAGAACGAAAAACCGCCCACAACACACGCCTATCGGCGCTTATCCGACCTACGCAATCACGCCAACCGACCGTGACAATGCTTGTACTTTTTCCCGCTGCCGCATGGGCAGGCCTCGTTGCGGCCTACCTTGGGTACGCCACCGGCCGCCGAAGTACCGGGAATCTGGTCTATGCCGGGGTCTTCGCCACTTAACGCCGCATCGTAATCGGAATGATGATAGGTTACGTTATCCAGCCTGGCAGGTTCTGGCTCTTGATCCTCGACCTGCTCGGCTGACTGGATTTTTACCGTCATCAAGACCCGCACCACTTCATTGCGGATACGATCCAGCATATCGGAGAACAACTCAAATGCTTCGCGTTTGTATTCCTGCTTGGGATCCTTTTGTGCATAACCACGCAAATGTATCCCTTGACGCAAGTGATCAAGCGAAGACAAATGTCCACGCCAATGCGTATCGATGGATTGCAACAGCATGGAACGCTCGAACGGCGCCCAGCCTTCGTGACCGACCAGGTCAACCTTGGCCTGGTAAACCCGGGTTGCCTCGGCAACAACCTTCTCGAGCAAGTCTTCTTCGGTCAGGTTGGGATCTTTTTCCAGCATATCGACCAGCGGCATAGGCAACTGCCATTCGGCTTCAAGTGCCGATTGCAAGCCGCTGACATCCCACTGCTCTTCCATGGACTCTTCTGGAATATATACATGGAACTGCTCGGCCATGGCCGCATGGCGAAGATTGGCCATGGTTTCAGAGACGTCTTCCGACTCGAGTACCTCGTTACGCTGGGCATACAGCACCTTGCGCTGATCATTGGCGACGTCATCGTATTCAAGTAACTGCTTGCGTATGTCGAAGTTGCGACTTTCCACCTTGCGCTGAGCCGACTCGATGGAACGCGACACCATGCGCGCCTCGATGGGCTCGCCTTCGGGCAAACGCAGGCGCTCCATGATGGAGCGCACGCGATCACCCGCAAAAATGCGCATCAGGGAGTCTTCAAGCGACAGATAAAAGCGTGAAGAACCCGGATCGCCCTGGCGCCCTGCACGACCACGCAGCTGATTATCGATACGGCGTGATTCGTGACGCTCGGTACCAATGATACGCAAGCCGCCAGCAGCCTTGACCGCCTGATTGGCAGGGGCCCATTCAGCCTTGATGACATCTATGCGCTGCTCTTTTTGCTCGGCCGAAATGGACTCATCGGCACGGATAAGATCAACCTGCTTTTCAACGCTGCCCCCCAGCACAATGTCGGTACCACGACCGGCCATGTTGGTGGCAATGGTGATGTGGCCCGGCTTGCCGGCTTCGGCTACGATTTCCGCCTCGCGTGCATGCTGCTTGGCGTTCAGCACTTCGTGAGGCAGCTTGGCCTTGGCCAGCATGCCCGAGAGCAGTTCGGAGTTTTCAATGCTGGTCGTGCCCACCAGCACAGGCTGGCCGCGCTCGTGACAGTCTTTGATATCGGCCAGTATGGCATTGTATTTTTCAGGATCAGTCTTGAACACCTGATCATTCTGGTCAATACGCGCCATGGGGCGGTTGGTCGGGATAATGACCGTTTCCAGAGTATAAATTTCCTGGAATTCGTAGGCTTCGGTATCGGCCGTACCCGTCATGCCAGCAAGCTTGCCGTACATGCGGAAATAGTTCTGAAACGTGATCGATGCCAGTGTCTGGTTTTCGTTCTGGATCTTCACGCCTTCTTTGGCTTCAACAGCCTGGTGCAGACCGTCGGACCAGCGTCGACCTGCCATCATGCGCCCGGTGAACTCGTCGACGATGACGATTTCGTCGTCTTGGACCACATACTGCTGATCGCGGAAGAACAGGTTGTGCGCGCGCAGCGCCACCATCAAGTGGTGCATCAGGGAGATATTGCGCGGATCATACAGCGATTCGCCCTCGGGCAGCACGCCTATGCGAACCAGTATCTGTTCGGCGTTCACATGGCCCGCTTCCGAAATATATACCTGCTGGCCTTTTTCATCGACCCAGAAGTCGCCTTCGGGTTCGGGCTCTTGGGGCTTGGGTTCGGATGCCATGCGCACCAGCAAAGGCGGCACCGCATTCATGCGTACATAAAGCTCGGTGTTGTCTTCGGCCTGGCCGGAAATGATCAGCGGCGTACGGGCTTCGTCGATAAGAATGGAATCAACTTCGTCGACGATAGCGTAGGCCAGTTCGCGCTGGCGGCGATCTTCGGCGCGGTATTCCATGTTGTCGCGCAGGTAATCGAAACCGTATTCGTTATTGGTGCCATAGGTGATGTCGGCGGCATAGGCGGCGCGCTTTTCCTCGTTTTCTTGCTGAGGAACCACCACGCCCACGCTCATGCCCAAAAACCCGTACAGACGACCCATCCATTGGGCATCACGACGCGCCAGGTAATCGTTGACCGTAACGACATGCACGCCTTTGCCTTCAAGGGCGTTCAGGTAAACAGCCAATGTGGCCATAAGCGTTTTACCTTCGCCAGTGCGCATTTCGGCAATTTTACCGTTGTGCAAGGCAATGCCGCCCAACATTTGCACATCGAAGTGACGCATGCCGAAAATACGCTTACTACCCTCGCGAACCACAGCGAAAGCTTCCGGCAACAAGCCGTCCAGCGATTCACCCTGTGCCAGGCGCTGGCGGAATTCTACGGTCTTGGCCGTGAGTTCGTCGTCGGACAGCGTGGACAGTTTAGGCTCGAACGCATTGATTTGCGTTACTTGCTTACGATACTGCTTAAGTATCCGGTCGTTACGACTACCTATGAGCTTTTTTAGCAGAGATACCATTCTTGTGTCGTTGATGCGTACTTGCTGCGCATAAACGCAAAAGTCCACATGCTGTCTTTTTTTGGGTTGGCGGATAACACCGCAGGAAAACAATACAGTTTAACGCACCTGCGGGACTATGGCTGCAATGTCTTTCGAAGCATCCGCCATCAGCGGACCCGAGGTCTGTGGCCTGGCCAGGAACAGGGTGGGATTCAGGGCATGCCCCGCCATGCGCACCTCGAAGTGCAAGTGCGACCCTGTAGAGCGCCCCGTTGAGCCGACCTTGGCTATTTCCTGGCCCTTTTCGACTAGGTCGCCAGGCTTGACTTTGATGATGGAAGCGTGAGCATACCGGGTAAGCAGGCCATTGCCGTGACTGATTTCGACCATTTTCCCGTATCCTGCAACATAACGTGCCTCGCTGACCACGCCACCCGATGCAGCATAAATGGGCGCCCCTTTGGGCGCTGCAAAATCAAGCCCCTCGTGCATGCTGTGGCGGCCCGTGACCGGATTGCGCCGCCATCCAAAAGATGAACTGAGATAGGGGTAGTTGACGGGTGAAAAGGTAGGCATGCGCGCCTCGATACCTACCCGCTTGGTCAGCACCAGATCAAGCATGGCGAACCAGTCTTTTTGCTCGGACAACTGCAAGGAAAGGGAGTCGAGTTCGCGGCCTAGCCCCTGCGCCGACCAGCCTGCCCCCTGAGGGTCGGTGATATAGTCCATGACTGGCTGCTCAAGGCTGCTCAGGACTTCAGGGTCGGTAAATGATACGCCGGCGGCGTCGGCCACCCGCTTGCTCAGGCCATCCATGGTGATCAGCCTGGCCTGCAGGTCTCCCACTTTCGAGGCCAGCAGGCCGATGTTTTCGCGTATGTAGGCCGAGTCGCGCGCCGCCTGCTGCACAATGACGCGCTCTTGCACGGCATCAAGTACAGGACGCTGGCTTAATTGCGATTGCACCCAGGCGCCGGCAACAGCGGAAGCTGCCAAGGCGGCGACAGCTGCCAACCCCAATACGGTCCACCTGAATCGTTTACCGTTAGAATCAGTTAATAGATTCTTCATATTAGTAGATACCTCAAATTAAACCTCGACAGATGCTGCGCATACCCCGCCCCCCTCGTCCTTTAAACAAAGAACCACCTGCCACGCTTGCAGTAAGCTGGTTGGGTGGCGATCAACGTGCGTCCCAGGTGCTGGAAACAGCGCGCAATCTGATCGCGGTGGAACATGCAGCAAAAAAAGTACTGCCACTCGCCTTAGCGGAAGTATGCAGGGTGGCCCGTATAGAAAAACAACAGATTACGCTGGCGGTTCCCAGTGCGGCTTACGCATCCAAGCTCAGACAACTCGCACCACGGATTTTGCTTTTATTGAACGACAGCGGTTGGAACCTTAACGAAATCAGCGTCAGGGTTCAAGCCGCGTTACTTAAAAGCGAGACAAAAACAACACCCCATCAGGTCGAGCCCCTGGGCGACGTAGCCCTGGACGCCTTCACCGAATTGCAAAACAGCTTGAAACCAGGCCCGCTGGCCGACGCAGTCAGCCGCTTGCTTGCCAACCACGGCAAGCGTTAGTGTCTGTTTGCCGGATTAGCATGTAAACCGACATCCATCGCCCAAAAACCAGCACATTAGAGGTCAGGCGAACTTCCATTCCTGGCTGAACGACTTGGGCGCGGTTTCGTTGGACTCGTAGGTAACGATTTCCCAACTGTCTTGTTGTGCAAGCAAGGCTCGCGCCAACTGATTATTCAGGCCATGGCCCGACTTGCAGGCAACATAACGGGCCACCAGGGGCTTGCCAATAAGGTACAGGTCGCCTATGGCATCCAGGATTTTATGCTTGACGAACTCGTCGTCGTAGCGCAGGCCATCGGTATTCAGGACACGGTATTCGTCCATGACGATGGCGTTATCCAGGCTGCCGCCACGTGCAAGGCCGGCTTCCCTTAGGGCCTCTACTTCGCTGACAAAACCAAAGGTGCGAGCACGCGCTATGGTTTTAACGTAAGAATCTTTTTCGAAATCGACCTCGGCAAAATTAGCCGTGGAATTGATGGCGGGATGATGGAAGTCGATGGCAAACGACAACGCAAAACCGTTATAAGGTTCGAGTCGCGCCCATTTCAGGTCATCGCCTTCGCCTTCGCGCACCTCGACAGGCTTGAGCACCCGAAGGAATCGCTTAGGCGCAGCCTGTTCTTCGAGGCCAGCCGAACGCAGCAAGTACACAAATGTGCCTGCGCTGCCATCCATGATGGGGACTTCTTCGCCGGTGAGATCGACATGCAGGTTGTCGATGCCCAGCCCTGAAAGCGCGGACATCAGGTGTTCTACGGTAGAGACACGCACATTGCCTTGCTGCAGCACTGAAGCCATGCGGGTATTGCCGACCTGATCCGCCAAGGCGGGGAGATCGACCACCTCGGGCAGGTCGACGCGATGAAACACAATACCGGTATTGGGCGCAGCAGGTCGCAAGGTAATTTCTACCCGGCGCCCGGAGTGCAAGCCGACTCCTTTGGTACTGATGGATTTCTGTATGGTGCGTTGACGTAGCATAATCTTTTCAAGTAAGCAATTTCATGCCGATAAACGGCATCGGAACAGAGGGCTATTGTAACCGCATCCCAGCCTGACCAATTATTAGAGATGTTTCAAACGACTGCATCAATTCCATTTCAATACCAAATCAAACATACACTTTGTCGGTTTCGCTTGTTCTAGTATTGGAGTAACGGCTTGTTGCTGAACCAATAAACACGACGGCGCACCCGCTCGGGGAAGAGAGCGAATGCGCCTATCGGATCTGTTCGGGCAAATGCATGCCCGGCAGACATGTGAGAGCTGGATTTATTGCTTTTAGATCTTGGCCACTAGGATCAGTCTGCCTGCTTGCGCAAGAAGGCCGGAATATCGAAGTGGTCCATGCCAGCGGTTTCCAAAGCACGCACCTGGGCCGAAGCCTGGCTGCGCGGGTTACGAATGACAGCAGGAACGTCCGAGCTGGCGTAATCATGCCCGCCCACCATGGGCATGTTATCAGTGCCCGTGCGATACACCTCGGCGTTGTTTTGCACCAGTTGCGGACGCGCCACCGCGGTACGGCCCAAACCGGTAGCCACCACGGTGACACGCAGGTTCTCACCCATGGATTCGTCGTAAGCGGTACCGAAAACAATGGTTGCATCATCAGCGGCATAGCTGCGGATGGTGTCCATGATTTCACGGGTTTCACGCATTTTCAGGGTACGGCTGGCGGTAATATTAACCAGCATGCCACGCGCGCCGTGCAAGTCAACCCCTTCCAGCAGCGGGCAGGCTATGGCACGCTCGGCGGCCACGCGGGCGCGATCCGAACCAGCTGCAATAGAAGTACCCATCATGGCCTGGCCCTGTTCGCCCATAATGGTTTTGACGTCCTCGAAGTCGACGTTCACGTTACCTTCAACGTTGATGATTTCAGCGATGCCTGCGCAAGCGTTGTGCAGCACGTCGTCAGCCGACTTGAAGCAGTCTTCCTGGGTTGCATCTTCGTCCATCAGGTCGTACAGGTTTTCGTTGAGCACGACAATCAGCGAATGCACGTGCTTGGACAGCTCTGTAATACCTTCTTCAGCCATTCTCAGACGCTTATTGCCTTCAAAAGAGAAAGGCTTGGTCACCACGCCGACAGTCAGGATGCCAAGTTCCTTGGCCACTTCCGCCACGACAGGCCCGGCGCCTGTGCCGGTGCCGCCGCCCATTCCGGCTGTGATGAATACCATGTGTGCGCCGGTTAGCGCGGCGCGGATTTCTTCGCGCGCGGTTTCCGCGGCGGCACGACCTTGCTCGGGCTTGGCGCCTGCTCCCAGACCGGTACGGCCCAAGCGGATTTGCACCGGAGCCTCGCTGGTGGCCAAAGCCTGAGCATCTGTGTTGGCGCAAATGAAATCAACGCCACTCACACCCGAACGTATCATGTGGGCGACGGCGTTGCCACCTGCGCCACCCACACCTACAACTTTGATCACGGTCCCATTTGCGCTCGTGTCGAGCATTTCAAAACTCATCATGTTTGACTCCCTCACATATCCAGAAAAACGATAAATACAAAAAATTTCCCCAGTCCTGCTTTTATTGCTTGGAATGGTTTCAAAGGAAATGCCAGCCTTACAACTCGCACCTGACTTGAAACGTATCCGAAGCGGGCTTATGCCACCCGCCCCATAAGGCCATAAAGCCCTAATTCATGAACCACTCTTTCATGCGCGCCAGCAAAGTCTTGAAACTGCCTTTTTGCTGAGCCACCTTGCGGCCTCTGGCGCGTTGCAAACGTGCCTCGGACAACAGGCCCATGACAGTGGAAAAACGCGGATTGTGCATGACATCGGCCAGGCTGCCTTCGTAAGCGGGCACCCCTATACGCACCGGTTTCAGGAAAACATCTTCGGCAAGCTCGACGACGCCGGGCATCAGTGATGTCCCACCCGTCAGCACCACGCCCGATGCCAGCAAATCTTCGTAGCCCGATTCGCGCACGATCTGTTGCACAAAAGTAAATAACTCTTCAATGCGCGGCTCGATCACCGCGCCTAGCGCCTGGCGCTTGACCTGACGATTGGGTCGGTCGCCCAGGCCCGGCACTTCGATATGTTCGTCGGCGCTGGCAAGCACCTGCTTGGCGATGCCGAAGCGCAGCTTGATCTCTTCGGCATCGGGGGTGGGCGTGCGCAGCATGGCGGCGATATCGCTGGTGATCTGGTCGCCCGCAATCGGCACCACCGCCGTATGTCGAATCGCGCCTCCGGTATAGATTGCAATGTCGGTCGTGCCGCCACCCACATCGACCAGCACTACACCCAGCTCTTTTTCGTCAGAGGTCAGGCAGGCCATGCTGGAAGCCAGGGGCTGCAGGATCAGGTCTTGCACTTCCAGGCCGCAACGACGCACGCACTTGACAATATTCTGGGCAGCGCTGACTGCGCCTGTCACGATATGCACACGCACTTCCAGCCGCAAGCCGCTCATGCCTATGGGTTCGCGTATGTCTTCTTGCGAATCCACGATGAACTCTTGCGTCAGCACATGCAGCACTTGCTGATCAGTCGGGATGTTCACTGCCTTGGCGGTTTCAATTACCCGGGCAACGTCGGTGGCGGTCACTTCCTTGTCTTTCACGGCCACCATGCCGCTGGAGTTGAAGCTGGTGATATGGCTGCCCGCAATCCCGGTATACACCTCGCGTATTTTGCAATCGGCCATGAGTTCAGCCTCTTCCAGCGCGCGCTGGATAGAGTTGACTGTGGACTCGATGTTGACCACCACGCCTTTGCGCATCCCCTGGGATTCATGCTGGCCCAGGCCCAGCACTTCGTAGCGGCCTTCTGGCAGGATCTCTGCCACCACGGCAACCACTTTGCTGGTGCCGATATCGAGTGCAACGATCAGGTCCTTGATGTCACGGGTCATAAGTCTTTTATTTGGTAGAGGTATTGGAAACAGGGGCCAACGTAATGGCAAATCCGTTGGAATAGCGTAAGTCGGCGTTACTGATGACGCGCCCGTCGAGGCGCTGCGCCAGGGTCGGCCAAGCCTGGACAAAGCGTTCTATGCGCGCCGCAAATGGCAACGCGCCCGCACGCCCATGAGGGTCGGCCACATCAGCGGCTGGATCACGCCCGAGGCTTAAATACACGCCGTCGGACAACCTAACCTCCCAGGCGTATCGGGGGCTGAGCGTAACTTCTTGAACACGTAAATTAAGTGGCGCAAACCAGCGTGCGATTTCCGCGTAACGCTGCACCACCAGCCGCTCGGAACTATCGGGCCCGCTAAGCTGAGGTAAATCAGCATCATCGTCGAGCTCACCCTGATTGGCGGCGAAAGCTTCGCCCCAGGTATTGATCATCTGGTCTTCATTCCACAAGGCCAGCGGCTGCTGCTCTTCGATCTGTATAGCCAATGCATCCGGCCATACGCGGCGTATGCTCGCATGACGTATCCAGGGCACGGTTTCGATGAGCGCACGGGTGTCGTCCAGGTCCAAGGAAAAGAAATTGCCCTTGATCTGCCCGGCTATCGTCGCCTGGACACTGGCCGCTGAAACATAATTCAGCGTATCGGCCTGCATCGGCTCTATCTTGATTTGTGCTATCGAAAAATAAGGGCGCTGGGCGACCCAGACCACAACACCCGCCAGCATCGCCAATACCGCCAGCAATGCCAGCGTATTTGCAATGAAGTTGGTCAGGCGAGCGTCTGAGAACACTATGGGCTCCTAGTCAGGTAATGGAGGGCTGTTGCACTTTGCAGCGTGCACCAGCAAGTATTTCCACGCACAAATCGGCGTAGCTCATGCCAGCTGCCTTGGCGCTCATGGGAACCAGGGAATGACTGGTCATGCCTGGCGAGGTATTCAGTTCCAGCAGCCAGGGCCGGCCCTGCTCATCAAGCATGAAGTCAGCCCGCCCCCAGCCCTCGCACCCGAGCGCGACATAGGCCTGTTCGGCGATGCGAAGTATTGATGCTGTAAGTTCGGCGTCAAGCTCGGCAGGGCAAATATATTGAGTGTCATTGGACACATACTTGTGCTCATAGTCGTAGTTGCCATCAGGAGCCACGATTTCGATCACCGGCAGGGCGCGCGCCGTCTTGCCCGCGCCCAATACAGGCACAGTCAGTTCGCGCCCCTTGATGAATTGTTCCGCCAGAACTTCTTCGTCGTATTGAGCAGCCAGTTTGTACGCCCCACGCAACTGCGATATATCGTCGACCCGGGTCACGCCCAGCGTCGAGCCTTCGTGAGGCGGCTTGATGATCAGGGGCAAACCCAATTCCTGCGCAACACGAGCCAGGTCGGAATCCGCCGTCAGGACCGCAAACGCCGGCGTAGGCAGTTGCTGCTGCAGCCACACCTTCTTGGTCATGATCTTGTCCATGGCCAGGCTGGAGCCCAGCGGCCCGCTGCCCGTGTAAGGCAGATCCATCAACTCTAGCGCCCCCTGCAATGTGCCATCTTCGCCGTAGCGACCATGCAAAGCAATGAAAACACAATCAAAGCCCGCATTGATCAGGTCAACCAGCGTATACAGCCCGGTGTCGAATAACTGGGCATCTATGCCTACGCTGCGCAAGGCGTCGTATACACCTTGGCCCGACATCAGCGACACTTCGCGTTCTGCCGAGCGTCCGCCATACAACACGCCTACCCGACCAAAATCCCCTTTCATACGAGCTCTCCTATTTGCGCTGGCACGCGGCTGATGGAACCCGCACCCATGACTACAATCACATCACCGTCACGAGCGAAGTCCAGTATGGCTTGCGGCAGGTCGACGACATCTTCAACAAATACGGGTTCAACCCTGCCAGCTACGCGTAACGCGCGCGCCAAGGCCCTGCCATCGGCGGCCACCAGCGCCTTTTCGCCGGCCGGATACACATCCGTCAGCAGAACGGCATCAGCCTGGCCCAGCACCCGTACGAAGTCTTCGAAGCAATCACGAGTGCGCGTGTACCGGTGCGGCTGGAACGCCAGCACAATACGGCGCTGCGGCCAGGCCCCGCGCGCGGCAGCCAGCGTGGCCGCCATCTCGACCGGATGATGGCCGTAGTCATCAATAAGCGTAAACGCCCCGCCGCCCTGCTTGGCCGATACAGCAAAATCGCCCACCTGTGTGAAGCGGCGACCCACCCCGTTGAAATTGGCCAAGGCTTCGGCAATGGCTGAGTCAGGCACGCCCAGTTCGGTGGCAATGGCAATAGTCGCCAACGCATTGAGCACGTTATGGCGGCCGGGCAGATTCAAGGCAATGGACATCGTCGGCAACATGCCTGTGGCGCCCTGGCGCTCGACGTCGAAACGCATCACGGTGCCGTCGGCCCGGACATTGACCGCCCGCACCTGGGCATCGGTATCTATCCCATAGGTAGTAACAGGGCGGGACACAAAAGGAATGATCTCGCGCACATTGGCGTCATCGTTGCACAGCACGGCACTGCCATAGAACGGCAGGCGATGGGTAAATTCGATAAAGGCGCTTTTCAGCCTGGCGACATCGTGACCGTAAGTGTCCATGTGGTCGACGTCGATGTTGGTGATAATCGCCATGACCGGCAACAGGTTCAGAAACGACGCGTCTGACTCATCAGCCTCGACCACGATGAAATCGCCCTGGCCCAGCCGTGCATTGGCGCCAGCCGAATTCAAGCGACCGCCAATCACAAAGGTCGGGTCCAGGCCGCCAGCCGCCAATACACTGGCAACCAGACTGGTAGTCGTGGTTTTTCCGTGAGTCCCCGCCACAGCGATGCCGCGCTTCAGGCGCATCAGCTCGGCGAGCATCAGGGCACGCGGCACCACAGGCACCCTCGCAACGCGGGCAGCCAGGACTTCCGGGTTATCACCCGCCACTGCCGTGGAGGTGACCAGGGCGCCCGCCCCCTTAATGTTTTCGGCCAGATGGCCAATGGTGATACGCGCGCCAAGACTAGCCAGGCGACGAGTAACGGCCGATTCCTGTATGTCGGAACCGCTGATCGAATAACCCAGGGTCAGCATCACTTCGGCGATGCCGCTCATCCCCGATCCGCCTATGCCTACAAAATGTATGCTTTGAATACGATGCTTCACGCCTGTCTCCTGACTGATTGTTCACACGCGTCCGCAATCTGGCGGGTCGCATTCAAGCAAGCATGCTCATGGGCATGACGGGCGACCTCGGCCAACTCTGTACGGGTCGTGCCGCGCAGCCACTGGGCGAGCCACTCTGGCGTCAGCTCGGATTGTTTTTGCAACCAGCCCGCATGACAATCGCTCAGGTAGCGAGCATTGGCCGTCTGGTGATCATCGATGGCGTGGGGCAGCGGCACGAACAAGGCGGCTACGCCCACCGCTGCCACTTCGGCAACTGTCATGGCGCCTGCGCGGCATATCACGACGTCGGCGTACGACAGTGCCTGCGCCATATCGTCGATAAAGGCGTGACAATGGGCCTCAACCCCTAAACGCTGGTAGGTGTTGCGCAAACTGACCAAGTGTTGCTCTCCGGCCTGATGGGTAACGAGGGGCCGTTCGTTTTCGGCTAACTGCGCCAGAGCTTGCGGCACTACGGTATTCAGGACGGCGGCGCCCAGGCTGCCGCCCACCACCAGCACCCGTAAAGGCCCCTGGCGCTGGGCGTAGCGCTGCGCTGCCGGCTCGACTTGCGCCAGCGCCTGCCTGACCGGATTGCCGACCATGACCGCGCCAGGCAATGCCCCTGGAAAGCCGACCAGTACCTTGCTGGCCAATTTCGCCAGCCAGCGATTAGCCGTACCGGCAACTGCATTCTGCTCGTGTATGACCACCGGTATGCGCCGCAAGGCCGCCATCAGGCCACCTGGAAAAGCCACATAGCCGCCCATGCCCAGCACCACATCGGGCTGGATACGCTGCAATGACTTGCGCGCCTGCCAGCAGGCCTTGGTAAGCGTAAAGGGCAATTTGAGCAAGGCCAGCGCCCCCTTGCCCCGCAGGCCGGAAAAACGCAAAGGCACCAATTCGAAACCTTGGGGCGGAACCAGCCTGCCTTCCATGCGCTCGGGATGGCCCAGCCAATACACCCGCCAGCCACGCGCCTGCATTTCATGCGCAACGGCCAAGCCTGGCATGATATGCCCACCCGTGCCCCCCGCCATGATCAGCAGTGTCGATGTCGTGCTCATGTCCGCTTGCCTCGCATCAGATTGCGATTCTCGAAATCGACCCGCAACAACAAGGCCATGGCCACCAGGTTCATTACTATGCCTGACCCACCATAGCTCACCATGGGTAAAGTCAGCCCTTTGGTAGGCAACAAACCTACGCATACGCCGATATTGATAAAGGTCTGCACGCCAAACCACAATGCCACGCCCTGTGCGACCAAGCCATTGAAGATACGCTCCATGGCGATGGCCTGCCGGCCAATTTCAAAGCCGCGCCAAACGATATAAACAAACAGACCTATCAGGCAGGCAATCCCGACAAAGCCCAGTTCCTCGCCTATGACCGCCACGATGAAGTCGGTGTGTGCCTCGGGCAGGTAGTGCAGTTTTTCAACACTGGCGCCCAGGCCCACGCCCAGCCACTCACCCCTGCCCAGCGCAATCAGCGAATGCGACAACTGATAGGCACTGCCGTAGGTGTTGTCGGGATTCCAGGGATCCAGGTATACAAACAAGCGCTCACGACGCCAGGGGGACAACCAGATCAGCAAGAGAAAACTGCCCACCATGATGCCCAGCAGCATGGAAAACAATTTGCCGTTGATGCCGCCTATGAACAGTATGCCAACTGCGATGGCGACAATGACCATGAAAGCACCCAGGTCGGGTTCCAGCAGCAACACCATGCCCACCACCGCCAGCGCACAGGCCATGGGCAAAAAGCCACGCACGAAGTTTTGCATGTGCTCTTGCTTGCGCACGGTATAGTCGGCTGCATAAAGCAGTACGGCCAGCTTCATCAATTCAGAGGGCTGAAAATTGATCGGACCCAATGGCAGCCAGCGTCTGGCGCCATTGACCTCACGGCCTATGCCTGGCACCAGCACCACCACCAGCAGCAGCAGGCACAACAAAAACAAGGGCACGGCGGACTTTTGCCATACCTTCATGGGTATGCTGATGGCGAACAGCGCAGCAAATAGCCCAACCACAATGAACAAGCCGTGCCGGATCACAAAATAAAACCGGCCATAGCTTTCATAGCGCGGACCATCAGCCAGCGCAATGGAAGCCGAATACACCATCAGCAAGCCAAACAGCACCAGAGTGCCAGCGGCGATGATCATGAATATGTCGAAGTTGGGCATTGTCGTACGCCCGGGCCTGACGGCATTGACGCTAGAGGTCAGTTCAGCAAAAAGGCTCATGCCACCTCCCCTCGGCTTAATGCCAGTTCGTTGACCTCTTCCACAAAGCAAATGCCACGATGAACGTAGTTCTTGAACATGTCCATGCTGGCGCAGGCTGGCGACAGCAAGACCGTATCCCCTGGCTGCGCCAGATCCAGACTGAGCGCCACCGCCTGCGCCAGCGATTGCGCATGTACGACACTGACTTGCCGCGCCATCATGGCCTGCTCGATCAGGGCCGCATCTTCGCCTATGAGCACTACAGCGCGCGCATGCAAGCGCGCCGCCTTGGCCAGCGGGGAAAAATCCTGCCCCTTGCCCAAGCCGCCCGCAATCAACACCACGGGATGCCCCATGCCTGCCAGCGCGGCAACCGTCGCACCCACATTGGTGCCCTTGCTGTCGTTGACAAAATCCACGCCAGCGACGGAACGTACAAACTCAGTACGTTGCGGCTCGCCGTGATAATCCCGCAAGGCATGCAACACGCTGGCCCAGCCCAGGCCCAGGCTGCGCACCAGCGCCAGGGCTGCCAGTGCATTCAATGCATTGTGCTTGCCGCGCACACGCAGCGCCTCAACCGGCATCAGGCGCGCAACCTGGCCTGCGCCGCGCACCGGCTCAGCGACTGGCTTTCTGCGCCGCGTCGTGTTGACCGGAAGGTCGAAATCCATGCTGTCGATTGCCGCCAGCCACTGAACGCCATTACTGTCTTCCAGACCCAGGTCACCCTGCAGTTCAGGCAAATCACTGCCAAAGCTGCGTACGGCCAGGCTATGCGTGTTGGTCACCATAGCCATGACCTGCGCGTCATCGCGATTGACTATGGCTATCTTCGCCATCCGCAAAAGCTTGGCCTTGGCCGCGCCATAGGCTGTCATCGAACCATGCCAGTCAAGATGGTCTTGTGTCAGGTTCAAGACCACCGCGGCGTCAGGAGCCAGGCTATGTATGTACTCCAGCTGAAAACTGGACAATTCCAGCACCCAGACATCGGGTAATTGGCCTGTTGCCAGCGCATCGCGCAAGGCGCTTAAAGCCGCCGGACTGATATTGCCAGCTGCCCGCGCCGTGCACCCGCCGGCCTGTACCAGTTGGCGCGCCATGGCTGTTACCGTGGTCTTGCCATTGGTGCCGGTAATGGCGAGCACACCGGGCGTATAGCCCTGCCCGGCCATATCGGCCAGCGCGCGGGCAAATAGTTCGACTTCGCCCAAAACTTCTATGTTGCGTTGCACGGCCAGCGCCAGAAAAGTCTGCAACGGCTCTTGCGAGGGCACCAGGCCAGGGCTAAGAACGATGGTGTGAACATCAAGCAGGGCGTCTTCGGCAAATGCGCTGGCGCCCAGGCGGTAATCGACATCAGTGTCTTGCAGCTCAGCCTGCAAGGCCGGCAATCCACCCGGTTGCTCACGCGTATCCAGCACACGCAGCGATGCACCGTGCTGCGCGCACCAAAGCGCAGCAGCCACGCCTGTCTCGCCCAGACCCAATATCAGGGTCAGGCCATCGGTGCGCAGCGAGGGAAAAGTCATAGTGTTCATCGCAACTTCAAACTTGCCAAGCCAATAAGCACGAGCATCATGCTGATGATCCAGAATCTCACGACTACCTGGGTTTCTTTCCAACCGCTTACTTCAAAATGGTGGTGCAAGGGGGCCATGCGGAAAATACGCCGCCCTTCGCCATATCGTCGTTTGGTGTACTTGAACCACGCCACCTGCAACATCACAGAAAGCGTCTCGACAACGAAAACCCCGCCCATGATGAAAAGCACGATTTCCTGACGCACGATCACGGCGATGGTTCCCAGAGCGCCACCCAGCGCCAGTGCACCCACATCACCCATGAAAACCTGCGCCGGATAAGCGTTGAACCACAGAAATGCCAGCCCTGCTCCGGCAATGGCGGCGCACAATACCATGAGTTCAGAGGCGCCGGGTATATAGGGAAAAAGCAGGTACTTGGAATAGTCGACCCGGCCAACCACGTAGGCAAAAATCCCCAATGCACTGCCCACCATGACCGTAGGCATGATGGCCAGGCCGTCCAGGCCGTCAGTCAGGTTGACCGCGTTGCTCGACCCCACGATGACCAGCCAGGTCAATGCCACAAAGCCAAATACGCCCAACGGGTAGCTGACGCTTTTAAAGAAAGGCACGATAAGGTCAGCACGCGTAGGCAATGCCATGGTGAACCCGCTCATGACCCAATCGCGAAACAGCGGCCAAAGCTCGGCATTGGCCGGCGCCGACACGGCAAAGCTCAGGTAGACCGCAGCCACTGCGCCAATGAGCGCCTGCCAGAAAAACTTGCGTCGCGACGACATGCCTTCGGGATCCCGATTGACCACCTTTTTGTAGTCATCGGCCCAGCCTATCCAGCCAAAACCAAAGGTCACCAACAAAACCACCCACACAAAGCGGTTGGTCCAGTCGGCCCAAAGCAAGGTGCTCACCGCAATCGAGATCAGGATCAACACACCGCCCATGGTGGGCGTACCATTCTTTTGCAGATGCGACTCAGGGCCATAAGCACGCACAGCCTGGCCAATTTTCAGTTCAGTCAGCTTGCGAATCACGCGCGGCCCGGCAAACAGGCCGATCAGCAACGCGGTACCGCAGGCCAGTACTGCCCGGAATGTAATGTATTCAAATACGCTAAAGGCCCGTATATGGGAATCCGATAGCCAACGCGCCAGTTCAAGTAGCATGGCGAGCCCCTTCTTCGTGGTTCATTAATTGTGTTTCAAGTGCCCGCACCACCCGTTCCATGCGCATGCTGCGTGAGCCTTTGACAAGAACATGGGCGGGAAGGAGGGTTATCAGGTGGGTATTCAGCGTAAGGATGTCATCGAAAGCCTGGGCCGATGGCCCGAAAGCGCTTGCGGCCAAAGCGCTGGCCGGACCGAAGGTGAGCAAGATATCGATGCCGCGCTGTTGCGCATAAGCACCAACCTCGGCATGCATTGCATGCCCATTGACACCGACTTCGCCCATATCGCCCAGCACGAGCACCTTCTTGCCCGCCAGTTGCGCCAGTACATCTATGGCGGCGAGCACGGAATCCGGGTTGGCATTATACGTGTCATCGATAAGCTGGAAACTGCCGGCCAGCAGATGCGGCTGCATGCGGCCAGACACCGGATTAAATGCATCCAGACCTTGAATAATGGTCGCCAATGGCGCTCCGGCGGCGCAGGCACAGGCGGCCGCGGCCAACGCATTACGCAAATTATGCAAACCCGGTGCGGACAGGACCAGGCTGGCGCTGCCCTCTGGCGTATGCAACTGACAGGTGGTGCGGGTGGGCTCGGCGTGTATCTGGTCGGCATGAATGGCAAACGCCGTATCCAAGCCGAAATCCAGCACCTTGCGATGGCCAGCCAAAGCGCGCCACACAGCGGTATAGGCGTCATCACCAGGGAATACTGCCACGCCGTCCACAGGCAGCGCACTGATCACGGCGCCGTTTTCCCTGGCTACAGCCTCGACGGTGTGCATGAACTCTTGGTGCTCGCGCTGGGCATTATTGACCAGCGCCACGGTAGGCTGTGCAATATCCGCCAATACGGCTATTTCACCGGGATGATTCATGCCCAGCTCGATCACTCCGGCCCTATGCTGATCGCCCAGGCGCAAGACGGTCAAAGGCACGCCAATATCATTATTCAAATTGCCCTGGGTCGCAAGGCTGGCATCAGCACCCAGCCAGGCGCGCAGTATCGATGCAATCATTTCTTTGGTAGTGGTCTTGCCATTGCTGCCTGTCACGCCAATAATTGGCAACAGAAACAGACGACGCCATGCCGTACTGATGCGTATCAATGCCTGGCGCGTATCGCCCAGCAAATACTGGGGCATGCTAAGCGAAGCATCGCGTTGTGCGACAATCGCGCCGCTTGCTCCCGCAGCCTGCACCTGCGCCAAGTAAGCATGGCCATCAAAGGCTTCGCCTTGAATCGCCACAAACAACTGGCCCGCGCTCAAGCTGCGCGAGTCGGTCGACAAGCTGCTGCCGCGCCGCCAGCTCAGTGCGAAGCGCGCCCACTCTCTATCGTCGAAAGGTGCGCGGACTCCCTGGGTTTCCTGATAGGTTTCGTGCCCTTTGCCAGCCAGCAGCACGACATCGTTGGCGTCGGCGTTCCAGATGGCCGACATGATGGCAAGCGCGCGATCCGGTTCTATGCGCGGCGCCTGTGGCATGCCCGAGACGATCTGGCTGATGATGTCTTGCGGCGCTTCCATGCGCGGATTGTCATTGGCAAGTATTACGCTATCGGCCAGCTCGGCCGCGATACGGCCCATGAGGGGCCGCTTGGCGCTATCGCGACTGCCACCACAGCCAAATAGGCAAATCAGGCGACCACCGCGTGCGACAGCGACAGGGCGCAAGGCCTGCAAGGCGCGCTCCAGCGCATCTGGGGTATGGGCGTAGTCAACCACGACCAGCGCCATCGCGGGCGCAGCCTTGACGACCTGGAGGCGGCCCTCGACACTTTGCAAGGTGGCCAGGACGCGAACGGTGCGCGAAAACCCCCAGCCCAGCTCGCGCAGCACGCCAGCCACCAGCAGCAAATTGGATATATTGTGCTCACCCAACAACTGGGTCAACAATTGCGCGTTGCCACCGCCGGTAGATAAATTAAAGACCTGGCCAAAAACGCCGGCCTGTATATCGTGCGCCTGGATGACGGCCGCTTCATTGCCGCGCAGCGAATACGCCATAGGCTGCGCCAGCTGTTTGGTTTTCAACAGTTCCTGACCAGCCGGGTCATCGGCATTGATGACGCAGGCACGCAGGCCAGGCGTATCAAACAAGGCAAACTTGGCCTGCTTGTAATGTTGCAGGGTACCGTGATAGTCGAGATGATCATGCGTCAGGTTGGTAAATGCTGCTATCTCGATATGCACATGGTTCAGACGGCCCTGCACTATGCCTATCGAAGACGCTTCCAGGGCCACAACGCTCGCACCGGCATCGCGCATGACTGCCAGGCTGCGGTGCATGGTCAGCACATCCGGAGTAGTCAATACGCCGCCCAGGCTGGAGCCATCTGGCAGCGTCACGCCTAAAGTACCTACCGTGCCGCAAGGCGTACCTTCGGCATTCAGGGCAGCAGCAAGCCACTGCACACAACTGGTCTTGCCGTTGGTGCCGGTAATCGCCACGACGGACAACGCCAGCGACGGCTCCCCGTACCAAAGATGGGCAATCAGGCCCAGCTTTTCAGGCAAGCCCTCGACACCAAGGACAGGAATACCGAGGTCCGGCAAAGCCGTTGTTTTGCTGTCAGCCTGAAAGACAATCGCCGCCGCACCGCCTTCGACTGCCTGCTGCACGAAGCTGCGCCCATCGCTGGCTTGGCCTGGACAGGCAAAGAATACATCGCCCGCATGAAGCTGGCGCGAATCCAGGCTCAGGTTCGCAGTGCGCGCCACATGCCCATTCAGCCAGGAGATAATGTCGAGCGCATTCATTGCACCTGCCCTCCTTTGGGTCCGACCGCCACCAATGATTCTATGGGCGCATCTGGCTGTACACCGAGACGGCGCAAACTACTGGCCACCACACTGGCAAAAATGGGCGCCGCAACACGGCCACCATAGTAAGCACCCGCATGCGGCTCATCCAGTGTTACCGCCACCACGATGCGAGGGTTGGACACGGGCGCAAAGCCCACGAATGAACTGCGGTATAAAGAAGTGCTGTATTTGCCGCCTACTATTTTGCGGGCGGTGCCGCTTTTGCCTGCCACGCGGTAGCCCTGCACCTGGGCGAGCTTGGCGCCATCAGGCCCGGCAGCTGCCTCCAGCATGGCACGCACTTCACCCGCCACCTTGGGTGTATAAACCTGCACGCTGGTAGGCTTGCCCTCGCGCTTGAGCAGAGTCAGCGACACCATATCGCCATTTCGTGCAAACGCTGTATAGGCGTGCGCAATTTGCAGCAAAGACACTGACAGGCCATAGCCATACGCCATGGTTGCCCGTTCTATGGGGCGCCAGCGCTCCCAGGGACGCAAGCGGCCCGAGGCTACGCCTGGAAAATTTGCCTGAGGCGCACGCCCAAAACCCAGCTCGGTAAATTTGGTCCACATTTCCTGGGACGACAGTTTCTCGGAAATCATGGTCATGCCTATGTTGCTGGAACGACGCAATATACCCGCCACATTCAGCGTGCCATTACGGCTCACATCGGAAATCGTCGAGCCCTGATAGCGGTACTGGCCGCCGCCTGTTTCAAACAGCGTAGACGTTGTGATCCGCTGGATATCCAGGGCAAGCGCAGCCGTAAAAGGCTTCATGATGGAGCCTGGCTCGAAGGTGTCGGTCAGTGCCCGGTTACGCAAGACCGGGCCCTTGCGGTCATCGCGGTCATTTGGGTTGTAAGTGGGCAGATTCACCAATGCCAGGATTTCGCCGGTGCGCGCATCGAGCACGATGCCCGCCGCCGCCTTGGCCTTGTTGTCTTCCATGGCCTTTTTAAGCGCCATATAGGTGTCAAACTGCATGCCCGAATCTATTGACAGGCTCAAGTCCTGACCATTGACTGGCGGCACTATGGTTTGCACATCTTCCACGACACGACCAAGGCGATCCTTGATCACGCGGCGCGAGCCGGGCTTGCCTGAAAGCTCGGCATTGAACGCTAATTCCACGCCTTCTATGCCTTGGTCTTCAATATTGGTAAAACCAACCACATGCGCCGCCACATTGCCTTCCGGGTAGAAACGACGCATTTCCATTTGCTGATGAAAGCCAGGAACCTTCATTTTACGGATCTGCTCGGCAACATCCACCGACACCTGACGCTTGATATAGACGAAATTCTTTTCTTCATCAGCGAGCCGGCTCTTGATGTCTTTAAGCGGCATACCCAGCAACTTGCCCAGCTCAGCCAACTGGCTGTCAGTGGCCGCCCGCGTATCCTCGGGAATAACCCAGATGGCGCGTGCCGGCACGCTGGAAGCCATTACCACCGAGCCGCTGCGATCAAAAATTTTCCCGCGAGTGGCAGGCAGCACCAGCGTACGCTCGTAACGGCGCTCACCTTGCTGCTGCAGGAACTCGGTAGACAAGCCTTGCAAATACAAGGCCTTGGCTGCCAGAGCAATAAAGCCCAGCATCAGAAGAATCAAAACCAGACGCGACCTCCACAAGGGCATCTGGACATTCAGTACGGGGCTGTTATAGAACCGAACGCGCTTCACTGGCGGCCCTCCGGTGCTACGGCAGTTGTTGGCTTGGCTGCCTGGCCTTTCAAGTAGATGGTGCGATCTGGCGCCGTGTTCTCCATTTTGAGCTCTGCCCGCGCCGTACCGTCGATGCGGGCGTTACGGGCCAGTTCGGCGCGCTCCAGTTGCAGGCGGCGCCAATCAGTATCCAGTTCGCGGGCCTTGTCTTCCAACCGGTCGGTCTCGACAAACAACTGACGCGACTGAAACCTGGCCGTTACCAGCGATATGGCCGACACCATCAGTAAAACCGCGAACAGTATGCTCATGCGCCCCATTATCTACGCCCTTTCTTGGTTTCCGCCCGCCCTGAGACCAGGCTCATGGCAGTAATAAAAGAGGCGCCCTGATCGTTGGGCAAAGGTGTGGCTGTACGCTCGGCCACACGCAAAACCGCTGAGCGAGTGCGAACGTTTTCCGCTGACTGCTCGGCTGTAGGCAGTACCCGCCCCAGTGACCGAAGTATGGGTTGCGGCATATCTTTTTCGTAAATAGGCAGGCGAGCCTGTGCTTCTGCCGGCCTTGCCGCCGCGGCTATGCACTGCTTGACCATGCGGTCTTCAAGAGAATGAAAGCTGATCACCGCCAAGCGCCCTCCGGGAGCCAGCACCTTTAGAACTGCCGCGAGGGCGAGCGCGAGTTCCTCGAGCTCTTGATTGAGGTGAATCCGTATAGCTTGAAAGCTGCGAGTGGCCGGGTGTTGACCCTTTTCGCGCGTACGGACGACACTGGAGATGAGCTCGGCGAGGTCGAGCGTTGTACGCAGCGGCCGGGATTCGCGGCGAGCAACAATCGCCTTTGCAATCGGGAAAGCAAACCGTTCTTCGCCATATTTTGCTATGACCTCCTTTAACTCTTCTACACTGACTTGCGCCAGCCATTGCGCAGCGGTGGGCCCGCTGCTTGTATCCATCCGCATGTCCAGCGGGCCTTCGCGCATAAACGAAAACCCCCTGCTAGGGTCGTCGATCTGGGGGGATGAAAACCCCAGATCGAGCATGACGCCGTTAACCTTGTCTATGCCCAGTCGTTCGAGTTCGACAGGCATGGAAGAAAAACCGCCGTGCACGACAATCAGGCGCGCATCTTCGCGCTGCAAGGCATAAGCCGCCTCGATAGCTTGCGGGTCTTTGTCAAACACCACCAGCCTGGCCTGCGCCGACAAGCGCGACAACAACAGACGGCTATGGCCGCCCCGACCAAACGTGCCATCGACAAAAACCCCTTCAGCCAATGCCAGCGGCCCAGCCTGAGTGGACTCTCGTTTCTTTTTGGCGCCAAAGCCGGGATCAACGAGGGCGTTGACCGTAGGCTCCAACAGCACGGGTCGGTGTGTAAACTCCATAAGCGGATTCAGAATGAAAATTGTTCCAGGACCTCGGGCATGCCCTTGGCGAGATCTTCTGCCTCGCGACGTGCATATTCCGCGGTGTCCCACAATTCGAAATGGCTACCCATTCCTAAGAGCATGACATCGCGGACCAGGCCGGCGGCATTACGCAATTCTGGTGCAACCAGAATGCGTCCCGAGCCGTCCATATCCACATCTTGAGCATTACCCAGCAGCAAACGCTGCAAGGGGCGGGCTGACATAGGGAAATTGGCTATCTGCACACGCTTTTCTTCCCATACATTACGGGGATAAACCAGCAGGCAGCCATCAGGATGGCGCGTCAGGGTAAGGCAACCTTCTATCTGGGAAACGAGGGCGTCACGGTGCCTGGTCGGAATTGAGACCCGACCTTTAGCATCCAACGTGAGAGCGCTGCTTCCTTGAAACAAGATTTCTTCCCCACTTTTTTGCACAAAAACCTACTTTTCCCCACTCTACGATAAGCAAGGCAGCAGGTCAAGCGGCTCGTTGCAAATTTTTCAATTACAACAAGCACTTAGCAGTGTTAGAAAGCATCTATGGAAAAAAATATGTAGTTAAATCAAGAAATTGGAGACGCATCTGCATGTCCTTTATCACTAACGACGTAGAGCTCGTCAATAAAGGTTTGCAATTGCTGACATTAATCGAAGCCTGAGGTAAGCAAATAAAGCCTTGAACCAGCAGGTCAGGTTCTGGAAGAGGAAAAGGTATGAGACAGGACAGAGGCGCTAGCGTCGCCCAGCATTTCCGACCAAGTAAACAGCGCCACGAATTCAACCAGCAGTGTAGGTCGGATTAACGCCGCCAAGCGCGTAATCCGACAGCAGGAGTCCGAGCATATCCAAGCTCGATGCATTTGCATCCAGGCCGGATTACTGCGCAAACCCAACCTACAAGCTTTAACCTCTCGGAACATCCCGGAATCACCTCCCCACTAGCTACGCATAAACAGGAGTTCCATTTGACGCACGCTCTCGCAACTCAGCCAACATTTCTTTTTCCGACATGCCCTCAGCCCACGCCGGGCGAAGCTGAAAGTGTGGCTGATCGACTATGGTTTTCCAGTTTCCTCCCCATTCCAGGCCCATGTCCAGCCCAAGCACGCCAACTGCTTTATATTTTACGGATTCACTGAGGTATTTTTTGCCTTCAAAGACACCGACATCAAATGCGATACCAAAATTATGATTTGAGTATCCACCGCGTGCATTCGTAACCTTGATGCCGGGTTTTGTCCGGCCCTGAGCGTACAACTCGTTCTGCTCATCATATGTTCTCAATCCACTGATGATTTTTATTTCAATCCCGCTCAGGGCAGCCTTTTGCACCAACGCCCGGGCAATAGGTTGCGCTTCTGGAAGCAGTGTCGCGATACGCTCTTCACTTCTTGCATCGACTGCGCCGATGACCTCGGCAAGAGTATGTCCTCGAATCTCCGACTTAACTACGTGGGCATAGATTGCCCCCCACGTTTCTGGGCCCGCTCGACCATCGACATACACGCCGAGCTCTTTCTGCACGGCTGAAATAGCGTCTTCAATCTTCATAGCCAGCCTCCTAGGGATAAAGGTAGGAACGATTAACGCAGGGAGAAATAGAGACATAAGATCCAGCGCTCGCTTGCAACCAGCCTGTCAGGTGTGAGCGTTGGCTACAACGTATTTTTTATGTCGTTTTTCGTGCGCCGTCGATTAGAATGCCATGGCATTTTATTTTCTGCCTTCAGCCAAATGCCAGATGTACAGCTACGTGTAAAGTGACACGTTAAACTAAGCGCCGAAGATCGTAGGTCGGACTTTCGTAGCGTAATCCGACAAAAAACAAAACAACAGGAGCCATATATGACTGACCAGCAAACACGAGTAACCATCAACATCGATAATGGCGTAGCCGAAGTCCGGCTCAATCGGCCAGAAAAAATGAATGCGCTCGACCCCGCCATGTATGACGCCCTCATTGATGCCGGCCAGCAACTGGCACAAGAAGCCGACTTGCGCGCTGTAGTGCTATCCGCTGAAGGCCGCGCTTTCTGTGCGGGACTCGACATGGCAAGCATGGCTAAAATAGGCGACACCAGTGCTCAGGGCGCCGGGCCTGGCGCCCGCGCCGCTCGTACATACGGTATTGCCAATCGGTCTCAGTACATAAGCATGGTGTGGCGCGAGCTGCCTGTTCCGGTGTTCGCCGCCGTGCACGGCGCCGCATTTGGCGGAGGCCTGCAACTGGCGCTGGGCGCCGACCTGCGCTTCGTCACAGCAGACGCAAAGCTATCCATCATGGAAATCAAATGGGGACTGGTTCCCGATATGGGCGGCATGGTCCTTACCAAGGGGCTGGTGCGGCCCGACCTGCTGCGCGAACTGATCTACACTGGCCGTATTGTTTCTGGCACCGAGGCGTGCGAATTGGGGCTGGCCTCGTATGTAAGCGACGACCCACGTGCTGCAGCGCTGGCCGCCGCACGTAGCGTGGCCCAGAAAAACCCTGATGCCATCCGCGCAATCAAGCGCCTGATGCAAGTAGCAGAAGACAGCGACAACGCTACCGTCCTGCTGGCGGAATCCAACGAGCAAGACCTTTTGGTAGGCACGCCAAACCAGCTGGAATCGGTACGCGCGAATCAGGAAAAGCGCGCTCCTGAATTCAGGCCGGCACGCACTAGTAAGGAGTGAGACAGGTCTATAGGCCGGATTCTGTACGCCAGGCGAACCTGGCGGGCAATCATTCCTCTGGGCGGGGCATTGCTGCCGCGCTCTAGCCATCTACCCGCATACTCGAGCGAGCCGCTCTTTTGGCACAAGGCCAGCCGTATGCCTATTTGATGTTGCTCCGGATAGAGGTTGCCGCGTTTCACCCTGCAGCGCCGCATGGGTTGCCCCATGCACAACACGGAGATAGCCGTGTCAGTGCACACATAATGTGCCCGCGCCGCAGACTCGTCTCTGTGGCCCTAGTCCTCAGCCAACCAGCGCGCATTGCTGCGCACTGGCCAACTGGACGGCTGTTAGCCGCTACCCTGCTCTGTGGAGTCCGGACCTTCCTCGATGCCATAAGCACCGCGATTGCCCAACCTGCCTCACAAGCAGCAGTGTAACCTGCGACAATAGCATCTTTACCCTTGATTACTGGTTTTTTTGCTTTATGGCTGCCAACACTCTCATTACCCTTACCGGCGTTCAACTCGCCTACGGGCACCATCCTTTGCTGGATCACGCCGATTTTGCGGTTCAGCCCGGCGAGCGTATTGGTCTTATTGGCCGCAATGGCGCCGGAAAGTCCTCGCTGCTCAAGCTGCTTGATGGCCGCAACGTGCCCGACGATGGCGACATCATGCGCCTGGGCGGCCTGAAAATCTCCACTGTGGAACAAGAGCCCGAGCTGGACGAGTCCCTCACCGTCTTCGATACCTTATGCGGTGACATCACCGAAAGCGAAGACTGGCAGCGTCCTTCCCGCGTCAACGCCCTCATAGATCAGCTTGGTTTATCGGCCGATGCTCTGGTCGCAGGGCTGTCGGGCGGCACCCGCAAGCGCGTCGCCCTGGCTCGCGCTCTGGCCGACGAACCCGATCTGCTGCTGCTCGACGAACCCACCAACCACCTTGACTTCACCGGCATCGCCTGGCTGGAAAACCTGCTGCTTACCGCCAGGTGCAGCACCATCATCATTACCCACGACCGCCGCTTTCTCGACGCTGTCGCAACTCGCATTGTGGAGCTTGATCGCGGCAAACTGTTCAGCTTTCCAGGCAACTTCAGCAGTTGGCAACAGCGCAAGGCTGAATGGCTGGAAGCCGAAAAGCAACAAAATGCCAAATTTGACAAGGTACTGGCCCAGGAAGAAGCCTGGATACGCCAAGGCGTCGAAGCACGCCGTACGCGTAACGAAGGCCGAGTACGCCGACTAGAACAATTGCGACGCGACCGTGCGTCACGACGCGAACGTCTTGGCAACGTTAGCCTGGCCGTTGCAGAAGGCCAGCGTTCGGGCAAGCTGGTCGTCGAGCTGGAAAACGTCACCCACGGCTATGGCGACCGCATCCTGATACGCGACTTTTCAACTACCATCATGCGCCAAGACCGCATCGGCCTTATCGGCCCCAATGGGGCAGGCAAAACCACACTTCTGAAAATCATATTGGGCGAATTACAGCCCAACAGCGGCACTGTACGCCTGGGCACCAATCTTACGGTTGGCTATTTCGACCAGATGCGCGAACAACTCGATGAAAACGCCACACTGGCCGACACCATCAACCCAGGCAGCGAATGGATAGAAATCGGCGACCAGCGCAAGCACGTCATGAGCTATCTGGGCGACTTCCTTTTCTCGCCCGCCCGCGCCCATTCCCCGGTGCAAAGCCTTTCTGGAGGCGAACGCGCCCGTCTGGTGCTGGCCCGCATGTTCGCCCGGCCAACCAATATCCTGGTCCTCGACGAACCCACCAATGACCTCGATATCGAAACCCTGGAACTACTGGAAGACTTACTGCAAGAATACCCTGGCACAGTATTGCTGGTCAGCCACGACCGCGCGTTTCTTGACAACGTAGTTACTCAAACCTATGCCGCCGAAGCGAATGGCCATTGGCAGGAATATGTAGGCGGCTACGACGAATGGCTGGAGCAGCGCCCCAAAGAGCCCGATCCTGTGGCAGCCAGGGCCGAAAAAAAAGAAATCGCCGCAGCTGCGGCGGCGGCCGAACGCGCCAAGCCAGCCAAAGCGGCCCGCATTACCTCATGGGAACTACGCGAGCTTGAAGGCATTCCTGACGCCATAGCACAACTGGAATCCCGTCAAACGGAACTCGCCGCCCAACTTGCCGATGGCAGCCTGTACCGCGATGCGCCCAGCGAAGTCGAAGCCATCAACACTCAACTGCACAATATAGACGAGCAATTGGAAACCCTGTTCGCTCGCTGGGAAGCACTGGAAGAAAAGAAAAACGAAAGTTGAAACAGCAAATAATGGGCAGCGTTGGCATCGATTTTTAGAGTAGTTAGTGTCGGATTACGCGCCTAGCGGCGCTAACCCGACAAACAACGCCCTGCATCAGGCCATCTAGGCCACCACCTTCCAGGCCAAAGACTCGCCTGCAGCCAGCGGCACCACCGTACTGTCCGCCATGGGTAATTCCGCCGGTATCTGATACGAACCCCGTTGCAACACCAATTTGCCCTGATTAACCGGCAGCCCATAAAACGCAGGGCCATTCAAGCTGGCAAAGGCCTCGAGCCGATCCAGATGGCCCACCGAATCAAACGCTGTGGCGTATAGCTCCATGGCGTGTAAGGCCGTATAGCAACCTGCGCAACCACAAGCGTTTTCTTTTAAGCCCTTAGAGTGCGGCGCGCTGTCTGTTCCCAGGAAAAAACGACCCGTGCCGCTGGTGGCGGCATCCAGCAATGCCAGACGGTGCTGTTCGCGCTTGAGCACTGGCAAACAGTACCAGTGAGGCCTTATTCCGCCTTGAAACAGCGCATTGCGGTTATACAGCAAGTGATGGGCGGTAATCGTGGCCGCCACCGGACCTTCGGCCTCGCGCACATAATTGACGCCTTCACGGGTAGTAAGGTGCTCGAACACGACTTTCAACTCGGGAAAAGCGCGCCGCAAGGGGATCATGACACGGTCTATAAATACTGCTTCACGATCGAAAAGGTCGATGGCTGGATCCGTGACCTCGCCATGCACCAACAGGGGCAGCCCTGCCGACTGCATGGCTTCCAGCGCCAGCGAACAGCGCCCAAGCAGGTCAGTAACCCCTGCCGCCGAATTGGTCGTAGCACCTGCCGGATAAAGCTTGACGCCATGCACGGCCCCCGACTGCTTGGCAGCAAGGATATCAGCTGCAGATGTATTGTCGGTAAGATACAGCGTCATCAGCGGCTCAAAGCTGCCTTCCCCCATACCTGCCAGCTTCAACGCTGCATAGATGCGGTCCCGATACGCTATTGCCAGCGCGACTGTCGTTACCGGAGGCTGCAAATTGGGCATGATGATGGCGCGTGCGAACTGGCGCGCGGTATCGGCCACGACCGAATCCAGTACAGCCCCATCGCGTAAATGCAGATGCCAGTCATCGGGCCGGATAATGGTCAGGGTATCAGTGGTAGTAGACATATGTATCAAAATTTAGAATAAGACGAATGCGGCATTATCACCCAGATGCCAGTGGCATGCTGCGCTCTACCAGGCGGCAAAACATTGCACTGCCAGCCGGAATCACGGCATCATTAAAGTCGAAGGCGGAGTTATGCAACACGCAACCCGATTCGGCCCCACCTTGGCCCAGGCGAAAATAAGCCCCAGGACGCTGCTGCAGCATAAAAGAGAAATCTTCAGACCCCATCGAAGGCACCAGGTTGGACACGACCATGTCGGCGCCAAACAATTCGGTCGCCACATCGGCTACAAACGCTGCATGTTCCGGTGTATTCACTGTCGCTGGAAACAAACGGCGGTATTTCATGGTGATTGTGGCCTTGAAGGCTGCCGCAATGCCGTCGACGACTTCCTGCATGCGCTGGATAATCTGTTCCTGGACTACCGGGCTGAAAGTACGCACCGTG
This sequence comes from Alcaligenaceae bacterium, assembly GCA_013416445.1. Classification (GTDB taxonomy): domain Bacteria; phylum Pseudomonadota; class Gammaproteobacteria; order Burkholderiales; family Burkholderiaceae_B; genus Pollutimonas. Next base: position 166,985 of record JACCER010000007.1, read on the forward strand.
CCCACCATATAAGCATCTTTGGGTATCACATTCATGGCCTGCAGATTTCCCGCATTGACTGCGGCCACGGTAACCACGGCTGAATCAGGCGCCGGAACATTGCGCGACACTATGGTTTGCAAAGCAGTGATCAATTGCGCCGCGATCACGATCGGATCATTGGTCTGGTAAGCATGGGCGCCATGGCCTCCTCGCCCCTCGATGTGAATTTCAAAATGATCCGCTGCCGCCATCATGGGCCCCGGATTCACACCAATGACACCAGGCGGCAAGGCCGGCCAATTATGCAGGCCATAAATGGCATCACATGGAAACTTCTCGAACAAACCGTCGTCGAGCATGGCCCTGGCCCCGCCCAGGCCCTCTTCTGCCGGTTGGAAAATCAGCACGACACGACCATTGAAGTTACGGGTTTCAGCCAGATAACGGGCCGCACCCAGCAAGACCGCTGTGTGGCCATCATGGCCACAAGCATGCATTACCCCTGGGTTGATCGACTTATACGGCTGTGAGCCCTGCTCGTGTATTGGCAGGGCGTCCATGTCGGCACGCAAGCCTATACTGCGGCCAGTGTCAGAGCGTTTGCCATCCAGCACGCCAACCACACCGGTTTTCCCTATACCCCGGTGTACTGCATAACCCAGGGCTGTCAGGGCATTGGCCACCAAAGCCGAAGTCCGTACTTCCTGGAAGCCCAATTCCGGGTGTGCATGGATATCCTGGCGAATGGCAGTGAGCTCGTCATGAAATAGACTGATGGATTTGAAAACATTTTTTGCATACATCGCCGGAACGCTCCTGGGCAAACAAGGGTATATTGAATATCGCTATCCGAGCCAAAACAGTACCACACCAACATACGAACCAACAGCAGCAGATCAAAACTGCCACCAGGACAAATTCTTCTACATAAACTGCTTGGTCTTTAGGGGAATCTCACGTTATGCTGCTGGGGAAATGTTTTTTTTAATTATCAGTTAGGAGCCCTATTTTATGGCAACCACCGAGAAACCCGCCCGTAAACCTAATGCGGCGTTCATGAAGCCACTTACGCCTAGTGCTACCCTGGCTGCCATCATCGGGCCAGAGGCAGTCCCGCGTACGGAAGTCACCAAAAAAATCTGGGACTACATCAAGAAGCACGATCTACAAGACCCTGCCAATCGCCGCAATATCAACGCCGACGACAAACTGCGTCCTTTGTTTGGCAAAGAGCAAGTGTCAATGTTCGAACTTACCAAGCTGGTCAGCGGCCACCTTATTAAGTAAAAGCAATCGAACACATTAAAAAAAACGCTGTCTGGGCTAACCAGGCAGCGTTTTTTTATTGGACAGCAGTGACGCTTAGTATTCAGCAGCCGGCGCCTGCCCGGACAACAACGCAAGCCAGCCCTTGATAAGACGATAGACGATCCAGACCAAGACAATCACGCCGGTAATCCAGCCTATGAAAATAAGAGTCGCCAGAGCGCTAATCACCATCCATAGCAGCCCCCACCAAAACGTGTTAATTACCCAGTCGAAGTGTTTTGCATAGACGGTGCCAGCCGCGTCGGCACGCTTCAAGTAAGCAAGCACAATTGCCGCGATAGTCGCGATCCCGAAAAACCCGGCACTGAGCAAGCCCAACGCAAACAGGGCATAGATCAGGTGCGTCAGGTTACGCATCGACAATCCGTTGCCGTCTTCTGGTGGATACACCTGGGTCATACTAGCCTCCGGAAAAAACAATTTAGAGAAAACAAACAGCCTTGTATTCTACGCTATGGCGTCGGATTACGGGATTGAGGGGTGTTGATGCCGGATGCCAGGCTGTAACTCGTAGGTTGGCTTACGCCTTTTCTCATCCTGCCTACGCGGGCCCGATCCGTGCATGGCTTGCACATGCTTTTGCCCCCAACGGCAAAACCCCCAACCTGGTTCACAGATTGGGGGTTTTACTTTACAAATAAGAGCCTGACGATGACCTACTTTCACAGACGCGAAGTCCACTATCATCGGCGCAAAGGCGTTTCACGGT
>JACCER010000008.1 GCA_013416445.1 Alcaligenaceae bacterium
CAGTACCAGGCGCTATTAGCCAATCACGGCTTCATCTGTAGCATGAGCCGCAAAGGCAACTGCTGGGACAATGCAGTTGCTGAACGCTTCTTCCTGAATCTCAAAATGGAACGGGTATGGCAGCGTAACTATGCCAACCACGCAGAGGCCAAGATCGATATCGTCGCCTACATCGTCGGCTTCTACAACAGCGAACGTCTACATTCAATTCTGGGCAATCTGCCGCCCTCCGTCTACGAACGGAACATGGCAGCAAATAAACCTATCGTTGTGTCCGAATTTACTTGACCACCACACAGTGTCTATATGGATTATTGTTTCTGTAATTGCCCCATCAGCCCTTTCATCATGTCGCTCATGTTCGTGGGTTTGGCAGGCAATTCAAACGCACTGGCAGCGGGTTTTTTATTGGAAATGGATTGCACCACCATGTCATCGCCCAAGCGCAACAGACCTTGCTTGCCTTGTGGGAAGGCGTTTTTGAACTCCGCAATATTTTTGGCGCCAATCATGGATTCTGAAAAAGCGAGATAGGCAGTTGTCATTTCCACCACCAGCGGATCGCTCGTGAAGACAGCTTCCATGGTTTTGCTCTGAGGCGTGCTCCATTTGTGCCGCAGGGTATGTCGTGTCGGATTACGCGCCTGCGGTGAATCCGACCTACGAAGCTACGCGCGAAAACCGCGCAGGCGCAAGGCGTTGCCAAGCACGAAGACACTGGAAAGCGCCATTGCGCCGGCTGCGAAAATCGGCGACAAAAGGATGCCCCAGGCAGGATACAGCACGCCCGCCGCCACCGGAATCAGGGCCGTGTTGTAGGCGAAGGCCCAGAACAGGTTTTGACGAATATTGCCTATGGTTGCCCGCGACAGCGCAATGGCGGTGGGTACGCCCATCAGGTTGCCCGACATCAACACTACGTCGGCGGCCTCGATGGCGATATCCGTGCCGGTGCCCACGGCCAGGCCGACATCGGCTTCGGCCAGCGCCGGGGCGTCGTTGATGCCGTCCCCGATGAATGCAAGCTTTCCGTGTTCGGCTTTCAGTTTGCGTACGGCGTCGACCTTGCCTTCAGGCAGAACTTCGGCGATGACTTCGTCGATACCCAACTGGCGTGCGATGGCTTCCGCTGTGCGGCGGTTGTCGCCCGTGATCATTGCAACCTTCAGGCCAAGCGTATGTAAGGCTTTGATGGCGTCGTATGAGCTTGCCTTGATGGGGTCGGCAACTGCGACAATCGCAGCCAATTGGCCGCCAATGGCTGCATAAAGCGGCGTCTTGCCTTCATTGCCCAGGCGCTCGGCGCTGGCTGAGAAAATGTCAACGTCCAGCCCCAGTTGGCGCATATAGCGGTCTGCCCCGACTTCAACCTGCTCTTCGTTTACCAGTGCTTTCACGCCGAAGCCAGTGACTGATTCGAAGTCCGTGATGTCGGGAATGGCGATACCCTCGTTTTCGGCCGCTTCGACGATGGCGCGGGCAATGGGGTGCTCGGACTTGGCTTCGACAGCGGCGATTTTGCCGAGTACGTCCTGGCGCTCGAAGCCTGCGGCGATGTCCAGATCAGTCAGTGTTGGGCGGCCCTCGGTCAGTGTGCCGGTTTTATCTACGGCGACGACCTTGGCATCTTTCAGCAATTGCAGCGCCTCGCCTTTACGGAAAAGAACGCCAAGCTCCGCGCCGCGCCCGGTGCCCACCATGATAGAGGTGGGTGTGGCCAGGCCCATGGCGCAAGGGCAGGCAATAATCAAGACAGCGACGGCATTGACGAGCGCAAAAGTCAGTGCTGGCTGCGGCCCAAAGATGAGCCAGACCAGAAAGGTCAATGCGGCGGCGGCCATGACAGCCGGTACGAACCACATGGTTACCTTGTCGACCAGCGCTTGTATGGGCAGCTTTGACCCCTGTGCCTGTTCGACCATGCGGATGATTTGCGACAGCACGGTAGCGCCGCCCACCGCTGTTGCGCGAAAGGATAGTGCACCCTTTTGATTGACCGTGCCCCCGACCAGCTTGCTGTCTACGGTTTTTGAAACAGGAATGGGTTCGCCGGTGATCATGGATTCATCGACATAACTTTGGCCTTGTGTGACCTCGCCATCAACGGGAATGCGTTCTCCGGGGCGCACCTCGATGATGTCGCCAGCCACAACGTCAGCGATGGGGATTTCAAGTATGGCGCCGTTACGCTGGACGCGCGCAGTCTTTGCCTGCAATCCAACCAGCCGCTTGATGGCTTCGGATGTGCGGCCCTTGGCGCGCGCTTCCAGAAAGCGGCCAAGCAGAATCAGCGTGACGATGACAGCCGCCGCTTCGTAATAGACGTTGACGGTTCCTGCTGGCAGCAAAGAGGGTATGAAGGTGGCCACCAGGGAATAGGCATAGGCGGCGAACGTGCCGACCGCCACCAGCGAGTTCATGTCGGGCGCAAGACGGAAAAGCGCTGGAAGGCCTTGTCGGTAAAAACGGAAGCCCGGCATGGCCAGCACTAGCGTCGTCAGTGCGAACTGGATGTACCAGTTCCATTGTGCGCCTATGGTGCGCATAATGAGTTCGTGCACGCCAGGAATCAGGTGTGAGCCCATTTCCAGTATAAAGACCGGCAGCGTCAGGACGGCGGCCAGGGTCAGGTCGCGTTTCAGCGCCGTGCGTTCAGCGTCTTTGCGTTCGTTCGCGGCTGCATCGTCGGCGGATGAACCCGTGTTTATGGGTTGCGCCGCATAGCCAGCCGCTGCGATGGCCGCGATCAGGGTGTTGGGGTCGACGCTGCCGCGTACGCTGGCGCGTTCAGTTGCCAGGTTAACCGTGGCCTCGGCAACACCGGGAATGGCTTTGAGCGCACGCTCGACCCGGCCCACGCATGATGCGCAGGTCATGCCGTCGACGGTAAGGTCTATGGTGGTGGCGGGTACGCTGTAGCCTGCAGCCTCGATGGTGTTGATTAGCGTCTGGCGGTCAACGGAAGGGCGCGCCTTGATATCGGCCCGTTCAGTCGCCAGGTTGACGGTGACGGCATCAACGCCTTCGACTTTGGCGAGGGCTTTTTCGACCCGGCCCACGCACGATGCACAGGTCATGCCTTCGATAGGCAGACTGATTGCGGTTATCAAGGTGCTTTCTTGATGAGTTAGGGCGTTCAAAGCACACCTCCTTGTCGTTCATGTCAAATGGATTAAGAGAAGGATAGTGCTTCCTATCGCTGGAAGGTCAAGGGGGAGGAATGCTTTTTTTGCGGAGTTTCAGTCGGACGCCGCCATTGCAGCGCCAGACAGACTAGTGACCCTTGTCGCTGGAAATGTATTTGCAAAAGGCCCAGTCACGTAGAGCTACCTTGCTCGTTGCTCATCCGGCCCGAATACCAACGCGCACTGGTTTTGCGGCCCGACAAGAAGACCCAATGAGCAAGCCCCGCCTGGCATCACATCATTCTCATCAAGGCGACGGATTCGGATAACGCAGGTGAATGGCCTGGATGGCTTCCAACACTTCTTCCGATAGCGACACTTTGACGCTGTCGATGTTTTCTTTCAATTGGTCGAGCCGGGTTGCGCCAATCAGGTTGCTGGTGACAAAAGCTTGTTGATTCACAAACGCCAGCGCCATGGCTGCAGGAGATAAACCCTGGTCGCGTGCCAACTGTACGTACTCGGCCGTAGCTCGTTCGGCCTGGGGCTTCGAGTAACGGTTAAAACGCGTGAACAACGCCAGGCGGCTGCCTTCTGGGCGAGCACCGTTCAGGTACTTGCCCGCCAGTACACCCATGGCCAATGGCGAGTACGCCAGTAGCCCCACGCCCTCCAGGTGACTGAACTCCGACAGGCCGTTTTCGTAGATGCGGTTGAGCAGGCTGTAGGGATTTTGAATGGATGCGATGCGGGGCAGGTTTCGCGTTTCGGCAAACTTCAGGTATTGCGCTACGCCCCAAGGGGTTTCGTTGGATACCCCGATATGGCGTACCTTGCCGGCTTTGACGAAGTCTTGCAGTACCTCCAGGGTTTCCTCGATGGGTACCGTGTAGGCGTCGTTCTTCCAGGGGTAGTTGGGACGGCCGAATGTGGTTGTGGTGCGATCTGGCCAATGCAACTGGTAAAGGTCAAGATAATCGGTTTGCAGACGCTTCAGGCTGGCGTCTAGCGCTTCGCTCATGTTTTTGCGGTCTAAACGCGTCTGGCCGTTACGAATATGGCCAGGGCGTTTCGGGTCGGTGGCGGGGCCCGAGACCTTGCTGGCTAGCACGATGTCCTTGCGTCGTCCCGTTTTGGCCAGCCAGGTGCCAATATATGTTTCCGTTCGCCCTTGTGTTTCCGGCTTGGGTGGCACAGGATACATTTCGGCGGTATCTATCAGGTTTACCCCTTGCGACACCGCGTAATCAATCTGCTCGTGGGCTTCGGATTCGGTGTTTTGTTCGCCCCAGGTCATAGTGCCCAGGCCTATTAGACTGACTTCAAGGCCTGTGCGACCTAGTTTGCGGTATTTCAAGGTTATGCGCTCCGACGGAATAGTTTTTGCCAAGGCCGGCTGGGATGCCGACGATGGAGCTGATCTTAACACTGCTGTCGGCTGCCCTGAGTACAGGATTCCCTATACCGGCATTGCATCCAATGCCGGTCCCATAATTACTTCACTTCCACAATGGCGCGGCCCAGTACGGTGGTGTTGCTTACGTCCAGGTAGCGCACTTCGTAGCGGCCTGGTTCGTCGGGTAGCGTGAGCTGCTGCGATTTGTCGTCGCCCACTTTGTGCGCAGCGATCCAGGTGAAGTCGGCGGCATCGGCCTTGGCCAGGACTATGCGTTGATCTTTGCTGTCGCTGCCACCGCTCCAGCTTACCGTAATGCTTGCGCCTGGCTTGGCATTGGCGGGAGCCTGAAGGCCTGCACCGGAATCCAGGGCGGCGGTTTCCGCCACCACCTCTACAGGCGCGCTAGCAACTGTTTTGCCGCCTGCGTTGAGCGTATAACGCACCTCGTACAGGCCTGGCTCAGCCGGGGCCTTTAGTGTGCCTTCCAGCCGCTGGCCTACATCAAAGCGGTTATGGCGTGTGCCTTCCTTGGCGCCGGCAGGCACAATAGTGACCTTGTCGTATCGGTTGATGACAGCAGACCAGCGGATCTCAATCGGTGTGTTTGCTCGTACTACATCGGTTGCTTCAATAGTGACCTTGGCTTCCGTTACTTCCACCGGCGTGCTGGCGAGGGTTTTTCCTCCTGCATTGAGGGTATAGCGCACTTCGTACATGCCAGGTTGGGCGGGCGCCGTCAGATGGCCTTCCTGTTTTTTTCCTACATCAAAGCGATCGCCGTACGTGCCTTCTTTGGCTCCGGCCGGGATAATGGTGACCTTGTCATATCGGTTGACCACACTAGACCATGACACAGGGAAACTTGAGCCTGCCATGACTTGTTCCGGTGCTGAAATGCCCAGCTCTGCTTCCGTTACCTCCACTGGTGTGCTGGCGAGTGTTTTTCCGCCTGTATTGAGGGTGTAGCGGACTTCGTACATGCCAGGTTGGGCGGGCGCTGTCAGTTGGCCTTCCAGTTTTTTTTCTACATCGAAGCGATCGCCGTATGTGCCTTCCTTGGCTCCGGCTGGAACGATGGTGACCTTGTCGTATCGATTGACAATACTAGTCCATGACACTGGAAAGCTGGAACCTGCTATGACTTGTTCCGGTGCTGAAACGCCCTGTTCCGCTTCCACTACTTCCACCGGTGTGCTGGCGATGGTTTTTCCTCCTGCATTGAGGGTATAGCGCACCTCGTACATGCCAGGTTGAGCGGGCGCCGTCAGATGGCCTTCCTGTTTTTTTCCTACATCAAAGCGATCGCCGTACGTGCCTTCCTTGGCGCCTGCCGCGACTATGGTGACTTTGTCGTATTGGTTGACCACACTAGACCATGACACTGGAAAGCTGGACCCAGTAATGGCTTGTTCGGGTGCTGTGATTTCGACATCGTATTCCGGCTCTTCTGGTTTTGGCTCAGCAACTGGTTCTGGTGCCGGTTCCGGCTTTGCCTGTTCCTGGGTTACCTGGGCTTGCACCTGACGCAGCGCATCCTTGAGCTCATTGGCATTACTTGCCGGCACAAAAATACCGCCAGTGTTTTTTGCAATACAGGAGAGTGCTTCGTTGCCTTTTTGATCCAGGTCAAACCCAACCACGTGAGCTGTAAAATCCACGCCGTTTTTCTGCAGCTCAGCGGCCACCGCGCAAGGGTCGCCATGACAAGACTCCAGCCCGTCGGAGATCAGCACGATGGTGGCGTTATTGTCGCGGTATTGCAGTACGTCAGCGGCCTGTTTTAGCGAATCCGAAATAGGCGTTTTGCCCTTGGGTACGATGGCGTTGACGGTTTTGATGAACTCGTTGCGATCAACTTTTTGAGGCGTAATCATCGTCTCGATGTCGCTACAACTGCCTGCGCTGCGGTGGCCGTAAGCAATCAGCCCCAAGTTGGTGTCTTCAGGCCAGCTTTTGACCAGATCGGCCATGACCTCACGCGCCGTGGTGATCTTGTTGACGCCGTCAACCTGACCCCACATGGAGCCCGAGGCGTCATAGATTATCATCACATCGTCGGCGGCGTGCGTGGCGGATAAGGGCAGTGCGCTGGCGGCAACTGCGATAAGCAGGGCGGGTAGGATCCTCATCAGAGGGTGTCTCCTCAAGAAGTTACGTCTCTCTGCAAGCATGGACGAAAACACAGGCTTTGTCCCCGTTCAAATGAGCAGGTTTTATGAAAAAGAGTCGCTGCCCGGCCTGTATTTTCTTGTTTTTGATGAGACCATTGCGGGGCATGGGTAAAATGGTCTGAAAGGCGTTTCGAACGCAGGAGTCGCGCATGGTATTTGATATGGTGAGCTTGTCGGCAGAGAACCGATATAAGCTTTTGACTGCAACGGTGGTACCACGACCCATCGCTTGGGTCACGACGTGTTCCGCTGACGGTATCGTCAATGCCGCCGCGTTCAGCTTTTTTAATGCCATGGGCAATGACCCACCCATATTGGCGATTGGCTTGCTGCACAATCCGGAAGGGGGCGCCAAAGATACGGCCAGGAACATCATTGCCACCCAAGAGTTCGTAGTCAATCTGGTTCCCGAGTCTCTGGCGTCTGCAATGAATATTACGTCTGCCGCTGTAGCAGCAGACGTAAATGAACTAGAACTGGCAAATTTAAAAGAAATAGCTTCTCTTAAGGTTGCTCCGCCGCGAATTGAAGGCTCGCCAGTGGCTTTTGAATGCCGCACGTTTCAAGCAATAGATACCGGCCCCAAACAGATGATAGTGCTTGGAGAGGTACTGGCGGTTCACATAGACAGTCAGTACGTCCTGGATGCAGAGCGTTGTCATATTGATACAAGTGCCTTGGAACTGATCGCGAGGATGCATGGAAGAGGCTGGTACGCACGCACCTTGGATCAGTTCGAAATGAAACGCCGATGAACTGCTATTGCGTTGCCGGGCAGCCAAATTAACGTATTGCCTGCATCTCGACGAGCCCTAAGCTGTTGCTTCCGGGCATATCAGATTCCCTTTTTATTGATTATTGATCTATGGTGACAAAGAAACCAGCCCCCATGTCAAAAGCCATGAAGCTGGGCCAAGGCAACGCAATTGACAAAGTGTGTGCGATTTTCAGTCTGTTGTCCGAGCGTTCTCCGCTACGGCTCAGCGAAATTTCCCATTCCACTGGCTTGCATCGTGTCACGGCGTTACGCATTTTGGACGCGCTTTCCGCCAATGATTTTATCCAGCGTTCCGGTAACCCACCCAGGTACTGCTTTGGTCCAGAGGTCACTGCGATGGCAGTGGCCTCACAGCTCCCTGATCTGCGTGAACTGGTGCGTCCCAGCTTATTGCGTATAGCAGACCTTTCTGGAGACGTTGCCTTGCTTTCGGTTCGTTCGGGAACGGAAGCGATCTGTATCGACAGAATGACTGGGGATTACCCTATCAGTAGCCGTACACTAGAAGTTGGAACCCGGCGGCCGCTAGGTATTGGGGCGGGCAGCATGGCGTTGCTGGCATGGGCTCCGCCTTCAGAGCATGACGCCATCATGGAAATTACCTTAAGCCGTGCCGCCGAGTCTTATCCCCGAATGACTCGTCATGTCATCCTGGAGCAAATACAGCTAGCCCGCGAGCGAGGTTACGTCATGCTGCTGGATGTCGTGATAGAAAAGCTGGGTGGCATTGCCTGCCCAATTTGTGATCCACATGGAAATGTCATTGCGGCCATCAGCGTAACGGCATTAAGGGAAAGGATCGCCGACCGTAAAGATTTGCTTGTCCGGGCCCTGAAGCACGAGCAAGATCATATTCAGAAGATGTTGAGGTAAGCCGTTGCTCGGAAATCAAGCAGGGCAGAATTGAATAATATGATTCTGCCCTGTTGACTCAAGTGATAATGAAGCGTTTATTGCTCTTTTTGAAACGCTTTTATTATGGGTGCGAAGGCTTGCTCCGAGGCCTTCATGCGTTCTACTGTGGCTTTTGCATCGGTAATATTCAAGGTGACGCCTTGAAGTTCTAGTTTGGCACGCAAGTCCTCATCTTGGGCAACTTTTTGCATGGCCACACGGATTTTGTCTGCACGTGCCTGATCCATTCCTTTGGGCGCCACCAGTGCGGTCCAGAAAACGGCTTCGAAGTTATCCAGGCCCATGGATTCCTTTATGGTGGGAACATCAGGGTAAGCGTTGAGCCTTTTTGGTGTTGTGACAGCGATAAACTCGACTTTTCCGTCGTTTTTCAAAGGAAGGGCTTCATTGAGCGTAGCAAATGTCATATGAATATCGCCCCCCAGGATGGCCATGCGGACTTGGGCTCCACCTTGATATTGCACTAGTAGTGCATCCAGCTTTCCCCGTTGCAGCCAGCTTTCCGTGGCAATGTGATTCATGGCGCCAACCCCTGAAGCACCAGCAGTGTATTTGCCCGGATTTTCGCGCATCTTTTTGACCAATTCGTCCATGGTCTTTATTCCTAGTGCAGAACTGACTTCAAGAACGAATGGTGAGTCCACCAGGCCGGAAAGTATTGTGAAGTCTTTGAAGGCATCGTATTGCACGTTCTTTTGCAAATACTTGTTCAAAGGCAGGGAAACTGAGGCAGCGTAAAGCGTATAGCCATCTGGCTTTTGGCGGCTGACGTAGTTGCTTGCTATCGTAGTGGCTGCACCGGCTTTGTTTTCAACGACTATTGTCTGCCCAAGATGTTGTTCAAGCTTCTGGGCAACCAGGCGCATGGACACATCGGTAACGCCGCCTGGTGCATAAGGAATGATTAGACTGATGGCGCGGTCAGGGTAATTTTCGGCTTGTGCTGAAACTGTAATGCTCATAAGGCCTGCAAGGCCGGCTGCTATAAAGCTTGATTTACGCATGTGGTGTCTCCTCCGTGGATGCGGTAAGGCTGTTTGCTTGCTCAGGACGGCAAGTTCAAAACTGTTTTTGCGATTATGTTTCGCTGTATCTCGGAACTGCCGGCGTATATGGTTGCGGCCCGGGCTTGCAAGAATTGCGCTGACGGGTTCAGTGCGCTGTCTTGATCCAGGCTATTGATTGCTCCGCCCATTTCCCCTGTAAGCTCCAGCATGTAGTCTGTGATGCGGCCGAATAATTCAGACTGGCATATCTTGAGCAATGAAACATCTGGCCCCGGCTGCTTCCCTTGTGAAATTAATTCCAGATATTCAGCGAAAAGCGCCTTGTGGTTTTCCAGGTCAAGGAAAAATACCGAGCAGCGATCACGGAAAATGGGGTCGTCTTGAATATTGTATAAACGGCCAACTTCCAGCAACCGCGTCAAGGCATAATCAGCCTGGCGTGGGGAGCCGATAAATATGCGCTCGAATCCCAGCAGGGCCTTTGCCATAGACCAGCCCTTGTTTACTGCTCCGATGAGGTTGTTGGCTGGAACCCGGACATTGTCGAAGAAGACTTCACAGAATTCGTCATGCATTTCCAGGTTGAGGATAGGCCTGACGGTGACCCCAGGGCTGTCCATGGGGACCAGCAGGAAGCTGATGCCATCTTGCTTGCGCGCCATAGGGTCTGTGCGGACCAGCACAAAGATCCAATTGGCGTCATTGGCCATGGTAGTCCAGATTTTTTGGCCATTAATAACCCATTCATCGCCGTCCCGGTCGGCTTTTGTGCGAAGTGCAGCCAAGTCTGATCCAGCGCCGGGTTCGCTATAGCCCTGGCACCAAATGTGTTCGCCCGAGATGATTTTTGGTAGAAAATGCTGTCTTTGAGCTTCGGTACCATAACGAATCAGCAATGGGCCCAGCATGGTGATGCCGTGATCGTTCAGCCGTGCGCAGCCATGGCGTTCGAACTCTTCGGTCATGATGACTTGTTTTTCAGGGGATAGCGCCATGCCCCCATATTCACGTGGCCAACCGGGGCATAACCAGCCTTGCTCGGAGAGGGCCTTATACCAGGGCCAGTTGTCTCGCAAATGCAGGCGTTTGGTAGGCGAGCGGATCTCGGGTGGATAGTTGGCTTCAATCCAGCCTCTTAATATTGCCCGAAACTCGATGTTGTCCAGAATGTTCATGTCTTGTGCGTTAGCCATGATTGTTCTCCATCAATGAAAAAGCACGGTTGCGGTGAAAAGATTCCGTGCCGAACATACCCGACATGGTCATGCTTTTTCGGAGGTACAGCCCGATATCGGCTTCGTCTGTATAGCCTATGCCGCCATGGAGTTGAATGGCGGCGCGGGTGATCACGCTGCAGGCTTTGCTCAGGCGCGCTTTGGCCAACGACACTGATAGTTCGGCTGCGCTGCCTCGGATACCGGCGGCAAAGCTTGTGGTGGCGGCATTGAGTGCGGCTCGCCCAAGCTTTAGCTCGAGGAATAAATCGACCAGACGGTGTTGTATGACTTGGAATGAACCGATGGGTTTATCAAACTGCACACGTTCCTTGGTGTAGTCTTGTGTCATCTGGAATGCTTTTTCAGCAAGACCTAACAAGTAGGCACTGACGACCAGTGTGGCTTGTTCCCGAATAGTTGCCATATCACAAGATAACTGCTGCGCCTGTGCGCCCTTGAGTTGAAGGGTGCAGAAATGCCCACCGTCATGGGTCTTGTGTTCAGTTAGTGATACACCCTGTTCGTCAGGCCGAATCAGGGCGGCGCCTTCTTCGAGCTGAACAAGGAAAGCATCGGCACCTAAGGCATAGGGAATGCAATCGATGTGCCCAGTAACTATGCCGTTGTGGAAGGCGGGTGCAGGCTGCCCATAGGTGACGAAAGCGGGGAGGATGACTTGTTTGCATTCGAACAGTTCTTGCCTGTTGGCCTCGGGCAGGACACTTGCGATCAAGGCTGGGAACAAAATTGGCTCGGGCGTCAGTTGTTGACCAAGCCGATGTGCAAGAGTGCAAAGCTCGCGCACGCCCAGGCCCAAGCCCCCTTCTTGTTCGTCTGTGCATAGTGTGAGCCAGCCGAGCCGGGAGAACTCGTCCCATTTGGATTTTTCAAAGCCCGGGGTAGTGAATCGCTGCTTGCGCGCACGAAGGAGGTCGTCCTTCAGTACATGTGCTGCGCTTTCATCGATCATGCGAATCAAATCTTCGGTTTCATTTAGCTCAGGATTGAGGGAAGACATACTCATTGTTCCTTGTTGGACTGATTTTTTGGAAGAATTTCTGTATTGGCGAATGGTGGCATAGCCTTTCATTAAAATCAAATATTTATTATTTTGTTTCGCTACATGAAACATCATTGCTTGAGTTGTGGTTGTGTTGTGATATTTTATTGTTAATAATCATATTGATGTATGTGTGATATGAGCTCGTTGTATAATTTTTTAATAATTGTTTTGTCTGACGTAACATCGTATGTTTGCTGTAATAGCAGAGCAAGGCGCTTGATAAATAGCCAAATATCCAATTAATTAAACGGGTTGCCCATGCAAAACTTCTCTTCCTTGTCTTCATTGATCGAACCTAAGTCCGTCGCCATTATTGGCGCCTCGAACGACCCACATCGCATTGGCGGTCGTGCCTTGAAGTACATGCTGGAACGGCCCTTTGCCGGAGACATTTACCCCGTCAACCCTATGCGTGACACGGTCCAGGGCCTGCGTGCTTATCATGATGTGTCTTCACTTCCAGGAAGCCCTGATGTGGCAATTCTTGCCCTGGCTGCCGAACTGGTTCCTGAAGCACTCAAAGCGCTTGCATCAAAAAAAGTCAAGAATGCGGTGATTTTTAGTTCAGGCTTTGCAGAGGCCGGTGCAAAAGGAGAATTGCTGCAGCAACAAATCATTGACGCGGCTGGATCCATGCGTATTTTGGGCCCTAATAGTCTGGGGGTCTTCAATGAGAAAAGTAATTTCTGGGGCACCTTCACAGCCACGCTTGAAACAGGGTGGCCTTTGCCTGGCCGAATCGGGATTGCCAGCCAGTCGGGGGCATATGGCGCGCATATGCTTAGTGCCGCCCGTGCACAAAGGCTGGGGATCTCGGTTTTCGTTGCAACCGGCAACGAGGCAGATATCACGGTTGCTGAAGCAATCGGCTGGATGGCCGAAAACAATGATATTGATGTCATCATCAGCTACATAGAAGGTGTGCGTAATGGCTATGAGCTGATTGACGCCTTGCGGCTGGCTAAAGCGGCCCGCAAGCCTGTGATCCTGCTAAAGGCGGGGCGGTCGGCGCTTGGTTCGCAAGCCGCAATGTCGCACACAGCAGCTCTGGCAGGTGACGATGCCGTGATCGATGCGGTATTGCGTGAATTCGGGGTGATTCGCGTTAATAGCGCCCAAGAGGCGCTCGATGTCGCCAAGGCTGCAGCCCTAGGCATCTATCCCGAAAACAATACTATGGGGGTGTTGACCGTAAGCGGGGGCGCCGGCATCATTATTTCAGACGATGCCGAACAACACGGCGTTTCGTTGCCGGAAGTTCCAGCCGATGCCCGTGCTCGTATGCAAGCCATGTTGCCATTTTCGTCAACTCGCAATCCTGTCGATTGCACAGCGCAGGCGCTGAACGAAATCACCCTGACGGGCAACTTTGGCATTGAAATGGTACAAAGCGACCGCTATAGCTCAATGCTGATCTTCTTCAGTCAGGCGGGTGGTGTGGCTTCGATTGCGCCTGGCCTGCGCGCTGAGCTGCGTCGCATCCGTAAGGCCCGGCCAGACATTCTTTATATCTTGTCGGTACTGGCGTCGGACGATCTCGTTCATCAGTATGAAGAAGACGGCTTTCTGGTTTTTGATGATCCAGGGCGTGCCGTACGGGCAATTGCTGCATTGGGCAGACTAGGTCAGGCGTTTGCGGCCAGGGAACCATCCATGCCTCCCGGCCTGCCCAATTTTGCTTTACCAGCGCAGACGCCAAACGAGGCAATAAGCAAGCTTGTACTGGCAGAGGCCGGCATTAGTGTCACCCAGGATCACATTTGCACAAGTGCAGAACAAGCGCAGCAAGCTGCCGCGCAAATTGGATATCCGGTAGTCATGAAAATCTTGTCGCCCGACATCTTGCATAAAACTGAGATCGGCGGCGTGCTGCTCAATGTGGATACTGCCGCAGCGGTGGGTAGTGCGTACGAAACGCTCATTACCCGCGCTTGGCATGCAGTTCCCGATGCGCGGATAGATGGCGTCCTTGTATCGCAGCAGGTGAAGAAGGGCGTGGAGTGCATTATGGGTATTCAGCACGATCCGATTTTTGGCCCCATGGCCTTGTTCGGGCTCGGCGGTATCCATGTAGAGGTATTCAAAGATGTCGTTTTGCGGCGTTGCCCCTTCAATGTCAATGAGGCGCACGAGGTCATCAAATCCATACGGGGGCTGCCTCTCCTGGAAGGAGTTCGTGGCAGCAAGGCTGTTGATTTCAACGCGTTGGCGGAAATGCTGTCAAGGCTCTCCGTCTTTGCCGCCCAGGCTGGGCCTCGATTAAGGTCGGTTGACCTCAATCCTGTCATCGCGACCCCGGACGGCGCATGGGCGGTGGATGCTGTCCTGGAGCTGGAAAATGTTCAGGAAAAGCAGGAGTCCAGCGCAGATATTTAGGGTTCTGTCGCGTTCCGCCTTTGCCTGCGATATGATCTAGGTCGCAGCCGCGATCCTTTGGTTGCGGCTTTTATGCTGCCGGGTGCTGCGCCTGGTAGTGTGCAATACATGCGAACCACCACCACATTCTTATATGAATCAATCCATTCCCGACAATTTCCACCGCTGGCATCCAAGCAGCCCCTTCATGCTTTATGTAGCAGAAATCGGTAACCTCTATCAGACCGACGCCGGCAACGTGCTGGCGCTGCGCGTGCAAGAATTGCACACGAACATGCACAACATCGCGCACGGCGGTTTGCTGGCCACGCTGGCCGACTGCGCTCTGGGGTATTACATAGGCAAGGAAACCCAGACATCCTCGGTCACAGTGCAGATGTCGGTTGAATACCTGAATGCGGTCAAGCCCGGAGACTGGCTCGAAGCACATGTCCAGATCGACAAGAAAGGGCGCAGATTAATCTACGCCTCTTGCCAGTTGAAGGTCGGGGCCAAGGTCATGCTTAAGGCCAGCGCTGTGTTTGCGGTACGAGCAGCAGAAAGGGCGGTATCCGACGGCTAGGCGCCGCTGCTCCATTCTGAAATAAGGCTCGCCATATCTGTATTGGGTACCTCACACGGTGCATGTGGTTTCTTTGAAGGTGTACGGCTGAATCGCGGCGCTGGTGCGGGCTGCATAACGCCATCGATATCGATGAATGTTTCTCTAGCCTTAAGGTGCGGATGCTGCGGCGCTTCGGCAAAGGAAAGTACCGGGGCAAAACAGACATCTGTGCCTTCTAGAAGATCGCACCACTGCGCCCTGGTGCGGGTGCGAAAGCGCTGTGAAAACAGTATCTTGGCATTTGCCCAGGCCGAGCGATCATTTTGTGCACCCAATTGGGATGGCTCTATTTCGAGTTTTTCCAGCAGCAAGGAATAGAAGCGAGCCTCCAGCGGACCGATGGAAATCCACTGGCCGTCGCTGCATTCATATACATCGTAGAACGGTGCGCCAGAGTCCAGGATATTGGTGCCGCGTTCATCTTGCCAGATTTCTGCCGCATGCATTCCGTAAAAGGCGGTGGCCAATGAAGCTGCTCCGTCAACTATTGCGGCATCAATGACTTGCCCTTGTCCGGATTTGCTGGCCTCGAGCAATGCTGCCAAGACGCCCATGGCCAGATACAAGGCGCCGCCGCCCATGTCTCCGGTGAGCGCGAGTGGTATCGACGGTGCTTGCCCTTCACGACCTATGGCATGGAGGACGCCCGTAAGCGCGATATAGTTCAGGTCGTGGCCGGCGGCTTGTGCCAGTGGTCCGGTCTGGCCCCAACCTGTCATCCGTCCATATACCAGCTTGGGGTTGCGTGCCAGGCAGACGTCGGGCCCTAAGCCCAGCCGCTCTGTGACACCTGGGCGAAAGCCTTCGATAAGCACATCTGCATGTTGTACCAGGTCCAGCACTTGAGCCACCGCCTCTGGCTGCTTCAGGTTTAGCGACAGCAAGCGACGATTGCGTGCGAGCAGGTTGTACTTGGTCGGTCGTTTGACCCCCAAGTCTGCCGCCTCTGTGCGTTCGATACGCACGACATCCGCTCCCATATCGGCTAGCAGCATGCAGGCCATGGGCGAGGGGCCGATACCAGCCAGCTCGATAATACGGATTCCACTAAGTGCACTCATGATACTGTCCTTATATATGTAGTCCAACATGTTTTTTTGAGTGTATGGACGGCCACCCGCCAATCACAATCTCAGCGTACCATAGCGTCTTTATCCGGATTTTTCAGAGAGACAAGATAATGGTTACCAGCGTATCGACAGAAGGCATAGATTTTCCGCTTGATGGAGTACGTGTACTTGATCTTTCGCGTGTGTTCGCAGGGCCGCTATGTGGTCAGGTGCTGGCCGATTTCGGCGCCGAGGTCATCAAGGTAGAGCGTCCCGGCAAAGGGGACGATACGCGCGATTGGGGTATACGTGTAGGCAAGACCGAAACCACCTACTACAACAGCATGAATCGCAACAAGCGTTCCATTACCCTGGACTTGCAAAGCAAAGAAGGCGTGCAAATCATCTACGATATGCTGCCGCAGTTCGATGTGGTCGTTCATAATTTCAAGACAGGCGGCGCCGAGAGCCTGGGCCTGGGCTACGAAAAGCTCAAGTCCATCAAGCCTGACCTGATCTATTGCGCGGTGGCTGGCTACAATAGCAGCGGTCCCGAGGCCACTCGCCCCGGCTACGATCTGGTGATTCAAGGGGAAGCCGGCCTGATGGCGATCAATGGCGAGGCCGAACAGCCGCCGCTGAAGTTTGGCGTGGCCGTTGTCGATATGATGACAGGCATGTTTGCTGCTCAGGCGGTGTTGGCCGCTTTGTTTCGCCGCAGCAAAACGGGGCAGGGCCGGCTTATTGAAATGGCGCTATACGATTGCGGCGTCATGGTCACTGGCTACTATGGCCTCGATGCCCTCAAGCTGGGGCACGACCCGGAACGCTACGGCAATGCCCATCCTTCCATCATGCCCTATGGCATGTTCGAGGCGGCCGATGGGCCACTGATCATTACAGTAGGCAATAACGCGCAGTTCATTAAATTCTGCCAGCAAGTCATCGAGCGTCCCGACATCGTCGAGAATCCGCGCTTTGCTACCAACGTAGAGCGGGCCAAGAGCCAGAACCGTGTGGAACTGGCGTCGATACTGGCCGACGCCATCAAGGCTTTTTCGCGTGATGTCATGCTAGAACGACTGGTCGCCTGCGGCATCCCATGTGGCCGCGTCAGTGGTCTGCACGAGGCGCTGACCAGCGAGCGAACCCGCCAGGGGAACCTGGTGCAGGAAATGCCTCATCCGGTTGCAGGAAGCACCCACGTACTTGCGCCGCCGTACCGCCTTGATGGCCAACGCCTGCCCATTCGTCTTGCGCCACCCACGCTGGGCGAAGGGACTCGCGATGTACTGCGCGAACTGCTTTCCATGAGCGACGAAGATCTGCTTGCCCTGCAGGCCAGGGGTGTGCTGACGCTGCCGGACGAGGTCTAGGTTCCTGGTGTGGTTAATGTTGCTGCTTCATTGCGTCCAGGTAGGCATTCAGAATTTCCGTACCAGCCTTGTTGCGCTTATCCAGCGCCTGGGCCCATTCTTTGCCAACGGAGTTTTGCATGTTTCGTAATGGGGCAACATCGGACTGGGGTAAGTCAACCTGTTTAATGCCTTTTTCTTTCAGGAATTGAATGCTTTCCCGTTCTTGCTGGTCAGCAATATCGCATCCGCGCTTGCTGACCTCTTCGCCAATTTGTTCAAGCGCTTTTTGCGCCTGGGGTGGCAGTGACTTCCATTTGCGCTCGCTAATGACATAATTGGCAACGAAACTGCCGAAGTTTTCTCCGACAGTAAAATACCGGGCGGATGCATCCAGGCCATAAGGACGCACACTGCCAATTGGGAGCAGGGCGCCATCTACGGTGCCACGCCCCATGGCCTCGTTGATTTCAGGTGATGGAATCTGGATTGGAACGGCGCCCAGCGTGCGCAATGCCAGTTCTTTGGGTGCGCCGCTAGTGCGTATTTTCATGCCTTTGATATCTTGGAGTGATGAGAATTGGGATTTGGTCACCAGTTGATAAGGGGGCAGAACAACTGTAAACAGCAGGCGTACGCCGTTGGGTGCGAATTCTTTTTGATCCAGGATGCCGCCGGGCTTGGCAATTTTCCAGTAGGCCATGGTGCCGGGGCAGGCGGATTCAGATCGAGCGGGCAAAGGCAGTTCGCCCACCACGGACAGCGGCATTTTGTCGCCTACAAATGCAGGTGCAACATAAGCGATATCGGTGACGCCGGAAACTGACAGTGCCAGCAAGTCTTTGGCTTTACCTAGCTGTTCAGACGGGTAGTACTGGAACTCAACATCGTTATTGGTCAGTTCTGTTACCCGCTTCATCATGTACTTGGTAACTTCCACCGATAGCCAATGTGTTGCCGGAAAAGAGTCGGCCACCCTTAGTGTTATGGGCTTGGCCATGCTTGGAGCGCTGAATGCCATTAGCATCATGCACATTGAGCTTCCCAGAATTACTTTTTGTGTTTTGTTCGCCATTGCCTCACTCCTTAAGAATTCCAGCCGCTTTAATGGCTACGCGCAACTACTCAAGCCTTGACGGTACTGGCTGGATCCGTATCGTCAATCAAAATGGCGCCACTTGTTGCCAATGCGACTATTTTGTCTTTGGAATATCCAATTTCGGTCAATAGTTCGCGTGAATGCTCACCAAGCCTGGGTGCATGTCGACGCACGCCAATTGGGCTGTCTGACAGTTTCATTGGAGAATCCATCATTACTATCGGCCCTTCAGAGGGGTGCTCGAGTTCACGGAAAAATCCGGTTGCAACCAGTTGCGGTTCTTGCATCAGTTCGTCTGGATGCCTGACCGGATAGGCAGGAATATCAATTTCACCAAGCGCTTGTACCCAATGTGCGGTAGTGCCTTGCGCAATGGCATCTTCCAGCAAGCCATAAAGCGCATCAATATTCAGGGTGCGCTGGTCAATTGAAATGAAGCGTGGATCAGCCGCGAGCTCTTCTTGCCCGATTAGCTTGAAAAATCGCAGCCATTGTTTATCGTTATAGGGCACCACGGCAAGATAGCCATCCTGGGTGCGATAGGGGCGCCTGAACTTGGATACTGGGCGTGGGTATACGGTAGCGCCTTGTGGTGGCACGAAAGTGTGGCCGTACAAGTGTTCGGTCATGGTGAACCAGACCATGGATTCGTACATTGGAACCTCGACTTTCTGGCCTTTTCCGGTTTGTTCCCGATGCCGTACCGCGGCCATGATGGCCAGTGCCGCCATCATGCCAGCGCCTTTGTCGGCCATGACGGTTGCCACATACTGCGGCGCGCCTGAAAAGTAAGCTTGCAGCGCGGCTATGCCACTATTCGCCTGAACAATGTCATCGTAGGCTGGTTCATCTTGCAGAGGGCCGCCTTCAGCATAGCCTACTGCATTGCAATAAATGATTTCTTTATTGACGGCTGCCACTTCTTCGTAGCTCAAGCCCAGCCTGCCTAGCGGCTTACGTCTTACGTTGGTGATAAACACGTCGGCATCGCGTAGAAGATCCAGCAAGGCGGCGCGCCCATCGGGGTGTTTGAGATCAAGCGCAATACTGCGTTTATTCCGGTTGACTGACAGAAAGACGGCGCTCATGCCTGCGTGACGTGCCGGGCCTATCGAACGAGTGCTATCGCCGCTCAAGGTTTCTACCTTGACGACATCTGCCCCCATGTCGCCCAGGATCAGCGTGCAGAAAGGCCCAAGCAGGACTGAGCTGAGATCGACGATGCGCAGACCCGCCAAAGGACCATTGCGCTCCATACCAGGCGGCAGGGTAGGTGGTTGTGCTTTTTTCATGCCTATTTACCCGTAAATTGTGGCGTGCGACGGCCCTGAAAAGCGGCCAACGCCTCGGCTGAGTCTTCAGTGGTCAGCACCACACCCATATGCGACGAGATCAGGTCAAGACTGGTACGCAGGTCTGAGGTCAGGCTTTGATCAATGGCACGTTTGATCATGCGTAGTGCTATTGGACTTTTGCCAACCAGTTCTTCGGCAAACTTTCGAGTTTGAGCTTGGAGTTCGGCATCGTCGTAGACCCGGTTGACGAGTCCGATGCGCAGAGACTCTTGTGCATCGATGAAATCCCCAGACAGCATGAGTTCGAGCGCTTTTGCGCGGCCCACCAGACGTGGCAAAAAATAGCAGCCGCCATCGCCGGGTACGGCGCCGACTCGTATATAGCCTTCTGACATCCGTGCTGAAGCAGCCATGAAGCGCATATCGCACATTAGCGCCATATCCATGCCTGCACCTACGGCGACGCCATTGACTGCCGCGATAACGGGCTTGTCGAGCTGCTGCAGGGCGAAGGCAATTTTGTGCACCCTATCCCACAACACTGATTTCCATTCAAGTGCGCTGTTACGTTCTTGTAGTGTTTTCATGATGCTCAGGTCGACACCAGAGCAGAAGCTGTCGCCTTGGCCAGTAAGCACTACCACCCCGATGTCTGGATTATTGGCAGCATCGATCAGGTGTTGCGCCCATTGATCAATCATTTCCAGAGTGAAGGCGTTTTTGTATTCCGGGCGGTTCAACCGGATATAAGCAACACGGTTCACTACTTCAAAAAGTAAATCATCCATATCAAGCTTCCTGAACTGTTGCGGTTATGCCGGACCAGAGCGCGTCTGCTCCTGCCCCTACAATGATGGCGCCCAGTTCGCGTGCCCAGTGGGCCTCGTTGCCGTATTCTTCGCGCCAGGACCACAAGCGCCGGGTCCAGAGGTTGAGCGGGAATTCCCTGGTAAATCCTATTGCGCCGTGCACTTGATGCCCGTGCGCGCTGATCACCCTGGCTGCCTGACCTGCGCGTATTTTGGCGGACGCGATTGTGCGTATTGCTGTCTGCCTGTCAGATGCCGCCACCGCCATTTCGGCTGCAGCAAGTGCTGCGCAGTATTCTCCGGTCATGGCAGCCAAATAAGACTGGATGACCTGGAATTGTGACAACGAGCGATTAAACTGTTTTCGATCATGCGAATACTGCAGTGTTGCAGCATTGACCTTGTTCATGGCGCCCACCATTTGCTTGGCCCGGCATAAAGCGCCGCGCGCACGGACTGCTTGTGGCCCGTAACAGGCATCGACTGCATGTACGTTGATACCAGGCACCTTGATGCTGGATAGGCCGATGCTATCTTGCGGTTCGCCAGCCATATTGTGCCCATGCTGCAGATCGAGTTGATCTGTGGGTGTCACTGCAATCCAGGCCTGTCCGTTAGACTCGAAGCTGAATAAAACCTGCTGTGCAAATCGTCCCCAAGGGACGACGCACCCATCTGTTTGAAGCTGTACCGACCCATCGTCGTTCAAGGCAATATCGCACGCGGGCAGAATGCATATGGTTTGAATATCTGTGGCAGTGATTTTTGCGGCGTTGCTTAGCCAGCGTCCGATTGCTTCGCTTTCCGCGTAGGGAACCAGTGCGCCAGCATAGCCAAGCGCCTGCAATATGGCCATATGTTCGTCTGTCTGCATATCGCTAGCATCGCTGCCTGCTATCCCCAGCTTGCAAAGCGATTGCCAGAGATGGCTGTCGATGCCCGTTTTCTCGGCTTCTAGCGTTGTGTTTGGGTTTGCCTGCTCGGCCAGCATGCGGCTGACAGACTCATTTAACATTGCAATTGTGTTGTCCATTAGCGCATCCCCAATCCGCGGGCAATGATGCCGCGCAATACTTCGTTGGCACCGCCTCGCAGGGTAAAAGCTGGCGAATGCATTACCGATTGTGCAACGTAGCGGGTGAAAGTGTCGTGACTGTTCCAGGACGGCTGTACTGGAAACAGCAGTCTTGCGGTTTCTGTGACATCGCTTTCGAAACGAGTGCCCATATCCTTTACCACGGCAGCCTCGACGCCAGGGCTGTTTCCGTTCTCGAGGGCCTTGGCAATAGTGACTGATAAAATTCGCAAGGCCTCAAAACGTGCTACCAATTCGCCGACGGCAACCAGGGCAGAGGTGTTCTCGGGTTCAGCCTGGCAGCGTCGCACCAGTTCTACCAGTAAAGGAAAAGTGCTCATGAAGCGCTCGGGCCCGCTGCGCTCTAGGACGAGCTCGGATGTGATCATCTGCCAGCCTTGGCCAGACTGGCCAAGCAGCATATCGTCGGGTACAAAAACATCTTGCATGATCACTTCATTGAAATGATGCTCGCCTGTCAGTAAGGGGATAGGTCGGATAGTGACGCCTGGCGCTGGGAGCGCAACCATCAGTATGGACAAGCCTTCATGCTTGCCGGCTGAAGCGGGTTCTGTTCGGCACAGCACGAACAAAAAATCAGCATGGTGCGCGTGGCTGGACCAGACCTTGGTGCCGTTTAGTTGCCATCCCCCCGTCACCCGTTCTGCCCTCGTCCTGACTGAAGCCAGATCGGAGCCTACATCTGGCTCGCTATAGCCGGCGGCAATGACGTAATCGCCGCTGGCAATGCCAGGCAGAATCTTGTTTTTCTGTTCATGTGTGCCATAGCGCAGCACGCTGGGGCCCATTTGGCGTTCGGCTATCCAGTGCGCGGCAACGGGTGCGCCAGCCGCCAGAAGCTCTTCAATGACGACAAAGCGTTCTAGTGGCGAGCGTTCATAGCCACCATATGCCTTGGGCCAGGTCATACCCAACCAGCCTCTTGCGCCCAGCTTGCGGCTGAATGACTTATCGAAACCGCGTAGCCAGCTATCGCACTGCGGTACAAACCCGTTCTCGGTGAGCTCGTTTTGGACAAATATACGAACTTCGTTGCGCAGCGCATCACATTCTGGCCCAAGACCGCTTGAATGCACTTGCATCATTTCAAAACTCATTCATGTTCTCCATGGCTTGATTACGTTGTTATTGCTGATTCATTATCTACACCCGTACTTATCAAGCGCCATACAAGCTCTGATATTGATTGTTTTTGGTAATATACTTACCGGTAGGTAGGTTGTCAATATGAAAATAAATACATCAAACAAGCCACATGCTAGGATTCCACCATGATAGAAAAACAGCATAAAAATAATGTTTCGCAAGCCAGTGTGACTGCAAAACGGGCAGGTTCAAACCAGACAGCAATGCCAACCTGGAAAAGCGGCCCCAAAAACGATAAAGAACAAACGAAACTTAAGCGGCTTGCAATTCTAAGGGCAGCTGCGCAGCTGTTTAATGAAGGTGGCTATCATGCTACATCCATCAATGAACTGGCCCGCCGCCTGAACGTAACCAAACCAACGTTGTACTACTACGTAAAAAGCAAAGACGATATTCTGTTGCGAATTCAACAGCAGGCCATGCTGGATATCGACCCGGCTATTATTCATGCACAGAACAATGGCTGCAATGGCCTGGAGAAGCTGCGTTTGTTCATTGAACGTTATGTCGTTGTGATGACGGGCGACTTCGGTCGCTGCCTGGTGTTGTCAGGTGTCATTCCGTTGGGGGAAAGCAGCCGACGCGAGCTTATTCCTGCGTTTCGAAGCATAGATCGTGGTGTGCGCAATATGATTGCCGATGGTATTAAGGACGGGTCTATCCGCCCTTGCGATGCAAAGATGGCGGCGTTCATTCTGTTTGGTGCAATGCATTGGGTCACGTCCTGGTATAGCGCTGATGGCGAATGGACAGCACAGCACATTGCAAACGAGATCTTTTCCCTGTTCGACATGGGGTTGAGGCAACGTGAGTCGGCTAACGGATGACATTGGTGTCAGCGATGACACTGTTTTCACCGCGGTTTGTTCAATGTGATAAGCAACTGTTGTGCACGGCAGGCAGCTATAAATGAAGACATGGCTGCCTTTCCCATGGGTCAGTCAGTCTCGTCATCCAGATGAAATTTGTGGATTAGCCGATGCGCCAGTGGCGCCAGGGTCAGGCCCAGAGTTGTGATAAACACCAGCCCTACAAGAATGCTGTAAAGCGCAAAGAACATCTTCCCAGCTACGCTGGCCGGCATGATAAAAGGGCCTATGCCTGCCAGTATCAGCGATATATTCAATATTGCGTCGTGCCAGTGAATAGGTTCCAGCCACAAATGGCCCAACACCCCAACCGACAAGGTGATAACCACGATGGCCATGGCCAAGCCTATGTGTTTGAACATGCGCAGTGTGAAATGCCATGTAGGCAGCAAAGGCTCGTTTTTTGATTCATACATAGCCACCACCATTCTTCAAGGCCAAGGATTGCGAGCCATATGCGTACACCACGGCCCAGGGTTCGTAGGTCGGATTAGCCAAAGGCGTAATCCGACCATCATCGTACTAAACTTATCCCGCAGCGGGTGCAAACACAGGCATGCTTCTACCTTCTTTAGTCGCTCGAAACTTCACCTGTACTGGGTCGCCAATTTGAAGTTTGTCAAAATCGCAATCGACAAGATTGGTCATGACAATAGGCCCTTCTTGCAATTGAACATAGGCGAGCGCATAGGGTGGTTCGGCTCGAGCAATGACACTGAATGTGTACAAGGTGCCTTTACCGCTAGCTTGTTTCCACAAAGTATTGCCACTGCCGCACAAGGGGCAGATTATGCGAGGGTACCAGTGCGCGCGCTCGCAGTCAGAGCAGGTTTTCAATAGCAACTGACCCTGCTCGGCTGCCTCCCAGAAGGGGTAGGTTTCTGGATAATTAGTGGCGTAGCTATCGCCTAAGTAGTTTTGAATGGTGTTTTGTTCCATGATTTACTCTCTTTCCAGAATCAAGGTCGCATGTGCATGGCCTTCGCCCACGACCAACCCTGGGCCGGCAGCCAGCGCCAGGTCGCAATTT
Organism: Alcaligenaceae bacterium; assembly: GCA_013416445.1. Lineage (GTDB taxonomy): Bacteria > Pseudomonadota > Gammaproteobacteria > Burkholderiales > Burkholderiaceae_B > Pollutimonas. The sequence goes on from JACCER010000008.1 coordinate 24,404, forward strand.
TTAACTTGCACGCTAGGGTGCGCTTCGCCCCGCAGTTGGCGTACCGCTTCTATCACTTTGGTGATTCCCCCGCGATTGGATGGATGGTTATTGCAAAGGCCACCGCCATCGGTATTCCAGGGCAAGCGTCCAACACCGGAGATCAGATTGCCCTCGGCTACAAAGTGACCCGCCTGGCCTTTCTTGCAAAAGCCCAGATCCTCTAGTTGCATCAACACCATGATGGTGAAGTTGTCGTAAATAGAGGCATATTTGATGTCAGCTGGGGTGACGCCTGCTTCGGCAAAAGCCGCAGGCCCGGTTTGAACAGCCCCTGTTTGCGTCGGTGCAATATAACCCCCGTTACTGGTTTTTATGGTTTCACTTGCGCCTATGATTTTGACGCGAGGGCGCTTCAGGTTTTTTGCGATTTCAGCGCTGGTAACGATGATTGCGCCGCCGCCGTCAGTTATGACGCAACAATCCAGCCTATGCAAAGGGCTGGCAATAATGGGGGAGTTCAGTACGTCGTCGACAGTAACGACCTTCTTTAATAAAGCATGCTCGTTATATTGGGCATGATGGGATGCGGCTACTTTTATCGCGGCCAGTTGTGCTGAGGTAGTGCCATATTCGTGCATGTGGCGCTGCGTGATCATTCCGTAAATGCTGGTGATAGTTGGCTGGTAAGGAAGGTCCCAAGGCGTTTCAGGACGCTCTGGACCAAGGATGCGCGGAGCCGTACCCGTGGCGACGCCAGTGCTTTTTGGCTTGCCCGCCAAGGTAATCAAAGCAACAGAGCATTTTCCAGCGGCAATCGCCAACGCAGCATGGCGGACATGAACCAGGTAGGAGCAGCCACCCATTTCGGTGCCATCGACCCACTTAAGTTTCAGGTTCAGGTACTCGGCCATAGAGATGGGGCTGCCGCCCGGGGCATCCCCGGCGCAGAAGTAGCCGTCTACATCTTCCAGGCTTAGGCCTGCATCCTTGAGCGCTCCGGCTGCACATTCTGCGTGCAGCTGAGCTACGGATTTATCGGGTGCAAAACGGGTGGGATGTTCGTAAATCCCGGCAATATATGCTTTTGTTTCAGTGGCCATGTCAGACTGTCCAAATAATGCGGTAATTGATTAAAGTTTTGGAATGTGGGCAGCCTCTATGACGCGCCCCCATTTCGTATATTCGTTTTGCACGAATTGACCCGTTTCGTCAGAAGTGGCTATGACTGGGATCACAGCTGCGGCATCTAGCGTTTTGCGTAGTTCGGGATCATTTTGCGCTGTATTGATGGCGCTATTCAGGCGTTGTGTGATATCTGCGGGCGTACCGGCAGGCACAAATGCTGCTAGCCATCCCACAACCTCAAAACCAGCAACCCCTGATTCGGCAATGCTTGGTACATCTGGCAGTTGCGGTACACGTTGAGCTGTTGTTACGGCCAGCGCTTTGACTTTGCCCCCTTTTAATTGCCCTACAGCGGCGCCAATGTTCGAAAACATGAAGTCGACGTGTCCGCCAATAACTGCAGATAAGGCCTCTGCAGGTCCTCCAAAGGGGATGTGGGTATAGCTTAGGCCTTTAACTTCTTGCTTCAATAGTTCAGCGGCTAAATGTGCTGAGCTTCCTACGCTACCCGATGAGTAGTTAATGTCGCTTGGGTGCGCTCTGATGTAGGCCAGGAACTCTTCAAACGTATTTGCTGGGAAGTCCGACTTAACCAGCAACACGTTACCATTAAGCCCAAAAGTTGCGACTGATTGAAAGTCTTTCAAGGGATCATAGGGGGCTTGTTTCATCATTTGGGGTGTGATTGCATGTGTCACATTGGTACCCAAGAGTATGGTATAGCCGGTAGGTGCTGATTTTGCGACATGGTTAGCGCCTATTGTGGCGCCTGCACCAGGCCGATTTTCGATGATTACAGGCTGATTAAGCGTTTTCGACATTGCTTTGCCGAATGTTCTTGCCGTCAGGTCGGTTACGCCGCCTGCGCCAAAAGGAACCACAATACGTAAGGGCTGGGACGGGAAGGTATCTGCCTTTACATTTGTACCCATTATGCCGGTTGCTACTGTGCATACTGCCAGCAGAATATTTTTTAATGTCATGTTGTCTCCTAGGTCTGTACTTGATTGAATCTGTGTGTGTTGCTTAACTGACTTGCCTGTCTTGGCCTTGCCAATACTTGCTTCGTATCGCTTTCTTGTTGATCTTCCCCAAACCGGTCAGTGGCAATTCATCTTCGAAAATAATCGACTTGGGTGCATTTAGTGCACCTTTATGCTGGGTCACGTAATCGATAAGCTCTTGTTCGGTTGGGTGCTTGCCTGCCTTTTTTACTACGACGGCGGTCACTTCTTCGCCCCATTTTTGGTGTGGCAGGCCTATTACTGCCGACATTGAAATGTCGGGGTGTTGCGCCAGGCAGTTTTCGATCTCGCTTGGATAAACATTGAATCCACCTGAAATGATCATGTCTTTGCTTCGGTCAAGTATGTACAGATAGCCGTCGGCATCTTGCTTGGCCATATCGCCGGTATGAAGCCATGATCCGGCAAACGCCTTGTCATTTTCTTCTGGACGATTGAAATAGCCGTTGGTGACTAGTGGCCCCCGAACACATAGTTCGCCCAGTTCGCCTGTGGCCACTTCTTGCAAGTGCTCATCCAGTAGTTTCACCTGGTTGCCGGTAATGACTCGCCCGCAAGAGGCCAGCAAGTGTGGCCGATTCAGGTCGTGGTCACCTTTGCTTAGATAGCAGATGGTCATTGGCGCTTCGGCTTGGCCGTATAGCTGGGCAAAAACGGGGCCTATTTTTTCCAGGGCTTCTTTTAGCCGGGGTGGCGCTATGGGGGCGGCGCCATACAGGATGAGCTCAAGGCTGGACAAGTCATGCTTGCCCAGGTCGTTCTGGTCAAGGAGACCATAGATTTGAGTGGGTACGAGAAAGGTGCAATTGATACGATGTGTTTGTACGATATCCAGGAATTCGTCGACCGTGTACTTTTCCATTAAGTAAACGGTGCCACCCCGTATAAAAGCGGGAAGAATCAGTGCCCCAGCCGCATGAGAAATGGGTGTTGCCGCCAAAAGACGAATATCGGCTGGCCATTCAAATGTTGCCAACTGATAGTTCATCATTGTTACGGCGGTGCGATGCGGCTGAAGAACCCCTTTGGATTTGCCGGTTGTACCGCCCGTATAAGCTATTTTGGTAACTTCGTCTGGGTCGGATTCTGGAACAAAATCGCTATCGTCCATAAGCGCTGCCTGTTGTAACAAGCCGGCGTCGATGGAAGAATCATCCAGGGTGAATATTTTTGCACTCACCCCCTTCTTATTGATTGCCACAGCCCTTTCCAGAAACCTGGACGAGTCAACGATAAGCGCCTTGGCTTGGGAGTCTTCCAGAACAAAAATATGGTCTTCTTCGGATGCCATAGGATGCAGCGAAACGCTGCGTAAGCCAATAAACTGAACCGCAACCAGCGTTGCAATGGCATCTGCCCGATTCCCCAGCAAGAGGGCGACGGCATCTTGTTTTTTTAATCCCTTTGATTTCAAGAGCCGCGCGATTTGATTGCAGCGCTTATGCAGCATGGCATAGGTCAGGACAGTACCGTCGCAGACAATTGCCTTGCGGTCTGGGAATGCCTTGAAGGCCGAAAGATACAACTGTGCGACAGTTGTACCGGAATAAAGTGGGTTGATGTCACCTTGCATTTTTTATTTCCTGGTCATCATGATGTGCAATGATGGTATCGGTATAGTGGTACCATGTCAAACAATTTAGTACCGCATCTTGATCGATAATGGGCTCCAGAGTGGTTTTGGCGTCTTGTGTTACTTTTTACAATCACCATCCAAATACTGAGCAATGGAAAGACGAACAAAAGAAGAATTCATCCAAGAATTGACTACTTTGCTTATAACCGAAGGGGTTTCCAGCCTGACGATTGCTGATATTGCCGCGCGCCTGAATTGCTCAAGAAGACGAATATATGAAATTGCACCTACCAAAGAAGAGGTGTTCATAAAAATATGCAGCGATGTATTCAATAAAACGCTCGAGCGCGGTTACAGGCTGGCCCGAGCTGAAACCGCGCCAGTCAACATTATTCGAGCCTATATGCACGGCACGCTCAACACGTCAGGCATGACCAAAGCCTGCTTTATTGACCTGGACTCAACAGCACAAGGCAAGGCGGTATTCGATGCCTATCAGGAACAGCGAGTACAAGGCCTTGAGGGCATAATAGATGCCGGCGTCAAGGCCGGCGTATTTACGTCGTACAACTCTCGGCTGGTTTCAGAAGCCATATTAGGCGCTGCGCACCGCTTGCGTAATCAACAGTTTCTTGCCGAAACAGGCATGACCATTGGTGATGCATTCAATAGCTTCTATACGCTGGTGCTAGAAGGTTTGCTGCATCGTTCGGAAGAGTAAAGTACGCCGTCGCGGTGCGCTAATAATCGCTACGCGCTGGCCACGGCAATGCGCTTGCGGTATGCGCACCAGCGGCCTATCAGCACAATAAACAAGGCGCCAGCAATTTCGGCCGCCAATTGCAATGTACGTGAGGGCTCGCCGAACCGTTCAACGATAACGATGTCAGTAATCAGCATCCCGCCTGCGATCCAGCCCAGCAGTGCCGCGCCGAAGGTGACAACACTGGGGAAGCGGTCGATCAGTTTCAGTACCAGGGTGCTGCCCCAGATGATAATGGGTACGCTGATGACCAGGCCAAAGATGACTAGGCCCATGCGATGATCCGGGCTTGCTCCTTGGGCTGCGCCGGCAATGGCGATGACGTTGTCCAGGCTCATTACGAAATCGGCCACGATAATGGTTTTGACTGCCGCCCAAATGGATGCGCTGCCGTTGACGTTGCCATGTGCCTCGTCTTCTGGGATTAATAGCTTGATGCCTATCCATACCAGCAAGAGGGCGCCAATAATCTTCAGGAAGGGTATGCCAAGTAGCGTTAGTGCGAAGGCAATCAGTACTACACGCAGGCCAATGGCGCCCGCCGTGCCCCACAGTATTCCCTGCACGCGTTGCTTGGGCGGCAGGTTACGGCAGGCCAATGCAATGACCACGGCGTTATCGCCGCCAAGCAGAATATCGATCAGAATAATTTGAAAGACCGCCGTCCAGCTTAGCGTTTGTAAAAATTCAAGCATGAAAACCCCTTAGGTATCAAGTTAACAGTGGTGAAGGGATACGGATCTGGCCAACTGCAATGGCCCGCTTGAATGGCGATAGCTACAGACGAGCTTAGCCTGGGACAAAACAAAAATGGCCTGATCCATACGGACACAGGCCACAGCTATTGCTGGAGTACGGACCTTGCCCTGGATGGCAAGGTCTTGCTTGCAACATGGTGATGTTGCCCGGGCACCGGGCGTCTGCAATATCTTGCAAGACAGCCGTAATGACGATGCCGCGGAGGAAAGCTACTCCCCTTGATGGGCGCAATTATAATTACAGATGGCGCAAAGTCAAGGTTTTTGTGCCATCTGTGTGAAACACACGTGGTAGATCAGTTGTCGTGTTTCTTAGTTTGCCTGAAGCTTCTTGTCGCGAATGACTTTGCCCCAACGCTCGAAGTCATCTTTGATGAGCTGTGCGAACGCTTCGGGGTTGGATTTGACCAGGCGGATGCCGTAGGTGTCCATCTTCTCTTGCATTTCGGGCAGGGCCAGCACCGTATTAAGGTCGCGCGAGAACTTTTCAACAATGTCGACAGGTGTTTTGGCAGGTAGCAGCAGACCGTACCAGCCTATGCTTTCCAGCCCTATACCAGCGTAACCAGCTTCAGGAAATGAAGGGGTTTCCGGCAGTTGCTTGGTTCTTTCGGCTCCGGTTACGGCAATGGCTCTTAGTTTGCCCGAGTCCACAAAGGGCTTGGCACCGGGCACCGAGATAATGGCGGCATTGATTTGCCCACCGATAAGGTCGGTTATTTCGGGTTGCTCGCCTTTATAGGGGGCATGAATAAGTTTGATTTTTGCCGCGTCTTGCAGCAGTTCTATGTACAGGTGCCCGGCAGAGCCTGTGCCAAATGAACCGTAGCTGATAGCACCTGGTTCGGCGCGGGCCATTTTTATATAGTCATCCAGCGTTTTCACCGGGGAATCGGCGCGCACGACGAAAGCAAGCGGCATCGTACCAACCTGGCTCACAGGGGCGAAATCTTTGATGGGGTCAAAGCTTGCCTTGCCGTACAAGACAGGAGCCTGCACCAGCGCAGTGACTGTCAAAAGTGCTGTATAGCCGTCTGGTGGTGATTTGGCTACTACGTCTGCCGCAATCATGGCGGATGCGCCTGGACGGTTTTCCACAATGACTGGCTGATCCCACATTTTGCGCAGATGTTCACTAAGTTGCCGGCCCAGCGCATCAGATGCGCCGCCTGCCGCAAAAGGCAGGATTAGTCTGACGGATTTTTGCGGAAAGTTGGTGTCAGCGCTTGCCACGTTAATAGTCAGTGCGGAACATGCCAGTACGGCAAGCTTCAGCCAGTTGCGGCGTAGCAGTTGGAATTTCATTGTTGTGTCTCCTGGGTTGTAATTGGAAGATCAGCTGATCTGGCTTTGTGGATTGTTCAGCCACTCTGCTGGTGCGGAAATAGGAAAATCAAGCAGCATTTGTGCAAAGCTTTTCCCAAGTGGATCTGAGCGCAAGCTCGCTGATCCACCACCGTCCAGCGCCTGATACATAACAAAGTTAAGGGCGTTCAGGCCCGGCACCTCGTAACGTTCCACCTCTCCGCGCACCAAGTGCGAAAACCAGTTGCGTACAGCTTGTGGCGTAAGCTGCTCACGCAAAAGAGGCAGGAATTTAGCTTCACGGGCAATGACGCCAATGTTCTCGTCATCGCCTTTGTCGCCACTGCGGGCCCAGGCCAGCTCTACCAAAGGCACGTCTATCTGTGGGCCTTGGTGCTGGATGGCCTGCTCGGGTACAGGTAATGGCGCGGCTGGCGTCAAGTCGCCAAGTTCGGATGCAACAAGTAGCTGCTCCTCGCGAGTCTCCATGCGTACAGTTAGCGGCACTTCGTTTTTTGGCGCAAGAAAAGAGAACACTTTGACGACTTGCTGGATATCGGCCCGACCGAATACCGTGGCACGGGTGCCGGCGGCCATCGAGGTGCCGGCGGAGGCGCATTCGCGCTGCAAGAACAGCAAGGCCTTGGGGTCAGGGTGCCGTGCCGCCAAGCGCAATAGCACTTCGCGTGTTGGCAGGCTGCGGGCATTGGGGCCGTACAAGGCCTCGCAACCGATGAGTTCGATGCTGGTTTGGGTGTAGTCCTGGTAGCCGCGCTCGGACATCATGCGCCGGGTTCGATCAAGCAATGCCTGTGCGGTACGCTGGGCTTTCTCTGGTGCGTCGATGCCACGGATGACCATAGCCAGCGCTATCTGATGCCCGTCCAGCCATGTGCCGTTGCTTTTGTAGTGCTGTCCGGGCGCCCGCCCGCGTGCGCCGCTGACTCGTACATGATCTGTATCGATAGCCTCGGTGCGCACCTGGCGGAAATCACAAGTAACGTCAGGCATCAAATAGGCGCCCGGGTCACCAATTTCGTAAAGCACTTGCTCGGCAACCGCGCCGGGATGAATCAGGCCGCCGCTACCTTCTGGCTTGGACACCACAAAGCTGCCATCTTCGGCGCAGTCAATGACCGGATAGCCCATGCGATCCCAGTTTTCGACAAGTTTCCAGTCGGTGAAAAGCCCGCCTGTGGCTTGTGCACCGCACTCAATGATATGACCAGCCAATGTGGCAGAGGCGAGTCTGTCCCAGTCTGTCCAGGAAATCCCGAATTCGTGTACCAGCGCTCCGACGACCACTGCGCTGTCGACGCAGCGTCCTGTGATGACGATGTCGGCGCCCCAGGAAAGTGCCCGAGCAATGCCTTGTGCGCCGACGTATGCGTTGGCCGACATCAGGTTGGCGGGGGGGGATTCGCCGGTTTGCATGTCGCTTAGGCCCTGTTCGCGCCAGCGTGGCATTGCGCCCATGACGTCGTCACCGACAACGACAGCTACCTTGGGCTGCAAGCCTTGCTTGGCTGCAGCTTCCAGCAGTGCATCTGCGCAGGCCTGTGGGTTCAGCCCGCCGGCATTGGCGATGACGCGGATGCCGCGCTTCAGGATGGTCGCCAAATGTGGCGCCATGGCTGCCGTCACGAAATCGGTGGCATAACCCCTGTTGGGGTCTTTTGCCCTGGCTCGCGACATGATGGACATGGTCGTTTCCGCCAGATAGTCGTAGACCAGGTATTGCAGCCCCGGTACGTCCAGCAACTGGGGGGTTGCAGTGGCCGAGTCTCCCCAAAAGCCGGAAGCGCCGCCGATGCGTATGGTTCGAGTATCGCTCATGTGTTTTCCTCTTGTGCCAATACCTGCACCAGCTTGCCGCCTGCGCGCGCTTGCCCGCCTTGCTGTGCGGCCAGTTCTGATATGCGGCCGGCGAATGGCGCGCACAGGCTGTGTTCCATCTTCATGGCTTCAAGCACTACCAGTACCTGGCCTGCTTGCACTGTGTCGCCGACTTCAACGTGTACTGCGGCGATACGCCCGGCAAGTGGGGCGGTGACTGCACCGTCGCTACTGTCGCTGGCACGAGCCCGGCGTGCATCAACAGGCTGAAAGCGCCAGGCGCGACCAGCACTGAATAAATGAACGCCATGAGCGTCAATGACATGCAGGGCGCGCTGGATTTGGCCATCGCACTCCAGCCACCAGGTGCCGTCCTCAGAGGTTTTCAGCAGCGTCAGGCGTACTTTTTCAGGTTCACTGTTGGCCTGTTGCACCATGGCATTCACACCGCTGTTTGCGGGTTGAAGGCGCACGTTCCAGCGTTCGCCGCCCAAGTCGAGTTCGATGCCGAATTCAGGACGGCTGAGTCGGTCAGAGTCGCTTGCCGGCCAGCCTGCAGCGCATAAGCCAGCGATCGCAACTGTCGTTGCGTTGGGGCGTTGTGGCTTTAAGGCCTCGTCCATGTGTTGCGTAATGAAGCCGGTGTGCACTTCGCCACTTACGAATGCGGGGTGCGCGAGGCAATCAGCAAGAAAACCCTGGTTGCTTGCAATACCCAGCAGGACGCAGTCTTGCAAGGCCAGGTGCAGTTTGCGGCGGGCTTCTTCACGGGTGCGACCATGGGTGACCAGCTTGGCAATCATGGAGTCGTAATCAGGGGGGATGGCTCCGCCTTCGTACAGACCATGGTCTACTCGTACATCGTGACTGTCGCTGGGGGGGCGCCAGCGCAAAATCGGCCCGCTTTGCGGCAGGAAGCCAGCAGCCACGTCCTCGGCGGTCAGGCGCACTTCAATGGAATGTCCCTGCAATGCGATTGCGTCTTGCGCCAATGGCAGCGGTTCCCCGGCAGCCACGCGTAGCTGCCATTCCACCAGATCGAGTCCGGTGATGGCTTCGGTTACGGCATGCTCTACCTGCAAGCGCGTATTCATTTCCATGAAGTAGAAGGCGCCACTGCGATCAAGCAGGAATTCCATGGTGCCCGCACCGACGTACTGGATGGCCTTGGCGGCTGCGACGGCAGCCTCGCCCATGCGGGCGCGTAACTCAGGGCTGACCGCGTGTGAGGGTGCTTCTTCGATGAGTTTTTGGTGGCGACGTTGTACAGAGCAGTCGCGCTCACCAAGGTGGATGACATTGCCATGGCTGTCTGCAAATACCTGGATTTCGATATGGCGTGGCTCGATGACGGCGCGCTCCAGGATCAGTTCGTCTGAGCCAAAAGCGCCCAAGGCTTCGGATCGGGCACTGGCCAGCGCTGCGGGTAATTCAGCCGCTTCGTGCACCAGGCGCATACCGCGTCCGCCGCCACCAGCCGTGGCTTTGACCATGACTGGAAAACCGATGTCTTGCGCCGCCGCTACCAGTGTGGCGTCGGATTGGTCAGCGCCTTGGTATCCGGGTACGCAAGGCATGTCGGCAGCGAGCATCAGGCGCTTGGCCTCGGCTTTGTTGCCCATTGCGCGAATGGCGTCGGACGACGGACCTACGAATATAAGCCCAGCCTGATTGACTGCTTCGGCGAAGGTCTCGTTTTCCGCAAGGAATCCGTAGCCAGGGTGTATGGCGTCAGCGCCCGTTTTGCGCGCCGCATCGATAATGGCGTCGATATTCAGATAGGAGTCGCGGGGTGCGGCCGCACCCACGCATATGGCCGCGTCGGCGTGCTCTACATGAGCGCTGAGACGATCCGCCTCTGAATAGATGGCCACTGTGCGTAAACCAAGACGGCGCGCCGTCTGCATGATGCGAATGGCGATTTCTCCGCGATTCGCTATCAGCAGGGTATGGAATGGCCGGTATGGGAGAGTCATGCAACAGATCCTTGAGGTGAAGTACTTGATAGAGCAGAGACCACGTTATGGGCGGCCTGAATGGAAGCGGCATCGAACTGCACACACCAGCTTGCATCCCGCTTTTCGCGGAATGCCTGGGTGCCTTCGCCGCCTTCATCACGTAAGCACTTTGCAAAAAGAGTTGCAGCCTCATCCAGCAGTGGGGCAAAGGGTTCAGTGGTACTGCGATTAACCAGTGGTTTGAACGCCCTGTTTGCCTTGGGTGCACAACGGCAGATGCGGGTTAGCCATTCGGCTTCCAGCGCGTTCAATTGTTCGCTGTCTTTGGCAATGTCATCCAGCATGCCAAGACGCAATGCCAGGTCGCCGCTAATTCTTTCGCCGCTCAGACCCAGGCGCCGTGTTGTTGCCGCGCCAAGCCGGGTTACCACAAAAGGGGTGATTTGCGCGGCAATGATGCCAAGAGACGTTTCCGATAGCGCAAAGCGTGCCTTTTCCGTGGCCAACACAAAATCTGCCGCGCAGGCCAGGCCCATGCCTCCGCCCATGGCGGCGCCTTCGACCATGGCAAGCACGGGTACGGGCAGCGACGTGAGACGATCCATGAAATAGCCGAACTGCCGGTTGCGTAGGGCTATGGGGTCAACATCATTGTTTTCCGTGAGAAGGATTTTCTGAAATCCTCCGATGTTGCCGCCTGCGCAGAAAACGCTGCCCGCCCCGCGCAATGCCAATGCCCTTATGGCCGTGTCTTGTTCAGCGATAGCCAGCACCCGGCTCAACTCGTCCAGCATTTCGGTGCCCAGGGCATTGCGAGTGGCTGGCTGGTTCAGGGTGACAAAGAGTACGTCGTTGATGCGGCGCACGACCAGAGCTTCATATCCTTGAAGTGTTTCCATTGCTGTTCCTTAGCGCTTTTGTGGACTCATCAGGCCCATTTGCTTGGCGATGACCTGCATCATGATTTCGTCTGCGCCACCGCCAATGGAACCGAGCCGGAAGTCGCGATAAGCGCGAGAGACCAGGTTGTCCCAGGTGTAGCCCATGCCGCCCTGGAACTGCATGCACCATTCGGCGATTTCTCGCGACAGGCGGCCGGCTTTCAGTTTGGCCATGGATGCGAGTTCGATCACATCTCCGCCGCTGATATAGGTTTGAGTTGCCATGTAGACCAAACCGCGCAGGGCTTCCAGTTCGGTTTTGAGTTCTGCCAGCTTGAACTGGATGAATTGGTTGTCCAGCAATGGCTTGCCAAATGCGACGCGCTGACGTAGGTAATCGGCGGTTTCATCGATAAGCTGGATGGATGCCAGGCGGCGTGCGGCGGCGCCCAGGCGCTCCTCTTGAAACTGCTTCATCTGGTAGATGAAGCCCATGCCCTCTTCGCCAATGCGGTTGCGCACCGGTACACGCACTTCGTCGAGAAAAACCTGTGCGGTGTCTGAGCACCACATGCCGAATTTCTTGATTTTTTGCATCTCTATGCCCTTGATGCGTTTTCCGTTTTCTTTCAAGGGAACGATGATGAGCGATTTGTTCTTGTGCATTGGCCCGTCGGATGTGTTGCACAGCAGGCAGATCCAGTCGGCTTGTGTGGCATTGGTGATCCACATCTTGGAGCCTGTAATCACATAATCGTCGCCGTCGCGGCGTGCGCGTGTTTGTAATGAGGCGACGTCGGATCCGGCGCCTTGCTCTGATACGCCGATTGAGACCACCACATCGCCGGCAATGGCTGGAGCCAGGAATTCGCGCTTGAGTTCGTCGCTGCCAAAACTGTTGAGTGCGGGCGTTGCCATATCGGTTTGTACGCCAGCTGCCATGCTGACGCCTTGCGCCCGTACATAGCCCATGGCCTCGCCGGCTGCTACGCCATAGGAAAAGTCCAGACCCATGCCGCCATACTCTGTCGGCTTGGTGATCCCGAGGAATCCGAGGTCTCCCATTTTTTTGAATAGTTCGTGGGCGGGGAATATTTCAGCGGCTTCCCATTCATCCACGAATGGATCTATCTCGCTCGCGATAAAGCGGCGGATGCTGTTCATGATGCTGCGGTGGTCTTCGTTATACATGATATCGCTCGAAAATAAGTGGGTTAGAAGCGGGCCACGCCGAATTGGACGGGTTGAAGTTGACGCTCTTGGCTTTCGCGGACGGTAGCCAGGACAAATGCAAGAACGGCGCGCGTATTGCGTGGATCGATGACGCCGTCGTCTAGCATCAGGCCACTGGTGATGAAGGCACTGGACTGGCTGTCGAAGTTGGCAATGATCTCGTTTTTCTGCGCGGTCAGGGCTGCTTCGTTTACCGTTCTGCCACGCTTCTCGGCTTGCTGTCGCGCCACGATGTCCATCGTCATGGCTGCCTGTTCGCCGCCCATCACTGCCGTCTTGGCGTTAGGCCATGAAAAGCTGAAGCGTGGGCGGAATGATTGACCGCACATGCCATAGTTGCCCGCGCCAAAAGAGGCGCCGCAATATAAAGTGATATGAGGCACCTGTGAGTTGGATAGTGCCTGGATCATCTTGGATCCATGCTTGATCATGCCGGCTTCTTCAGACATTCGGCCGACAATGAAGCCCGTGGTGTTTTGCAAGAACAGTATGGGTGTGCCCGACTGATTGCATAGCTGGATGAACTGCGCCGCCTTGGTGGCGCCAGCTGGGTCGATGGGGCCGTTGTTGGTGATGATCCCGATTGAATGGCCTTCGATCCGGGCGTGGCCGCACAGTGTCGTAAAGCCATAGTCAGACTTGAAAGGCAGCCACGCCGAGTCGTCAACGAACCGGGCAATGATCTCTTGCATGTCTATCGGTTTTTTGACATCCAGGGGCATTACGCCGGCTAATTCGTCTATGTCGAGTGCTGGCGGGCGACTAGTGCGGGCTGGTGTGCTTGGTTTCCAGTCAAGCGCGGCGACAATATCGCGTGCGATGGCAAGTGCATGGGCATCGTCTTCGCCTACGTACTCGGCCAGGCCGCTGATCCGTGCATGCAGATCGGCCCCGCCGAGCTCTTCGTCGGTGGCTATTTCGCCTGTGGCCGCTTTGAGCAAGGGCGGACCCGCCAGGAAAGCACGCGCGCGGTCGCGCACCATGACAACATAGTCGGACAGGCCAGGCATATAGGCGCCGCCTGCCGTGGATGAACCATGGACGACGGTAATAACAGGCAGCCCTGCGGCTGACAGGCGTGCCAGGTTATAGAAAAGACTGCCGCCACGAATGAAGCGTTCGACGCGGTAAGTACGAAGGTTGGCCCCCGCCGACTCAACGAGATGGATGAAGGGCAGGCGGTTTTGCAGTGCGATTTCTTGTGCACGCAGCAGTTTTTTGCTGCCGGCGTCGACATACGCGCCAGCATTGATGGCAGAGTCGGATGCCGCTACAACGCAGCGCACTCCGCTGACGAAGCCTATGCCTGCTATTTGCCCGCCGCCCGGTACCGAGCTTGCCGGATCTTCGCCGTCTGCGCAGTAGCCGGCCATATTGCCAAGCTCAAGAAAGGGGGCGCCAGTGTCGAGCAAGCGTGCAATCCGCTCGCGCGGCAGCAATTGCCCGCGCTTGTCGAATTTTGGCTTGGCCTTGGTGGAGGCGTCGCGGGTGCGCTGTTCCAGACTGTGAAGTTGGTCCACCAACGCCAGCATGCCGCGCCGTTGTTCGTCATAGCTGGTGTCGGTGGTGTTGATGCGTGTATCGATTGGGGTCATGATGCGGCTTTGTCAGAGGTGGTCAACAGCAGGGCGTCGAGGGCGACGACCCCCTGGCCTTGGGGTTTGACGAGTAATGGGTTGATTTCGAGTTCGCTTAATGTCGAGCCTGCGGCATACGCCGCTTGCGAAACAGCTGAAATGGCGCGAGCAGCGGCATCGATATCCGCCAGTGGCCTGCCACGAAAGCCCTGCAGCAATGGGGCAGAGCGCAACTCCAGCAGCATTTCCCTGGCCATGCGCTCGTCGACCGGCAGCAGGCGGTGCGCCACATCCTGAAACAGTTCAGTCATTACACCGCCCAGGCCTACTGTCATCGTCAGGCCAAATACCGGGTCGCGCGTAACGCCGATAATCAGTTCGGCCACGCCAGCTTGCTCCATGGGCTGGACCAGCAGCCCGCGCAAATTTGCGTTCGGAGCGCGGCTGGATACTGACTGCAGCATGTCGTGTGCCGCGTCTTGCATGGCATCGGGCTGGATATTCAGGCGCACACCACCCACTTCTGTTTTGTGCGCGATGTCAGGGCTGAGGATTTTTATCACCAGCGGGCCGTTCATGCGCTGCGCAATGGCTGCGGCTTCTTCTGCGTTGCCAGCGACTTCCGCCTGGCCTACAGGTACACCGAAACCAGCCAGCCACTGTTTGACTTGATACTCGTCGTCGTAGGCCGACAGGTCGGTCGCTTCCGTGTTTTTTGATGCTTCCGCTGTTTGCCTTAGCTGATGCCAATGCTCAGTCATCGCCGCGCTTTCATGACAGCGCACCGCAGTGCCCAGTGCTTCGCAGGCCCGGGCGGCGTCAGGGAATACAGGTATTCCTGCGTCTTCCAGTTTTTGTTTGGTCTCGGGGGTGCCGGATGTGGCAATCATCACAATCAAACGGTTGCTGCCAGCGGCCACTGCTATCAGTTCGGGCGCGATGCGTTCGTATAGCGAACCAGTGGCAAATACCAGCAATATGTCGGCGGCGTCATCAGCCAGCATAGTCTGGAGTATTTCTGTGGCAAGGCGGTCGCGGCTGAACAACTGCCCGGTCATGTCAACCGGATTGCCTACCATGGCTATGCCAGGTACAGCATCTAGTAATTTGCGCTGGCTGTCTTCAGATAAAATCGGCAGATCCAGCCCTTGGGCGCTGAGCAGGTCGGCAGTTACGGCGCCCATGGCTCCGGAGATGGAGGCAACGACTACTCTTGGCCCCATGCGCTTGCCGCGCTGAAAGCGTGACAAGTAGGCCAGGTCTACCAGATGCACAGTGTGGCGCGCCTGCATGACACCGAGTTGTGCGAAAGCAGCGCGATAAATGGCCCGGTCGCCCGCCAGTGCAGCGGTGTGGGACTGAGTTACTTCGGAGCCACGCTCGCTTTCGCCCGCTTTCAGCAGAATCAAGGGTTTGTCGGCTTGACGCAGTTTTGTTGCGGCTGCGATGAACTTCGAGCCATCACGCAGTCCTTCCACATAGCCGGCAATGGCTTCCGTTCCGCTATCTTCTGCCAGATAGTCCAGATAATCGGCGAAATCCAGGCAGGCTTCATTACCCGTGTTGATGAAATGGCGAAAGCGCATATTCATCATCCAGCCCGTGACGTAGATGTCGGAGCACATACTGCCGCTTTGAGTGACCAGGCTGGTATGACCGGGGCGCTCATCGGGAGGGAAGGTGGTGAATGTGGGTACAAAGGATGTGATCGCGCCTGTTCCAAGGTGCGCCAGTCCCATGCAGTTGGGGCCCACGATGCGCATGCCGCTACGTTGTGCGAAGGCTTCCAGCGCGTGCTGCCGGTCTATGCCTTCCCCGCCCACTTCTGCGAATCCTGCAGCGTAGACAATGGCTGAAGAGATGCCCTTGGCGTGGCAGCGCTCGAGCATGGGCAGGACGGCATCCACGGGCAGTGCGAGCACCGCAACGTCGGGGGCGATAGGAAGCGATTCCACGTCTGGATAGCATGGATAGCCAGCCAGTTCGGGATACTTCGGATTGATCGGGAATACCTGGCCACGATAGCCAAACTTTGATAAATGGCCCAGCGCAAGACCACCGATACGGCTAGGGTCGTTTGACGCGCCGATTATGGTGATGGAGCTAGGGTTAAGTGCGGCTTCAAGCCGGTGCGCCGTTTCCGACATGTGAGCGTCTCCAATGGTTCTTTGGTTTGGACTGCGTTGATTTCAGAATAATGTCGTCGCGCTCGCAATCAGCGGGCGATGATTTGTCCACAATATGGACAAATCGATGAGGCCCGTAGGTCGGATTAGCGCGCAGCGCGTAATCCGGCAAACAACGCCACAAAATTAGCGTAATCCAACATCAGCAGTCCGCGCATCAATGATGTATTTGTGCTTGTACTTCCTGGACGATCAAGGCGCCCATTTCGTGTCGTCGTGCCAGCGAGGCGCGTGCTCGAGGCGCAAAAGCGCTGATGGCCGCCTGCCCCGGATGCACATCAAAGGCAAAGCCTGCGCCGCCAACTCCTTCTCCGGCTGCGACGGCGTAACCGATGTCTCGTGTGCGCTGTACGCCGGTGAATAGCCGCCTGAGGCTCAGGTTATAGGCCGCGTAGCGTATCTGGTGACGGGCATAATGCTCGTTGATTTCATCGTCGCTCATCAACGAGAGCAACGACAGGCTGCCAACGCCCAGCCCGAGGAGTCGGGTTGCGCCTACAAGATTCTGCATCACGGGACTAGGTGTCGCGGTGTGCTCGTGATGGATGTTATAGCTGTAGTCGCCGATGCGTACGACCATAAAAACGGCTTCGCCCGTGCGACGTGAAATTCGGCGCATGGTATTGATGAATTCTGTGACCAGCGGTGGACGCGACATGGTGCCCATCCCCAAGAGCATGGCCGCAGATCCCAGCCGATAGGCATGCGTCGTGATGTCTTGCTCAACATAGCGCAGTCGAATCAGGAAAGAAAGCATCCTATGCGCGGTTGGCCGGCTGAGCCCGGTGGCTTGCACGATTTGGCGCATTGCCATCCCGTAGTCGTGGTGTTGCGCCAGCAATGAAAGCAATCCAAATGCGCGTTCCAGGCTCTGTACGCCGCTGGGTCCTGGGTTCGTTGCTGTCATGGAATGCCTCCGGTATTTTGTTAGTGCGACCATATTATGGACGAACTTGCTCTTTCCAATGTTATCTGCTTTTTGGCGTAGAGCCGATAAAAATCATATATAAACCGTTCTGTATGCCATGCCTGATGGTTCACATTATGGACAAGGCGTCGCGGGTTGCTTGCGCGACGAGGAGCCGCACCTTTAAATGATTGTGATGGCTCATGCGATTCACGTGTGTGCCTTCATATATTAAAACTAAAGGAGACAACATAATGCTTAAGGTGAAACGTCGATTCTTGATTGCGTTGTGTACAAGTGCAGCCCTGACCATGGTGGCAGGGCCTGCGCTTGCACAGTCGGATAATTTTCCAAATAAGCCTGTGAAATTCATGGCACCCTATGCCGCCGGAGGCTCGTCTGACGTAATGATGCGATTGATCGGTGAGCGGCTTGCGAAGATATGGCAGCAACCTGTGATCGTTGAGAATAAGCCTGGCGCGTCCGGGGCTATTGCAGCGGAATCAGTCCTCAGGAGTCAGCCTGATGGCTACACAGTGTTGCTGGCTGTTACTGCATTCGTACAGGTGCCGCATCTCGTCAAGGTCCCCTACGATCCCATCAAGGATTTCATACCGCTTACGCAACTCGCCACACTTCCAATGCTATTCGCTGTCAATTCGTCGGTACCTGCGAAAAATCTTGCTGAATTTGTGGATTTTGCCAAATCTAAGCCAGGGGAAATTGCGTATGGCTCGTTTGGCATGGGTTCAGCGGGGCATCTCTACATGGAGATGTTCCAGGAGGCTGCCAAAATCAAGCTTCTGCATGCCCCATACAAAGGCGAGCAGCCTGCGCTGCGGGATCTCATAGGTGAGCAAATTCCAGCCATCATAATGGGCGCAGCAGGCTCAGCTAACCACATTGCCACTGGCAGGCTGGTTCCCTTGGCGATGACAGGCCCAGTTCGTTCGGAGCAGGCCCCTGATACGCCGACTTTTGTTGAGGCTGGCTACTCAGGTACAGGCCTGGATGCTCTCGGCTGGTTGGGCTTGTTCATGCCAGCCAATACGCCGCGTGCCATTGTGGAAAAGATGTCGCAGGATATCAGCACCGTCTTGGCACAAGCAGATCTGAGGGAGCGCATGCGAGAGTTCGGTCTAACCATGACAGGAACTGGTCCAGATGCATTTTCCACCATAGTGAAAAATGATTATGACCGCTGGGGTCGAGTCATTCGCGAGCGCAACATCAAGATTGATTAACCATATCAAGCATACGTTTAGGAGCTAAATTGTCAGCAATTTTTTCTCACATAAAAGTGTTGGATCTGTCTCGTGCTATTGCGGGACCCATCGCTGCGCAGACTCTTGCCGACATGGGCGCTACCGCCTATAAGGTGGAGCGGCCAGGGCAAGGTGATGAGCTTCGGCAGCTCGGTCCGTACGTGGCTTCGCCTTATGCGGATGCCTCGGGTACCAAGGAGTCAGCCGCCTTTCACGCATACAATCGCGGTAAAAAGAGCATCACCATCGACATTGCGTCAGAGCGTGGAGCAGAGATCGTGCGACAGTTGGCTCAACGTTGTGATGTTCTTATCGAAAACTATAAGGCGGGCACATTGAAACGCTATGGCCTTGATGCGGCTAGACTGTGCGCGGAGAATCCGCGACTGGTGTATTGCTCTGTCACTGGCTTCGGCCAAGATGGGCCCTACGCCAGTCGCCCCGCCTATGATTTCATTGCTCAGGGTCTGTCGGGTCTCATGAGCACCTGTGGCGAGCCGGATGGAGAGCCAATGCGCACATCGGTACCAGTGATCGATCTTGCCACCGGGAACAATGCCGCCCTGTCTATTCTAAGTGCGCTCTATCATCGTGAACGTACTGGCAAGGGGCAGTATGTTGAAGCTACTCTTCTTGACAGTGCCGTTGCTTTTAATGGTCACTTGGCACAGGGCTACCTGATGGGGGGGCCTGTGCCAGAACGTGCCGGCAATACTAATCCGATAGCTGTTCCATCGTCAGTGTTGCCGTGTCGTGACGGCGCAGTCATCATTGCCGCAGGTAACGAGCATCAGTTCAAGGCGATGTGCGAAGCTCTTGAAAGGCCTGATCTGGCATCTGACGTACGATTCTCCAGCAATGCCAATCGAGTCAATAATGCCTCGGCGCTCTATGAAGAGCTGACTCGGGCGCTCGCCCCACTAACGCGTGCACAAGTGGTCGAGCGTCTGTCAAATGCAGCGGTCCCCAGCGGGCCAATTAATGATTTAGCCGACGTATTTGTTGATGCGCAGGTGCGCCACAGGGGGTTGGTACAAAATGTGGTGCTAGCTTGTGGCGGCAGTTATCCTGTCGTGCGTAGTCCGCTGTGCTTCTCGGACACCCCAGTGCAGCACCGTCCTTCCCCGCGATTGGGTGAGCACACCGAGGAGATACTGCTCAAGGAGCTTGGGTTCGATAAAGCCGAGCTAAGTGAGCTGCGTGCGCAGGCCGTTCTTTGATAGCATTGTCAGGTGATTGCTATCCATCCCACGATAGTGATTTGACAAAATGCAGGCAATTTCGCCATAACAAAAGAGTGAGAAAGTAATAGGAATAATATGAAAACACGCATTACTGAGCAGCTTGGAATTCGTTACCCTATCTTGCAGGGAGGCATGCAATGGGTGGGCAAGGCAGAGCTCGCCTCGGCGGTTTCCAACGCGGGCGGACTGGGCATTCTTACAGCGCTGACGCAGGCTACACCCGACGACCTGGCAGCCGAAATCGAACGTACCCGACGCATGACAGACGCCCCTTTTGGCGTGAATCTCACCATCCTGCCAACCATTAATCCACCACCTTACGGGGATTATCTGGACGCCATCATTAAAAGTGGCGTGAAGGTGGTAGAGACAGCAGGAAACGTTCCCGCTGACTACATGGATCTGATGAAAGAGCGCGGCATCATCATTGTGCACAAATGTACCTCGGTGCGTCATGCGCTTTCAGCCCAGCGCCGAGGTGTGGACATTGTCAGTATTGACGGTTTTGAATGTGCAGGGCACCCTGGCGAAGATGATATTCCCGGCTTGGTGCTGATTCCATTGGCGGTTCGCGCATTGGACATTCCAGTTATTGCTTCCGGTGGCATTGCCGATGGAAGCGGGATGGCCGCAGCTTTGGCGCTTGGGGCAGAGGGTGTCAATATGGGCACGCGTTTCCTGGCCACACGCGAAGCGCCAGTGCATGAAAACGTCAAACAAGCCCTGGTTGATGCAACCGAGCGTGATACCCGACTGATGTTCCGCACCATGCGCAATACTTCTCGGGTGCTTCGCAATGCGATTTCAGACAAAGTGGTCGAAACTGAAAGGCGTCCGGGCGGTTGCGCCTTCGAAGATATTCGCCATCTGGTTGCGGGCGCGCGAGGGCGTGCAGCATTGGAAAGTGGCTTTATAGAAGACGGCGTGGTGTCTGCGGGGCTAGTTGTGGGCCTGATCGACGATGTTCCCAGTTGTGCGGAACTGATAGAGCGCATGGTGCTCGAGTGCCGAGCCCATCTTGAACGGGCCAGCCGCCTGGCTGCAGCCTAGACAGCAGAAAGGGCGTGATGTTTCCGCCCTTTTTTTGGATTGGCTGTTGATTAGTGCTGGTGTCTATGGTCGCGAAGCGATGCTAGACCACCAGCACGTTTTGTTTTATTGCTTGCTGCGGAAATCCGGCTTGCGTTTTTCCAGGAAGGCTTGTACGCCTTCTTTGGCTTCTTCGGTAGAGTAATACAGGCTCAGTGCCTGCATGCCCAAGCCGCCTATGCCCTTGATAGAGTCAGTATCGGCGTTGAACGAACGCTTGGCGATGGAGATTGCCGTTGGGCTAAGAGCAAGGATTTCCTGGCACCATTTGTCGACTTCGGCGTCAAGCTGGTCGGCTGGCACTACCGTGTTGATCAGGCCCATGTTCAGGGCTTCTTGTGCGCTGTATTTGCGGCAAAGGAACCAGATCTCACGCGCCCGTTTTTCACCAACCACGCGGGACAGCAGCGCTGTGCCAAAGCCTGGGTCAACCGAACCGACCTTGGGCCCAACTTGACCGAAAATTGCGGTATCAGATGCAATAGCGAGGTCGCAGCAGGTTACCAGTACGTTTCCGCCACCAATGGCGTAGCCGTTGACGCGTGCAATGACGGGTTTGGGCATATCTCTGATAGTGGATTGCAGTTCTTCAACCGGCAACCCGATGATGCCGCGCCCGTCGTAACCGCCATCATGCGCCGATTGATCGCCGCCAGTGCAGAATGCCTTGGTGCCGGTGCCTGTCAGGACGATTACGCCTACTGATTTGTCCCAGCCTGCAAGGTTCAGCGCTTCGATGAGTTCGTCGCAGGTTTTGCCGCGAAAGGCGTTGTATTTTTCGGGGCGATTGATGGTAATGGTGGCTACGCCATCTTTTGCTTCGTAGATGATGTCTGAAAAAGTGCTCATTTGTATCTCCTTGGAAATAAATAAACGGGATGTGTTGTTGCTAAGGGAAGGTTAACAATCCTTGAGCAGAGCGGGCCTCTTTTCAAGAAAGGCATCCATTCCTTCCGCGGCGCCGATACGGGTTTCAAGTTTTTTAACGCTGATGCTTGCATTGAATTATGTCATAGTATAGACTTTATGAACAGCGTTCATTAATATGAATCAAGGCTACGGAGAAACGATAAAATGAGCGGTTCACTTTCACATATCAGCGTGCTTGACCTGACACGGGTTCTGGCAGGTCCGTGGTGCACACAGATGCTCGCCGATCTGGGGGCTGACGTAATCAAGGTCGAAAGACCGCGCATTGGTGATGACACGCGTCACTGGGGGCCACCCTGGATCAAAGACGATACCGATACCGACACAGAAGATTCGGCCTATTTCACGTCAACCAACCGCAACAAGCGTTCCATTGCCATTGATATTTCGACGGCAGCGGGGCAGGCGCTGATCAGGGAACTGGCGGCGAAAGCTGATGTCCTGGTCGAGAACTACAAGGTGGGCGACCTGGCGCGCTATGGCTTGTCATACGCAGATATCAAAAAAATAAATCCCCGCATTGTGTACTGCTCGATCACGGGCTATGGGCAAGACGGCCCCTACGCCAAGCGTCCAGGCTATGACTTCGTGTTCCAGGGCGAGGGCGGCTTGATGAGCATTACCGGAGAACGCGATGACAAGCCAGGCGGGGGGCCGATGAAAACATCTATTGCCGTGGCGGATGTGTTAACGGGCTTGAACGCCAGTATCGGTATTTTGGCGGCCATCGAGCATCGCCGTATCACTGGTGCTGGCCAGCACATTGATGTGTCGCTGCTCGATACCATAGTCAACTTTGGTTCTAATCAGATAGCAAGTTATTTTGCCAGCGGCGTCATTCCCAAGCGCTGGGGCAATGAGCATCCTAATCTTGCTCCCTATCAGACCTTTCCCACCGCTGACGGGCACATAATCATTGCTTGTGGCAACGATGGCCAGTATCGAAAACTGTGTGAGCTTATTGGCCGTAGCGAATTGGCGGTTGATCCGCGTTTCGTCAAAACCTCTGGCCGCAATATTCATCGTGCAGCCATGGTGACGGAACTGACCAATACATTCACTCAACAGCCTGCGGCTCACTGGCTGGCCTTGTTGGCTGACTCAGAGGTGCCAAGCGGTTCAATCAATAACTATCAGCAGGTGTTTGAGCATCCTCAAGTCGTGCATAGAAAGCTGCGGGTCGATATGCCGCATCCTGAAGGCGGAACAATAGGGGTGGTGGCTAATCCCATCCGTCTTTCCGATACGCCGGTTCAATACCGTTATCCACCCCCTTTGCGTGGTCAGCACACCGACGAGGTGCTGGCCTCATTGCTGGATAAAAGCATAGATGAGATCAGCCTGTTGAAAGAGCAAGGCGTTATTGAAAACAAGGAAGCAGCATGTCGTTGAATCAGTATGCTTTAAATGAAGATCAGCGCCAGATTCAGGATCTGATCAGGCGCGTCGCGCGTGAAAAAGTGGCGCCACGGGCGGACGAGATCGATCGCACAGCCGAATATCCGCACGATATGTTTGAAATGCTCAAGCAGTTAGGCTTGTTTGCCCTGCCATTCCCCGAGCAATACGGTGGCGCCGGAAGCATGTTGTCGGCGTGTCTGGCTATCGAAGAGTTCGGCCGAATTTGCTACAACACGGCTTACCTTCTGCTGGTGCAATGGGTGCCTTTCGGCGCGATTCTTCATGGGGGCACCGAAGACCAGAAGCAGCGTCTGCTGCCAGGCCTTGCCAGTGGCGATCTGCGTGGTGCGTTCTCAACGACCGAGGCCCAGAGCGGCTCAGACGTCAGCAGCATCAAGTCCCGTGCGGAAAAAGTAGCCGATGGGTATTTGCTGAATGGTTCAAAGATCTGGTGTACAAATTCCGATATTGCCGACTTCATCCTGGTCGCTGCCAGATACCGCGAGGGCGACACCGACGGCATCAGTCTTTTTATTGTGGAAAAAGGCAGCAAAGGGCTGGAGGTTGGCCCCAAGGAAGACAAAATGGGTGCGCGTGGCGTGCCATCTTGTCCACTTTTTTTCGATAACGTACTGATTCCTGAAAAGAATAAGCTAGGCGGTGGTTTCAAGTCGGTGATGCAGGCATTCAATGCCAGCCGGCCCTTGATAGGCGCCCGGGCGGTTGGGTTGTCACAGGGTGCGCTCGACCATGCGATTGAATTCGTAAAAAATCGCTCGGCGTTTGGCCAGCAGGTCAGCGATTTCCAGGGAGTGCGCTGGATGCTCGCCGATATGGCGATGCAAACAGAGGCGGCCCGCCACCTTGTGTATCGCGCGGCGTCCTTGGTCGACGCCAATGCGCCAGCAACCGAGCTGGCCCAGGTGGCGGCAATGGCGAAATGCGTTGCAACCGATACCGCCATGAAAGTGGCGACCGACGCCGTGCAGTTGTTTGGTGCTGCCGGAATATCCTCCGAATACCCTATCAATCGTTATTTCAGGGATGCCAAGGTGCTGCAAATTATTGAGGGCACCAACCAGATTCAGCGCAACATCATTTCAAATGGCCTGCTAGGCCGGCCACCAAAGAAGTAGCAATTTATCTATTTAACAAGGGAGATGGACATGAGTACTGAGAATCTTGAAACCGTTGGCCTGGGGATGTATTTTGAAGACCTTCCCATAGGGCGCAAGTTTAAAACCCTGGGTCGCACCATTCAGGATGCGGATATTTGCGCATTCATCAACGTCATTCACATGACGGAAGTGCTTTTTACCGACATGGAATTCGTGAAAAACGAATCTGATATCAAGGGCCGCTTTGCCCCTGGTTCATTTGTCTATGGCATGGCCGAAGGTTTGCTGACCCAATCGACCATGCAAAAAACGGGTTATGCATTCTTGAACATGGAACTGGATATCAAGCAGCCTGCTTTCGTAGGCGATACCGTGCATGTGGAATGCGAGGTGATCGAGGCGCGTCTTTCAAAAAGCAAGCCGGGCCGGGGCTTGGTGCGTACCTTCAATCGTGTCGTAAAGCAGGACGGAACGGTGGTAATGACTTATACCCCGCTGCGCATGATCAAGTGCCGCAATAGCTAAGGAGACAATCAACATGAAAGGGTTGACAGACAAAGTTGTGCTTGTTACTGGTGGCGGTGGCGGTATTGGCGCCGCGCTTTGCCAGCGTTTTGCCCAAGAGGGTGCAAAAGTAGCTGTGTTCGATTTGAATACGGCCAGTGCTGATGCCGTTGTTGCGGCGATCAAGAAAGAAGGCGGTCAGGCCGCGGCATACACCGTTGATATCAGTGACCATGCGCGTGTCGTGGCGGCGGTATCGGAAGTCGAGGCTCAATTGGGTCCGGTCGATGTTCTTGTCAATAATGCAGGATGGGATCATGGAGCGCGATTCCTTGATACCGATCCTGTGTTGTGGGACAAGATTGTGCGCATCAACCTGCTTGGTCCCATTAATCTGCATCATGCCGTTCTTAAAGGTATGGCCGAGCGCGGCAAAGGCAGGGTCGTCAATATTGCTTCTGACGCGGGCAGGGTCGGGTCTTCTGGCGAGTCGGTTTATTCGGCTTGCAAGGGCGGCATTATCGCATTCAGTAAAACCATGGCGCGTGAATTTGCACGCAAGCAAATCAGTGTCAACGTTGTTTGCCCGGGGCCAACCGACACCGCCTTGTTCCGTGATTTTGCAGGCCAGGGGGAAAGCGGCGCCAAACTCAAAGGCGCACTTGAAAGGGCCATTCCGTTCGGACGGCTGGGGCAGCCACAAGATGTCGTTGGCGCCGTTTGCTTTTTGGCATCAGATGACGCGGCATTCATTACTGGCCAGGTGCTGTCCGTATCGGGCGGCCTGACCATGGCGGGTTAAATCGCAACTGCCGGATTTCAACACGTCAAATTTATAAACTCAGGAGACAAACCATGTTTCACACTAGCATCACACGTTCAGCGGATACTCAGGTTGGGCCCGATGCATCTAAGCGCGGCTTCTGGCGGCAGCCCAGGGGGCTGTTTGCAGGGCTGGCCTTGGGCGCAATGCTGGCTGCCCCGCTGGGCGCGCTTGCGCAAAATGCCTATCCCACCCATCCCGTTAAGATTGTATTGGGGTTTTCCGCCGGCGGCGGCACTGACGCCATTGCCCGGAAGCTGGCAGAAAGCATGAGCAAGACATTGGGCGCGAATATGCTGATAGACAACAAGCCAGGCGCTAATGGCAATATTGCGGGTGAAGCCGTTTCCCGGTCAGCAGCCGATGGCTACACCCTGCTTTACAATACCTCATCCATTGCTTCCAGCCCGGCTTTATATGGCGACAGGCTTAATTATGATGTCTCAAAAGACTTCAGGACGGTTGGCCGTACCGCCAGTTTGCCTATCGTGCTTGTGGTGCCGGCAAACTCGCCGTTCAAAACCGTTCAAGACTTCGTCGCTTATTTAAAGGCGAATCCGGGGAAACTGAACTACGGCTCGGCAGGCATGGGTAACGTGACGCATCTGGCGGCGCTTACCTTTGAAGATGCCGTAGGCATCAAGGGGTCTCACATACCTTATAAAGGCGAGGCGCCCGCGATTGTCGACCTTATGGCCGGTCATATTGATTATTACCTTGCCACGTCAGCCGGAGCAATACCTGCAGTGCAAAGTGGTCGCTTGAGGGCCTTGGCTGTTGCTACGGCGCAGCGGCTCGAGACCTTGCCTGATGTGCCCACCATGGACGAAACTGTTGCCAAGGGGCTGGAAATGTCGGCATGGTCCGGTGTGCTGGCGCCAGCGGGCACGCCAGACGAAATTATTACAAAGTTGAATGGCGCGCTGAATAAAGCGCTGAAAGATGACACAGTCTTGTCATTTTTCAATACCCAAAGTGCGCAGGCAAATCCCTCCACTCCTGATGAGTACGCTGCTTTTCTCAAGAGCGAAATCACTGCGCTAAGCAAAATCATCAAAGCTGCTGATATTGTCATGTAGGTAGCAGTAGCCAGCGATTAGGGAAAGTCCAAGTTTGGCTACCCTGGCCTTCATGTCATTCATATAATTGAATGGTATGCTGCCTGGGGTAGCCTTTTTTATATGAGCTTTATATGAATGTCAGTAGTAAAAGCGCTGTTCCAGCCAGTGAGCCACGCTCTTTAATGAGGATTCTCGGCATTTTCGAGACCCTGGCGCGGTCTCGCAACGGAATGACGCTCGCTGAGCTCAGCGCCGCTCTGGCTGCACCCAAAAGCAGCTTGTTGTTATTGCTTAGGCCGCTGGTGGCGCATAGCTACCTGGTCAACGTGTCGGGGCAATATGGGCTGGGGAGCTCGATCTTCCAGCTTTCCTCCGAGGTGCTTGCGGCACGTGAATTCACGAAAGTGATACGCCCTTACCTTGAAGAACTTGCCGAACGTAGCGACGAAAGCGTTTATCTGGCTGTGCTGGACCAAAACGCCAGGGTTGCGACTTATATTGAAGGCATTGAAAGCCGGCAGGCGGTGCGTTATGCGGTTCCTGTGGGAACCTCCCGTCCGCTTTATGCTTCCGCCGCAGGCAAGGCAATGCTGGCATTTCAGGCAGAAGACTGGGCGGACAGCTATATCAAGGATACCGAATTCAAGTCGCTTACTTCAAAGCCTGTCATTAAAAAACCTGCTTTACGCAGTGAATTGATTGCCATCAGGCAAGATGGCGTATCGGTTAACGTAGGCGATGCGGTCGAGGGTGCCGCAGGTATTGCAACACCTATAGTGGCCGAGGGAAATTGGGCGACGCATGCGCTACTGATCGTCGCCCCAAGCACAAGGTTCGAGAAAGCCCTACCCACCTTACGCAAGCTATTGCTTGATGTGACGCACAAGGTTTCCAAGACGCTTGGCACTGCCCCCGCTAATTAACGTCAATGCCAGAGGATTTGACAATCTGACCCCATCGCTCAATTTCTTGTCCTAAGTATGTTTTATATTCTTCGGGTGAAGAGGCGATTATTTCTCCGCCTTGCACGGCAATCCTTGCTTTCACTTCAGGGTCATTAAGCGCCTTTTTATATTCCTGATTCAAGCGGGCGACGATGGCTGGTGGTGTTTTTGATGGCACCATAATGGCTTGCCATGCGCCTGCTTCAAATCCCGGAAGAATCGTTTCCGAAATTGTTGGCACGTCTGGCAACAAGGTTGATCGGGTTTTTCCACTGGTAGCGAATGCAATAGCGCGCTTGTCTTGCACGAAAGGGTAGGCAGAGTTGATGGGGTCGGTAAGTATGTCGATTTGTCCACCGATAAGGTCAGGGAAGGCGGCCGCACCACCCTTGTAAGGTACATGTGTAGCCTCGACCCCAGCGGCTTTAAGCATGACATAAGTGACCAAATGGGTAATGTTCCCATTACCTGAGGAACCGTAATTAAGCTTTCCTGGGTGGCTTTTCCCATATGCAATAAGCTCCCCCAGGTTTTTTGCAGCTATTGATGGGTTGGCCACGATTAGCATAGGCTGATTGGTGATAAGTGAAACGGGCGCCAGGTCTTGATTCAGGTTGTATTCTGTTTTTTGTTGGAATGCGGCCGTGAATGCGATTGACGATGTGTTGTGAAGAATGGTGTAGCCGTCAGGGTCGGCCCTGGCAACTTGACTAGCACCGATGTTTCCGTTGGCGCCTGGCCGGTTTTCGACAATGACCGGGACTTTCATTTGGTTAGAAAGGCGTATGGATAAAAGCCTGGCGATTTGGTCGGTCGAGCCTCCTGGCGCGAAGGGCACGATGATGCGGATTGCTTTGTTCGGGTAATCTGAATTCCCGTATGCTGTTTGGGTTATACCGCTGAGGGATACCGCAAGTACGCCTAAGCAGAGTTTCCACGCTTTTTTCATAGTCTTCTCCTATCAGTCATTATTGATGTAGCGGTGTATTTACGGCTATTTGCCCTGAGGTGCTCGAATCAGGTAAAGGGCGCGGCCACTTGCCACCAGCTTGCCCGACGCGTCAAGTACCCGCGCTTCTGCAGTTGCCATGCTTTTGCCAAGATTGATCACGCGCCCTTCAGCGCGCAAGTCACCTGGATAGGCGACGCGGTGGTAGTCCACACGCATGTCGACGGTAGGCACGGGATGACCGACCTTGATGGCGACGGCGTAATCCCCTGTGGCATCGATAATGGCTGCCAATATTCCCCCGTGAGTAGAGCGGATCTCAGGGCTGGAAATAAAATCCTCGCGCCATTTAACTGTTAAAACCAGCCCTTCTTCGTCGGCGGAAAGTACCGACATGCCCAGCCAACGATTAAAAGGACTTCTGTTAACGAACTGAGTCGCCATTTGTTTGAGTGAGTTGTTCTCGGACACGCGAGGCCTTCCTTTTGTGGATTGGAGAGTGGGTTGTGTATATTGCCTTCATCGTTCATTTATATGAACTTCATTCATAATTTATCTCTTCTTTATTCAAGTGTCAAGAAGTATGGGCTGGTTTATTTAATCCACAGTGCTTGGTAGCAGGACAAGTGTGAATTAGTGATTTGCTTCGTATAAACCCGTATTGAGTAGTGTTGCTCTCATCTATAAAGTAGAAAAAAATTACATACCGGCGCTACGGTAGGTAATTAAAAATAATTAAGATTTACAAAGGAGGTACCGCCACATCTGTTGAAAACAGTGAGGCGGAAGTGCTTTGAGAAGGTTTTGCCGTTGCTTAAAAACGGTTTACTCACAGGCAGCAAATTTTGTCAGGAGACAAACATGAAATGCTTTAAAAAAGGCTGGGCAATGGCGTCGATTGCTGGATTGGCGCTCATTGGAACAGGTGCAATTGCTCAGGAAACTCTGATCCTGGGCATTTCCGCTCCTATGTCAGGCGCCGCCGCTACGTGGGGCCTAGGTCAGGAATGGGCGGCCAAGCAGGCTGCCCAGGAAATTAATGATGCCGGCGGTGTTAAGGTTGGCGGCAAGACATACAAATTTGAAGTGCGTGCCTACGATAATAAATATAACGCAGCAGAAGGTACCAAGGTTGCACAGAACATAGTTAACCGAGACAAGTCGCGTTACGTGGTGGGTGGTATTGGCACCGCTCCCATACTTGCTCTGCAATCCCTGACGGAACGCAATGGCGTAATTTTGTTTCAGTCGGCCTGGGGCAAGAGCATTAAAGGGCCTAGCAAGCCGTTCACCTTCACGCAATCCAACACTCCGTTTGAAATTCTGGACCCCCTCTATAAGTATGTGCAACAGCAGCACTCGGCCATCAAGACCGTTGCCATGGTCAACCCTAACGATGCTACCGGCAAAGAAGTTGAACCTGTAGCTGAAAAAGCTTGGAGCGCGCTCGGAGTCAAGACGGTGTCAGTGAACTGGTACGAGCGCGGCACCACGCAATTTCAGCCGGTTGCCCAGAAGTTGGCCGCCAGCAAACCTGATGTCATCGACCTGGGTGTTACTCCGCCTGCAGATGCCGGCATCATTATGCGCGAACTCAGCGTGCTTGGCTGGAACGGGGTGAAGGTATTGCCAGTGGGCACCAGTGCTACTCAGTTGGTCGATATTGGCGGTAAGGCGGCTGAAGATACCTACATGGGCTACGCCGGCGACTATGAAGGCCCTTTGGCCACTGATGCTCAGCGCAAGTTGAACGCAGGCATCAAAAAGGCCATAGGCGAGCCCCTCAACCCCTTGCAAGTCTCGGCTTACGATGCCGTGTATGCCTTAAAGGCTGGCATGGAGGCAGCCAAGAGCATCGAACCCAAAGCTATTGCCGAAGTCTTGCCAAAAATAGTCTTTGACACTTCCTATGGAAAAACCGCGTTTGGTGGCACAGACGTTTACGGCAGTCCTCAGCAGATACTCGTTCCTATCATGATCACCCAGATCAAAAACGGTGCAATGGTTGAAGTCAGCCGCATTGTTCCCGAAGAACTGAAGCAGCGTCTGGCTAAGTAGGTTAAGTCGTTGATTACGGCTTGCCCCGTTACCAAGGAGGGTATCTAGTTGGACATTTATATGCAGTTGTTTTTGAACAGTTTGCAGATCGGCGCTGCATACATACTGTTTTCCTTGGGGTTGACTCTTATTTTTGGAGTCATGCGTATCGTGAACTTTGCCCATGGCGAGTTCTTTACGTTTACCCTCCTTCTCATGGGGTTGTCTGTGCCGTGGTTGGTGGGGGCTGACATGCCCCTGCCTGTGGCTTACGCGTTGGGCGGAGCCATAAGCATAGTTCTTACCCTGCTGTTAGGCGCGCTTATTTACAAGTTTGCTTTCAAGCGGTTTCAGCGTGACATGACTGGCTCATTTGTGGTGTCGGTGGGCCTTTCCCTGCTGCTTCAAGGTATTTTCCTTGAAGTATTCGGGGGGGTGCCCAGCAAGTTGCCCACGCTTGTCGAAGGCACTGTCAATATTCTGGGCGCCTTTATTACCGCCGAGCGCCTGATTATTACTGGCATTGCGTTGCTGGTGGCCATTGTCATGTGTTGGGTCATTGCCGCCAGCAAGCTGGGCAAGGCGCTGCGTGCGGTTGCTGAAGACCACGAGGCTGCCATGTTGCAAGGTATTCCCTATCGCAAGATTGCGTTTGTAGGGTTTCTAATTGCCACTTTTTTAGCAGCTATTGCAGCCGCCTTGTTGTCTCCAGTTGCTGTCACCAGCCCGATCATCGGCAGCGACTACCTTATCCGAGGCTTTATCGCCATCGTTATCGGGGGGCTGGGTAGTATTCCTGGGGCCATTCTAGGCAGCATTCTCATTGCCGTCATCGAGAGCGTTGGCGGTTATTACTTTGACCCAACTTCAGCAACGATAGCCATGTTTGTACTGACTATGCTTGTGTTGTTGATTCGTCCGAAAGGGATCATGGGAAATGGTTAAATCATCTAGGACCTTATTGCTATTGGTTTCTAGTGCGGTGGCATTGGGTATCAGCCTGTTTGCTGGCACTGGCCTTATGGCAAGCATGGTGATGTGGCTGGCTATTAATGTACTTATTACAGCTAGTTTTCGCTTTGTCATGCTAATTGGCGAATTGAATTTTGCGATTGCCGGTTTTGTGGGGTTGGGCGCCTACGCCGCTGGCGCAAGCATGGTGTTGTTCGATCTGCCATTTGTTTTCACGCTGTTTATAGGCGCAGTGGTCGCGGGTCTGGTTAGCCTGCCTTTTGGGTATATCACCTTGCGTGCAAAAGGGGCTTATTTCATGTTGATCAGCTTCGCTTTCACAGAAGTAATACGCATGATTTACACCAAGGTAGAAATTTTCGGTGGGAACTCGGGTATGGTCGGTATTTACGTGCCTGTCTATTTAAATGATTATTACCCGACCTTCGTGGTGGCCGTTGTTCTATTGCTGCTCTATATGTTGTATCGCGTTGAAAAGTCCGATTTTGGCAAAGTGTTGGTAGCCATACGCAATAACGATGCCATTGTAGAAACGGTGGGTATTAATGTTCACCTAACCAAGGTGTTGTGTGTAGGAATCTCTTCTTTTGTCGCAGGCATTGGTGGGGCATTGCTTGCTTATTCCAACTCCGTTATCAGCCCGGGGGATTTTGGTTTCCTGCTAGCTGTATACACACTGGCGTATCTTAAAGTAGGTGGTGAGTCCCATATTATGGGTGCCGTGGTAGGGGCGGTTGTCCTGACGCTGTTGGCACAAGCAGCCATGACACTCGGCCCATTCGAGCATATTTTCTATGGTGCAGCCATAGTGATTTCAGTGCTCGTGATGCCGAATGGCCTGATTGGTCTGTTCAAGGGCAGGTTCGTAAAACGACCATCGGCCGATACAGCCTTGGCAGGCCATTCACATAAAGGGCTATAGCATGGACTCTCAGGTTTTACTTAAAGTCGAGAACATGACTCGCAGGTTCAGTGGCTTGGTCGCCATCAAGGACCTAAGTTTTGAAGTGCGCAAGGGTGAAATTCTTGGCTTGATTGGCCCGAACGGTGCTGGCAAAAGTACTACTTTCAATGTGGTCAGCGGCTTCTTCAAGCCTTCTGAAGGCAAGCTTGCTTTTTTGGGTGAAGATATCACCGGGATGGGGCCGGCACAGGTGTGCCGCAGAGGCCTGGTTCGTACATTTCAGCATGACAGCCTGCTGCGCGATATGACCGTATACGACAATATTCTGATTGGCACTTTTGACATGATACGTTCAAAACCCGATCGAGACTCCCGGGTTCGAGAAACAGCTGAATTGTTGGGTCTAAGCGATGTTCTTGACGATATCGCAGGAAACCTGCCGCACGGCCTGCAGCGCCTGGTCAGTATTGCCATTGCGTTTGCTACCCGCCCCAAGTTGCTATGTCTCGATGAACCCCTGACTGGCCTGAATCAAACAGAGGTAGGGTCGGCGCTTGATGTATTCCGTCGTATCCGCGATGAATATGCATCATCGATCTTGCTCGTCGAGCACAACATGAAAGCTGTCATGGAAATTTGCGACCGTATCGTGGTACTGGATTACGGTGTGTTCCTGGCAGAGGGCAAGCCTGAAGAGGTTAAGCAGAATCCGGATGTGATTGCGGCATACCTGGGGAAACGGGCATGAGCACAGAAACTGTTCTTGAAGTTAAAGACTTGGTGGTCAAGTACGGTATCGTGCCGGCGGTCAATGGCACTAGCTTTTCCGTTAAGCGCGGCATGATCGCAAGCATAGTGGGCTCCAATGGTGCAGGAAAGTCCACCATCATGAAAGCGCTCACGGGCTTGCTTAAACCGAACTCTGGGTCGGTGCAACTGTATGGCGAAGATGTTACTGGCATGGAGCCCGATGCGTTGGTGGCTCGTGGCTTGGTGCTTGTCCCTGAAGGTCGTCGCCTATTCAAGGAAATGTCGGTCGGCGAAAACCTTGAAATGGGCGCTTATCGGCAGAGCGATCAAATGCTTGTCAAGCGCAACCTGGAGCGTGTGCTTGAGCTCTTTCCCGCACTGCAGAATCGTCTTAAAACCATTGCGGGCAGCTTAAGCGGTGGCCAGCAGCAAATGGTGGCTGTGGGGCGAGCCCTTATGGCCGAACCCAAGTTGTTGCTGCTTGACGAGCCCACCATAGGCTT
Organism: Alcaligenaceae bacterium; assembly: GCA_013416445.1. Taxonomy (GTDB): domain Bacteria; phylum Pseudomonadota; class Gammaproteobacteria; order Burkholderiales; family Burkholderiaceae_B; genus Pollutimonas. The sequence continues at coordinate 58,010 of JACCER010000008.1, forward strand.
GGCGCCCGCAATTGTCGACACCATTGCCGAGATCATTCAAAGCATAGCAACTGAAGGTGTGGATGTCTTGCTGGTTGAACAGAACGCTGAAATGGCGCTCGATATCGCCAATTATGCATTTATCATCGAGCGCGGTGAAATTCTGCTGCAAGGTCCCGCTGCAGAGCTGGCTAATAGCGAAGAGGTACGCAAGGCCTACTTGGGTATCTAAATGGGGGGCAATATGAATTTCTCGAATTCAGTAGTGGGTTTCATCGGCTTGGGCAAAATGGGGCTACCCATGGCCAAGAATCTTCAGTCTGCCGGGCAGTCGCTGATTATCTACGATGTTTCACAACAGGCATGTACCTCCCTGGCGGGGCATAAGGGGACAGAAGTGGCTACGAGTATTTCAGAAGTAGCCAATAAAGCTGACTTGATTTTTACCATGTTGCCAACTGGCGAGGATGTTGCCCAGGTTTGCCAGGCTGCCGATGGCCTTTTTAGCCATGCTCGCCCAGGGACGCTGATTGTTGACTGCAGCACAGCACATCCTCAACTGATACGTAGCCTATCCGACGCAGCGGCCCATATATCGTTGCGTATGCTGGATGCGCCCGTTTCTGGCGGTGTCGTAGGCGCGGTAGCGGGCACGCTTACCTTTATGGTTGGGGCAGACCAGGTCACAACCGACTCGCTGCGCCCGGTGCTCAGCGCCATGGGGAAAAAGATAGTGTCTTGTGGTGCGCCTGGCCATGGCCAGGTTGCCAAGATCTGCAATAACTTGTTGTTGGGTATTTCCATGATAGGCACGTGCGAGGCTTTGTCATTAGGGGCACGGCACGGTATGGATCCAGCCATGCTTACTGAAATCATTGCCTCCTCAACTGGAAATAACTGGTGTGTCAGCACTAATAACCCCTGGCCTGGCGTACTTCCAGATGCGCCTTCTTCACATGGCTATGCTCACGGAGGATCCATCCAGACACTGGCTAAAGATATGGGCTTGGCTGTTCAGACAGCGTCCGAACAACATATGCCTTTACTGCTGGGGGCAGTGGCAAAACAGCTTTATGAAATGGCGATGAATCAAGGCTTGAGTGATCTTGATTTTTCCTCGGTCATCAAGCTTTATGCTGAATCAAAGTAGCGCCAATAATCAATAAACAGGAGACATGCAATCATGGGACGTCTTGAAGGGAAAGTAGCACTTATTACGGGTGCTGGCGCAGGCATAGGCCGTGCCAGTGCACTATTGTTTGCTCGGGAAGGGGCAAAGATTGCTGTGGTAGAGCGTGATACCCAGTCCGGAGCAGAAACAGCCAAGTTAATCAAAGATGCTGGTGGAGACGCTGTTTTCATTGCAACCGATGTTACCGAGGCTGCTGATGTGGAAAGCGCTGTTCAGCAGACGCTCGACATCTTCGGCCGTCTTGATGTGTTGTACAACAACGCGGGCGGCTCGACTGTTAACGATGCCCGGGTTACTGATGCGCCCGTAGATGAGTTCTGGCGCAAAATGAAACTCGACTTGTTTGGAACTTGGCTAGGTTGCCGTTACGGTATCGATGCCATGCTTAAGTGCGGTAACGGTGGCTCGGTTATCAATGCAACGTCTATCTTTGCCATCATCGGTACACACGGAAAAGACGCCTACACTGCAGCAAAAGGGGCTATCAGTGCTATCACGCGCTCTATGGCTGTGGAATATGCTTCAGAAAACATCAGGGTTAATGCCGTTGCCCCTGGTGCTACGGCCACCGCGCGGGTACTCAAGCTACTCAAAGAAGATGGCGTAACTTCGAAGTCTCTGGATGGGCAACTTTTGGGGCTGGTTCAGCCAGACGATATCGCCTACGCCGCCTTGTATCTTGCGTCCGACGAATCACGGTCCACGACGGGGCATATTCTTACCGTTGATGGCGGTTTGACCATATCTTGATTCGTGTGGTTTAGGTCTGGAGGCAAGCTTCCTCACTGTGTTTCTCCGAAGGATAGTAATTTTATGTTTCACCACGTCGTGTTGTTGAGTTTCAAAAGCGCTCTTAATGCCGAAAATCACGCATACATTAAAGGTGTTTGCAATGATATGCAGCGTGAGCTTCCTGGGGTGGAAAGTGTTCAGTTCGTCCAGAATGTGTCCAACCGATCACCCCGCTTCACACATGCTTTTGTTGCCGTATTTGTTGACGAGGCGGCGCACGATAATTATCAATCAGCACCTATGCATCTTCCCCTCCGGGACAAGATCGCTGAGTTGACTGACTCTGTCGTCGTATTGGATTATGAAACCTGAAAAAACAGCAAGCAGTTGTGTGGTTTTCAGGTCTGATGAAAGCGGCTTAATAGGTGTAAGAGTCAATCATGCCTGCTAAAAACTGACTGGAGAGTTGAAACGTGAAACTGGGTGCTGAAGTACAAGATGTCAGGCGCTCCTCGACAACAAAGAGAAGGGTGGGCAGGCCGCCATTAACCAAAGATCCAAAACTTCGTATCTTGGAAGCAGCTGCCAGGCAGTTTGCTCAAAAAGGATATGAGTCCAGCTCGTTGGGTGATCTTGCAGAGAGTCTTGGTGTGTCCAAGGCGGCTATTTATCATTATTTCAGTACTAAGCAGAAGATTTACGATGTCATTATCTTGAACGCATTGTCTGGGCTGGTGAACGCTGTGTACCAGGATGTCGCTGAGCAGAGTACGCCTTATGACCGACTAAGGGCTTTCATGACGGCGCATGCGCGTTACTTTGAAGCACACTACAACGAGTTCGTCGTCATGCTGGTAGGTTTTAGTGGCATGAGCGTACTGGAAATGAAGTACGAAGCTGTGCGATTGCGCGACAAATATGAAGATTTGCTGCGGTCCATCATCGAGCAAGGCGTCCAAGATGGATCATTTGCTCAAAGTACTGCGGTAACTGCTCGTCGAGGGGTGTTGTCGGTATTAAGCTGGATGGCGCGTTGGTACAGCCCAACAGGAACAAAGAGTGCTGAAAAAATAGCACTTGAATATTTTGATTTGCTGACGCAGGGGATGAACCCACGTATGCCTTGAGGCTGATGCCGCCGTGATAGCTCACATATCGGGCAGTGCATCGCGGCATATCAACGATTAGACGATATTTGTAGGTAATGGAGCGGTGTGGCCTTTGTACATCGCCATCCAATCATTACAGGAAAAAATATGGCAGACAAACAGCTAAATACGTGGCAGCCTCGCCCTGAGGATCTCGAATCATCCAACGTTGCACTGCTCATGAAGCAACTAGGGTGTCCGACCTACGAAGATTTTTACCAGTTTTCAATCACTCGGCCAGAAGAATACTGGCGCACCATCAACCAGTATTGCCAGGTTGTGTGGTCGCGCGATTACAACCAGTATATGGATGAAGGGCCGGCGCCAGAGTTCCCTCTTTGGTTTCCGGGTGGAGAACTAAATTGGGTCGATACCGTCTTGCAGTGGGCACATGATCCTCAAACAGCCGGCCAGCCTGCGATTATTGCTGAACGTGAAAACGGAAGTTCGGAAACTGTCACATATAAGCAATTGGCGGAAAAGATACGGCGCTTGGCAGCAGGCCTTAAAAACCAGGGTATCGACAAGGGTGATCGTGTAGGTTTACTTATGGAAAATGGCATAGAAGCTAATGTGAGCTTCTTGACCCTGGCTTACATGGGGGTCATTGTCGTTCCCTTGTTTAGTGGCTTTGGGGTTGATGCCATTTTGGCTCGTCTTGCCTCGTGCAATGCGCGGGCAATCATCTCCACTACCGGGTTCAGTCGCAGGTCGCGCTTTATAAGCGCCCGGGAAACTATTGTGGAAGTTTGCCAAAAAGCGCCTTTTGTTGATATGGTTATTTGGAAGCGCTCACCTGAAGGCCCTGATCTGGAACCCGGTGATATCAGTTGGTACGATCTGGTCAATAGCCCCGACGATGGCCAGCCTGCCGAGCGTATGCTCTCTTCGTCCCCCTTTATGGTTATCTATACGTCCGGAACGACAGGCAAGCCCAAGGGGCCCAAGCACACGCACGGTAATTTCCCCATCAAAGTTGTGCACGATGCGGCCATTCACTTTGAACTCAAGAAAGGCGATGTGTTTTGTTGGCCTGCTGATATGGGCTGGATTGCCGGTCCATTAGTCAGCGGCTGTGCACTGATGCGCGGTGCAACCTTGGTAACTTACGATGGTGCGCCTGACTTTCCAAACTGGGGGCGCATGGGGAGCATCATCGAGCGCTATAAGGTTACGCACTATGGATCGTCTCCCACATTGATCCGCGGATTTGCCGCCAATGCAGAACTGGCCTTGGGCCACAATGTCGCCAGTATCCGCTTCTTGGTCACTGCTGGTGAAGCCATTGATCCAGAGCATTTTCTTTGGTTTCAGAAGCATTTTGGTCACGGCACCTGCCCCGTTATCAACTATACCGGCGGCACCGAGGTTTCTGGCGGTCTGCTTTCCAGTGTGGTTGTCAAACCTATAGGCCCTGCGGAGTTCAATACGGCTAGTCCGGGCCTGGAGGCAGATGTCATCGATGAAACAGGGCATTCCCTGGTCGATGAGGTCGGTGAGCTCGCCATACGCAAGCCTTTCATCGGTATGGCTGACTCGTTCTGGAACGATGATGAACGTTATCTTGCAACCTATTGGCGTACTGTTCCTGGTATTTGGGTGCATGGGGATTTGGCTATCCGTCATCAGAATGGCTCATTTCTCATACGCGGCCGTTCCGACGATACATTGAAGGTGGCTGGTAAGCGTTTGGGGCCAGCGGAAGTTGAAGAAGTCGTTTTAGAACTTGATCAGGTCAGTGAAGCAGTAGCCGTGGGTGTGGACGACACCATGAAGGGGCAAAAGCTGATTGTGTTCATTATTCCGGCGCCCAACCACGGAATGCCCGAGCAAGCGCTCGAGGCCTTGGTTGCCAATCAGGTTGCGGAACAAATGGGCAAGCCATTCAAGCCCGCTCGAGTCTATTGCGTCAAGCAACTGCCTAAAACCCGTAGCGCCAAGGTGATGCGGCGTGTCATCCGCAATCTGTACGCTGGCGCCCCTTTGGGGGATATGTCCTCGCTCGAAAACCCCACGGCACTCGATGAATTGAACAAGCTATTTGGCTCTCAACGCTAAGAATGATGCCTGGTTATTTTTGAATATTGGCTATAAGGATTCCAAATTATGGATATGCAATTAGCGGGTAAGGTTGTTTTGATTACGGGCGCATCACAAGGCATAGGTGCTGGCCTTGCCGAAGCCTTTGCTCAGGAAAAGGCGTCGCTTGTTTTGGTAGCCCGGTCGGCAGAAAAGTTGCAGGCGCTGGCTCATGGCCTGGAAGCGCGCCACAAGATTAGCGTACGCTCATTGTCAGTCGATCTGACACAGGCAGGCGCCGTAGATACCCTTATCAAAAAATTTGGCGATATCGATATTCTCGTTAATAACGCTGGCAGTATTCCTGGCGGCAATTTGTGGGACATTGACGCCGAGCGCTGGCGCGAAGGCTGGGAACTGAAGGTCATGGGGTACATCGATATGTGCCGTGCATTTTATAAGCATATGCGCGAACGTGGCCATGGCGTTATTTTGAATAATATCGGCAATGGTGGTGAAACCTACGACTTCGACTATATCGCTGGTACCAGCGGTAATGCTGCCCTGATGGCCTTTACCCGCGCGCTTGGCGGTAAAAGTTTGCTTCATGGGATACGCGTGGTTGGCGTCAACCCTGGCCCTGTCGCGACCGAGCGCATCGAGAAAATTCTGCGTAAGCGGGCTCAGGAAGCTTTTGGCGATGCCGAACAATATGTCAAATTATTGGAAAAACTGCCTTTAGGGCGCGCTGCTACAGTCCAAGAAATTGCTGACCTTTTTGTTTTTTTAGCATCACCTCGCTCATCCTATACCTCTGGCGTTATCTTTACCGTCGACGGAGGGATCACCTCTAATAAGTCCATTACCTGAATTTCATTGACAGTGGCTAGCCCGATTCGCGGGTGGCACATATAGGAGACAACATGACAACAACTAACCGCTATACCGGCTATAAGAATATTCTTTTTGATTATCCTGCACCCCATGTTCTGCGTTTGACGCTTAGCAACCCAGAACGCTTGAATTCGCTTGATGCAATTGGCCACAGGGAAATTGCCGATGTCTGGAAAGAGATCGACACGGATCCCGATGTTAGTGCAGTGATTCTGTGCGGCGAAGGAAAAGCTTTTTCGGCAGGTGGCGACTTCGATATGATCGATGAAATGGTAAACGATCACGAGACTCGTTGCCGAGTTTGGCGCGAGGCGCGGGATTTGGTTTATAACATCATTAATTGCTCCAAGCCCATTGTGTCTGCTATTCATGGCCCTGCCGTAGGCGCTGGTTTGGTAGCAGCGCTTTTGTCTGATATTTCCATTGCCGCCAACAATGCTCGTATTGTTGATGGTCATACACGACTAGGCGTTGCCGCTGGCGATCACGCTGCCATTGTATGGCCTTTGCTGTGCGGCATGGCCAAGGCCAAATATTATCTCTTGCTTTGCGAGCCTATTAATGGGAAAAAAGCCGAAGAAATAGGCTTGGTTTCCCTTGCCGTCGAAGAGGCCGAACTACAGGACAAGGCGTTGGAAATAGCCAAGCGCTTGGCAACAGGCGCGCCTTCAGCAATTCGCTGGACCAAATATTCACTGAATAACTGGCTACGTCAGGCAGGCCCCATTTTCGATGCTTCGCTGGCGCTGGAAATGCTCGGTTTTGGAGGCCCAGAGGCTCGCGAGGGTCTGGCATCGTATCGTGAAAAGCGCAGCCCGGTATTTTCGCAAAAGACGCCTGTCTGATTACGGTTGGATTCCGCAAGGGTTGTGCGTTGTGTGGAACAAACTTGGCAAATGCCGTGCATAGATGAAGCGTCGATTAGCTTACAGGCACAGGACTACTACTTGCGAACAGGATAATGGAAAATCTTATGGAGGTTGAAGTCAGGTGACAAAACTAACCGAGCAAAAGCTTGTATGGCAACCGACGCCAACCCAGATCGCCGACAGTAATCTGGGCCGCTTTATGCGTCTACATGGCATTGCGGGTTATGAAGCCCTCCAGCAGCGGGCGAACACAGACCCGGAATGGTGGTGGAATGCAATTGCAGATCTTATCGAGTTTACCAAGCCATATGACAAGCTCCTTGATATAGAGCGCGGTTTGCCTTTTGCACGCTGGTGTGTAGGGGGCAAAACCAACATAGTCCTTAACTCTCTGGATCGGCACCGTGGGACGCCTATTTGGCAAACCCCCGCTATTCTCGGCGAAGCCGAATCAGGCAAGCTGCGTACCTGGACTTATCAGCAACTTAGCGCTGAAGTAAGCCGGCTTGCGGCCGGACTGGATCAGCTGGGCATAAAAGAGGGTGAGGTTGTTGCGGTTTTCATGCCTAACGTCAACGAGGCTATTGCAGGTTTACTGGCTATTGCAAAGATTGGTGCGGTGGTGATGCCGTTGTTCTCCGGATTCGGGGTCGAAGCCATAGTTTCGCGCATGCTGGATTCTGAGGCAGTCGCGATACTGACGGTTGACGCCACCTCACGCCGTGGGCGTTTGGCGCCGATGAAAACGCTTGCTATAGAAGCATCCAGGCGGCTGCCATCACTGCGTCATATTATCTGTTTGAAGCAGTCCGATGTTGAAGTGCCACCGTCGCGGTTGGACGTCGATTGGGCAGGGTTGTGTGCGGGTAAGCCGTGTGATTTTCCTACCAAGGAAATGGATGCGGAAAGCCCTGTCATGCTGCTCTACACCTCGGGAACAACAGGTAAGCCTAAGGGTACGGTGCATGATCATGCCGGCCTTGCCGCCAAATTTAGTCTTGATATCTCACTGTTCATGGACATACGTCCCGGCGATCGTGCCGTCTGGCCAAGCGATATGGGTTGGCTCGTTGGCCCTTTGCTGGCTTTTGGTTTTACGATGGTTGGAGCGTCTTTTGTGTTGTCGGATGGTGCGCCTAATTACCCCGATCCGGGCAGAATGTGGCGTCAGGTCGAAAGCTACGGGGCAACAGTGCTTGGCCTCGCACCAACGGTAATTCGCGGGTTCATGAACGATATTGGTACTGGCGGTCACGACACGTCAAAGATTAGATTGTGTATTTCTACAGGCGAGGCCTGGACGCCTGATGCGTGGTGGTGGACGTTTGAACATGTACTTCACAAAAAAAGTCCAATTCTTAATTATTCTGGCGGTACAGAAATTGGGGGCGGTATCTTAAGCGGCAGCGTCGTCTGCCCAATGAAGCCTTGTGCTTTTAGCGGTCCAATACCCGGCATGGGCGTAGATATTGTTGATGCTGAAGGTAATTCACTGCCTGATAATACCGTAGGCGAACTTGTGTTACGCAAGATGTCCATTGGCCTGACAAGAGGGCTTTGGAACGACCCTGAGCGTTATCTTGACAGTTATTGGCGAGATATTCCTGGGGTATGGCGGCAGGGCGACTGGGCAGTGCGCGACAGCGATGGGTTTTGGTATGTTTTGGGGCGTTCTGATGACACGCTAAAAATAGCGGGGAAGCGAACAGGGCCATCTGAAGTGGAAGGGCTGCTGACCGCTACAGGAAAAGTTCTTGAAGTTGCAGCCATTGGGATTCCTGATCGGGTCAAGGGTGAGGCTGTAGCTTGCGTCGTGGTGCTTGGCAACGGCGTAATTTTCAACGAAGGCCTTAATAACGAACTCCAGAGCGCCATTGTAGAGGGGCTGGGTTATCCTTATAAGCCCCTGTTCATATTGCCTGTCCAAGATCTTCCGAAGACACGCAATATGAAAGTAATGCGACGTCTGGTCAAGGCAGCTTGCCTTGGGAAGCCGCTGGGCGATACGTCTTCGTTGGTCAACCCCGACGCGCTACAAGGGATATCTGAAGCATCATTACAAGTGCGTCAGTTGATAGATGCTTGATGTAGGGTATTAAAAAATCCCCGTACAAATCACCAAGGGCAGCTCGACAACAGCGAGCATATAGAGCAATTTTTTTGAGGGCGAAGCACAGTGAACGAGGAAGTCGCGAAACAAGCTTTTGAGCATGCACTGGAAACATACGAGCAGGACTTCGGACGTTTTTTTCTTGCCAAGCTGTATGGTTTGGCTTTCACTTATGAAAAGGACACTTGTCTGGTTGAAATGGAAATCAAGGATTTCATGTTCAATCCTCAAGGTTCAGTACATGGCGGTGTACTTGCGTTTGTGCTGGATGTGTCTATGGGCCATTTACTGAAGCATGAAATCGGGGCAGGCGTTACGCTGGAAATGAATATGCAGTTTGCCCGAGCTGCGCGTGAAGGAACGCTTTATGCCCGAGGCAGCTTTACCAAGCGAGGCCGGGAAGTTTGCTTCTTGCGCTCGGATGCATTTGTAGACGATAAGCTGATTGCCACTGCAAGCTCGACATGGAAGGTGTTGTGAGCTTGGTTTTGCCATGGCTGTACGTCAGATGAGCGCCGCCAGGCGGGTATGTCGGCCAACCCGCCCAGCTTGCCGACGGTGTATTTGCACGTTTTTTACCTATTCCTGGCGTAGGTTGGCGCGCTCGGCTAAATCACGGAACATATCGCCTTCGCGTTTCATGCGGGCGCTCAACTGAGCCGGGGTGCCGCTGGACATGACATAGCCCGATGCGGCCATTTGTTCCATGAAATCTTTGTCCTGAGCAATTGACTGCGTTGCCAGTGCAAGCTTTTGAACAACCGGCGCAGGGGTTCCTGCGGGTCCTAGCAGGCCCAGCCAGCCGGTGAATTCAAAATCTTTGTAGCCAGACTCCATCATGGTCGGTACATCAGGGAACATGGGGTTACGTACGGCCGAAGTCACCGCCAAAGCGCGGACTTTACCGCCGTTGACCTGGTTTCTTGCTGTTGTGTTCAGGTCGAATACAACTGAAATACGGCCTGCCATGAGATCGGTAAGCGCCGGGGCGTTGCCTTTATAGGGAACATGAGTGAGCTTGACATTGGCCTTGTCAGCCAGCAGTTCTCCGGACAAATGATTGGAAGCCCCTACACCGGCTGACCCATAGGTGATAGACCCTGGGTTGGCTTTGGCCTGCGCAATGAGATCGGCAACGGTTTTATATGGAGACTCGCTATTGACCAGCAAGACATTGGTGTAGTCGACCACAGTCCCTATGGGAGAAAAATCTTTTGCAGGATCAAACGGAGTTTTTGTAATTGCTGGCGTAATGGTTACCGTTGGGCTGGCAACAAAATACAAGGTGTAGCCATCTGGCGCGGCCTTGACCACGGCCTGGGCTGCAATCGTGCCGCTTGCGCCGCCCCGATTTTCGACAACCACGCTTTGCTTCAGTAAGGTTCCAAGCTTTTGCGCAAAGGCGCGCGCTACGATATCGACTGAGCCTCCTGGGGAATAACCCACCATCAATCGTATTGGTTGAACAGGAAAGTCGGTGGCATAGCTTGCTGTTGTGGCCGACACCGAACAAACCAGGCCGGCCAGGCCCTTGATCAGTAATTGATTCATTGTAGTCTCCGTTGTTGTTTTATTTGCCCGATATACGGGTCGAATGACTCTAGCATGTTTTGTGTGGGCGTTTGCTTTCTTGTGCCGGAATTTGAATGACTGTTCTGTAGGCCTGGCCGCTTGAGGCATCAGGCATCATCTACAAACGCTTCCTTCCGCTTTGGAAGAAAGCACTGCGCCACCGCCAGGTAACGCTACCAGAATAGCAGTGGTCGATCCGCCATAGGCAGCTCCGTATAGATACCGGCCAGCATGATCAAGCCCGCTGTCGGCGGCAATACGTAGGTAATTGGCAGCAGCATGGCGATGGTAGGCACTGGACCGATACCAGGCAGAACACCAATTAGTGTCCCCAGTATGCACCCCAGCAGGCAATAGGTCAGATTTTCCAGTGTGAGCGCTACGGAAAACCCCAGTATCAAGTGCTCAAATATTTCCATTCCTTTTGATTAGCTATGGAAATTTATATCGTGAAGCGACGCTCTTAGGCATTAAGACACAATAAATGCTGGAAATTAAATTAGGAACTCTGGTTTCCCCCTAAAAAATGAGGGAGTTCTAGGGAAATGACAGCTGTGATATGTCGATCCATTTCTACCTCATGGACCTGAGCGGGGAGCGCCACCGCTGTCGTGACTATTTCAAGTTTACGTCAAACTGCACGGCCAGGTCGTGCAGCCCGGCGGCCAAGGTTTCGAGATAGGTATCCAGATTGGCCCGTTCCTCTTCGGTCAGATTCGACAGCCAAGCTTTGTTCATGTCCAAACCCAGCCTATCGGCCTTGGCAAGTATGGTTTCCCCCTTTTTGGTAAGTGTCAGGGAAATGCGACGCGCGTCCAGTGGATCTATGGCGCGCTTCAGATACGACTTGTTTACGAGACCTGTTACCAGTCTGGATACCAATGATTTTTCATAAAAGACACGGTCGACGACATCGCTATGCGCGATACCTGGCGTGCTTCTGACCGTTCTTAAAACCCGGAGCTCGCGCAATGTAAGGTGAACCTCTCTTTCATAAACCTGCGATCCTATCTTGACAACCGATTCGGATACTTGGTTGATGCGATAGCTTAAAAAAGTATTCAGACTGACCTTGCTCATCACTACTCATTGCTCACGTTATTCTCAAGTTGATACTATTGCGGATTGACCGTAGTATCGTGCCTGGGGTAGTTTACTGTAACGGACTAAACAGGAAAGAATATGCGTTTGCTAATGGCCATGTTTAAACACGAAACCAATACCTTTTCGCCGGTACCAACGCCTTTCGAGCGATTTTTCAGGGGCAACTCCACGGCTTTGCAAGGCGATGACGCGCTGGCTGCCTATGCAGGCACGGGCAGCGCCTTGGGCGGCTATATCGACGTGGCGCAAAAGCATGGGGCTGAAATCGTGCTGCCCGTGGCAGCCGAGGCATGGCCCAGCGCTCCGGTCGATGCGCAAGCTTACGAACGCATCTGCGGCTTGATTCTTGCAGAAGTCAAAAAGGGTGGCTATGACGGCATATTGCTTGACTTGCATGGCGCCATGGTCACTGAAACGCACGAAGATGGCGAAGGCACGTTGCTGAAGCGCTTGCGCGCCATCGACCCTGTCACGCCGGTTGCAGTAACTTTAGACATGCATACCAATCTGTATGCCGACATTGTCGAGAATGCAACCGTGGTCACCGGCTATCACACTTACCCGCATATCGATATGTTTGAAGCTGGCTGTCGGGCAGCCGATATCCTGATGCGCACCATTTCCGGCCAGATCAAGCCCGTCATGGCCTGGGGCAATTTACCCATGCTGCCGCATGTAATGCGTCAGGGCACCCACATGGATCCCAACAAATCATTGCAGGCCAATTGCATTGCCATGGAATCAAATCAGGCCTTGGCGGCATCGCTGTTTGTCGGCTTTCCACATGCCGATATCAGCAATGCCGGGCTAGGCGTGGTGGTGTGTACTGATGGCAACCCGGCACTTGCCGAAAAACTGCGCAATGATTTGCTGGATCAGGCCTGGCGCGCGCGCGCGGCGTTTGTGTTTGAATCCGAACCGCTGCAAGAGTCAGTGGCGCGCGCCCGGCAAATGACGTCAGGGCCGATTGTGCTGCTGGACCACTGCGACAACAGTGCATCGGGCGGCACCATGGACACCACCGTGGTGCTTGGCGAGGTCATACGCCAAGGGCTTAGCAATGCCGTGTTCTATGCCATTTACGATCCGGAAGCAGCACAGATAGCGGCGCAGGCGGGCATAGGCGCCAATATTACTTTGTCACTAGGCGGGAAGTTGGCTATGCCTGCCATCAGCCAGGCCAGCAGCCCTATTCAGGTCAGCGGCAAGGTGAAGTTTGTTTTCGATGGTCTTTACCGTAATCATGGCCCTATGTACAAGGGGGTGCTCAACGACACGGGAACCACAGTGGTGCTGGATACCGGCAATATCGAAATCATCATTATTTCTCAGCACCAAGAACCATTCGACATCAGTTGCCTGCAGTCCGTCGGCATCGATCCCTTCAAAAAACGTTATGTCATCCTGAAAAGCCGGGTGCATTGGCGCGCGGGCTTTGGCAACATGGCGCGCGAAGTGGTCGAGTGCAACGGGCTAGGGGTAACGACATCCGATTACAGTCAGCTGGAATTCAAGCATGTGCGCCGCCCCATCTATCCACTTGATGCTCTTTAAAATCTAGCACCGGAGTCTCCATGGTCAGCAATTTCGCAAGTCCTAATTTAAGCCAGGCTCTGGTGTTCGACAAACCAGAGACCGTGTCCCGACACGGCGTGGTGGCTACCCAAAACCGGGCAGCCAGCGAAGCCGGTATCCAGGTGTTGCGCGAAGGCGGTAATGCCATAGATGCCGCAGTGGCGGCAGCCCTGGTGTTGACGGTAACCGAGCCCTGGATGAGCAGCCTTGGGGGGGGCGGGGCTTTATTGTCTTACTCGGCTAAATCAGGCACGGTCAAAGCGGTCGATTTTTCCATGATATCTCCTGCCACGCTTGACCCCGACAGTTACGGGGTGCTTAAAGGGCGGGATGCCGACTTATTCGGCTGGCCTAAAGTCGTCGATGACCGCAATGTGCTGGGTGCGCCGTCGGTAGCCGTGCCTGGGGTCGTGGCTGGTTTGTCTACCGCACTAGCTCAGTTGGGTACGCGTAGTTGGGCCGATATCTTGCAGCCAGCCATCGAGCATGCTCGCCAAGGCTTTCAGGTCGATTGGTATGCCAGCCTGATGATCGCTCAAGCTGCCCCCGACTTGCAAAAGTTTTCATCGTCGGCAGCCGACTTCCTGCCAGGCGGGCATACGCCGTTTGCCGAACCGCCAACGCCTGGAGCCCAGCCTGTGCGTTTGTCGCGCCAACGCCTGCTTGCCACCCTTGAACGCTTAGCCAGCGCGGGGCCACAAGATTTCTACGAAGGCGAGATCGCCGCTTCCATCGTGGCCGACGTGCAGGCCGAGGGCGGTTATCTGTCGATGCAAGACATGCGCCAATATCGGGCCAAAATACTCGAGCCAGCAGCATCTTGGTACCGAGGGCAACAAGTTTGTGTTGTGCCAGGGCTAAATGGCGGCCCTACATTGCAGGCTGCGTTGGCGGGCCTGGCGCAGCGCTATACGCCGGGCGCGACCATTGATGCGCAAACCTTTGTCGCCCATGCGGCAAGCATATATGCGGCGACCCAAGAACGCCTGGCAACCATGGGTGATCATGGCGGTGAAAGCTGCACTACGCATTTAAGCGTGGTCGATGCCCAGGGCAATATGGTGGCACTGACGCAAACCTTGCTTTCCAGCTTTGGCTCGCGTCTTACGCTGGGGCAAAGCGGGTTGCTGATGAATAACGGGGTAATGTGGTTTGACCCCGTCCCTGGCCGTCCAAATTCGATAGGGCCGGGCAAGCGGCCACTGTGCAACTTCTGCCCGGTATTGGTGCTAGGCGACAAGGGCAATTATGCGCTGGGCGGTTCGGGTGGCCGCAAGATCATGCCGGCGTTGTTGGGCCTTATTTCTTTTCTTACGGATCATGGGCTGAGCTTGCGTGATGCGCTGAATCATCCACGTATCGATGTCAGCGGCAACCCCTGGATCACCGCCGACCACCGCATGCCGCCAGTTGTGCTGGATGCACTGGCAAAAGTATTGCCAGTGGTGCGCGCTGAACGAACCGTGCTGCCGGTGAACTTTACCATTGCCTTGGGCGTAGGAGAACATAATGGTCAAAAATTTGGGGCGACTGAATCCAGCATGCCGTGGGCCGAGGCGCTTGCGCAAACCTGATCCCATTGTTTTTATTGAAATAATTTAAAACGAGAAAAAAGTAGTATCAATATGCATTAATTGTAGTTTGACTAAAGCTTGAAGGCACCATAAGATTAAAAGATAAATGCACGGGCAGCATAATCGTGGCCTGTGTGTAAAACAACTCGAGACAAAGACAATATCCGTCGCTCCCTCTTCATGGGCGGATTGCGTCCGTAGTGACAACAAAATTAGTAATTACTTCACAGTATTTTGGCGTGTCTGCGCCGGTCACTCATAAGGGGAAAATCCATGTCATTTCAGGCTTTGAAATTGCGCTCGGCACTCACTTTGACTTTGCTGGCGTCGGCTTGCGCTGTCACAGGCTATACAGCCACGGCAGGTGCGCAAACTGTTACCGCCGTTTTGCATTCGCCGTTACGGGTGCTTGACCCGGTCATCACTACGGCTTACATCACGCGCAATCATGGCTACATGATCTACGACACGCTGCTGGCCACCGACGCCAATGCCAAGATTCAGCCGCAAATGGTCGACAAGTGGGTAGTGTCCGACGACGGCAAAACTTACACATTTACACTGCGCCCCGGCCTGAAATGGCACGATGGGCAACCGGTCAAGGCAGAAGATTGCATTCCTTCCATCAAGCGCTGGGCCGAACGCGACAAAATGGGCCAGATATTGCTGGATCTCACCGCCGACATGAAAGTGGTCGACGACAACACCTTCCAGATCATCATGAAGCAGCCCACCAACCTGGTGCTGCGCACCCTGGCCAAAGCCAGCGGTACCACGCCCTTCATGATGCCCAAGCGCATCGCTGAAACCCCTTCCAGCCAATCCATCACCGAGCACATCGGTTCGGGCCCGTTCAAGTGGGTTGCCACTGAATTTAAACCCGGCCTGAAAGCCGTTTACGCCAAGAATACCGATTACGTGCCGCGTACCGAACCGGCCAGCTTTACCGCCGGTGGCAAAGTGGTCAATGTAGAGCGTGTGGTTTGGGCCGGGATGCCCGACAGCATGACGGCGGTGAACGCCCTGATGAATGGCGAAATCGACTACATCGAGCAGGTGCCCTACGATTTGCTACCCATGGTGGAAGGCAATAAAGACCTGAATGTCGGCATCATCGACAAGGTGGGTTACCAAACCATGTACCGGATGAACTTCCTTTACCCTCCCTTCAACAATCAGTTGGCGCGGCAAGCGGCCATGTACGCCGTGGGTCAAGATAATGTCATGAGCGCACTGGTCGGCAACGCCAAGTACTACAAGACTTGTGCGGCCTTGTTTGGTTGCGGCATGCCCTACGAAAGTTTGTACGGGCAAGACATGGTTGTGCCTTCAAATATAGAAAAAGCCAAAGAACTGCTTAAACAAGCTGGCTACGATGGCACGCCTGTCGTTATCCTGCACCCCACCGATGTTACCGGCCTTGCCGCACAGCCAGTCGTCATTGCCGAAGCCTTGCGTAAAGCCGGCTTCAAGGTCAACTTGCAGGCCATGGATTGGCAAACCGTGGTGACACGCAGGGCGGTGTCCGAACCACCCGCACAAGGTGGCTGGAATATTTTCTCCACCAACTGGAGCCTGCTCGATATCCAAGACCCGTTGCGCGACTCGGCAATAGCCACCAATGGCAAGCAGGCCTGGTTTGGCTGGCCTGATATCCCAAAAATCGAAGAACTACGCCACAGCTTTGCGCTGGCTTCTGATCCGGCCGAATTAAAGTCCCTGGCTGATCAGGTCCAGAAACTGGCCACAGACGAAGGTGTAGCGGTGCCGCTGGGCCAATACTATAACGTTGCTGCTTATAACACCAAGCTCAGCAATGTTCCCATCGAGCCCATACCGCTCTTCTGGAGCATCAAGAAAGCAGGCAAGTAAGTCGCTTGCGCGCTTGCCAACACATCTGGTCGCCATTGCCTCAGTCGTGGGGTAGTGGGGCCGGTGGCCCGCACTGTATTGTGCGTTGGCTCAATTTTTTTTGCAATATTCCAATACTTCCATATCGTTTGATCATAAGGGTTAGTTTATGTCGTATCAGGCTTTGAAATTACGTTCAGCGTTCTCGGTGGCTGTGCTTGCGTCGGCTTGTATCTCCATGGGATATACAAGTATGGCAAGCGCTCAAACCCTTACTACCGTCATGCATTCGCCACTACGGGTGCTTGATCCCGTCATTACAACGGCCTACATCACACGTACGCATGGCTACATGATCTACGACACGCTGCTGTCTACCGATGCCAATGCCCAGATTCAGCCGCAAATGGTCGACAAATGGGTAGTCTCCGACGACGGCAAAATTTACACGTTTACACTGCGTCCTGGCCTGAAATGGCACGATGGGCAGCCAGTTAAATCAGAAGACTGCATTGCTTCCATCAAGCGCTGGGCCGAACGCGACAAAATGGGCCAGATATTGCTGGAGCTCACGGCTGATCTGAAAGTGGTCGACGACAGCACCTTCCAGATCACCATGACGCAGCCCACCAACCTGGTGCTGCGCACTCTGGCCAAAACCAGTGGCACGGCGCCTTTCATGATGCCCAAGCGCATCGCCGAAACGCCCTCCAGCAAGGCTATTACCGAACACATTGGTTCTGGCCCATTCAAGTGGGTTGCTGAAGAATTCAAGCCTGGCTTGAAAGCCGTCTACGCCAAGAATACCGATTACGTGCCGCGCGCCGAGCCGGCCAGCTTTACCTCCGGTGGCAAAGTGGTCAATGTAGATCGCGTGGTCTGGTCCGTGATGCCCGACAACATGACAGCCATAAACGCATTAATCAATGGCGAAATCGACTATATCGAATCACTGCCTTACGACCTGCTGCCCATGGTAGAAGGCAATAAAGGCCTGAATGTCGGCCCGATTGACAAGGTGGGCTTCCAGTCTATGTACCGGATGAACTTCCTTAACCCTCCTTTCGATAACAAATTGATACGGCAAGCGGCCATGTACGCAGTCGGTCAAGAAAGCGTCATGAAAGCGCTCATCGGCGATCCCAGGTTTTATCGGACATGCCCAGCTTTATTTGGTTGCGGTCTGCCTTATGAAAGCTCGTATGGGCAAGACATGGTTGTGCCGTCAAATATTGAGAAGGCCAAAGAATTGCTCAAGCAGGCCGGCTATGACGGCACGCCTGTAGTAATACTGCGCCCTACCGATGTTATTAGCGTTTCCGCACCACCGGTAGTCATTGCCGAAGCCTTGCGCAAAGCCGGTTTCAAGGTCAACCAGCAAGATATGGATTGGCAAACAGCGGTGACACGCAGAACGGTCACCGAACCGCCAGCGCAGGGCGGCTGGAGCATTTTCCCTACCGCCTGGAGCCTGCTTGATATTCAAGACCCATTGCGAAATACAGCGGTAGCCGCCAATGGCAAGCAGGCGTGGTTTGGTTGGCCTGATATCCCACAAATAGAAGAATTGCGTCAACGTTTCGCACTGGCTTCCGACGAGGCCGAATTAAAGTCCCTGGCCGAACAGGTACAGCGCGTGGCTATGGACGAAGGTGTGGCGGTACCGCTGGGCCAATACAACACTGTTGCCGCCTACCGTACGAACATTACTCAGGTACCCATCGAACCCATACCGTTCTTCTGGAGCATGAAAAAGGCGGGCAAGTAGATCGTGCTGGTTTTTAATATTAAGGTGTGCCTATGTCGTATCAGACTTTGAAATTACGTTCAGTGCTCTCGTTGGCGGTGCTTGCTTCTGCTGGGGTATCCATGGGGTATTCAGGCGTGGCGGGCGCGCAAACTGTTACCGCTGTCATGCATTCGGCATTGCGGGTGCTTGATCCGGTCATCACTACGGCCTACATCACGCGTACGCATGGCTACATGATCTACGACACGTTGCTGGCCACTGATGCCAATGCCCAGATTCAGCCGCAAATGGTCGACAAATGGGTAGTCTCCGACGACGGCAAAACCTACACGTTTACACTGCGCCCTGGCCTGAAATGGCACGATGGGCAGCCGGTCAAATCAGAAGACTGTATTGCTTCCATCAAGCGTTGGGCCGAACGCGACAAAATGGGGCAGGTATTGCTGGAACTGGCCGCCGACATGAAAGTGGTCGACGACAGCACTTTTCAAATTGTCCTGACGCAGCCTACCAACCTGGTGCTGCGCACTCTGGCCAAAGCCAGCGGCACGGCGCCTTTCATGATGCCCAAGCGCATCGCTGAAACGCCTTCCAGCAAGGCTATTACCGAACACATTGGTTCTGGCCCATTCAAGTGGGTTGCCGAAGAATTCAAGCCTGGCTTGAAAGCCGTCTATGCCAAAAACACCGATTACGTGCCGCGCGCCGAACCGATCAACTTTACCGCCGGGGGTAAAGTGGTCAATGTTGACCGTGTGGTATGGGCCGTGATGCCTGACAACATGACGGCGGTGAACGCCTTGATGAGTGGCGAAATCGACTATATAGAGGCAGTACCCTACGACTTGCTCCCCATGCTGGAAGGCAATAAAGACCTTAACGTTGGCATCATAGATAAGGTGGGTTATCAGGTCATGTATCGGATGAACTTCCTTCATCCTCCTTTCGATAATCAACTGGTACGGCAAGCGGCCATGTATGCAGTCAGCCAAGACGACGTCATGAAGGCGCTGGTAGGCAATGCTAAGTACTACAAGACTTGCGCGGCCTTGTTTGGTTGCGGCATGCCTTACGAAAGCTCGTATGGGCAAGACATGGTTGTGTCCTCCAATATAGACAAGGCCAAAGCATTGCTTAAGCAAGCCGGCTACGATGGAACGCCTGTGGTTATCCTGCATCCCACTGACGTTTACAGCCTTAGTGTGCCGCCTATGGTTATTGCTTCAGCCTTGCGCAAAGCCGGCTTCAAGGTTGATTTGCAAGCCATGGACTGGCAAACCGTGGTGACACGCAGGGCGGGGTCCGAGCCACCCGCACAGGGCGGCTGGAATATTTTCACGACCAGTTGGAGCCTGCTTGATATCCAAGATCCGCTACGAAATGCAACAGTGGCGGGCAATGGCAAACAGGCCTGGTTTGGCTGGCCTACTATGCCAAAAGTAGAAGGGCTGCGTCGCGACTTTGCCTTGGCTTCCGATGAGGCCAAATTAAAGTCCCTGGCCGAACAAGTACAGCATTTGGCAATTGATGAAGGTATGGTGGGGCCGCTAGGGCAATACAACAGTGTCGCCGCATATCGTACCAACATTACTAATGTTCCCATCGAACCGATACCGCTCTTTTGGAGCATGAAAAAGGCGGGTAAGTAGATTATGCTGGTCTTTATCATGCGGCGCTTGCTCGCCACCATTCCCGTCATGGGCGTTGTTGCGCTAGTGGTCTTTGCCATACTGCGCCTCACGCCCGGTGACCCGGCCGCCATTATTGCCGGGGATTCCGCCACGGCGGAACAGCTCGAGCAAATCCGCCATCACATGGGGCTGGACAAACCCATATATATGCAGTTTTTTGTATGGCTGTTGCAGCTATTGCGTGGCGATATGGGTATGTCGCTGATCTCGGGGGTTCCGGTCCTCGAGATGATAGGCGATCGCATGGGGCCATCGCTGGCTTTGGCGATAGTAACCATAGTCTTCACTGTCCTGGTGGCCATTCCATTAGGGGTTATTGCCGCCTGGCATCAGGGCAAATTGCTGGATCGCGCCGTCATGGCTTTTTCCGTGCTGGGCTTTTCGGTGCCAGTTTTCGTTACCGGCTATGTGCTGATCTTGTTGTTTGCCATTGGCTTGGGCTGGTTTCCCGTGCAAGGGTATAGGCCGATGGCTGATGGTTTCTGGGATTTCGCCCAACGCCTGGTGCTGCCAACTTTGGCGCTCAGCAGCATTTACGTTGCCCTTATCGCCCGTATTACCCGCACCAGCATCATCGAAGTCATGGGGGAAGACTTCATTCGTACCGCGCGGGCCAAAGGCCTGAAAGAAAGCGCCGTGCTCATGCACCACGCCCTGCGCAATGCGGCTGTGCCCATAGTGACCATCATAGGGGTGGGCATTGCCTTGTTGATCAGCGGCGTAGTGGTTACCGAATCCGTGTTCAATTTGCCTGGGCTGGGGCGCCTGGTGGTCGAGGCCGTGCTGGCGCGTGACTACCCGGTAATACAAGGGCTGATCTTGCTGTTTTCGTTTATTTATATTTTGATTAACCTAGTGGTCGACGTGCTTTATACCGTCTTCGATCCGCGTATCCGGTATTAATCATGTCAGCTAATATCAACGTTATCGATCCGGTCGAGCCGCTCACGCATGACGCGGCACCGACCATATTCGCCCAGTTGCGGCATGCTTTTCAAAGCAAGCCTGTGCTGGTCGCCATGATACTGCTATTGATTATTGTATTCATAGCGCTGTTCGCCCCCTTGCTTGGCACCGTTGACCCAAATGCACTCAATACCAGCGAGCGCCTGAAGGTGCCTGGCGCCGAATTCTGGCTGGGTAGCGATGCCTATGGCCGCGATGTCTATAGCCGCGTCTTGTACGGGGCGCGTACCTCTCTTGTCGCCGGCCTGGGCGCAGCCGTTTTCAGTGTGGTTCTAGGCTTGTTTATTGGGGTGATTGCCGGCTATTTCCGAACCGCCGACGCCATCATCATGCGGATCATGGATGGCTTGATGGCCATTCCCGGCATTCTGCTCGCGATAGCGCTGGTGGCGTTGTCGGGCGCCAGTTTAATGACGGTACTGATAGCCATCACGATTCCCGAAATTCCACGTGTTGTGCGGTTGGTGCGCAGTGTCGTGCTTACCGTGCGCAACGAACCTTATGTTGAAGCAGCCATCGCGCAAGGCACGCCTGTTCCGCGTATTTTGTTGCGGCATCTGGTGCCCAACACGATAGCGCCGCTGGTAGTGCAGGGGACTTACGTCTTTGCCTCGGCCATCCTGACGGAAGCCATACTTAGTTTCCTGGGGGCTGGGCTGGGTACGGAAACCTCGTCCTGGGGCAATATCATGGCTGAAGGGCGTATGTATTTTCAGATGCGTCCAGGGCTTATTCTTTATCCAGGTATTTTATTGTCGCTTACTGTACTAAGCGTGAATCTGTTGGGCGATGCCATGCGCGATGCGCTGGATCCTAGAATGGCGCGTAAATTATGAGCAGCACTGCGGTTTTAAAAATCAATCAATTATCCGTGCAAGTTGTGGGCGGCCCTCCTGGGCAGCGGGTAGTCAAAGATCTCAGCTTCGAAGTCAATGCGGGTGAAACCGTCTGCGTGGTGGGGGAGTCCGGCTCGGGCAAGTCCGTGACGTCATTGTCCGTCATGGGGCTGTTGCCCAAAGACGGGCTAAAAGCCTGCGGTGGCAGCATTTTGGTCGAAAACGAGGAAATCCTCAGCGCCAGTCCCAAGCGTCTTCGCGAACTGCGCGCCACGCGCATGGCCATGGTGTTTCAAGAACCCATGACAGCACTCAACCCAGTCGAGAAGGTAGGCAGCCAGATTGAAGAGGTGCTTAGAGTACACACGCAATTGGGCAAGAAGGAACGGCGCAGCAAGGTGCTGGCCATGCTCGAGTCGGTGCAGTTGCCCGATATAGGCCGCATATACGAATCGTATCCGCATCAGTTATCTGGTGGGCAGCGCCAGCGTATCGTGATAGCCATGGCGCTTATCCTTGAGCCCAAACTGCTGATCGCCGACGAACCCACGACGGCACTGGATGTCACCACGCAAAAGCAAATACTCACGTTAATACGTGAGCTGCAGCATGTGCATAATACTGCCGTCTTGTTCATTACGCACGATTTTGGCGTAGTGGCCGAAATTGCAGATCGCATCGTCGTCATGAACAGCGGCGAGGTGGTCGAGGTGGGCACGCGCTCTGATATTCTCGCCAAGCCACTCGAAGCGTATACACGGATGCTGGTGTCGTCTGTGCCCAGCCTGATTCCAAGAAAACGTGTCGCCATGACCAGCGAGATCGTGCTCGACGTGCAGGGCTTGAACAAGACCTATGTTGAAAAGGCCATGTTCGGTCGAGGCCGGGAAGTGGCTGCCGCCAAAGACGTTAATTTAACCGTAAGGCGAGGCGAGATCGTTGGGGTGGTTGGTGAGTCGGGCTCGGGCAAATCGACGGTGGCGCGCTGTGTTGTTCGGCTTATCGACCCGACAGCGGGGGCCGTTCTTGTAAAGGGCACAGACATTGCACAATTCAGCGGCAGTCATTTGCGACCTTTGCGTCGCCACATACAAATTGTGTTCCAGGACCCTTACCGTTCGCTCAATCCTCGCTTGCGAGTAGGTGAATCCATTATTGAAGGCTTACTCAATTTTGGCGTGAAACGCCAAGAGGCCATGGAAAAAGCGGTTGAATTGCTGCGTGTCGTGGGTATGCCTGTAAGCGCCATGCGGCGTTATCCGCATCAGTTCTCTGGTGGGCAACGGCAACGTATCTGTATTGCCCGGGCGCTGGCGCTCGAACCTGACATTCTTGTCGCTGACGAAGCCGTGTCCGCGCTGGATGTCTCGGTGCAGGCACAAGTACTGGAATTGCTCGAAGAGGTTCGCGCTCGCACAGGCATTGCCGTTTTGTTCATTACCCACGACTTGCGTGTCGCGGCGCAAATTTGCGACACCATCGTGGTGATGCAAAACGGCTGCATAGTCGAGGCAGGGTCTGCCGAATCCGTCCTGACTACACCGCAGCGCGATTACACGCGTTCCCTGATCGAGGCCGCGCCTGGGCGTGACTGGGATTTCCAGAACTTCAGGCCGGCTTGATGCTTTCGTTTCACATGCGGGCGGCCAACCGCCCGCATGAGTACTGATGAGTTCGTTTCTATTTAACCTGGAGATCACCAATGCGGCTGCTGCTCGCGATGTTCAAGCATGAAACCAATACGTTTTCACCTGTTCCTACGCCTTTTCAACGTTTTTTTCGGCGCACTTCCGGTGAGCTGTGTGCAGGACAATCAGCGCTTGATACCTATCGCGCAACGGGCACGGCCTTGGGTGGCTATATTGAAGAGGCCGAAAGGCTGGGCGCCGAAATTGTTTTGCCAGTGGCTGCCGAGGCCTCGCCCAGTGGCCCGGTAGATGCCGATACCTATCAGCATATCAGCAAGCTGATACTCGATGAAGTGAAAAAGGGCGGTTTTGACGGCATCTTGCTGGACCTGCATGGCGCGATGGTGACCGATACACAGGAAGATGGCGAGGGCGAACTGCTCCGGCAACTGCGCGCCATTGATCCGCTTACGCCGGTGGGCATTACGCTGGATATGCACGCCAATATGTACGACGATCTGGTAAAGCATGCAACCGTGATTACGGGTTATCACACGTATCCGCATGTCGATGTCTACGAGGCGGGCAAGCGTGCCGCCGATATCCTGATCCGCACCATACAGGGCAAGATCAAGCCGGTGATGGCGTGGGGAAACAGCCCCATGCTGCCCCACGTCATGCGCCAGGGTACCCATAGCGAACCCAATAAGTCATTGCAGGCCAAGTGCATCGAACTCGAGTCTGGGTCAGTGCTGGCCGCATCCTTGTTTACCGGCTTCGCCAATGCCGACATTCATAACGCGGGTTTAAGTGTGGTGGTATGTACCGATAATGACGCGGCACAGGCAGCCGTGCTGCGCGACGGCTTGCTGGATCAGGCCTGGGGCGTCAGGGAAGCCTTTGTTTTCCAAGGAGAGCCGCTGCAGCAATCAGTCTCGCGGGCCAGCAAACTGACGCAAGGCCTGGTGGTGTTGCTGGATCACTGCGACAACACCGCATCAGGCGGCACCATGGATACCACAGAAGTGCTGGCAGAGGTGTTGAACCAGGGGCTGGATAACGTGGCTTTCTATGCCATTTTTGATCCGGACTCGGCCGACATCGCCGCCAAGGCCGGGGTTGGCGCCACGGTAAAGCTTGCGCTGGGCGGTAAAACCCCTATGCCGTCCATCAGTAAAACCAGTCATCCACTTGATATCACAGCCAAGGTGAAGTTTGTTTTCGATGGTCGCTATCGCAGCCATGGTCCCATGAGCAAAGGTACGCTCAACGATACCGGCACCACTGTCGTACTGGATACCGGCAAGGTTGAAATTGTCGTGGTGTCACGGCATCAGGAACCCTACGATATCAACTGCCTGTTGTCGGTAGGCATCGATCCCATGCAGAAGCGTTACGTCGTCTTGAAAAGCCGTGTGCACTGGCGCGCGGGCATGGGCCCGATTGCACGCGAAGTGATCGAGTGCGATGGCCTGGGTGTGGCAACCTCCGACTACGATCTGCTGGCGTTCAAGAATGTGCGCCGGCCCCTGTACCCGCTAGACTCTATTTAATAAGGCAACAAGGACACATTATGCGTATTGCAATTGGTGGGTTCCAGCACGAGACAAATACGTTTGCGCCCAGTAAGGCGACCTGGGATGACTTCGTGCGGGGTAGCGGCTACCCTGGCTTGTCTACGGGTGACGAAATCTTTGAAAGATTTGTGAATAGCAATATTCCCGTTGTTGGTTTCATGGCTGAAGCGCGTAAGCATGGCCATACCTTGGTCCCGACCACATGGTGTGCCGCCAGTCCGTCGGCCCATGTTACTGAAGATGCTTTTGAGCGCATTGCGGGCTTGATCATCAGTGGTTTGAAGCAAGCTTTGCCTGTCGATGCGGTTTACCTGGATTTACACGGTGCGGCAGTTACCGAGCATCTGGATGACGGCGAAGGTGAATTGCTGCGACGTGTGCGCGAGGTCGTGGGCAACGATATACCCGTTGTCGCCAGCCTCGATCTGCATGCGAATATCACAGCGAAAATGGTCGAAAACGCAGATGCGCTAGCGGTTTATCGTACGTATCCCCACGTTGACATGGCAGAAACCGGGGCACGTGCCTTTTCCTTGTTGCAGCGTCAGTTCGATGGTGCGGCGCGACCCAAGGTCGCCGTGCGCCGTATTCCGTTTCTTATTCCTATTTGCTGGCAAACCACTGACCTGCAACCCGCCAAAGGCTTATATGCCAGCATAGCGGCGCTGGAAACCGCCAATCAAGTTTCCATCTCTTTGGCTACCGGTTTTCCCGCGGCAGACTTTCCCGAGTGCAGCCCGGTGGTGGTCGCTTATGCAGCGACCCAGGCACAAGCCGATCAGGCTGCCGATAGCCTCTCGCAAGCGGTCATTGCAGCAGAAGCCGATTTTGCCGGAAAAGTCTATGACGCCGATGAAGCCGTCTTGCATGCCATGGATATTGCCGCCGGGGCCAGCAAGCCCGTGGTTATTGCCGATACACAAGACAACCCTGGCGCGGGCGGCAACTCTGATACGACAGGCATTTTGCGCGCCTTGATACGCAATCGTGCCAAGCGTGCTGCAATAGGCCTCATCGTCGATAAGGCAGCGGCGCTTGCCGCTCATGCGGCAGGCGAAGGAGCGACGGTTCGCCTTAAGTTGGGAGGGCACTCTGGTATTCCAGGCGATAGCCCGCTGGAAGCAGATTTCATTGTTGAACGGCTCTCGGACGGCAATTGTGTTGCAAAAGGCCCATTCATGCGCAACTTCAAGTTGCGCCTGGGTGTTAGCGCCTGCTTGCGCATTGACGATATACGTATTGTTGTCGCCTGTGCAAAAGTGCAAATGGCCGATCAGGTCATGTTTCGTTTCGTCGGTATCGAGCCCACCGAGCAAGCCATACTTGTTTTGAAAAGCTCGGCTCATTTCCGTGCCGACTTTACCCCCATAGCCCAGGAAATCCTGGTGTGTGCGTCGCCTGGGCCCATGATCTCCGATACAGCGCAACTGCCCTGGACACGCTTGCTTAAGGGAATACGGATCGCTCCGCTGGGAGCCGCTTTTGGTGGCTAGCGTCGGCACTTATGAAACCAGGTAAGCCGGGCTTGGAACCCGGCGGCACGACCCAGCAATTGGCTACCGCAGTATCGACGGCCAAAAACGACAAAGCCAGGGGGCTGATTGTGGCCTTGGGCATAGGTCAGATTTGCTCTTGGGGCACGTTGTACTACTGTTTTCCCCTGATCGCCGAGGCCATGGGCCTGGAATTTGGCTGGTCCAAGACCAGCCTGTATGGTGCGGCGTCGGTCGGGTTGTTGCTGGCGTCTTTGGCTACTTACCCAGTGGGTGTAGCCATAGACCGGGGTTATGGCCGTTGGGTAATGGGGCTGTCATCGGTGCTTGCGGGCGTGTGCCTGTTGGTTTGGTCGCAAATCAGTACGTTAATGGTTTTTTACCTGCTTATGGCCTGTGTTGGTATCTTGCAGGCAGCTACCCTGTACGAGCCGGCCTTTGCCGTAGTCAGTCGTCGGGTGGGGCCGTTGCAGGCGCGCAGAGCCATTATTTCCCTGACGCTATGGGGCGGCTTTTCCAGCACCGTGTTTATCCCGCTGACCCAGGTCTTGCTGGATAACTGGGGCTGGAGAGACGCACTGATCACGCTTGGGCTGATCAATATATTTATTTGTGGTGTTGCGTATTTGTGTTTTATCCAACCCAGGCGGGATGCGGTTTCAGCCGGTGTTGCCAATAGTCAGCAAATCGAGGTGAATCGTCAGGCAGTGCGCATGGCTTTGCGCCAGCCGGTGTTTTGGGTGCTGTTCGTATCGCTGACTGTTTACACCATTATATTTTCGGCCTTCACATTTCATATGTATCCCTTGTTGCTGGAGCGTGGCCTCGGTACTTCCGATGTGGTGCAAGCCATTGCGTTGATTGGGCCGGCGCAGGTGGTGGGTCGCACCCTGATAGGCGTTTTTGCCAATAAGATATCCATGCGAGTCATAGGCGCAGTGGTTGCACTGACGTTTCCTGTCACATTTGGTGTCCTGGCGTTTATCCGGCCAGAGTTCTGGTTCATTGCGGGTATTTGCGCCACTTATGGGGCTACCAACGGTATTTTCACCATAGTGCGCGGCTTGGTGGTGCCGGAAATGCTCAGTCAGCATGCGTATGGCGCGATCAACGGGATCTTGAGCATACCCACAACCATTGCGCGGGCAGTGGCGCCTGTGGGTGCAGCCTATCTTTGGTCGTTGTCGGCGTCTTATAGTTTGGTGCTGGGCGCAATTGTGGCGTGCGCCATTATTTTGGCTTTGGGCTTCTGGCTAGCGGTGTGGTTAAGCCGCCAACCAGCATTGGCCAGCCCGCACATGACACCCGTGCCTTGATGTAAAAACAGAATTATCTTGTGGCCAGGGCGAGTTCTATCGCCAGCCCCGCATTCAGTATGTGCTGATCTTGGTTTGCGACCCCGGCAATCATTAATCCTACGGGGGCGGTACCGGCGGGGTGGCAGGGGACAGACAGTGCGCAGCCGTTCAAGAAATTGATGAGCGTGGGGTTGCGCAGTATCAGGCCGTTGGCGGTAAAGTAGGCGTCGTCGGAGGTTTCAAGCTCGTGGATGGCAGGCGCTATTACCGGTACGGTAGGCATCAGCAGCGCATCGTAGGGCTGCAAGCGTTTTTCAACGGCGGCAATCCATTGCGGGCGTGTCTGCAGCAATTCAATGTAGTCGGCCGCGCTCATGGCTTTGCCACGCAAAATGCGTGAAGACACGCGCGGGTCGTAGGCGTTGGGATGTTTGCCTAGCCATTCGTGGTGCCAGGCCCATGCTTCCGCGCAGGCAAAGCCACCTGTGCGGTTGATGTAGGGCAGTTGCTCGAATTCGGGCACAGCAATTTCTTCAATTTGTGCGCCCAGGCGCTTCAGGGTGGCAAGGGTCTGGTGGAAGGTGGCACTTACATGCGCATCGGCATCGTCCAGCACCAGGTTGACAGGAACGGCGAAACGCAGATGATGCAGCGCGGGCGCAGTGGGTTCGTTGTATGCCTGGCCGCTCAGGATGGCGTCGAGTACAGCGCAGCAGGTAACCGAGGCTGCCAGCGGGCCAATGGAGTCCAACGTAGTCGACAAGGGCAGGGCGCCTTGCGCTGAAACCCGGTGGGCGGTGGGCTTGAAACCGGTCAGGCCGCAAAATGCCGAGGGAATGCGCACCGACCCGCCGGTGTCGGTGCCGATGGCGGCAACACACATTTGATCAGCCACCGATACGCCTGCGCCTGAAGAAGAGCCGCCAGGAATGCGGCGGGAGCTGCGGTCCCAGGGACTGCTGGGTGTGCCATAGTGCGGGTTGAGGCCCAGGCCCGAGAACGCGAATTCGGTCATGTTGGTGCGCCCGACGATAACCGCGCCGGCATCGATCAGGCGTTGCACTATGGTGGCGTGGTGGGTGGCGGGTGCAGCGTCTTTCAGTACCACAGAGCCAGCCAGCGTGGTTGCGCCAGCGACATCGAAGAGGTCTTTGATGGATACCGGCAAGCCGTCAACAGGCGAGCGCGCCAGGCCCGCTGCGCGCAGGGTATCAGAGGCTTGCGCGGCGGCGAGGGCTTGTGCGTGGTAGGTGTTGGTGAAGCTACGGCTGCCTTCGCCTTTGGGATTGTCAATGCGCGCCAGCGCTGCCTGAGTCAAATCGACCGATGTGACCCGGCCTTGAGCGAGTTGGTGTTGTAGTGAAAATACAGTAGGCAGCATAGGGTCAACCGAGTGAAGAGCAGGTCGGATTAGCCGCAGGCGTAATCCGACAAGACAAGGCCATAATCATGCCTGTTCTACAGGCGCGTAATCCAACAACCGTTAGTTGGCTACTGCATTTTTATATCGGCGTCCTTGATGGTTTTTTCCCATAGACCCAATTCTTTGTCTATGTGTTGACCAAATTCTTCAGGGCTGGATGCCACGATATCATAGCCGTAGCTGGCTAATTGTTCGGTAACGGCGGGCAGCTTGGCGGCCTTGGCAAAGGCCTGGTTCAGCTTGTCGATAACCGGCTTGGGTGTTCCTGCCGGGGCCAATATGCCGTACCACCCATTGACCACAAAGTCCGGGTAGCCCGATTCTTTAATGGTGGGCACATCTGGCAGCAGCGGCGAGCGCTTGGCGCCGGTTACCGCCAGTGCTTTCAGCTTCTTGGCGGCCACCTGCGGCAGCGACGTTGAAATGCTGTCAAACATCAGCGATACGTCGCCAGCCAGCAATGCCACGACGGCAGGGCCGCTGCCTTTATAGGGAATGTGCAGCATTTTGATGCCAGCGATGGAATTGAACATTTCGACGGCAAGGTGGCTGGTATTGCCGTTTCCAGCCGACGCAAAGGTGAGTTTGTCAGGGTTGCCTTTAGCGTAGGTGACCAGTTCCTGAATGTTGTTGGCTGGTGTGGCCAATGGCGCAGCCACCAGCAGAGGCAAGGTTGCCACCAGCGAGACGGGGGCGAAGTCTTTGCGTGTATCGTAGGGCAGGTTGGGATATAGGTTGGGGTTGATGGCGTGGGCCGCCAGTACCATCAGTATGGTGTGGCCATCGGGCTTGGATCTGGCCAGTTGCGCCGTAGCAATGGTGCCGCCTGCGCCCGCCTTGTATTCCAGCACTATCGGCTGGCCGAGTTCTTTTTGCAATTCTACCGATAATGGCCTTGCCAGCATGTCGGCGCTGCCGCCAGGCGGGTAAGGGATAAGCAGCTTGATGGGCTGGGTCGGGAATTCTTGTGCCTGCAGGGCTGTGCCAAATAACAAAGCGGCAACGGCGGTGCACTTTAGCAAAGACGTGATTTTTTTCATGCTGTTGTCTCCTGGAATATGAAGCAGGCATGATGCCTGTTCTTGTAATATGTTTAGGATGCTACATGAAGGTGGTGATTGCGGGGTGTTTTGTCAGATTGGCCGCAGGCGCGATTCGACACGTACTGCTACAGCGCGGCCTGTATATCTAAAATGGCGGCGGACTGGCTGGATAATTAAGTAGAGATTTTATCTCACTTAATCTTGCGTTAAGGCGCTCTTTCTGAAAACAGAGTTGAAGCAGTCAAGGATTTCCTCTAATGTAGGCGGCAATGTGCCATCTTGGTGTATGGTTGCGCCCGTGGGCGCTGGCAAGCGGGGCTTGCGGCCGAGCCAATGGTAAAACGATCAAACAACACGGAGATTCAAAAAATGAGCAATATCGTAGCAGACAAGGTAGCAGTAGTAACAGGATCCGGTAACGGCATAGGCAGGGGCATAGCCATGGCGTTGGCGGCTTCGGGCGCGCGCGTCGTGGTCAACGACATCAGCGCAACGCACGCGCAAGCCGTAGTCGAAGAAATCAAGGCCGCCGGCGGCCAGGCTGTAGCCAATACTGATAGCGTGGCCACCCGCGCCAGCGCCGAGCAAATCGTGAAAACTGCCGTTGATGTCTTCGGGAAAATCGACATCATCGTGAATAACGCCGGCAATTTGCGCGATCGCCTGTTTCATAAAATGAGCGAAGACGAATGGGCGCAGGTCATCGACGTGCACCTGAATGGCTCGTTTAACGTCAGCCGCGCCGCTGCCCCCTATTTCCGCCAGCAAGAATCCGGCGCCTACGTGCACATGACATCCACGTCCGGCCTAATTGGCAACTTCGGCCAGGCCAACTACGCCGCAGCCAAGATGGGTATCGTAGGTCTTTCCAAGTCGATTGCCCTGGATATGTCACGTTTCAATGTGCGCTCCAACTGTATTGCGCCATTCGCCTGGACCGCAATGACCAGCTCCATTCCTGCCGAAACACCCGCTGAAAAAGAGCGCGTGCTGAAACTGCAAAAAATGGAAGCCGGAAAAATCGCGCCTATGGTGGTGTATTTGGGCAGTGATGCCGCCAGCGAAGTCAGCGGCCAGATCTTTGGCGTGCGTGCTAACGAAATCATGTTGTTCAGCCAGCCGCGCCCCATACGTTCGGTGCATCAGTCCACCGGCTGGACTCCAGAAAGCATTGCGGAAATCGCTGTGCCGGCCATGCAGAACAGTTTCTGCAAACTCGAACGCTCCCCCGAAGTTATCGGCTGGGATCCTATTTAAATAAAAAAAGAGGCAACTATGGCAATAAATTACGATCTGATCAAAAACTGGAAGTTTGACGACGTACGTCAGGCTTACACTGAAAAAGACACGATGCTGTATGCCCTGGGAATAGGGCTGGGGCAAGACCCCCTAGATGAATCGCAACTGGCGTTTGTATACGAAGAAAACCTGAAGGTATTTCCCAGCATGGCTGCCGTATTGGGCTACCCCGGCTTCTGGATGCAAGACCCCAAGGCGGGCATCAACTGGGTCAAGCTGGTGCATGGCGAACAGCGCATGACTTTTCACAAGCCGTTTCCCGCATCTGGCGAAGTTATCGGCCGCAGCCATATTTCGCACGTTATCGATAAAGGCGCTGACAAGGGTGCTTTGGTCGTGACCGCGCGCAAGATATACAACGCTGCCAACGAAGACTTGCTGGCTACGGTGCAACAGGTAACTTTCTGTCGCGCCGACGGTGGGTTTGGTGCAGGCGACGAGCCACCTCAGGCTCTGCCCAAGGTGCCGTCTACAGCTCCCGATCATGTATGCAGTTTGCCTACCTTGCCGCAAGCGGCATTGCTTTACAGGCTGAATGCTGATCGTAATCCCTTGCACGCCGATCCCAAAATCGCCAAGGCCGCTGGTTATCCCAAACCGATTCTGCATGGCTTGTGCACTTACGGTGTGGCCACACATGCCATCGTCAAAACCTTGTGTGACTACGATCCTACCCGCCTGACATACATGAACACGCGGTTTTCGGCTCCTGTCTATCCTGGTGAAACATTGGTTGTTGAAATGTGGAAAACAGGCGCAGACACCGTGCAGTTTCAAGCCAAGGTTGCCGAGCGCGATATCGTTGTGTTGGGCAACGGCATTGCTGGAGTCAAGGCATGAATGAAAGGCGGGCCCCGCTAGACGGAATCAAAGTTCTGGATTTGTCCCGGATACTGGCTGGCCCTTGGTGCAGCCAGAACCTGGCAGACCTGGGCGCTGACGTGATCAAGGTCGAGCGCCCCATCGTGGGCGACGACACCCGTACCTGGGGGCCACCCTTCCTGAAAGACGCCAATGGCGTCGATACCAGTGAAGCTGCTTACTATCTCAGCACAAACCGGAATAAACGGTCTATCGCCATCGATATCGCCAGTCCGGAAGGTGCTGAATTAGTCAGAGAAATGGCCAAGCATTGCGATATCCTGATCGAGAACTTCAAAGTGGGCGGCCTGAAGAAGTACGGGCTGGATTATGACAGCATCAAGGCAATCAACCCCCGTCTTGTTTATTGCTCGATTACCGGTTTTGGCCAGACAGGCCCCATGGCCGAACTGCCTGGTTATGATTTCATGATCCAGGGCATGGGCGGCCTGATGAGCATCACCGGCGAGCGCGACGACCTGCCCGGCGGCGGTCCGCAAAAGGCCGGCGTCGCAGTCACCGACATCATCACTGGTATGTACGCCACAGTGGCGGTGTTGGGCGCCTTGCAGGAAAGGCACCGCAGCGGGCTGGGTCAGTTCATCGATG
This sequence comes from Alcaligenaceae bacterium, assembly GCA_013416445.1. Lineage (GTDB taxonomy): Bacteria > Pseudomonadota > Gammaproteobacteria > Burkholderiales > Burkholderiaceae_B > Pollutimonas. The sequence goes on from JACCER010000008.1 coordinate 91,103, forward strand.
TTGCCCTGCTCGATTGCCACGTGGCCATGTTGGCCAACCAAAACCTGAACTACATGACTTCGGGCGTGACGCCCACGCGTGCTGGTAATGCGCACCAGAATGTGGTGCCATACCAGGTGTTTGCAGCCAGCGATGGTCACCTTATCGTTGCCACAGGCAACGATGGCCAGTATCGGGCGTATTGCGGCGCCATAGGCAGGCCCGACCTTGCCATCAACCCTGACTACGTCACGAACAGCCAGCGCTTGCTGAACCGTGTGGTGCTGATCGCCGAGCTTGAAGTCATCATGAAAACGCGCACGCGCGACGAGTGGATATCAGCCTTGCAAAAAGTGGGTGTGCCTTCTGGGCCTATCAATACGATAGAGCAAATGTTTGATACACCGCAGGTCAAGTCGCGGGAAATCTGGAAAACCATGCCGCATCCCCTGGCTGGGTCCACACCCACCACGGCCAGCCCCATTCGTTATTCCGAAACCCCGGTTCAATATCGGATGGCGCCGCCTCTGTTGGGCCAGCATACCGAAGAAGTCCTGAAAGAACTAGGCTTGGCAGGCCGTTAGTCGTAGGTCGGATTAGGCGCGTTCGCGCCATAATCCGACAAGCAGCACAGCCATTATTTCGCTTAAAAATTTATTACGAGAAGCACTTCCATGAGCACAATAAATCGTCGTCAACTGTTGGCCGGTATGGGCCTGGGCATGTTGGGCCTGGCCGCACCTTTGTCTTCAGTTTGGGCGGCAGACGCCGCATGGCCTCAGCGTGCGGTCAACTTTGTGGTCACGTTTCCGGCTGGCGGCCCTGTCGATACGGCCGCCCGTTTTGTGACCAAGCCTTTGGCTGAAAAGTGGGGCAAGCCTGCCATTGTCGATAACAAGGCAGGGGCTGGCGGTATCGTGGGCGCCCGCACAGCATTGAAAGAAAAGCCGGATGGTTATTCTTTTTTCTTTCCCGCAATACATCACTCAGTATTGCCCAGCTTGCGTAAAGACTTGGGTTACGACATACAGGCCGATTTTGAACCTGTAGGGTCGGTTGCCCGCTTCCCTATCATTTTGGTCGTGCACCCGTCCTTGCCGGTCAAAACGGTGAAGGAACTGATTAGCTACGCTAAAGAAAACCCAGGTAAAGTGTCGTTCAGTTCGTCGGGCACAGGGGGCGGTACGCACCTGGCGGGTGAATTGTTCAATAGCATGGCTGGCGTCAAGCTTCAGCATATTCCTTACCGTGGCAGTGCACCAGCCATGCAAGACCTTGTGGGTGGGCAGGTGCAGGTGATGTTTGCCGATGCGCCATCGGCGTTGCCGTTTATCAAGTCAGGCCATATTATTGCCCTGGGTGTGGGCAACCCCGAGCCATCGGTACTGGCTCCCGGCGTTCCCACCATTGCCGAAGCCGGCGTCCCTGGCTATAACGCTTATTCCTGGACGGGCCTGATGGCTCCCAAGGGTACGCCGCAAGACATTATCAAGAAATTGAATCATGATTTGGTTGGCGTCTTGAAAGACCCCACCATTGGGCCTGCAATGGCTGCGGCCGGCGCTGAACCCATGCCGGGCAGTCCAGAAGATTTTGCTCAGTTCCTTGATGCTGAAATCAAGAAATGGGCCAAAGTCATACAAGAGGCCGATATTAAAATCGAGTAGGCTGTAAGTCGGATTGGCGCGTAGCGTGTAATCCGGCACACAGCGTCACAATGATGCAGACGCCTCGTAATTGGGGGCGTATGCGTCAAAAGCGCAGCATTTCGATGCTGCGCTTTTTTGCGTATTGACCGTGCTTGTGCAGCAACAGCCGTCAACAGGGTGTTAAGCGGGCAATGGCTCGATGCCGCACCAGTCCTGCATGAATAGGGCTAATACCGTCGTAACACGAACCATGCTTGCTATCGATACGCACTCGTCGAAACCATGGATATTGCTGGCTTCTGGGCCATAACACGTAACAGGAACGTCAAGCATTATCTTGAAGTGCCGAGCATCGGTGGTCGCCGTCATGGATCGTGCTGCGGGCTCTTGGCCAAATACGCGTAAGTGGGCGTCTGCAAGCAGTAGCATCGGAGGTGTCGTGAGGTCAAATTCGCAACCTGGTGCATTAAAGCCTTCGTGACGGATGTTTACCTTGACATCAGGGTCGTTGGACCGCGCCTCGACATCGCGGATGCGCTTGGTAACGATTGCCTTCGCTTCTTCGATGCTTATGTCTGGATAGCATGACAGCCGCAACCCAAGGGTGCAAACACTGGGCACTGAAGAGTTCCAGTCGCCTGCATGGATTTGCCCCAGGTTGAAATTGATGGGGTGCTCTAGTTCCAGGTAGTCAGGGTGGCGGTTTTCTGGCAGGTTCCACTCGTGCTCGAGTTCTTTCAATGTGTCGACAATTTGCAGGCCTATTTCAACCGGATTAAGCCCCGTGGTCATGTAGCCGGCATGGGCGGGCTTGCCAATGATATCAACATACAGCCAGAACACGCCCAACTGAACTTTTTGCAGTGTTTCCTGGGTGGGCTCGGGAATAAGCACAGCATCGAATGCAGTCAGTTTAGCTGTACTTATTGCATTGCGAAGTGCAGAGACTACAGCCAAGGTACCGTTGCCAGTATTTTCTTCTTCGAGCACGCCGTTAAAGCCGACATTGGCGGCAGGCTGCACACCCAATGATCGCAGTGCCTTGAAAGCGGCCAAAGTACAAACAATGCCTGCTTTCATGTCGCCTGCACCGCGCCCATACAACCAGCCATCGCGGACTTCGCCGGAGAAGGGCCCGTTCGTCCAGAAATCGTGTGGGCCGGTAGGGACTACATCTAGGTGGCCATTAAAAAGAACAGAACGACCGCTGGCTGATTTGGGTTTGTGCGTTGCCAGGATATTGTATCGGCCGCCATCTGGGCAGCATGGAGGAGAAAATAGGGGGAGCCCTTTCAGCGTTTCTGTGTTCAGGTGGATGCGCTCGGATTGGAGCCCTAGGTCCGCCAGGAGTTGCTCCATGTATTCGGCCGCCGGAGTCTCGTTTCCAGGCAGGCTTGCTATGGCGACAAAATCAGATAAGCTTTTTATCATGTAAGGAATGAGTGATTGGACGGCCTCACTTATTTTTGCAACATCGAATGTCGGTGTATCAGGTGTTGTTGAAGAGTCCTGCATCGGTTTTGTCTCCCTATAGTGACTTAGCCTTGCTGCGGTAAAACGTTTTACCTGCCAGCCCAAGCTGCACAGCGTCAATGCTACAGAAAAACTGATGCTATCCCCAGCCTTTCCGACGGTGGTCTGGTGTTGTTGAGCCAAGTCGATCACATCACTGGTTTGCCGCGCCAGGTGGCTGCTGCCTTGCATGACCCGTGTGACTTACACTACATGTGTGTAGGGAAACAAGTTTGTTTGTAAAAATAGGCTCTTACGACGGGCTTAAGCAGTCTATTTTGCATAAATGAAGGGCGGCTTTCAAAAAACGATATTGTAGGATGAGCGATTAACTGGTTAGATTCCAAACAAAAGGAGAAGTGCTATGGATTTAACATGGAACGAGCAAGAGCTTGCTTTCCGTCAGGAAGTGCAGGACTTTATACAAGCAGAATTGCCAAGCGATATCAGCGCCAAGGTGTTCAAGCACCAGCGTCTGGATAGAACAGATTATGTGCGTTGGCACCGTATCCTGGCCAAAAAGGGCTGGGGCGCGCCCACCTGGTCGCTAGAGTTCGGCGGCACGGGCTGGAATCCGCTGCAACGCCTGATATTCGAAATTGAAAGCTTCAAGGCCGGCGCGCCGCGCCTGCTGCCCTTCGGTTTGGGTATGTTGGGTCCGGTATTGATGAAATACGGCAGCAAAGAATTGCAAGACCGTTTTCTCCCGCGCATGCCAACAGTAGAAGACTGGTGGTGCCAGGGTTATTCCGAGCCGGGTTCAGGGTCTGACCTGGCTTCGCTCAAGACCCGCGCGGTACGCACCGACGACGGCTATGTGGTCAATGGTCAAAAAACCTGGACAACGCTGGCACAGCATGCCGACTGGATGTTCTGCCTGGCCCGCACCGACCCAGAAGCCAAGGCGCAGCGCGGGATATCGGTGTTGCTGATCGATATGCGCCAGCCTGGGGTTACTGTCAGGCCTATACATACACTGGATGGCGGCGCCGATGTCAACGAGGTTTGGCTCGATGACGTGAAGGTGCCTTTTGAAAACCTGGTTGGCAATGAAAACGAAGGCTGGACCTACGCCAAGTATTTGCTGGGTCACGAGCGTACCGGTATTGCCGGCATAGGCCACTGCCACCGCGAGCTGAAAATCTTGAAACAGCTGGCGGCGGAAACGATGCTGGATGGCAAGCCAGCCAAGCAAAATGCGCGTCTCAAAGAAAAAATCGTCCGCATCGAAATTGATATCCAGGCACTCGAAATGCTATTGCTGCGGGTTGCAGCCAATAGCGATCAAGGGCCTGGGCCGCAGGCGTCGATACTGAAGATACGCGGTTCGGAAATCCAGCAAGACTTGGCGATGCTGCAAATGGAGGTCCTGGGAATCGACTCCTGGCCTTATGATCCAAGCTGGATGGAGCCAGACGCCGATTTCTCCGGACCTGGTCCGGTATTTGCCTCAGCTGCGTCAGGCGGCTATTTTGATATGCGTAAAACGTCTATTTACGGTGGCACAACCGAAGTGCAAAAGACCATTATCGCGAAGATGATGCTCAGCTCGTAATTATCGGGCTGCTGATATCTCTAACGCTTAGTCTTTCACCTCACAGGAAACAAGAACATGGATTTTACGTATAACGAAGAGCAAAGTATGTTTGCTGACAGCGTGCGCAGGCTGGTGGCTGATGGCTTCAGCTTTGAGCAGCGACGCAAACGCGCCAAGCAGCAAGGTCTGGACAAACAGGCATGGCAATCGCTGGCCGATTTGGGCGTAGCCGGCCTGCTGGTTCCGGCCGAGTACGAAGGGTTTGGCGAGTCGCCGTCCACGCTGGTGCTGATACAGTCAGAATTGGGGCGTGGTCTGGTTGCAGAACCAGTCATACCCAGTGCAGTGATGGCGACGGCGTTGATCTTGAATAGCGGCAACGAACAGATCAAGACCGACTGCCTGCCTGCGATGGCAGCGGGCGAGATGGTTTGCGCCTTGGCTTATCTGGAACCCGATCAGCGCAACCAGTTTGCCCCTGTATCGACCCAGGCGGCGGCAAGCACCGATGGTTTCGTGTTGAACGGAAAAAAGAAATTGGTATGGCAAGGCAGTAGCGCCGACAAGCTTATTGTCAGTGCTGTGCTGAATGGCGAAACGGCATTGTTGTTGGTGCCTGCCGATGCAGCCGGGTTGGCACTGCAGGATTACCCCACCATCGATGGATACCGTTGCGCCAATATTCAGTTCGATAATGTTGCCGTACCGGCCGCTGCGCTTATTGCCAAGGGCAAGGCCGCTGATCAAGCAATTGCCATGGCTATTGATTACGGCATCACGGCAATCTGCGCCCACGCCGCAGGCGCAATGGAACGCCTGACCGAAATCACCACTGATTACCTTAGAACACGCCAGCAATTTGGTCGCCCGTTGGCCGATTTTCAGGCATTGCAGCATCGTCTGGCAGATATGCTGTTGCATAAGGAATTGGCGGTTTCCATGGCCTACGTGGCAGCTACTGCCTTGGGTGAAACCGATCCCGACGAGCGCAATCGTTTGTTATCTTCCGCCAAGGTGAAGGTCGCTGAGGCAGGCCGCTTCGTAGGCGAAAGTGCAGTACAGATGCACGGCGGCATCGGCATGACCGATGAACTTGATGTGGGTGACTACTTCAAGCGACTGCGGTATACCGACTTCCTGCTGGGCGACACTGACTTCCATTTGTCACGTCTGGAAGCGATTTTCGACAGGGAATAGTCGCAAGCCCATAAAGCGCGGTGATATTGGTTTTTTACACCGCGCTTGCATGATGCCGGCGTTGTTTGTCGGATTAGGGCGTAGTCCGTAATCCGACAGCACCACTGCGGTAAAAAATGCCAGGCACCCAGGCCGTCCAGTGTGGCTTTATAAAACAGGTCGGCGCCAATGGGGTTCATGCAGCCTGATTTGCTCTGTTATGAAATTCATCAAAGTACGAGTGGCCATGGTGGGGTAGCGGTTCGCTGCCGTCAGCAAATACACGCTATTTCCTACACCCTCAGGCTCATACTGGGACAATACTTCTTGCAAGGTGCCATCCTGAAGCTGCTGCCATACTGCATATCGCGGCAGCAATGCCACGCCCAGGCTGGATAAAGCGGCTTGCAGCAAATAGGGATAATCGCCCGATTGCAGGCGGGGCGTCACCTTTAATAGCATGCGCGTTCCGTTCGCATCAAACTTCAGGTCGAAACGGCGGCCAAATGAGGCTGGCGCAATAAGAGCACAGCGCGCCAGGTCTTCCAGCGTCAATATGGGGCCGTACCGCCTAATGAAGTTGGGCGAAGCGCACAGGCACCAGCCTATGTCGCATATCTTGCGTGCAACGTGATCCTCGGGGGGCGTAGATGTTATTTTCAACGCCACATCAACTTCGGCCGAGATCAGGTCGCCAATATAGTCATTGATCAATACCCGCAGCGTGACGTCTGGATAGCTTTGAGCAAACTCCAGCAACACAGAGGTCAGGTACAAATGTCCTAGCCCTGTCGGCAGGCGTATGCGAACATCGCCGCGCACCGATTTCCCCAGGCTTTCTATCGATGCACGAGCCGTTTCCGCCTCTTCCAGCATGCGCAGGCCATGCGTATACAGCAATTGGCCCGCCTCTGTGATTTCCATGTTGCGAGTCGTACGCCGCAGCAGTTGGGCGCCTATGGATAGTTCCAATGCTTTTAATTGACGTGAGGCATTGGAGCGCGTCATGCCGGTACGTCTGGCGGCTTCGCTCAAGGTTTGTGACTGCACGATGGTCACAAACAGGTGGATAAGGTTTAGATCCAGCTTATTGTCCATTAATGCTCAACATGGGTGGTGTGTTTGACGCCATTGTTTATAAATAAGCGCGATGCTAGCATGGACTAGTTTTATTTCAGGAAAAAATTCCGCCATGAATCAGCAACTGCCATTTACCGGACTACGTATCCTGGACATCAGCCAGGGTATTGCCGGCCCTTATTGCGCCCAAATACTATGGCAACAAGGGGCCAGCGTCACCAAGGTCGAGCCGCCCGAGGGTGATTGGGGGCGTAACGTGGGTGTGGTTCGCGATGAGCACAGCGCGCTGTCCATCAGTTATAACGCGGGTAAGCAAGGGCTGTGTCTGGATGCGCGTTCCGAATCCGGGAAACAGCTGTTGCAACGCCTCGCGCTGCAGGCCGATGTATTTGTACAAAATTTTCGTCCCGGAGTGGCTGAGCGCCTGGGCGTGGGCTATGCAGCTTTGGCGCAAAGCAAACCCGACCTGATTTATGTGTCGATCAGCGGTTATGGCGCTGATGGTCCTTATGCCCAGGCGCCTGCTTCCGATTCAGTGATGCAGGCAGATACGGGCTTGATGTTCGCCAATCAGGGGGCTGATCAGGCGCCTCGGCGCATTGGTCTGCTGCTGGCCGACATCTCCACCGCACTATACGCCGCGCAGCAGGTGGCTGCCGCGTTGTATCAGCGTAGCGTGTCGGGTCGCGGAGCGCATCTGGAATTAAGCCTTTTTGAAGCTTGCGCGGCGTTGCAAATCAACGATATGGCTGCGTTTGCTTTGGCTGGCGAGCGCCCTGCGGGTGCGGTCAGCGCTCCCAACGGGGTGTTTGCAACGGCAAATGGGCAGCTTTCGGTGTTGGCCTTGAACGATGATCAGTTCGCCCGCCTGTGCCGTGCACTTGAGCGTCCGGAATGGCTGGCCGATACGCGTTTTGACAGTAATGAAAAACGCATGACAGCGCGCGATTTCCTGCATGCGGAAATTGCCCGGCAATTGGTCCAGGCGCCAAGCGAAGTATGGGAAACCCGTTTGCAACAGCACGACGTCTTACATGCGCGTGTTCGTGATTACGCGTCGGTTGCCGAGCATCCGCAAACCGCGCACCTTGGCATGCTGCAAGCCATAGAGCAGCCTGGGCTGGGCACATTGCGCCTGCCAGGGCTGCCTGGCGCGAACGGGCGTCGCCCCATGCAGGCAGCGCCGGCCATAGGGCAGCACTCAAGCGAAATCCTGACTGCAGCCGGACTGAATAGCGCTGAAATCGCCGGGTTGCTGGATGCTGGTGTGGTCAGGCAGGCGGCTGGTTTTGCAGGTAAAGCGCCAATATGATGCAAGCATTGCAGTGCCAGCATTTTGGCCCGGTCGCCGATGTGCAATTGGTGAATTGCGATAAGCCTTCCGCGCCCGGCCCTCATGAAGTGGTGATTGCCGTGGCCTATGCCAGCGTAAGTCACGCGACGGGGCTGATGATAGAAGGGCGTTATCAAACCAGGCCGCCATTGCCGTTCACGCCGGGCACTGAAGCCGTCGGCCATATTGTTTCAGTGGGCAGCGCCGTTACGCGCTTCAAGCCTGGCGACGCGGTGGTAGCTATTGCGGATTGGGGCTGTTTTGCCGAACAGGTGAAGTTGCCAGAGTACACGGTGTATGCGGTTCCCGATGGCTTGCCGCTGCTTCAGGCGCTGCCCATACCCATTTCGTATGGCACGGCCTATTGTGGCTTGCTCTGGCGCTGCGCAATGCAACCCGGTGAAACGGTGCTGGTGCTTGGGGCAGGAGCCGGCGTGGGTCTGGCTGCGGTCGAATTGGCGGTACAGATGGGGGCGAATGTGATCGCTTGCGCAAGCACTCAGGAAAAGCGCGACGCAGCGCTGGCCCGCGGAGCCTGTGGTGTTGTAGTGCCTGATGCCAACCTGGCCGTCGAGGTCAAGGCCATGACAGCAGGCCGTGGCGTCGATATTGTCGTGGATCCTGTCGGTGGCGAACTGTTTGCGTATGCTGTACGAGCAGCTGCACATAATGCCCGCTTGCTGAGCATCGGTTTTGCCAGTGGTGTGCTGCCCACGGTGCAGCCGAATCTATTGTTGGTCAAGAATTTAACGCTGCACAGTTTCTTTTATGGCCGTTATATCGGCTGGACACCTGCAGACGAACGTATTGTGCATGCGCCGGTCTTGCAGCGCGCAATGGAAACCATGCTGGTCTGGGCGCGTGACAAGCGTATCCGGCCCACGGTTTCCCAGACTTTCCCAATTACCGAGCTAGGCAACGCGCTCGGCGTCCTTCATAGCCGAGCAGTTGTCGGCAAAATTGCTTTAACTATAACGGAGACAACATCATGAGAACTTCACTTGGAAAACGCCTGGCCTTCAGTTTGGGCATGTGCGTCTTGACAGCTTTAGGTATTGGAAGCGTGGCTGTCCATGCGGCGGATACCTTCCCCAGCAAGCCCATCAAGATGGTTGTGCCTTATCCGCCTGGCGGTCCTACTGACTTGGTCGCACGCGGTGTTGGCGCGGCTATGGCCGATATCATTGGTCAGCCTATTGTCGTTGATAACAAGTCAGGGGCAAGCGGCATGATAGGCGCAGACCAGGTGGCCCGATCAGCCCCTGATGGCTATACCTTTTTGGCGAATGCGTCCTTGCATGTGATCAATCCACATATCTACAAGAGCATGATGCACGACGCCTTTAACGATTTCGTGCCTATTACCCAATTGGCCGCCGTGCCATTGGTTTTGGTCGTTCCCAAGGATTCGCCCATTAAAACGGTGGCAGATGTCGTGGCTGAAGGCAAGCGTAAGCAGAATGGTTTGAATTTTGGCTCTGCGGGTACCTCATCGGCCCAGCATTTGTCCGGGGAGTCATTTAAGAATCTGGCTGGCATTCCCATGCAGCATGTGCCCTATAAAGGCAGTGCTCCGGCCTTGACTGACTTGGTTGGGGGCCAACTGGACCTGATGTTCGACTCCATGCCGTCGGCCATGCCTTTCATTAAGTCCGGTCAGCTGCGTGCCATTGCCGTGACGACACAAAAGCGTGTAGCCGCTTTGCCTGATGTGCCCACGGTGGCTGAATCGGGTTTTCCAACTTTTGATATCAGCACATGGTATGGCTTATGGGCGCCCAAGGGTACGCCGGACGATATTGTTGCAAAACTATCAGCAACGGCAAAACAGGCTTTGCAGGACCCAAAAATTGCCAAGCAATATGCCACTATGGGCGCCGAGCCTGTGGGGTCTACTCCCCAGGAGTTTGCTCAGTACGTTGAGTCTGAGGGGAAAAAATGGGCCAAGCTTGTGAAGCAAGCTAACGTGCCATTGCAGTAAATAATTGGGGCTTTATTTGTCAGGTTAGTTTCGTTCTTGCGCAAAGCCGGGTGTGTAGTGTGCTGTTTCGGCTTTACGCGCTGCACCCCGGACAGCGTCATTAGAACCGGACAGCGTCAAATACCAACTTGAGCCCGCATCAGCCGCAGCACCTGGTAAACCAGCCCGCACACAGCTACCGCGGCCAAGGCGCAAAATACCAGGATTGCGGTTGTCATGCCCCAGATGTCGGCAAGCTGGCCCACGACAATGACGGGCACGGTGCCGCCTATGTAGGCAATGGCAAAAAAAGTGGCCATGTTGGCGCTGCGGCGGTGGTCGTCGGCACTTTGCGCGGCAATCATGGTCGCTGTCATGAAGCACAGGCCCTGGCCGACGCCGGCCAATATCATGCAAGCGGTGAATGCAATGATGCTGCCGCTTATTACACCTATGCTTACCGCGATCAGGAACATGATCAGGGTCGCCAGGCCAATGGCCAGGCCCTTGACTGCTGGCAGGTTGCGCTGGGAAAACTGAGTGGTGGATGCCGCCAGGGCCATGATGAGGAAGGCCACGCCAGGTACAGCCGGCCCTTGCCAAGGCAGCAGATCGTATAAAAATGAAGGTATCAGGGAAGCCAGCAGGCTGCCAGTGGAAAACATCAGGAATGCCGCTATGCTGGCCAGCAAAAATGGTGTTCTTGTCTGGGCGCTGGGCAAGGCTAATTTAGGGCTGATGGACAGGCGCGCCCTAGGGCCGGCTTGTTGCCTTAGCTTGTGCCGACAGCGCCAGGTCAGGTACAGGTTGCCAAGGGCCAATGCGGCAATCACAAAATAAGATAGACGCAAGGGAGCAAAACCAGTTTGCGCCAGCAACCCGCCCAGCAGTGGCCCGATTCCGACACCCAGGGCAATCGACGCTGATGTCACGATTGAGGCAACGCGGCGATCTTTACGGGGATGCGCATCGGCCAGAGCCAGGGTGCCGGCAGTGGTCAGCAAACCATTGGCAAAACCGATAATGATACGAGCCACAAATAAAGTATTAATACTGGATGCCGCGCCCGACATGATCAGGCCGCCCGTAATCATGACCAGGGACAGGCACACGACCGCATATCGCCCGAGGGTGTCTGATAGGCGGCCAAAAAAAAGCAGCGCAAACAGCACGCCCACCATATAGAGCGCGTAGATGTAGGTCAGTTCGCTGGGCAGCAGATGCCATTGATCCTGGTACACAGGGTATAGCGGGGTGGGCAGCGAGCTGGTGGCAAACCCCAGCCCCAAGGCGAAGCTGACAGCGACAAATCCGCCCCAGCGGCGCAGAAAGGGCGATGGCTCGGCGATGTCAAGTGGCATGGCAGGTAGCTCTTTTGCTGCTGTAGTGATTCATGGTGGAGAGGTATGGGTCTTGGAAACAGTCACTGTAAAGGATATTTGCCAGTAGCGTAGCTACTTCGTTGCGCAACCATCCACTTGCTTCCTGGAACGATTCGAATTTACTGCGTGTCATGCAGCCTTGGGGCACAAGCAAGATAAGTCTGATTGATTACGCGTTTTGCGCTAATCTGGAAAATAAATTATTTTCATTAAAGAATCACTGCTTTGATTTCAAGAGGCTAGTATTTTATTTAAAAATAATTATTAATTTAATTTAAATCTTGCTGACTCTTTGAGTGAAATCATAATTTTCAATTGTGTCTTCATCGCTGTTTTAATATGTTAATTATCTCTGTTGTTGATGAGTTTTGCTTCAAACTACGCTCTTGTTGATTAATATTGAATTATGCAGTCTTGATGTCAATCCGGTTTCTATGAATATGAGTTATTAGTAATAAATTGTATCTGCTTTGTGGACGTATAGGCTTCAACAAGGTATGATGCTTTTACGTCGCCAACTGGAAGTCAGGTAATGACATTATGAAATTTTTTGAAAAGCAGGGTTTTTTGCTTAAAACAATACCAATATTGGTTTAAGGTCAAGCATCTATATTTTGCTTTTTTTCAATAGGTTGCTTGCGCAGCAACCCGGCGTTTAGCCGAAACAATATACCCGGCCGATCTCGGCTGCGGAATCAAAAAAGCTGGTCGTTATTTGACCAGCATTGCACCTTGTCGATTTTGGCAATGCCTTGTCGGGTTTTCCGGCAGAGCATTCGCCATTGTCGCTCGTGCTGCAAAGAAGCACCCGCTGTGTTTCTTTTATAGGCTGGTTCCAGACGAGAAACTTGTCTGACCCGTGCCGGCTTCGTCGTGCGCGCAGATTCCTTGTATGGAATCGCCTGCATGGTGTGCTTATGGGGTTTATGCCGCCCATTATCGCTCGATAGCAACGGCTGTTTTTTTTTGATCACTCTACGTTAAGAAACAGAAAGATTAGACGCATATAAGGATTTTTCACGCATGCAAGAGGCTGCTTTTTTTCAACTGTCAACGTCTACAGCGTTGTTGTTGCTCTTTGGGTTTTACGGAGCGACATTTCTGCTTACCCTGCTGATAGGCCAGAAGAAAGAGAACGTCGATGGATATATGGTGTCGAACAGTGCCGTAGGCTTTGGCTTGTCCGCGGCGAGCATGATCGCCACATGGATATGGGCAGCATCGTTTTATGCAAGCGCGACCTCGGGGTTTCGTTATGGCCTGTCCGGCCCTATCCATTACGGGCTGTGGGGCGCCTTGATGATTATGTTCATCTATCCCTTTGGCAGACGGTTTCGCCAGCTTGCACCCAAAGCGCACACGCTGGCTGAAGTCATACAGGCGCGCCACGGTACCTCTAGCCAGTTGATCATGGCGGGTTCCAATCTGGTTGGCTCCTGTATCAGCTTGATGGTGAACTTTACCGCAGCCGGCGCCTTGGTCTCTATCTTGAGTCCATTAAGCTTCATCCAGGGCGTGCTTATCGCAGGCCTGGGCGTGCTGACGTACACCTTGTGGTCTGGTTTCCGGGCGTCGGTCATGACTGATTTTGCCCAGCTTATTGCCATGATACTGGCCGCTGTCGTCATTATTCCGCTGATCTTTTTCAATGCGGGAGGTACCGATATGTTGATGGCGAATATGTCGAACCTGACCGATCAGCAACTGGATTTCTTCTCGACGACAGCCATACTTGAGCAGGGCGCGCCCTATTTTGTGGCAGTGCTGGCTTACGCGATTGGCAACCAGACGATTGCGCAACGCTTGTTTGCCGTGCGTGAAGATCTGATCAAGTCTACATTCGTTACTGCAACCATAGGCTATGGCGCGGTGGTGATTGGCCTGGGCATGCTGGGTCTGCTGGCGCTGTTTGTTGGCCTGGACCCTGTTGATGGCGATATGAACAACATCATTCCACAGATGGCGTCCACCTATTTGCCGCCATTTGGCATTGCGCTGTTCTTTATCTTGGTGATTGGTTCCTTGTCGTCAACAGCTGACTCGGATCTGTCCGCCCTGTCGGCCATCATGATGACTGATATCTATGGCAAGAACCTGGCTCGTGGCAAGCCTGATCCTGCACGTATGTTGTGGTGGGGGCGCATGACCATGGTGGTGGCCACCATGCTGGGTGTTGTTCTGGCCAGTATGCGTTTCGACATCCTGGTGATGCTGATTTTTGTCGGTGCATTGTGGGGCGCCATTGTCTTTCCCGTCATCGTCAGTTTTTATTGGGATCGCATTACCAACAAGGCTTTCACGACTTCGGTCATCAGTGCTGTAGTTTTGTTTGCGGTGGCGCGTTTCGAGCTGGTTCCCATCGAAGGTCCCGTTGCCGTGTTTTTTGAAGTGTTCGCCTCGATAGGCGGGGGCGTAGTAATTGGCCTGATGACTTTTGCCTTTTTCAACCGCCATGTGGCGATAGTTCTGGGTGTTGCCGTTGCGCTGATATTAATGCCCCTGACTCATGACTTTCTGCGTGACTACATGGTGCTGTTGGGTTCGCTGACTGCCTACGGGGTAAGCGCTACGGTATGCGTAGCCATGAGCTGGCGCAGTAAAGAGCGTTTCGACTTTGACCTGCTGGCCGAGCGCGTGACGTCTTTCCATATTGAAGAAGCGCCAGCCAAGTCAGGCTTGCGTCCTATCGGCGGCCCCGCTGCCGCCAACGTTTAAAGGAGTAGGTATATGACACAGTTGTTGCTTTCCAGCTATGTGCTGGTGTGGCCCGTGGTTTCCGCAGGGGTGTTGGCGGTGCTGCTGGTGGCGCTGGTAAAAGACATGCAAACCGCCAGAAAGAATGGCGATAGCATGATTTAAACCGCCAGCCTCAATTGAGGGCAAGCCTAAAGGTGTTGTGCAGCGCCCTTGCAGCAATCTATGAATCAGGAGTTCATGGATCGCAGCAAGAGCGCTTTTTTATGCGCGGCCGCTGCGTCGTCAGGCCTTTCATGCATTCTTTTGTTTAATTTAGATATAAATGTTATTTAATTCAACTATCTATGTGGCAGCGAGCTGGATATAAGCTTTCCTGCAAGCTTGGCTTAAGGCAGGTGAGAAACTGAATTGGTCAAAAACAATAAATAACGAGACGTAAAAGTCCATTTTCTAGTGGTAAACGTGTATTCAATTGAGAAAAATTAAGTGCCACAATGCCTTTTCTATCTGGTTTGACTAGGTGGTACTTCCTTTTTTTTGCCTGCTTTAGTAGCAATAAGGTACTTAAGCAGGCTGTTTTTCTCTGTCTCTTTTTAGGGGCAGCGGGATATGCGAGCAACTTATGGGTTCGTTAAGTTTCATTTCTCGCCGGGTCATGGGCGGAGTCATCATGATTATCGCGGTAGTGGTACTGAATTTCTTTTTACTATCCGCCGCGCCCGGTGATATTGCAGATGTCTTGGCTATGCAAGCAGGCGGAGCAACAGCGGATCAGATTGAGGGCATTCGGAAAGACTTGGGCCTCGATAAAAGCGTGTTTTTGCAGATGACAACCTATGTCACCAATGTCCTGAAGGGTAATCTTGGCGAGTCTCTTTTTTATAATGAATCAGTGACTCAACTGATCCTGGAACGCCTGCCGAACACCCTGATCTTGGTGTTGCCGGCCATGTTGATTGCTGTTGTGCTGGGAACGCTGCTGGGCGTGCTCTCCGCCTACAGGCCGCGTGGCATCTTCAATTTCGGCGTTACCTTGTTTTCCCTGGTCGGCTTTGCTGCTCCCGTGTTCTGGAGCGGCATGGTGTTATTGATTATCTTCGCTTATTGGTTTCCCATTTTTCCCGCTTCGGGCATGTTTAACATCGGCGAACATCCTACTGGGTTGGATGCGGTCTGGCAGGTGGCGCATCACCTGGTTTTGCCGGTCATTTCATTGAGCATGGTTTATTTGGCCCAGTATAGTCGCCAGGCGCGGGCCACCATGCTGGACGTACTGGGTTCAGATTACGTTCGCACCGCTCGCGCCAAAGGCCTGCGTGAAATGGCAGTCGTATACAAGCATGCGCTCAAGAATGCAGTACTGCCGGTCGTTACGCTGGCTGGACTGCAGTTTTCTCATGCGGTGGCGGGCGCTGTTTTGGTGGAAACCGTATTCAATTGGCCGGGCCTTGGGCGCCTGGCGCTCGATGCGGTATTGAATCGAGATTTTCCGCTAATGCTGGGGCTGTTGCTGATATCCAGTGTTCTGGTGGTGGTCGTCAACGTTTTGGTGGATTGGCTTTATAGCGTGCTGGATCCCCGTATCAAGATGGGAGCTTAAGGCAATGAATTCAGGATGGAAGTTATTTCTGGCCAATAAGGGTGCTGTCGCTGGGGCAATCTTGCTCATTATTATTGCTTTGGCGGGTTTGTTTGGCGAAATGCTGTACCCCGTAAGCGCTATGGATATTGTTGCGGCCCCCCTGGAAGCGCCTTCATGGGCTTTGCCTATGGGGGCCGACTATCTGGGCCGCGATGTGCTGGCCGGAATTTTGCATGGCGCGGGTACGACGCTGGTGATCAGCCTGGCTGCAACGCTGACCACGGTCATTCTTGGGCTTTTTCTTATCGGCGCTGTTGCCGGGTTCTTCGGCGGGCGCATCGACAATATCCTGATGCGGGTTACCGAGTTCTTCCAGGTATTGCCGCCCATTTTGCTGGCCATGGTGCTGGTGGCGGTATTCGGGGCAAAGATCTGGAACGTCATTCTTGTTATTGGCCTGGTCAGTTGGCCGCCGCTGGCACGCCTGACCCGCGCCGAATTCTTGAAGCTGAAAGAACGCGAATTTATCAGGGCCGAATATTCCATTGGTTCCAGCAACCTGAATATTATGTTTCGTGTGCTGCTGCCCAATGCTTCGCCACCGCTTATCGTAGCAACGGCGCTCACTGTGGGTACGGCCATTCTGTTCGAATCCGGACTGTCGTTTCTGGGCCTGTCAGATCCCGATGTGGCCAGTTGGGGCTACATGATAGGGTCGTCCCGTGATTATATTTTTGATGCCTGGTGGTCAGTCATTTATCCGGGTAGCGCAATCTTCCTGACGGTGCTGTCCCTGAGCTTGCTGGGCGACGGCCTCAATGATGCGCTTAACCCTAAATTGCGGCAGCGCTAGGAGCAATCATGGCTGAAAAATTACTGGAAGTTAACGATCTGTGTGTGGAGTTCGGGAGCAGTAAAAACCCGGTGCGCGTTCTGGATCACGTCAATCTGCATCTGGCTCCCGGCGAAATCCTGGGTATTGTGGGTGAGTCAGGTTGCGGGAAAAGCATGACCAGTCTTGCTGTCCTGCGCCTTATTCCTTCCCCGCCCGGACGGATCACCAAGGGCACGATAGCCCTGGAAGGAAAAAACCTGCGGGACCTGACCGAGTCGCAGATGCAAGACGTGCGCGGCAAAGACATCGCCATGATCTTCCAGGAGCCCATGACGGCATTGAATCCGGTCTTTACGATTGGGCAGCAAATTATTGAAACCATACGCAGGCACGAGAATGTCAGTGCCAGGCAGGCGCGCGAGCAAGCTATCGAACTGATCAAGTCGGTTCGCATTCCCGAGCCTGAACGGCGCCTTGACCAGTATCCGCACGAACTGTCAGGCGGCATGCGCCAGCGCGCCATGATAGCCATGGCCTTGGCCTGTCGCCCCAAGGTGTTGATTGCTGACGAACCTACCACGGCGCTGGACGTTACCGTGCAGGCGCAAATTTTTGATTTGTTGCTGGATCTGCGCAAGCAGTACAACACGGCCATTATCCTGATCACTCATAACATGGGCGCCGTGGCTGAACTGGCTGACCGGGTGATGGTGATGTATGCCGGACGGAAAATAGAAGAAGGCACCGTTGAACGGGTACTGCTCAATCCCATTCACCCATACACGAAAGGCTTGCTGGCCTGCGTCTTGAACGTGGAACACGACCCCGCCAAGTTCTCCGAGTCTGAATTACTGCCTGAAATTCCCGGTGTTGTACCGCCATTAAGCGAACTTGGCCAGGGTTGCGCTTTTGCGCCGCGCTGCCCGTATGTGATGGACAAATGCCATACCGAGCGTCCGCCCATGCTTGGGCGCGCCAACTGGGAGGCGGCCTGCTGGTTGAATATTGAAACGACAGAGCCGCAAGCGGCAGTACAGGAGAGCGCGTTATGACGCAGTCGCAAACGTTGCTGGAAGTGCGTGACCTGACGGTACATTTCACCTTAAGGAAAGCAGGCCTGCTGGGAAAAGAAGCCAAAGTATATGCCGTTGATGGCGTCTCATTCGACGTCAAGCGCGGCAGCGCCTACGGAATTGTGGGTGAGTCGGGTTGCGGGAAATCCACCACGGCACTGGCATTGGCCAACCTGCTGGCCCCCACAGGAGGAAAAATTCTCCTGAACGGGAAGTCGATGACATCCAATTCCCGCAAAGAGATGAAAGAGGTCAGCAAAGGCCTGCAAATGATTTTCCAGGACCCGTACTCGTCTCTTGACCCACGGCAGCGAGTGGAAGACATTATCGCCAAGCCCATGAGGCAGTTAACGCGCATGAACGACAAAGAGATCGCCGACCGTGTCGACGAACTCATCAAGAAAGTCGGGCTCAGGCCCGAGCAAAAGACGCTGTTTCCCCACCAGTTTTCCGGAGGGCAGCGCCAGCGCATAGGTATTGCCCGGGCCTTGGCGGTACATCCCGATCTGGTGATCTGCGATGAGCCAGTTTCCGCTCTAGACGTGGCGATTCAAGCGCAGGTCATTAATCTGCTCAAGCAGCTTCAGAAAGAGATGGGGCTGACTTATGTATTTATTTCGCATGACTTGGCAGTAGTGCAGCGCTTGTGCGATGCGCTTAGCGTCATGTACCTGGGCCGGGTGGTTGAGCAGGGTAACCGCAGTGAAGTCTTCTCCCGGCCTTTGCATCCCTATACCTATGCGTTACTGACCGCCGATCCGGTCAAAGACCCGACTCGGCGCGGGTCAGTCAAGCGCTTGCGCCTTGAGGGTGATCCCCCAAGCCCAATTAACCCGCCGTCGGGTTGCCATTTTCATACTCGATGCCCATATGCGCAGGATATCTGCCGATCCGAGTCGCCGCAGTTGCGTGATGTGGGCAGGGGCCAGCATGTGGCTTGCCATTTTGTGAAGATGGTTGACGGCCAGCCCGTTAGCCCTGTTTCTATCTGATGCCATCAGGTGCAGCCTGAATTTTATTGGAAATTATCATGAATCGTTCAGAAAAAATTACCGTATATAAAGCTCGTAGCGTTATCACCATGAATCCCATGCAGCCGCGCGCCACGCATGTGGCAGTCTGCGATGGCAAGATTCTTGGGGTGGGCGACGAGGCATCATTGAGCGGTTGGGGGCCGGCTACCCTTGATGAAACCTTTGCCGACAAAGTCCTGATGCCGGGGTTGGTGGAAGGCCACTGCCACTTGATGGAAGGCGGCATGTGGAATTTTGTCTATGTCGGGTATTACGACCGCCGTGGGCCTGATGGCCGTTTGTGGACGGGCCTGAAAAATTTCGAAGATGTGATCGCCCGCCTGAAGAAAGCGCACGCTGCGCTGGATAATCCTTCCGATCCCATATATGCATGGGGTTTCGACCCGATTTACTTCGGTTCGCAACGCATGACGACGACGCATCTGGATCAGGTGTCGGCCACTAGCCGCGTGGTGGTCTTCCATGCCAGTGCGCATTTGATGAACGTGAATACCGCGATGCTGCAAGAGGCGAACATCACCAAAGAAACTGCCATCGAAGGTGTGGTAATGGGCGCCGACGACAAACCTACAGGCGAGCTGCAAGAATTTGCCGCCATGTACATGGTGTATCGCAAGACAGGTAATCTTTTCTTTGATGCTGGGCAGACGGAACAAGGCATCTGGAACTTCGGGAAAGTGGGGCAGTTGGCTGGCGTGACGACGGCGACTGATTTGGTCAATGACTTGAGCGACTCCACCCTCAAGGCGCTGACCAGTGTCACTGGGCACGAAGACTACCCGCTACGCATTGTGCCGGCCTATGCACCTATGCGCGACCTTGAAAACAAGGCGCTCGAACGCGTATTGCCGGCCCTTAAATACAATAGCAACAAGTTGCACTTTGGCGTGATCAAACTCGTTACCGATGGGTCCATCCAGGGCTTTACCGCAAGAGTGCGTTGGCCCGGTTATTACAACCCGCCAGCTGGCGCTCAAAAGAATGGCATCTGGCTGATTCCGCCACACAACCTGAAAGACATTATTAAAACCTACCACGATGCCGGCTTGACTGTTCATATTCATACTAATGGCGATGAGGCGACGGAAGTCACTCTGGACGCCATCGAGAAAGTGCTTGAGGAAAGCCCGCGCTGGGATCACCGTCATACGCTGCAGCATTGCCAAATGGCCGATGCCTATCAATTCAAGCGCATGGCAAATATGGGCGTATGCGCAAACCTGTTCGCTAACCACATCTATTATTGGGGCGATGCGCACTACAGCATGACTATGGGGCCGGACCGTGCCAACCGCATGAACGCGGCCGCTACGGCCAAAGCCACGGGCGTGCGCTTTTCCTTGCACTCGGATGCGCCAATTACGCCGCTGGCGCCGTTGTTTACCGCTTGGTGCGCAGTGAATCGCACAACGGCAACGGGGCGGGTGCTGGGCGAAAGCGAGCGCATATCGGTGCAAGATGCTTTGCACGCCATGACGCTGGGTGCTGCCTATACGCTGAAGCTGGATGGCGAAATCGGCAGTATCGAAATAGGCAAGCAGGCTGACTTCTGCGTGCTCGAGGATGATCCGCTGGAAATTGCACCCGAATCGTTGAAAGATGCCCGCATATGGGGGACGGTGTTGGGCGGTAAGGTCTTCCCGTGCCCCAAGCATGACTAAACCTGCACAACTGCCTATGACAGTGCTTGGCGGTTTTCTCGGTTCAGGGAAAACCACCTTGCTGAACAATATCTTGCGTGCCCAGCATGGGCTGCGCATTCTCGTTATGGTCAATGATTTTGGCAGCCTGAACGTGGACGCCTCATTAATCGAGTCGACCAATGGGGCGCAAGATGTAATCAATCTGACCAATGGCTGTGTTTGCTGCTCGATGGGCGGGGAACTGGTCAGTGCGTTGTTGAAAGTCGAAGACCTGGTACCCGAACTGGACTGGTTGATTATCGAAGGCAGTGGTGTCAGTGACCCCAGGAAAATCGCGCAGATAGGACAAGTAGGGGGTAATTTCCTGCTCAAGTCCATCGTGACGGTTGTCGATGCCGGCTCTGTTCGTCAAATGGTTCAGGATCGCTATGTCGGCGACGTCGTGCTGCAACAAATCGAAGCAGCCGATCTGATCATATCGAACAAGCTTGATCTAATAAGCAACGAACAGCGTATTGAAACAAGCAACTGGTTAAGTGAACAGGCGCCATCGGCCTTGATTTTCGAGTCTGTGCAGGCCCAGGTCGCTTGGGAAGTCCTGTTGGATCACCCTTTATCGGATGGCTCGGTTGCACAGAAAGAGGCAAACGATGGCTTCAAGTTTTTGCAGCCTTTCGGCGCGCCGCGCGATAACACCGCACGAAGTTTTTCCACCCAGACCATACAGCAGGCTGCGCCTTACGATGAAACGAAGTTGAAAAGCGTAATGCGTAACTTGCCTGATTCGGTGTTTCGCATCAAGGGTATTGTGACGGTAGGCAGCGATGCCCAGCCTTGTTTGCTGCAGTATTCGCCCAACCAGCAGTTTGAGCTGCAAGCGCTGGTACAGAACCAGTCTGGGCTGAGCAGCAGCGGGTTGGTGGCAATAGGATCCAGCGGTTCGGATATCGGCTCTTTGGCGCAGTTGTTTCGCTCAGCAGAAATTTAAATAGGTATTTATTTCCTAACGGAGGAATTATGTTCCATACCAATCGCCTGATCAAGGCTGTTGCAGTTGGGTTGTTTTCGGCCTCAGCCTTGTTTGCAAGTGCAGCCAATGCCGAACTGCCGCCTAACGGCAAGAAGGGCGGTTCTCTGACTATTCTGTCCAATTCGGCTATCAATTCACTGAATCCCGCCATACAGTCTGGTGCTGCGACAGCGATGCCTGGCTCCCAGTTATTTGCCAGCTTGCTGCTGGCAGATGACAAGTGGCAGTTTCATCCGTATTTGGCCGACTCTTGGGAAAAGTCGCCGGATGGCAAGGTGTACACCTTCAAACTGAACAAGGCGGCGGTTTTTCACGACGATAAGCCGATTACGTCAGAAGACGTGGCGTTTTCCATCATGACGGTCAAAGAAAACCACCCCTTTGGCAAGTCGATGTATGCCAACCTGGAAGCGGTGGAAACACCCGATGCACATACGGTTGTGATCAAGTTTTCGCAGCCCAACCCTGCGTTGTTGCTCGAGGTTTCCACACCAGCCTTACTGCCTATTCTGCCCAAGCATATTTATAGCGAAGGGCCGATTCGTTCCAACCCATACAACAACAAACCCATAGGCTCGGGTCCGTTCAAGTTTGTGGACTATAAGCCTGGCCAATACGTGACCCTGGAACGCTTCGATAAGTTCTTTAAAGAGCCTGCAAATCTGGAAAAAATTACAATTGTGATTATCAAGGACGGCAATACGGCCACGCTGGCTTTACAACGCGGCGATATTCAATACGCGCCGTATCCGCCCTTGCGACTTTCCGATATTGAAAGGCTAGGAAAGTTGCCGAAGCTCACGCTTTCCCATAAAGGCTATGAAGGCCCGGGGTCATTGACATGGATGGAGTACAACCTGACCAAGGAAGGGCCGCTTCAGAATGTAAAGGTCAGGCAGGCAATTTCCTATGCCATTGATCGTAAGTTCATTACGGAAAAACTGCATCAAGGGCAGACCAAGCCTATTTTCAGCCCGATTCACCCTGACAGCCCATTATTCAACAAGGATTTGAATCATTACGATCTGGATTTGGATAAAGCCAATGCATTGCTGGATGAAGCCGGTTTTCCTAAAAAAGAAGATGGAACACGTTTTACGCTGACATTGGATTATGTACCGGTAGGTCCTGATCTTACAAAAAATGTGGCTGAATTCTTGCGTCCTGGTCTGGCCAAGGTAGGTATAAAAATCGAGTTGAGACCTTCTCCAGATATGCCGACCTGGGCACGTCGTATTTCGAACTATGACTACGATCTCAATATCGATATTGTCTACAACTGGGGCGACCCGGTAATTGGTGTGGCGCGTTCTTACGCGAGCACAAATATCCGCAAGGGCGTAGTCTGGGCCAACATGAGCGGATACAAGAACCTCAAGGTCGATGAATTGTTGACGCAGGCCGCAGTCGAAGCGAATCTGGAAAAACGCAAAGCGCTTTATTATGAATTTCAGAAAATCGTCAATGACGAGCTGCCTGTGGCGTGGTTGACCACATCGGTTGCCAATACGCTCCATGACAAGAGTCTGCTTAACACGCCAGAAGGTATTTGGGGGGCTTTCGCGCCTTTCGATGGCATCGCCTGGTCTAAGTAATGGTGCTGGCGGGTCTTTTGATACTGCCGTATTCAAGGACTTGCTTTGTTCTTTTATGTCTATTCACGCCTGAAATCATCAATATAGTTATTCATACACAGAGGTACGAGTCATGCATCACACACATCGCTTGATCAAGGTTGTCGCCGCTGGACTGTTTTCGATATCTACTTTGTTTCTGCATACGGCCAATGCAGAGCTACCGGCTAACGGCAAGAAGGGCGGGTCGTTGACCGTTTTGGCCAGCTCTGCCATCAACTCGCTGAATCCCGCCATACAGTCTGGTGCTGCAACCGCGGTTCCCGGTTCCCAGTTATTTGCCAGCCTGCTGCTGGCGGATGACAAGTGGCAGTTTCATCCGTATTTGGCCGACTCTTGGGAAAAGTCGCCGGATGGCAAGATGTATACCTTCAAATTGAACAAGACGGCGGTTTTTCACGATGATAAGCCGATTACGTCGGAAGACGTGGCGTTTTCCATCATGACGGTCAAAGAAAACCACCCCTTTGGCAAGTCGATGTATGCCAACCTGGAAGCGGTGGAAACACCCGATGCACATACGGTGGTGATCAAGTTTTCGCAGCCCAACCCTGCGTTGTTGCTCGAGGTTTCCACGCCAGCCTTACTGCCTATTCTGCCCAAGCATATTTATAGCGAAGGGCCGATTCGTTCCAACCCATACAACAACAAACCCATAGGCTCGGGGCCGTTCAAGTTTGCGAACTACAAGCCTGGCGAATACCTGACCATGGAGCGCTTCGATAAATTCTTCAAAGGGCCTGCCCATTTAGAAAAAATCACGATCGTGATTATCAAGGACACCAATGCGGCCGGGCTGGCTTTGCAGCGTGGTGATATCCAATACGTGCCGTATCCACCTTTGCGTATCGCCGAGATCGAGCGGCTCGGCAAGAATCCAAAGCTGGCAGTCTCGCACAAGGGCTACGAAGGGGCTGGTTCTATGAGCTGGCTCGAATACAACCTGACCAAGGAAGGGCCGCTGCAGAATGTAAAGGTTAGGCAGGCAATTGCCTATGCGATTGATCGGGATTTTATTACCCAGAAATTGCACCATGGGCAGAGCCAAGCTATTTTCAGCCCAATTCACCCAGATAGTCCATTTTTCAATAAAGATCTCGATCATTACGCCTTTAATTTGGAAAAGGCCAATAAACTGCTGGATGAAGCCGGTTTTCCCAAAAAGGACAATGGCAACCGCTTTTCCTTGACTTTGGACTATTTTCCGGGCGGTCCCGATACAACCAAAAATGTAGCAGAGTACCTGCGCCCCCAGTTGGACAAGGTTGGTATCACCATCGAGTTGCGTCCGTCCCCAGATATGCCGACCTGGGCGCGCCGTATTTCTAACTACGACTACGATTTGAATCTTGATATTGTCTTTAACTGGGGCGACCCGGTCATTGGTGTGGCGCGCACCTACATGAGCACCAACATTCGCAAGGGCGTGGTCTGGGCCAACATGAGCGGATACAAGAACCTCAAGGTCGATGAATTGTTGACGCAGGCGGCGGTCGAAGATGACCTGACAAAACGTACCGCCCTGTACCACGAGTTCCAGAAAATCGTCAATGAAGAACTGCCGGTGACATGGTTAGTCACTAGTCCCGCAAATACGATTCATGCCAAGAAACTGCTGAATACGCCCGAAGGCATTTGGGGGGCGTTTGCGCCTTTTGATGACATCGCTTGGTCTAAATAAAGCCCAATGCCGGATTTGCCCTTTTCGGGGCAATCCGGCTTGCATCAGTATAAACTTGATCAGCTTACCCTGAGTTCCGCAACCCAGCCGCAATACCGTTGATGGTCATGTGTATCGCACGCTGGGTGCGGCTTTCGCCTTCTTCGCGGTGACCTGGCCTTTGGTGCGCCGAGCGGTGGCGTTGCAATAGCTCGACCTGCAAGTGGTTGAGCGGGTCAATATACGCAAAGCGTTCACTTAACGCCGCCCCGAGCAGTTTATCTTCAGCCAGCAATTCATGCTGAGCCACGCGCTTGAACATATCGAGCGTTAATGCAAATTCCTGTTCGATACGGCTGAATATGCTGTCGCGCAGCTTTTTGTCTGGCACCAGGTTGGCATAGCGTCGGGCGATATCCAGGTCGGTTTTGGCCAGCACCTGTTCCATGTTCGACAGCAGTGTCTTGAAAAAGGGCCAAACCTGGGGCATTGCCTGAAGTTGAGACAGGCGCAGGGCAGCGCTGGCCGGGCTGCCTTTACAGCCGCTTTCAATATAGGTTTGCAGGGCGGTTCCCATGCCGTACCAGCCGGTGAGCATGACACGGCACTGAGCCCATGAAAAGCCCCACGGAATCGCGCGCAGGTCTTCGATTTTCTGACTGGCCTTACGCGCTGCCGGGCGCGAACCGATATTCAGGCCGGCAATTTCAAGTATGGGCGTGGAAGCAAAGAAGTAGTCGTTGAAGCCTGTGGTTTCATAGACCAGGGCGCGATAGCTTTGCTGCGCAATATCGGACATGAATTCAAGGGCGGCGCCAAACTGCGCCATGTTGTCGTCTTCAGCCTGGACTGCTGAAGAGTTGGGTGTCAGGCTGGCTTCCAGTGTTGCCGCAACAAAATTTTCCAGATGCCAGCGCCCGACCTCGGCGTCTTTGTACTTGCCTTGTATGACTTCACCTTGTTCGGTCAGGCGTATCTGCCCGTTGACCGTGCCTGCCGGCTGGGCCAGGATGGCGTCGAAGCTGGGGCCGCCGCCGCGCCCTACCGAACCACCGCGGCCGTGAAACAGGCGCAAGCGGACCTTGCGCTTTTTAAATACCTGCACCAATTGGCGCTCGGCGCGATACAAGGCCCAGTTTGAGGTTAGATAACCACCGTCTTTGTTGCTGTCGGAATAGCCCAGCATTACCTCTTGTATGCCGCTTTGCTCCTGGTGTACGCGAGCGGCGACTTCCGGCAGGTCTAGCCAGGCCGCCATGATTTCAGACCCGCGCATTAGGTCGGGTATGGTTTCAAACAAGGGCACGACCATCAGCCCCGTTTGCCCTTGGCCAGGAGCGGAGCGGGCAGCGGGCGAGATCAGGCCGGTTTCTTGCTGCAAAACAAGGACTTCAAGTAAATCGCTGAGTGTTTCGGTATGAGAGACCACAGCCTGCTTGATGGCTTGCTCGCCGTACTTTTGACGGCAAATGGCTGCCATGCGCAAGATGGCGAGTTCTTTTTCGGTTTCAGCGCTGTAAGTGATCCAGGGTGATACCAGGGGGCGGACTTGATGGCATTCCTGGCGTAGCAGGGCAATGCGTTCGTCTTCGGATAAAGCGCCGTAGTTGACGATTTTGTCGTTATGGCGAACTTCGGCGGTTTTGAAGAGTTCAGTCAGCACGCGTTCGTGCACGTCCGAACTTTGGCGCAGGTCGACGGTGGCCAGATGAAAGCCGAAAATGCTTACTGCCTGCAGCAGGCCCGATAAGCGCAGCTGGGCTATCAGTGAGCCATGGTGGTGGCTCAGCGAGTCGGCAATGATTTGCAGATCGTGCTGGAATGATTGCGGATTGGGGTAGGGCGGCGCATCGTAGGTGGTGCGCAGTGCAAGCTGGCGGCCCGTGAGCCGCCGGGAAGTGGCCGCCATGCGGGCGTACAAGTGTATGAACGCGCGCCGGTAAGGTTCGTCGAGACGATGCGGCGATGGGTCTTGGCTTGCCTGCGACAGGGCGAGCAGTTCAGGGCTGACCGTGCCTAGCGAATGGGAAATGGATATGTCCGTCCCCAGTTCCTTGATTTCCACCAGGTAGTGTTGCAATACGCGGGTGGATTGCCTAAGCAAGGCCTGTTCCAGCGTGGCTGCGTCGACGTTGGGGTTGCCATCGCGGTCGCCGCCTATCCAGCTGCCCATTTGCAGAAACGGCGGCAGGGGCGCAATGCTGACATCGAATACGTTGCGGCCTGGCCCATGCAGTCTGGCAGAGAGGTCTTGGTACAGACGCGGAATGGCAGTCAGGAAGGTGCTGTTGTAGTAGCTCAGGGCATTGTCGATTTCATCGAGTACAGTCAGCTTTTGTTGGCGCAGCATGCGCGTTTGCCATAGCGCAGCGACCAGGCCGGTAAGGCGTTGCTGGGTCAGCAAGGTTTCAGAGGGTGTCAGGGTGTTGCCGCTGTAGGCGAGCTGCCGGGCGATTTCCCGGTGCAGGTCCAGCGTGCTTTTGCGCTGAACTTCAGTGGGGTGGGCGGTGAGCACGGGAACGATGCAGGCGTCTTCCAGGTAGCGCAGTATTTTTCGGCTGCTTACGCCTTTTTCTTTGAGCAGGTCCAGGGCATGTTGCAGGCTGCCGTGCATGGGGGTGTCAGCGTGCAGTTCGTGCTGGCGCTGGCGCCGGTTCTGGTCGCGGTCCTCCGCGATGTTGGACAGGTGCAAAAAATAGCTGAAGGCCCGGGCGACAGAGTTGGCCTCTTGGTCAGCCAGCCGGCCAATTTGCCGTTCAAGTATTTTGCTGTCTGCCTCATTGCCTTCGCGCCGAAATTTGACAGCGGCCCGCCGCAGTTTTTCGATGACATCGTAAATTGCTTTACCCTCGCATTCTTTGACGACTTCTCCCAGGGTTTTACCCAGTAATCTGATGTCGCTGCGTAGGGAAGAAGTTTCTGCACTGAGGGGAGCGGGTTGATTCATTGGGTCTCCTGGTTTGTACTGGATACTGTTGTGGGCGCACGTAATCCTATACTAAATCGGTGTTTCGTTTGCGCCCGCAACGAAGTTTTTCCTTCGGACCACCATAGCACCATTTGCTGCTCCTGCAGTGCAGGTTGGTATGGAAACAGGAAGCTCAGTTGCCTACAGGCCACCCGCGCATTGCACGACGGTGCCTGTCATGTACGAGGCGGCAGGCGACAGCAGCCAGACGATGGCTGCGGCAATTTCTTCAGGATGTGCGAGGCGGCCCATGGGGATTTTGGGCGCGATACGTTCGGGGCGGTTGGGTTCGCCTGCAGTGGCATGAATGTCGGTCAGTGTCGTCCCCGGAGACACACCGCATACACGTACTCCGGTGCTTGCCACTTCGCGCGCCAGCCCTATGGTGAAGGTGTCGATGGCCGCTTTGCTGGCGGCGTAATGGATATATTCACCAGGGCTGCCGGTGCGTGCGGCGACTGATGACACATTGATGATGACGCCGGCTGTGCCATGCCGGGCGAAACTGGCCAGCGCAGCGCGTGAGCACTGTATGGTACCGAATACATTGACCTGGAACACCCGTTCTATGGTTGCGTCGGTGGTGTTCGAGAAAGGCCCTATGGGCCCTGTGATGCCCGTATTGTTGACTAGGGCGGTAATAGGCCCCAGCGCCTGTTCGGACAAGTCGAACAGGCGTGAAATGTCTTCAGGACGGCCGACATCGCCTTGTATGGCAACGGCTTTGCGGCCGTGGTCCAGTACTGCTTGTACGATCTGTTGTGCGGCGGCCTCGTCTTTCAGGTAGTTGACCGCTACGTTAAAACCGTTACGGGCGGCGGCAATGGCCGTGGCTGCCCCTATGCCCCGGCTCGCCCCGGTAATCAGGACGGTATTGTTTGTTTGCGTCACGCTGTCTCCTGTTGGCATTGTTGTCTGGGGGCATTATGCATCAACACTTATAACTTACCCCCGCGCTGACGCTGGCATCGTTGCCTGAGAAAAAGGTAGGCATAGCCACTGTGGCGGTATTGCGTATGACATAGCTGCTGGTACAGGTTTTATCAAAGATATTATCGGCCGCCAGCGCACGTTGGGTCCAAAGCGCTATCCGTCTATTCCGCGTCTCTATGAAGGGGATAGGCAGACGTTGGCGCGCTTAGGATGTAAACTCTTTCGTCAACTCATGCCACGTCCTTCAGTCGCGCATGGTTCCCAATTCAGCAAAGGAAAAAAATGAGCACATCCAAACGTCTGCGGTCTGCGAATATCACTCAAGGCGCGGCCCGGGCCCCTAATCGTTCCATGTATTACGCGCTGGGCTACAAAGAAGAAGATTTCAACAAGCCCATGGTGGGCGTAGCTAACGGCCACAGCACAATTACGCCGTGCAATAGCGGCTTGCAGAAGCTGGCCGACGCGGCCATTGAAGCCATAGAAACTTCCGGCGGCAACGCACAGGTGTTTGGCACCCCTACTATTTCCGATGGCATGGCCATGGGAACCGAGGGCATGAAGTATTCGCTGATATCGCGTGAAGTCATTGCCGACTGCGTTGAAACCTGTGTGCAGGGTCAATGGATGGATGGCGTGGTGGTAATTGGTGGTTGCGACAAAAACATGCCCGGCGGCATGATGGGCATGCTGCGCGCCAATGTACCGGCCATTTATGTGTACGGCGGCACCATCTTGCCCGGCCGCCTGCATGGCAAAGACCTGAACATTGTCAGTGTTTTTGAAGCTGTGGGCGAAAATGCCGCCGGCCGCATGAGCGACGACGAACTCAAGCAAATAGAGCTGCACGCCATTCCCGGGCCTGGTTCCTGTGGCGGCATGTACACTGCCAACACCATGAGCTCGGCCTTTGAAGCGTTGGGCATGAGCCTGCCGTATTCATCCACCATGGCCAATGTGCACGACGAAAAAACCGCATCAGCAGCCGAGTCGGCCCGCGTGTTGTTGAAGGCGATTGAACTCGACCTGAAACCGCGCGATATCGTTACGCGCAAGTCCATAGAAAATGCTGTCAGCGTGGTCATGGCAACGGGTGGCTCTACCAATGCCGTGCTGCATATTCTGGCCATTGCCCACGCGGCCGATGTCGAATGGACCATAGACGACTTCGAGCGTGTGCGCCTGCGCGTGCCGGTGTTGTGCGACCTGAAGCCCAGTGGCCACTTCCTGGCTGTCGATTTCCACACAGCCGGCGGCGTGCCGCAGGTCATGAAGATCCTGCTTGATGCCGGCCTGATCCACGGTGATTGCATTACCATCACTGGCCAGACCATCGCTGAAATCCTCAAAGATATCCCAAGTACGCCTAGCGCCGACCAAAAGGTTATTTTCCCTATAGAACAAGCCTTGTACAAAGAAGGCCATCTGGCCATACTCAAGGGCAATTTGTCGCCCGAAGGTGCGGTCGCCAAAATCACAGGTTTGAAAAACCCGGTCATTACTGGCCCGGCACGGGTGTTCAACGACGAACAGACAGCGCTGGAGGCCATACTTGCCGGCAAAATCAAGGCGGGCGATGTCATGGTTCTGCGCTATCTGGGCCCCAAGGGTGGGCCAGGCATGCCAGAAATGTTGGCGCCTACAGGCGCACTGATCGGCGCTGGCCTGGGTGATTCGGTTGGCCTTATCACCGACGGTCGGTTTTCGGGTGGCACTTGGGGCATGGTCGTGGGTCACGTGGCACCGGAAGCCGCCGTGGGTGGCTGCATCGCCATTGTGGAAGAAGGCGATTCCATCACCATCGATGCGCACAAGCAGTTGCTGGAACTCAATGTGCCGGCGGCAGACATCATTGCCCGCCTGGCGGCCTGGAAGGCGCCCGCACCTCGCTATACGCGTGGCGTACAGGCCAAGTTTGCGTTCAATGCATCTACAGCCAGTACCGGCGCTGTGCTTGATAAGTTTTAAAGCGCTTTAGCCTGACTTGATCTGGCGCCATGCATGTTTGTTTGCATGGCGCCAAATTTTTTTGAGCCAGTGTTGTTGTTATCCCCGCTTGCTTTGGTATTGTTGTTTATCAGATTAGCGCGAAGCGCATAATTCGATAAAACACCGCTCCGCTTACTTGGTAAAAGCTGCCCGATTTCTTAGCAGCAGCCAGAGGCACAACCCCGCCGGTATGACCAGCGAGGCGTAGGCCAGGCTGTAGTTGCCGAAAACCGTGGCGATCACGCCAAATAGCGGTGGCCCAACCACTACCCCAAGAAAAGTCATAGATAATGTTCCGCCGGTGGCTACGCTGGCTTGCCCCTCTGGGGCCTGCCGGGCGACTTCGGCAAGGTAGACGCCGTTCCAGCCCACGGCACTGCTGCCAAACAAAGACAGCACCACGATTACCATTACGGGGGAATCAATAAACTGCAGCAGGGCGGTCGCAATGGAACAGATGGCTATCAGTATGGCCAGTGCCGCCAGCATATTGGCTGAACCCAGAAACCGGTCAGATACATAGCCCCATAGCAGGCGTCCCACCACGCCGGCAGCCTGCGCAATGGCCAGTGTAAAGCCGGCAACTATCAGGCCCACGCCAAGATCTTCGTGCAGGAAGGTCACCAGATAGGTAGTCAGCGATTGCTGCGTAATGGAAAAGAAAAACGACACGGCGGCCAACACCGTCAGGCTGCGCTGGCTGAATACCAGCCGTAGCGGCCCTTTCAGGCCATTGCCAAAAGAAAGCCGTTGTTTGCGATCTTTGTCGGCGTCCAGGGTGGAGCATAAGGGCTGTATGAGCAGGGTGCAGAGCAGGCAGGCGGCGGCAACCATCAGGAAGGCCAGTTGCCAGCCTATTCTGTCTGCCAGGCCGGGAACAATGAGGCCAGCCAGCACGCCGCCCAGGGGCACGCCAGTTTGTTTTATGGAAAATACCAGTGACATGCGATGGGCAGGGGTGGTCTTGGCCAGCAGATGTGAGCTGGCTGGGGTAATGGGGCCGTAACCCAGGCCTATCAGGACGGCGCCTATGCCCATGGCGATGGGGGACTCTATGGCGCAGGCAGCGACCCCGGCTGTGCTCAGCAGCAGGCCGATCTGGCTGCCGCGTATGGCGCCATAGCGCCTTACTGCGCCGCCCGAAAGCAGGCTGGCTGTCATGGCGCCGGCATAGGCCAGCGCAATATACAATCCCACATAGGCGGTTGAGATGCCTAGTGATTGGGCGACGGCAGGGGCGACGACAGGCAAGGTCAGCAAGGCCATGGCGGACAGCGACTGCACAGTCAAGGTGGCGGCGAGTACCAGGTTTGCCGAAGGTGTGGGGGTCATTGGGCTGGAATCCTGAATGCTATCGTGGACAGGGTCGGGGCTGGATGACCATGGCCACTGTAACGGGTATACCTGGCGTATCATACTCTTCTGTAACAGCCCAACCCAGAAAGGAGCGACAGTGTTGACCCCCGAGCAACGCGCCATGCAGCGCGACATAATGACTGAACTTTGCGTAAGCAGCGATTTTGATGCCAGGCAGGAAATCGAACGCCGCGTTACTTTTATTGCAGACTATCTCATCGCCACGCGTCAGCGTGCCCTGGTTCTGGGCATCAGCGGGGGCGTCGATTCGCTGGTGGGCGGTTGCTTGTCGCAAAGGGCGGTGCAGGCGGTTCGCAAGCAGGGGCATGAAGCCCGCTTTATTGCCATGCGCCTGCCTTATGGTGAACAGCACGACGAATCCGACGCACAGGCATGCCTGGACGTAATCCAGCCCGATCAAGCCATCGTCGTCAATATTCAGGCGGCCTCCGATGCCATGATGAGTGCATTGCTGAGCGCCGAGGTACCGTTTTGCGATGCGGCGCAGCAGGATTTCCTGCTGGGCAACATCAAGGCGCGTCAGCGCATGATCGCCCAATATGCGGTGGCCGGTGCGCATGGTGGACTGGTGGTGGGCACCGATCAGGCTGCCGAGGCCTTAATGGGTTTCTTTACCAAGTTTGGTGATGGTGCAGCCGACATCACGCCTCTGACCGGGCTGTCCAAGCGTCAGGTGCGGGCCTTGGCACTAGCCATGCATGCGCCTGATGCTCTGGTGTTCAAAGTGCCCACCGCCGATCTTGAATCGCTGACGCCATTGAAGCCCGACGAAGATGCCTTCGGGGTCAGCTACGACGAGGTCGATGATTTCCTGGAAGGTAAAGAAGTGAGCTTGCGGGCGTATGAAGTGATTGTGCGCACCTATCGCAATTCGGCACATAAGCGCGCATTGCCGGTATTTCCGAATGAGGCTCGGATTCGGGCCACAGGCCCGTAATCCGACAAGCGATTTCCTGTTATATAACCGCCTCAATCAAGAACGGCCCCTTGCGAGACAAGGCTGTGCGCAGTATGTCGACAAACGATGTAGCATCGGTTGCGCGGGCGGCCTCTACGCCAGATGCCTTGGCCATATGCACCCAATCAAAGGCGGGGTTATCAAGATCCAGCATGCGTCGCGCGTTGCGGCCTGGCTCGCCTGCACCCACCATCTTCAGTTCGTTATGCAGAATGGCGTAGCTGCGGTTGGCAAAAATGACTGTAACCACATCCAGTTGTTCGCGCGCTTGTGTCCATAAGGCCTGCAGCGTGTACATGCCGCTGCCATCGGCCTGCATCAGGATGACCTTGCGATCAGGGCAAGCAACGGCGGCGCCGGCTGCCAGGGGCAGGCCTATGCCTATCGCGCCGCCGGTGATCTGCAGGAAGTCGTGCGGAGCGGCGCCAAAGGTGGTTTTGAATGATTCGCGCCCGGAGGTAACCGATTCGTCGCAGATGATGGCGTTTTCAGGGCTGAGCGCTGCAATGGCCTGGATGACGGCTGCGGCGTCGAGCTTGCCGTTGGGTAATTCAGTAGCGGTGCGCCCGCTGGTTGAGGCGACCACCGAGTTGTCTACGCCCAGTTCGTCGGCGAGAGCTTCCAGTGCTTGGCCCAGGTCGGTGTCGAGTGTGGCCAGGACTATGCTTTTGCAGCCCTCGGGCACCATGACGCTTGGCTTGCCAGGGTAGGCAAAAAAGGACACTGGTGTTTTTGAGCCAACCAGTATCAGTTGTTCGGTGTCGGCAAAGGTTTTCAGCGCCAGGTCAACACTGAATGGTACGCGGTCTATCATGACGCGCCCTGCGCCGCGTTCTATGCGGCTGTTGGCCTGTTGGGCCATCAGGCGTGCGCCGGTTTTATTGGCGATACGGCTGGCGGTTTCCAGCGCTTTGCCGCGCAGTGCCTTGCCTGCCAGCAAAATGACGGTTTTGCGGCCATTGCGCAAGGCTGTGCTGGCTGCGCTCAAGGCGTTGGCGTCGACTGGGGCGAGGCTGGGCGCTGCGGCGCGCTTGATTTCACCTGGCGCGTCGGACCAAGCGGCGTCGGCGGGCAGGATCAGGGTGGCGATGCCGCCTGGCCCTTTGCGAGCGGCTTCGACTGCTGCCGCCGCCGCCGGTGAGACATCGGCGGCTGATGTAATGCGGTGCACCCAGTCTGACATGGGGTGCGCCAGGCTTTCGATGTCGCTGGTAAGGGGGGCATCGTGTTGCAGGTGGTGGATGGCATGATCACCCACAATGTTGACCATGGGGGTGTTGGCGCGGCGTGCATTATGCAAGTTGGCCAGGCCGTTGGCCAAGCCTGGGCCCAGGTGCAACAGTGTCGCAGCGGGCTTGTCGGCCATGCGCGCATAGCCATCGGCGGCGCCGGTAACCACACCTTCAAATAAACCCAGGACGCAGCGCATCTGGGGCTTTTGGTCTAGCGCCGCAACAAAATGCATTTCGGATGTGCCTGGATTGGCAAAACATACATCAACATCGTTAGCTAGCAAAGTGTCGCAAAGACTATCTGCACCATTCATGGAAAAACCCTTTAATCAGGTGTCCCGGCAAGGGAACGCATTGGAAAAAGCACATTACTGTGTCTGGATACCGCAGTCGAGGATGAGCTTACCCTAACATGCGCGTTTGGTGTAGCTGAAGCTAGCCTGGTTGTTGTCGCCTTGAGCGTAGAATATTTTCGGCTCACTTGTTTAGGGTGTCTGGCGGCGCTAATTCGACCTACAATGCACAGTGCAGCAGAAGTAAGGAAATGTATTGAAGCAAGCCCCCTCGTCTACTTCCGTCAATGCCAAAGAAGACCGGCATTTTGTTACCGCCTTGGCGCGAGGGCTAGAGGTGCTGGCCTGTTTTCGATCTGGCAATAAGGTCTTGAGCAATCAGGAATTGGCCTTGCGCTGCAAGCTGCCTAAGTCCACCGTTTCGCGTCTGACCTCAACCCTGGTAAAACTGGGCTACCTGACACACGACGGCGACAGCGGTAAATATTCCCTGGGCATGGCGACTTTGTCGTTGGGCGTAGGCATGCTGGCCAAACTCGATATCCGCGTAGCGGCCCGACCCTTTATGCAAGAGTTGGCTGATGCCACCCAGACCACGGTGTCGTTAGGTGTGCGCGACCGACTTTCCATGCTGTATGTGGAAAACTGCCGCAGCCAATCGCCCCTGACCTTAAACCTGGATGTTGGTGCGCGGATTCCTATCGTTACGTCCTCCATGGGGCGCGCCTATCTGGCTGCGGCCAGCCGACAAGAGCGCAATGATATCGTCGAGCGCTTGCGCAAACTTGACGCCTGGTCGGACGACGAAATTCTCTGCGACATCAGCAAGGCGATTGCCGATCATCAAGAGCTGGGGTGCACCTATTCTTTTGGGGATTGGCAAAAAGATGTCAATGCCATAGCTGTGGGTTTTCAGGTCAGCCCCACACAACCTATCGCGGTGCTGACCTGCGGAGCACCCGCCTTTTCAGTGTCTGGCGAGTCCCTGCTGAACGACGTGCGCCCAAAACTGCTCGAGGCCGTGTGCAAGATCACGTCCTCAATGGGGCATTAGGCAAGACGGCGCTTGTTTAGCGCCCACCTTTCCTTGCCATGATGGCAAACGTCCCGCTGGCGTGGAATATCTTTTGTTCGTTTACGTACAGAAAACAATTGGCAAACACAACGCGTCGACCTTGCTTTTGAATATTGACGCGAGCCACTACCCAGTCGTCGATCACTGCCGCCCTGAAAAACTCGCTGTTCAGGTTGATAGTTGCCAACCCGACTGTGTTGTCATAGGCTTCGGCGATGATATCGCCCAAGGCACTGTCGGCTATCGTCATCAGTAATCCACCATGCGTGATGCCACGCAGGTTCATGTGCTTCTCGGATATTCGAAGGGCAAGCTCGACTTGTTTGCCGTTTTCTGTTCTTTCGTAAAAAGGACCACATAAATTCGTGAACTCACTATTGTAGATACGTTCACGAAAGCCTTCGGGTATTGCCATCATTGTTGCGCTCTTGTTTGAGGTTTATCTGGTTTATGCAGCAACGATCATATCGCTATAGCGCTGCAGATGAAAATCCAGGTCGCCAAACAAGCTGTTGATGACAGTAAGCCGCTTGAAATAATGGCCCACGATTAGTTCGTCGGTAACGCCTATGCCGCCGTGCATTTGTATGGCCTCTTGCCCGACATGCCTGGCCTTTTGTCCCACAAAGGTTTTAGCGCCTGAAGCCCTGCGTATGCGTGTAGTCGGGTTGGTGCTTTGCATTTCGATGGCGGCCAACAAGGCCATGGAGTCGGTTTGCACTGTGGCTACGGCCATATCGGCCAAACGGTGTTGCAGAGCTTGAAAGGAGCTTAGCGGTACGCCGAATTGCTTACGTGTCTTCAGGTATTCGAGTGTCGCGTCGTTCAAGGCTTGCATGACGCCTGTGGCCTCGGCGGTCAGGGCCGCATTGGTCAGGGCAATGGCTTGCATGATGGCGGGTAATGCCGTGCCTTCCGGGCCAAGCAAGGCAGTGTCGTCGACGATGACGTCGTTAAGCACGATGTCGGCGGCGCGCGTGCCATCGTGGCAGCCGTAGTGCTTGAATGTCAGGCCAGACGTGTTGGCAGGCACCAGGAATAGCGAAATGCCGTTTTCATCGCCGGCAACGCCACTGGTTCGCGCTGATATCAGTAGCTGGTCGGCACTGGCGGCGCCCAGCACTACGGCTTTATGCCCTTGCAGTTTCCATTGCTGGCCTTGGCGCTGCGCGCTGGCGTTGATTGCCGATTCGCAATAGCGCGCTTGAGGCTCGTAGTGGGCCAGCGACAGCATCAGTGTGCCGTTGCAAAGTGCGGGGATCAGGCTGGCCTTGTGCTGCTGGCTGGCGTAATCCCTGACTATGGCGCCGCATAGAACAATAGTGCTGACATAGGGTTCCAGCGTCAGGCCGGCTCCCAGCGCGCGCATTGCCAGGTAGGTGTCAAGCGGCGTGCCATTCAAGCCGTCGAATTCTTCTGGAAAAGGCAGTGCCAGCAGGCCGAGTTCGGCGTAGCTTGCCCAAGCCTCGCGGCTGAAGCCATCGGGGCTGGCCATGAATTGCTGGCGTTTTTCGAATGTGTAGTCTTTGGCAACAAAGCGGCGCAAGGTGTCTTCCAGGGCCAGTTGCTCTTCTGTGAAACTGAAATTCATGAGTGTGTTCCTTGATCGGAGGCGGTCTTCTACAGCCCTAGTATTGCTTTGCAGATAATGCTTTTCTGGACTTCGCTGGAGCCGCCGTAAATCGTGGTCTTGCGAGCATTGAAATAGTAGCCGGCCAAGTTGCAGGTGTTGGCGGGGAAGGCGTCGCTGATACCTTGTGGGCCATACTGTTGCGGATCTTTGACATCTGCCGCGGCATAGGGGCCTAAGGCAGTGGCAATCAGTTCAGAGAGCGTTTGCTGGATTTCCGAACCCTTGATTTTCAGTATTGATGCTTCCGGACCTGGCGCCTGTGGTTTGTCGTCGCCAGCAACCAGCTTCAGGTTGGTGATTTCCAGAGCCTGCAGTTCAAGTTCGACCATGGCGATGCGATCCCGGAAACGCGGGTCATTGAGCAGGGGTTGGCCATTATTACCCGGCTGTCGGGCGGCAATGGCCTTCAGGCGCTCTAGGGCTGCCTTCGAACGACCTATGCGCGCAATGCCGGTGCGTTCATGGCCCAACAAATACTTGGCGTAAGTCCAGCCTTTGTTTTCTTCCCCGATCAGGTTTTGGACTGGGACCTGGACATTATCGAACCAGACCTCGTTGACCTCGTGGCCGCCGTCCAGCATGATGATGGGGCGCACGGTGATACCGGGCGACTTCATGTCGATCAGCAAGAAAGAGATACCTTCCTGTTTCCTGACATCGCGGTCGGTGCGCACCAGGCAGAAGATCAAGTCGGCGTGCTGGGCGTAGGTGGTCCAGGTTTTTTGGCCATTGACTATATAGCTGTCGCCCTGGCGTTCGGCGCTGGTTTTGACAGAGGCCAGGTCTGACCCAGCGCCAGGCTCGGAATAGCCCTGGCACCACCAGTCTTGCCCTGAAATAATCCCAGGCAGGTAATGGTCTTTTTGTGCTTGGTTTCCGTATTTCTGGATGACGGGGGCAACCATCTTGATACCAAAGGAAAGCTGATCCGGAGCCTGGGCAAGCGCGCACTCTTCTTCGAAGATATGCCGCTGTATGGCGTCCCAGCCGGTGCCGCCATATTCAACGGGCCAAGCGGGGGCGCCCCAGCCGCGTTCGTACAGTGCACGTTGCCAGCCCAGGGTTTCTTCTTTGGTCAGCCGTTCTTGGGTAAAGGCCTTTTCTTTGACCTTGGCAGGCACGCTAGTGCTCAGGAATTCCCGGATTTCATCCCTGAATGCCAATTGCTCGTTTGTGTAGTCAATATTCATGAGTGCGCGCGGCAAGTTTGAACCGCTTTAATGAAAGAAATGACTGCCGTTTTGTGTGACAAAACGGCATCTTAGGGCGGAAGCTATGGAAGTTACCTATAAATGGTCACATCGCCCGCGCTCTATACTAACGTCTGTGTCTATTTATGTAAATCAAAATAGCATTCTGCAGTGCAGAACTGAACTTGGGCGGCGCTGAGCTGAAAGGGCTGGGCCTGTTCATCAATAAGGCTTGCGTGTCTTGCCAATTGGCCTAGAAGGCCAGGGCATAATCCAGGAATAGTTTCAGTGAAGCCATTGTGCGGTTCCGGGATGAGGCCAGGATAATTTTGGATTGCACCTCTGGGTGGTCGATTCTCTTGAACTCCACGCCTGGCGGTTTGGTGTCCGCATAAGTGCTGGGTACTATGGAAATACCCAGTCCGGCTGCGACCAACGCCAGCGTAGTGCTGTTTTCACTAACCTCCTGGATAATACGTGGGGCAAATCCTGCCTTGGCGGTAATGCTTGTAATATGTTCGAACAAGCCGCAACCCAGTGCTTGAGGAAAGAGAATGAATTTTTCTTGTGCCATATCACTGAGTTGCACCTTGCCGTTTATATCAGCGCTGCGATGGTTCTTGGCAACGGCCAGCACAAGTTCATCATGCCAGAGGTCACGCGCATCAATGGATGGCGGCGGCCGAAAGTTCAATGATGGCCTGAGAAAGCCTATATCGATTTTATTGTTGTTCAAGGCCTGCAATTGTTCGCCCGTCGATAAATGCTTCAGGTCCATTTCAACAAGAGGATATGCATTGCAAAACCCTTGGATCAGCCGCGGGAACTCTTCAAAAACAGGTACAGAGCCTGTAAAGGCTATTCGCAGTTTCCCTGCTCTGCCATCGGATGTCCAGGAACATAGTTCTTTCGCCGTGGCATAGTCTTCCAGGATATTGATGGCGCGCTCATAGAAAAGAGTTCCCGCATGAGTCAGTTCCACCGAACGACGTGTACGATTGAATAGCAGTACTCCCAAATCTTCTTCCAATAATTTGATCTGCTGGCTCAAGGGCGGCTGGCTCATGTGCAGCTTGATGGCGGCGCGGCTAAAGCTGAGCTCTTGGGCCACTGCCACGAAATAATTAAGTTGCTTGAAATCCATTGTTATTCGATAAACGTCTTAAAGTAAGATTGAAATAGTATTGGACCATATAAGTAACCTCGTCCAGAATCGGACCCATCATCTTCCGATATCGAATAAGCAGGAGACAAATCATGTCGCTATCCCGGTTACGTACTATTTTTTTCGTCGCTACAACGGCAGTCGCTTGCGCAACTCCGCTACAGTCCGCCATGGCCGAGACCTATCCAGAGCAATCGATAAATATCGTTGTGCCTTACTCTCCGGGGGGTGGGGTCGATATCGTGACACGACTGGTGACCAAAAGAATGTCACAGGAACTGGGCCAGTCTTTTATTGTAGACAACCGCCCAGGCGCCGGTACTAACATTGGCATGGCGTTTGTAGCAAG
Organism: Alcaligenaceae bacterium; assembly: GCA_013416445.1. Classification (GTDB taxonomy): domain Bacteria; phylum Pseudomonadota; class Gammaproteobacteria; order Burkholderiales; family Burkholderiaceae_B; genus Pollutimonas. The sequence goes on from JACCER010000008.1 coordinate 131,061, forward strand.
GGCGAAACCAGATGGCTATACTTTGTATACAGCATCCAACACCTTCACGACCAACAAGGCGCTGTACTCCAAACTGACATTCGATCCCGCTACCGACTTCACCGGTGTCGGTAAAATTGGTGAGGCGCCGTTGGTTGTTGTCGTTGCCAAAGAGTCGCCGTTTCATACGCTGAAAGAGCTTGTCGAGTTTGGTCAGAAGCACCCTGCCGACCTGACGTTTGGCACGGCCGGCGTCGGAAGTTCCGGGCACATGGCCAGTGAACTGCTTTTGCGTAGCGGTAATTTCAAAGCGCTGCACATTCCGTATAAGGGCGGTTCGCCCGCCATCACCGACTTGCTGGGTGGTCGCCTGTCGTTCATGTCGATTAATCCACTGGAAGTCATTTCACACATCAATGCGGGCACATTGCGTCCCTTGGCTGTGTTGAATCAAGCAGGCACTCCTCTATTGCCCGACCTGAAAACAGCCGAAAAGCAAGGGTTTACTGGCCTGGATGCGACAGTCTGGTGGGGTATCGTGGCTCCAGCAGGTACTACCGAGTCGGTTGTGAAAAAATTGAATGCTGCCTTGGCAGTGGCGTTGAAGGACCCTGAAGTGGTAGATAGCCTGCATAAGCTGGGCGCCGAGCCGCTGCCAGGTACATCAGAGCAGTTCAAGGCGTTTCTGGATAAAGAAACCGCTGTGCTTGCCGAGGTAATCAAAGCCGCTGGCATTAAAGCAGACTAACACTGCCAAAGACAATTGTTTGGGATGATGTAATGAGTAAAAAGAACGCACTGATAGTAAGTGCCCATTCTGCTGATTTTGTATGGCGGGCGGGCGGTGTTGTTGCCTTGTATGCCGAGCGCGGATGGAATGTGCATATTCTTTGTTTGTCGTTTGGCGAGCGTGGAGAGTCGGCGCGGCTCTGGAAGCAAAGCAATGCGTCGCTCGAAACTGTGAAACAGATACGCAGGGAAGAATCCGAGCAGGCAGCAGCAATACTGGGGGCCAGTGTCAGTTTTCTCGATTGCGGTGATTATCCCTTGCGTGTCAATGACGAGGCCTTGTTTAAAATTGTTGACGCATATCGTCAGCTGAAGCCGGAGTTTGTACTGACTCACTCCTTCAAGGACCCTTATAATTTCGACCATCCTTTGGCGAATCATTTGGCGCTGGAAGCACGCATCATCGCCCAGGCGCATGGCCATAACCCCCACGAAGAGGTGCTGGGAGCCCCGCCGGTCTTTTTGTTCGAGCCCCATCAGCCAGAGCAATGCGAATGGAAGCCTGATACGTTTGTAGATATTTCCTCTGTTTGGGATAAAAAATATCGGGCGTTTCAAGTCATGGGTGCACAAGAACATTTGTGGGAATACTACACGCGTGTCGGCTTGCAGCGAGGTGCGCAGGCTTCTCGGGGCGCCACCAAGAAAAGCAAGTATGCCGAGGCGTTTCAGTGTGTTTACCCGCGTGTCACCGATCACCTGGAATGAGGCCCCGAGCGCAGCCGCTTCCATAACTAGGATACAAGCATGATTAACAGTGCATTCAGCCGCGTGACCAGGGAACAGGTTGCAAAGGCGTCGCAAATTGCGTCTTCCATTTTTTCCGATGTCACCGGCAGGAGGGGCGCGCTTGATGGGCGGATCAAGCCGCTGGCGCCTGCAATGCATTTGTGCGGTCCGGCATTCACGGTCGAGGTGCGACCTGGCGACAATCTAATGATTCATGCCGCGCTGCTCTTGGCGCAGCCTGGTGATGTGCTTGTTATCGATGGCAAAGGCAGCAGCACTTCCGCCCTGATGGGGGAATTGATGTGCGCTCACGCTCTGGCGGCAGGTGTTGCTGGCTTGGTGATTGATGGGGCGGTGCGCGATACCAGCGAGCTTAGGGCGGGCGCTTTACCCGTATTTGCATGTGCGTCGAATCCCAATGGCCCAACCAGGCAGCTTGCCGGGCGTATTGGCTATTCGATCGCAGCGGGCGGCGTTGCCATCGAGCCGGGCGATCTCGTCGTGGGCGACGGCGACGGCATTGTCGTGGTGCCCAAGGGCAAGGTCGAACAGGCCTTGCTTGATGCCCACAAGAAAATAGAGGTGGAACGCATACGGATGCAAGATATCTCTCAGGGCCGTTTGGTTTATGGCTGGCTTGAAGGGGCTTTGCAAGATGCAGGCGCCCTGCCTCAGGGTAAAAGCCTAGAGCAACTGATGGCAGAGTTTGTGGGGAGTTTTGAACAATGAGTGTCAAATAGCGTTAATGTCAGTTGCAAAACTTGCGTCCAGGCAATTTTAGTTTCACTATACAGACGGCAATTCGCTACTTATCTGAGGTGACGCTATGACCGGTTTTACCAAGCTACTATTAACGGCCGCTCTTTTGGGTGGCTTGGCAGCCATGCCAGCTTATTCTGCAACTGCTGCGGCGGGCGCCAAGGCTGAGGCCGTTGCTCCCAAGGCCAAGACAGCTCAGCAAGAACGCATGACCACATGCAATAAAGAGGCCACAGGCAAAAAAGGCGATGAGCGCAAGGCGTTCATGAGCAGTTGCCTGAAAGGCGAGGCTCCCGCTCCAGAAAAGGAACTGAGCGCATCGCAGCAGCGTATGAAAACCTGCAATGCCGACGCCAAGACCAAGGGCTTGGCGGGAGATAAGCGCAAAGCATTCATGAGCACATGCTTGAAGGCGAAATAAACATTTGATTGGTGCCGGATTACGCGCTGCCCGCTAATCCGGACTTCATCCTATGCCGTGGTTCGTAGGTCGGATTAGCGCATAGCGCGTAATCGGACAAAACCACTGCGGCGAAAACACCAGGTGCACGGCCCCACCCGACCTGATTTCTTTCCTTGCTTCCGTCTTTTCAACGCATTGTCATGGTGATGCCTATAATCATCTCACTTCTCATTTAGGAATCATCATGACTATTTCCCTTTACGCGGCTTCGCTTCCTGTTTTTAAACAAATGCTGAACAGCATGGACGCTGTTCTGAGCAAAGCGGAAGAGCACGCTACAGCCCGGAAAATCGACCCAAATGCTTTGCTGCAAGCGCGTCTCTTTCCCGACATGTTTCCTTTGATTCGCCAGGTTCAAGTGGCTACCGATTTCGCACGTGGCGTATCGGCGCGTCTTGCCGGCGCCGAGGTGCCCAAGTTTGACGACAATCAGCAAACCTTTGCTGATCTGCACGAATTGATCAGCAAAACGCTGGCGTTCATTGATGGTTTCACGCCTGCACAAATCGATGGCCAGGAAGACCGTGTCATTGTTACGCGCCCCGGTACGCCCAAAGAAAAGAAGTTCACAGGGCAGTCGTATTTGCTGGCTTATGGCTTGCCACAGTTTTTCTTTCATGTCACCACCACCTACGCCATCTTGCGTCATAACGGTGTCGAGGTAGGCAAGCGGGACTACATGGGCCAATACTAATCAGTATGAATACCTTTACCCAGATAGTTCTGCAGCGCAAGCAGGACGTATTGTTTGCCAGCTTGAATCGCCCTGATACTCGTAATGCCATGGGGCCGGAAATGGTTGGGGAACTGGCTCGTGTGCTGGAAATGGTTGACGTTGACAGCAGTGTTCGCGCCCTGGTTCTTCGAGGTAGCCAAGGTATTTTTTGTGCGGGTGGTAATCTGGGCAGCTTCCAGGCGCGGCTGTCCAACCACGACGAAGACGACTCCGTGGCCGCCTATAACCGCAAATTCGGCTATTTCATGCAAGCCATGGCGGGCGCGGCCGTGCCGGTTGTGGTCGTGGTTGAAGGCGCTGCGATTGGCGGTGGCATGGGGTTGGCTTGTGTGGCTGATATCGTTATCGCCAGGCAAGATGCGCGCTTTGCGCTCACTGAAACATCGCTGGGCATCATTCCAGCTCAAATCTTGCCCTTTGTGATGGCACGCATAGGCCAGGCAACAACTCGCAGGCTGGGGCTTACCTCCGAGCGTATCAATGGCGACGAGGCGCACCGCATCGGTCTGGTCGACCATGTGGCCAGCGACCAAGCCGGGCTTAATCAGCTGCTGGCGCAATGTCTGAGCCATATCGGCCGCTGCGCACCCGATGCGAATCGCGAGCTTAAAAAGCTGATACGCAACCCCGGGCACAGTACCGAGGCCGAGATGCTGGATGTTGCTGCGCAGCGATTTTCCGCTTGTATGCGTAACGAAGGTGACGAGGGCATAGCGGCCTTCCGTGAAAGGCGCGCGCCAGCCTGGGCGGTTACGTTTGCGGCTGACGATTTACAAGCCACTTTCGATGATATTAAGTGAGATGTAGTTGGTGTTTCAATAACTCTTGCTATTGTGGAACAGGTTTCCGCCGCCTTGCAGTTGGTGGTCAATGACCCGGCCACCCACGAAAGGCTGATCAACTATGGCATAGACCTGGTTGGCGGCACGCCCGCCGAATTTGATACATTTATCAATAGCGAATTCACGCGTTGGGCTGATGTGATTAAATCAGGGAACATCAAAGCCAGCGATTAAACTGTGAGCTCCGGGCGCTGACGGCATGCATTGCGCATGCATTGCCGGTTGGACCTGGAGCTTGCCATCAGACCAAGCAAGGAAGCATCAACAAAATGGACACGATATTTCAAGGCATTAAAGTCCTCGATTTGACCAGGGTCATTGCGGGGCCTTTATGCACCCAGTTAATGGCTGATTCAGGGGCGACAGTTTACAAAATCGAGCGCCCCGGCGAGGGTGACGATTCCCGCCGCATGGGGCCTTTTTTATCCGATGCCGGCAAGGCGGGCAGCAGCGATGAATCTACCGTTTTCCTGGCCTATAACCGTGGCAAGCACTCGGTCACGGTAGACTTGGCCCAGCCGGAAGGGGCCGCGCTGGTGCGTGCTTTGGCCTTGAGCTGCGATGTTGTGGTTGAGAACTTCAAAACTGGCGCCTTGCGCAAATATCAACTGGACTACGAGTCTTTGCGCCAAGACCGGCCCGATATCATTTACTGCTCTATTACCGGCTTTGGCCAGACTGGGCCTTATGCCAGCTTGCCTGCCTATGATTTTATCCTGCAGGGCATGGCGGGGCCCATGAGCACGTGTGGCCAGCCCGATGGCACGCCCGGCGCCGAACCCATGCGTACATCCATTGCCATTACCGATGTGGTTACAGGCCTGTACGCCAACATTGCCGTGGTCAGCGCCTTGTATCACAAGCAGCAGACCGGTCAGGGGCAACACATAGATACGGCTCTGCTCGACGCCGCGGTGGCACTGAATGGCCACTTGGCGGTAGCCTACCTGGCCACGGGCAATTCCCCTGAGCGTGCGGGCAACCGAAATCCCATCGCTGCGCCTTCTGAAGTTTTTGCCAGCACAGACGGGCACCTTATCGTCGCCGCAGGCAACAATGGCCAGTTTACGGCCTTGTGCCAGGTGCTGGGCCAGCCGCTGCTTGCACAAGATGAACGTTTCGCCACGAATGCCATGCGCGTCAATAACCGCGCTGCGTTGCAAAAACTGTTGGCCGATGTGGTTATCCATCATCAGCGCGACGATTTGCTAAGCAAATTGCGTGCCGCTGGCGTGCCCTGCGGGCCCATCAATAATATGGAGCAGGTCTTTGCTGATCCCCAGGTTCAGCACAGGGAACTCGCGATAAGCCTGCCTCACTCAAGTGGCATCGATGTTGATTTGGTCAGGAACCCAATGCGGTTTGGGCAGACGCCAGTAGTGCATAAGGCGCCTCCAGTTTTAGGCGAACACACCGAGCAGGTGCTTGCGGCTGAACTGGGCCTGGACTCCAGGCGCATGGCGGAACTGCGAGCGGCAAAGATCATTTAGAGGGAATGGCATAAGCAAGGGGTCAAGGTTCGTTTGTCGGATTCGCGTAGCGTAATCCAACAAACGGCATCAGGACGGCCGCTGGCCAGCAAAGCCGCTTGTCAGTTGGGATACATTGCTGGCGGTGACAGGTGGGGCGGCGCGGGTTACCGTGACCCAGACGCTTTCCTGCACCAGTTTTGTCACCAATTCCATATATCGCTCCGACGTATAGTGCGGCACGATGACACCGGTCAGCAGCATGCCCAGGTCGACACGCAGATGTATCCCGGCCGGGCTCAGGCTGGCATGGGTATCGGCGCGCCTAGAGATTGCAATCGCACACAAGTTGTCGGGGGCGATGCCGGGCAGGGTTTTGGCTCGCCTGTGCAGGGCGGGTGTGGCTGCGGCGTGCGCTACGCCTGCTTGGCTAGCCTGTTCTATGAATACGCTGGTGGCGTCATCGGTGAATAAGGCCTGGGATAAGGCGCGTACGCTGGAAACGATACAGACACGTGGCGGCTGCAGATGCTCGTTGTCATGGCGCTGGGCAGAGGCATTCAAGTAAGCGCCTCCAAGGCCAAAAGGCTGCTGTCTGTCAGTGTTGTTCCATGGTGCAGGTGAGCCGGTCTCTGCCAGAGCCCACGATTGCAGCGTAATGGTATCGGTATTCAGGTTGTGCAGCCGCATATGGTCAGCTTGGGCTTGGCTTTTTTTCCCGTTGCGGGCCGATGGGTTTTTTTTGACCAGGTAATGCCATTGTCCTGGCGCGATCAGCAGGCCGCGGCGTTGGGGGCGGTCGGCGCAGGTAAAGAAGGCTTGATTGAATTTCAACATATCCACCAGGTCATGGAAGTCCATGTGCTGAAATATTTTTTGGTCTGGATCAAGGGTTTGATTTACATGAATATTCCCCACGCGCTGACTCCCTCTGCGGCAACGATTGACGTTAGCGTCCATGGTAGTCAAACGGGGAGGGCGTCGGGATTACACAAGCATTACGGCTTGGTAATGTGGGGGTGTTGTTTGTGTTGCGGTGGCGTCAGATTACGCGCTGTGCGCTAATCTGACCTACGAGTTCATGCGCCTCCAGCGATTTCATCGGGCGTGATCTGCACTGGGAAGGTCAGGCTTACGTGCAGGCCCGGATTGGTGTTGTGCAGGTCGAACGAGGCGCCATGCAGGCGCGCTACGGCGATGACGGTGGCCAGGCCCAGGCCGTAGCCTGGCACATCACTGTTCAAGCGGTAAAAGCGTTCTCCTACGCGTTGGTGCTTGTCGGGAAGGATGCCTGGTCCGTTATCAGCTACGATGATGCGCGCTTCGCCCGAGCGATCCGCTGTGGCGACTTGCACACGTATGCAGGCGCTGTCGCCAGCGTACTTCAGCGCATTGTCGACCAGGCAGGCAATGGCGCCGGCCAGCAAGTCTCGGTCGCCGTATACCGAGACCGGGCCATGGGCCATCAATCGTAGCGTGGCATGGTTTTCTTCTGCTACCGCTTCGTACAGATCCACCACATCACTGGCGATCACATCCAACCGAGCAAGTTCAAATTTTTTGCGGCGAGTACCGGACTCCAGTTCCGCAATTTGCAGTAGCTTTTCGGAGACCTTGGCCAAGTCTTCAATTTCATCGGCAAGGAATACGATGCTGTTTCTGAGTTCATCGTAGGAACTATCGGGGCGCAGTGCGGTGCGTAGCCTGGCCAGTATGCGAGTCAGTGGCGTACGCAAGTGGTGTGCAACCGAGTCTGATACGTTACGCACGCCATGCATCAGCAGCTCAATGCGGTCGAGCATGTTGTTGATGTCGTGGGTCAGCAAGGCGAATTCGTCTTGTCGGCGCGCTATGGGTATGCGTTGCGTCAGTTCGCCTGCGCCTATTTGCCAGGCGGTGCGGCGTATGACCTCTACTCGCCGTTGTAGGGTGCGCCTGAAAAGATAAGCGCCCAGCAGTACCAGCAAGGCCGTTACGCTGATGGCGGCAAGGCTGACGCGCTTGATGATTTGTGTGATTTCCAGCAAGTCGCGCAGGTCGTGGCCCACGATCAGCTTGGAACCATCGGGCAGGCGTCGCGCCACCAGATAGCCATGGGCGGCATGCCCTCTGAGAATCACCTCGTGATTGGCGCCAGTTTGCTCCAGGGCCAACAAAAAGGGATCGGGTTCGATATTGCCGGCTAGCGGTTTTCCCTGCGTATCGATCAACAGGAACATTTCTGTATCGGAATTCACGTGGTCGGCCAGTTCCAGGTTGATCTCATTGATCAGCCCAGGCAGGCCGCGTTGATCGAAGTGGGCGCTCATTCTTTGCGCGGTGGTTGATACTTGGCGTGAAAACTGCGAGTCCAGTATGCCAACGGTTTGGTAATAAAAAAAGGCCAACAGTATCAGCGAAGTGGAAAGCGCAAACACACTGTAGTTGAGCGTCAGGCGAAAGGCGACCGAGCCCCAAATGGAATGTAGAGAGTCCAGCAGGCGGGACTTCATGGAGCGGCTTCGTTTTGTGCGCTGGCTGAAATCATATAGCCGGTTCCGCGCACGGTATGTATGAGCGGCACACTGAAGGGTCCATCTATTTTCTGGCGCAAACGGCTGATTTGCACATCGATAATATTGGTTTGGGGATCGAAATGGTAGTCCCACACTGAGGCCAGCAGCATGGTGCGGGTAAGAACCTGGTTGGAATTCATCATCATGTAGGCCAGCAGCTTGAATTCGCGAGGCTGTAACGCTATGGGTTTGCCCGCCCGGTTGACGCTGCGCGCGATGAGGTCCAGGGATAAGTCGGCTATCTGTAACTGGCGGACTTCGTAGTTGGTCGAGGAGCGCCGTATGAGCGCTTCGATGCGGGCTGCCAGTTCTGGAAAGGCGAATGGTTTGGTCAGGTAGTCGTCGCCGCCTGCCTTGAGGCCACGCACACGTTCGTCCAGGCCGGTCAGGGCGCTTAGCACCAGCACCGGTGTTTTCTTGCCTAGCGCGCGTAGAGTGGACAGTATGGACAGCCCATCGATATCGTTGGGCAGCATGCGGTCGAGAACAATTACATCCCATTGTTCGCCGGTCGCTCGTTGCAGTCCGCTGGCGCCGTCGTGGCATATGGTGGTGAAGTGACCTTCTTCTTTCAGGCCTGCGGCGATGTATCGCGCATTATCGGTATCGTCTTCAATGATCAGGCAGCGCCACATAGATCGTCTTCCAGGGTAGCCAGCAAGGCGTTGCGATTCAGAAATTGTCGAACTGACGATGTTAGCGCGTAACCCGTAGCGGCGTCTGGTTCGACGTTGAACATTGCAGAACGGTAATGTTCCCGTAATGCTCTTCGCTTCCAGTTTTAACTACCATTCAGTCTGGCTTTTTTCAGCCTGAGCGCCGCCGTCATGCAGGTCATCCTGAAAGGCATGGCAGGTAGGTCATTTGATAAAAATCGAGAGAAAACCATATGAGAGGCAGTAATGAGAATACGGTCTAAACAAGACCTTTGGTCGGGGATCATGTTTCTCGGAGTAGGGGTCTTTTTCGCCTGGGGAGCAAGCAGCTACCAGATGGGTACGGCCGCGCGCATGGGGCCGGGCTATTTTCCTTTTTGGCTGGGGGTGGTGCTGGCGCTGCTGGGCGTCATCATCACTTTGACCGCGGTGGCGCCCAACACGGAGGATAGCGAGATCGATAAATTCGATTGGCGCATCGTGGGCCTGGTAGTTGGATCAGTCATTCTTTATGGCGTATTGCTGGAGCCGTTGGGTGTCTATCTTTCCACCTTTATTCTGGTCGTGGTAAGCAGCCTCGCAGGCCACGACTTTAACTGGAAAGTTTCTGTGGCCAACGGCATTTTCCTGGTGGTGTTTTCGTATCTGGCTTTCGTCAAGGGGCTGGGTCTGATTTTCCCCTTGTGGCCCAGCTTTCTAGGCAATTAAAGGAACCACCGAAATGGAATTGTTAGATCACCTTATGCTTGGTTTTTCGGTCGCGTTTACGCCTGAAAACCTGATGTATGCTTTTCTGGGTTGCCTGCTGGGCACCCTGATTGGTGTGTTGCCTGGTATTGGCCCGGTGCCCACCATCGCCATGCTGCTGCCTATCACCTATGTGTTGCCGCCCACCGCCGGGCTGATCATGCTTGCCGGTATTTATTACGGCGCGCAGTATGGCGGCTCTACCACGGCGATTCTTGTGGCTTTGCCGGGGGAAACCTCAGCGGTGGTAACCGTGCTCGACGGCCACCAGATGGCACGCAACGGGCGTGCCGGAGCGGCGCTGGCCATTGCGGCCCTGGGCTCCTTCTTTGCTGGTTGCGTAGCCACCGTTCTGCTGGCCGCTTTTGCGCCACCTCTGGCTGAAGTTGCTTTCAAGTTCGGCCCCGCCGAATACTTCTCGCTGATGGTATTGGGTTTGGTGGGCGCTGTGGTGCTGGCTTCGGGTTCGCTGCCCAAGGCTATCGCCATGATTATCCTGGGCCTGTTGCTGGGCATGATAGGTACCGACGTCAACTCGGGTGTTGCCCGCTTCGACTTTGGCATTCCCGAACTTCAAGACGGCATCGACTTCGCCATTGTTGCCATGGGAGTGTTTGGTTTCGCGGAAATCATGACCAACCTGGAACAAAAGGAAAACCGGGTCGATATTACCGACAAGGTTGGCAGTTTGTATCCTAACAAGCAGGAGTTCAAGGAAGCCTGGCCTGCTGTCGTACGTGGCACTGCGCTGGGTTCGGCCCTGGGTATCTTGCCTGGCGGTGGCGCCGTGCTTTCGTCGTTTGCCTCGTATACGCTGGAAAAGAAAATCTCCCGCAATCCCGAGCGTTTCGGCAAAGGCCACCCGGCAGGTGTTGCAGGCCCTGAATCGGCCAACAACGCGGCGGCGCAGACATCTTTCATTCCCTTGCTGACCCTGGGTATACCAGGCAACGCTGTGATGGCTTTGATGGTTGGCGCCATGACCATCCACAATATCCAGCCCGGCCCACAAGTCATGAGCAGCCACCCTGAACTGTTTTGGGGCCTGATCGTGTCGATGTGGATAGGCAACCTGATGCTGCTGGTGCTGAACCTGCCCTTGGTAGGGGTGTGGATCAAACTGTTGAAAGTGCCTTACCGCATTCTGTTTCCGGCCATTCTGGTGTTTTGTACGATAGGGGTCTATTCCCTGAACTACAACGTATTCGATATTTTCCTGACGGCAATCTTTGGCCTGATCGGTTATGTCTGGTCCAAGCTTAAATGCGAAGGTGCGCCTTTGCTGCTGGGCCTGGTGCTTGGACCCATGATGGAAGAAAACTTCCGGCGCGCGCTGCTGCTTGCGCGAGGTGACTACGCTACTTTTCTCACCCGGCCATTGTCAGCTTCCTTGCTGGTTGCGGCGGTATTCCTGGTGGTTGTCGTTGCCTTGCCCTCCATACGCAAGAAACGCGAAGAAACCTTTGTGGAAGAAGACTGACGCCGTCACACCATTACGCAGATCGGATTAGCGCCTGGCGGCGCTAATCCGATCTGCGAAAACCTTAAGTAAATATCATTCGTGCTATCCGGCCTGTACGCAACTTGGCAGAGGGTTTTGTTTGCCCGAAGTTCGCCTTAGTGAAAGATAAATAGCATTAAGGGTTAGTACCCATCTACTATAAAAGATGGATTCAATTACAGTAAATCAGGAGATAGTCGTTTCAATGATTAAAGCACCATCCATGTGGCGTATCGGCTGTGCAGGCCTGTTGTTCACTTTTGCCAGTACGGCAGCCATGGCTCAAACCTATCCGGTCAAGCCAGTTACCCTGATCGTGCCTTATGCACCCGGAGGCACCACCGACGTCGTGGCACGTCAGTTTGCCCTGTCGCTACAGAAAGCCTTGGGGCAAACCGTAGTAGTGGAAAACAAACCTGGTGTTACTGGTACATTAGGGGCGCAGGCGCTCAAGCATGCCAAGCCCGATGGCTATACGATTTCGTTGCTTCCCGCCACGGTGTTTCGCCAGCCCAACATCCAGAAAACGCCGTTTGACCCCGCTACCGACTTCACCTATCTGGCCCGTATTACTGGCTATACCTTTGGTGTCGTGGTGCGTGCCGACGCCCCCTGGAAAACCTGGGAAGAAATGCTGAATGAGGCCCGTGCCAAGCCTGATACCATTGCCTACGGAACACCTGGGGCGTTCAGTACACCGCATATCACCATGATTCAGCTGGGCCGCAAAGACAACATCGTACTCACGCATATCCCGTTCAAAAGCGATGGGGAATGCTTGCCTTCGCTGTTGGGCAATCACGTGCAAATGTGCGCGGCTGGCAGCTCGGCAGGCACCCTGGTCGACTCAGGCAAGTTGCGCTGGCTTAATATATGGACCACGAAGCGCTCCGAGCGTTGGCCCGATACCCCGACCCTGTACGATCTGGGCTACAACTTGTCTGCCACATCGCCTTATGGCGTAGCTGGTCCCAAGGGCATGGACCCGAAAGTACTAGCGGTGCTCGAAGACGCCCTTAAGCGCGCCGCTGAAGATCCTGATCACGTCAACGCGCTCAAGAACCAGGACCAAGACCTGATGTATCTGAACAGCGCCGACTACACACGTTTTGCCATGGAGCAAATCGATGTGGAGCGGGAATTGGTTAAAAGCCTGGGCCTGAAGCCCGAATAAAGCCCTGCGGCCAGCCGGGCAAGCCTGGTGCTTGCCATGGCTTTGCAGGTCTGTAAGAAAAATAGAGCACAGCATGTTATCTGTGCTCTATTTTGCGTTTAGCAGACTTCAAATAGTCCGGCTGCGCCCATGCCCGAACCTACGCACATGGTTACCACCACATAGCGCACACCGCGTCGGCGGCCTTCGATCAGGGCGTGACCAACCATACGGGAGCCAGACATGCCAAAAGGATGGCCTATGGTGATTGCGCCACCGTTCACATTCAGGCGATCATCGGGAATACCCAGTTTATCGCGGCAATACAGCACTTGTACGGCGAAGGCTTCGTTCAGTTCCCATAGCCCGATATCGTTGACCGACAGGCCGTGGCGCTTGAGCAGCTTTGGCACCGCGAAGACGGGGCCTATGCCCATTTCGTCGGGTTCGCAACCGCTGACCGCCATGCCGCGAAAAATTCCCAGCGGTGCTATGTTGCGGCGTTCAGCCAGTTTGCTGTCCATGACTACGCAGGCTGATGCGCCGTCTGAGAGCTGGCTGGCGTTGCCGGCGGTGATGCAGCCTTGTGGGCCTAGCACCGGAGCCAGTTTCGACAGGCCTTCCAGCGTGGTTCCGGCGCGTGCGCCCTCGTCGACCGCCAGGGTGACCTCGGTATCGCTGGCAACGCCGGTTTCTTTGTTGACGTCGCGCCGCAAGGTTGTGAGGGGCACGATTTCGTCGTTGAAGCGCCCGGCGGCAATTGCCGCAGCGTAACGTTGCTGGCTTTGCAGTGAATAGGCATCTTGCGCCTCGCGGGTGATGCCATAGCGTTTGGCGACCACTTCGGCGGTTTCCAGCATGGGCATATACAACGCGGGCTTGTGCTCGAGTACCCAAGCCTCTTCGCGCATATGGCGATTGAGGTGGTCGCGCACGCAGCTTACTGATTCTGTGCCGCCAGCCACCATGATGCCGGCATCGTCGTTGCTGATGGCTTGTGCTGCCATGGCAATGGCCTGCAGGCCAGAGGCGCAGAAGCGGTTTACAACTGCCCCTGCCGTACTGACGGGCAGGCCGGCGCGAATTGCCGAAACACGCGCAATGTTATAGCCGTTGGCCCCTTCCGGATTCGAGCAGCCCAGAATGACGTCTTCCACTTCAGCGGGATCGATACCGGCTCGGGCGACGGCATTGGCCACCACGTGCCCGCCCAGCGTGCCGCCGTGAGTTTGGTTGTACGCGCCGCGAAAGGCTTTGCCCAGCGGTGTGCGGGCGGTTGAGACAATAACTACTTCCTTCATTGCGATTACCTATGCGATAGAATAAATACGAGCAGTATGGGCTGCGTTGCCGATACTGACTATCTGGTTCTTGTTAAGCGTGCCTTTACCGTTTATAAAGCTTGGTTGGCGGCGCTAATCTCATAAGATACCTTTTCATAAAAAAACTAGGTACCATTTACATTTTAATCAATACGGCATCCAGACTCTTTTAAAGGCAGGCAGGCATGAACGAATTCGACATCGTCTCCAAGGCGATTACGTCCCGGCGCAGCGTGCGGGGCTTTCTACCCGACCCAATTGATATTTCCCTGATCAACCAGATCCTGTCCGCAGCGTCGTTTGCCCCTAGCGGAAGCAATATCCAGCCCTGGAAAGTGCATGTTGTCATGGGTGAAAAGCGCGACGAGCTATCCCAGCAATTGCTGGAGGCGTTTTCGAACCAACTGCCAGAAACCCGCGAATACCAGTATTATCCGGTGGAATGGCGCAGTCCTTATATCGAGCGCCGCCGTGAAACCGGTTGGGGCCTGTACCGGACCATGGGCATACAAAAGGGCGATAGGGTGGCTTCCGCCCAGCAGCACGGCAGGAACTTCGCGTTCTTTGACGCGCCCGTGGTATTGATCTTCACCATAGATAACTACTTGCAGCAGGGCAGTTGGCTCGACTACGGCATGTTCTTGCAGAGCATCATGGTGTCGGCCCGCGGCTTGGGCCTGCATACCTGTCCGCAAGCCGCGCTGGCCAACTATGCCGCAATCGTTAAAAACCATTTGGGCATCGCCGACGACCAAACCGTGATTTGCGGGATTTCCATGGGCTACGAAGACACCAGTTGCGTAGCAAACCAATATCGGCCCGACCGCATGGAACTAAACGATTTCGTTACTGTTCATTCGTAAGTCGGATTGGCGCCGCCAGGCGGCGCTAATCCGAGTGCGTCAGCTTCAATCCAGCTTGAGGCCCGCGGAATCAATGGCTTCCTTCCATTTGGCTTGTTCCGACTTCACAAAGGCTTCGAACTCCACAGACGACATGCTGCCGGGAATGCCTCCCATCGTGATGTACTGCTCTCGCAGCTCCATGTCATTGTGTATTAAAAATCGGCTGAATATTGCGCCAGATGTTCTAGCGAAGTTCCAAAAATCAGATCGTTGTCGAATAGCCTTTTACAGTAATGGCTAATGGGGGTTTCATCCTGGAACCCGATGGCGCCGTGCAGGTGCAGCGCCTCAAGAGCCACCTTGCGCCCAGTACTTCCCACAATATATTTCAAGGCGCAGATCGAGCCCGGGGCCAGCCTTGCGTCGTTATGCTGAAAGTCGAGCATGACTTGTTTGAGAAGATTCTTTGCCCGCACCCACGATCGGTAGAGTTCAGCAACGCGGTTTTGCAGCAACTGGAAGTCCGACAAAGTCCGATTGAACTGCGTTCTGACTTTCATGAAGTCTACTGTTGTGCATAGTGCCACTCTGGCGGCGCCTATGGTTTCGCTGCAAATGCACAAGATGGCAAAGGTATAGGCGCGCTGAACAGCCTGGTCTGCAACGGCGCCTTGGGCCAGCAGTTGCGTAGAGTCTGCCTTGTGCCCATCAAGCGTTATCTCGGCTGCAGTCCTGCCATCGTGCAGCGCGTAGGGCCGAATTGACGATGCCAAGTCTTGCACTGCTAGCGCAAATATGCCGGTTTCACCGCCGTCCAGGGTTGCGCAAACCAATAGTTTGTTTGTGCTGTTGGCGCCGATCACCAGCGCGGCACGCCCGTTTAGCACCCAGGTATTTCCTTGTTTGGCGGCCGTGATGCCTGGGGTGTTTTCGTTGGCGGGAAAACGGTTGGCTGGAAGCACAACGGCAATGCGCGACTCAGCAGTCGCCAGGCTTGTTATCAGGGCGTTGGTTTTTTCGCTGGCAGACAGGCCCAGCAACAACTGCATGGGCAATGCTGATTGCCAAAGAATGTGCTCTTGTACCAGCGCTTCTCCCAGGGGAGCCATGAGCTCTACCATCTCGCTGGCAGGGCGGTCCAGCCCGCCGAGCTGTTCAGGTGCGCACATCGCATGCACGCCCAGGTTTTCCATGCCGTCCCAGGCGCCGGTCGATGAGTCCGATTCATCAACAAGACGCTGTCTTTGTTCGAAGGAGTGGTTTTTGTCCAGCCAAGACCTGATCGACGCCAGCATCATCGAGAGTTCTTCAGAAGCATGCGCGGCCTGATCGCTTTGTAGTTCCGAGCCGCCATTGAATACGGCCTTCGCCACGATGCCTTGTTGTATTTCGGTGGAGCCACCCGCCAGCGAACTGCCTCGGTATCTCCAGAAGGACAAAGAGGCATTGCCACCGGCATCGGCCATGTTCTGAGGCGCAATCCCCTGGAGCGCTTCGGGGTTGAACCTGAGGCTGTCTGTTGATAGCAGGTCTATGCCAAATAAATGGAGATCCTGCAGCAGTTGAATGCCATCCAGCTTGAGCAGTGAGGCTTCGAGCGATGGAGACCCCCCGTTTTCAGCGGCTTGTACCGCAGGCCACCAGGATGCTTCCAGCGCATCTTTGCGTATTTCCAGTTCTGCATATCTTTGTTTCAGCGCCATGCGGTGCTCGTTGCCCATGCTGGATTCGCGTTTTTTCAAGCTTGCTCGAACGTTTTTCAGCTCAGACTTGCATTCGGCTACGCGCGCAACAAACAGGCGCTCGATAACCAGCAGGCCTTTGGCAATGTCCCAGCCGCGGTTGAGCTCACCGACGATATTCGATTGTGGAACCCGGACGTTGTCGAAGAAAATCTGGACGTGGAAAGTGGCGCCCGTCATGAACCGTATTGGACTGACGGTGACACCCGGAGACTCGAGGTCAATCAAGAAGACGGAGATGCCACTTTGTTTTTTTGCGGCACCGGGGTCTGTCCTGACCAGGACTATTGCCCAGTTGGCCCAGTGCCCCAGGCTTTGCCAGATTTTGCTGCCGTTCACCACCCAGTGGTCGCCATCCTGGACGGCTGTGGTGCGCAGTGAGGCAAGGTCTGAGCCCGCCTCAGGCTCGGAATAGCCCTGCGCCCAGTAGTCGTCAAAACTCAGCATGCGGGGCAAAAAGTGCTGGCGCTGCTCATCGGTGCCGTGTCGCATCAAGGTTGGGGCAATGGTGTCAATGCCCAGGCTTTCGACGTTAGGCGCGTCGCTGGCGATAAGCTCTTCTTTGAATATAGCCTGTTGGGTAAGCGTCCAGCCGGTGCCGCCATATTTCTTGGGCCAGGAAGGGGCCGCCCACCCTTGCTCAAAGAGTATGCGCTGCCACCTGGCCGCCTGTTCGCGGGATATGATCGCTTGCGAGCGAACCACATGGCGGATATCTTCTGGGAGCGATTTCAAAAGAAAGCTTCGCACCGACTGGCGAAACTCGGATTCCCTAGCCACAACATTCTCTGACATAGATGAAATTTCCTGCACGATTAGAGTTTTGCTGATGTCGCTGCAAGCGCTTATGCTTTCTTTACGCTCAAGCCTTGTGCCGATGGCCATTTGGGCTGACGCTTTTCGACAAAGGCGGTCATGCCCTCTTTGGCATCGGCGGTTACTACGACATTACCAAAGTTTTCTACTGCCGACGCGACGCCGCGCCGATATTCGATATCGATGGCTTTGTGGAACGCGTTGCGGCCCATTCTCATCACCTGGGGGGATTTTTGACAGAAGCTTTGCGCTATGGCGCGAGCCCTGTTCATGACCTCTTCTTCGGGCACGATGGCATTGACCAGCCCCAAGGCATGGGCTTCGGCCGCGTTGAACGTCCTGCCGGTAAACAGCAACTCGAATGCGCGGTGCTTGCCGATGATGCGAGGCAAGTGGGTGTAATGAATGGCGGGGGTAACGCCCACATCAATTTCCGGGTAACCAAAAGAGGCTGTATCAGAGGCGATAAGCATGTCGCACGATACGGCGAGCGTCATGCCGCCGCCGCGTGCCGTGCCGCTAACAGCCGCAATCGATGGTTTGCCCAGGCTGGCTTGGGCGTCAAAAAGCCCGCTATACAGTTTATTGACCAGGGAAAAGCTATGCTCAAAAGAGGTATCGTGGATGGCTTTCAGATCCAGGCCTGCACAAAACCTGCGGGGAACGGCGCTGCCAATAATGACAGCATGAACCGAGTCGTCTGTTGCCGCTTTGTTAATGGCGGACAGCAGTTCGTCCAGCATAGGTTCGCTGATGGCATTGACCGGTGCCGAGTTCAAGAGGATTTCCGCAACCGAGTCGCGAACGCAATAATCGATAGTAGACATTTTTTAATGTTCCAAGGAAGTGCATGCTAGGCAGATGCCAAGTCGAAAACACCGTTGATGCTGTTGATGTTTACTGGGCTGTGCCAAGAGGTGAAGCTTGCGTTATTCAGGTATAAGAGTCAAAGAGGTAATTTTGATACGTCCTATCAGGAACGCTTATACCTTGCTTGAGTAAAAACCAAAAAGCATAATAGGCAAAATGGGCATAAAACAGCCCGTGACTATGCATAGCCTGGGGCCATTCCGGTTAATCTACATTTACCGCAGTTCCCGCTCAGCGTAATACACTTCATTGCGAGCCTCGCGCAAGCGTTGGTCCAGGTTGCGCAGGTTTTTGCGCAGGCGTGATCTTGCGCCATCGTTTTTGGCCTTGTCCAGTTCGCGCTGTTTGCTCATCAGCTCGCGATCCAGTCGGTCAACTTCCTGTTGCGCTCTGTATACCCTGTACCCGGCCTGATAAGCCTGGAGAAAGCCGTGTTCAAGCGAGGGTGGGCACGAGTTCTGGTAGCCGCGTCCCAGGCGGCCTTCTCGCAGGCCAACGTCTGGTGTGCAATATTCCCGTATCCCCATGCTGTGTCCAGCCTGATAGCGGCGCAGGTCCAGCCCCACGCCGACCTTGGCGCAGGCCTCGCGGTGGCTGTCGGAGCGCGCTAGGGGGTAGCCGCGCTGGCCGTCGCGCATACCCTGTTCGTACCATTCAACGGTCTGGCATTCCTCGGGCGACATGCTGGCGCAACCGCCCAGCAGTATTAGGGCTGCAAATACAGTGGTTCTGATCATGGTTTCTGTTATGTAAGTTTTGTTTTCTGTTCCACGGCGCCAGCTTAATCCTTCATTTGACGTAATACCCCGTTCAAATGGACGGGGCTAAATCGTCTCCCGCTGACTAGCATGTCCCGGTATTCAAATCATCATCGGGATATGCCAATAAGCAAGACCTACAAACTTCGTAGGTCAGATTAGCGCCCCTCAGGTGCGTAATCTAACAAACGATGTCAAAAGCTGCCAAAAAATAACACAAAAATTCATATAAACAATATCTCAATCAGGAACTAACGCTGTGAAATACCTATTTAATGCCGCAGCTTTCGCAACGGCTATTGCATTCAGCGCCACTGCTGTAGCGGCTGAGCGCGCCATGATCATTTTTGATGCCTCCGGGTCAATGTGGGGCCAGATCGATGGCAAGCCCAAGCATGAAATCGCCCGGCAGGCCTTGCGTGATGTGCTTGGCAGCGTTTCACCCTCTACAGAGCTGGGCCTGATGGCCTATGGGCATAGGGAAAAAGGCAACTGCAACGATATTGAAGTATTGGTCGCACCTGCCGCCAACAGCAAAGACGCCATTATTCGCGCCGCCGATAAGTTGAAGTTCCTGGGTAAAACGCCCTTGTCTGCAGCAGTGGCACAGGCTGCCGAAGCACTGCGCTATACCGAAGACAAAGCTACCGTCATCCTGATTACCGATGGCGAAGAAACCTGTCAGGCTGACCCTTGCGCGCTGGGCGCCGAACTGAAAAGCAAAGGCGTAGACTTTACTGCGCATGTGGTGGGTTTCGATCTGACCCAGCAAGAGGGCGAGCAGGTCGCCTGCCTGGCCAGCAGCACGGGTGGGCAATATATCAAGGCCGATGACGCCGAGCAGCTTAAAAAGGCCATGAGCAACATGGTGCAAATACTGGAAGCACCAGTAGAAAAAGTAGTCAAGGCAGCCGAGCCAGAGCCAAAGGCAGTACAGCCGGAAGCGCCTCAAGTTACGCTGCAAGGCCCCGACACCGCCGTCGCTGCGAGTGCGATTCAAGTCGCCCTGACTGGGTCCCGCAATAAGAACGATTACGTCACTGTAGTGGCTCCCGATGCTGCGGAAGAAGACTATGGCCCTTACGTCAGGGTGGAGCAGAAAGATCAGGTAACGTTGCAATTGCCAGATGCCTTGGGCACACATGAAATTCGCTATGTCGATGACGTCAGCAAGCGTGTACTGGCCAAGCAAAGTATTGAACTTACCGAGACCAGCGCCACGGTGACCACGATCGCGTCGGCTGCCGCCGGGTCTACCATTGACGTTGCCTGGACTGGCCCGAATAGTCCCGGTGATTACATTACTGTCGTTGATGTCGGCGCGCCTGACGACGAATATGGTGCTTACGTGCGTACCGCCGGCGGCAGCCCCGTTAAACTCTTGCTGCCCGACCAGTTTGGCAAGTATGAAGTGCGCTATGTCCTGGATGGGTCCAAGCGCGTGCTGGCGTCGGCGCCTGTCATGCTGGAGGGGGTGACAGCCACGCTTGCTTTGCAGAATCGTCCTGTGCGTGGAGGGGAAATCATAGTGGCATGGACTGGGCCCAATAATAGTGGTGATTATGTAACGGTGGTGCCGCAGGGCGCGGCGCAGGACGCTTATACGGCCTATGCGCGCACAGCGTCGGGCCCGATCCTGAAGATCACAGCACCGGCGGAAGCAGGCGAATATGAAGTCCGTTATGTGGTGGATCAGTCCAAGCGGGTGCTGATCAGCATTCCCATGGACTTGACCGAGGTGTCAGTCAGTGTATCGGCGCCTTCATCGGTGGCAGCGGGCTCCACCTTCAGCGTCGAGTGGACCGGCCCAGGCAATCGCAATGATTTCATAGAAATCGTTGCACATGATGCACCGGTCAATGCAAAGCCGCTGAATGCAACGCGCACTAGCCAAGGCAGTCCTTTGCAGATGTTTGCTCCTGGTATTGCCGGGCAATATCACGTCCGTTATGTCATGCGCGACACGAAAGAGGTTGCAGCCCATGTCTTGCTTATTGTGGAGTAAGCTATTTAGCCTCCTGTTGTGGTATGGTTACTGAACACTTCAGTTATGTAACGCAGAGTCCAATAGGCCGTTTGGCCAGCAAGGGCAGGGGTGGCGACAAACAGCAACAAATAAGAAGTTTCCTCCGGGAGGGCAAAGCAATGATCGCACGGTATGCTTGCTACAAAGCACGACAAAATGCCGTGCTTTTATGGGGTATGTGTTGGCTGGCTCTGGTGGCCGGTGTGATCGCAGTTTTCTGGGGGCTGCCAGCCAGCGCGCAAAATATCGATAAGCACACGCTGCAAGCGCCAGCAGGCACAGCCTTGCTGATTGTTTCTGGGGCTATTGAAAAGTTCAATCAAGGGGGCGAGGCACATTTCGATCGCGCTATGCTAGAACAACTGCCCAGCCACGAAATAAGCACCACAACTTCGGTCACCGACGGCGTCAGTCATTTTAAGGGGCCGTTACTGCGCGATGTGCTGCAGCAGGTGGGTGCAAAGGGCACAATGGTGCAAGCCCAGGGCCTGAATAATTACGTGGTCGACATCCCCATCTCCGATTTTTATGATTTTGATGTCTTGCTGGCCTTGTACCAAGATGGCAAACAGCTTGAACCTTCCGGCAAGGGCCCGCTCTGGATCGTATATCCACGAGATCAATGGCGGCGTTTGCAAGATATACGCTACGACTATCGTTGGGTATGGCAACTGCATCGTCTTGATGTGAAATGAAATTCACGCGCTTGAATGTCGTGGGCTACCTGCTGCCTGTGCTGGCTATTATTACGCTCACGGGGCTGCTTACATTGGCGCTGCTGCGACTGTCCAATATCCAGCACGATATGCGCAGCAATGCCAGCACTAATATGTTGTGGGTGGTGTCGCAAGCGCAATTTGAAAGCTTGCTGCTGGGCGATGCGGTTTATCGGCGTTTCATCGATTCTCAGGCGCAGGCCGACGTTGGCCTGCGCTACAGCTTGTTTCTAAGTCGATTGACTCTGTTGTCAGAAGGCCCGCAGGAGCGTTTTCTGGAAGGCATCGGCGCCTCGGCAGCCCTTAGCGGGCACATCGAGGCCGCCCGCAACATGCGGCAGTGGCTGGAAGCTGGCAGGCCAGGCGATGTTTCCGTTGTGCTCAGGTTGCAGGCGGTTTTACAGCCACTGGTCGCCTTGCTGTCCACGGTATCCAGCAAAGCCATGGTCACACAATGGGAAGAGTCTGGCGCAAGGCTCGATACCTATCGTGACGCGGTGCTGACCATACTGTTCCTGATGATAGGCATACTGGCCTGCAGCTTGTTTATTTCGGTCAGGCTGTTGCTGGCCTTGAAGCATGGCAAGGAAAATGAAGCGGCCAAACTGCACGCAGCCGATCTGGAAAAGCAGCTAGAGGCCGAGCGCAAGATAAGCCAGTTGTATCGCAGCTTTGGCGCCATGGTATCGCATCAGTTTCGGACCCCCTTGGCGATTATCGACGCCAGCATGCAAAGGCTGGTGCGCGCTGGCCATGACATGACACACGAAGAAGTGGCCCGTCGGGCGAACAAGGTCAGGGACGCCACCAAGCGCCTGACCCATCTTATAGAAAGCACGCTGATTGCCGATCGCATAAGTCAGAAAATTGAAGTCAGCATGCAGCAGTGCGATCTACTGCTTGTGGCCAATGAAGCCATAGACCATCAATTGGCCATTACTCCAGCGCGCCAGATAACGCTCAAAGTCGCCTCTGGTTTCGTGGGAAAGGCCTGGTGCGACCCGGTGCTGGCCGAGCATGTACTGTTTAATTTTATTTCCAACGCGGTTAAGTACTCGCCCGATTGCACGAGTATCCAAGTTCGTGTCTTTGAGGATGGCGATTGGGTCGGCTGCGCAGTGCGCGATGAAGGGGCAGGTATCACTCAAGACGAAGTGCCGCATATTTTTGATCGTTATTTCCGGGCGGCCGCGTCGGCCGATATTGTGGGAACCGGCATGGGGCTTTATGTGGCCCAGCAGCTAGCCCAAATGCAGCAAGGCCAGGTGCGGGTCAAGTCTGACTACGGCAAGGGGTCGGTATTCGAGCTGCGCCTGCGTGGTACAGCACAAAAAAAGCCTGTCCCGCCAGCATCAGAATGTCCTGATAGTGCGCGTGGTGCAGCGTCATTGTTTGAGTCAGGGAGAATGATATGAGCGCGGCTGTGCCTGGTACATGCAAGCCACTGATTCTGTGTGTTGAAGATGAAATCGATCTGCGCGACGATTTGGTTGAAGAGCTGGAGGCAGCCGGCTACAAGGTGATAGTCGCCGACAATGGTGGTGAAGCCTTGCAACGCCTGGATACGATCAGGCCTGACCTTATCTTGTGCGATGTCACCATGCCCGACACCGATGGCTATGAAGTCCTGAATGTCTTGCGCGGTACCCGGCCCGACATGTCCGATGTGCCTTTTGTGTTTCTGACTGCCCAGGCAGGCTCCGAGCATGTGGTGCGGGGTAAAAGGGCGGGTGCAGACGACTACCTCGTCAAGCCCATAGATTTTGATCTCATGCTGGCGACCATACACGCCAGGCTGGCGCAGGTATCGCGAATTCAGCTCAAGCTGGCTACTGAAATCAATCGCATAGGCAGCAGTTTTTCAGAGCGGCACGAAGCCAGCGCGCGCCGTGCATTCAAAAGAGTGACACAAACCCTTGATTACGTGGCTGCGGGCATCGTGTTGCTCGATGCCATCGGTACGGTGCGGTTTGCCAATCGTGCAGCCAGGCTACTGGTTGATGATGAGGCTGGCGATAAGGGTTTGTTGCGCCTGATCGATAAGGTGGGTACGCATGGCATTGTTGCGCTGAACAAGGCAGTTACAGCTGCAATCGCCGCTTATCAGGCTGGTGAAGATTATGTCGACAGCCTGGCCATACCGCGCCCGGAAGGTCAGCGCAGTTTGCTGGTTACCGTTTGTGCCCTCGATGACTATGATCTCCAGGAAGAAGAGGCGGCGTCCGTCTTGGCGGTAGATAAATTGGCGTCTGAAGAGAGGCTGGCCGTGGCGATTTTTATTTCAGACTCCGAGTACCGGCGTCCGGCGCCAGTTGATACGCTGATCTCGCTCTTTGGCCTGACCGCAACTGAAGCCCAGGTTGCCTGGGCCTTTGCCGAAGGCAAGCGCTCAGAAGAGATTGCCGCGTCTTTCGGCATCTCGCCCACTACGGTGTCGTTTCATAAGCGCAATTTGTTCCAGAAAACCCATACCAATCGCCAGGCCGACCTGATCGCGTTGATGCTCACGCTGCCCTTGCCGGCGGCTTGAAGCGTTGGCTGTCCGACTGGCTCCGTCAGGTGTGTGATCCGACAGTCAACGCTTCAAATACCCCTTCCCCGTCTGTTTGAACGGTGTAATTGCCTTGGCACTGTCCTACCATGCCCAAGTCGCGCATCAACGGATGTGCGCTATGGGCGAGCTGTTTATGTAACAGCCAGGAGAAGCCAATGTGGAATTTTAGTATTGCAAAGTCGCTGAGCCTCATGACACAAACCATGCCGTTCATTCTGCTGCGTTGTGTTGTGTATTTCGGCATTGCACTGGCGTATGTGCTGCTTACCGGGGTCGGGGCCGGCATAGGCTGGGGCATAGGCGGGCTGGGCGATGACGGTTTTCAAGCCTCCGCGACTCTGTGGGGCGGCATGGCAGGGTTCGGGCTGACAGCCGCCGTATTGTATTTCTTGCGTGAATATATACTTTATATCGTCAAGGCCGGGCATATCGCCGTTCTGGTGCAGCTTATCGATGGCCAAAGCATGCCCGAAGGACGCTCGCAAATTTCCCATGCCAGCACCATCGTCAAAGAGCGCTTCGTCCAGACCAGTGTGCTGTTTGCCCTAGACCAATTGTCCAAGGGCGTTATTGGCGCCGTCACTGGCCTGGTGCAAGGCCTGACTTCCATATTGCCTATTCCAGGCATGGCGCAAATCATGGGCGTAGTGCGCGCCTTTCTGCGTATAGCCGTAGGGCTGGTCGATGAACTCATCCTGGCTTATGCCATACGCACCAATAGCCGCAATCCCTGGGCGTCAGCCCAAACCGCCTTGGTACTGTACGGGCAAAATGCCAAGGTCATGCTCAAGAACGCAGCCTGGCTCACCCTCATTGTTTATGGCCTGTCGTTCCTGGTGTTTCTGGTCATGCTGGCTCCGGCCGCTGCGCTGGTTTACATGATCCCCGGCGCCTGGTCGGCCGGCGGGGTGGTGTTCGCCATTATTTTTGCCTGGGCGCTCAAGGCTGCAGTCATAGAGCCTTTTGCCATTGCCTGCTTGCTGCAAGCGTATTTTGGCGCCATTGAAGGGCAATCGCCTGATCCCGCCTGGGATGCCCGCCTATCTGGCGCGTCGAAGAAGTTTGCTCAATTGAAAGACAAGGCAGCGACCTGGGTCGGAGGCAGCCCCGCTGGCGATGCAGCGGTTGTGGCTACCTCCGACAATGCCGACGCAGCCGGAGGCGTGCGCCCATGAGCCGGCAAACTATGTTGATGGTGTTGGGTTTGTTGGCGGTTGGGGTGGCGCAGGCTGCCGTCCTTCCCGAAGAAGCAGCTACCCGGCTGGAAACCGAGGCAGAGGCCTTTGTGCAAACCAAGGGTTATACCTCTGTCAATGTCGATACACTGGCCGATAAAAAATACTATTCAACCGCCTTGTTTCCTGGCTTGAAGTCCAATGGCATGTTTGCCCCGGATGCCAGTCTGGACCCTGTCACCAAGGCTGTCTTGCAACTGGATAGTCGCGAAAATATTCTGCCACGCGTGCGCTATCGCATCAGCTACAACATGGGTTATCTGCCTGGCATGCCCGAGGCCTGGCAATCGTATGTGGAAGTGACCCGATTCAATTTGGGGCCCGCTGTTCGGGCAGACCTGCAGGCGTCCATTCCGCCCGAACATCTGGGTAGCGCGGCCTCTTTTGGCGTAGGCCCGCATGTAAGCTGGCGTTTTGTCATGGCGCCGCGCATGGGCATGCTGTCTGACATCGTCAGCGCCAGTCGCAAGGTGCTGACCAATGCTCAAGCCACTGCTCTGGATTGCCTGGGCGTGCCCTGTCTCTCGCTGGAAGACCCCACAGGCCCTGGCAGTACTTGGCATGGCGTAGCCACACCGTCTCTGGGTGAGCCGGCTTTTTCGGCTCATCACCAGGGTTTAGAGCGCCCCGCCCGGGTTGCACAAGAATTGTTGACGCTGGCTGCGCCCGAAGGCTTGGAAGCTACTCCTTACCGACCAGAAACACCGCGCATGGTTTTCGTGGTTTCGATGAATGTCAGTGGTCAGGAAGAGGCGGTGCATGGCCTGCTGCACAATATCGATGTCATGGATGACGCTATTGCTTCCGTATGGACACAACGTTTTCAGATTAGCGGGGCGCCTGGCGATTTTTCACAGATGTTCATAGACCGAAAACGCTAGGCTGCGCCCCGCGCCATGCGGTATCAATAATTAAATCATTCATCGGGAGCTTGTCATGAAACCACTACTTGCCTCTGCCGTGCTGATGGTTTGCAAGGCGTTGCCAAGCATGGCTGGCGCCGAGGAAATCAAGGCCACCATCAAAGAAGCACTGGAAGCTTATTAAAGTGGCGATCTGGCTGGCGCCAAGGAAGGTCTAAATTATGCAACCCAACTGATTGCCCGGCAAAGCGCCACCAGACTGGGTAGCATTTTGCCGCAGGCCTTGTGACCTTAAGTACAGAACAACACTATTTATTGCGGCACGCAATCTACAGAAAAAGGGCTGAATAATGAGCGGTTGGAAATATGGCTGGGTACTGGCCCTGATGTCGGTTGCGGCATTTACGGCCAACGCGGCGCAGGCGCCTGCCGACCCTGAACTATTGAATCGTGCCCAGGCCTGGCTGCAGCAGGGTCAGGGGCTTACGGCGTACGGTCTGCTTGAACCACACGAATCTGAACTCGCTGGTCTGCCTGCTTACGACTATCTGCTGGGCCAGGCGGCGTTGGCGGCCAAGCAGCCCACTCGCGCGGCGCTGGCTTTCGAGCGCTGCCTGGCGGTTGACCCAGTCAACGGCCTTTGCCGTTTGGGCATGGCGCGAGCTCATATTGCGCTATCTGAAGTTGAAAGCGCCCGCCTCGAGCTCAACACCATCTCCAGTTCGGCGCCGCCCGAATCGGTGCAGAATGCCGTTGCCAATTATCTGGGCCTGCTGTCCAACGCGCAGCAAGCTGACCAAGACAGCCGCTTGTCCAGTTATATAGAAGTGGGCGTGGGCTACGACAGCAATATCAATAGCGCTACCTCGCTATCCAATATGGCCTTGCCGGCGTTTGGCGGCGCGGTGTTCTCGCTAAGCCGCGATGGCCGCAAGCAGGGCAGCGGCTTGAACCGGGCGGCTTTCAATTTGCGCTATTCCGCGCCACTGGCCAAAAACTGGCGCTATTTGCTTGAAACCAATATTGCCGCCACCGGCAACTGGGCCAAGCATGATTACAACACCTTGGTCTCTGATGTGGCCGCAGGCGTGGAGCGCCAGGCCGACAGGCACAAGTTCAGCGCCAAGCTGCAGGCGCAGAATTACGCGCTGGGCGGGCATAGCTACCGCAATACGGTCGGGCTGTTGGGGCAGTATGCTTATTCGGTTTCCGACCGCAGTCAGTTCAGCGCCTTTGCACAGACTAGCCGCCTGAATTACCCCGACTACAAGCTGCGCAACGCCAACCGCTATACCGGCGGCGTGTCGTGGTCGCAGGCACTGATCAACGACAGGGCGGTAGCCTATGCCAGCCTGTATGGTGGCCGGGAAAGCAGTGTGCATGGCGCTGCCCCTGAAGATTTCAAATACCGCTTTTCCGGCATGAGAATGGGCGGGCTTTACTTGTTTACACCACGTCTGAAACTCGAGGCTGGCGTGGGCGCCGAGCGGCGCACATACAGTGGTAGCGACGTCTTGTTCCAAACGCGCCGCCGCGAAACCTTGTACGACGGCTACCTGGGGCTGGATTATTCCATTAGTCGAAAGTTGTCGCTGCGGCCGCAATATCGGTTCACCCACAGTGACTCAAACATCCCGTTGCGCGATTTCCAGCGTCACGTAATCACTATGAATCTACGCTATGAACTATTTTAAATCCGGGCTATGCCTGATTTTTGCTGGTTTCATGGCCTTGGGCCATGGTGTCAGCCAGGCCGAAAGCGTCGCCAGCGTGCGTTTTGCCAGCGGCCTGGTCACGGCCAAGGTCGCCTCGCAGCCCGAGCGCCAGCTGGCCAAGGGCGACGACATCGAAAAAGCTTCCCGCATCGAGACCGCCGCCAATGGCCGCGTGCAAATGCGCTTTACCGATGGGGGAATGGTGTCGCTCATGCCCGACAGCACCTTCTCGGTTGATGACTACGCCTATCAAGAGGGCGCCGATGACGGCAATCTGGTGTTCGGCCTGCTGCGTGGCGGCTTGCGCACCATGACGGGCGCCATAGGAAAAACGCGCCACGAAGGCTACCAACTGAATACGCCTGTGGCTACCTTGGGCATACGCGGCACGCAGTTCACCGCGGTGCTGAATCCACCCAACACCTTGCGAGTACATGTGGGGGAAGGCAAGGTGGTCATCACCAACTCCCGCGGCACGCTGGAAGTGCCGGCGGGCCAGAACGCCGTTGTTACCCTGGATACCGCGCCCGAATTTACCGAGCGAGGGCCTATGTACCTGGCCACCGGGCCGAGCGGCGACAACTTGGCCGCTGAGGGCCTGGTCCGGCGAGACCCTCTGCTGGGTCCGCCATTGCTGGACCTGGATTTATTAAGAAACATCAATGACTTTGTGGTGGTCCAGGCACCGCCGCCACCGCCGCCGCCGCCGCCACCGCCGCCACCGCCGCCGCCACCGCCACCGCCACCGCCACCGCCACCGCCACCGCCAA
>JACCER010000009.1 GCA_013416445.1 Alcaligenaceae bacterium
CGCGTGCTGACGAAGGGAAGCCGGGGGGTGTCGTCGGCCGTTGTTTGAGCGCAGCGAGTTCGGCCGACGCCCGGCTGTACGAGGCAGACGCGGAAACAAGCACGCCGTGCCGCACTGAGCTTCACCCGCCCCGGACAACGTCATAAGAACCATACAACGTCATAAGAACCATACAACGTCATAAGAACCATACAACGTCATAAGAACCAGACAACGCTACCAGAGCCAGATAGCATCACTAGGCGCCAGATAGTGTCATCAGAACCAGACGGTGTCGCCAAGCGCCGTAATCTCTTGAACCGCCTATGCGCCAGGCATTTTTACCACAGCGGGTTTGTCGGATTACGCTACATTAATCCGACCTGCATCCCACTACGTTCATAAAACTGTTGCTACACTTGAACCCATAAGATAACGGAGAAAACACGATGACTACCCCCGCTCCTTTGCTGTTATCCAACCATACCAATGGCGTGTTGACGCTGACGCTTAATCGGCCAGAACAATTCAATGCCTTGTCTGAGGAATTGCTGGCCGCGCTGCAAGAACAACTTGATGCCGTCGCGCAAGACAATGCCGTGCGTTGTGTGGTGTTGGCCGCGGCAGGGCGGGCTTTTTGCGCAGGGCACGATCTGAAGCAAATGCGCGCAAATCCCGACGAGCGTTATTATCAAAAATTGTTTGCGCAATGCGGCCGAGTCATGCAAAGCATCGTCAATCTGCCTGTACCGGTCATTGCCAAGGTACAGGGCACGGCGACTGCTGCGGGGTGCCAGTTGGTGGCCAGTTGCGACCTTGCCATTGCATCTGACTCCGCCAAATTTGCCGTGTCGGGCATTAATGTCGGCTTGTTCTGCTCTACCCCGGCAGTGGCGCTTAGCCGTAACGTAACGTCGAAAAAAGCCTTTGAAATGCTGATCACTGGCCAGTTCATCAGTGCCGCTGACGCGGCGGATCAGGGCTTGATCAATCAGGCAGTGGCTCCCGATCAGCTAGACGCCGCCGTCGATGCCCTGGTTCAGGCCATTTGCGCTAAAAGCCCGGTGGCAGTGCATACCGGCAAAGCCATGTACCATCGCCAGCGCGCCATGAATCTAAGCGACGCCTACGACTACGCAGGCCAGGTAATGGCGCGCAACATGATGGCTGAAGACGTGGCCGAGGGCATAGATGCCTTTATCCAAAAGCGCCCGCCAGTCTGGAAAGGCCGCTGACACATCAGGGTGATTAGGCAGGCTGCGAGCCTGCGCGTTAAAATACCAAGTTCCAGCCGTTTTTCGCAGGGCCAGTGCTGCAAGGTGTGTGGTCTGCGTCAATTATTCACTTGATAGCGGGTAGCGTGAAACACGCCGCCGCTTATTAGCGCAAAGCATAAGTGCTTTGTTGCAGGAAACCGTATGACTACTTCCATTGACCAGCCTGCAGAACGTAAGCCTACCGTACGTCCAGCGCCCTATGACCCAACGAAAAAACAAAAATCGGGTGAAAAAACATCGCGCATTCCCATCAAGGTCGTGCAGGCCGAGCGCCTGAAAAAACCTGACTGGATACGGGTCAAGGCTGCTGCGCCAGGTTCGCGTTTTTACGACATCAAGCGCATATTGCGCGAGCATAATCTGCATACCGTCTGCGAAGAAGCGTCCTGCCCCAATATTGGCGAATGCTTTGGCAAGGGTACGGCCACATTCATGATCATGGGCGATAAGTGCACGCGCCGCTGCCCGTTCTGCGACGTAGGCCATGGCCGCCCCGATCCGCTCGATGTCGACGAACCCGTCAACCTGGCGCGCAGCATCGCTGCCATGAAGTTGTCGTATGTGGTCATTACCTCGGTCGACCGCGACGACCTGCGCGATGGCGGCGCAGCGCATTTTGTGGAATGCATACAAAAGGTTCGCGAACTGTCGCCGTCTACCCGCATCGAGGTGCTGGTGCCCGATTTTCGTGGGCGCCTCGATCGCGCTCTGGCCATTCTCAACGAAGGCCCCCCCGACGTCATGAATCATAATCTCGAAACCATACCGCGCCTGTACAAGCAGGCGCGCCCCGGTTCCGACTATCATCATTCGCTTAAGTTGCTGGCCGAGTTCAAACTGTTGCACCCCAATGTGCCCACCAAGTCAGGCCTTATGCTGGGCCTGGGCGAAACCGATGAAGAAATCCTTGAAGTCATGCGCGATTTGCGTGCGCATAATGTCGACATGCTGACCATAGGCCAGTACCTGCAGCCTTCCGAGCATCATTTGCCGGTATTGCGCTACGCCCACCCTGACATCTTCAAAATGCTGGAACGCGAAGCCTACGCCATGGGCTTCAGCCACGCAGCGGTAGGCGCCATGGTGCGCTCGTCCTACCACGCCGACGAACAAGCCCATTCAGCAGGTGTAGCTTAACAACACTAAGGCGCTTCTTTGCGCTGGAACAACGACCATAATTCGCAAGCGGTGTTCAATACAAGTGTGGTGCCGGCATACCCGGCACGCATTCAAGGTGTTGAATCATGCGTATGTCTATTCGAATTTCCGTGCTGGCTGTTGCCGCGGCCTTGCTGGGTGGGTGCAACTTCGGCGCAAGCGGCGTATCATCGCAAAAGCAAGACTCCACCGAGCTTGCCTTAATCAAGGCGGGCGAATTCAGCCACTACCCTGCAGGCGATTACCTGCGCAATGGCAATCCCGTCAGTCCAACGCCGCATATGGTGCGTTTCGAGCATGACTTCCAGATCATGGCGCGCCATGTCAGCCAGGCCGAATATGCCGCTTGCGTGAGCGACGGCGCCTGCAAGCGGCTTGACAAGGCCCAACGCGACGCGATCTCGCCCGATCTTCCTGCCGTAGGCATAAGCTGGCGCGACGCCACGGCCTATGCGGCCTGGCTGTCGGCCCGCACAGGGCAAAATTATCGCTTGCCCACCTATGCCGAATGGGTGTTTGCAGCGGGCTCCGCCTACAAAGAAGAAGTCATCGTCGATGCCGCCGATCCCAATGATCCCGCGCAGCGCTGGATCGCCGAATACGAACTGGAAACCCGGCGTAAAGCCAGTGTCGATGCCAAGCCCAAGCCGTTTGGCACTTACGGCATGAACGAGGCAGGCCTTAAAGATGTGGCTGGCAATGTCTGGGACTGGACTGATACCTGTCATGCGCGTCGGCATCTTGATGTGACTGGCGACGTGGCCATGCCTTTAGCCGAGAACTGCGGAATACGTGTCGTGGCCGGCCGCCACCGCAGTTATATTTCAGACTTTATCCGCGACCCTAAAGGCGGGGCCTGCTCGGTTGGCGTGCCGCCCAGCAACCTGGGCTTGCGCCTGGTGCTCGATACCTCGGGTAAAGGCGCAGGGGTCGTGCAAAGCCTGCGCTCGAAGCTGGGAATTTCGTAGGTCGGATCAGGGCTAAGCCTGTAATCCGGCAAACAACACAACCCGCCCTACAAACAACGCAGCAACACATGGGCCAGAGTGTCAGTTTTCCAGCTTGGCCCGCGCGGCGCGCGGCGTAGGCGCCTGTTGCGGCCCTTCGGCCAGGCGGATCAGGTCGTCGACCGCGCAGACCACAATGCGCTTGCGCCCGCTGGTAACCAGGCCGCGATCTTTCCAGGCGCTCATGATGCGGCTTACCGTGTGCAGGGTCGTGCCCGTCATTTCGGCAATATCTTGGCGGGTAATGGGGAAGTCGATCACGATGCCTTCAGGCGTTTGCTGGCCCGATTGGTCGATAAGCCGCAAGATGGCTCGCGCTACGCGTTGCTCGACCTCTTCGGTAGACAGTTCTTGTATGCGGGTGTGGGCATCTTGCAGTCGTTGGCCGACAGTTTGCAAGGCGTTGGCGGCAAAATGCAGGTTTTTGGCAGTGAATTGGTCCCATTCAGTAGATGGCCAGCTTAGCGCCAGGCTTTCCTGGACGGCAATGGTAGACGCGGGGTAGTCGGGGCGGCGCATGGCGCGCGCAATACCAAAGACTTCGCCTGGGCTGACATACCGGACCACCACCTGTTCGCCATCAGGGGTGACTTGC
Source organism: Alcaligenaceae bacterium (assembly GCA_013416445.1). Lineage (GTDB taxonomy): Bacteria > Pseudomonadota > Gammaproteobacteria > Burkholderiales > Burkholderiaceae_B > Pollutimonas. Next base: position 4,017 of record JACCER010000009.1, read on the forward strand.
ACCACCTTCAGGTGGCCGTTGAGCAGCACGAAAAACCGGTCGGCGACTTCACCTTGGCGAAAGGCGGCGTCGCCCACAGACAGGCGACAAACCTGGGCTGTGTGCAGAATGGCATCCAGGTCAGCATCAGGCAGAGACCTGAAGAGATCCATGTTTTTAATAATAGACCGACTTAAAGGTGAGGTCATCGTGAACCCAGGCAGGTAAGCAGACGCACGATTCTACCACCCCTGCCCAGCTAGACTTGATCGTTGAGCCAGGCCTATCGGCAAAAAAGCGTGCAAATAAGCAACAAAACAAACGCTATTGGTAAAAACCCGTATAAAACTGCTCTGTTGTTTGCGTTGCAACAAAGAAGGAACATCTTGGGTGCGATCCAATGGACTCATACCCCAATAGCACAGGGTCCGGAGAATCTGCAACACAGGCAACCGGCTTTGTGGTTGTTCGTGAAACACGAACCTTTTTTGTAAACGGAGCCTCATCATGGAACGTCGTTCATTTCTTAAATCAGCAGGTCTGGGTGCCGTGGCTGGTACAGCCGCAATCGCCGCTCCCGCATTGGCCAAGGGCAAACCGGCGGCCGCTCCCGTTGCAGCAATGACAGAACCTGAAATTGCCAAACTCAAGCGTATCAAGGTGGATCTGGTTGCGCCTCCCATGGTGCACAAGCACGAGCAAGTTGTCGGCCCTGAACCTCGCATTGTCGAGTTCCGCATGGAAATCGAAGAAAAGAAAATGGTCATCGACGAAGACGGCACGACTTTGCAGGCCATGACCTTCGGCGGTTCCATGCCCGGCCCCACCATGGTGGTCAACACGGGCGACTATGTCGAGCTTACGCTGGTCAACCTGGCCAGCAACGCCATGCCGCACAACGTCGACTTCCACGGTGCAACCGGTGCGCTGGGCGGCGCCAGCCTGACCAACGTCAACCCTGGCGAACAGGTCACACTGCGCTTCAAGGCAGATCGCCCCGGTACCTTTGTGTATCACTGCGCACCGGAAGGCATGGTGCCCTGGCACGTGGTGGCTGGCATGAGCGGTACCTTGATGGTGTTGCCACGTGATGGCCTGAGAGACCCAGATGGCAATCCCTTGCGCTACGACACGGCTTTCACAATAGGTGAGTTCGACCTGTACATACCGAAAGATGAAGACGGCAAATACAAAGACTACAACACCCTGGCCGAAAGCTACGGCGATACGGTAGAAGTCATGCGCAAGCTGATCCCTACACATATCGTGTTCAACGGCAAGGTAGGCGCACTGACGGGCGACGGCGCCCTGAAGGCCAAGGTCGGCGAAACCGTATTGATCATACATTCGCAGGCCAACCGCGATACGCGTCCTCACCTTATCGGCGGCCACGGCGACTGGGTCTGGGAAACGGGCAAGTTCAACAACCCGCCCGAGAAAGACCTCGAAACCTGGTTTATCCGGGGCGGTTCGGCAGGTGCAGCTTTGTACACCTTCAAGCAGCCTGGTGTGTATGCCTACCTGAACCACAACCTGATCGAGGCCTTCGAATTGGGCGCGGCGGGCCACTTTGTAGTCGAAGGCAAATGGAACGACGACCTGATGAAGCAGCTTAAGGCGCCAGGTCCCATTACCAAGGCGTAATCGCAGTACGGGGGTGCCCGCAGTGGGCGCGCCCTAGTAACAAAAGCTTGTTGCAGCAAACGGCTGCCTGGCATACCGGGCAGCCCAGGAAGGTAAGCGTTGTTTTAAACAGTCCGCCACGAGGCGGATCATTCAGACAAAATATTGGAGATGATTATGTTGAAGCTTGCTCACGTTGCCTTGGCCATTGCCATGGGAGCCGGTTTGGCGCCGGCGCTGGCTACCGCATCTACCGGAGCTGCTGCAACGGTGAATCCCGCTGGCGAAAAGCTGTATAAATCGGCTTGCGTAGCCTGCCATAGCACCGGTGTCGCTAATGCCCCTAAGCTGGGTAATAAGGCTGTATGGAAGCCGTTGATTGAAGCTGGCATGGATTCCATGATGGAAATCGCCATCAAAGGCAAGGGCGCCATGCCGCCACGCGGCGCATCGTCGGCTGACGACGACACCCTGAAGGCCGCAGTCGAATATATGGTGATGAAGTCCCAGTAAGTGCGCAGCCGAGCATTTGATGTCGGGTTAATTCCAATAAATGGGGTACCGAGCATCGCTTGCCTGATCCGACCTACTGCATCTTGTCGCAACTTATCGGGAAAATACCGATATTGAAACTTGCACGGCTCGTTACACTGGCCCCATGCCTCAAAGGTATGGGGCTTTTTCTATTTCGTTGTTTTGTTGGTCTACCCGTTTAGTGTGTTCATAAAAAAGGGCAGCATAAACATGAAGTCAATTCGAAAAACCCTGCTTTTATCGGCGTTGGCGGCCAGCTTTTTCAGCATGGCAAGCATTGCGCAGGCGCGCGACCTTACTATCGCCCTGCGCTCCGAACCCAGCTCCATGGATCCGCAATTCCATTCCCTTACACCTAATACCCAGCTATCTGAAACCCTGTTCGACCCTCTCGTGCGCACTGATGCCAACGCCAAGCCAGTACCTGCGCTGGCCGAGTCGTGGGTAGTCGATGGCGATGTCTGGACGTTCAAGCTGCGGCCTGGCGTCAAGTTTGCCGATGGCTCGCCTTTTACTGCCGAAGATGTCCTGTTCACCTACGACCGCGTGCCCAAGGTGCCCAATAGTCCTTCCTCGTATACCTTGTATCTCAGTTCTATTGCCAAAGTCGAAGCGCCTGACCCGCTGACCATAAAAATCACTACCAAGGGGCCTTCACCGGTTTTGCTGCCTAATTTGTCCATGGTGCCCATCATGTCCAAGAAGGCGGCTTCGGGCCCTGCGCCCGAAGGCAAGACCACGATCGAGCTCAATCGTGGCGACGGCCTGGTGGGTACTGGCCCTTACAAGTTTGTTTCCTGGAAGCGTGGCGCTGAAATCGTCTTCGCACGCAATGACCTTTATTGGGGTGAAAAACCCGCCTGGGACAAGGTTGTTTACCGGCCTATTTCCAACCCTGCAGCACGCGTGGCGGCGCTGTTGGCGGGCGATGTCGACCTGATCGAAGACCCTCCCACCGACGACTTGCCCAAGCTCAAGAAAGACCCTAACCTGCATGTCCAGGAAACCCCGTCGGTGCGTGTTATTTATATTGCCTTGAACCAGGGCAAGGAACCGCCTCCCGGCATGTCGGGCACGTCGGGCAAGAACCCGCTGGCCGATAAGCGGGTGCGCCAGGCTTTGTCGCTGGCCATAGACCGCAAGGCCATCGTCGAGCGTATCATGGGCGGGTCGGCGCAAACGGCGGCCAACCTGCTGGCTTATCCTGGGTTTGGCACCTCTGAAAAGTTGTCCCATGTACCTGATGCAGACCCGGCCAAAGCCAAAGAACTGCTGGCGGCGGCCGGCTATCCCAATGGCTTTACCGTGTCGCTGGGTTCGCCGGCCGGGCGCTACACCAACGACCAGCGTATTGCCCAGGCAGTGGCTTCCATGTGGGCTCGCATAGGCATTAAAGCCGATGTCGAAACCATGGCGCCGCCCGTGTTCTTCAAGAAGCGCGACGGCTTTTCTTTCAGTACCTATCTGGCGGGCTGGGCGGCAAGCTCTGGCGAAATGCTCAATCCGCTGATGGCGCTGGTGCATACCAAAAACCCTGAATTGGGGCTGGGCACCACCAACTGGAGCAAATATTCCAACCCTGAACTGGATAAGCTGGTCATAGAGGCGTCACGTACGCTTGATGACAGCAAACGCTCGAATATGCTGCAACAGGCCGGCGCCATGGTCATGGAAGATTACGGTATTCTGCCCTTGCAATTCGAGCTCTCGGTGTGGGCCATGAAGAAAGACATCCGTTATGGTGGGCGTACCGACCAATTCACACTGGCGCAAGATATGACGCCAGCCAAGTAAGCCACGGGCGCCTGTGCTAGCTACCATACTTCGCCGTCTGTTCCAGACGGTGATTATCGTGTTGGTGATGTCGGCGCTGGTGTTCGCGGGCTTGTACATGGTCGGCGACCCGGTTTCCATGCTGGCCAGCCCTGAAGCCAGCGATGCCCAGCGTGAACAGCTTAGGCTCAGCCTGGGCCTCGACTTGCCGCTGTGGCAACAGTATTTTGTATTTCTGGGCAAGGCGGCACAACTTAATTTCGGCAACAGCTTTTTAACCGGGGAACCGGCCATGCGTCTTATCCTGGAACGCATGCCGGCCACGCTTGAACTTGCCACGCTGGCCATGTTGTGTTCCATGCTGATAGGTGTGCCGTTGGGTATTTACGCCGGGCTCAGGCCGCAAAGCGTCAGTGCGCGTTCCATCATGACGGGGTCTGTGCTGGGGTTTTCGTTGCCCAATTTCTGGGTGGGGCTCATGTTCATTATGCTTTTTGCCGTCATGCTGGGCTGGTTTCCCGCTGGCGGGCGCGGGCCAGTGCAATGGGTAGGGCCAATACAGTTAAGCATATTCAGCTGGCAAGGTCTGCAAAGCCTGGCCCTGCCTGCCGCCACCATCGCCACGGCCAAATGCGCCTTGATTATCCGGGTAACCCGGGCGGCCACGCGCGAATGCCTGCCGCAAGACTATATCAAGTACGCTCGCGCCAAGGGCCTTGATAACCGGCGCGTGCTGGGCGTGCATCTGCTAAAAAACATACTGATCCCCATCATCACCATAGGCGGCCTTGAATATGGGCAGGTCATTGCATTTGCCGTGGTAACTGAAACGGTGTTTTCCTGGCCCGGCATGGGCAAGCTGTTGATCGATTCCATTATTACGCTGGACCGGCCGGTGGTCGTCGCCTACCTGATGCTGACGGTCGTGTTTCTGGCCTTGCTGAACCTGATGGTTGATATCGCCTACACCATACTCGATCCACGTGTGCGCCTCGAGGCCGCGGCATGACGGCGCCCAGCATTGCCGTCCCCGAAACGCTGGCTCACGAAAGCCTGTCGCGCGTTTTTATTGCGCAATTCATGGCCAGCAAGCTGGCTGTCTTTGGCTTGATCCTGTTGGTGCTGTTTCTGGCACTCGCCATTTTCGCGCCCTGGGTGGCGCCTCAAAACCCCTTTGATATCGGCACCCTCGACATCATGGATTCCAAACTGCCGCCAGGCAGCCTGAATGGCGACGGCACCATGACCTACTGGCTGGGCACCGATGGGCAGGCCAGAGACGTATTTTCCGCTATTTTGTATGGCATGCGCACCAGTCTGGTTGTAGGCTTTACGTCGGTGTCGGCGGCATTTCTTATTGGCACGGCGGTGGGCCTGATCTCAGCCTATTTTGGCGGTCGTATCGACTCACTGCTCATGCGCATGGTGGATATCCAGTTGTCGTTTCCCGCCATTCTTGTCGCCTTGATCTTGTTGGCGGTGCTGGGTAAAGGCGTTGATAAGGTCATTTATGCACTGATTGCCGTGCAATGGGCTTACTTTGCACGCGCTGCCCGTGCGGCGGCCATAGTCGAGCGCAACCGTGAATACGTTGAAGCCGCCCGCTGCATGTCGTTGTCGTGGCATCGCATCTTATGGCGCCATGTGTTTCCCAATTGCATTCCGCCGCTTATGGTGATTGCCACCATCGATCTGGCTCACGCCATTGCGCTGGAAGCCACTCTGTCTTTTCTGGGGGTGGGCGTGCCGGTTACCGAGCCTTCGCTGGGCATGTTGATCTCCAATGGTTTCGAGTTTCTGTTGTCAGGCAATTACTGGATATCTTTCTTTCCAGGCATTGCGCTGGCGCTGGTGGTAGTGGCCATTAATCTTGTGGGGGATCATTTACGCGATATTCTTAACCCGCGCAACGAGATACAGGGAGCAGGCTTGTGAACACCGCCCATACTCCTGCCTCCAGCGATCTGCTGCTCGATGTGCAAGGCTTGAAAACCTGGTTTCATACTCGCGATGGCATCGTCAAGGCGGTGGATGGCGTTACGCTGCAACTCAGGCAGGGGGAAATCCTGGGGTTGGTGGGTGAGTCGGGTTCAGGCAAAAGCATCACCGGGTTTTCTTTGTTGAACCTGGTCGACGAGCCTGGCCGCATGCAGGCTGATCGTCTGTTTTTCAATGGACACGATTTGCAAAAGCTGTCGGCGCAAGAATACCGCAACCTGCGTGGCCGCGATATGGCCATGATATTTCAAGACCCGTCCACTACGCTGAACCCGGTATTGCGCATAGATACGCAAATGATAGAAGCCGTGCGAGCGCATAATAAAGTGTCGCGCAAGGCGGCGCGCGCGCGGGCGCTGGATGTGTTGAAAAAGGTAGGCATCCCGTCGCCCGAAGAGCGTCTGCTGGTGTATCCGCATCATTTGTCGGGTGGCATGCGCCAGCGCATTGCCATTGCTATTGCCTTGCTGAATGCGCCCAAACTTATCATTGCCGACGAACCCACCACGGCGCTTGATGTCACTATTCAGGGCCAGATTCTGTATGAAGTACAAAAGCTGTGCCGTGAAACTGGCACGGCGCTGATTTGGATCACGCATGATCTCGCCATTGTTTCTGGCCTGGCCGACAGGCTGGCCGTGATGTATGCCGGGCGCATCGTTGAGACCGCCGCCACCAGCCAGATCATCGCTGCAGCGCAGCATCCTTATACCCATGGCCTGATCGCCTCGATACCATCGGTGCAAACACGAGGGCAGGCGCTGTTTCAGATACCAGGTTCCACACCTTCCCTGCTGAATCTGCCGGAAGGCTGTCCGTTTCGTACGCGCTGCTATCGTGCCACCGTCCAATGCAAAAATGCGCCGACACTGGAAGAGGCCGAGCCAGGGCACTGGGTCAGTTGCTGGCACCAGGGGGTGGAAACATGAATGCGCCAAATGCCATGGGCAGTGTGCCATCGCAGGGTGTCGACGACGTCGCCAGCCAGTCTGGCTCGTCCATGCTCAGCTTGCGCGATCTGCATCTGAATTACATACAGCCCGTCGATATGTTCGAGCGCCTGGGCATGTTGGTAAAAGGGCGCCGGGCGCCGCGTTCGGTGCAGGCGGTGGCGGGTGTCGATCTGGATATACGCGCGGGCGAGGTCATAGGCATCGTCGGCGAATCGGGTTGCGGGAAGTCTACTCTGGGGCGCATGATTTCCGGTATTTTGCCGCCCACATCCGGTGAAATCTTTTATAGAGGGCAGGCGATCAGCGGGTTGGTCGGCGCGGCCCGGCGCGACTACGAACTGGGTGTTCAAATGATCTTCCAGGACCCATACTCGTCACTGAATCCCCGCATGCGCGTGATCGACATCATCGGCGAGGCGCCTGTCGTGCATGGCATGGTGAAGCGCACCCGCAAAGAAGAATACGTGGTGCAACTCATGCAGCAAGTGGGGCTGGACCCAGCGTATCGGTTTCGTTATCCGCATCAGTTTTCGGGTGGACAGCGCCAGCGCATAGGCGTGGCGCGTGCCCTGGCCTTGAAACCATCGCTGATCGTGTGCGACGAGGCCGTGGCGGCGCTCGACGTGTCCATACAGGCACAGGTGTTGAATCTGTTCATTCAGTTGCGGCAGGAACTGGGGCTGACCTACCTTTTCATCAGTCATAACCTGGGGGTGGTCAGCCATATTGCCGATCGTGTCGTCATTATGTATTTGGGTCGCATCGTTGAAATTGCCGATACCGAAACCATTTTTAGTCGCGCACATCATCCGTATACGCAGGCGCTTATTAAAGAACTGCCAGGCTTGCGTACGGATCAGCGTCAGTTTGACCCCATCAAAGGGGAATTGCCCTCTCCGATTGCACCGCCGCCTGGCTGCCCGTTTCACCCGCGCTGTCCTAAGGTCATGGACAGGTGCAGGGTGGAGCGTCCTTTGCTGAAAACGCTGGGCCAAGATGGTCCAGCGCCTGGTTTGCCCGATATCAGTCTTAGCCTGCATCAAAGCGCCTGTCACTTGAATGACGTTATCCCTTTGGAGCCAAAATGAGATTCGCCGACGAAGAATTTGAACCCTATGTGCTCTCGTTGCCCACCAGCACGGCCATCCCCTTGGTTTGTGATTCACCGCATAGCGGGGTGATTTACCCGGCAGATTTTTTAAGCTGCCTGCCGATATCAGTCTTGCGTTCGGGCGAAGACACCTACGTCGAAGAACTATGGAAGGCGCTGCCCTCCGTAGGGGCCACTTTGCTGGCTGCTAATTTTCCACGTACTTATATCGACCCCAATCGCGAGGTTGATGATATCGATCCGAATATTTTGGCCGAGCCCTGGACGTCGGAACTGCGCCCCACCGAGAAGTCGCGCTTGGGGCATGGGCTGCTCTGGCGGCGGGCGCGGGATCGGGATATCTATGATCGCAAGCTGTGGGTGGCCGAGGTTGAAAACCGCATAGGTACTTACTATCAGCCCTATCACGAGGCGCTCGAGCGGGAAATTGAAAATGTTTATAAGCGGTTTGGTGTAGTCTGGCATTTGAATCTGCATTCCATGCCGGCCAATTCCTACGAGGTGCTGGAAATCGATACTGACCAGCCACTGGCCGATTTTGTATTGGGGGATTGCGATGGGACGACTTGCGATCCTACGCTGATAGGAATCATTGAAGATTTCCTGAAGGGGCGTGGTTATACGGTGGCGCGCAATGATCCGTTCAAGGGGGTGGCGTTAATTGCGCGTATTGGCCGGCCGGAAGAAAACCGCCATAGCCTGCAAATAGAAGTCAATCGCGCGCTGTATATGGATGAAGATAGCTATGAAAAGTCAGCCAATTTCTGGGTTTTGCAAAAGGATTTGACGCAGTTGTGCGGGAAGGTGGCAGAGTTCGCCCAGGGGCTGATTTAAAGTTGTGTCTTGTAGGCCGTGCCGGACGGGTGGTTCGACGCCCATTGCTTCAGAAATAATTATGTGACCACTATGGTGTGGGGTTTTTCATTCTTGCGAAAGTCGGGTGTGTCGGGGGCTGTTTCGGCTTCACGCGCTGCGCCCCTGACGGGGTTCCCGTTACGGTCAGCGCCATCGAGGCGTCCGCGGAACTCGCCCGGTCGGACCAGTGGTCCGACAAGCGTCGGGCTCAAACAGCCGCGGCCTTGCCCCCTCGATGGCGCTGACCGTAACGGCTTGCGCAAGGCGCCTGCACAGCCCCCGACACACCCGACTTTTTGCATCAGCGAGGTTTGGACCTGCTCATTTGCCACCGATCAGCCGTGCCAGTAAAACCAGCCTTTCAGGCTGCAAGGCCGTCAGGCCGGCCAATTTTCTGTTACGCAGTTGTCTGGGGTGGGTGAAGCTCAGTGCGGCGGTAGGCGTGCGCCGCGTGCTGACGAAGGGAAGCCGGGGGGTGTCGGCGGCCGTTGTTTGAGCGCAGCGAGTTCGGCCGACGCCCGGCTGTACGAGGCAGACGCGGAAACAAGCACGCCGTGCCGCACTGAGCTTCACCCACCCCGGACAACGTCATAAAAACCGGACAACGTCATAAAAACCAGACAACGTCATAAGAACCAGACAACGTCATCAGAAAAAAGTTATACCAATTCGGTATTTACCAATTTGAAACGCGCCGACTGGCCAGGGCGTTCGTAGATATCCCACATCACTTGCTCGGCACCGACACGGATGTCGGCGGTGGCCATGGTGTTTTCCGCGTCGCTGTCGTCAGGGGCATCGCGGTAAATGGGAAATGACTTATCGGCCTGATCGACCAAGATGGATAAGGGTTCGATGCTGTCGGGGCTGTCAGCCGCGCTTAATAATGCGTTGCCGCGCTCTTGCCTGTGACGGGATGAATCGGTAATGACTTGCGGGAGGTCTTGCATGGTTGCATGAGTAATATGGTTTGCATGCAGGGTAGGCACTTTGATATCAAGTACTGACAGGCCCATGGCGTTGAATTCAACACTCAGCAGATCCGGGTAGCCGCATTGGGCCAGGCTCAGGTGGAAGCCGCCAGCGCGTGGCGATTGGCGTAGCAGTTCGATGGCTTGCGCCAGCCCTGCCTGGTTCAGCAAGGCGCGTGTCAACACCATGCGCGGTACGCCTGCGCTTACCTGACGCGAACGCAAGTTGTTGACGGTCATGGCCAGCCCATGTTCGTTCACGGCAAAGGTGTGGCCAGGAATTGATGCTGGGTATAAAAACGAAGTAAAACGTGGGCCGCTGTCAGGGGCGAACTGGCCTATGCCGCAATAACCGGCAAAGCCAGGGTCGCCATCTTCGTTGTGCGTAATCCGAGGGCCTGCTGCCAGGGGCAACTGCACCGTGGTGCAGCCATCGGGCGCCATGGCCCAGACATCGCCTCGGCAATTCCATAGAAAGACATCTTCGAAAGGCAGTTCCAGCCCTGCAGCCAGACCTTGCAGTTCTTGGTGGATATGGGGGAATTGTTGCTCGACCTGTGTTTGCATGGCTTGCGCGGCAGTGCTGCCGCGCCAGGCGGTGACGCTGGCCCATGATGGCGAATGTACGAGATATGAGTGCGCGGCTTGTGCGCCAAACTTGCCTAGCGCCTTGCCTATTTGCAAGGGCGTGCCAGACAATTCGATTAAAGACAACATGAGACTACCGCATGGATGGATTTGAATGTTGATTAGTATATTATCAATGATCCATATGTTGAGATTTGTTATCAGGTGCCGCCATGACTCATGTATTTCATCGCAATCCCAAACAGAAGCTGGATTTTGCCGTACGCGGCCAGGGTATCGAGCTTTTCGACCAGAACAATAAAAGTTATATCGATGCATCGGGTGGGGCAGCGGTTTCGTGCCTGGGCCATGGCCATCCCGTTGTCATCCAGGCCATTAAAGACCAGCTCGATCAGATCGCCTATGCACACTCCTCTTTTTTCACTACGCAGGCCGCGGAAGACCTGGCCGATTTCCTGGCCAGTCGTGCGCCGGGTGATTTGCATCATGTGTATTTTTTATCAGGCGGTTCTGAAGCGATAGAAGCATCGTTAAAGCTGGCGCGGCAATACTTTGTGGAAATCGGCCAACCGACGCGGCGCCACTTTATTGCTCGCCGCCAAAGTTATCATGGCAATACGCTGGGGGCGTTGGCGATAGGTGGCAATGCCTGGCGGCGTGAGCCTTTCCTGCCTTTGCTGGTGCCCGCGCACCATGTGTCGCCTTGCTATGCGTATCGCGATCAGTTGCCTGATGAAACCCAGGAACAATACGCGGGGCGTCTGGCCGACGAACTCGAGCAAAAAATCCTTGAGCTTGGGCCGGAAAACGTAGCGGCTTTTGTTGCTGAAACCGTGGTTGGCGCAACAGCGGGCGCACTGGCGCCGGTCAATACTTATCTGCAGCGTATGCGCCAGGTGTGTGACCGCTACGGTGTATTGCTGATACTGGATGAAGTGATGTCTGGCATGGGCCGTACTGGCCATTTGTTTGCCTGTGCGCAAGACGGCGTTGCGCCCGATATCATTGCCATCGCCAAGGGCCTGGGTGCAGGCTATCAGCCTATAGGGGCAATGATGGCCAGCGACAAAATCTACAATGCCATACTGGCCGGCAGCGGCTTTTTCCAGCATGGTCATACTTATATGGGGCATGCCACTGCCTGCGCGGCAGCGTTGGCGGTGCAGCAAGTCATAGAAAAAGAAAACCTGCTGGCCAATGTGCTGGCGCGTGGCGAGCAGTTGCGTGCCGAATTGCGCGCGGCACTGGGCCAGCATCCGAATCTTGGCGATGTGCGTGGCCGGGGCTTGTTTGTGGGGGTCGAGTTCGTGCAAGACCGCGCCAGCAAGGCTGCGCTCGATCCAGCACAAAAAACTCATGCCAGTCTCAAGAAGCAGGCCATGCAAAATGGGCTGCTCATGTACCCTATGGGTGGCACCATCGACGGCGTGCAGGGCGACCACGTGTTGCTGGCGCCACCTTTTATTTGCACAGACGCCGACATCAGCGAAATTGTTGCGCGTTTTGCCCGTACCGTCAGCCAGGTTCTGCCTGCTTAAATCAATATCCAAGGAAGTTTATACATGGCTCGTTTACCTTATGCCGATCTGGCCCACCCCGAGGTCAGCCCTCTTGTTGAGCAAATAGTTGCTGAACGCGGCAGTGTGTTGCTGCTATACCAGATGCTGTTGCAAAGCCCGCCAGTGGCGCGTGGCTGGTTGAATCATCTTACGGGTATCCGTCATAACAGCTCCTTGGCGGGCGATCTGCGCGAAATGGTCATTATGCGTATTGCCATTTTGAACCGCGCGCCCTATGAAGCCGATCAGCACGCGCCCATTGCGCTCAACGAGGGCATGTCTCAAGCGCAACTGGATGATCTTCCTGATTGGGCGTCATCGGCGTTGTTCAGCGACAAAGAGCGCGCGGTGCTGGCCTATGCCGACGCCATGACGCTGCATGTACAGGTGCCTGATGCCGTCTTTGCTGCGGTCAAACCGCATTTTGAAGCCAAGCAACTGGTCGAGCTGACGGCGACCATTGCTACCTACAATATGGTGTCGCGCTTTCTGGAAGCCCTGGAAATCCACACTACAGACGAAGACTGATCAGAACGGCGCCTGGTGTTTTTGCCATGGCGGTGTTGGATGGCGTATTGGGCTTGTCGGATTACACGTTTGGCTAATCCGACAAACAACGTCGCATAACCGTCACCTGGCTTAACGGCCCCACAGCACGTCGGGCTTGTCGGCTGCGCCGTTCAGTACGCGGGCCAGCACGAAACATAGGTCTGACAGCCGATTCAGATACTGAATAACCGGTGCATTGACGGGTTCGCTGCGGTTCAGGGTGATGACCGCGCGTTCGGCGCGCCGACACACGGTGCGGGCCATGTGGGCCAGCGCAGCGGGGCGTGTGCCGCCGGGCAATATGAATTCTTCCAGCTTGCCCAGTTTGGCGTTGTGCTCGGCCAGGGCTTCTTCCAGGAATAGCACGTGGTCGTGGTTGACCGCAGTATGTCCAGGGATACATAGTTCGGCACCCATGTCGAACAAGTCGTTTTGTACTCGCGCAAGCAGTAAGTCTATGGTGTGGGGCAGGGGGTCGGCACGCAATACACCTATTGTGCTATTGAGTTCGTCGACATCGCCCATTGCGGCGATGCGAGGCGCGTCTTTGTCTACCCGGCTGCCGTCGCCCAGGCCTGTGGTGCCTTGGTCGCCGGTGCGGGTGGTGATTATTGAAAGGCGTATGCTCATGGTATGTTTCCTGGTTATTGTGCGAGCCGTTGCATGGCTGCGCCGGTAACACGCGCTATGCGCCATTCTGGCAAAATTTCTGCGCCGTGGTGTTTGTAGAAGTCGATGGCGTTCTGGTTCCAGTCGAGCACCACCCATTCGAAGCGGCCGCAATCCAGCTCAATGGCAAGCCTGGCCAGGTGTTTCAGCACCATTTTCCCAAGGCCGTTGCCGCGATGCTCAGGCTTTACGTAGACGTCTTCCAGGTAGAGCCCTCGTTTGTCCAGGAAGCTGGAGTAGTTGTGGAACCACATGATGTAGGCAATGGGTTGCCCGGGGTTGGCGCTGGTGTGGCCGACGAGGCAATTGGCAGCCGGGTTGGGGCCAAAGAAACTGGCGTGCAGGCTGGCTTCGGTAGCCTTGAAGATATCGGTGAGTTTTTCGAAGTCGGCCATGTCGCGCATCAGGCCAAGGATGTAGGGGATGTCTTGTTCTTGTGCCGGGCGCAGTTGGTAAATTGGGCTGGAATCGGTCAAGCTGTTTCCTTGATTTGGCGTTATGCTTGAGGCATGATTGTATGCGGCTTGCGCGGGCTGCCGGCGGCTTATCGTTTGGCTGTGCCTTGTTGCAGTAACTTTTCTGAGAGTGTAGCTTATGGCTTTGGGTAATCAGCGGCAGTTGCTGGCTTTGTCGGCCATATTGGCCTTGACTTCGGTTTATTCTACGGGTGTTGTTGCCCAGGAAGCCAGCGCTTCTGGCGAGGTGCGGCGGGTGGATGTAGCGGCAGGCAAAATAACCATCAAGCATGGCGCTATTTCCGAGCTGCAATTGCCGGCAATGGCACTGGTTTATCACATTGATCCGGCGCTGTTGGCTGATATCAAGCCGGGCGACAAGGTCAAGTTCACGGCCCAGCGGGAAGCCGGGCAGTATGTGGTCACGAAAATCCGCAGGTCGGATTAGCCGCAGGCGTAATCCGACAAAACAACGTCACCATCATACAAGCGCAAAGGCGTAATCCGACACAGCCGCCGTGATAAAAACGCTATTTCCAGCGACCAGCCCCATCAATTCCTTACAATACGTACCGTGAAAGATCCTGGTCGTTGGCGGCTTCTTCCAGTTTGGCATTGACATAGGCAGCGTCGATGACGACGGTTTGGCCGCTGCTGGACGACGCATCAAATGAGAGGTCTTCCAAGAGCTTTTCCATGACCGTGTACAAGCGGCGGGCGCCTATGTTTTCGGTGCGCTCGTTCACCTCAAACGCCAGTTCGGCCATACGCTGTATGCCTTCGTCGGTGAAGTCCAGGGTGACATCTTCGGTGGCCAGCAAAGCACTGTATTGCTTGGTCAGTGATGAGTCGGTGTCGCATAGAATACGAACGAAATCGTTGGCGCTAAGCGAGTCGAGTTCAACGCGTATCGGGAAGCGCCCCTGCAGCTCAGGGATTAAGTCTGACGGACGCGACAAATGAAATGCGCCCGATGCGATGAACAAGATATGGTCGGTGCGTACCACGCCGTATTTTGTGTTGACTGTAGTGCCTTCGACCAATGGCAGCAGGTCGCGCTGCACACCCTGGCGCGATACGTCGCCGCCCTGGCTTTCTTTGCGTGTGGCGATTTTGTCGATTTCGTCAAGAAAGACAATGCCGTTTTGTTCGGCGTTGAAGACGGCTGTGGTGCGCAGGTCTTCTTCGTTGATACGACGACCGGCTTCTTCTTCGGTCAGTAGCTTGAAGGCTTCCTTGACCGACATTTTGCGGGTCTTTTTCTTGTCGTGCCCCAGCCCTGCGAACATGCCTTTCAGCTGCTCGGTCATTTCTTCCATGCCGGGGGGCGCCATGATTTCCATCTGCGGCGCCAATTGAGCGACTTCGATTTCAATTTGCAAGTCGTCTATCTTGCCTTCGCGCAGCCGTTTGCGAAAGGTTTGGCGAGCGCTGTTCTCTTCGCGTTCGGGCTCTCCCTGGGCGTTGCGCGGAGGGGATACCAGTACGTCGAGTATGCGGTCTTCAGCGGCGTCTTCGGCTTGGGTCCTGACACGACGGATTTCGACATCGCGGGTTTGCTTGACCGAGATTTCGACCAGATCGCGAATAATGGTGTCGACATCGCGGCCTACGTAACCGACTTCGGTGAATTTGGTGGCTTCTATCTTGATGAATGGCGCATGAGCCAGTTTGGCCAAGCGGCGCGCGATTTCGGTTTTTCCGACGCCGGTGGGCCCTATCATCATGATGTTCTTGGGAACGATTTCGGTGCGCAGGGGTTCGGCCACCTGCTGGCGACGCCAGCGGTTGCGCAGGGCTACCGCCACTGAGCGTTTGGCGCGATTTTGCCCGACTATGTTTTTGTCGAGTTCGGAGACGATTTCTCCGGGGGTCATATTGAGGGCTGACATAGGGCTCTATCTAGTGAATCCGCAAGCAGGGCGCCTGTGGCGCAAACGATGCTTACAGGGTTTCGATAATATGGTTCTGGTTGGTGTAAATGCACAGATCGCCGGCGATTTCCAGTGACTTCTTGACGATGTCGGCAGGGGCGAGTTCTGTGTTTTGCAGCAAGGCTAGCGCGGCCGATTGGGCATAGGCGCCGCCTGAACCGATGGCGGCCAGGCCGTGTTCGGGCTCGAGCACATCGCCGTTGCCGGTAAGCACCAGAGTGTGCTCGCGATCGGCAACAATGAGCATGGCTTCCAGCCGGCGCAGGACGCGGTCGGTACGCCAGTCTTTGGTCAGTTCGACCGCCGAGCGCATCAGGTTGCCCTGGTATTTTTCCAGCTTTTCTTCAAAGCGCTCTTGCAGTGTGAACGCGTCGGCCGTGGCGCCGGCAAAGCCAGCCAGGATTTTATCGTTGTACAAGCGGCGTATTTTGCGCGCCGTACCTTTGATGATGATGTTGCCCAGGGTAACCTGGCCATCGCCGCCAAGGGCGACCTGGTCGCCGCGTCGGACGCAAATAATGGTGGTAGCGTGAAATTGTTCCATGGATTCTTCCTTTGAACTGGATAGCTGGGGACGATGCCGGAAAGTTCAAGACCGCAGGTCGTTTTGTTTGTCGGATTGCGGTGTTGGCACGCTTAAGGTTTTCGTAGGCTGGATTAGCGCCGTCAGACGCGTAATCCGACAAACAACGCTACAAAAGCGGCGTCATCCAGCACCGGCAGTCCAAACTCGGCACTCGAAAAAAAACACCGCATACAAAAGCGGTGTTTTTAAGCGAACCAACGCCTTGGCTTGGCAAGTGAGCCCAGGTGTTGTGTTGACCAGGCTTGCGCCCGGATTAGTCTCCGTACAGCTTTTGGCGCATTTCGCGGCGCTCTTGCGCTTCCAGAGACAGGGTGGCTGTGGGGCGCGCCAGCAGGCGTGGAATGCCTATGGGCTCGCCGGTTTCCTCGCACCAGCCATATTCGCCGGAGTCGATGCGTGTAATGGATTGCTGTACTTTTTTCAGCAATTTGCGTTCGCGGTCGCGTGTGCGCAATTCGAGAGCGTGTTCCTCTTCGATGGTGGCGCGATCGGCGGGGTCGGGCACGAATTGCGTTTCACGCAGGTTTTCGGTGGTCGTGCCCGCATTGGTCAGGATTTCCTGCTCAAGCTCTTTCAGGCGATTGCGGAAAAAACCCAGCTGGATTTCGTTCATGTACTCGGTTTCGGGCATTGCCAACAGCTCTTGTTCTGTAGGCAAGTGATTTTGATTTTTAGCGGCGGCTGGTTTGCTTGCCATGATATCGTCCTTTTCTTGTGGTGTTGGTGCTTGGAACCGTGGGCGCAGGGTTATGCGATTGGGTTCGCTATCAGACCAAGCATTGTTCGAGGCCCCGGGTGAAAATTTCCTGGGGAAGTTTTCGGCCAATGAATACCATTTTGGTATTGGGTTTTTCGGCCGAGAGCCAAGGCTTTCCAGGTTCGGCGCCCATCATCATGTGCACTCCCTGAAACAACATGCGGCGGTTGATACCTTTTAAGTACAGTATGCCTTTATAGCGCAGCAGATCGGGTCCGTATACCTGAACGATACCACCCAGAAACTCTTCTAGCCTTTCCGGGTCGAAAGCTTTGTTCGAACGGAACACAAAAGCGCTGATTTCGTCGTCGTGGTGCGCATGGTGGTGATCTTGGTGGCCGCAGTGCGCGTGGCAATCGCCTTCGTGATCATGGTCATGATCGTGGTCGTGGTCGTGGGCGGCATCAGGGTGGCTGTCGGCCAGGAAATCGGGGTCGATATCGAGGATGCTGTTCAGGTTGAAGCCGCTGATGTCCAGCAGCACTTTCAGATCGGTTTCGCCGAAATGAACAGGCGTGATGGTGGCGCGGGGATTGATGCGGACCAGTCGCGCGCGCAAGGCCTGGTAGTCGATGTCGTTGACCAGGTCTTTTTTCGAGATAAGTATGCGGTCGGCAAAGCCCACCTGTTTTTGCGATTCTTCTTGTTTGTCGAGGGTTTCCATGCCGTGCTTGGCATCGACCACGGTAATGACAGCATCCAGCCGATAGTAGTCGGCGATGTCATCGTCCATGAAGAAAGTTTGGCAAACAGGGCCTGGGTTGGCCATGCCGGTGGTTTCGATGATGACACGCTCGAACTTGAGTTCGCCAGCCTGATGCTTTACCCGCAGTTCATTGAGGGTACGCATAAGATCGCCGCGAACCGTGCAGCAGACGCAGCCGTTACTGAGTTCGATGATTTCTTCGTCGCTATCTTGAACGAGCAGCTCGTTGTCTATGCTTTCCGGCCCGAACTCGTTTTCAATGACAGCAATGCGGCGCCCGTGATATTCGGAAAGAATGCGTTTGAGCAGGGTGGTCTTGCCTGCGCCAAGAAACCCGGTAAGGATAGTTACCGGCACCATTTTTTCTGGGTTAACAGCAGGTTTCATCGTAAGCCTCGCATGGCGCGGGTCGGATACGTATGCTGCCGGAAAAAAATAGCGGCTATATCATAGTTCGTACCGCGCAGAAAAACACAACGTGCGATTACAGCACAGCGCGCGCATTAGAGCAAATATGCCTTGTAAGTGTTTGTCTTGAATATGGAATAAACGCAGATGACTGAATTTACCCTTTATGCGCATGGCCGTGGTGGCGGCATTTGCCGCACAAGGCGCGCAATTCTGTTTCGTGTCCGGACAGCATGAATCCGGCAGAGGCCACCTTGCTGGCCAACTGGCTGCTTAGCTCAGGGTCGCTCAGTTCGGCCACGGCCCCGCATTGCGTGCACACCACCAGCAAGTCATGGCGTTCGCCAGCGGCATCAAGGCAGGCTGTCCAGGCGTTGATGGCGTCCAGGCGGTGCGCCAGGCCTTCGTCGACAAGGAAGTCCAGCGCGCGATAAACGGTAGGCGGGGTGGCGCCGTGCTGTACGTTGCGTATGAGTTCCAGCAGTTCGTAGGCTTTCAGGCTGCGCTGTTGGGTAAGCAGGATTTCCAGTACTTTGCGGCGTATGGGCGTGAGGCGCTTGCCGCGTTGCAGACACAGCGATTCGGCGGTGCGTAGCGTTGCGGTGACGGCAGACGGCGAAGTCGAATGTTGGGCAGACATGGGCAGTTTTGAGTTTATGAGTGGCCGGAACAAAAAGCAGCCTAGCCGTGCAGCTTGGCCTATGCGCAAGCTTTCATTATGTTATAACATATCATTCATGTTTTTACATGACCATGCATTTCTCAGAATTTATGCGCCCACGTTTTTTGTCCTCGCACCAAGAACCCCAATCTTACCGAGGGTCGGCCCTGCTCGCCTCTTGCGCCCAGCGTCTGGCCTACATGCTGGTTGCGGTGGCCTGGCTTTGGCTGCTTACGGGCTGGGCCATGGAATGGTGGTAAAGCACCCATGAGCAATTCCGTCATTGAACTGGATCAGCTTTCACTGGGCTGGCGCGACCGTGTTGCCGTACGTGATGTAAGCGGCGTTTTTTCCAGAGGTTCGCTAACGGCCATCGTCGGTCCGAATGGCGCGGGGAAATCCACGCTGATCAAGGGCATTATGGGTCTGGTCAGTCCCTTGCGTGGCAATATCCGGCTGGCCGGTGATTCGCGCAACGAGATGGCATGTCTGCCGCAACTGGGCGAGCTGGATCGCAGCTTCCCCATCAGCACCTATGACTTGGTCGCCATGGGAGCGTGGCGGCGGGTGGGCGCCTGGAAGCGTTTTGACGCAGCCGAGCGCGAACGGGTGCAGGCGGCGCTCGATACCGTAGGGCTGGCCGATTTCGGCCCACGTATCATCGGTACGCTGTCGGGCGGGCAGTTGCAGCGAGCGTTGTTTGCCCGGCTTTTGTTGCATGATGCGCACACCTTGCTGCTTGATGAACCTTTTGCGGCAGTCGATAAGCACACCACAGACGACCTGATGGCTCTGCTGCAAGACTGGCACCACGAGGGGCGTACAGTAATTGCGGTGCTGCACGATCTGGATATGGTGCGGGCCTGTTTTCCGCAGACTTTGCTGATGGCTGGGCAAGCGGTCGCATGGGGGCCAACCACTGACGTGTTGACACCTGAAAACCTGCATTTGGCACGCCATTTGTGTGCAGGGGATTACTTGTGATGTGGCTGTTCGACTACTTGTTTGGCCCTTTTATCGATTACGGCTTCATGCGCCGGGCTTTGGCAGGCGCGCTGGCCTTGGCTTTTGCCGCTGGCCCTCTGGGTGTGTTTCTGGTGTTGCGCCGCATGAGCCTGATGGGCGATGCCATGGCCCATGCTATTTTGCCTGGTGTTGCAGTGGGCTTTTTGACCGCCGGGCTGTCGTTAAGCGCCATGACCATAGGGGGCATGATTACCGGCCTGGTCGTGGCCATGCTGGCTGGCGCGGTAGCGCGCCTGACCCCGCAGCGTGAAGACGCCAGTTTTGCCGCGTTCTATCTGGTATCGCTGGGCCTGGGGGTGCTGCTGGTTTCTTTGCGCGGTTCAAACATGGATCTGATTCATGTTTTATTTGGTACGGTGCTGGGGCTCGATGACAGCGCCTTGTTGCTGGTGACTTCGGCTTCCAGCATTACCCTGCTGGTGCTGGCTGCGATTTTCCGGCCTCTGGTTGTGGAGTGCCTGGATCCTTTGTTTTTACGGGGCAAGGGGCGGGCCGGTTCGTTTATTCATATGGTTTTTCTAGTGCTGTTGGTGATGACCCTGGTGGCTGGTTTCCAGGTGCTGGGGACGCTGATGGTTGTTGGCATCATGATGCTGCCGGCTACAGCAGCGCGTTTTTGGGCGCGTTCGGTAGGCCGGCAGATGGTGCTGGCTGCAGCCATAGGCAGCGTGTCGTCGTATGTAGGGCTGCTGCTTTCATATTACGCCAATGTGCCGGCTTCGCCGTCTATCATCTTGTCGGCGGGAACGGTATATTTCTTGTCAGTGTTCTTTGGCCCGCAAGGTGGGTTGTTGCAGGCCGCCAGGCAAGCGCATGCGCGTCATCAGCGTTTATCGCAAATTACAGAGCGATTTTAATGTTAAATATTCTTCGTTTTAATCTCCTTTTTCTGGCTTCCCGCCGCGCTGTCTTGCAGGGGGTCGCCGGCGTTGCACTGGTTCTGGCGGCGTCTGTGGGGTTTGCCTCCGAGGCCGCGCCTTTACGGGTAGTAGCCAGTTTTTCGATACTGGGCGACATGGTCAAAGAAGTAGGCGGGGAACGCATCGTTTTGTCCACCATAGTGGGCCCCAATAGCGACGCTCACTCGTTCGAGCCCACGCCCCAAGACGTCAAGGCCTTGGCCCAGGCGCAAGTGCTGGTCATCAATGGCCTGGATTTCGAAGGGTGGCTGCCACGCCTGATCCAGGCTGCAGGATTCAAGGGCGAACAGGTGCTGGCCAGCAAAGGGGTGGAAGTGCGCCATTTAAGCGCCATTGAGCAGGCGCGTCAGGCCAGTGCAGGCCATACTGACCGCGAACATCATAACGATGTTGATCCCCATGCCTGGCAAAGCCTGACCAATGGCATGATTTACGTGAAAAACATTGCCGACGGCTTGTCGCAGGCTGACCCCAAGTCGCGTGCCTATTATCAAAGCCGGGCACAGGCGTATATTGTCCAGATGAAAAAGCTGGATACCGAGATCAAGCAAACCTTCGAGGCCATTCCGCAAGATAAGCGCAAGGTCATTACCTCGCACGATGCCTTTGGCTATTTTGCGCAAGCCTACGGTATACAGTTTATTTCAGTGGTGGGTTTGTCCAACGAGGCTGAGCCTTCGGCCAAGGAAGTGGCTGCTATTATCGATATGGCCAAGAAACAACACATTTCAGGCGTATTCATCGAGAACACATCGAACTCCAAGCTGGCCAAGCAAATCGCCCGTGAAACCGGCGCCAAGGTGGGTGGTACTTTATATTCCGACGCGCTTGCGCCAGCCGACCAGCCCGCCGCCACGTATCTGGGCATGTTCAGCTGGAACGCCGGCCGCTTGAGTTACGTGTTGAGTTCTACGCCGTAAGTCGCAGGCGTAATCCGACAAAATCCGCGCCAGCAAATAGCCCGCCAGCATCAAGGTTTGCGATTGGCTCGTGGATGTGCCTGGTCGTAGGCCTGGGCCAGGTGCTGGAAGTCGAGTCGGGTATAAATTTGGGTGGTGGAAATATTGGCATGGCCCAGCAATTCCTGGACGGCCCGTAAGTCTTGCGCCGACTGCAGCATGTGGCTGGCGAAACTGTGGCGCAGGCTGTGTGGATGCACATGAACCGGCAAACCAACCAGTTCGGCCAGTTTATTCAGTTGCAATTGCACTACGCGCGGGCTGATGCGTTTGCCGCGCACACCTAAAAACAGCGCCGCCGAGTCGGCATCGGGCGCCTTGTGCCTGGGCAGCAATTGATGCCTTATTTCCAGCCAACGCTGTGTTGCCTCGATGGCTTTTGTGCCTAGCGGCACGCTGCGCGTTTTATTGCCTTTGCCTTTGACAATGGCCTCTTTTTCTGTAAGTTGCAGCCAGCTTTGCGATTCGTATTGGTCGTGGCGGCTATAGCGCCAGTCAAGGCTGACCAGTTCAGCCAGGCGCAGGCCGCTGGAATACAGGATTTCGAACATGGCCTGGTCACGGCAATCGGTGGCGCTGCTGGGTTCCGGCAGGCCGGGTCGATCCAGCAGCACTTGTGCTTGCTCTACCGATAAGGCCTTGGGCAGGCTTTGTGGCGCCTTGGGCGCCCGTATGCCTGCCACAGGGTTGCAGGCCAGGCCTGCTGCAGGAGCCCACCATTGGAAAAAGCCGCGCCAGGCGGCCAGCGCGCGAGCCAGGCTACGGGGTTTGAGGCCCTGGCTGTGCATGCGCGCGATGGCATGACGTATGTGGCTTTCTGTATAGCTTTCAGGAGCGCTATCGGGATGGCGCTGGACTAAATGCCATAGGTCTTGCCGGTATCCCGCCAACGTGTGTGGCGAATACCTGCGATGGGCCTGCAAATGCAGCAGCCATTGCTCCATGGGTGCAGGCAGGGCGTGCATTTAGGCGTATTGCTGGCTGTTGGGAGCTTGCAGGCGTAGCAGGCTGGCGCTGGCCAGTTCGTTGATGGTGTCAAGGAAGGCTGTGCCCATGTCGCTGGTAAAGCGTTCGGCGTCGTCTGAGCCCAGCACCAGCAGGCCGATGGGTTCGGTATGGCCGCGCGGGCGTAGCGCGATGATGGCCAGCGTAGCCGGCGGAGTGCCTAGCCAGGCGGCGACTTCCTGGTCGCCAAGCGGGCCGCAATAAGGCCTGAGCAGGTCGCGTGCGTAGCTGCGGATGGAATCGGTGACGTCTTGGTTGAATTCGCTGTCTTCCAGCTTGGACAGGTTCCAGACCCGCAGTGCGATAGTGGGGAGATCGAATAAATCGCTCAGGCTGCGTACGATATGAGCAGGAATTTGTGCTGCGTCTTCTTCGCCCAGCATGCGACAGCACCACTGGGTGAGTGTCTGGCTGATCTTTTCGTTGCCGCTGGCATTGTGGACCAGGCCGGAAAGCTTCCACTCTAGGTCTTTGCTGCGGGCGCGCAAGGCCAGTATTTGCCGTTCGCCCAGTGAAATGGCGCGGGTTTCATTAGGATGAGGCACCCGCAGGTTGGCGAACAATTCGGCATGTTCCTGGAAAAACCCGGGGTTGTCCTGGAGGAAGAGCGCGATATTATCGGCGGTAAGGCTGCTTGTGGTCATGGTGGTGAGGAATCCTTGGTGTTGAACTGGCTGGTGAGGGCGTCAATATCGACCTCACCGGTAAATACGGTGATGGCCGGGCCGCTCATCAGGGTTGTGCCGTTGTCGTATGCTACCGTAAGCGCCCCGCCACGGGTAAGCACACGCACTGGGCTGTCGAGCAGGCCGCGCCGTATGCCGGCAATGGCCGCTGCGCAGGCGCCGGTGCCGCATGCCAGGGTTTCACCCGCGCCGCGCTCGTAAACGCGCAGCTTTATGGTGTTGCGGTCAATGACTTGCATAAACCCCGCATTGACGCGGTTGGCAAAGCGTGGGTGCGATTCGATCAGGGGGCCAGTAAGCGTCACGGTTGCAGTATGTACGTCAGGGACGACTTGCACCGCATGCGGGTTGGAAATAGCCAGCAGCGACAATTGGGCCTGTTCGTGGCCGGGCAGCGGCAGAGACCAAAGGGTGTCGGCTCCGCAAGGGGTCGACAGGAGGTCTTGGGTATTGAAGGCGACAGCTTCGGGCCCGAACTGGCTGCTGCCCATGTCAACGGATATTTCGCCGCTATCGAGGCGGGTAAGGGTGATGAGACCGGTGCATATTTCGGCATGTAAAGGGTTGCGGCGCGATAGGCCTTGCTCGTGCACGAATTGCATGAAACAGCGGGCGCCATTGCCGCAATGCTCGACCTCGCCACCGTCGGCGTTGAAAATACGGTAGCGGAAATCGGCTTCAGGGTGTGCTGGTGTATCGACCAGCAGCAATTGGTCGGCGCCGATGCCGAGATGGCGGTTTGCCAAGGCACGCGCACGCTCGGGGGTAAGTTCGATAGCTTGTCGCACACCGTCGAGCACTATGAAATCGTTGCCTGCGCCATGCATTTTTGCGAAGTTCCAAGTCATACTGGAATTATCCCGGATTAGCGGTGATTTGTCTGGTGTTGCCGGGTATGAATTTGATTGTTACGAGCTTGGTGCCGGATTACGCGTTGTCGTGCTAATCCGTCACCTGCCGCGCATCCAGTGGACACTGCCACAACCCGTTGCTTATTCAATAAATCTTGGCTTCGCCCTCGGGGCGGGTCTTGAAGCGGCGATGTACCCAGTAATACTGAGGAGGATCTGGGCGTATCCAGTCTTCGATCAGCCGATTCAAGCGGGCAGTTGCCTGTTGTGGGCTTTGTTCGCCAGGGAAATCTTCAAGAGGAGGCAGCACCGCGACATGGTATTTGCCGGTAGCGGTATCCAGCCGGCTGGTGATAGGCACAACAGCAGCATCCCAGGTTTTTGCAATTTGTGCCGTGGCCAGCAAGGTAGCGGCCGGCACATTGAAAAATGGCGCAAAGGTGGCGCCGGCACTGCCGAAATCCATATCAGGCAGGTAGTACACAGGTATGCCGTTGCGCAGGTGACGAATCAGGCCGCGGACCCCGTCGTGGCGACTGACCAGATTGACCTGGTTGAAGCGGCCACGACCCTCGCGTACCAACTGGTCGATATCGGGATCGCTTTGGCGCGTATACATGGTGGCTGATTCATGCAAAAACATGGTCAGCCGGGTTGCGGCAGCGTCCAGGCCAATAAAATGCGGCGCCAGCAGGATGATTTTGCGCTTGGCCTTAAGCAGGGCATCAAGGTGCTCGAGGCCGGTAATGGGGATGGTGGCCTGTATGGTCGAGGGCTGGCCGAACCAGAACAGACCGCGATCAACCACCGATTGCGCCAGCAGGTAAAAGTGCTGGCGCAGCCAGACCTCGCGGTCTTGTGGCGAACGTTCAGGAAAACACAGCGCCAGGTTGGTACGCACGATATGCGCGCGTGAGCGCATCAGCTTGCGCGCCAGCCAAGCAAGCACATGCGCCCAGCGTTGGCGAGTGCGTATAGGGCAGTGGCCCAGGTAAGAAAAAAAAGCACGCAGAAAAGGGAGTTTGTTCAGCTTCATCAAGGTGTGTCCGCAGGGCGTGGCGGGGCTCCTTTAGGGATTTTGTAGCGGTTGTAGCTCCAGAGATACTGCTGGGGAAAGCGTCGGATCAGCGTTTCCATGGCGCTGTTGATGGCGGTGGATAAGGCCAGGGCCTCGGTGGGCAAGGGTTCGGGCAGCCTGACGTAATGAATGCGCCAGCCTTGGCCTCTTGGCAGACGCTCGCCAGCGGTAAGGATAACGGCGACACCGGTTTGTACAGCCAACTTGCCGGCCAGTGTCATGGTATAGGCGGGTTTATCGAAAAAGGGCGCCCAGACGCCGTCGCCACTGCCAGGCACCTGATCAGGCAACATGCCCACGGCTTCGCCGCGTTTCAAGGCGCGCACGAATTCACGCACCCCCTGCATCGTTGCCGGCACGGCTTTCAGCCCGGACGTATTACGCGCTTGCTCCATGACGGGTTCCAGAAACGCCTGGCGTGGCGGCCTGTACATGACGGTGATGGGGCCATGCTGGATGAGATAGCGCGCGGTGATTTCAAAGCAGCCCAAGTGGGGCGTAAGGTAAAGAATGCCGCGGCCTTCGGCCAGCGCGGCATGGACTACGGCGTTGTCGTCGCTATGCACTTTTTGCAGGCATTGCGTGGTTTGCAGCCAGACCTTGGGTGTTTCCAGAATCATGGCGCCGGTTTGCGCTGCCGCATTGCGGGCAAAGGCAGGGTCGGTATAGCCCGCCTGCCTGGCATTGGCCTGCAGGCGCTTGCGATAGCGCCCTGGCCAGGCGTAAATCAGGCGCCCTGTGCAACGGCCGATTCCGTGTAAAACGGGCAAAGGCAGCGACGCCAGAAAACGAAATATAGCCAGGAGCATGAGACGCTAATAACCCTTGTGTGGTAAGTGTGGCAAAGTAATTTTCCGTATTTTCGCTTAAAATACTATTTATCGCTGAGTTAACCGACAACTTGCGGAGCGATCGCACCCCGTGTTCACGTGCAGGGTGCAAAAAAACCGCTAAAGCGTCGCGCCCTGATTTCTACTGCTATGCAGGCATCCGAGGTGCAACGCGTTTCGTTCAATCTCCGTGCTGGGCAACCAGTATTTCTACAGGACGCATCGCCGTGGCAAATCACGACTTTCTTTTCACATCCGAATCCGTATCCGAGGGTCATCCCGACAAGGTCGCCGACCAAATCTCCGATTCCATTCTAGACGCCATTTTTACCCAAGACCCAAATGCCCGCGTAGCCGCTGAAACGCTATGCAATACTGGTCTGGTGGTATTGGCTGGCGAAATCACCACCACCGCCAATGTCGACTACATTCAGGTTGCGCGCGATACCATCAAGCGCATCGGCTACGACAACACCGAATACGGCATCGACTACAAAGGCTGCGCAGTATTGGTGGCCTACGACAAGCAATCGCCCGATATCGCCCAGGGCGTAGACCGCCCTGAAGAAGAGATCCTGAATCAGGGCGCCGGTGACCAGGGCCTGATGTTCGGCTATGCCTGCGACGAAACCCCCGATCTCATGCCAGCCCCTATCTGGTACGCGCATCGCCTTATGCAGCGCCAAAGCGAACTGCGCAAAGATGGCCGTCTGCCTTGGCTGCGCCCCGATGCCAAGTCGCAGGTCACTTTCCGCTATGTCGATGGCAAGCCTGTAGAGGTTGATACCGTTGTGCTGTCTACCCAGCATGCGCCTGATGTCTCGCAAGCCGAGATTCACGAAGCAGTCATTGAAAACATCATCAAGCCCAGCTTTCCTGAAGGCCTGCTTACCGCGTCGACCAAATTCATGGTCAATCCCACGGGCGTGTTCATTATTGGTGGCCCGCAGGGTGACTGCGGCCTGACCGGGCGCAAGATTATTGTTGACACTTACGGCGGCGCCTGCCCGCATGGCGGCGGTGCTTTTTCGGGCAAGGACCCATCCAAGGTTGATCGCTCGGCCGCTTATGCCGCCCGTTATGTCGCCAAGAATATTGTTGCGGCAGGCCTGGCACGCCAGTGCCAGGTGCAGATCAGCTATGCCATAGGCGTGGCCGAGCCCATCAACATCACGGTTTATACAGAAGGCACTGGCATTATCCCCGATCACCAGATCGAGCGGCTGGTGCGCGAACACTTCGACCTGCGTCCCAAGGGCATTATCAACATGCTGAATCTGTTGCGCCCCATTTATGCCAAAACTGCGGCATATGGGCATTTTGGTCGCTCCGAGCCAGAGTTCAGTTGGGAAGCCACTGACAAGGTTCAGCTGTTAAGGCAGGCCGCTTAAGCGCCAGTGGTGCGCATGCCTGTGGCAAGCCAAAATACCATGCCTGTACCGCGGCCTCGTCTGGCGGTAGTGCGGTAGCCAGGCCGCCGTTAAAGGCATTCCAGGCGTCCAGGTATTTGGCCTCGACGACGGTTATCAAAGGGATGCCCGCGCTTATCAGCGCCAGCATGTCGCTTGCAAAACCGTCGCCTTTGGCTTCCAGCATGCCGAATCGGTTCACGAACACCAGTTCAGCACTATCGGCGCCGGCTTTGCGCAAGATGGCGGTTGCGTCGGCAATGGCGCCGGAATTCAGGCAGCAACCCCGGCTGTCTGCGCCGCGATCCTGGGATAT
Source organism: Alcaligenaceae bacterium (assembly GCA_013416445.1). Classification (GTDB taxonomy): domain Bacteria; phylum Pseudomonadota; class Gammaproteobacteria; order Burkholderiales; family Burkholderiaceae_B; genus Pollutimonas. The sequence goes on from JACCER010000009.1 coordinate 31,766, forward strand.
CGTCAGGTTGGCGCCATCGGCCACATTGATAATGCCCATGCGCCGCGATCCGTTTTCGTTGCGGGTTTCGCGTGCCTGCACGACGCCCTGGGCACGTACGCCAAGTTTACGCAGTTGGGTCGCGAAACGTAGCAGGATTTCGTCGGATGGGTCTTCTTTGCTTGTGCGGTGTATGGCCGCCAGCGCAATGTGGGTCATGCTGGTGCAATCCTGTTGATTGAGGATGAGCTGAATTACGCAGGCCTGTACCGCCATGTGTGCAGTACCGGTGGCGGTACAGGCGCCTGTAACATCATAAACGCCCGCCTTCAATAGGGGTATATTTTAACAGCGCATCCAGTAATGCTACATTTGCTTCCATGACGAATCCTTCCCCCAAGCGTGACAACAACCGCGTTCTCCACGCTACCGATTCCCCTTGCGTTGCCGTGTGTTCCACGTTGTACGATGACATCTGCCGTGGTTGCGGCCGCACCGCCATGGAAGTCGCCAATTGGGTGTTTCTCGACGATGCCGAAAAAAAACAGATATGGCAGCGTATTACCGAGCAAGGCTATCCTCGCCGTAAAAGCTAGTATCAGCCGGGATTATGCCGCGCTTGCCTGGTTGCAGCCTAATCCGACCAACAGCTTCCCAAGTGCGCTACAATTCAGCCTTCCTGAGGGGCGCTGCAACGGGGCCGGATCTGAAGCCAGCTGGCTTTTCAGCACCACCCGCTAGGCTCGGGACTGTCTTTTGTTCAACTGCGCTCATCATTCCCTGTACCAGGCGAAGATGAGCCATTGTTGCAACACTTTTGTCGGTACAGGTTTATTGGAATAAAACCATGAACACTGTTGCTGACGCCGCATTTTCCGACTACAAAATTGCCGATATCGCCCTGGCTGGCTGGGGGCGTCGTGAAATCGCCATTGCCGAAACTGAAATGCCTGGCCTCATGGCCACGCGCGAAGAATATGCGGCATCCCAACCCCTGAAGGGCGCGCGCATTGCCGGTAGCCTGCACATGACCATCCAGACCGCCGTGCTGATCGAAACTCTGCAAGCCCTTGGGGCCGAAGTGCGTTGGGCATCGTGCAATATCTTTTCCACACAAGATCATGCCGCCGCCGCCATTGCTTCCACGAACACACCGGTATTCGCCATCAAGGGCGAATCGCTGGAAGACTACTGGGCATACACCCACCAGATTTTCCAATGGCCCAACGGCGAACATGCCAACATGATTCTTGATGATGGCGGCGACGCCACCGTGTTGCTGCACTTGGGCACCAAGGCTGAAACCAACATCTCGGTGCTGGACAAGCCCACCAGCGAAGAAGAACGTGTATTGTTTGCCTCGATCAAGGCTACGCTCAAAACCGATCCCACGTGGTATTCCACGCGCCTGGCCCAAATCAAAGGCGTTACCGAAGAAACCACCACGGGCGTGCATCGCCTGTATCAAATGTCGAAAAAGGGCGAATTGGCCTTTCCCGGCATCAACGTCAATGATTCCGTCACCAAATCCAAATTCGACAACCTGTACGGTTGCCGCGAGTCGCTGGTCGACGGTATCAAGCGCGCAACCGACGTCATGATCGCCGGCAAAATAGCCGTGGTTTGCGGCTTTGGCGATGTGGGCAAGGGTTGCGCGCAAGCTTTGTCGGCATTGCGCGCCCAGGTCTGGGTAACCGAAGTCGATCCCATTTGCGCCTTGCAGGCCTCCATGGAAGGCTATCGTGTCGTCACCCTGGAAGAAGCCGCTGATAAAGCTGATATTTTCGTGACTGCCACAGGTAATTATCATGTGATCACACGCGCTCACATGGACGTCATGAAAGACCAGGCCATTATTTGCAATATTGGTCACTTCGACAACGAAATCGATGTTGCCGCCATCGAAGACCTGCAGTGGGAAGAAATCAAGCCCCAGGTTGATCACGTTATTTTCCCCGACGGCAAGCGCATTATCCTGCTGGCCAAGGGGCGCCTGGTGAATCTGGGTTGCGCGACAGGACATCCTTCGTTTGTGATGTCGGCGTCGTTTACCAACCAGACCATCGCCCAAATCGAATTGTTCACGCGTGGGGAAGCCTACAAAAAAGGCCAGGTTTATGTGCTGCCCAAGCACTTGGACGAAAAAGTCGCACGCTTGCACCTGAAGAAACTGGGTGTAAACCTGACTGAATTGCGCCAGGATCAGGCTGATTACATCAACGTGCCAGTCACAGGGCCTTACAAGCCTGAACACTACCGCTATTAATTAGTTCGGTATATTGGTTGGGTCGATGCAGCGTTGTCAGATGATGGTATGCCATCGGTATTGAAGTCGTAGGTCGGATTGGCGCGAAGCGTGTAATCCGACAACGCTACTGGCTTGGCCTTATCGCCATTAAGCAGCGCTTACTAAGGAGCATTACGCCATGGAACTGATACTTGTCTGGATTCTGAATGCAGTGGCTTTGCTGGTCGTGGCTTATGTCTTGCCCGGCATTACCGTCGCCTCGTTTGGGTCGGCCCTGATTGCCGCGCTCGTGCTGGGCTTGCTCAACACCCTGGTCAAGCCGCTGCTTATTTTGCTGACGTTGCCCATTACCATCGTTACGCTGGGCTTGTTCTTGCTGGTGCTTAATGCATTGGTATTCTGGTTTGCCGGTTCAATACTGAAAGGCTTCCAGGTCAGCGGATTCTGGTGGGCATTGTTGGGCGCTTTTGTTTACAGCCTGGTTTCCGGGCTTTTGTCGAGGTTACTGGTTCAATGAGTCAAAAAAAGGCGATAAGCCTGGAGTTTTTTCCCCCACGCGATATCGCAGCTCAGGAAAAGTTGGTGCGGTCGGCCAAGCAGTTGCTGGCCTTGCATCCGTCTTATGTCAGCGTTACGTTTGGCGCCGGCGGTTCAACGCGCAGTGGCACGGCCGAGACCGTGCGCCTGTTGCAAAATCTAGGCTGCGATGCCGCGCCGCACCTGTCATGCATAGGCTCGACCCGCGCTGTGCTGGCCGATATCCTCGATACCTATCGCCAGCAAGGGATCAGGCGTATCGTGGCCCTGCGCGGAGACCTGCCTTCGGGCATGGGGGGCGATCAGGGCGAATTGCATTACGCCAGCGATCTGGTGGCATTTATTCGCCAGCATAGTGGCGACTGGTTCCACATCGAGGTTGCGGGCTACCCTGAAATGCATCCTCAGGCCAGCAGCGCCGAGGCCGATCTTGAACATTTCGGCAACAAGGTCAAGGCGGGCGCGAACAGCGCAATTACCCAGTATTTTTTCAATGCAGACGCTTATTTTGATTTTGTCGGGCGTGTGCGTGCCAAAGGCATAGATATTCCCATTGTGCCGGGCATCATGCCTATTACCAATTATGCACAATTGGCGCGCTTTTCAAATATGTGTGGTGCTGAAATCCCGCGTTGGTTGCGCTTGCGCCTGGTTGATTATGGCGATGACAAAGCTTCGATCAGGGCGTTTGGCGTCGATGTCATTACCAAGTTGTCGCAAGACTTGCTGGATAATGGCGCTCCGGGACTGCATTTTTATACGCTGAACAACGCCGAAGCCACCATGGCTGTAGGGCAGCAGTTGCGGCTGGATTAATAGGTGGTGGTGTCGGGCGAGGTTGGTAGGTCGGATTAGCCAAAGGCGTAATCCGACACGAACCCTGTTCTACCCTGATAGACACCCACCTCAATCTAGGCCAGCACCGGTGCAGGCACGGCCCAGCCTTTGTCGGTCAAGATGGAATCAAGCTTTACGTCGTGTGGCGCGGGGGTATGGGGCAGGCCCGACATATCGCCCGTGGCCCAGGCTATGCCTATGCTGACATAGGGGTGGTTTTGTTCTTTTAACGCTGCCAGGGTGCGGTCGTAATAGCCTTTGCCGTAGCCCACCCGGTCGCCTTGGCGGGTGTAGCCCAGGGTGGGCACTAAAATGATGTCGGGCGGTGGCGCGACGGCGCCTATAGGTTCCAGTATGCCGTAAGCACCTTCCTGCATCTCGGCTTCCGGATCCCAAAGCCGGAAATCAAGCGGGGCATTGGTTTTTGTCACAACGGGTAGCGATACGCGGTATCCTTCTTCTTCCACCCATTGGCGCAATAAGGGTTGCAACTGGGGTTCTTCCTGCATGGACCAAAAGGCGGCAATATTTACAGGAACAGGCTTGCCGGCCTCTTTGAGCTTGGTGCAGTTGGTTGCCAGCCAGGTAAACAGGCGGCCACGTATCAGTAGCGCTCCGCGGTTGCAGTCAACGGGGTTTTGCGCGGCGCGTAACTGTTTTAGTCGCGTGCGCAATGGGACTGCGTTATTCTCTGTGTTGTTATTCATGGCGGTGTTATGTGGGATCAAGTCAAGATGGTATCCAATAGGCAACGGTATCAGAAAACCCGGAATCTTTCTGCGCTAACGCCTGTGCCGTGTTCGCGAGCAGGCCTTTGGCTTGCGCTAATGGTCGGCCTCATGGGGTGCGCTGGCGCTGAAAAGCCGGTGCATTCGGCTAGCGCCGCCCCGGCCGCCACCGAAGCAAGCATGCAAGACCAGGCAGCGCCTGCCGTCGATCTGCGTCAAACTCTTGTGCCTGTAGCCGCAAGCGCCCCGGCCGTCGTCCCGCCCTTGGCGCGGCAGGCCGTGGTTGATGCGCGCGAGGCAATGCAAAAAAAACAGTGGTCCAGGCTGCTTGGCCTTGTGCCCGCAGCCCAGGCAGACTCGGTGCTGGGGTCTTATGCCGGCTATTGGGCTTTGCGTCAGCAGTTGCAAGACAGCACCCGGCCCGTGCCCGACGCCCAAATACAGCAATTCATGCAGATCAACCAAGACGCCTATCTGGCCGACAAGCTCAAGGCCGATTGGGTCATCGCGGCCGCGCGGTCGGGCAATTATGCGTTGGTTAATCAGTTGGGGCCCGTTGTCAGCTCCAATTCACAAGTCGACTGTTCGCGCCTGATGGCCCAGCACATGACAGGTCAGTCCGTAAAAGCGGCGCAGGCTATGGCGGTGTTTCGGCCCAATAGTGCGTGCTGGGGCCTAATCGACGAACTCAATAACGCCAAAATCGTTCTCTGGAAAGATCTCGAACCCCAGTTGCGCGCCATACTCGAAACCAATAAAACCGGTCATGCCCAGCGCATGGCGGCCATCATGTTCGATGCAACCGCCATGGTGGACTACGCCGCGCTCATGAAAGACCCAAAAAAGTGGCTTACTGGTCGCAAGCCGCCCAAGTCGCGAGCTGAAATCGAGCTGGTTACCTTGGCATTGTCTCGTCTGGCCTACGGAAAAGAGCGCGCCAGTCATGCCAGCTATATAGAAAACAATTGGTCCAAGGCCATTCCCAAATCCAATATGGAATGGGTGTGGAGCCAGTTCGGGCTGGTTTCCGCCCTGAGCGTCGAGCCTGAAGCCGCTGCCTGGTATCGGAAGTCCGGCTATGCGCGCCTGAGCGACTACAACCATGCCTGGCAGGTGCGGGCTGAACTACGCCAGCCCCGCATAGATTGGGATTGGGTGGCCAAGGCGATACGCAGGATGTCTGCCGATCAGGCTGGCGAGCCGGTGTGGGTGTACTGGTACGCCCGAGCCCTGGAAGCCCAAGGGAATAAAAAAGCAGCCACTCAATATTACGAATCCATCGCTGGTGAATTGAATTTCTATGGCCAGTTGGCCAGCGAAGAACTTGGCAGGACACCCTTGTTGCCGCCAGAGCCGCCCGTGGTCAGTGCTGCTGAACTCCAAGAGGCCAGGTCCAATCCCGGCCTGCAGCGTGCCATCCAGTTGTTCGATCTAGGCTGGCGCCCCGAGGCCGTACCCGAATGGAATTTCACCCTGCGCGGCATGAGCGACCGGCAATTGCTGGCAGCCGCCGAACTGGCCCGCCAAGAGCATATTTACGATCGCGTGGTGAATACGTCCTTGCTGACAGCCAAGGAAATTGACTTCAAGCAGCGTTTCATTGCGCCTTTTGAAGGCCGGGTTACTGAAAAGGCGCGCCAGATCAACCTGGACCCTGCCTGGGTCTATGGCCTGATCCGCCAGGAGTCCCGTTTTATTACCGATGCGCGTTCTCGCGTGGGCGCGTCGGGCCTGATGCAGTTGATGCCCGCCACGGCACGTTGGGTCGCCAACAAAATAGGCATGAAAGACTTCACGCCTTCGTCGGTGAACGATTTCGATACGAACACGGTGCTGGGCACCAATTATCTCAGCATGGTGCTGGGCAACCTGAATGGCTCACAGGTGCTGGCGACGGCGGGCTATAACGCCGGCCCTGGTCGGCCAGTGTTGTGGCGATCCAAGTTGGCGGCACCGGTTGAAGGCGCAATTTTCGCTGAAACCATTCCGTTTACAGAAACACGCTTGTATGTAAAAAACGTTATGTCTAACGCAACCTATTACGCCATGATGTTTACGGGCAAACCGCACTCCCTGAAGCAGCGTCTGGGGATGATTTCGCCTGTGCCACAGAAACGTGTCAATTTGCCATGACCGATCCGGTGGTCAAGGGCTTGGCAGTCTATGTGGTGGGTGGGGCGGTTCGCGATGCGCTGCTGGGTTTGCCTGCCGGGGACCGCGACTGGGTGGTGGTGGGCGCCACACCCGAACAAATGTCCAGGCGCGGATTCATCCCTGTAGGTGGTGATTTCCCGGTTTTCCTGCATCCGGAAACCAAAGAGGAATATGCGCTGGCGCGTACCGAGCGCAAGTCCGGCAGAGGCTATAAGGGCTTTACGTTTTATACGGGGGCCGATGTCAGCCTGGAAGACGACTTGCAGCGCCGGGACCTGACCGTCAATGCCATTGCGCAGGCGCCAGATGGCGGTCTGGTAGACCCCCTGAATGGCCAGGCCGATATCAGCCGCAAGGTGCTAAGGCATGTGGGCCAGGCATTTGTGGAAGATCCGGTGCGTCTGTTAAGGCTGGCGCGGTTCGCGGCGCGCTTTCACGATTTTTCCATCGCTCCTGAAACGTTGACGCTGGCGCGCCAACTGGTAAGCGAAGGCGAGGTCGATGCTCTGGTGCCTGAGCGGGTCTGGCGCGAAGTGGCCAAGGGCTTGCTGACCGATCAGCCGGGCCGGATGTTCGAGGTGCTGACGGATACGGGTGCTTTGCCGCGTGTATTGCCCGGTCTGTGTTTTCAGGCATCTGTCGCCCAGGAACTGGCCTGTGCCGCGCAGGCGGGGCTGGGTTTGCCCGCGCGCTTTGCCTTGCTGTGCCGTTTGTCGGGTACGCCGCAAGCTATAGGGCAGCATGTGCGCGCACCTGGCGATTGCCAGGACTACGCCCGCTTGTTACCGCTGGTGCTGGACCAGATAACGGCGTCGCGGGTTTGCGTAGCGGGCGCTGGGTCTGCGGATCAAGCAGAGGATGCCGGGGCGGAAGCGTGTCTGGATCTCATGGAACGCTGCGATGCCTTGCGCAAGCCCGAACGTTTTCTTGATTTGATCGATGCTGCGGCTTGTGTGAGAGACGTCAATACACAGATCTGGCGCGAGCGGGTCAGCGCAATACGCTCCATAGATGCGGGCGCCATCGCCAAAACCATGCAGGGTAATCCGCAAGGCATCAAGCAAGCTTTGCGGGCAGCGCGTTTACAGGTCTTGCATAGGTCGGATTAGCGCCGCCAGGCACGTATCCGGCTTACAAGCGGTCCCGTCTATCTCCTCTGGTGTAGCCAATGAGCGGTTCGTCTATGCCTTTGCCTATTGCCAGCACTTTGAACAGTTCCCCCATTTCGGCTTCGGACACCAGTTTTTGTACCGCGGACATTATTTCTGGCCGGGTACTTGCGTCAGCGTCGAGCAGCAGTTCTGGCAACCCGGCATTCATCAGGAAACGCGCTTGCGACGTGTAGCCTCGTACCTCTAGGCCGCCATCCAGAGCGGCATCCGCCATGGCGGTGAAGTCGACATGGGCGGTAATGTCTTGCAAACCGGCATAGATCAGCGGCTGGCTATGCGCATGATGGCGAAAGTGGCACATCAGGGTGCCTTCATTGCGTTGTGGATGATAGTACTCGTGTTGCGGGAAGCCGTAGTCTATTAGCAAGGCCAGGCCCTGCTTCAGCCAGCCTCCCATTTGCCTGACCCAAGCCTCGGCTTGCAGATTGATTTCCGACTGATAGCCCGGCAGAGGCGGCATGCGCTGTGCGACGATGCTGTGCAGAGCCACGCTGGCGGGGCGCTGAGCGTAACTGAATGCGGGAGCCGCACTGCTTGTGGTGCCTTCAAGCAAACGCACTCCTATTTCCATCACCTGGCCGTCGTTGCTCCAGCTGAATAAGGTGGCGGGCATGGCGTCGAGCACTTCGTTGGCTATAACGCAGCCGGAAAAAGCCTCAGGCAAGGCATCCAGCCAAGTGACGCTGGCGCCAAACGGGGCCAGACGCTGTTGCTGCCGCGCCCGCAAATCGGCCGAGACTTCTAGTATCTGGTAGACGGGATCCATGCCTAGCTGACGCAAGGCGGGGATCAGGGCTGAGGCAAGGGCGCCCGAGCCCGCGCCGAACTCCAGCACCTGGACGGATCCGCAAGCTGTCAGGGCCTGTGCAATTTGCCTGGCCAGGGTTTGCCCAAACAAAGGTGTCATTTCGGGTGCCGTGGTGAAGTCACCCGTAGGCAGATCAGCGCCAAACTTGGTGTTGCCGGCCGCATAATAGCCCAGGCCCGGCGCATACAGAGCCAGATGCATCCATTGTTCAAATGGCATGAAGCCGGCTGGGCAGGCCTCTACTTGCTGCGCAAGATAGCGCGCGACTTTCTCGGCATGTTGCGCCGATGCGGCATCCAGGGGCGGCAGTCCCGTGGGGATTAAGGGCAAAGTGGGCAGGGTCATGGGTGTTTTTGGCAGGTGTGGTCAGGCTGGGCTGGCGTGTTGGTGTTTTGTGTGGGTAATGGTGGCGTTTGCTGGCCCGGCTTGGCGCTGGCCTCGCCCTGGCTAAGCAAGTACAGCGAATGGCACATAGACAAAAAAAACGACACAAGAAGCGCAACTATGATGGCGACAATATAGTTATTGAAGACTATCCATAGTGGCAGGGAAAGTATCAAGGCAAGGGCAAAGGGCTTGCGGACCAGTTGTTTCATGTCTTGGGAGCACCTGGTGGAGGAAAACAAAACAAAGGCAAGGCGTTATTGTAGCCAGCAATGGTTTTGAGCAGCGGTTTGAGCGTAGGTCAGAATGCTCGAATCAATTTTGCCAAGATCAATAAAAAAACCCCGCGTCAGGCGGGGTTGATTGCCAGGCCTCAAAGGGCCGGCCTGGCAGGCATTGTGTTAATTACGAAGCAAATTCGCGGCGTGCTGCACTTTTGCCACGTGTTGATGTGGGCTTGCCGGCAAAGCCTGAGCGGACAGCGGGGCGTGCGCCTGGCTTGGCGCCTGGGCCTTTGTGGGCGAAGTCCGGGCGCGTGGTGCGCACAGGACGGTCACCGAAAGCGGGGCGGTCACCAAAGGCTGGGCGGTCGCTGCGCGCTGGGCGGGTATCGGCGCCGGCGTGTTCGCTGCGGCCTTTATAGCCGCCGCTGCGATCTTCACCGAATTGTTTGCGGTTATCGGTTGTACCACGGTCATAAGACGGACGACCCTCGTAGGCGGGACGGTCGTTGCTGCGTGCCGGACGGCCTTCGTAAGCAGGCTTGTCGCCAAAGCTGGGCTTGCTCGAAAACACAGGCTTGTCGCTGTCAAAACGTGGCTTGTCGCTACCAAAGCGTGGTTTGCCTTCATAGGCAGGCCTGTCGCTGTAACCACCGCGGTCTGAGCCTGGCTTGCGGGCGTAGCTGCCTGGTTTGCCGGCATAGCCGCCGCGTGGCGCAAAGCTCTTGCCGCTGCCTTTGCGGTCAGTGTAAGTGGGGCGTGCTGTCTTCTTGGGTTCCAGGCCTTCGATTTCCTGTGGAGGGATGGGCTGGCCAATGAAGTGTTCGATGCGACGGATTTTGTGGCGTTCGGAATGCGAGGCCAGGGTAAAGGCCAGGCCGTTGCGACCAGCGCGGCCGGTACGGCCGATACGGTGCACGTAGTCTTCGGCTTGCATGGGCAAGTCGTAGTTGATGGCGTGGCTGATGCCTTGTACGTCAATACCGCGCGCGGCGACGTCGGTAGCGACCAGAATGCGCAGCTGGCCTCTTTGCAACAGATTCAACGTGCGAGTGCGCTGACGCTGATTCATGTCGCCATGCAGGGCGCCTGCGGCAAAGCCTTCGTCAGACAAGCGTTCCGCCAGATCATCGGCGCCACGCTTGGTCGAGGTAAAGACGATGGCCTGGTCCAGATTGGCATCGCGCAGCAGGTGGTCAAGCAAGCGCATTTTGTGGCCGTTGTCGTCGGCGTACAGCAGGCTTTGTGTAATGTTGGAGTGTTTTTCTTTCTGGCTCGACAGCTGGATTTGTTCCGGCTGATTCATCATTTTGGCGGCAAGGCGGGCAATGGTGCCGTCAAGCGTTGCTGAAAAAAGCAAGGTCTGGCGGTCTTTGGGCGTGCTGCCAACAATGGTTTCGATGTCTTCGATGAAGCCCATGTCCAGCATGCGGTCGGCTTCGTCAAGAACCAGAGTGTGAACGGTAGACAGATTGACGCGTTTTGCCTGAAGGTGGTCGATCAGGCGGCCGGGAGTGGCAACCAGTACGTCGACGCGACGCGACAAGGCCTTGAGCTGGGCGCCGTAAGGCATGCCGCCAACTACGACTGCAATACGCAGGTCTTTAAGGTGCGCGCCGTATGCCTTGGTGGCGTCGGCAACCTGCATTGCCAGTTCGCGAGTGGGGGTCAATACCAGCACTTGTACGCCCGTGCCTTTATTGGCGGGCATAGTGGAAATGCGGTTCAGGGCGGGCAACATGAAAGCGGCGGTTTTGCCGCTGCCGGTTTGTGCCGAAACCATCAGGTCGCTACCTGCCAGCGCCTTGGGAATAGAGGCAGCCTGAACTGGGGTGGGCTCGGAAAAGCCCGCTTTCAGAACGGCGGACAACAGGGAAGGATGGAGACCTAGGGTATCAAAAGACATGCGTGTTCCTTTGCCGTGCGAACGGCATACACTAGCGCGGGCAAATAGGTGAGCCCGTGGCGCTGGTTGATTGGAGCATCGTGCCGACCGAATCAACCTAAAGTGCAGCGTAGTGTCTTGAAAGACGCAGCGGAAAGGCGCGGAGGTCAGGGAGCGATGGCGTTCGACATGGGTGCTGAGGGATCAGTCAACTGCTATGACACAGCGAGTGCTGTATGAAAATGTCGACGCATTGATAAATGCAGTGCCAGAAGTATAACCCTGTTTTTGTATCCGGGGAAACCCCTAGCGTTGTTGAATTGCAACAGAATGCGTTTTATTTGATATTTTCGTAGGTCGGGTTGGCGCGGAGCGCGTAACCCGACGTAGCGATGCCGCATTTACGCCTCACCCACCCAATTGATCCCCGCTTCGCCCTGCTCTTGCAGCCACATGTTGGCCTGAACAAAATGTCCGCAGCCTATAAATGGTTTTGGGGGACGTTGCGCAGACAAAGGCGAAGGGTGATTGGCGGTCAATATTTTTATCGGCCCGCCCTGGCATTCGGCCAGCAGGGCCTGTTTGCTTTGCGCATGGGCGCCCCACAGCATGAAAACCTTGGGCTGAGGCGATTCGGCAACGCAGCGAATAATGGCATCGGTGATCTCTTCCCAGCCTTTTTTCGCGTGTGATCCGGGGCTGCCGGTTTCTACCGTCAGTACGGTATTCAGCAATAGTACGCCTTGCCTGGCCCAGTCGCCCAGGTAGTGGCGCCTGCGCATCAGCGTACCGGGATACTCGATGGCGATTTCCTTGAACATATTGCGCAGGCTGGGCGGGCAGCGGCAAGCGTCGGGTACGGAAAAAGCCAGGCCTTGGGCCTGGTTGGCACCGTGATAGGGGTCTTGGCCCAGAATAATGACGCGTGTGGATATCGGCTGCACATATTCCAGTGCACGAAAGACAAAACGCGGGTAAATTTCAGCGCCTTCGGCCAGCCTGGCTGTCAGAAAACCAGATACCTTTTCCAAGGCGGCCTGGGTGTCGCTGGCTTGCAGCGCTTGTTGCCAGGCGGGTGACAAGCCGGCTAGCTGGGCTGTAGGGGGCTGTTGCAGCGTGTTGTCGGCAGCAGGCAGCAAGGTATGTTGGGCGGAGGCTTGGTCTGGCATGGCTGAAACGGTGTTTGTATGTAGGGTGGTTTGTTGGATTACGCGCCTGGCGGCGCTAATCTGACCTACGAAAGCTGTCAGTGCCATTCGCGTTGATTCGGCTTGCGTTCAACGCGGCAGCCAGTTCGGCGTAATAGCGTGGCAGCAGCGCGTGTATGTTTTTTTTATGTATTTGCCAGGCCTGGTCGGCTGGTTCTGGCCTTGCTGGCGCGCTGGCCCAGATGGCTTCGGGAAAATGGCTGTCGTCGGTCCAGCGTGGAATAATATGCCAGTGCAGGTGGGGCGCCATATTGCCGAATTGCGCCAGATTGATCTTGTCTGGCTGCAGCACTTGGCGCTGGACCTGCTCTACCAGCCAGACAGCGGCCATGAGGGTGTCGCGCTGGGCGGGTGCGAGGTCGGTCATTTCGCTGACATGATCTTGCCATACGACGCGGGTAAGGCCTGGATGGGCGGCGTCGTCAGCAGCAATGACCCGTAACTGCAGGCCCCGCCAAAGCAGCGTGCCGCCGATGGCGCGGCACAAGGGGCAATTGCTGCTTGCGGGGGCCATGGCTGGCGCGGCGTCAGGCATGGAAAAACAGTTCTTGCAGCGCCGCACCGGGTTCTTCGGCGCGCATGAAAGCTTCACCCACCAAGAATGCCTGCACATTGTTGTCGCGCATTAGCTTTACGTCGTCAACGGTGAGTATGCCGCTTTCGGTGATGACGCGTTTGCCTTCGGGTATGGCCGACAGCAGATCGAGCGTGGTTTGCAGCGAGGTTTCAAAGCTGCGCAGATTGCGGTTATTGATGCCTACCAGCGAGGTTTTCAGTTCTAGTGCAAGGTCGAGTTCGGCGCGGTCATGGACTTCAACCAGAACGTCCATGCCCAGCTCAGTGGCAATGTCCTCGAATTCGCGTAGTTGTTGCGGGGCAAGGGCGGCCACGATCAACAGTATGCAGTCGGCGCCTATGGCGCGGGCATGTACGATTTGATAGGGATCTATCATGAAGTCTTTGCGCAGCACCGGCAGAGTGCAGGCGGCGCGCGCTTGGCGCAGGTAATCGTATGAGCCCTGGAAAAACTTCACGTCGGTAAGCACGGAAAGGCAGGCTGCGCCATGCGCGGCGTATGAACTGGCGATGTCAACCGGATTGAAGTTTTCGCGGATAACGCCCTTGGATGGCGAGGCTTTCTTGATTTCAGCAATGACGGCCGGCTTGCCAAGGGCGATCTTGTTTTCGATGGCGCGTGCAAAACCGCGCAAGTCTTTGCGGCTTTTGGCTTCGCGCAGCATATCGGCTTCGCTGCGCATTTGCCTTGCTGTGGCGATTTCGGTTTTTTTGGTATCGAGTATTTTGGCCAGAATATCGTTCATGGGGAAAGCGTCCGGGTATAAGTGCAGAATTCATCGAGCTTGGCGCGGGCTGCGCCGCTGGCCAATGCCTCAAAGGCCAGTTTCAGGCCTTCTTCTATGGAGCCAGCCTTGTTGCCTGCATAAATAGCCAGGCCAGCGTTAAAGCCAACGATATCACGAGCGGCGCCATCGACGTTGTTAAGAGCCTGCAGCACCATCTGGGCGGATTCCTCGCGATTGTTGACCCTGATGGAGCGATTAGACACCATTGCCATGCCAAAGTCTTCAGGATGGATTTCGTATTCGCGCACCTGGCCGTCTTTCAGTTCGCCCACCAGAGTGGCTGCGCCCAGTGAGGCCTCGTCCATGCCGTCTTTGCCATGCACGATCAGGACATGCCTGGAGCCCAGGCGTTGCAGCACGCGTACCTGGATGCCGACCAGATCGGGATGGAATACGCCCATGAGCTGATTGGCGGCGTTGGCGGGGTTGGTCAGCGGCCCAAGAATATTGAAAATTGTGCGCACGGCGAGCTCTTTGCGCACGGCTGCGACGTTTTTCATGGCGCCGTGGTGCGCAGGTGCAAACATAAAGCCTATGCCGGTACTGTCTATGCTGTCGGCTACTTGCTCGGGGCTGAGCATGACTTGTGCGCCCAGAGCTTCGAGCACATCGGCGCTGCCCGACGAGGACGAGGCGCTGCGATTGCCGTGTTTGGCGATTTTTACCCCCGCCGAAGCCGCCACGAACATGGAGGCGGTGGAAATATTGAAGGTGTTGGAGCCGTCACCTCCGGTGCCGCACATATCGAGCAACTCTTCGGGAGCCGAGGTGTGTACGGGGAGGGCGAATTCGCGCATGACCTGCGCCGCTGCGGCGATTTCACCTACGGTTTCCTTTTTGACGCGCAAGCCCATGATGAGCGCGCTGGCGATTTGCGGGGATACCTCGCCTCGCATCAGCATGCGCATCAGGTGCAGCATTTCGTCGTGGAAGATTTCGCGATGTTCGATACAGCGTGAAAGCGCTTCGGTTGGGGTAATGGTCATCATGGTCTCGTGGCTTTATATTTTTACATTCAGGAAGTTTTGCAATAATGCGTGGCCGTGTTCACTGAGTATGGATTCTGGGTGGAATTGCACGCCAAAAACAGGCAAGGTCTTGTGGCGTAGCCCCATGATTTCCCCGTCGGCGGTTTCAGCGGTGATTTCCAGGCAGTCAGGCAGGGTATCGCGTCTGACCGCCAGCGAATGGTAGCGGGTCACGGTAAAGGGCGAAGGCAGGCCCGTAAAAACGTCAGTGCCTGTATGGGTTATTTCCGACACTTTGCCATGCATGATCTGCCTGGCACGCACGATATCGCCACCGTAGGCGGCGCCTATGGCTTGATGGCCCAGGCATACGCCCAGTATGGGCAGCTTGCCGGCGAAATGCCGGATCAGCTCTATGGAAATGCCAGCCTCGGCGGGCGAGCATGGGCCAGGTGATACGCAGATGCGTTCTGGCTGCATGGCGATGACATCTGCCACGCTGACTTGGTCGTTGCGGCGAACCTCAACGTCTTCGCCCAGTTCGCCAAAATATTGCACCAGGTTATAGGTAAAAGAATCGTAGTTATCAAGCATCAATAGCATGAGTGTCTCCTTGGGATGATGCTTTGCGCGTCAAATGGGTTCGTCGAGGCCAAACTGTACTTGTTCCGCGGCCCGTAATACGGCGCGCGCCTTGGCTTCTGTTTCTTGCCATTCTTTTTCGGGGTCGGAGTCAGCCACGATACCGGCGGCGGCCTGTACATACAGCATGCCGTCTTTGACGATGCCGGTGCGTATTGCAATGGCAACGTCCATTTCGCCGCCGTAGCTCAGGTAGCCGGCTGCGCCGCCGTAGATACCCCGGCGCACGGGTTCGAGTTCATCGATGATTTCCATGGCGCGTACCTTGGGGGCGCCAGTGAGTGTGCCGGCGGGGAAAGTGGCGCGCAGTACATCCATATTGCTCATGCCGTCGTGCAGTTCGCCGCAAACATTGGAAACGAGGTGCATGACATGGGAATAGCGTTCTATGGTCATGGTGTCGGTCACTTCGACGGACCCTGTCTTGGCGACACGGCCGACATCGTTGCGGGCCAAATCGATAAGCATGACGTGTTCGGCGCGTTCTTTGGGATCGGCCAACAGTTCTTCAGCCAATTGCGCGTCTTGTTCGGGCGTGGCGCCGCGTTTGCGCGTGCCGGCCAGTGGACGGATGGTGACCATGGTTTTTTCTTTGTCGGCCTCGGCCACGATTTCCTGGCGCACCAGGATTTCAGGCGATGAGCCCACCACCTGGAAATTGTCGAAATTCCAGTAGTACATGTAGGGTGACGGGTTCAGCGAGCGCAGCGAACGATACAAGGATAGTGGCGAGTCGCGGAATGGCTTGGTGATGACTTGGCCTATTTGCACTTGCATCAAGTCGCCGGCGGCGATGTATTCCTTGGCCTTGAGCACGGCGGCAATATAGTCTTCTTTGGCGAAGTCGCGCCGGCTGGCGGTTTGCATGCTGGCGTAGGCGTAGGGGATAACAACGGGTGTACGGAGTTTTTCGCGCAGTTCTTTCAGGCGGCGCTTGGCAAGGGCGTAGCTTTCCGCTTGTGCCGGGTCGGCGTACACAATCAGGTAGGTGCGGCCCGCCAGGTTGTCGACAATGACCAGTTCGTCGATTTGCAGCAGCATGATGTCGGGCGTGCCTTCGTCCTGGCCGGCCGGGAAAGGCTTGACGGCTGGACCCAGGCGCGGTTCGATGTTGCGTACGGCGTCGTAGCCGAAGTAGCCAGCCAGGCCGCCCGCAAAGCGCGGCATGCCGGGGCGTATGGCAACCTTGAATCGCTGCTGGAAGGATTCGATAAAGCTGAGCGGGTCGCCCTCGTGCGTCTCGACCACTTTACCCTGGTGCAAGATTTCGGTAGTGGTGCCGCTGGACCGTATTACCGTTTTGGCGGGCAAGCCAATGAATGAATAGCGCCCGAAGCGCTCGCCGCCCACGACGGACT
Source organism: Alcaligenaceae bacterium (assembly GCA_013416445.1). Taxonomy (GTDB): domain Bacteria; phylum Pseudomonadota; class Gammaproteobacteria; order Burkholderiales; family Burkholderiaceae_B; genus Pollutimonas. Next base: position 48,259 of record JACCER010000009.1, read on the forward strand.
CAAGCAGGCAACTGTTGCGCCCCCCTTCGGGGCCGTTGTGAGCCAGTTTCAGATAGATGGCAAGCGGGGTGTCCAGGTCGGCATAGGTTTCGGCAATAAGAGGAATGCGGTTGTAGCCTTGTGCCGCCAGCGCATTGAATTCGATTTCCGTCATAAAAGTCTCTGTGAAATGTTTACATAGAGGCCGGGACTTGAATCAAAAAAAGCCCGGCCATTTTCAGGTTCCGGGCTGTGCTTTTTGTAATGCTGACGACACGTAAAAGACAAGGTCTTTGGTGCCGGGAGTGGATTACCGCTACCCAGAACACAAACGCCACCAGCGCCAGTTGGCGCAGGGCGTAATGCTGTAATAGGTAACGGTAGTGGTCATGAATATTTGGTGCGGCTAGTTGCGAAGCGCCCACTGGGCCGCCTCGTTGATGGACATAACTATATCATCTACTTCCAGAGAACGCACGTCCATTCCTTCGTTGTAGCCGTAGGGCACGGCCAGCACAGTGATATTGGCCGCCCGAGCAGCCAGGGCGTCGTTGACCGAATCGCCTATGGCCAGGGCGTTTTCAGGAGCGACCTGCAGCAGTGTGCAGGCGTGCAGCAAAGGCATGGGGTCGGGTTTTTTACGGGTGCAGGTATCGCCGCACACAATGTGCTCGAAAAAGTTGGCAATGCCTGCGCTTTTCAATAACGGGTGCGTAAATTCGGCTGGCTTGTTGGTGACGATGGCCATTTTCAGGCCGGCATCCTTGAACGCGTTCAAGCCTTCCAGCGCCCCTGGGTACAAGGTGGCTTGGTCGCCATTGACCGCGTGGTAGTGACGGCCGAAGATGTCCAGCCCCTGCTGGATGTCGTTGGCGCTGGGTGTTGAACCGGCAGGGTTGTTCGATAGCGTCAGCATGATCAGGTGTTCTGTGCCCTTGCCTATATAGCTGGCAATGGTGTCTTGCGGCAGCGGCGCCAGCCCAAGCTCTACGCGGGTGGCGTTGGCGGCATGGGCCAGGTCGGGGATGGTGTCTAGCAGGGTTCCGTCAAGGTCTATCAGTACAGCGGCGAAAGGCATGGGGCGTCTCTTGTGTTTGTCGGATTATGCGCCTTTGGCGCTAATCTTACCTACGCGGAAATGGATTCAGCTTTGGCGATTTCCGCACGCATGGCGTCGATTACTGTTTTGTAGTCGGGTTGGCCGAAAATAGCGGAACCTGCCACAAAGGTATCGGCGCCGGCTGCGCGTATGGCCGATATATTGCTTGTATTGACCCCCCCGTCGACTTCCAGGGCTATACGCTGCCCGCCGTTATTGATCCAGGCGTCGATTTTGCGGCGCGCCTGGGCAAGCTTGGGCAAGGTGCCGGGTATGAACTTCTGCCCGCCAAAGCCAGGGTTGACCGACATCAGGAGTACGACATCAAGCTTGTCCATGACGTAGTCCATCCATTCGAGCGAGGTGGCCGGATTGAATACCAGGCCCGCCAGGCAGCCATGTTCTTTGATCAGTGACAAGGTTCGGTCGGGATGGCGTGACGCTTCGGGGTGGAAAGTAATAATATTGGCGCCCGCTTTGGCAAATTGCGGGATAATGGCGTCTACCGGTTCAACCATGAGGTGTACGTCTATGGGCGCATCGGTGTGTGGTCGCAAGGCCTCGCAAACCATGGGGCCCATGGTCAGGTTCGGTACATAATGGTTGTCCATGACATCGAAATGTATCCAGTCGGCGCCAGCGGCAACAACATTTTTTACTTCTTCGCCCAGGCGGGCAAAATCTGCCGCCAGCAAGCTGGGGGCGATACGGGCAGGTTGGGTAAATGGCATGGAAAAGACACCAGTTGTTAGATAATGACCAAAACAGCGAATATGCCATTATTACAGGTTAGTGCTGACTTTCCTTTTAAATACGGCGGCTACCACATTTAATTCGGAACCTGAACATGAAACCTTACGATATTGCAGTAACCGTTACACCCCAGTATTTGCCCGAGCAATCCGAGCCCGACGAACAGCAATTCGTGTTTGCCTATACCGTGCGCATCACCAACAAGGGCGAGCATGCCGCACAGGTCATCAGCCGTCACTGGATCATCACCGATGGTCAGCAGCACACCCAAGAAGTGCGAGGCTTGGGCGTAGTGGGCCAGCAGCCTTTGCTGAACCCTGGTGAAACCTTTGAATACACCAGCGGCTGTCCTTTGCCGACACCGGTGGGTACCATGCGTGGTACCTATCACTGCGTCGGTGAAAATGGCATTCCCTTCGAAGTGCCCATCCTGGAGTTTGTCCTGGCAATGCCGCGCACCCTGCACTAATTTGTAGCTCTGGTCTCTTTATGAAAAGAATTCTGTTTTCTGCAACACTGCTGGCCTTCCTGGCAGCATGCAGTACCGTTCCGAGTACGCCTGAATCCGAAGTTGCAGCCGTCCCTGAAAACATTGCCGAGCAACCGCTGCGAGTGCCTTCGCTCGACGCCATGCGCGACACCCCCGCCCGCGCTCTGGCAGGCAAGTTTCAGCAGGAATCCTGGGCTGCGTTGCCTGGCTGGAAAAACGATGACCTGGCGCATGTCTGGAAGGCCTTCATCAACAACTGCAAGGGCTTGATGCGGCCCGTTTCCGGTTCGCTGGCGATGCAGGCACGAGCCACGCCACGGGCCTGGCAGCCAGTATGCGCCGCAGCAGCGCAGTCGGGGCTTGCGACCCAGGCCGCGGCCGGGGCAGAAGTCAGGCAGTTTTTACAGGCCCAGTTGCAGCCATGGCGGCTGCTCGATGCAGCAGGCAAGCCCGCGCAAAACACGGTTACAGGCTACTACGAGCCCTTGGTGCGTGCCTCCCGCAAGCGTCATGGCGAATACCAGTGGCCTTTGTATACAGCGCCCGACGATCTCCTTACTATCGACTTGGGGGCGGTATACCCCGAACTCGCTGGTAAGCGTATTCGTGGCAAGCTTGCCGGCAAGCGCGTAGTACCTTACGACACTCGTGCTGAAATCGCCAAGTCCGCGGCGCGCCAACCGCCTGTCATTGTCTGGGTCAACGATCCGGTCGAAGCGTTTTTCCTGCAAATACAGGGCTCGGGCCGGGCGCAACTCGATAACGGCAGCACCGTAAGGCTGGCCTATGCCGACCACAATGGGCGCCCTTACGCTTCCATAGGCCAATGGCTGGCCAAACAGGGCGAACTGCCGCTGGCCCAGACTTCCATGCAAAATATCAAGGCTTGGGCCAAGCGCAACCCCAAGCGTGTGCAGGAAATGCTCAATGCCAATCCGGCCATGGTGTTTTTCAACGAGGAAGCCATAACCGATGTCGAACTGGGTCCCAAAGGCGCCTATAGCATTCCCCTGATCGGGCAGCGGGCCATTGCGGTTGACACCACCTTTGTGCCTCTAGGCGCCCCTGTGTTCCTGGCGACCACCTATCCGGCCACCAGCCAGCCCCTTGAGCGCCTGGTATTCGCGCAAGATACGGGGGCTGCCATCAAGGGGGCGGGTCGTACCGATTTTTACTGGGGTTTTGGCGACGAGGCCGGTGCAATGGCCGGGCGCATGAAGCAGCGCGGAGACACCTGGGTATTATGGCCTAAACAAGCAGGAGCCCCGAGCGCACGATGACTAAAGAATCTGTATTGGTATGCGGCGGCGGCATTGCCGGCCTGGCCGCCACGCTAGGACTGGCCAAGGCTGGGTTCAATGTCGCGCTGATCGCTCCCGGAACTACACCTGCGTCGGCGCCCACTGATACCTATAGCCCAAGGGTGTACGCTATTTCAGCTGCCAGCCAGGCGTTTCTGGCCAGGCTGGGTGTATGGAACATGATGGACGCGCGTCGGCTGACGCCCGTAGAGGCCATGGAAGTCTATGGTGACGGCGGCGGCAGCTTGAATCTGCAGGCCTGGCAGGCAGCCCAGACCGCCTTGGCATGGATAGTCGAGTCCAGCGAAATAGAGCGCGCACTGCACCAGGCTGTGCAGGTATTTGGGGTGGCCTGGCACCAAGAGAAATTCCAGCGGCTGGAGTCCAATACGGTGTTCACCGATACGGGCCGGGCGCTGAAAGCCGACTTGCTGGTAGGCGCCGACGGCGCCCAGTCGCCGGTGCGTACGGCGGCGGGAATACATCACGACTCCAGGCCATATGGAGATATGGGTCTGGTGCTGCACCTGGATGCCGAGCTGCCACACCAAAATATAGCCATGCAGTGGTTTACGGGCGACTCTATACTGGCGCTCTTGCCCTTGCCGGATACCGCTGATGGTCATCAGGTGTCCATGGTGTGGTCCATGCCTGAAGCCATGGCAAAAGCGCTCATGGCGCTGCCCGAAGACGAGCGCAACAAAAATCTTGAAGTCAGGCTGGCGGCGATCAGCAATGGACGCCTGGGGCGATTAACTGCACGCAGCCCCATGTTTGGGTTCCCGCTGTTCCTTGACCAAAGCGGCATGGTGGCGCCTGGCGTTGCCCTGGTCAGCGATGCCGCGCACCGCGTACATCCGCTGGCGGGGCAGGGGCTGAATCTTGGCTTGGCCGATGTTGCGGAACTTATACGAGTTCTGGGCGACAAAGAAACATACAGAGGGCCGGGCGATTTGCGAGTATTGCATCGTTACCGGCGCGCACGCGCCGAGCCCATCATGGCCATGCGTGTTGCCACCGATGGCCTGCATCGTTTGTTTGCCGTTCAGGCGGCGCCTGTAGCCTGGGCCCGCAATGTCGGCATGCAGTGCGTTGATCATTTGCCGTTTATCAAGCGCTTCTTGATCGGTGGCGCGTCTGGTTCGTAATTGGCAGGCGGGTAGGTCGGGTTAGCCGAAGGCATAATCCGACAACCAACGCCACAACCATACGAAAGGCGCAGCATTCGGTAAAACACGGCCGTACAACAAAATATTATCTACACCCATACCTAATCAGGAGTATCTATGCGTTCGATTTTCAAGGGTTTGCTGGCAACAGCCTTGCTGGCCAGCCTGCCTTTCATTGGTGCCTCGGCCTTTGCAGCCAAAGCCCAGCTCTTGTCGACCCAGGGCAGTGACACAGGCAAGCCAAGTGTTACCCTATCTACCGAAAGCATACGTAAAGGCTTTGCTGAACGCTTTCCCGGTATTGATATTGCCGATATCAAGCCTACGCCGTTTCCCGGTTTGTTCGAGGTCCAGATAGGCATGGATCTGCTGTACACCGATGCTCAGGTCAGTTACATATTGCAGGGTTCGCTGGTTGATGCCAAGACTCGTAAAGACTTGACCGCACAACGCCTGGAACAGTTGTCGCAAGTGTCGTTTTCGGCTTTGCCGCTGGAACTGGCCGTCAAGCAGGTAAAGGGTAACGGCGCACGTAAGCTGGCTATCTTCGAGGACCCGAATTGCGGTTATTGCAAGCGTCTGCACGAAACCTTGCAACAAGTCGACAATACCACGGTTTATACCTTTCTTTTCCCTATCTTGTCGCCTGATTCGGATATCAAGGCACGCAATATCTGGTGCGCCAAAGATCAGGCTGCCACCTGGCGCGCCTGGATGATTGATGGCAAGACACCGCCAGAAGCCGTTTGCGAAACACCGGTTGAAACCGTGCTGGCCCTGGGCAAGAAAATGAGGGTACAAGGCACGCCTGCCATTATTTTTGCCGACGGCAGCCGAGTCAATGGCGCATTGCCGCTAGATGCCTTGCAACAGAAGCTGGATACGCTGAATTAGTGTAATCCGACGTTAACAGTCCGAGTATGTCCAAACGCTATGCATTTGCATGACGGGTCACGCTACAGCTTTGGATGCGTCGGGAATGGCTTTTTGTTCCTGGCGGGCAGGCGTGTGTTTTGTGTGGTTTTTTCGTTCTTGTGAAAGTCGGGTGTGTCAGGGGCTGTTTCGGCTTCACGCGCTGCGCCCCTGACGGGGTTCCCGTTACGGTCAGCACCATCGAGGCGTCCGCGGAACTCGCCCGGTCGGACCAGTGGTCCGACAAGCGCCGGGCTCAGACAGCCGCGGCCTTGCCTCCTCGATGGCGCTGACCGTAACGGCTTGCGCAAGGCGCCTGCACAGCCCCCGACACACCCGACTTTTTACATCAATGTAGCTTGGATCAGCCTATTCATGGCCAACCAGCCGCACCAGTAAAACCAGCAGCTCAGGCCGTCAGGCCGGCCAATTTTCTGTTACGCAGTTGTCTGGGGTGGGTGAAGCTCAGTGCGGCGGTAGGCGTGCGCCGCGTGCTGACGAAGGGAAGCCGGGGGGTGTCGTCGGCCGCTGTCTGAGCGCAGCGAGTTCGGCCGACGCCCGGCTGTACGAGGCAGACGCGGAAACAAGCACGCCGTGCCGCACTGAGCTTCACCCACCCCAGACAACGTCATAAGAAACCGACAACGTCATAAAAAACCAGACGACATTACCAGAGATAGACAATGTCACTAGAACCCGACAGCGTCGTTAATAGCCATGGCAGCAGGTATCGCGCTAACCCGAGCTACGCAGCAAGGCGGTGAACTCGTCGGCGGGCAAGGGCTTGCTGAAGAAATAGCCTTGGTAATTATCGCAACCCAGCTTCTTCAAGGCGTTTAGTTGTTCCTGGGTTTCAACCCCTTCTGCTGTTACCGCCAGGTGCAAGGATTTCGCCATGGCGATGACGGCGGTAACAATGGCCGCATCGTTGGCCTCGGAAGTCAGCCCCTGCACAAACGACTGATCCACCTTCAGCACGCTGACGGGCAATTGTTTCAGGTAGGCCAGGCTGGAATAGCCTGTGCCGAAGTCGTCGATGGCCAGATTCACGCCCATATCATGAATATTGTTCAGCAACACAATGGCGCTGGCGGCGTTGTCCATAATGGCTGTTTCAGTGACTTCCAGTTCAAGGTATTCAGGGCGCAGCCTGGTGTAGGCTAGCGTATGCTGGATGCGCTCGCGCAGGTCAGCCTGCCTGAATTGGCGCGGCGACAGGTTGATCGCCATGACGATGGGCGGCAGGCCTTGTTCTTGCCAGGACATTGCCTGAGCACAGGCCGTGCGCAAGACCCATTCACCTATCGGGATAATGAGCCCGCTTTCTTCAGCCAGAGGTATGAACTGCCCGGGAGGAATCAGTCCGTGATCAGCGCAGTTCCAGCGTATCAGGGCTTCGGCGCCTATGATTTTGCCAGTCTGCATGGATACTTTGGGCTGGTAATGCAGGATGAGTTCGTTCTTGTCGATGGCGTTGCGCAGCAGGTTGCGCATTTCCAGCTTTTCGGTAGCGCGGATATTGAGATCGTGAGAATAAAAAACATAGGTATTGCGCCCTTGGGATTTGGCATGATACATCGCGATATCGGCAATGCGCAGTAGCGCTTCGCCGTGGTCGGCGTCGTCAGGGAATATGCTGATGCCTTGGCTGATCGTCATGAATACCTCACGGCCCTCCACCTTGAACGGCCTTTGAAAGCAGCTTTTCAGATGGGTTGCAGCGCTTGCCGCCTGGGGTTTGCCTGTAATGTCTTCCAGAAGCAGTACAAATTCATCGCCCCCAACCCGGGCGATGGTACGCACCTGAGGCATGGCCGACCTTAATATACGGCTTACTTTCTTCAGCGCTTTGTCGCCGGTAAAGTGGCCCAGAGTGTCGTTGATTTCTTTGAACGCATCGATATCAACATATAGCAGAGCAAATCGCTGATGATTGTGTTTGGCGTGCGACGTGGCATGCATCAGCCTTTCCAGCAGCAGGCTACGGTTGGGCAGGCTGGTGAGAGTATCGTGGGTAGCCAGATAATTCAGCTGTTGATTTACTTTCTGTTGCTCGGTGATGTCGTCCGCGATGCCCAGCAGGTATTTGGGCTTGCCCTCGGCGTCCAGTAACGGCAGCTTCTTGGTTTGCAGTAGTCGAATCTCGCCTGATTTTGTAGTGATGAGTTCGTTGAAAGAGGACACCTTGCCTGTACCGTTTAATGCGGCGCGATCTTTGCTGGCAGACAAGGCTGCCTGCTCCGCCGGGAAAAGCTCATGGTCGGTTTTACCGATGATGTCTTTTTCGCGAAAGCCGGTCAGGGCTTCGCCAGCAGGGTTCATACTGACAAAACGGAGGTCCTGGGCATCTTTTACAAACACCATGCTTGGTATGTTGTTGATGACCAGTCCTAGGAATGCCTGGCTGCGGCGTACTTCGTTGGCGGCGCGCAGGGCCGACAGCCCAAAAGACAAATCGTTGGCGGTTTCTGTGAGCAACTGAATTTCTTCCGACCCAAAAGCTTGTGGATCGGTTGAAAATATACCCAAGCCGCCTATCACGGTGCCTGCCACCTGCAAGGGCAGCCCGATGGCAGAAGCGCAGCCATGGGCGGCCGCCTCTGTGCGCCACTGAGCGCGTTCGGTAGCTATTGATAAGTCTTGGAAAACCTGTGTGGCGCCGCTATGGGTGGCCCTGGTAACCGGCTCGTGGTCGGTGCTGCGCTCGTTCCAGCTGCTGCGGGCAAAGCTGGTCAGCAATTTGTCGTTGGCGCCCGAGTGCGCCTGCAACTGTAGCGGCATGGAAGGATCAGTTGGTACATAGCCGACCCAGGCCAGTTCGTACCCACCGATCTCCTGGATAACCTCACAGACATCGGCGAGCAGTTTTTTTTCGCTGTGTGCGCGCAAGACGGCGCCGTTGGTGGCGCTGCGCACGGCTTGCACCCGGCTGATACGCAACAAGGCCAGATGCTTGTGCTGCAGTTGCTCGGCCATATCGTCGAACTGGCGCGCCAGGCTGCCGATTTCGTCGCTGTTGTTGCCCAGGCCGGTGCGTGCGCTGAAATCACCTAGGCCTAGTCGTGTTGCAGTACGGTTCAGCACGCTGATCGGCCTGATGACCAGCCAGTTGCTAAGTAACCAGGCCGCCGCCAGCGCTAGTAGCGACCCTATGATGACCACCAGCCAGTTGCGCAGGGTGGTGCGTCGAACGGCGGCTTGTGGTTCGGCCAGGGGTACTCCGATCCGCAGGTAGAGCGTGTTTGCTACAGAAGCGTATAAAGGCAGGTAGGCCGTCGTGTTGAGTACGCCGTTGCGCCAGGTTTCGCGTTGGGTCTGCACGCCGCTAGGATCGAGTTTGGTTTTTATCTGATCCCGGTAACGCGCATTTTGGCCTGTGGGTTCGTATTCTGGGGCGGCGGCCAGCACATTTCCCGAGCTGTCCAGTATGGTTGCCGCAATTCCTTGGAAACGTGGCGAACTGTCCAATGCCCGATTCAAGGCTGCTGCCAGTGACGTCACGTTCAGCGAGATGGCGATAATGCGTGTGATATTTTGCTGATCATCCCTGACAGGGTGGGCAAACACACCAATGGTATAGGTGTTGTTCAGGCTGATGCGCAAGCCGCTAATGATGGTGGCTTTGCTTCCCATGATTTTCTGGAAATCGGGTGCATCGGCCAAATTGATGGGCTTGGCTTGTGGCTGGCCCGAGCATGTCAGGTCGCCATTGGGAAGAATGACTACTATGTTTTTCAGGTAAAAAGAGCGTTGCAGTGTTGCTGCAAGAAGCTCATCGCAGGCGGGGCCGTCTTGACGTAGTTCAGGGGCAGCCGCCAGATTGCCCAAGATCTGACTGGGATCAGGCAGGGTTTCTTTGGCGATGGTTGCAATCTGGTAGGTCAGGGATTCGGCTTCGTGCACCAGGGTTTGGTAGGCTGCCCGGTTATTCTGGATGCCCTGGAAGATCAGCATGGCAACGGCAGGCAACAAGGCTGCCAGAATCAGCAAGAGCAGGCGTACACGAAGGCTGGCTGACGATAGGCATAGGCGCATGGTGATTTTGGAAGTGTTCAGTTAAGCAGACTGGATCTGTATGCCGTCTGCCTGAATGGAATTTACCATAACTGCCAAGGTGCGAAACCAAACGTCTCTCTTGTAACTAATTGTACTGATGTCCGTCATTTATGTTGAGTCTTAGTCAATGCTTTTGACCGCGCCGCGATTTGTGATTATCGTTTGCGCATTGGTGTATTCAAGTAGGCCAGCCAGGCCATTTTCCGTGCCCAGGCCAGATTGCTTGTGACCACCAAATGTGTAGGTGGGCGACAGTTCGTGTATGGTGTTGATCCATACGGTGCCCGCTTCCAGCCGATTGGCCAGTTGGCGTGCATGATCCAGGTCTTTGCTCCAGACCGATGCGCCCAGGCCGAAAATCGTGTCATTGGCTCGGCGCACAACCTCGTTTTCGTCTGAAAATTTAAGCAGTGGCAAAACTGGCCCGAAAGCTTCTTCGGCAACCACGCGTGCATCATCGGGCGGGTTATCAACGATGGCAATGGGGATAAAGTAACCTTTGCTGTCAGGCACGTCTCCGCCCAGCAAAAATTTGATCCCTTGAGCATGGGTGTCTTGCAATAATTGTCGCACGCGATTGAACTGGGGCTGATTCTGGATAGGGCCGATTTGTGTGCCAGCATGGGCACCGTTGCCAACCTTGACTTTTTTTGCATAACTGACAAAGGCGCTGGCGAACTGGTCGTAGATGCTGGCATGGATATACATGCGCTTGGAGGCCAGGCAGAATTGGGCGTTGTTGGAGTAGGCAGCCCAAAACAGACGAGGAACCCATGCTTCTATGTCGGCATCGGCAAGAATAATGGCGGGATCGTTGCCGCCTAGTTCAAGGGTAACGCGCTTGAGCGTTGTTGATGCGCTGCGCATGATGGCTCTGCCGGTGGGGGTAGAGCCGGTAAAGGCGATTTTGTCTATGCCTGGGTGTTCGGTCAGCCATGGCCCCAGGCGGTCAGAGCCCGACAGCACGCTGAAGACACCCGCTGGCAGCAGGTCGCGAATCAGTTCACCCAGCTTTAGTGAGGTTAGGGGGGTAAAGGGGGACGGCTTAAGAATCAGGGTATTGCCCGCCACGAGCGCAGGTGCGATTTTCCATATGGCAAGCGTCATGGGGAAATTCCATGGAGAAATGGCGGCGACTACGCCTATGGGCACATGGCGGGTTTCTATGTGCTTGTCAGCCGTATCTGTAAAAACCTGTACTGGGGGCGCCAACTTGGCGGTTTCTTGCAGCCAATGTAGACAGCGGTCGATTTCCGATTCGGCGTCGGCTAAGGGTTTGCCTTGCTCTTGTGTTAACAGTGCGGCAAAGTCGGTTTTGTGTTCGGCCAGGCGTTCGCTTATTTGGCGTACCAAAGCCTGCCTGCGTTCAAGAGGAGTGGTGCTCCAGCCAGGGAAAGCTCGCCGTGCCGCGGCAATTGCCGCATCGACCTGTTCGTGGGTGGCGTCGGGTGCATTGGCGATCACTTGTTCGGTGGCCGGGTTGATCACGGTAAATGTTTCAGTCGACGTAGCGGCTGCGCCGTCTATCGTCATGGTGTAGTGATGATCGAGCTTCATGGGGTGTTTTCCCGTTAAGGTGTTTGTGCCGGCCAGGCATGCAGGTTATTGCACCAGTTTGCAGCCGCCTTGATCCATAGGCCGGAAAGCCTGCTCGCCGGGTGTTGTGCCCACCACTTTGTAGAGGTCCCATTCGCCTTTGGATTCGGCGGGTGTCTTTACTTGGTACAGGTACATGTCGCGTACTACCCGGCCATCCTTGCGTAAGCTGCCGTTGGTGGTCATGAAGTCGTTGATAGGCGTGGCCCGCATTTGCGCCATGACTTGATCAGTGTCTTTGGTGCCTACCGCCTTGATGGCGTTCAGGTAGTGAATGACAGCGCTGTAAGTGCCTGCCTGTGTCATGGTGGGCATGGTTCCGTTGCGCTGGTGGAAACGTTGTGACCAGGCGCGGGTCTGGTCGTTTTGGTCCCAGTAGAACGCTTCAGTCAGGTAAAGTCCCTGGGCGGTAGGCAAGCCGATGGCTTTGATGTCAGTCAGGAAGGTGATGAAGGCGGCCATTTTTTGCTCGCCCTTGCCCAGGCCGAATTCCGCAGCCTGCTTAAGCGTGGTGACGGTGTCGTTGCCGCCATTGGCCAGACCAATCACCTTGGCTTTCGAGCTTTGGGCCTGTAGCAGGTAAGAACTGAAGTCGGGCGCGCCAAGAGGGTGGGTGGATGTGCCCAGTACCTTGCCGCCGAGTTCTTTGATGACTTCGGTGGCATCGCGCTCTAGCGCCTTGCCAAAGGCGTAGTCGACAGTAATGAAATGCCAGGTGTCGCCACCTTCTTTCATGACAGCGGCACCAGTGCCACGAGCTGTGGAGTAGGTGTCGTAGGTCCAGTGGGCGGTATATGGCGAGCAGCTCTTGCCAGTCAGGTCGGAGGTTGCCGCGCTAGTCACGAGCACGATTTTTTTCTTTTCTTCTGCCAGCATGCTGACCGCTAAGGCCAGGCCGGAAGATGGCAGGTCGGTGATCATGTCCACGCCTTCGACATCAAACCATTGCCGCGCTTGGTTGGACGCGATATCGACTTTGTTTTGTGTGTCGGCATAAAGGACTTCTATGGGCTGGCCCAGCACTTTACCGCCGAAATCTTCAACCGCCATGCGCGCGGCATCGATTAGGCCTTTGCCGCCGATGGCGGAGTAGATGGAGCTCAAGTCGCCAAGTACGCCAATTTTTACGGGCTGTGCAGCAGGTTGAGCGGCAATGGCTGGTGCGCACAACAAAGCGGCAGCGGTTAACGCCACCCGGCTTTTTGTTTTCATTTTTGTCCCCAAATTTATGATCTTGTTTTTTTGATCTTAGGTAGGTGCTAATGCACTGTCCAGTACTTTATATTAAAGACGCAATAGTTTTTGATATATAACAATTGGTGTGGCTTAAACTGTCGGCGTAACTATTGGAGACCGAGCATGACGCTTGATACATGGCTTATTTATCTTATGGCGGCGCTGGCCCTGTCGGTTGCGCCAGGCCCCAATGGCTTGTTGGCCCTTACCAACGGAGCCTTGTATGGTCTGCGTAAAACACTATTTGGTGTGTCAGGTGGTGCAGTGGGCTTTACGCTGGTCATAGGTCTGTCAATGATGGGTATAGGTGCGCTGCTCCAGGCCTCGGCGAGCATGTTGGCTGTACTGAAATGGGTGGGTGGTGCTTACTTGATCTGGCTTGGAATCCAGGTGTGGCGTTCGCCTGCTCCCAATACCGACGCCAGCACGCAGCCCGGTGCCCGGCATGGTATGGCCTTGTTCAGGCAAGGCTTTTTGTCGGCGGTTTCCAACCCCAAGGCCATTTTGTTTTTCGGCGCCTTCCTATCCCAGTTTATTGATCCGCAGCGCAGCCTGTTGCTACAGTTTGCAATTATGTCGGCAACGTTCGTCGTGGTCGAAATCATTACCGAGCTGCTTATTGCCAGCCTGGCCTTTCGTATTCGTCATTGGCTCAAGCGCAGTGGCCGACGCTTCAATCAGGTGTGTGGTGGGTTTTTCATGCTGATAGGAGGGTGGTTGCCTTTAAGCAGGTAGCACTGAACCAAGCAGCGCAGCCGTATTCCTATAATGAAGGTTTTTTCGCTTCCCATGTCACCTGATTACCCTAAGCTTGCCGCTACGCCCGGCAATACGGTTGCCACTGAGCTGGTCGCGGTGCTGGTGGCTGTGGCACAAGGCCAGCCTCGCGTACTGACCCGCGATTGCGCCCAGGCCTTGCCGGCTGGGCCGTTCGAGTCGTCGCACCGCTCTTTGCAAGCTGGCCTGCGCGCCTGGGTAGAGGCCCAGACTCATCACCCTTTGGGGTATGTCGAACAGTTGTATACCTTTGCCGATGGCGATCGTGCCAACCAGCAAGGGCAGCGCATCATTTCGGTCAGCTACCTTGGCCTGACCCGGGAACTCGACAATCCGGATATTGATACCGTGGGGTGGCAAGACTGGTATCGCTACTTCCCCTGGGAAGACTGGCGCAACGGTCCACCTGAAATGATCGCCGAACAGATCATGCCGGCCTTGCTTGATTGGTCCGACCAGGCGCCGGCTGTCGCGCGACACCAGCGTCGCCACAGGGTGGCTTTTACCTTTGGCTCGGACGCCGCATGGAGCGAAGATATGGTGTTGCAGCGCTACGAATTGCTGTTCGAGGCCGGGCTGGTTCCCGAGGCGGCTCGCCGGTCTGGCGCTACGTCCGCCGCCCTGTTGCCGGGTGATGCCATGCGGCATGACCATCGTCGTATTCTGGCGACGGCCATGGCGCGTTTGCGGGCCAAGATCCGTTATCGCCCCGTGGTATTCGAGTTGATGCCGCCTGAATTTACGCTGTTGCAATTGCAGCACGCTTTCGAGGCAGTGGCTGGCCGCTGCCTGCACAAACAAAATTTTCGTCGCTTCATCGAGCAGCAGGCGCTGGTCGAAGAGACCGGTCAAATGACACGAGGTGCGGCAGGGCGGCCCGCAAAGCTATTCCAGTTCCGAGGCGATGTATTGCTGGAACGTGCTATTTCCGGCAGTAAGCTGCCCTTGGCAAGGTAAGCCTGGCAACGGAATCACTCTTCAAATGCATTCCGTATCCACGTCACTGTATCAAGTTCCATGCTGACAACGTCAAAACGGCAGGCGGGCATGACGCCACGAAAATAACGTCGCGCCAGGCGTGGCAGATAATATTGTGCTGTTCTGATCAGGCGGCCTTGCTTGCGTCGGTTTACACTGGCGGCAGCGCCTCCGTATTGTCGTGTATGCCTTTGCCTGACTTCAACAAACACCAGAACACCCTGATCGATGGCAATCAAATCGATCTCGCCCGTTTTGCTGCGCAGATTCTGAATTACTATGGTCAGCCCGCGTGCTTGCAGGTATAGCCGGGCTTGTTCTTCGGCCTGGTGTCCGGCTAGCTGTCTGGGCGACCAGGCAGGTGCCCGATGGTTGGTGTCTACGTGGTTGTTGTCGTTATGCGTCCAAGCGCAAGCTCCGTGTGCCGCACGGGTGCAAATGGGGGCTGATGAGCCGCTTTTTGCCCTGGCCTGCATTGCGCGTCGCCGCTTGCGTATGGCTTGGTGTTGCGCAGCCTGCGCCAGTTCGTATAGCCGCTGATCATCGGCCATGGGTTTTATCCTTTCCTTTTGGGTTACATCATCTAGTATGAGCGAAACGTCTGGTTTTTCCGATCTTCCAACGACATGGAAACGTCTCACCGAGCGGGTCGATGCCCAGCACTGGCCGGCGGCGACGCTATATGTGGTGGCGACTCCCATAGGGAACCTGGGTGACCTGAGCCTGCGCGCCTGGCAGACGCTGTCACGTTGCGATGTCATTGCCGCCGAAGATACCCGCGCCAGTCGTCCTTTGCTGGATGCCTGGGGGGTGGATACGCCACTGATCGCGGCGCACAGGCACAACGAAGCCGAGGCAGCGCAATCCATCGTCGACAGGCTGTCGCAGGGGGAACGCGTTGCTCTGGTGTCCGATGCGGGTGCTCCGGCGGTCAGCGATCCTGGCGCACGCATCGTGCGGGCGGTGCGCGCTGCGGGTTATGGCGTGGTTGCCATTCCGGGCGCCAGCGCGGTGATTGCTGCCTTGATGGCCAGCGGGGTAACCTCAGACGAAAATCCAGCCTTTGTATTTGCGGGTTTCATGCCACCCAAGCCGACAGCCCGTCAAAAGTGGCTGCAGCGCTGGTGTGCCGTGCCTGCGCCAATAGTCATGTTCGAGTCGCCGCACCGTTTAGACGCAGCGGTCAAAGACATGCTGCAAGTATGCGGACCAGCGCGTCAGTTGACGATAGCGCGTGAATTGACCAAACGCTTTGAGCAGGTGGTTACCATGCCCCTAAGCGAGGCGGCCGCCTGGCTGGCGGCAGACAGCCATCGCAGCCAGGGTGAGTTCGTGCTGATAGTGCATCAGGCTGACACAACACCAACTGAAGAAGACATAGACCCCTCCAGTTCCGTCTTGCTGGACGCCTTGCTGGAAACGCTATCTGTACGTGACGCAGCCCGCGTAGCCGCCAAAGTCACCGGCCTTTCGCGCGATACCCTGTATGCGCAGGCGCTGCTTCGTAGGGCGGATTAGCGCAGCGTAATCCGACGCCAATGCCTGTGGCATATACCACGCCACAATATATTGCCCAGGCCCCTACCTTATCGCCACTGCTGGCTGCAACCCGGTTGCCTGCTGTATTCGCAGCGACGCATTCACCGCGTCAGTACGTGAAGGATAAGGGCCAATTCGTACCCGATATAAATTATTCGCTGGGTCCACCTGAGCCGGACGGCTTTCTACCTCGCTGATCTGCCTGTTTAGCTTTTGGGCCAAGCCGGTTGCGGTGTGTTGCGCACTGAATGCGCCGAACTGCAGGTAAATTGCCGTGGCCCCGATAACTGGTTGCGTGCTGGTCAGGCTGGATTGATAGTCAGGTTCCTGGGCTTGCAAAACCTCGAGCGCATCAGGCACAGGCTGGGGCGCCTGCGCAATAATGATGGTTGGTTTTTCGGTTGGGGCTGCCGGGCCGATAGGACTGATTTCCGGGCTGGAATAACGCTTGTTGCGGATGTCGTCATTGGTGATGGCCTCGACTATGACCTGCCCGCTGCCTGGGCCTACGATGCCCAGCTTGGCGGCTGCCGCATAAGACAGGTCGATGACTCGTTCGCTATGGAATGGCCCGCGATCATTGACACGCACAATTACCCATTTACCCGTGCCGGCGCGGGTAACGCGCGCATAGCTGGGAATGGGCAGGGTGGGGTGGGCGGCCGACATGGCATACATATCGTAGGTTTCGCCGTTAGCGGTCTTTTTTCCGTGAAACTTTCGACCGTACCAGGAAGCAGTACCGCGCTGCTGAAAAGGCCTTTCGTCGCTGACAGGCACATACTTTTTGCCAAAAACTACATAAGGGCGAAAATTGGCCGGGGCATGGGTTTCGATGCGGGGTACAGCGTTGGGAATGGCTTCGATGTTGGCCGGTATATTGGAGCCTGGGCCATCGTCTTTGTAATAGCCGCCACCACGACTGCCGGTTTTATTCGTGCTGGAGCAGCCTGCCAAAATGGCCAGGCTCAGGCATAGGAAGGTGGCGGTCAGTAAGCGTGGTTGGATCATGGAATATCGGGTGGCGGCTGGTTGCGATGCCTTATCAAAAGAGGTGAGTGGTCGGAAAAGCGCACAGCAAGCTGTTCAGTGACATAAACCGAGCGGTGCTTGCCGCCGGTGCATCCTATGGCTACCGTAAGGTAGTTGCGGGTGTCTTGCATGTAAAGCGGCAACCAGCGCCGGATGAAACCGGAAATATCCGTGATCATGGTTTCGACGCTGCCAAACTGCGCCAGCCATTTTGCCACTGGTGCGTCGCGTCCGGTTAGCGGGCGCAGCGCGCTGTCGTAGTGGGGGTTGGGCAGGCAGCGTACATCGAAGACCAGGTCGGCATCGCCGGGCACCCCGCGTTTATAGGCGAAGGACTCAAAGGTCAGTATAACGGGTGCGCGATCGGCCTGCACCAGGTCGCGTACCCAGGCGCGCAACTGCCCGGGGGTGAGGTCAGAGGTGTCAATAACATGTTCTTGTTCGCGCAAGGGCGCCAGCAGTTCGCGCTCGGTGTCTATGCATTCTTGCAAAGAGGGTGATTTACCCCCTTGCTGCAGGCGGTCGGTAAGGGGATGACGCCGCCTTGATTCAGAATAGCGTTGCTGCAGCGTGTGATCGTTGGCGTCAAGGAAAATCACCCGAAAATGAGTGCCCATGGCACGCAAGCCAGTGATCACGTCGGGTAATTCGGCCAGTTCACCGGGCGAGCGCACGTCGATGGCGACGGCGATGCGTTCCAGGCCGCTTTCGCGCGTGCTGGCAATAAATTCGTGCAAGAAGCGGACTGGCAGGTTGTCGACGCAGGTATAGCCGGAGTCTTCCAGCAAGCGTAGGGCGACCGACTTGCCAGAGCCAGAAATTCCAGTAATCAGAACAATATTCAGCATGACGATGGGGTTTTCCACATAACAAGGATGAATAAAGGGTGTTGCACTCTTTTATTCTATAGGACGGAACTGCGCGCGTGCACGGAATCAGGCCTGGCGGCTGCTTTCCATGATGGCCAGGGCCTGCCGTTCTATGAATTCACCCATGGTGTCTATGCCGCGCAAGGTCAGTATGGTGTTGCGCACCGCGGCTTCAACCAACACGGCCAGGTTGCGGCCGGCGGCAACCTGCAGCATGACCCGGCGTATGGGTATGCCCAGGATGTTTTCGGTTTGGTCTTGTACCGGCAGGCGCTCGAAGGCATCGGGTGTTGAGCGTATCAAGTGCACCAGCAGGTTAAGCTTCATTTTGCGGCGCACTGAGGTTTCGCCGAAAATGGTGCGGATGTCGAGCAAGCCCAAACCGCGTACTTCAAGCAGGTTTTGCAATAACGATGGGCAACTGCCTTCTATCACATTAGGTGCTGTGCGTGACAGTTCGACGGCGTCGTCGGCGACCAGGCCGTGTCCGCGCGAGATCAGTTCCAGGGCCAATTCGCTTTTACCCAGGCCGGATTCGCCGGTAATCAGTACGCCTACACCCAGGACATCCATGAATACACCATGGGCGGTGGTTTTGGGCGCCAGCCGCTTACCCAAATAGATACGCAACAAGTCGATGAGTTGGGCGGCGTCGATGGGAGTGGATAGCAGCGGAACCTGCTGATGATCGCAGAAGGCACGCAAGTCGTCGGGGGCGCTCAGGCCTTCGGCAATAAGCATGGCCGGCACACCGCCGGTGACCAAGTCTTCGAGGTGATGTGTGCGGCGCTTGAGTTCGAAGCGCGTGTAGTAAGAGAGCTCTTCTGCGCCAAATACCTGGATGCGCGAGGGATGGATAAGATTCAAGTGGCCAACCAGATCGGCGCCAGACCTACCGACGTCAGGAATCAGCCGGTTGGCGGAGCCTGCGCCAGCTATCCAGGTAAACGGGATTTTATCGGCGTTGTCGTTGACCAGGTCGTGTATGGTTAGCATGGCTGGGCATCAGGCCTGCGGGCTTGTCAGTAGTTTATGAACGATGGATGGGTTGGTTTCAGTGGACAGCAATTGCCGCAACCCGGCATCGGACATGAGCTTGGCTATTTCGGCGAGCAGGTCAAGATGTATCTGGGTAGCGGTTTCGGGTACCAGCAAAATGAATAGCAGGCTGGCTGTACGGCCATCACTGGCGTCAAAGCGCACCGGGTCGGCCAGGCGAATAAACGCGGCACACGGTTCTTTGAGGTCTTTGATGCGACCATGCGGCACCGCAACATGATGGCCAAGCGCAGTAGAGCCCAGCCGTTCGCGGGCGATAAGGCTTTGAAACACTGCCGTACGGGCGATGCCGTGATGGTTTTCGAAGAGCAACCCGGCTTGCTCGAATGCCCTTTTTTTGCTGGTGACGGCAAGATCAAGCACCACATTCGAGAGTGGCAAGATACGCGACATTAAGTTCATAGTGATTATTATATGGGCTTTGGCGGTCGTCGTACAAAGCAGGATAGCTAAGGCCCCAATCACTGGTGGGCGATTGAGGCCAGAATGCCAGGTTTTGCGTAGCGCTAGCGATGAGAGACTCGGCATTGCCGGCTCGGGCGTTGGCAAAAACTGGGAGTAAGAGCTTTATTCGACGGCGGGAATTTCTTGCCGCTTAATGGGCTCGTGTGCGTGATTTTGCGTTTTGGATTTGTACTTTATGACCTGTCGATCGATTTTATCGGCAAGCAAGTCGATGGCCGCGTAGAGGTTTTCGTCGTTGGCTTCGCAGTGGATATCTTTGCCACGTACGCGCATGGTGACTTCAGCGGTGTGTTTCAGGCGCTCGATCGAGAGTATGACCTGGGTGTCTATAACATTATCAAAATGCCGCGAGACGCGTGCCATTTTGTTCATTACATATTCGCGTATAGCGGGGGTAACTTCCAGATGACGACCAATAATGCTCAGGTTCATATTGTGCTCTCCTTGCAGAAATGATGGGTGCGCAGTATGCGCGGCGATGAGGTGGGTGTTCTCCTTGTAATGCGTTGATAATGATTTCAGTGTATAGGTTATGCAAAGTAAATCAAGTGCGCCAGATCAAATTTTTGGCGGATGCGTTGGATTGCGGATGCGTCGAATTGCATCGTAGGTCGGATTAGTGCCGCAGGCGCGTAATCTGACGCCTACATCCTGAAGTTCTTGCCCAAATATACTTTGCGCACGGCTTCGTTGTCGATGATTTCGCTGGGGTGGCCGTTGGTTAGTACCTTGCCTTCGCTGATGATGTAAGCACGGTCGCAGATGCCCAGGGTTTCCCGGACGTTGTGGTCGGTGATCAGTACGCCTATGTTGCGGCTTTTCAGAAAATGCACAATGCGCTGGATCTCAATGACCGCAATCGGGTCTACGCCGGCAAAAGGCTCATCCAGCAAAATAAAGCGTGGATGGGTAGCCAGGGCGCGGGCGATTTCCACCCGACGACGCTCGCCGCCCGACAAGGAAATGGCGGTGTTGCGACGTATGTGGCTAATTTGAAGTTCGTCTATCAGCGACTCCAGGTTGTCGCCGATTTGTGTTGAGCTTAACGGTTTGCCAGCATCGTCCAGTTGCAGTTCGAGTACGGCACGTATGTTTTCCTCGACAGTCAGGCGCCTGAATACTGAGGCATCTTGGGGCAGATACGACAGCCCCATGCGTGCACGCTTGTGCATGGGCATGCTGGTGATGGGCGTGCCGTCGATTTCGATGCGGCCAGCGTCGGTGGGGACGATGCCTACTATCATGTAGAAACTTGTGGTTTTCCCCGCGCCATTGGGGCCCAGCAAGCCTACGACCTCACCGCTGTCGACAGATAAGGACACATCGTGCACGACGGTACGTTTGCCGTAGGTTTTGCGCAAACCGATAGCGTGCAGGCTGCCACGGGTGGCGCTGGGAGAGCGGGATCCACCGGATGGCGGCTTGTCGGAAGAAAACATAAATAGCTATTTGTTAGGTAACGGTATCGCCGGGGATGTTATTTGCGAGGTTCTGATTTTTTTCGGCATTCGGCGACAGCGGCATCCGCCTTGGCCTGGGGGCGTGCCAGCGAGCGCACGCGGCCGCCGGGTGCCGCAGAGTCAGGGCCGCCATGGGCTTCGTAGGTACTGTTTTTCTGGTGGTAGATAACGCGTTGACCCTTGACGCTGTCAAAGGGCTTGCCACAAATGTAGCGGGTAACGACGGCCTGCCCTATCATTTCGACTTCGTCGGCTTTGCCGTTGTATTCGGCCCGTACGCCGCGTGATTCCAGGGTTTCGAATTTTTCTGGGTTTTCCTGGCGTATGGAAACCAGTTTGCCGGGCGACACCGTGGCGGTTCCGTACTGGAAGCCTTGGGCATCTTCGCGCATGACGAGTTTGTCGGCGTGCAGTGTCATGAGGCCGCGAGTCATGATGACGTTGCCGGTGAAGATGCTTTCTTTTTTCAGGTCGTCGTAATTGAGCGAGTCGGACAAAATAAGGGTGTCGGGTTCTTCGGCTGGGGCCGGGGCTTGCGCATAAGCGGCTCCGGCGGCACAAGCCAGCGCCGAGGCCATCAGCCAAGCTGCAAAAGAGAAATGTCGCTTAAGGTTCATGGTTTCTTTTCTGTGGTATCAGGTTTGGTGGAGTCGCCTGGCTTGGCGTCTTGACCAGAGATCTTGACGTCGGTGGCTGAAAATACTTGTAATTGGCGTGTGTTGTTATCGTAACGCATGCCTTTGCCGTTCATGGTTGATTTTCCATTGACCACCAGCGCGGGTAAATCGGTGAAGACCAGGTTGTCGTCAGGCATCAGGGTGAGCTGTGCGCTGCTTACGTCGAGCGCTGGGCGATCTTGATCGGCCATGCGATGTATGCGGGCATGGCCGCTCATGACTACCCGTTTGCCGTCTTGGTCCATGATGGCCGTGTCTGACGTGCCTATGGTAATTGGGGAGCCAGGTTGCTGGCCTATGGCTTTTGCCTTGGTGATTTCGTAGGAGTCGTTGTCAGGGTAATGTTGCATGTAGTCGCCTTCCAGGCGGTTGATCGCAACCCCGGCTTCGTCGGTGCGCACCATGACAAAATTGTTAGCCCAGGAGTCAGGTTCGTGTGTGATGCGGCGAGGCGGGTCGATATGGATGGCGCGCTGGGCGTAATCGGCTGCCCACCAGGTGCCTAGCACCAGGGATATCAGCAAGACTATGGCGATGAGTGCGGGGGCGCGTTCTTTCATGAAATTATTGGATGACGCCGCCTATCAGCTTGGCGCCAGGGTTGAAAAAGGCACTGAGACGCCCCTGGGAGGCCAGGATGAGGTCACAGCATTCGCGCACGGCGCCCGAGCCGCCGGGCCGGGATGCCACCCAGTGTGCCGCTTGCGATACATAAATGGGGGCATTGGGTACGCTGGCGGCAAAGCCCACGCGCTGCAGGGCGGCCATATCAATGATGTCGTCGCCCATGAAACCGACCTCGCCCAGCGTGCAGCCGTGTTCTTGCGCCAGATTGGCAATGGCCTGGGCTTTGTCGCGCACCCCTTGCTGCACCAGAGCGATGCCTAGTTCAGCGGCGCGGCGTGCAAGAATGGGGCCTTCACGGCCAGTGATCAGGGCGACTATAATGCCGCTTTCGCGCATCAGGCGCAAGCCATGGCCGTCCAGGGCATTGAAGCACTTGAGCTGCTCGCCGTGTTCACCGTACCACAGGCCGCCGTCAGTAAGGACGCCGTCGACGTCAAATGCCATGATGCGTACATTGCGTGCGCGCTCGGCCACGGCTGGTGTGACTTTTGCAAGGATGAGCGCTTCTGCGGGATGGTGAGGGCTGGGCAGTTTCATAATGAACAGATATTAGATGACCTTGGCGGCAAGCAAGTCGTGCATATGTAAAGCGCCTAATAATAGCCCGGTATCACCAACCACGAGCATCTGATTCAAACGGCCTGCATCCATGAGGGTGGCCGCTTCTATGGCGAGTGCGCCGGGTGATACTGTTTTGGGGTTGCGGCTCATGCCATCGGCCACGCTAAAGGGCCGGATATCGCCATGGCGGGCGATCAGGCGGCGCAGGTCGCCGTCAGTGAAAATGCCTATGGGCAAGCCTTGCTCGTCAACCACGATGGTCATGCCCATGCCTTTGGACGACATCTCCACCAAGGCTTCAGGTACGCTGGTGTCAGCGCGTACGATGGGCAGGGCGTCGCCCTGGCGCATGACGTCACGTACAAAAGTCAGCAAGCGTCGTCCCAGAGCGCCGCCCGGATGTGATCGCGCAAAGTCCTCGCGGCTGAATCCGCGCGCTTCCAGGCAGGCTACGGCCAGCGCATCGCCCAGGACCAGGGCGGCCGTTGTACTGGCCGTAGGCGCCAGGTTCAGGGGGCAGGCTTCTTGCTCGACATGGCCGTTAAGGTGCAGGTCGGCGTTACGCGCCAGTTCAGACTGGGGATGGCCGGTAATTGAGATGAGCCGTGCGCCCATGCGTTTGACGACGCTCAGGATGGTGACTAGTTCGTGTGCCGCACCGGAGTAGGAAATGGCCAGCACGATATCTTGTCGGGTAAGCATGCCCAGGTCACCATGTATGGCTTCGGCGCCATGCATGAAGAAGGCGGGCGTGCCGGTTGATGCCAATGTGGCGGCTATTTTTTTTGCGATATGGCCTGATTTGCCTATGCCGGTAACCACCACCCGCCCCTGGCAGCTTAAAAGCATAAGTACGGCTGCTTCGAATGAGCTGTCCAGGCGGGCGTCAAGTGCCTGCAAGGCGGCGATTTCTGCCTTGAAGGTGCGGTGCGCGGAGGCCAGCATGGCGCCTGTGGGCGGAGACGGCGCTTGTGGCGCAGCAGATGGCATAAGAGTAGGTGTGTTTTCCATGCCCTGATTTTAAACGCACAATTTGATTGTCTGGATAGTTGGCGTGATCCGGCAATACAAGCGTTGCGTTATGGCGCATCGTTACTGAAACTGCATACCGTGTAAATATCCAAACCCGTGTCTTTCACAGCCTGCGAACCGCCCAGGTCGGGCAAATCGATAATGGCGGCGGCTTCAACCACGTTTGCCCCCAGGCGCTGCAGCAGCTTGGAAGCTGCCACCATGGTGCCGCCGGTGGCAATCAGGTCGTCAATAAGCAGCACGCGCTGGCCTGGCCGCACCGAGTCGGTATGCATTTCGACCGTGGCATTGCCGTATTCCAGCGAATATTCTTCGGCCACCGTGCGAAACGGTAGTTTGCCTTTTTTACGTACCGGTACAAAACCCAGATTCAGCTCATAGGCCAGTACTGATCCCAGAATAAAGCCCCGGGCATCTACCCCGGCGACCAGGTCCAGGCGCTGACGCATATAGCGATATACGAATAAATCGATGAGTACGCGAAACGACCGGGGATCTTGCAGCACCGGGGTAATATCGCGAAAAATAACGCCAGGCTTGGGCCAATCGGGAACGCTGCGAATGGTATTGCGAACGTAGACGGCAGGATCAATATGCATGTAAATCGCCAGAACTGAAAAAGACAGATAAAAGAATAACCCGGATAATTCTGCATTGACGCAAGAGTCGCATTCTATACGGCCAGCTTATAACTATGCGCATCAAACCAATACCCGTTCTATTCCACCGGTATTGGCGTCGCGCACGTAATTCTGCATCCAGTCGGCGCCCAATATGTGGCGGGCCATTTCAACCACGATGTAATCGGCATCCATGCCGGTGTCGCCCTCGTAACGCACCAGGCCTTGCAGGCATGATGGGCAAGAAGTCAAGATTTTGACCTCGCCGTCGAAGCCGTCGGCGCGTATTTCGGCTGCGTTCTTGGCCAGTTCTTCTTCTTTGCGAAAGCGCACTTGCGTGGAAATGTCAGGGCGCGATACCGCCAGCGTGCCCGATTCGCCGCAGCATTTATCAGCCTTGATGGTGGTATCGCCCACGAGCGCCTTGACGGTTTTCATGGGTTCCTGCAGCTTCATGGGAGTATGGCAAGGGTCGTGATACATGTATCGTACGCCTTGAGCCCCTTCCAGCTGTATGCCTTTTTCCAGCAGGTACTCGTGGATGTCGATCAGGCGGCAGCCAGGGAAGATTTTTTCAAATTCGTAATTGGCAAGCTGGTCGTAGCAGGTGCCGCAACTGACCACGACTGTTTTGATGTCGAGGTAGTTCAGGGTGGTGGCCATGCGGTGGAACAGCACACGGTTGTCGGTGATCATTTTTTCGGCTTTGTCAGTCATGCCGTTGGCGCGTTGCGGGTAGCCGCAGCACAAGTAGCCCGGAGGCAAGACGGTTTGCACGCCAGCATGCCACAGCATGGCCTGGGTGGCCAGGCCCACCTGTGAAAACAGCCTTTCCGAGCCGCAGCCAGGAAAATAGAACACCGCTTCGGTTTCCGGCGAGGTAACAGCCGGATTGCGAATAATAGGTACGTAATTGGCGTCTTCGATGTCAAGCAGCTTGCGCGCGGTTTGCTTGGGCAGGCCACCAGGCATTTTCTTGTTGATGAAGTGGATGACTTGCTCGCGTATGGGTGCTTTGCCCAGGGTTGCGGGCGGTGCGGCGACCTGTTTTTTTGCTGGTCCGGCTAAAAGGTCGTGGGCCATGCGCTGCGCCTTGTAGCCCACTTCTATCATGGCTTTGCGAGTGGTCTTGATGACGCGCGGATCTTTGGCGTTCAGGAAGAACATGGCCGCCGTAGTGCCGGGGTTGAACGATTTCTTCCCCATGCCGCGCAGCAAGGCGCGCATTTCCATGGAGACATCGCCAAAGTCGATGTCCACCGGACAGGGGTTGTAGCATTTATGGCAGACCGTGCAGTGATCGGCGACGTCTTCGAATTCTTCCCAGTGTTTCAGGCTGACGCCGCGCCGGGTTTGCTCTTCGTACAGGAAGGCTTCGATCAGCAGCGATGTAGCAAGGATTTTATTGCGCGGCGAATACAGCAGGTTGGCGCGCGGCACGTGAGTGGCGCATACCGGTTTGCACTTGCCGCAGCGCAGGCAGTCTTTGATGGCATTGGAAATTGAGCCGATTTCGCTGCGCTGCATAATGAGCGATTCGTGGCCCAGCAAATTGAAACTGGGTGTCCAGGCGTGACGCAAATCGGCGCCTGGCATGAGCTTGCCTTTGTTGAAGCGGCCTTCCGGATCGATGCGCTGCTTGTAGTCCTGGAAGGGCTGCAGTTCTTCGGGGGTAAGGTATTCGTATTTGGTCAGGCCTATGCCGTGTTCGCCGGAAATGACGCCATCCAGGCTACGGGCTATTTGCATGATGCGCGCCACGGCTTCGTTGGCCTCGCGCAGCATGTCGTAGTTGTCGGAATTGACCGGAATGTTGGTATGGACGTTGCCGTCGCCGGCGTGCATGTGCAGCGCCACGAAGACCCGGCCTTTCAGGACGCGGTCATGGATAGCCTGGATCTCGGCCAGCACTGCGGCACAGTCGGCGCCAGCGAAGTAGCGTTCCAGCAAGGCGCGCACTTCGGTTTTCCAGGAGATACGTATTGTGTGGTCTTGGACAACGTCAAATATTAGTGCATTGGCTTGTTCGTTGGCGCGCTGGGCCAGGGCTGGGGTGAGTTCATCCAGCCCCAGGGTGGTGAAGATGCCCAGGTTTTGCGCCAGTGGCGCATCCAGGTTGTCCAGGATCCATGCCCAGCGCTTGCGTACCGCGTGCAGGGTATGCACGGCATCTTGCCGGCGCACGGCCAGGACTTCTTCCCGGGTATGGTCGGCATCGTCGTGGTCTTGCATTTTGCCTATGGGCAGATCACCTTGCAGGAAATCTTCCAGGGCATCCAGCAGCTTGAGCTTGTTGCTGGTGGATAGTTCAATATTGATGCGCTCGATGGCGTCGGTGTATTCGCCCATGCGGTTCAGGGGAATGACGACGTCTTCGTTGATTTTGAACGCATTGGTGTGGCGAGCGATGGCAGCGGTGCGCGCGCGATCAAGCCAGAACTTTTTGCGCGCTTCGGCGCTGACCGCGACAAAGCCTTCGCCATGGCGCGTGTTGGCTATGCGCACGACTTCACTGGCGGCTACAGCGACGGCATCGGCGTCGTCGCCGACGATATCGCCAATAAGCACCATTTTCGGCAAACTGCCGCGCTTGCTCTTGGTGGCGTAGCCTACGGCACGCAGGTAGCGTTCGTCCAGGTGTTCAAGGCCGGCGAGCATGGCGCCGCGCTCGCGCCCGGGGCCATCGAGATAGTCTTTGACTTCGACGATGGAGGGCACGGCATCGCGCGCCTGGCCGAAGAACTCCATGCAGACCGTACGAGTATGGGCATGCATGCGGTGCAGTATCCAGCAGGCCGAGGTGATCAGGCCATCGCAGCCTTCTTTTTGCACGCCTGGCAGACCGGCCAGAAATTTATCGGTGACGTCTTTGCCCAGCCCGGCCTTGCGAAAGCGTGAGCCGTCGATTTCCAGGATTTCGCTGCGCAGAGGCAGAGCGCCGGGCAGCGCCTTGCCATCGGACCATTGCAGTTCGAAGCGGGCCTTTGCGGCGTCGTGGATTTTGCCCAGATTGTGGTCGAGCCGGGTGACATCAAGCCAATTGCCATCGGGGTCTACCATGCGCCAACTGGCCAGGTTGTCGAGCGCGGTGCCCCACAGCACGGCCTTTTTCCCGCCGGCATTCATGGCGACGTTGCCCCCGGCACAGGAGGCATCGGCTGAGGTGGGGTCGACCGCAAATACCTGGCCCGCAGCTTCGGCGGCTTCGGCGATACGGCGGGTGACAACGCCTGCGCCGGTATGTATGGTGTGTACGGGCTCGTTGACGCCAGGAAGTTGGCGGACTTCGACGGTGCCCAGGGTATCGAGTTTTTCGGTATTGATGACGGCGCAGCGCCAAGTAAGCGGGATGGCGCCGCCAGTGTAGCCAGTGCCGCCGCCGCGCGGAATAATGGTCAGTTCAAGTTCGATACAGGCGCGCACCAAGGCGGCCATTTCATTTTCGGTATCGGGCGTGAGCACCACGAAAGGGTATTCGACACGCCAGTCGGTGGCGTCGGTAACGTGCGATACGCGCGAGAGGCCGTCGAATTTGATGTTGTCTTTGGCGGTGATGTGTGACAGTGCGCGGATGGCTTTCTTGCGCAGGTCGCGGACCAGGGTGAATTCGTTTTCGAATTCGGCCACGGCGTTGCGGGCGGCGATAAGCAGGCGCGCCACTTTACTGTCGCGGGTGACTACGCTGCTGTCGCGTCGGTTGTCGATTTCGCCCAGCCGGTGGTTGAGCGCCTGTATGAGCTGGTGCTGGCGTTTTGGGTTGTCGAGCAGGTCGTCGATAAGGTAAGGGTTGCGCCGCACCACCCAGATGTCGCCCAGCACTTCAAACAGCATGCGGGCGGATCGGCCCGTGCGGCGCTCGCCACGCAGTTCCCCCAGCATTTGCCAGGCTTCTTCCCCGAGCAGGCGCAAAACGATTTCGCGGTCAGAGTAAGACGTGTAGTTGTAGGGGATTTCACGCAAACGTGGCGTGGCGGCAAGAGGAGCTTTAGCCGCAAGCAATTGACTGGCGATGGGGGCGTTCATGTCTTCAAAAAAAGAGGTCCCTTAAAGATGTAGTGTAAGGGAGAATGGGGAGTTTAATCCAGAGCGGCTTAAACCGCCTCTGGAAAAAACCACAGCAAAGCAGCCGTCATCACCACATATCGCAAAAACTTCCCTATGGTCATGTAAAGCACACTCGGCCAGAACGACAGGCGCAGCCATCCGGCAACTGCGCATAAAGGGTCGCCAATGACAGGAAGCCATGAAAAAAACAAGGCTGATGGCCCCAGGCGATGTAGCCAGTAGCTGACATAATCGTGCCAGCGACCTCCCACCTTCTTTTTGTGCGCTCTGTCAGGATGGTTTGTGCGCCAGCGTTCGTAGGCGGTTTCGGCGCCCAGGCCCATGAAATAGCTGATGATGCCGCCCAGGGTGTTGCCTAGCGTGGCCACCAGAACAGCTGGCCAGAACATGTGCGGGGAGAGCTTTACGAAACCGAAAACAGCGGGTTCTGAACCTATGGGCAGCAACGTGGCCGAAATCAGGCTGACTATGAAAATAGCGCTTAAACCCACACGCGGCAGCGCCAGGGTAAGAAGTAGCCAGTGTATTGATGATGTTATCCATGCTTCCATAGCGCGCTAGTGTATCTCTGAAATGCGGGCATCCATATGCGCTTACCGGCTGTAACCCCTATGTTATTCTCTTTCTTTGCCCATTGTGAACTTTGCGCTTCCATGTCAACAGATTATCTTAAACGTATCCTTAACTCTAAGGTATACGACGTTGCAATCGAGACCGACCTTGAATTTGCCCCGCAAATTTCCGCTCGAATAAATAACAAAGTCCTGTTGAAACGCGAAGACACGCAGCCGGTTTTCAGCTTCAAGCTACGCGGTGCGTATAACAAAATGGCCAACCTTGGCGCAGCCGATCTGAAACGCGGTGTTATTGCCGCATCAGCAGGCAACCATGCCCAGGGCGTGGCGTTGTCGGCCAAGCGTCTGGGCTGCCGCGCGGTGATTGTCATGCCGGTGACTTCACCCCAGGTAAAAATCAATGCCGTGCTGGAACTGGGCGGCGAGGTCGTGCTGGTGGGCGATAGTTTTACCGATGCCTACGAACACGCCAAGGAACTCGAAAAGAAAGAAAAACTGACCTTTGTGCACCCCTTTGACGACCCCGATGTGATCGCGGGGCAAGGCACGGTCGCAATGGAAATCCTGCGGCAGCATACCGGCCCAATAGACGCCATTTTCGTGGCTATCGGCGGGGGCGGCCTGATTGCGGGGATTGCCGCCTACGTGAAACAGTTGCGGCCGGAAATCAAGATTATCGGTGTGCAAACCGTTGATTCCGATGCCATGGTGCGCAGCGCCCATACAGGCCGACGAGTTACCTTGCATGATGTCGGCCTGTTTTCCGATGGGACGGCAGTCAAGCTGGTAGGGGCTGAAACCTTCCGCCTGGCCAAAGAGTACGTCGATGATTATGTGCTGGTCGACACCGACGCCATTTGCGCAGGCATCAAAGATGTATTTCAGGATACCCGCAGCGTGCTTGAACCGGCAGGCGCCTTGGCCCTGGCTGGCGCCAAGCGCTATGCTGCTGAACATAAGTGGAAAGGCAAGACCCTGGTCGCCGTTACCAGTGGCGCTAACATGAATTTCGACCGCTTGCGCTTTGTCGCCGAGCGCGCTGACGTGGGCGAGGCGCGCGAGGCTATTTTTGCGCTGACCTTGCCTGAGAAACGCGGCAGTTTTTTGCGGCTTTGTGAAGCCGTCGGCAATCGTAGTGTTACTGAATTCAATTACCGCATTTCCGACTCCGAAAAGGCCCATGTCTTTGTCGGCTTGCAAATCAGCTCTGCGGCAGAGCCCGAAAAGCTCGCCAACAGTTTCCGTAAAAAGGGCTTTCCAACGCTCGACCTGACTGGCAACGAAATGGCCAAGACCCATTTGCGCTACATGGTGGGCGGGCGCTCAGCGCTGGCCGAGCACGAGATGCTGTTTCGCTTCGAATTCCCCGAGCGGCCGGGCGCCCTGATTAAATTTCTGGGCGCCATGAGCCCCGACTGGAACATCAGCCTGTTCCATTACCGTAATCAGGGCGACGACTACGGCCGCATCCTGGTCGGCATACAGGTGGCGCCAGCGGACAAAAAGGAATTCAAGGCCTTTCTTGACAGCCTGGGCTACCCCTACTGGAATGAATCTGACAACCCGGCCTACCAGCTCTTCTTGTAAAAGCACCGGCAGTTCGGGTGTGCCGCCTGTGCAAGCTGCCGATGTATACCAGCCTCGCCTTGGGCTGGAAATGGAAATGGTGGTGGTGCATGCTAAAACCGGCGCCAGTCATCCAGTAAATCAGTATTTCAGCGCCTTAAGTCGCATCAAGCAAGAGCAGGGCATGGCCTGCCAGCCTGTCATGCTGAATGACCGCTGCGTAAGTATGCAGACACCAGTCGCCGACTGCGGCCTGGATAACGGTTTTAACCTGCTGGAAACGGCCACTGCACCGGTGGCCGGTGGCCTGGGCGGTTTGGCTCGCTTAAGTGCCTTGGCCCACCAGGAACTGGCTGACACGCTAGGCGCCCTGGAGTCGGATCAGGCCTGTGTGCTGAATGCCGCCCAGCATCCCGACTGTACGCGAGCCGCAAACTGGTATGCAAGTGTGTGCGTGCCTCGGCCTATTTACCGGGAATTGGTGGGTTATCGTGGCTGGCATCACTGGATAGGCATAGATGCCAAAGCTCAAAATGGGGTGAATACCTCAGTGCCGGTACAACATGCAGCGGCTGCGCTGAATGTGATGTTGGGTCTGGCTGCAGCCAATATTGCCTTGTTTTCCAATAGCCCATTGGAATCCGGCCAGCAGACTGGGTTCAAGGAAAATCGCCTGACCATTTGGCCGCGCGTGTTTGAGTTTTCGCGGTTTCCCGGCGACGCCTTGTTGACGGGATACCCAGCGCGCCCGTTTCGTGATTTGGGTGATTATTTCCGCTGGATGTTTCAGCCTGGCACCGTGTCGCGCAGTCTGCCGCAAGATCATCGCTATGACTATAAGTCGGCGCCTACAGTCATTCTCGATAACGACCCCAGCCTGACCGAATTTTTAAACACGGCATCGTGGCCGGGGCGCCGCAGCACCGATGGTCAGGCGGCAATGGTGGTGCCGCATGCCATGCATTTCGAGCATTCCCAGATTGCCCAGTTTCTGGATGCGCGCTGGCGCTATCGCCTGGACGCCTTGCCGCCTTTGCCCGAGCTCTTGGCGGCATGGCGCAAAGAGGGTGGACTGGAGGATTTGTTTGCGCAGTGCGGGGTAGATGGCTACATAGAAGGGCGTGCACCGGGTGCGAGCTTTGCCGATGCCTGCCTGATGCGTGAAGCTGGTGGCGCCGTCGCGCGTAGTGTATTGATGGCGCCTACAGCCTTGCAATTGGGCTTGCTGGGAAATATCGATGCGGCGTGGCAGTTGGTGTGTGATTGGGGCTGGGAAGAATTAGGTCTGCTCAGACAAATCGCCATGCGAGTGGGTTTGGCTGATGATAGGGTCAAAGCCTTGTGTTCCGATGTGATGGCGGTGGCGCATGCGGGTTTGCCGGAAGCCGATGGCTTGTATCTGATGTACGCCGATTATGTATTGCGCTCGGGCCGTAGCGCCGCGGATCGTTTCCTGGATACTTGGAATAGTGTATCGGGGCACGGCGACCGCTTGGCGCGTTTGTTGCCGGAGCATGCCGCTTTGCATCCTGGCCAGTTTGGGATTTTTTAATAACATTAATTGGCGTCGGATTGGCGCAGCGTAATCCGACAAGCAATGCTGCAAGCGCATGCAAAAACCTTAACGCCCACCATAAACCTCGTCGGTGGCAAGCAGGATATCTACGGGCGGATCAAACCCTATTATCCGGGCGGTGGCCAGGTTTAGGGCTATTTTGGGTGGGTCTATCCATAGCTGGCTAAGCTGACGCGGCTTGGCGCCGTGAAAAATACGGGCCATGGTTTCGGCGTGAAATAAGCCCAAATAGGAAATATCGGCCTGCGCCAGACTAAGCAATATGCCTTGCTCGACTTCTTTTGATCCGGCCATGGAAAAACTGGGGATCTTGGCTTTTTCCAGCATGCGGGTGATATCAGGCACAGATTGGCTGGTTACCCCACGGTGCGAAGTAACGTAAACCGCGTCAACATGCTCGGTGGCGAGTTTTTGGTAGCAGCCCAGTGCATTGGCCACCGCCGTTTCGGTGCTTACGCTGCTGGAAGGTGCGTTGCAGCCAACAATACGAAAGCCCAGTTCGCGGCTGACTTGTTCGGCGGCCGCAACGCCTGCATAAGTGCGGCCTGCCACGCTGTCTTCATAGACTAGGCCCAGGGTCTTGAATGGCACAATTTCATGGAACAGACGCAGTTGGCGCTGGTAGCGTTCGGGCTCGACCCGTACGTGCAGCAGGTCACGGCCGCTGTCTTGCGCGCTATCGGCGATGCCGGCTGCTACGGCATCGCTGGTGGAGCCAACCACGGTGGGAATAGGCGGCCCGAGTGCGCGCATATCTTGCCCTGCCCAAGTTCCCATGGCTATCATCAGATCAAGATCACCTTTGTCTTTGATGCGCTGGGCAATGGCGGCGCGCATGGGTTCGCGTTGGCTGGCGTCGAAATTGCCTGGCTGCCAATAGGCGTTGGCTACGAAATCAAGCTGCTTGCTGGTGATATTGGCTGATAGCCATAGCCACAGGTCGTGCCCGGAAAGCGTTTGCGGCCTGTCACTGTTAAAGCGCAGCCAGCCCAGGCTTTGCAAGCCATCGGCGATTTCCCCCAGGGTGAGCGGGTAGTCGGCGTAATCGCCGCTTTCTACATAGCCTATACGCCATTTGCCGCCGTCGGGTTTATTGATGGGACTAGTGGCAAAAACCTGCGAGGCTGGTAACGGTGCGTTGTTTGTGGCTTGGGCCAGCAGCGCAGGGGAAGTAAGCAGGCTGGTAGCGGCCAGTATGGCCAGCAATAAATAACGGATCATGGTGTAGCCCTTTTTGCTGCAATCAGGGTGATGTCATCGGATTGCTCGGTTTGCAAAACGAATTCATGCAGGTCTTGCAGTAACGAGTCGGCCAGTGATTTGGCGCTGGCCGATTGCAGGCCGGCCAGCCGCTTGTACAGGCGCTCTTCGTTGTAAAGCGAGCCATCGGGGCCGACGGCTTCGGTGACGCCATCGGTGTAGCCTATGAGTATTTCACCCGGCGCCAGTTGTGTAGAGAATTTTTTATATGCCAGGCCTTCTTGCACGCCACAAGCGGGGCCGCTGCGCCCTTCCAGCAGATGTAATTGGCCATCGGGCCGCACTATGCAAGGTGCCGGATGGCCACCATTGGCCCAATCCAGAGCGCCAGTGTCCAGGTCCAGCACCCCCAGCACCAGGGTGACGAACATCATGTTGGGGTTGTTTTCAGACAGGCGGTTGTTGACCCTTTCCATGAGCAGGGCTGGGTCGGTTTCATCTTCGGCCGAGGCGCGTATCAGGGTGCGGGTAACCGCCATGAACAGGGCGGCCGGCACCCCTTTGTCAGAGACATCGCCTATGGCAAAGCATAGGCGGCCATCGGGTAGCAGAAAATAGTCGTAAAGGTCGCCGCCGACTTCCTTGGCGGGAATCATGGTGGCGTACAGATCAATTTTTTGCAGCACGGCAGAGGCCAGCGGAATAGGCAGTAAGCCCATTTGTATGTCGCGGGCGATATTCAGTTCGCTTTCAAAGCGTTCTCGGCTGGATGTCTCGCGCACCAGGCTGGCGATTTTTTCGCGTAGTTGTTGGTCCATGAAAATGAAGGTGGCGGCCAGGCGGCCCACTTCATCAGGTTGTTTGCTGGGCAACCGCGTGATGTGTGCGGGAATGGGGCTGGCTGTGCTGAGGTCTTGCTCGGGCAGGGCGCGGGCGAAGTCGCTGAGCTGTTGCAGGGGCCGGGTAAGCCGCGCCGACCAGGCCCAGGCGATGGCCAGCGACACCAGCAATACCAGCAGAAACACCACTGCCAGGCGATTGCGAAGATTAGTGGCGGCGCTGGTCAGGTCTAGTGCAGGTACGGCCGCTACTATGGTCCAGCCCAAAGGTTTGAAATGCGCCGCGCTGATTTGCCATGGCCCGTTGCCCCGAACAGGGTCGAAGCGCTGGGTGATGACATTGCCGTTGGCGGGTGTTGCCCCTAGCAACTGGCGCAATGTTTGTTTGCCCGTGCTGTCTTGTGTGTCGAGCAGGCCAGCGTGTTCGGGGGGCAGTGGCGACAATAGTGTATTGTCACTTCTGACGATGAAAGCAAAGCCTGACTTGGCCAGCCGCAGAGATTTCAATACATCGCCTATGGACGTTTCCATGTCTTTGCGGCGCTGATCGAACTGGGTCACGATGCCGCGTGCGTTGTCGGTAATGGCAAAGGTCCAGTCCCAAGGCGCGAAATAGCCAAAATAGGCGTAGCGCAATTCGCTTTCTTCGCTTTCGCCGGGCGTGGGCCAGCGGTAAATGGCGAAGCTGTGGCCGGTGGTGCGCGCCTCTTGGTAGGCCGAGGCAGCCAGTTTATGACCTTTGAAATCGTTGATTGCAGATAAGTCCATGCCCAGCATCGCGGGCCTGCCGCTGGCAATGGCGACCAGGTTGCGGTTGAAAATGAAACCGTAGCGTTCTTTGCTGGTGGGTAAGGTGTTGACCCAGGTGCGCGCCAGTTCTTGAGCGGCAGCGGTGCTTAGCGTGCCGTCGCTGACTTGCTTGGCATATATGCCTAGTACGGACTCAACGGTGGCGCCAAGTTGCACCAACTGGCTGCGTGCGCTGCGTACGGCGGAGATTTTATCAGTCAGCAGACCGCCCCAGCGAGCTTCGCTGTCGGTGATCAGCAGGTTCAGCACGTTGCTTACCGCGACCTCTTCGCTGTTAACGACGGTGCGGGTGACATCACGCTGCGTAACCAGCATGACAACCACGGCGCCCATCAGCAGCGTAAGCCCAACCAATAGAAAAATTTTGCTGCGTAGCGAGGTCAAACGCATAAATGCATGCTCTGTAAGAGGGGACGATGCGTCGGAAACGGCGCGGGATGGCATACTTTTGTTTGGAATTGTAAATTACTATTGCGCTTGGGGCATTACATGGCATGAGTATATGAATAGCAAGCCGATGGCACAGAGTATGAAACGGCGGCGGCCAGTGCGCGATATTTTACTGGCCTGCATGCTGGTGCTGTTGCTTGCCCAGGGGCTGATCGGTGCCTTAAGCCTGTCGGCCCTGAATCGCCTGATCACCGATAACACGGCCGAGCGGGTCGAACTGATGGCGCGCCAGACATCAAATCATATCCAGACCGGGCTTGCCTTGGGCAAGCCTTTGGGGCAGTTCTTTGGCTTGTCGCACTTGCTTGATGATCTGGCCAGCCGTGTGCCCGATATGCTGGGGGCCAGTGTGGTGCTGGCTGATGGCCGGGTGGTGGCTGCGGTAGGGCAGGCGCCGCAAACCGCGTCTTTGCTGAATGATTTGCTGGCCGAGCGGGGGCACTCTATGGGCTCGGTCTTGCCGCTGGCGTCACGCACGGCGCAACACCGCGATGACGCTGGGTTACAGCTTGCGCTGCCGCTAGAGCTGGCCGGCAGCGGCATCACGGGCGCGCTAGTCTTGCAAGTGCGTCCTCAGGGGTTGGGGCAAAGCGCGTTATTGGCAGATAGTCTTGAAATGCTTGCACTGACGACTTTGGGCGCAGCTTTGTTGCTGCTATTTGTCTTTCGCTATGTTTTCCCTTTGCATCGTCTGGCAGCCGCAGGCAAGGCCAGAATGGCAGCACCCTTGCTGATCTTGCTGCTGGCGCAAGGTGTATACGCCGCACATACGACCCTGAGCTTTCGTGATGTATGGGTGGGCGTCACCCGCGAGAACTCCCGCATGCTGGGCGAAGGTTTGCAGCGCGACCTGGATCGCGTGCTGGGCTATGGCATTGCCCCCGAACATTTACGCGGTGTCGAACAGCCTATGGCACGGCTGGCAAAGTCATTTCCCCTGATCCGCGAGCTGCGTTTACGCGATGCCCAGGGCCACGTGCTGGTGAGGGCCGATGCGAGCGGGGCGCTGGCCGGATCAGGAGCAAGCAATGCGGATGCCGACGGGGAATTGATTTTCCCCTTGCGTGGCCAGCCTGATGGCCCCGTGCTGGCCAGCGTGGCCTTGATACTGGATCAGGGTTTGATCGATGCCGGTGTACGGGCGCGTATTATGGATGCCGTCACGGTGGCTGTCGTGGCGTTAGTGGCGGCTGTTGAACTTTTGTTGTTGCTGACCTTGCTGATGGACCGGGCTTTTTCGGTGCGCCAGCAAACCGCTGACGGCGAACCTCGCGGGCTGGATGACCAGTCTGGCGTGGGGCAAGTGGTGCGCCCCATCATGTTTGGCTTTTTATTTGCGCTGGCCCTGCCATTAAGTTTTTTGCCGATATTTGCGCGCACTTTGCTGCCAGACGGCGGGGCGGGGCAGGGGGCGGAATTTTTAATTGCCTTGCCTATCGCTGCTGAAATGGGCTGCGGCCTGATCACCGCCTTGCTGGCCGGCAAGCTGACTGATCGCCGTGGGTGGCAGACGCCGGTGTTGGCAGGGTTGCTGGTGTCAGTGCTGGGCAACCTGGCCTGCGCCGGGGCCGACACGCTGATTACATTTACTCTGGCACGAGGCTTGGTCGGGCTGGGCTATGGGCTGACCTGGATGGGCTTGCAGGGGTTTATCGTAACGCGCAGCCCTGCCGTCTATCGTGGCCGTAATATGGCTACAGTGATCGCCGGTTTGTTTGCGGGGCATTTATCGGGTGCGGCGGTAGGGGCCATGCTGATGCAGCAACTGGGGTTTGCCGCAGTCTTTTTCATAGGTGCGGGCTTGTTGCTGCTGCCGGCTGTGGGCGTACTGACCTTGATGTGGCCTTATCGTCAAGTAATGGTGTTTGCGCCGACTGCGGCACACACCGTCGCCGCGCTCAGGGCCAAGGCCAAGCCCCGGGCGGCATTGCGCCAATTGCTGCTGACACGCGATTTCGGCATGCTGCTGGCGGGTTGCGTGATTCCGTTTTCAATTGCTCAGGTTGGTTTGCTGACCTATGCGCTACCGCTATATCTGGAATCGTATGGCGCCACGGCGGCCAGCGTCGGGCGTGTCTTGATGCTGTATGGTTTGTTTGTGATTTATGTAGGGCCTTATATGGGCCGGGTGACTGATCGCAGCCCAAGCAAGAAAGCGTGGATAGTGGCTGGCGGATTGATAGGCAGTGTGGGCATGCTTAGCCTGTATTTCGCTAATGGCATGCTGGCTGCGGCGTTTGCTGTGGTGTTGCTGGCCTTGGCCAGCTGTTTTGCCGGAGGCGCTCAGGCTGCTTATATGTTGGGTCTTGACCATGTTCAGGATTACGGGGCTGCTGGCGCAACCAGCGTCATGCGGGCGGCTGATAAATTCGGTCAGATGCTCGGCCCCCTGATGGTAGGAGGCCTGTTTGCGTCGGTAGGTATTTCTGGGGGGCTGGCGGTTACCGGCGGTATTTATCTATTTGCCACCCTGGCTTTCCTGATGCTGGCGCCTGGCTTCAGGCAGCGAGTACAGCCAAACGAGGCACCTGGGCAGTAAGGCCGGTTAATAATTGCGCAGCTATGGTGCCGGCTGACTGCGCAATGCTTTCTATGGGCAGTTGGTGGCTGCCCCATAATGTGGCCTGATGGCCAGGTCCAATATCTGGGTAATTGCTGATATCTATGGCCAGACTATCCATAGACACTCGGCCCACTATGCTGGCAGGGCCGCCAGGGACCCATACAGGGCAGCCTGTGGGGGCGCTGCGTGGATAGCCGTCGGCATAGCCGCAATGTACCAGGCCTATACGCACAGGGCGGTCGGCAATGAAGGTACTGCTGTAGCCAACGCGGTCGCCCGCTTGCAGGTGTTGAATGCTGTATATCGGCGCCTGCAGCAGCATGGCTGGCTGCAGCCCCAATTCGATCCCGGTAATGCCGGCCAGCGGGCTGGCGCCATACAGGGCCAGGCCCGAGCGCAACCAACTGGTATGGGCAGCGGCCACTGGCGATGTCAGCAAGGACGCTGAGTTTTCTGTGCAGACCAAGCCAGGCAGGCTTGCTGTCAATTGGGTGAATTGCTGCCGCTCGTCAGCCTGTAATTCAGGGTCTTCGGCATTGGCATAGTGCTGAAAGTGCCCAATAGCCGATAAGCGCCCTGCGGCCAGCAAAGCTTGTAGCCTGGTATAAGCGGGCCTGTAATTGGCGGCAAGCAAGCCGGCATGATGCAGTTGACCGGCAAAGCGCAGCCATGCATGCGGCTTGCCGCTACCCGACAGGTTTTCCAGTTGTTCGATTTGCCCGCTATGGTTGATAGCCAAGTGCAAAGGATATAGGGTCGGGTCGTTTAATTCGCTACTGGTAAACGTGTCATCCATGACCAGCACAGGCCCGGTCCACCCCAGAGCGCGGCAGCGGTAGGCCTCGGGCAGGGACAGCACGGCCAGGCCATCAGCGTCCTGCAGCCCGGGTAAAACGTGCTCTAGGCCGTGGCCGTAGGCATTGGCCTTTACCACTGCCCATATTGGCGGCTTATGGCCGGGTGCGGCTGCGCTGATGCGCTGGCGCAGCGTTTGCAAATTATGTGCAATGGCCTGCGCGTTTATATAGGCGCAGGCCCGGTGCGGGTCTGGTTGAGCAGGCTGCAACATGGTTTAGGCGGCGCCAGGCTCAGGGGCGGCTATCAGGCGTAACTGGTTTTGTCCGTTGCTGCGCCGGTACTGGATGTCTTGCAGGTAATGCCGCATCAGGCGCAGCCCATGGCCGCCAAGCTTGGTGTCGTCCAGTGTGGCCGCAAGTGGCGCCGGCTGGTTTTGCGTGGGGTCGAAAGGCGTGCCGTTGTCAATGATATTCAGCGTCAGCAGTGTACCGTCGGCTTGGACTGATACCTTTATGTGCGCTTGCTCGTTGTTTGGGGCCGAATTTTGAAAGGCGTACATGACGATATTGGTCAGGGCCTCGTCCAGGCATAGCCCCAGCTTGAAAGCCATGCGTGGCGCCCATTGCTGTTGTTCGGCAAGCGCTTCCAGCCAGGCCTGCGCCTGGGGTATGGCTTGCGGCCCAGGGGATAACGACAGGGTGGCAAGGGTGATCATTGCGCTCATAAAAGGGGCTAATGCTCGAAGTGTAACCGCAGGTACGAGTGATCGCCCTGGGTGCCGCTGCTGAGCTTGTCGGCCAGGCGCTTAAGCAAAGTGTGGGATACACCTGATAGCGCCTGGTCTAGCGCCGTGGTGAACGCATCGTCGTCAATGTCGAGCAAATTGGCAGGTGACGAAGTGCGGTCGGCGTCAAATACCAGTGCCGGCCCGTGGTATAGCAGTTCGATGTTGAGGTTGAATTCGTCGAAGTGGCCGCGTATTTCAAAGAGTTTACGTTCGGCTCCGCTGGCTTGTATGGCCTCGCTGGCTTCCAAGGCGGCTTGAGCCGCGCGGCGTACCGCATCACGGCGCGCGCTCCAGATGGCGCCTTGGCTTTCCACAAAATCAACGACTTGCTGCGTTAACGGTAGGCTGCCGCTAGTGGTATCCAGCGTACATGCTGCGCGTTGTGAAATGCCCAGGCGAAACAGCATGTTCAGCACGATGGCGGCGAAACCTGCAACGATAATGCCATTTGTGGTTAAAAACTGGATGGATTCGGGGGCCAGCAAGGCAATATCGGGCATGAGCATGACGCCTAGTCCGGCCACGAAGGCCAGGCCAACCATGAAGATGCCGCGTGAGTCGAGAGCGCGTGACGCAATCAGTTCTATGCCTGACACGACCAGGTAAGCAGCGGCGTAGATTTCAACAGCACCGATTACGGCGGTGGGTATCAGCGTTAAAGCCAGCGACACTTGGGGCAGAAAAGCGAACAGCATGAGCACGGCGGCGGTTGCCAGGCCTATATAGCGCGATGTGGAGCGACTGATATGGCACAGAGCGAGATTGGCTGATGATGTGGCGCTGGGATAGGCGCCCAGCCAGGCGCCCAGTAAATTGCCCAGGGCGTTGGCCTTGATGCCGCCAGCCACCAGGCGCATGTCAGGCCGCTTCCAGTTGCTGTCCTCCATTTTATGCATCAGTACGATGGTGCCAAAGGTGTCTAGTTGGGTCATCAGAGCCAGTATGATCACCGCCAGCAACAGGCCTGGGTCAACCTGGAACACGGGAATGGGTATGCTGGGCAAGCCAAACACGGGGGTGTTGGCCAAGGCTGCCAGGCCGCCTAGCTGGCCTATGCCTGCGGCCAGCACCACCCCGGTGACCAAGCCGGCCAACAGCGCAAACAGCTTGATGCGTCGGCTGCCCCAAATGGACAAAGCCGTGATGACCGCCAACGCGCCTCCGCCTGCGAGCATGTCACCCGAGTTCAGGCCTGAACCTGGCTGGAAACCAGTCAAATGGGTGACGGCAGGGGTGATTAGCGACAGCCCGGCTACGCAGACGACTACGCCCGCCACAGTAGGAGGCAGGAGGGGGCGCAGGCGTGGCACCAGGTAGCCTGCACCCAGCGCCGCCAGGCCATTGGCCAGCCCCAAGGCAACCAGACCGCCCAGGCCATATTTGGCGGCGGTCATGCCCACCAGTACGATCAGCAAGGGTGAGGGGATATGCACTATTAGCATGCCTGAACCCAGCCGGCCGCCCCACGACTGAAAGAAGGTGGCCAGCGCCATGCCTATGATGGTGGCGGTGATCATGCTGCGTGTGTCGTCGGGGCTCAGGCCGGATATCTTGGCGGTGGCCAGCACATAGGCGATCAGGGCCAAGGCCGTTGCGGCGTGTTGCAGGGCCAGCCCGAACAGGACTATGCCTGGGGGCTGTTCGGAAGCGGCATAAGCCAAGTCTGGCGGGCGTTGGAATACCGGTGTGGCGGGCAGTTGCATCTTTGAAAGAATGACCATGTCTCGTGATTTGCAGGTCGGATTAGTGCTGCAGGCGCGTAATCTGACGCTTATTACACCAGAAGAAACAGCTTATAAAGCTCAGGATGTTTCTTGAAGGGCTCGTAGAATATGATCCAGATATTAATTGATTCTGCTTCATTAATGCATTTTTTTGCGGTAATTTTATGAGTCTTCCCAGCGAGAAAATCGGCGATGTGCCGATTGTCTCAAGCGCTCGCTAAATCAATAGCGCCAATGCGGCGCAGCTTGAGTCCAAGCTTCTGGCTTTGGTCGCGCAAGGTGAGTATCAGTGGGTGCTGGATATGAGCCGTCTCGGTTATAGGTCCAGTGAGAGGCTGTACGTGGTGATGTTGCTGGCCAGGCGCCTGAAGCAAAGTGCAGGGCGCCTGGTGTTGTGCGGCTTGCAACCGCACAGGAGCTAATGGTTGCAATGTAATCTGCTATTAAGTCGCTAGCTTTGCCATAAATTTTCTGCTTAAAAGATAAGCTATGGCTACAGCCCCACCTACAAGGTTAAGAGTCAGGCCTGGTAAAATAAGCAAGAATCCAGCCGCAACAATAATCAATCTTTCGACGGCTGATAGGTTTTTGAAAAAATTACCCATTAATCCTGCCGACATAATAATTATTCCAATGGCTGTGGTAACGGTGCTGGTAACAATTGTGATCGTTTCCCCTTGCAATAACAGGCTCTCTGAGTTGATAAAAATATAAGGAATGATAAATGCCGGGAATCCTATCATTACAGCTATTTTCGAGGTTTTAAGCCAGTCTCCCTGTGATATGCCGCAAGCAACAAAAACAGCAACACATACAGGCGGTGTTATTGCTGATATAACTGCAAAATAAAATAAAAACATATGCGAGGCCAAAGGATCATAACCTAGCTGTACAAGCGTTGATGCAAGAGTGGAAGAAGCAAGCAGATAGGCTGCGGTTGTAGGCATGCCCATTCCCAAAATGATACATATAATCATTGCAAGGAATAAAGTGATGATGCCGGACTGATCTCCGATGCCTAATATCATGTCGGACAATTTAATGCCCAATCCGGTAATGCTTAACAAGCCTACAATAATTTGTGCTGCTCCAGCCAAGATGGCAATCAGTATCAGGCCTTTGCCTGCCTCAACAAACATGGATACCAAATTTAAAAATCTTGTTTTAAAAGAGGTTGATCGAAAGTCTTTGAAAATATAGATGGCAATACAAGTAATTGTTGCGTAGAAACCTGCACGCGCTGCCGACCCGCCTCCGAACAGATATATAACCAAGACTGAAACGGGAATGATAGTGACCAGAACATTGCCTAGAATAAAGGTATCTTTGATCGATGGGATCTCGGATTTTTCTAAAGGTTTATATCCTAAGGCAACACTTTTCCAATGCACGCTGAAAAATACACTGACATAAAAAAGCAGTGCAGGAATCGTTGCCGCAATCACTATGTTTACATAGCTTACGCCCACAAACTCTGCCATCAGAAACGCACCAGCACCCATTATTGGTGGTGCTAATTGCCCCCCCGTGGATGCCGTTGCTTCTACCGCGCCTGCAAAATTCTTATCGTAATTCAGTCTTTTCATCATGGGGATAGTAATATTCCCCGTTACCGCTACGTTGGCCGGTGCTGATCCTGAAAGCATGGAAAAAAACGAACTCGCCAGAACGGCTACTTTTGCCGGACCGCCAGATGTTCTTCCGGCTATCAACAAGGATAAGTTCATCAGGAACCCGGATGCGCCGGATTTCATCAGAATTACACCGAATATGATGAAGATCGCAACTGTTGTCGAGGTCACTGCGGTGGTTATTCCCCATAGGCCTTGAGTTCCCAGGTAAAGATGCTCGATCATGAAGTCGTAGCCAATACCTCTGTGTGACCATGCACCGGGGAAATAAGGCCCAAGCAAACCATATAAAATGGCCAGTGTGGCGAGCGCTGGAAAAATGATTCCCATAACCCGACGAGCAGCTTCCAGCAATAAAATAACAGTACCCCAACCCAGAATAATCTGTGTCATTGTTGAGGTGGCTGAAGAATTCATCACAAAATCATAATTTACAATAAGATAAATACAGCTTGTCGCTATAAATATCATGAAAATGTAATCTAGCCAGCTTGGCTTGTCAGAAGAAAACCTGCTGATGGCAGGTTTATAGAAAAGAAACACCAATATCATGGCGCCCGACACGTGGATGCTTCGTTGAATGATGTTCTGGAAAGGGCCTGTAGCGGCAGTATAAAAATGAAAAGCGCTGTACAGCAGCGCTAATACCCCCAGCGCAATTAACGAGTTTCCTTGCAGATTGCGTTGCTGAGGGCTGAGCTCTTCTTTTATATCGAATTTGTTTGCCATATATAGCCATTTACCAAGGCAATATCAATTGCATGAGTGATAAAAATGGATCAGGCTGATGTTTTGTTCTATCAGCCTGATCCATCCACAACTGAAAGTATCTAGTCTTTGTACTCAGAAGGAATAAGCTTTTTAGGCACGTCAACACCTGCTTCTTTCAGGTATTTGACTGTTCCGGCATGCAGTGGAATAGGTGAGTCCAAGGTCAAGGTCTTGAAGTCTAGCGCTTTTATGGATTTATAAGACTCTTCCTGATATTTCTTTTCTTCAAATGCGGCTTTAGTGATTTTATAGGCAGTATCTACAGACATTTTTGTGTTGGCAATATTACCTACTTGCTGCGCCAACGTAGTTACTGATTTTGTGTGCCAGTCATAAATTCCTGCTGGTATTACTGTGGTTCTTAACCATGGGTACGCAGCTTGAATTTTTGCCACTT
The DNA here is from genome assembly GCA_013416445.1 of Alcaligenaceae bacterium. Lineage (GTDB taxonomy): Bacteria > Pseudomonadota > Gammaproteobacteria > Burkholderiales > Burkholderiaceae_B > Pollutimonas. The sequence goes on from JACCER010000009.1 coordinate 92,298, forward strand.
CTTCATCGGTATAACCCAGCAGCTGAAGCTTTTTTGAAGTCTCCAAATCCATGATGGTTGCATCACCACTGGTCCCTACACCGGTTTTAGTCAAACCGATAATGTCACCGTCTTTGATGGCGTTAACCGCATCTGACACATCGCCTGTATGTGCCACGACCGCTACCCCCAACAGTTTAAGAATCTCTGTTGTCTGGTTTTCTGTTGTGCTGCCTTTGATGCCCAGGTTGAATTTTTTCCCTTCCAGGCCTTGCATGCTCGTTACTCCGCTGTCTTTGGTGACTGCGTAGTAAACCGCGTTTTCTGTATACGTGAACAAGGTTCTTAAATCGGACTGTGCATTACCCGCCCATTTGCCCGTTCCCTCGTAGGCCTCGTAAGCGCCATCCATCACAGCCAGGCCGATGTCTATCTGTCCTTTTTGCAAACGTGTAATGTTATCGATGGTTGCTCCGGTTTCTATGATGGTCATGTTTATTTCCGGAGCCTGCTGTTTCACTGATTTGATCAGGCCGGAATAATACGCATATAAACTTGAGCTGGTGTTCGTGGTTCCTACGGATAGTGAAACCATTGGTTTGGTATCTGGGCCGCTTTCTTGCCCACAACCTGCGGCGAGTGTTGTTGCAGATAAAAGTAGGGTGATTTTAAATATTTTCTTCAACATTAGCTGATATCTCCATGCTGTTTAAGTCATAAGTGTTTTGTAATCTGCACATTTTAATTGAATTGATTTTTCCAATGCGCGTTGCGTCAGCCAAAGCGCTCTGGCGAGCGTAGAGCTGGGTTTCGTAGCAAACAATAGAAGAATTGGCTTTTCTTGTTCAGATTAACGACAAGAGGAAAGTAGGCCGGTCTATATGCTTGGGCGCCCGGTATCTAGTATCATCACCCAGAACCCTAGCACATATCAGGGCAGCCAGTGCCTTCGTAATATCCGTGCAGGCTTCCAAGAGTAAAGCTTCGCCTTGATTTCAGTAAAATACCGAAGCCAGATACGGTGCAAATTGATGGGCCTGACAGGTGCCAGCAAGGCGCTCATTGTCAGTCTGCCAGGCAGGGCACGTCAGGCTCCATAACAGGGCTGATGCATTCTAAAATGGTTGCCGGAAAAAGCTGAAATACATAATTTATATGGGGTGCATAAGAAAAATCTATGTCAGATTATCTGGAAACTAAAACATTAAGAAATTTTATAGCCGTTGCAACGACGGGATCAATCAGCAAGGCTGCTGATGTATGCTTTGTATCGCAGCCTTCCCTGAGCCTCCAGATGCGAAATCTTGAAGAACTTCTCCAGGTACAGCTATTTGAGCGTACCAGCAAAGGTGTTGTATTGACCAGATCAGGAGAAATGCTTTTACAATACGCCCCCAAAATTTTGTCTCAGATACAGGAAGCCATCATTGAGGTTAAAGGCGCCAAGTTTATCCCGCAGGGCACCGTTGCGATTGGCATGCCATTATCCATAGCAAAATTTATTACCGCGCCTTTGATAGAGCATTCCAAAAAACTATTCCCTTCTGTTTTTATAAAAATAATTGAAGTTGGCTCTGCATATGTGCCAGACATGCTGGTCAAGGGGGAAATAGATTTAGGCATTACATTTAAGTTTGTCGAAGAAAAAGGCTTGGTTTCTGAAAAAATCATGAGAGAAAGACTGGGAATTCTGGTGAGTGACTCATTGGTTAAAACGCCAGGGTCTGGTATTGATTTCATCAAGGAAAACCCGTCATTGCCATATATTTTGCCGCCAAGAAACCACGGCCTTAGGGATGTAATCAGCGTTATTGAAGAGAAATACGGTATTGATCTTAATGTGATAGCCGAGGTCAATACAGTTTCTTTATTAATCGATCTAAGCCTGAAAGGCATCTGCGCTACCATACTGTCCTACTCGTCAGTAGCAAACTTCAAGCACCAGGAAGGTGTCCATGTCATTGAAATCGATGATCCTGATATACAACGTAATGTCTATATGTGTACGTCATCAATAACAAAGAGTTCGTTGGCGGTTAATGCAATCAGAAAGTTGATCATGACCTTGACTCGCCAAGTAAATCCAGCAGCATGATCTTGTGGGCTAGTGTCCGGCGCAGCGTAACCCGACCACAGTTACATCAAAAGCAAGGTTTTGTAGAAAACACAGCGTTTCTTGAAGATTTCGTAGAGTATTATTCGGATATCAGTTGCTTATGCTCTATTAATATGTTTTTTACGACGGTAATTTTATGAGTCTTTCTAGCGAAAAAATAGGTGATGTGCTGGTTGTTTCAACCGCTGGCCAAATCAATAGCGCCAATGCGGCGCAACTCGAATCCGAGCTTTTGGCTTTGGTCGAGCAAGGCGAATATCAGTGGGTACTTGATATGAACCACCTCGACTACATCTCCAGTGCAGGCCTGCGCGTAGTGTTGTTGCTGGCCAAGCGCCTGAAGCAAAATGCGGGGCGCCTGGTGTTATGTAGTTTGCAGCCGCATGTGCACGAGGTATTCGATATCAGTGGGTTCCTGGCCATACTGACCGTAGTCGACAGCCGTGCTGAAGCCTTAGCTTTCAAATAGATCGCGCAAGGGCGTCAAGGTCAGGTACAGGCGCCCGAATGCTTCTTCGCGCTGGCTGTCCAGTTGCTGTGCCTGTATCAGTGTTATTTCGGTAAAACGCAAGGCTTCGCCGGGCATGCTTTGTGCAATAACTGGCAGGTCAACAGTGGCAGCGTGGGCGATTTTGGCGTAGCCGCCCGTGGTTTGGCGGTCAGCCATCAAAATAATGGGGCTACCGTCCTGAGGCACCTGTATGCTGCCGAAACTGGTGGCTTCCGATAGTAATTGGGTGGTGCTGTTCAGCGACAGATGCGCGCCTTCAAGCCGATATCCCATGCGCTCTGATTGCGGGCTGATACGGTAGCTGCTGGAAAAAAAATCGGCAATCGACGCGTCAGTAAACATGGCGGTGTGTGCGCCGCGCATGACCCTGATGGCTGCCCTGGGTACGAAGCCCAGAATCGCTGGCAAATATACCTTGATTTTCCAGAGTTCCTGTTCGAGTTCGTCGAGCTGGCTGCTGGCTAGCGGGCGGCGCAAATTGAGGATATCGCCTGGCTTGAGCGCCCTGCCGTGGAAACCGCCGAAGCCGCCGCGCAAATAGGTGCTGCGGCTGGACAGGACGGTAGGCAGTTCTATGCCGCCGTTCCAGGCGATATAGGCGCGCAGGCCGCTTACGCGAGGCCCAAAGGCCAGCGTATCGCCTTGGCGGACGATGATGGGGCGATTGTTGGGTATGGGTTTTTTATTCAGGCTGGGGCTCAGGTGGGCCCCGCTGATGGCGATACAGCCAGGTGAGTCAAACTGCAGCACAGGCCCGGTAAGGGTGACTTCCAGCGTCGCTTCGTCTTCGGTGTTGCCGACCAGCAGATTGGCCAGCCTGTGTGCGCGGCTGTCCATGGCGCCGCCTGCCGGGACGCCCAAATGTTGATAGCCGTGGCGGCCGAGGTCTTGGAAGCTGGATAGCAGGCCGGCTTTGATAACGGTGATGCTCATGGATGTTCGCGCCGTGCGGCAAGGAATTCGGTGGGGCTGATGGGTACGAACCTGACGGTGTTGCCAGGCGCCAGCAGGGTTGCGGGTTCTTGGGCGGGATTGAACAGGGTGAGAGGGGTGGCGCCAATAATATGCCAGCCGCCAGGCGACAGGTTGGGGTAGATCATGGTTTGCAGATTGGCAATGGCAACAGAACCGGCGGGGACGTCAGTGCGGGGTGTGCTGCGCCTGCCTATGGCGAGCCTGGGGTCGTGCATGCCTATGTAGGGTGCGCCGGGGGCGAAGCCAAGCATGAATACGTAGGCTGGATCCTGGCTGTGCAGGCGTATGACTTCTTCTTTGGGGATTTGGCAATGGCTGGCAACGTGGGCCAGGTCGGGGCCGTAGACGCCGCCATAGCAGACGGGAATGTCGATTTGACGAGTGCTGGCGGGCGCCGAGCCGTGCTCGAAGGTTTTGCCCAGCACCTTGTCGATTTCATTAGCCAGGCTCCGGAAGCGTGTGCTGGAGCCAAACAGGCGCGGCTGGTAATGCAAGGCGACCGAGTTGAAGGCGGGAACGATGTCGCTGATGCCCCGTATGTTGGCAGCGCGCAAGGCCTGTGCTGCTGTTGCGCATTGGTGTCCGATGTTGATGTTGATTTGGTCGCCAAAAACCAGCAGCATGCTGCGGTCACCCTGCGGGACGATTTTCCAGGGGTGGGAGCCGTGTAGTGTTGGGTCGGGCATACGTGGCGGCGGCTTTATTTGGCGAACAGAGATTCGATGTTTTTGAAGGCTTTGAATTCCAGCGCGTTGCCGGAGGGATCAAGGAAGAACATCGTGGCTTGTTCGCCGACTTCGCCTTTGAAGCGGATGTAGGGTTCGATGACGAATTGGGTGCCGGCATCTTGCAGCTTTTTGGCAAGTGCTTCCCAGACGGGCATGTCGAGCACGGCGCCGAAGTGGCGCACCGGGACGTTGTGGTCATCGACATTATTGGTTTGCGTGCTGCCGCATTCGCCGGGTGACAAGTGGGTGACGATTTGGTGGCCAAAGAAGTTGAAGTCTACCCATTCGTTGGATGAGCGGCCTTCGGGGCAGCCGAGCAGGTCGCCGTAGAAGGCGCGGGCTTCCGCCAAGTCGCGTACGGGGAATGCCAGATGAAATGGGGGAATAGTGTTTTGTGCAGGCATGATGTACTCCGGTTTGTGTCTTATTTTAATGTCTTTTCGCGGGTCGGATTACGCGCTGTGCGCTAATCCGATCCACGATCATCGATCTATTGTGAAACCGTACGGCTGGCGGGGAAGATAATGGAAAACAGGCTGCCCGCGCCGTAACGGCTTTGTATGGTCAATTCGGCATTGTGATGCATGGCGACGTGTTTGGTGATGGCCAGGCCCAGGCCGGTGCCCCCGGTGGCACGTGAGCGGCCGCGATCTACGCGGTAGAAGCGTTCTGTCAGGCGTGGGATGTCTTGCGAGGCTATGCCTATGCCAGTGTCTTGCACTGAATAACACGCGTTGCCGTTTTCGGTCAGATACCAACTGACGGTAATGATGCCGTCTTTTGGGGTGTAGCGTATGGCGTTGGTCAGTAGGTTGGAGACAGCCGAGGCCAGTTCGCTTTCCATGCCGGTGATGCACAGGTCTTGGTTAATGTTTTCAATAAAGACATGCTGGCCGCCGGAGAGTACCCGCCCTTGGGTCAGAGCGGTGCATATAAGGTCCGCCATGTTGACGGTTGTACCGCTGGCGGCGGGAGATGATTCCAGAGTGGAAAGCGTCAGCAGATCGGCAACAATGGCCTGCATCAGGTGGGCTTGTTCGAGCATTAGTTCCAGGTAGCGGCTTTCCTGCTCTGGGCTGAGCGATCCAGCGGGCATGTCGTGCAGGGTTTCCAGGAAGCCCGACAGCACGGTGAGCGGTGTGCGTAGTTCGTGGGAGACGTTTGCGATGAAGTCTTGGCGTGTGGTTTCCAGCTTTTCGACCTGGGTGACGTCGCGGGTAACGATAAGGAATTGGTCCAGGCTGTAAGGGGTCAGTTGCACCAGCAGCGAGATGGCGCGGTCGTCATTTTGCACATGCAGCAATACTGGGCTGGGCCAGGTTCGTTGTCTTGCATAGCGGGCGAATTCAGGGGCCCGCAGTATATTGAATATGCTGTGGCCACGATCTGTTTCCAGATTCAGGCCGATATGCTCGCTGGCGGTCTGGTTGCACCAGGTCAGTTGCATCGCGGCATTCAGCGTGATGGCGCCGTCGGGCAGGGCTTCGGCCGCAAGCATGATGCCGTTTACGTTTTTATTCAGCAGGTCGATGTCTTGCCGGTTTTTTCGCAACTTGCGATAGATGGGCGCCAGCACTTCATCCCAGGGGCCCACCGAGGGCGGCGGCGGTGCATCAATGTTTTTGACCCATTTCGATATGCGTGAAAGCTGCAGGCCGCTAACCAGTATCATGGCGGTCAGGCCGAAGGCGAAAAGTCCCCATCCGGTGTTGGGGCCCAGCCATGTTCCGCAGAGCCATCCGAGCAGCGCCCACAAGCCGATGGAAAATAAGGTTTTAAGCATTTCTACAAAGTTGTTATAGGCGGTGTCGCGGTGAACCGGTAGCCGGCGCCACGCACGGTTTCTATATGGTTATCGTGGTTGCCTGGCTCGAGGGCTTTGCGCAGGCGTCGTATGTGCACATCGATAGTGCGCTCTTCGACGAACACGTGGTCGCCCCATACCTGGTCCAGCAATTGGGTGCGTGAAAACACCCTTTCCGTGTGCGTCATGAAAAAGTGTAGCAGGCGAAACTCGGTGGGGCCTATGCCCAGGACCAAGCCATTGCCGGTAACCCGATGCGTAGCAGGGTCCAACTGCAATGTGCCTATCTGTATCAGATCGTCGGTCAGTTGCGGGGCGCGCCGACGCAGTACGGCCTTGATGCGCGCCATCAGTTCTTTGGGGGAAAAGGGCTTGGTAATGTAGTCGTCTGCACCGGCTTCCAGGCCGTCCAGCTTGTCTTGTTCGGCACCTTTGGCGGTCAGCATAATAATTGGCACCTGGCGAGTGCGCTCGTCGGAGCGCAGTTTCTTGGCCATGGTAATGCCCGATGCGCCAGGCAGCATCCAGTCGAGCAGGATCAGATCAGGCAGTTCGGCCCGGATCAGGGTCTGGGCTTGTTCGGCATCGTAGGCGCGCAGCACCTTGTGACCGGCGAAGGTCAAATTGACCGAAATTAGTTCTTGAATGGCGGGTTCGTCTTCTATGACAAGTATGGTTGTGCTCATGGGGCCTGGTAGCTGTTCAAGGTGTATCGTAATTGAAAGAGGGTTGGCAATGGATGATAGGCTGCAAATGTTGCATGTTTGTGAAAAAGGCTGCGGGTCGGATGACGCACCGCGCCCAAACCGATAAAAAAGGGTTCATGAGCTTAAATTGCGCATAATGTTGTACGATTACCAAATCATGCAAAATACCAGCACATCCTCTCCAGAAACTGCGGCTTCCGCCTCTGCGCCGGCACCTGAAGCAAGCACCCATTTTGGCTTTAAAACTGTCGGCGAGCACGAGAAGGCAGGCAAGGTAGCCGAGGTCTTCCATTCGGTGGCCAGCCGTTACGACATCATGAACGACCTGATGTCGGGTGGGTTGCACAGGATCTGGAAGGCTTTTACCATAGGCCGCGCCGATATCCGCCCCGGCATGAAGGTGCTGGATATCGCAGGCGGCACGGGCGATTTGGCGCGTGCCTTTGCCAAGCGGGCCGGCCCCTCTGGTGAGGTCTGGCTTACCGATATCAACGACTCCATGCTCAGGGTCGGGCGTGACCGCCTGGCCGATAGCGGCCAACTGATTCCCACCGCTGTTTGCGATGCCGAAAAACTGCCGTTTCCGTCAGGCCACTTTGATCGCGTCAGCGTGGCTTTTGGTTTGCGCAACATGACCCACAAAGACCAAGCCTTGGCTGAAATGCGGCGTGTGCTTAAACCAGGCGGCAAGTTGCTGGTGCTGGAGTTTTCTCGGGTGGCCAAACCGCTAGCGCCAGCTTACGATTGGTATTCGTTCAATATTCTGCCATGGTTGGGTAAAAAAGTGGCGGGCGACGAAGCCAGCTACCGCTATCTGGCTGAATCCATACGCATGCACCCCGACCAGGACACCTTGGCGGACATGCTTGAAACCGCAGGCTTGTCGCGGGTGCGTTATTTCAACCTCAGCGCCGGCTTGGTGGCGTTGCACGAAGGCGTCAACCTGGGTTGACCGCGTCTAGCGGTACTTACAGTCGGTGTGTGCGGGGTACTTTATTCTGTAAGCGGTTGAACTTTTTTTACCCGCACGGTCTTACATTATGCTAATGTTCAGCTTCCAGTAAGAAGACTGTTTCTTCTTTTACTGCTGAACTCATTAAACGAAATCCATATTTCGGCGTTGTGCCGTTGGCACGCCGCACTACAGGAGCATTACATGTCCCATCGGTTTTCCCGGTTTCTTGCCGTTGCTATGCTGGTTGTCTCGGCAGGGGCAATGATGTCGGCCTCTTTCGATGCCGAGGCCCGTCGCATGGGCGGGGGTAAAAGTTTTGGCCGGCAATCGTCCAACGTAACGCAACAGCGCCAAGCGGTTACTCCACCGGCGGCCAACAACATGGCCAAGTCTGCAGCGCCCGCCGCTGGCGCCGCGGCTGCAGGCACGGCAGCCAAAAGTGGTATGTCACGGTTTCTGGGCCCCATAGCCGGCATAGCCGCTGGCCTGGGCATAGCTGCCTTGTTGTCCAGCATGGGCTTGTCGGGCGCTTTCCTGGAAATGATATCCAGTATGCTGCTTATTGGCTTGCTTGTTTTTGGTGTCATGTTCATTGTGCGCAGAATGCGTGGCGGGGCTGCGCGCCCGGCTATGCAGCAGGCTGGCAACGGCCCTTTGCAGCGGCAAAACACCCAAGATCAGCCGCCGCAAAATATCTTGCGTCAGGCCAGCCAGCCCGTAGCGGCCGCAGCAACAGCAGCAACAGCAACAGCAGCAGTGGCGCCGGTGCCCGCCGCTCCGGTCGATGAAAAGTGGTTCATCCCTGGCGACTTCGATAGCTCGACTTTCCTGGCCAATGCCAAGTCGCAGTTCATAGAAATCCAGGCTGTCTGGGATGGCGCCGACATGGATAAGCTTCGCGACTACATGACCGACGACCTCATTGCCGAGGTCAAGCCGGAATTGCTCGCCCGTGAAGCAGGCAACGTAACCCAGGTCGTGTTGCTGAACGCCGAACTTTTGGGCATAGAATCCGTCTCGGGCGGCCATCTGGCCAGCGTGCGCTATTCGGGCATGCTGCGCGAGGCCAAAGACGCCGAAGCTTTCCGCTTCGAAGAAGTCTGGAACCTGTATAAGGCTGATGGCGCAGGCTGGCTGTTGGCAGGTATCCAGCAAATTCCGGTTGAATACGCAAGCTAAGTTTGTTGCTGTGGTTTAACGGATAAAAGGGCGCCTTAATCAGGTGCCCTTTTTGTAGTGGCGCTGTGGCGTAACCCGACACCAAATGCCGTAAAAAGGCACTGTTCCCTCGAGGCTAAGTAAAACGTTAAACTTGATATCTTGCCTTAGTGCTCATATGAAATAATCGGCGTTGCCGCATAAGTCCAAACATGCTTCCTTTACCCCCTTTTCTTGCTCCGACAGCGGTTTTCGCGCGCATGCTCAACAAGCTGCTGCAGCGTGAAAGCTGGGCGCGCGACCGCTTGAGCCGCCATTCGGGTAAAACGGCGCGCTTTATGCTTGGCAGCATCACTGTCAGCCTGACCATACAAGCGGGCGGGCTGCTCGAACCATCTGATCCGGTTATTGTGCCTGATGTCACCCTGACCATACCCGCCAACCGCATCACTCAGCTTCCTGTCGTGCTGCGCGCGCGCGATCCGGCCTTGCTTACCGAACTGATGCATATCCAGGGCGATGCCGGCCTGGCCCAAGCGGTGTCAGACCTGGCGCGCGACCTGCGCTGGGATATCGAAGACGACTTATCCGGCCTGGTGGGCGACATCGCCGCGCGGCGGTTGTTGCAGACGGGCAGGGCTGTAGTGGAAGGGGTGCAGGTGTCTGCTGAACGCTTGGCTGGCAATGTCAGTGAATTCATCTCTGAAGAAAGCGGCCTGATGGCCAGCCGCCCAGCCTTCAACGATCATGCGGCCCGCTTGCAAGGCATGCAGGCCTTGCTTGAGCGCCTCGAGGTCAGGGTTGCAGGTATCGCCGACACCGCCTTGCGCAACACGCAGCGCAAGGTCTGACCATGTTTACTTTATTTCGCCTGCTGTACATTGTTTTTGTCGCCTTGCGATTCAGGCTCGATGAACTCGTGCTTTCTAGCATCAAGCATCCGGTGGCCTATGGTTTGCTGCGTATTGTTCGCCTGGGGCGTGCGCCTAAAATGGAACGCGGCGTCAGGCTGCGTATTGCGCTTGAGTCCTTGGGGCCCATTTTCGTCAAGTTCGGGCAAGTATTGTCAACCCGGCGTGATCTGATTCCGCTTGATGTCGCCATAGAACTGGCCTTGTTGCAAGATCGTGTGCCGCCTTTCCCGTCGGATCAGTCTGCGGCCCTGATCGAGGCAGCCCTGGGCGCTTCGCCCTATACGCTGTTCAAGCAGTTCGACACTGATCCGATCGCTTCCGCGTCCATTGCGCAAGTGCATTTTGCCGTGCTGCACGATGGCCGTGAAGTCGCTGTCAAGGTCTTGCGCCCGGGCATGCGCGAGATTATAGAAAAAGACCTGACCTTGTTGCGCATGTTGGCCAGTCTGGTTGAAAGGCTGGCCGCCGATGCGCGGCGCCTGAAGCCGCGTCAGGTGGTGGCTGAATTCGATATTTATTTGCACGACGAGCTCGATCTCATCCGTGAAGCGTCCAATTGCAGTCAGTTGCGGCGGAATTTCGGGCCCGAGACCGGGCGCGGCGAATTGCTGATGGTGCCAGAGGTAGTGTGGGAATATTGCGCCACTACCGTCTTCACCATGGAGCGCATGCGTGGCATACCGGTTAGCCAGATCGACCGCCTGAAAGCCGCCAATATCGATATCAAGGGCCTGGCGCGCACTGGCGTGGAAATTTTCTTCACGCAGGTGTTTACCGATGGTTTCTTTCATGCCGACATGCATCCGGGCAATATCTATGTGTCTGATGCCCCTGAAACGCTGGGTCGTTATATAGCGCTCGATTTCGGTATCGTGGGTTCGCTGTCCGAATTCGACAAAAACTACCTGGCTCAAAATTTCCTGGCTTTTTTTCAGCGCGATTACCGGCGCGTGGCGCAACTGCATATTGAGTCGGGCTGGGCTCCGCCAACCACCCGTGAAGAAGACCTGGAAGGTGCTGTGCGTGCGGTTTGCGAACCTTATTTCGACCGGCCTTTGTCTGAAATTTCCCTTGGCCAAGTGCTGTTGCGGCTGTTCCAGACTTCGCGCCGGTTCAATGTTGAAATTCAGCCACAGCTGGTTTTGCTGCAAAAAACCTTGTTAAACGTAGAAGGAATGGGGCGCGAGCTCGATCCTAATCTAGACTTATGGCAAACGGCCAAGCCTTATCTTGAAAAATGGATGCATGAGCGTATAGGTTTTGCTGGTTTGCGCAAACGCCTGGACACAGAAGCCAGCCAGTGGGCGCAGATCCTGCCGCAAATTCCGCGCCTGGTTTATGCCAACCTGAATCGACCAGATACCGGGCCTAGGTTAAACTTAGAGCTTGAACGTTTGCGTCGTGCCAATCAACAAACAAACCGCTTGCTGACAGCGCTTACAGCTGTAATGGCGGTGGCTGTAGGTGTAGCCATCTGGGCGCTTACGCGTCACATTTAAGAGAGATCTCTATGCTTTATCCTGAATTGTTCAAATCGATGGAAGCGGTGCGCTGGAACATGGGCACCGATATTCCCTGGGATGACTACGACGCCAGCAAGCTGACTGACGACCAGGCCTATACGATTAAAATGAACGCCATTACCGAATGGGCAGCACTGCCGGCAACAGAAATGTTCCTGCGCGATAACCGCGATGACAGCGATTTTTGCGCTTTCATGTCAATATGGTTTTTTGAAGAGCAAAAGCATTCGCTCGCGCTAATCGAATATTTACGCCGTTTCCGTCCTGAACTCGTGCCAACCGAAGCTGAATTGCATAAAGTACGCTTTGAATTCGATCCGGCTCCGGCCATGGAAACCCTGATGCTGCATTTCTGCGGCGAGGTTCGCCTGAATCACTGGTATCGCCGCGCCGCCGACTGGCACACAGAACCCGTCATCCAGTCCATCTATAAAATCATTGCTCAAGACGAAGCACGTCATGCGGGGGCTTATCTGCGCTATATGAAGCGCGCCCTAATGCACCAAAGCAAAGAATTCGGCGCCAGCGCCCGTCTTGCTTTCGCCAAAATCGGGGTGCTGATGGCATCGGCGCACCGTACGCCGCAGGCTTTGCACCCAACCAATCTGCACGTCAACAAAGAAATGTACCCCCTGGATACAGTGCAGTCCAAGCTGCCTTCACCGGGCTGGCTTGAAAACTGGCTCGATAACCAGATTCATTTCGACAAAGAATGGGAAGGCAAGGTCAGCACGCGGATTCTGCACAATATGTCACTGCTAATGGAAAACACCTTTAATACGGTGCAAGACCTGAATCGTTATCGCAAGGGTCTGATCAAGGATCTGGCGCCGGCATAATGGCGGCCCGTTTCGAATCCAAGGTGCTTACGCGCGAAGCCTGCGTTGCGGCGGCACAGGCGGGCGAGTTTGCGCGCCCGCTTATTTTCACCAATGGTGTCTTCGATATCCTGCATCGGGGCCATGCCAGTTATCTCGACGCTGCCGCGCAGCTGGGGGCGACGCTGGTGGTGGCTTTGAATACTGATGAGTCTGTACGTCGTTTGGGTAAGGGCGACGACCGGCCGTTAAATACCCTGGCTGATCGGGCTGCCTTGATGGCGGCATTGGGGTGCGTGGCGGTGGTTACCGACTTCTCTGAAGATACGCCGCAAACCCTGATCGAGCAGCTGCGGCCTGACGTTATCGTGAAGGGCGGCGATTACGATATGGAAACTTTGCCTGAAACCGCAAGTGTAAAAAGCTGGGGGGGCAAGGCCGTAGCCATTCCGTTTGAGTTCGAGCGCTCGACGACCAAGCTGTTGAATAAAATTCGGGGCTGATTCTGGGTATTGACAAGTGGCTTTTGCGTTCATAGGCAAAAGTCAGGTGTGCCGTATACGGTTGTTGGTATCTTACGCAAAGTCGGTGGCGTAGTTAAGAACCAGACACAGCGCCACAAGAATCAGGCTCGAAGCCATAAAAAAACCGACACAGCGTCACCAGAACCTAACAGCGCAGCCAGCCCGCAAGTGGATAAACTGGCTTGCTCGAATAGAAACTTTGCTCTTGCACAGAAAAATTACAAGCTCAAAAGCATGTATATAGGCTAAAGTAGCCGATCAAGCTGCGTATTGCTCTACGATCAGGTGGCAAGTTTCTATTTCAATGCAAGCCAACACAGATACTCAAGACGGTATTACAAAAAACACCGGTCGTATTTTTTATGGCTGGTATGTGGTCATTGCTGTGTTTGTCATACTTACGACATGTTCGGGCCTGACCGTCTATAGTCTTTCTGTCTATTTGCATGCCTTCGTTGCCGAGGGCCGGTTCTCGACCCAAGAGGTATCGCTGGCATCTGGTGCGTTTTCGGCGGCATCCGGGCTGGTTGGCCTGGCGGTGGGCAGGTTGCTGGAAATCTACGATGTTCGCCACATCATGACAGGGGGAATCGCCTTGATGGGCATGGCTTTGCTGTCACTCCCTTGGGTGCAAGGCCTGCCCGCGCTTTACATGTTTTACCTGCTTTTGGGCATAGGTTACGGCGCATCAGCCCTCATACCATGTTCGACATTAATAGCACGCTGGTTTTCGCACCAACGGTCAACGGCCTTATCGATTGCCTCTACGGGTAATTCGTTCGGCGCTATCGTCCTTACGCCACCGGCTGCGCTGTTGATCAGTGAATTAGGCATTGACGGGGCAAGTCTTTGGCTGACTCTGATTTTGCTGATTGGCGTGCTGCCATTCACCTGGCTGGTCTTGCGATCCTGGCCCAGTGAGCGCGGGCTCAGCCCGTATGGCGAGTCAAGCGTGAATGCGTCCAAGTCCGCGGTAGCTATCGAGCCGGTTGATGCCGACCCCGCATCACGCACTCGTTTTTATCGTATGCTGAATGTGTCGTTTATGCTGGGAATGGCGGCACATGTCGGGGGCCAGACTCATATTTTCAACCTGCTGATGTCTCGTGGCGCAGACGTTGAAACAGCAGGGCTGGCGATAGCCCTGATGGCGGCATCCAGCGTGCTGGCGCGTTTTCTTGCCGTACTGGCCTTAAGGTACATAACTACACGAACTCTGGTGTCGGTGCTGCTTGCAATACAGGGCGTGGCTTTGTACGGGTGTGCGTTTGCCACTGACGTGACGCTTTTGATCGGATACATGATTCTCTATGGCACAATGCTGGGCAACTTTGTAACCATGCAGTCTGTTTTGCTGGCAGAAGTATTTGGAACGGCCATGTATGGGCGCCTATATGGCTTAGCCCGCGTTTGGTGTGTGCCAGGTGCGCTGCTTGCACCAGGCATGATGGGTATGTTGTACGCCTTCGAGCAAGCTTATGTCATGGCTTACTTGGCTGTGGGCAGCCTCTCGCTGGCGGGGATCCTGGCCTTGATGCTTGCGGGTCCGGAACCTGTGCCTGCTACCACATTACTTCAGCTATCTCGTTCTGCTTGACGAGGCAGGAAATTTTCAAGGGTAAACAATGAGTGTCGTTGAACAAAATGAAATGCTGCAAAATTTTCAGAAGCGTTTGCAGGCCCAGCCTTTCACGGAGCTGATCCAGGCTACATTGACGCAAGTCGGAGACGACAGCTGCGAATTGACCATTCCAATTCGTGATGAATTGAAGCAGCAGCACGGGTTTTTGCACGGCGGAGTGGTGAGCTATGCAGCGGATAACGCCCTGACTATCGCTGGCGCGATCTCACTTGGCAAAGCTGTCGTCACGTCGGAATTCAAGATCAATTATGTGCGGCCCGCTATTGGCCATGCCATAGTCGCGCGGGCTCAATGTATTCATGCGGGCAAGACTCAGGCCGTGTGCCGCTGTGAAATTTACGCTATCACAGAAGCGGGCGAGAAGCTGTGTGCTGTGGCTCAGGGCACAATCGCTCTGTTGTCTAGCCCGGCCAAATGATTGCTTGTTCTTGAGAGCAGGTATGTGTTGTGTGTGGTTTTTTCGTTCTTGAGGGCAGACGTATATTGTGTATGTTTTTTCCATTCTTGCGAAAGTCAGGTGTGTCGAGGGCTGTTTCGGCTTCACGCGCTGCGCCCCTGACGGGGTTCCCGTTACGGTCAGCGCCATCGAGGCGTCCGCGGAACTCGCCCGGTCGGACCAGTGGTCCGACAAGCGTCGGGCTCAAACAGCCGCGGCCTTGCCTCCTCGATGGCGCTGACCGTAACGGCTTGCGCAAGGCGCCTGCACAGCCCCCGACACACCCGACTTTTTGCATCAGCGAAGCTTGGACTAGCCTATTCACCACTAACCAGCCGTGCCAGTAAAACCAGCTTTTCAGGCTGCAAGGCCGGCCAATTTTCCGTTACGCAGTTGTCTGGGGTGGGTGAAGCTCAGTGCGGCGGTAGGCGTGCGCCGCGTGCTGACGAAGGGAAGCCGGGGGCAGTCGTCGGCCGCTGTTTGAGCGCAGCGAGTTCGGCCGACGCCCGGCTGTACGAGGCAGACGCGGAAACAAGCACGCCGTGCCGCACTGAGCTTCACCCACCCCGGACAACGTCATAAAAAACCAGACAACGTCATAAAAAACCAGACAACGTCATAAGAACCAGACAACGTCGCTAACAGCCACGGCAGTAGCACCCACCGTTAACCATTTGAACCGAATGAACCGAAAATGCCCTAACGCTTTTCCGTCAGCAACTGATTGATCGCGACGATATCCTGATCGCTCAAGATGCCGCTGCTGGCTTTGAGTTTGAGGCTGTTCATTAGCGTATCGTAGCGCGCACGCGATAAGCTGCGCTGGGTTTCGTACAGTTGCTGCTGTGCGTTTAGCACGTCGATATTGATGCGCACCCCAACTTCATAGCCTGTTTGATTGGCTTTCAAGGAAGCCAGGCTGGATTTTTCAGCAGCTTGCAGGGCGCTGACCTGAGCCAGGCCCGATGTGACACCGGAATAATATTGCTGGGTAGACTGTACGGCCTGACGCTTGGCGTCTTCCAGGAGGTAACGGGCTTGTTGCAGGCGTGAGGTTTGCTCGCGCACAACAGAAGAGATTTCGCCGCCCGTGAAAATAGGGATGGATAGCTGCAAACCTATTGTGCTGTCGAGAGAGCGCGGGCCACCACCTGTGTTGTACAGGCTGCGGTCTGAAGCGCTGCCGGTTTGTGCGCGCAGGTTGACCGTGGGGTAGTGTTGGCTTTTGGCGATATCTATTTGTTTTTCGACTATTTTGGCGGCCAGATCGGCCAGGGCCACCGCCAGGTTGGACTGGGATGATTGCAAGGTCCAGTCGCTCAGCCGATTGGGCACGGGGCCGGGCAAGATGGTGTTGGGGGCCAGTTCGGCCAGGGGGGCCGGGCGTTCGTTGATTATTTTTGCCAAGAGGTCCAGGCTGACTTGCAAAATATTTTGAGCCTGCAATTCGTTGGCATTGAGCAAATCCAGGCGCGCCTGGGCTTCGTAGGTGTCGGCTATAGTGGTGCTGCCCAGTTCAAAGCCTTGCTGGGCCGCCCGCAATTGTGTGTTGACGGCGTTTTTTTGTGCTTGCAGGGCACGTAGGGTATCTTGGGCGGCCAGGACGTCGAAGTAGGCTTGCGCCACCCGCAGGACCAAGTCTTGATAAGCGGATGCCTGGGCGACGTCGGCTGATTTGGCAATATAGTCGGCGCGTTTCAGCCCGCCCCATGCAGCAATATTCACTATGGGTTGAACCAGCGTCAGGGCCCATAAGGCGCGACGCTGGCTGGAGCTGTCATTTAAGCCACTAAGGCGGCGGGCGTTATCGACTTCGACGCCAGCGCCGGCGCTTATGTAGGGCAGTATCTGGGCTCTGGCCTGGGGGATTTTTTCTTGTTCAGCGTTGCGGCTGGCCTGGCTGGCTGCGTAAATGGGGTCGTGCTGCAGCGCAATTTGCCATATTTGCAGAAGATCCTGGGCGCGCGCAGGCGTGAACGAGCCAACAAGGGTCAGTGCAGCAAGGCATAGCCTCGCATACCAGGAGGCTGGCCGCATTTAGAATTTGAATTGTGTAACGGTTGCGCCACGCAGCGGTTTGATGACAGTATCGAACACGCTTTCAGTGTCGAAGCTGGCAGCGCTGGTGCGTGTAATACGGCAGGCGGTCATGATGGGGTTTTGGCCCACAACGACGACCAGGCGCCCGCCTACGCGTAACTGGTACTTGAGCGCGTCGGGCACGACGGGCACGGAACCAGTAAGCAGTATGGCGTCGTATTCAGTGGTGCCCCAGCCAGAATGGGCGTCGCCCGTTTCAACCTTGACGTTGTCGATATGGTTGCGCTGCAGGTTTTGCAGGGCAAAGGCTGCCAGGCGGCTGTCGACTTCAACGCTGGTGACCTGTTGCGCCAGCCTGGACAGCAAGGCTGCCTGATAGCCAGAGCCGGTGCCGATTTCGAGGACGCAGTCGGTGGGCTTGAGCTGCAGTTCTTGTGCGAGTCGTGCTTCAACCTTGGGCGTGAGCATGGTTTCGCGCGTATCGATCGAATTGATGATGAGCGGCAGTTCGACGTCGGAAAAAGCCATGCCCTGCATGTGTGCGGGTACATAGCGTTCGCGCTGGACTTCGAAAAGAGCCTGCAGGACTCCGAAATCAAGTACGTCCCAGGGACGAATCTGTTGTTCGACCATGTTGAATCGGGCTTGTTCGATTTCTGAAAGTGCTGTGACGTTCATGGCTTCTACAAAGAAAAACAAGTGTGGATTGTACGGAATGAGTGTGCGCCGACCGAGGTAAACGGAAGGGGCGAATCATGGCTACTATAGCTTATTTGTTGTCTGCGGTGCTGGCCGGAGCGAGGAAAGAGTCTGCCCCAGTGGCAACATCGACGTTTTACGCCGGTTGCGGCCACCAGGCATGAAAGTGTTGCACTGGCCCATGCCCCTTGCCTACGCTGAGCTCGCCAGACCGTGCAATAGCGGTGACCAGATAAGCTTTGGCGCGTTGGGCTGCCTCGGGAACGTCGGCTACCTGGGGCAGCAGCGCAGCCAGTGCAGCCGATAAGGTGCAGCCAGTGCCGTGGGTGTTGGGGGTGGCAATGCGCCTGCCCGGAAGCTCTATCATGCGGTCGCCGTCGTGCAGGATGTCTATGGTGTCGTCGCCAGGCAGATGGCCTCCTTTTAGGAATACCCAGCGTTCGCCCTGGTCGTTAAGCAGGCGGCGCAGCTTTTCTGCCATGCGGCGCATTTCCTTGACGTTATCCGCAGGGCTGGAACCCAACAGCACGCCGGCTTCAGGCAAATTGGGGGTCAGCATGGTGGCCAGTGGCAAGAGGCTGTCGCGCAGTTCATGCACGGCCGAGTCTTCCAGTAGATGGTCGCCGCTTTTTGCGATCATGACGGGGTCCAGCACCAAGTGGGCGGGTTTCCAGTACGCCAGGCGTTCCGCTACAGCGCGTGTTACCAGTTTTTGTCCTAGCATGCCGATTTTGACGGCATCTATACGTACGTCGGCAAATAGGGTGTCGATTTGCTCGATGACGAATTCAGGGGGAACGGGCGATATGCCAGTTACGGCCTGAGTGTTTTGCGCGGTCAGGGCGGCAATGACGGCGGTTCCATAGGCGCCGAGGGCGCTCATGGTTTTGATGTCGGCCAGGATGCCGGCGCCCCCCGAGGGATCGACACCGGCGATGGTAAGCGTGTTAGGGATCATGTATGGGGATTAATTAAGCTTTGGACTGGATCAAGCCTTCGGTGGGCGAACTGGGGTCGGCGCTGTAGAACTTGCGAGGTACGCGGCCAGCCAGGAAGGCTTCGCGGCCAGCTTGTACGGCCTTGTTCATGGCGCTGGCCATGAGGATGGGATTTTTGGCGCCGGCGATGGCGGTGTTCATGAGTATGGCATCACAGCCCAGTTCCATGGCGACGGCGGCGTCAGAGGCGGTGCCGACGCCAGCGTCGACCAGTACGGGTACGTGTGACTGGTCAATGATGAGGCGCAGGTTCCAGGGGTTGAGAATACCCATGCCGGAGCCAATAAGCGATGCCAGGGGCATGATGGCGACGCAGCCTATGTCTTCGAGCATGCGGCATTGTATGGGGTCGTCGGTGCAGTAGACCATGACTTTGAAGCCGTCCTCGACCAGGGTTTTGGCGGCTTCCAGGGTGGCTGGCATGTTGGGGAAGAGGTTGTCTTTGTCGCCCAGCACTTCGAGCTTGACGAGGTCGTGGCCGTCGAGGAGTTCGCGTGCCAGGCGCAGAGTGCGCACGGCGTCTTGGGCGGTATAGCATCCGGCGGTGTTGGGCAGGATGGTGAATCGGGATGGAGGCAGAAAGTCGAGCAGGTTGGGTTCGCCGGCGTTTTGGCCGATGTTGGTGCGGCGTATGGCGACGGTGACGATTTCAGCGCCACTGGCATCTATGGCTTGCCGGGTTTCTTCGAAATCTTTGTATTTTCCTGTGCCTACAAGCAGGCGTGAAGAGTAATCGCGGCCTGCAAGGGTGAAAGTGTCTGCGTGATTCATGGTGTGTGAGAGTAGGTGGGCTTCAAGGTGCAAGGTAAAAGCATAATCCATTTCCGGGTTCGTAGGTCAGATTAGGTGCGCAGGCGCGTATTCCGACACAATAATCATCAACGCGCCAGGTCCAGATACTGGCAAAGGCTGACCGTGGCTGCCACCATGCGTGGGCCAGGGCGAAAAAGCTGGTCAGGGTCTATGCCGTACACATGACCTTGTCGGGCGGCCTGCAGGTGCAGCCTGGACCAGCGCTGTTGCGCTTCTTCCAGGCGTGCCGGGTCTGTGGCCGATGTGATGATGACTTTGGGCTGCGCGACCAGCACGCTTTCGGCGCTGATCTGCGGGGCGGCAACCGGTGCGGCAGCATAAATATTGACGCCGCCGCAGATGCGCAGGGCATCATTGAGCAGTGGGTCGCTGCCTATGGTGTAAAGCGGGGCGGTGCCGATTTCCATGAAGACGGAAATGGGTACTCTGTGAGCATAGCGACGTTCCAGTGCATGCAATTGGCCTGACAGTGCCTTAGCCGTTGCCGCGGCGGTTTTTTCTGTATCGAATATTTTTCCAAAACGCATGATTTCGGCAGGTATGTCTTGCAGGCTGCGTGGAGCCGAGTAAATCAGCGGTGTGTGCAGCCTGGCCAGCACAGGAGCCAGGGTCGCCGCTGCGGCTGAAGGCTGCCAGGCCACGACCAGGTCGGGGCGCATGGCGAGCGTTTTTTCAACATTAATGTTCAAGCCATCGCCGATTCTGGGGATGACGAGTGCAGGCGGCGGATAGTCGCTGCTGATGACGGTGGCCACGATGTGCTCGCCAGCCCCGGCGGCAAAGATCAGTTCGGTAATGTGGGGGGCAAGCGTAATGGCGCGCTTGGCGGCAAGCGCGGGCTTGCTTTCCTGCCAAGGCGCGCCCGGCTGTGCTTGCGATGGCGGTACAGTCAGCGCCGACAGCCCAAGAACAGCCAGGCTGAAGGCGGCAAGCTGGCCGGTGATGCGTCGCATGAGCATGCCAAGCTGCATGGGGTTACATCCTGAACGAGAAGTTTATGAATACATTGGAACCGGGGGTGTTGTAGCCGTAGGCGTTGGTGTAGTCTTTGTCGAACAAGTTGTTCCAGCGCATTTGCACGCCTACATTTTTGCTGAAGTCGTAGGAGGCAGTCAGGTTGACCAGGCTGTAGCCGCCCAGGCTGGTGCGCTGTGGGTCGCCCATTGCATCATAGAGCGTGTCGTAGCGTTTGCCGGTGAACTGATATTCGGCCCCCACAGTGAATGCGTCGATGCGGTGAGTGGCGCTCAGAAGATAGGCTTGTTTTGCGCGGCGAATAAGTTGCTCGCCCGTGTTGTCATCGCGCGGATTCATAAAATCAGCGCTGGCACGCAGTGTGGTATTGCCGAAACCGTACTCGCCAGTCAGAGTCAGGCCGCGTATGGTGGCCCGCTCTGTGTTGCTGGTGGTGCAATTGAAATACGCATCGCAGTCATAGGTGTTGATAAGATCCCGAATCTTGCTCTGATAAACCGTGGCGCCAACGCGCGTGGTATCGGTTTCATAGCGAAGGCTGGCTTCTATATTGCGTGATTTCTCTGGTTTCAGATTTGGATTGCCAGCAAAGCCCCACATGTTGGGCGAGTATAAGTCGGCAAATGTGGGTGCCCTGAAGCCTGTGTTGCCCGCGACTCCGACACGCCATTGGTCGTTCAAGTCCAGGTCATAGCCCAAACTGCCTGTAGCCTGGTTGCCATAGCCTGAAATATTGTCGTTGCGTACGCTGGCTTGTATATGGTTGGGGCCGAAGTTGCCCCGGTATATCAGGCCCGCGGCATTGGTATCACGCCGATTGACGGTATAGGACGATGACGCGGCAGGCCGCTCTTCCAGGCGCTCCAGAATAATAGAGATATTCTGTTCCTCTGAAAATTTCAGATTGTTTTGCCAGGAGTAAGACCGCTGCAGGCTGCCGAAAGTCGATGATCTGCCCGCGCTGCGGCTATCGGTATGTTCTTTGGTAAAGCCTAGCCTTAGTATGCTTTGCCAGTAGTCGGTAATGTCGTCCGTACTGGTCAGGGTGTAAGCCTGCTGGCGGGTTATTGAGTGTGTCTTGCTAGGGTCCTGGCCCGCGTCAAAGTCACCGTCGATATAGCCGTTATAGGCAGTCAAGCCTATATGATGGCCCGCCGCCCAACGGTAGCCCAATGAACCGCTTAGTGAATTCTGGCTATAGCCGTCCTGGTCCGGGTTGAATGTAAATGTGCCGGATGACGGCTTGCTTGCATTGAAACCACTGCTTTCAGCCATGCTGCTCGATAAAGCGTAGTCCCATCCGTTTTGGGCGCCTGAAAAGCCCACACTGGACTTGAACGTATCGTAGCTGCCATAGCCGATATTGCCCCATGCGCCAAACGGCCGGTCTTCACCCCCTTTTTTGGTGATGATGTTGATGACGCCGCCGATAGCATCTGATCCATAAAGGCTGCTGCCCGCGCCACGAACGATTTCAATGCGTTCAATTGTGGCTGGATCAATCGCACCCCAGTTCGTAGCGCCGGTGGTAATGCTATTGATGCGAACGCCATCGACCAGCACCAGTGTTTGGGCGGGATTGGCTCCCCGTAGGTAAACACCGGTAATCGTCTGCGGCCCGCCGCTGTTATAAAACTGTACTCCGGGCTGTTTCGCCAGTATTTCAGCAACGCTGTCTTGCCCCGCTTTTTGCAGTGCTTTCTTATCAATGACTGTCACGTCACCCAGTACGTCTTTTTCCAGTTGCGGGCTGCGGCTGGCGGTGACGACGATTTGCTTGAGCTGAGGAACGGGGTTGGTGCTTTGCGCCGCGGCTGCGGCTGAAATGAAACAAGAGACTACGGCAAAGGCTTGCCGGTTTAAGGTGAAAGGCATGGTAGACCCTGAAAAACGCGCGTCCCCGCACGTTAGTAAGCAATAAGACATTTTCGGTTCGAGGTGACGGCGAAGGCCGTAGCCTGCTAGATGCAGAGCCGGAAATGGACTAGGGGTGACTCAGGCCGGTGTCGGGCTGGCATGCGAAGCATGCTTACCGTTGCGGGGGCAGCACAGTTTGGGCGCGTGGCTTTTGCCAGAGACAAGCGCGCGTCTGTTTCCCGTTTACCTTTCGTATCGTGTGGGCGGGCATAAGGCTATGGCCGCGTTTTCAATTCCGAAAGCACCTTGATCGACGCGAAATATATCACACGCCTACCCTCATGCCTGGTTATGACCTTAGTACTGGCATTGCTTGATTTTGTGATGTTGCTTGTCGGATTACGCTCGGTTCGCTCCTTGATCCGACCTACGATGCAATTCAAGCGCATTCAAAAAAGCCTGCCACATCGGCGGGCGATACAATGGCAGCTACTCTACATGATTACCGCCAGGTGCCCCAGTGTCTCATCCGTCTCTGCCTTATCCGCTTTCCTCTTACACGCATGGCGCCGAATTCGCGCGCCTGCTGGCTGAACGCATCCTGATTTTTGATGGCGCCATGGGCACCATGATCCAGCAATGCAAGCTCAACGAAACCGAATTTCGTGGTCCCCGCTTCGCAGACCACTTCAAAGACGTAAAGGGCAATAACGAACTGCTCTCGCTGGTGCGCCCCGACATCATCTCCAGCATCCATCATCAGTATCTGGAAGCCGGCGCCGATGTCATTTCCACCAATACCTTTGGCGCTACCTCGATCGCTCAGGGCGACTACGGCCTGCCCGAAATCGCCTATGAACTGAATGTGGAGTCAGCCAAGCTTGCACGTGCCGCCTGTGATGCCATCAGCACCCCGGAACGGCCGCGTTTTGTGGCAGGCGCCCTAGGGCCACAACCCAAGACGGCTTCCATTTCGCCCGATGTGAACGATCCGGCGGCACGCAATGTTACCTTCGAACAACTGCGTGTTGCCTATACTGAACAGCTTAACGGCTTGCTTGATGGCGGCATCGACATCGTCCTGATCGAAACCATTTTCGATACGCTCAATGCCAAAGCCGCGATTTTCGCCGTTGAAACTGTATTTGAAGAGCGCGGCGTACGTCTGCCTGTCATGGTTTCCGGCACAGTCACCGACGCGTCCGGTCGTATCCTGTCTGGCCAGACGGTCGAAGCCTTCTGGAACTCGGTGCGCCATGCGCGTCCCATTACCATAGGGCTGAACTGCGCTCTGGGCGCCGCCCTGATGCGGCCTTATGTGGCCGAGCTGTCCAAAATCTGTGACACCTACCTGTGCGTCTACCCCAATGCCGGCCTGCCCAACCCCATGGCGGAAACCGGCTTCGACGAGACCCCGGCCGATACCTCATCGCTGCTGGAAGAGTTCGCCCGCTCCGGCCTGGTCAATATGGCTGGCGGTTGCTGCGGCACCACGCCTGAACATATCAAGGCCATTGCCGACAAGGTGGCTGGCTTGCCGGTGCGCAAGGTGCCGGTCATACCTATCAAAACTCGCCTCTCCGGCCTCGAGGCCCTGAACATCGATGCCGATACGCTGTTTGTGAACGTGGGTGAGCGCACCAATGTGACCGGCAGCAAGATGTTCCTGCGCCTGATACGCGAAGAAAAATACGACGAAGCCTTGGCCGTTGCCCGCCAGCAGGTTGAAAACGGCGCGCAAATCATCGACATCAACATGGACGAGGGCATGCTGGATTCCGCCCATTGCATGCATCGTTTCCTGAATATGGTGGCGTCTGAACCCGATATTGCGCGGGTGCCCATCATGATAGACAGCTCTAAATGGGATGTCATAGAAACCGGCTTGCGCTGCGTGCAAGGCAAGGCGGTGGTCAACTCCATCTCCATGAAGGAGGGTGAAGAAGAATTCCTGAAGCACGCCCGCTTGTGCCGCAAATACGGTGCGGCGGCCGTGGTCATGGCCTTCGACGAAGAAGGTCAAGCCGACAATTTGGAAAAGCGCAAGAAAATTTGCGCACGGGCGTACGGCTTGCTGGTCAACGAAGTGGGCTTTCCCCCTGAAGACATTATTTTCGACCCCAACGTTTTCGCCATTGCCACCGGTATCGACGAGCACAATAACTATGCGGTTGACTTCATCGAGGCCACGCGCTGGATCACCGAAAACCTGCCGCACGCGCGGGTGTCGGGCGGTATTTCCAACGTAAGTTTCTCGTTTCGCGGCAACGAACTGATGCGCGAAGCCATACACGCCGTCTTCCTGTACTACGCTGTGCAAGAAGGCTTGACCATGGGCATTGTCAACGCCGGGCAGTTGGGGGTGTACAGCGATCTAGATCCCAAGCTGCGCGATATGGTCGAAGACGTGGTGCTGAATCGGCCTGAGCCTATAGGTAAAACCGACCCAGCCGACGAAAACTCGCCCACCGAAAGGCTGGTGGAGCTGGCCGAAACCGTCAAAGGCTCGGGCGCCAAGAAGGAAGAAGATCTGACCTGGCGCGAGCAGCCGGTCGAAGCCCGTTTGTCGCACGCCCTGGTGCTAGGCATTACCACTTTCATCGTCGAAGACACCGAAGAGGTGCGCCAGAAAATTGCCGATGCGGGCGGGCGCCCCATTCAGGTCATTGAAGGTCCGCTCATGGACGGCATGAATGTCGTGGGCGATCTGTTCGGTGCGGGCAAAATGTTCCTGCCTCAGGTGGTCAAGTCGGCGCGTGTCATGAAGCTGGCCGTGGCTCACCTGATTCCCTTCATCGAAGAAGAAAAACGCCAGATCGAAGCGGCCGGGGGCGATGTGCGCGCCAAAGGCAAAATCGTTATCGCCACGGTCAAGGGTGACGTGCACGACATCGGCAAGAATATCGTGACGGTGGTCTTGCAGTGCAACAACTTCGAAGTCGTGAATATGGGTGTGATGGTGCCTTGTTCCCAAATCTTGGCCAAAGCCAAGGAAGAGAACGCCGATATGGTGGGGTTGTCAGGCCTGATCACGCCCAGCCTCGAAGAAATGGCCTATGTGGCCTCTGAAATGCAGCGCGATGAATACTTCCGCAGCCGCAAGCTGCCATTGCTGGTGGGCGGCGCCACCACCAGTCGCGTGCATACCGCCGTGAAAATCGCGCCTAATTACGAAGGGCCGGTCATTTACGTGCCCGATGCCAGCCGCTCGGTGGGGGTTGCCACCCACCTGATGTCTGACGGTGCAGATGCCTGGCTGGCTGAACTGGCCCAGGAATATGAATTGGTGCGTACGCGCCACGCTAATCGCAAGGCCACTCCCATGGTCAGCCTGGAAGATGCGCGCGCCGGCCGCCCAGCCATAGACTGGGCCAATTACACGCCGCCACGCCCCAAATTCATAGGGCGGCGCACCTTCAAGAATTATGACCTGACCGAAATCCTGAAGTTTCTGGACTGGACGCCGTTCTTCCAGACCTGGAGCCTGTTTGGCCAGTACCCCGCCATACTCGACGACAAGGTCGTGGGCGAAGAAGCCCGCAAGCTGCTGGCGGAAGGCCAGGCCATGATGAAAAAGGTAATAGACGGGCGCTGGCTGACGGCCAATGGGGTCATCGCCTTTTATCCGGCCAATACAGTCAATGACGACGATATTGAAATTTATCGCGATGAAACCCGTTCCGAGGTGTTGTTTACCTGGCGCAATTTACGCCAGCAACAAGAAAAGCGCGCGGGCGTTGATTACAAATGCCTGGCCGACTACATTGCGCCAAAATCCACCGGCATCACTGACTATATCGGTATGTTTGCCGTGACCGGCGGGCTAGGCATAGAAAAACACGACCAGCGCTTCCTGGACGACAACGACGACTATTCCAGCATCATGCTCAAGGCTGTGGCCGACCGCCTGGCCGAGGGTTTTGCCGAAACCCTGCATGCGCGTGTGCGCCGCGACTTGTGGGGTTATGTGCCTGACGAGAGCCTGCCCAATGAAGAGATTATTGCCGAGAAATACCAGGGCATACGCCCGGCGCCGGGCTATCCCGCCTGCCCTGAGCATGTGGTGAAAAAAGAGATGTTCAGGGTGCTCGAGTGCGATGACATCGACATGCAACTGACCGACAGCTATGCCATGTATCCGGCATCCAGTGTGTCGGGCTTTTACTTCAGCCATCCCTCGTCGCAGTACTTTAACGTTGGCAACATTACCGACGATCAAATTCAAGACTATATGCGGCGCAGCGGGCGTGACGAAGAAGATGTACGCCGCAGCTTGGCCAGCGTGCTTAGATAAGCTTCTACGTGTTTCGTAGGTCGGATTAGGCGCGCCAGCGCCGTAATCCGACAAATGAACATGATGAAATCATTAAGTAAGCGTCATTCAGCTTAAAACGGTGACAGAGGGGGGGTATGCACGATAAAACCGCAGGCACGCCCGCTGCTGTCTCGCCAGCGTCGGCAGAGCAGCTTAATTCAGCCCGACGCAAGGCCTTGGGTGATTTTTTGCGTAGCGCCCGCGCTCGTGTGCAGCCAGAAAGCGTGGGCTTGCCTGCAGGAACAAGGCGGCGCACACCTGGCTTGCGTCGCGAAGAGCTCGCGCAATTGTGCGGTATCAGCGTTACCTGGTACACATGGATAGAACAGGGGCGCGATGTGTCCGTGTCGCCCAGCGTCTGGGCCAGGCTGGCCTCGGTGCTGATGCTGGCGCGGGCCGAGCGCCACTACCTGTTCGAATTGGCTGAATGCACCGACCCCGAGCACGGACGCGGCTATATGCTGCCTTTGCCAGGGGGGCTGGCCGATTGCGTGCATAGCATCACCGCGCCGGCTTACATCCTGGATCGTTGCTGGAACGTACTGGCATGCAACAAGGCGTTGCTGCATTTGTTCAATGGCTGGCCTGAGCGTGACGCTCATCCCAATTTGTTGCGTTACATTTTCAGGGATCCGGCAGCGCAGGAACTGGTGGTTGATTGGGACCAGCGCGCCAGCCGGGTAGTGGCCGAGTTCCGAGCCGATGCGGCGGCGCATGTCGACGAGCCCGATGTCAAGACGCTGCTGGCTGGCTTGCTGCAGTCTAGTCCGGTTTTCGCGCACTGGTGGACACGTCACACTGTGGTTGACCGTGAAGGCGGCCTGCGCGAATTCCGGCATCCTGGTTCGGGTATTTTGCGCTACCAGCAAATCACCTTTCGCCTGGCGACACGACCAGATTGCAAGCTGGTGATGTTGCTTGAAAATACAGAAATGGGTGTTTTGTAAATGCGTCGGCACAATGCCGGATTACGCGCAGGCAGCCATCAGGCACCCGGTTTTGCCCGAGTGAAGTAAACTTGAACTTCGTTGGTTAACCATATTTGGTATATAAGTCTTATGGCAAAGAATTACGAGTCGGAAATTACCCAGTTTCTAAAAAACTACAAGACGGAACATTCCGATACGGAAGCACGTCAGCGTGAAGGTCGTGCACGTCTCTGGGACAAGCACATCGACGCAGAGCTCCAGGAAGGCTTTCGTGCCGGGAAGGTTGCGCAAAAATCTTACGTGTATCAAACCGACTAACGGATTCCATGTCTTTGCCAAAGGCTGCCGACCACGGCCTAAACGCCTTGGCCGAGCCGGCCATAGACAGCACGCCCGACGTTGTCGATAGCGTGGCGCTGGCTCGCCTGTATGGTGAGCCTTTGTTCGCCATGCCACAAGATTTGTACATCCCGCCCGATGCCCTCGAGGTGTTTCTGGAAACATTCCAGGGGCCGCTCGACTTACTGTTGTACTTGATACGTAAGCAAAATTTCAATGTGCTGGATATTCCCATGGCCGAAGTGACCAGGCAGTATCTGTCTTATGTCGAGCAAATTCGCAAGCACAACCTAGAGCTGGCGGGCGAATACCTGCTGATGGCGGCCTTGCTCATCGAAATTAAATCCCGCATGCTCTTGCCGGTTAAAAAGTCTGATACCGGCGAAGAAGTGGGCGACCCGCGCGCCGAATTGGTCAGGCGCCTACTTGAATACGAACAAATGAAACTGGCGGCTCGCAAGCTGGACACCCTGCCGCAACTGGGCCGCGATTTCCAGCGCACCCATGCCTTGATGGCCGCGCAACCCTTCGAGCAAGCGCTGCCAGATGTCAGCCCCGACGACTTGCGCAACGCCTGGCTTGATATCATGCGGCGCGCTCAGCTTAATGCCCATCACCGCATTACGCGCGAGCAGTTGTCGGTGCGCGATCACATGAGCCAGATACTGCGTCGTTTGGGCGATGTGCGCTTCATGGAATTTACCGAACTGTTCAGCGAAAGGGTCGACCAAGGCGATGCCGTGGCCATCCTGGTGGTGCACTTTCTTGCCATGCTTGAACTCGCACGCGAATCACTGCTGGATATTACCCAGGCTGAACCCTATGCCCCCATTTATGTACGCCTGTCTTATATACGGGCCGCCGCCTGACCTGGCGGGAAATCCTCATTCCGGACGGAGATTTTCTTGAAAGTCGTTCACACCATTGAAGAGTTGCGTGATCAATTGCGCGGTCAATTACGCGTAGCGTTTGTGCCTACCATGGGGAATTTGCATGAGGGGCATCTGGCCCTGATGAAGCTCGCCCGTCAGCATGGCGATCCGGTCGTGGCCAGTATTTTTGTGAATCGGCTGCAGTTCGGTCCCAACGAAGACTTTGATCGCTACCCGCGCACGCTGGTCGACGACATCGAAAAGCTCGAGCGCGCCCGCGATGTCTATGTGCTGTTTGCCCCCAACGAGCGCGAAATGTATCCAGAGCCGCAGAACTTCCAGATTCAGCCGCCGTCCGATCTTGGCGGCATACTTGAAGGCGAGTTTCGTCCTGGGTTTTTTACCGGCGTAAGTACGGTGGTGTTGAAGCTGTTTTCCTGTGTACAGCCCAGTGTGGCGGTATTCGGCAAGAAAGATTACCAACAGCTGATGGTGGTCAGGAATATGTGCAGGCAGTTTCAATTGCCGGTCAATATCCTGGCTCACGAAACAGTGCGCGACGCCGACGGCCTGGCCCTGTCGTCGCGCAACCGCTTTCTGGAACCGGCGCAGCGTAGTGAAGCGCCACAGTTATTCGTTGCTTTGCAAGAAATGAAGGCACGCGTCGAAGAAGGGCATGTTGATCCTGACGCGCTCGAGCGCCATGCCATTGAATATCTGCGCAAGCGGGGCTGGCAGGTTGACTATATATCGTTGCGGCGGCAGCGTGATCTTCTTGCACCCACGGCCAGTGAAATCAGCGCGCGCGAGCCGTTGGTAGTGGTGGCGGCCGCCCGTCTGGGCAGCACGCGCCTGATCGATAATCTCGAAATCTGAAATTTGCGAGGCAGCGACGCGCCGCAAGTTCGTCCTCTGTTAGAACTGACAGGAGACTTATGTAACTTGTTGTGACAAACTGATTTCTCGCATATGTTCAGGAGACAAAAATGGTGCATAGCCACTATAGCTCGCAATTCTCAGCATTGACCCCACGCGAACGCCACGTCATGGATTATGTGGTGTCAGGCAAACCCAACAAGGTAATTGCCGCTGAGTTGGGCGTGTCGCAACGCACCATCGAGGCGCACCGCGCCCGAATCTTCCAGAAGTTGCAGGTCAGGAACGCCATTGAATTGACGCGGTGCCTGTTAACGCAGCATGCAGCGCGGTGATGCGGGGGCAGATTGACGCGTTTCACGTCAATCCGGCCTGCATTCGGGGTTAGTGGCTTATTGGCACTGCAATGCCGGTTGGCCTGACAATTCGTCGATGGGGTCGATGTCTTGCTGGCGCGTCAGGTGGTACTCAAGCGTAGGCTTGATCTCGTTGATCATGTTAATGCGCAATACGTTGTCGTTGACAAAGGTCAGGTTGGCTTTGATGACATCGTTTTTCATTTGCAGCAAAATGCGCAGTGGTTGCGTACCAATGACTTCCCAGCATCCTTGTTGAACAAGATGGTTTTTCGTATCGGGGCCGTCCAGGGCAACAGTGCGTGAGCGCCATTGGCCGCCGGGGGCCATGGTCAGGGTAACCCGGGTGGCCGAACACGCGTTGCTGTTGATCAGGCAGGGCACAGTGCCCAGAAACGTCTTGGGTTCGCTTAAGGCTCGAGCCCTGACAGCCTGTTCTTCAGGGGCCTGCGCTGGCGCCCCTTGAGCCTGCTTGTTGTGCTGTTCGTTGCCGAAGCCCAGTTGTATTTGCGATGGCGCGCGCGCCACATTGCGGCCTTGTGCCTGGTGCTGGGCGTCGGATTCGGTGTTGTCGTGCGGCGTATTGTAGTAACCAGCTGTTTTCTGCTGGGCGCAGCCAGCCAGGGCCAATGCGAACATGGCTGCAATTATCGGCCTGGACAATGAGAATGGCATGAATTGGGTCAGGGGGGGCATGGGGGTTTCCATTAACAGGGGGCAACAGGCATTCTACGCAATTATTTCATGTTCAATTGGATGGCGCAGGCAGGCAAACGGGGGATCAAACATGGGCCTGGCCCTGAACTTCACTTTTTATCACGTGGTTGGCGTTATTTTACTTGTTCCTGCGGGCGTGGTGGCGGGTATTTGGTGCGAGCGGGTGGCACAAGCCTATGCCTGGGGGCTGGCCATGGGCGGCAGCCCCGACGCCGCTTCCATGCGTACGGCGTTATGGCGCGCCACAGTCGGGCTGGTCTTTGGCATGGGCCTGGTCGGCACAGAGGCTCCTGGCCAGGTGGTGGCGTCCGGCGCAACCATGGCGAGCATGGTGCTGATGCCCGTGACGTGGCTGTTGTTAAGCCTGCTGCATGGTCATTCACTCTATTTCATGGCGCTCGCGCTCGCCAGCATGTTATTGCTGATGCTGGCCCTTATCGACGTCCGCTTGCAACTGTTACCCGATGCACTGACTTTTCCCTTGCTATGGCTGGGGCTGGCGTTGGCATGGGCGGGTTATGGCATCAGCCTGGGCGATGCTGTAGCGGGCGCCATAGTGGGCTATGGGTTCTTGTGGCTGCTGTTCTGGCTCTTTAAATGGCTCAGCGGGCGCGAAGGCATGGGCTATGGCGACTTCAAGTTGCTGGCGGCTTTAGGCGCCTGGCTGGGGTGGCGCGAGCTGGTCGTAGTGCTGTTGCTTGCCTGCCTCGCTGGCATGTTGTTTGCCATGTATAGGCAAAAAACCTTGAAGCCCTCCGGCTCTTATCCTTTCGGGCCATTTTTGGCTGCCAGCGGAATGGTTTCACTAATAGTCGGGTCTGGGGTACATTTACATTTTTGGTAGCCCAAGGCGCATGAATATGTTGAAAATAGGCCTGACTGGCGGCATAGGCTCGGGTAAAAGCCGTGTTGCCGACTTTTTCGCTTCATGGGGGGCCGCGGTGGTCGATACCGACGTCATCGCCCACGAACTGACTGCGCCGGGTGGTCTGGCCATAGAACCCATACGTCAGCATTTCGGGGCCGACCTCATCTCTCCAACGGGCGCCCTAGACCGCCAGGCCATGCGCGAACTGGTGTTTGCCAGCCCTGAAGCCCGCCACCAGCTCGAAGCCATCATTCACCCCATGATAGGTGCAGTTACAAAACGAAGGGCCGATTCAGCGCAAGGGTGTTATCTTGTTTTTGTTGTACCGCTGCTGGTCGAGTCGGGCCGCTGGCGCGATCAGGTCGAGCGTATCTGCGTGGTCGACTGCGATCCGGCAACCCAAATCGCACGGGTCAAGGCGCGCAGCGGGCTGACGTCCGAGGCTATTGGGCGTATCATGTCTGTGCAAGCCTCACGAGAAGCGCGCCTGGCAGTCGCCGACGACGTGATACTTAACGATGGCCATACCGGTCTCGAAGAACTTGAACGCCGTGCTCAAGACTTGCATCGTAGTTGGTGCGCACAGGCGCAGCACCTTGCAGGCCAGCTTTCAGACAGTCGTTCATAATTAATTAAGGTTTTTGGTCGCGTGATCCTTTACGAATATCCGTGCAACGAACGAGTTCGGTCTTTGCTAAGGCTCGAGCATTTGTTCGACAGGCTTTTTTTCTTCGCCAAGGGCACAGACGCGCATTATCACCATATATCGATCGCAACCTTGTTCGATCTGCTCGATATATGCGATCGCACCGACTTGCGTGGTGCCGTACTTCAAGATCTCGAACGCCAGCGTACCGCTTTGGGCGCATTGCGCCAGCACCCAGGCGTCGATGCCCGTATGCTCGACGCCATGCTCGCTGAAATCCAGCATGCAGGTGCTGAATTAAGCGCGCAAGGCCGTGTTGGGCAAGAACTCCGCGATAACGAATGGCTGTCCAGCCTGCGTGGGCGGGTATCCATAGCTGGCGGGTCTTCCCAGGTAGACATGCCTTCGTATTTTTCCTGGCAGATCAAGCCGCCCGAAGTACGTTCCGCCGATTTGCACAAATGGATCACACCTTTTCTGCCTTTGTATAAAGGCTTGTCGCTCATTTTGCGCTTATTGCGCGACTCTGGCGACGCCGTTGACCTCACCGCCAGGCAGGGCGCCTACCAGGAAATGTTGGGGGGTAAGCTGTTCCAGCTTTTGCGCGTGTGGGTCGATGCCGCCAGGCATGTCTTCCCCGAAATGAGCGCCAACAAATATGTGATTTGGGTCAGGTTCGCAAGCCAGGACAAAGACATGAAGCCTCAACCCGCCACCACCGACATACCCTTCAAATTGGCGCGTTGCAACGTGTAGGCCGGATTAGGGCGTAGCCTGTAATCCGATAAGCGGCGCACAACTGCACAACTGCACAACTGCGGTTAACACCTCCCATTGTTCCAAATTGTTGTTGCACTGCATTTCAAATGCGCAATATCAGTGTCCGTTCCGGCTGTGATCGGTGAAAATGGCGGTTGCTTTATTTAAACCGGAGAAACATGCATGTCGGAATCAGTCTCCGAAGCTTATCGTCCTCGTCGTGGCCGCTGGCTGTGGCTGCTGATCGTGCTACTGGCCGCCGCTGGCGGCTATTGGTTTTTCAGCCTGTCATCAGGCACCGCGCCCGCAACGCCCGGCGCCCAAGGCCGGTCGGCTGGTGGTGGCCGGGGCATGATGGCGGGTATGGGCAGCATGGCTGTGCCGGTTAGGCTGGCCACCGTCCAAGCCGGGCCCATAGACCACACCCTGAAGGCCATAGGCACGGTTACCGCCTTCAATACCGTTACGGTGCGCAGTCGCGTAGATGGCGAACTGCAGAAAATCATGTTTTCTGATGGGCAGAAAGTACAGGAAGGCGATATCCTGGCGCAAATAGACCCGCGCAGCTATCAGGTGCAACTGGATCAGGCGCAGGGCCAGCAAAAACAAAATGAAGCACAGTTGCAAAATGCGCAACGTGATCTGCAACGCTATCAATTGCTGTTCAAGCAAAACTCCATTGCCAGGCAGCAGGTCGACGCGCAGGCTGCTTTGGTTCAACAATACCAGGGCTCGAAGAAAAGTGACCAGGCCGCGGTAGACAGCGCCGCCCTGCAGCTAAGTTTTACCAAAATCATTGCGCCGCTTACAGGGCGGCTGGGTTTGCGCAAACTTGACCAAGGCAACATGATCAACGCGTCCAACACCGACGGGTTGGTGGTCATTACCCAGACCCAGCCTATTTCCGTGCTGTTCACCTTGCCCCAGATACAACTGCCGGCTGTCCTGAAGCAGGTGCGTGACGGCAAGACCCTGGCGGTCGATCTCTACGACCGCGAGGATCTGAACAAGATAGCCGCCGGTGAACTGATCTCGCTCGACAACCAAATCGATATCGCTACGGGCACGGTCAAGCTCAAGGCGCGCTTTGCCAACGAAGACGAATCCCTGTTTCCCAATCAGTTCGTCAATGCGCGCTTGCGCGTCGCCACGGACCAGTCGTTGTTATTGCCCACGATGGCGGTGCAGCAGGGTTCTATAGGCGCTTTTGTTTATTTGGTGGGTGACGATAACAAGGTGCATGTGCAGCCGGTGGTGCTGGGCCAGGTCGACGGCAAACGAGTAGCCATCAGTTCGGGTTTGACCGAAGGCCAGAAAGTGGTCGTGGAAGGCGTGGACCGCTTGCGCGAGGGCGCATTGGTCCAGGAAATCATTGCCGATGCCGCCGTATCCTCCCCTGTGCGGACCGATGCCGCCGATAAGGCTGCATCCAGCGCAAGGCCGGCGCGGGGCAGCCCTGGTTCGCATTAAGGTTGCACTGTGAATTTTTCGCGTCTTTTTATTCTCAGGCCAGTGGCCACCACGCTGATGATGGTGGCTTTGCTCATTGCGGGCATGCTGGCCTATCGCCTGTTGCCAGTGTCGGCCTTGCCGCAGGTCGACTACCCCACCATACAGGTCACCACGCTTTACCCCGGCGCCAGCCCCGATGTCATGACCGCGCTGGTAACGTCGCCGCTGGAACGCCAGTTCGGGCAAATGCCTGGGTTGGCCCAAATGACCTCGTCCAGCTCGGGCGGTTCGTCGGTGATCACCTTGCAGTTCGACCTGGACCTGCCGTTGGATGTGGCCGAACAGGAAGTGCAGGCGTCCATTAATGCGGCATCCAATTTGTTGCCCAACGACTTGCCGGCGCCGCCTATTTATAACAAGGTCAATCCGGCCGATACGCCGGTGATCAGCCTGGCGGTCACTTCGCCCACGTTGCCGTTGTATCAGGTGCGCGACCTGATCGATATCCGTGTTGCGCAAAAACTGTCGCAAATTTCAGGGGTGGGGCTGGTGAGCATTGCGGGTGGGCAGCGCCCTGCCGTTCGCATACAGGCCAATCCGCAGGCCCTGGCGGCGCATAACCTGACTTTGTCCAGCCTGCGTACGGCCATCGTGGGCGCCAACGTCAACCAGCCTAAAGGCAACCTCGACGGGCCGGAGCGCTCCACCACCATCAACGCCAATGATCAGCTCAAGTCCATACAAGACTACGAGCAATTGATCGTGGCTTATGAAAATGGCGCGCCCCTGCGTTTGCGCGATGTTGCCCAGGCGCAGCAAGACGCCGAAAATACACGCCAGGCGGCATGGATAGGCACGACGCCAGCCATACTATTGAACATTCAGCGCCAGCCTGGCGCCAACGTCATTGAGGTGGTCGACAGGGTAACGGCGCTGCTGCCGTCACTGCGGGCCTCTTTGCCTGCGGGGGTAGACCTGGCCGTGGCGACCGATCGCACGCAAACCATACGCGATTCGATCAAGCATGTGCAAATAGAAATGTTGCTGGCTATTGCGCTGGTGGTACTGGTGACGTTTGTGTTTTTACGTAGCTGGACGGCCACTTTTATTCCCAGCGTAGTGGTGCCGTTGTCTTTGGTCGGCACTTTCGGCATTATGTACCTGACAGGTTTCAGTATCAATAACCTGACGCTGATGGCCCTGACGGTGGCCACGGGTTTCGTGGTTGATGACGCCATCGTCATGATAGAAAACATCGCGCGCCATATCGAAGAGGGCGAAAGCGCCATGAAGGCGGCCTTGAAAGGGGCGTCGCAAATTGGCTTTACGCTGGTATCCCTGACCTTGTCGCTGATTGCGGTGCTGATTCCTCTGTTGTTCATGAGCGATGTCATAGGGCGTTTGTTTCGCGAATTCGCCATTACCCTGGCGGTGGCTATATTGCTGTCGCTGGCGATTTCCCTGACCCTGACTCCCATGATGTGCGCGCGTCTGCTGAAGCCCGAGGCCGACATGAAATATGGTCGCTTCCAGCGCTGGGCGGGCGCCACCATGGACGACCTTATTCACAGCTACGACCGCGGCCTGTTGTGGGTGTTGTCGCATCAACGCCTTACGCTTTGGGTAGCCTTTGGCACGCTGGTGTTTACCGGGCTGCTGTATGTCATGGTGCCTAAAGGTTTCTTCCCCCAGCAAGACACGGGCCTGATACAGGCTATCAGCCAGGGCCCGCAAACGGTTTCCTTTGCGTCCATGGCGCAACGCCAGCAACTGGCGGTTGAACGCATATTGCAAGATCCCGATGTCACGGCGGTATCGTCGTTTATAGGCATAGATGGCACTAACGCCACCTTGAACACCGGCCGCATGCAAATTGCGCTCAAGCCAGTTACCGAACGCAGCGCCAACGCCCAGACGATAATTCGGCGCCTGGGGCAAGAGCTGAAATCGCTATCTGATATTCAGGTTTTCATGCAGCCGGTGCAAGACCTGACGGTAGACGACCGCGTCAGCCGCACACAATACCAGATGACCTTGTCGGAACCGGATTCGGCCACCTTGCTGGAATGGACGCCGCGCCTGGTTGATGCCTTGCAAGGTTTGCCTCAACTGGCTGATGTGGTTGACGACTTGCAAGGCGATGGTTTGCAGACCGTGCTGGAAATTGACCGCGATACGGCAGCTCGCCTGGGTGTCAGCAATGCGGCTATCGACGATGCTTTGTACGATGCCTTCGGGCAGCGCCTGATCTCCACCATATTTACGCAATCCACTCAGTACCGTGTGGTGCTGGAAGCAGCCTCGCAGTTTCGCCAGAATCCTCAGGCCCTGACCCAGGTTTTTGTGCCTACGGCCTCGGGTACCCCGGTGCCCGTCAGCAGCTTGGCGCATATCAGCCAGCGTAGCGCGCTATTGTCAATAGAGCGGCTGGGGCAGTTTCCCGCTACAACCATTTCATTCAACCTTGCCCCTGGCGTGGCCTTGTCGGACGCAGTCGAGGCCATACACCAGGTGCAAGCTGAACTAGCCATGCCTGCATCGCTGGAGCTGAGGTTTCAGGGGGCGGCCAAGGCATTCCAGGCGTCGTTGTCGTCTACTTTATGGTTGTTGCTGGCCGCTGTAGCTACTATGTATATTGTTCTTGGTGTCTTGTACGAAAGCTATATTCACCCGGTCACAATATTGTCGACCTTGCCGTCGGCGGCCATAGGCGCATTGCTGGCCTTGCT
This sequence comes from Alcaligenaceae bacterium, assembly GCA_013416445.1. Taxonomy (GTDB): domain Bacteria; phylum Pseudomonadota; class Gammaproteobacteria; order Burkholderiales; family Burkholderiaceae_B; genus Pollutimonas. Next base: position 129,328 of record JACCER010000009.1, read on the forward strand.
GCTTACGGGCGCCGAGCTAGACATGATAGGCATCATAGGCATCATTCTGCTGATAGGCATCGTCAAGAAGAACGCCATCATGATGATAGATTTCGCGCTTGATGCCGAGCGCCAGCGTGGCCTTAGCCCGCGCGCAGCCATACATGAAGCAGCCTTGTTGCGGTTTCGGCCCATTCTCATGACTACGCTCGCAGCCTTGTTCAGTGCGATACCCCTGATGCTGGCTACCGGTTCCGGGTCTGAACTGCGCCAGCCGCTGGGGCTGGTAATGGTGGGCGGGCTGCTGTTCAGCCAAGTGCTGACTCTATTCACCACGCCAGTCATTTACCTGATGTTCGACCGCATTGCGCGGCGTGTGAACAGGCATGGCCGGGCTAAGGGCGTCAGTCCAGAGATAACGACATGAGGTTATTCACCCTGTTCATCTTGCGTCCTGTAGGCACTACCCTGTTGTGCCTGGCGCTGGTGTTGACAGGGGGTATGGCTTTTTTCTTTTTGCCCGTTTCGCCGTTGCCGCAAATGGATTTTCCCATGATCTCGGTAACAGCCAGCATGGCGGGCGCCAGCCCTGAAACCATGGCTTCCAGCGTGGCCACGCCGCTAGAGCAGTCTTTGGGGGCCATTGCCGGCGTCAGCGACATGAGCTCGCGCAGTTCCGAGGGTTCTACGCGCATTTCGCTGATGTTCGACATGAATAAAGACATCAACGGCGCGGCGCGCGATGTGCAGGCGGCGATCAATGCGGCGCGCAGCATGCTGCCGTCCAGCTTGCGCAATAATCCCACCTACCGCAAGGTCAACCCGGCTTCATCGCCTATCATGGTGCTGGCGCTGACTTCCCGCACATCGACTCAGGGCCGCTTATATGATCTGGCTTCGACGGTGTTGGGGCAAAAGGTGTCGCAGGTGCCCGGAGTCGGGGAAGTACAGGTGGGCGGCAGTTCCTTGCCGGCTATTCGCGTCAGCCTGAATCCACTGGCCTTGACCAGCGCGGGGGTGTCTCTCGACGAAGTACGCGCCGCCCTGTCCAGCGCCAATACCATGCGCCCCAATGGCGTGGTGGAAAATGATCAGCATCATTGGCAGGTCAGTTCGGGCGGGCAACTGAACAAGGCTGCGCAATATCGGCCCCTGATCGTGGCGTGGCGTGATGGCTCACCGGTGCGTGTACAAGATATTGCCACCGTCGCGGATTCGGTCGAAGATCTTTTCAATACGGGCTTTTTCAACGACCAGCGCGCTGTGCTGTTGGTGATACGGCGTCAGGCCGACGCCAACATCATAGAAACGGTAGACGCCATACGCAATCAGTTGCCGGCTTTCGAAGCCTTGTTGCCTGCCGATGTAATGCTGACGGTGGCGCAGGACCGCACGCCCAGCATACGGGCTTCGTTGTACGAGGCCGAACTGACCTTGATGATTGCTGTTGCGCTGGTGGTGCTGGTGGTGTTGCTGTTTTTGCGCAACATACGCGCCGCGCTGATTCCGGCGATTGCCGTGCCGGCCTCGCTGATCACCACTTTCAGCCTGATGCTGTTGTTTGGCTATACCTTGAATACGATTTCGCTTATGGCGTTGATCGTTGCCACGGGCTTTGTAGTGGATGATGCCATCGTCGTGCTCGAGAACATCATGCGCCATATAGAAAAAGGCGTGGCGCCGTTACGCGCGGCCATACGGGGTGTCAAGGAAGTCGGCTTTACCGTGCTGGCCATGAGCCTGTCCCTGGTTGCTGTTTTCATTCCCTTGCTGCTGATGAGCGGTTTGCCGGGGCGTCTGTTCCGGGAGTTCGCGGTGACGCTGTCGGTATCCATACTGATTTCCCTGCTGCTGTCGGTAACACTGACACCCATGATGTGCGCATATATGCTGCGTGCAAAAAAAGAGCACAAGCCGCGTCGCAGTGGTGTGCTGACACGGGCTTTCCAGGCCATGGGCGAGGTATTCTGGAGCGGCTACAAGCGCTCGCTGGCCTGGTCGCTGGCGCATGGCCGCACAATGATGTTGCTGCTGGCCGCCACGATAGGGCTTAATTTTTATCTGTATGCCGTGGTGCCGAAAGGCTTTTTTCCTCAGCAGGATACCGGGCAGTTGCTGGGTTTTTTCCGAGTTGACCAGGGCACTTCGTTTCAGGCTATGTTGCCCAAGCTTGACCGTTTCAGGGAGACCCTGCTGCAAGACCCCGCCATACAAAGTGTTAGCGGTTATGCAGGAGGGCGTGGCGGCAGCAACTCCAGCTTCATGCAGATACAGCTAAAGCCCTTGAGCGAGCGTGATGTCAGCGCCAACGATGTCGTGAATCGACTGCGCAGCAAGTTTACGGGCGTACCTGGCGCACGTCTGGTTTTGGTGCCGCAGCAAGATATCTTTGTGGGGCGTCAAAGCAGCTCGGGTTCTTACGACTACACACTGATGGCCAGCGATCTGGCCTTGCTTAAAACCTGGCTGCCCATAGTGCAAAAGGCGCTGGCGGCGCTCCCCGAGCTGGTCGACGTTGATACCGACGTGGAAGACAAGGGCAGGCGCGTGGAACTGGTGATAGATCGCGACGAGGCTACCCGGCTGGGGGTGAATATGGCCATGATTGCGTCAGTGCTGAACAATTCTTTTAGCCAGCGCCAGGTGTCGGTCATATATGGCCCTTTGAATCAATATCATGTGGTCATGGGGGTAGATGAGCAGTACGCGCAAGATGCCGAATCCCTGAAGCGAGTGCAGGTGGTTACAACGGATGGCGGGCGAATTCCCTTGTCTGCCTTTGCCCGGTTCGAAGTAGGCAGCGCACCGCTTAGCGTCAGCCACGAGGGCTTGTTTGCCGCTGACTCTGTGTCATTCAGCCTTGCGCCGGGTGTGTCGCTGGAACAAGCTACGCGCGCCATAGACGATGCTGTCGCTCGTACCGGCCTGCCTACCCAGGAAATACAGGCTGGCTTCCAGGGTACGGCCCAGGCCATGCAGGAAGTCATGGGCCAGCAGCCCTGGCTGATACTGGCGGCATTGGTGACCATGTATATTGTTCTGGGAATACTTTACGAAAGCTATGTGCATCCAATTACGATTTTATCGACGCTGCCATCGGCGGGCATAGGCGCTTTGCTGGCGCTGATCATGCTGGGCGAAGAGTTCACGCTTATTGCCTTGATAGGTGTATTCCTGCTGATAGGCATAGTCAAGAAAAACGCCATCATGATGGTGGATTTCGCCTTGCTCGCCGAGCGTCGCGATGGGCTGACTTCACGCGAAGCCATTTATCAGGCTTGCCTGGTGCGCTTTCGCCCCATCATGATGACGACCGTGTCTGCCTTATTTGGCGCGCTGCCCCTGGTGTTGGCGTCGGGCGCTGGTGTCGAGATGCGCCGGCCCTTGGGTCTGACCATAGTAGGCGGGTTGATTCTTAGCCAGATACTTACCCTGTATACAACACCGGTGGTGTATTTGTATCTGGATCGTTTCAGGTTATGGGCCAAAAGCAAAAGAAAACCTGGGGTAGAAGGGGATTATGTGCGCTCTTGATAGTCGTTGACTCGGCCAATAGCGCCTTACAAAATCTGCAAATCCTTGTCCGAAAAATATAAATAAACATGAATACTCTTACCTTGCTGCGCCTCGCAAAAATCACCCTCTGGAAACCCCTGGCGGTCGCCGGCGTGTTGCTGCTGGGCGCCTGCGCCGTCGGTCCCGATTACCAACGGCCAGATCAAGACATAGGTGCTTCTTACAAAGAAATCAACAGCGCGCAGACAAGCAATGACAGTGCTGCAACTAGCCCAACACCAGGCTGGGTGATCGCCCAACCCAGCGATGCGGCCTTGCGTGGCGACTGGTGGCAATTATTCAATGACGCTGTCTTAAGCGGCTTGATGGAAACCTTGCAAAACGCCAATCTCAGCATTGCTCAGGCGGAAGCGCAGTATCGACAGTCGCAAGCCTTGCTGCAATCGGCCAGGTCGGGTTTTTTTCCAACCCTGGGATCCTCAGCTTCCGCCACACGTTCAGGTACTGGCAGCAATGGTGGAAACAGCCCCAGCAATCAATACACGCTAAGCGGTAATGTCAGTTGGGAACCCGACTTATGGGGCAAAGTGCGTCGCACGGTTGAGTCCAGCCAGGCGGGTCTGGAAGCCAGTGCCGCCGATGTCGCCACAACGCGCTTAAGCATGCAGTCCACTTTGGCGCAAACCTACTTTCGTCTGCGCGTAATGGACGCGGAACAACGTTTGTTGCAGCAAACCGTCAACGCCTACGAGCGTTCCCTGGCCATGACGCAGAACCGGTATCAGGCGGGAGTTGCGGCGCAGGCCGATGTGGCGGTGTCGCGTACACAGCTGGAAAATACGCGCACCCAATTGCTGGCTCTGGACTGGCAACGCGCACAACTGGAGCATGCCATCGCCGTGTTGGTGGGGTTGCCTCCATCCGGCTTTGCCATGAATGCCGCGCAGGTATTGGGTACGGTGCCGGTCATTCCTGTGGGCTTGCCTTCACAACTGCTGCAAAGACGCCCCGATGTGGCGGCCGCCGAGCGGCGCACCGCCGAGGCGAATGCCCAGATAGGTGTGGCCCAGGCGGCCTGGTTTCCTGATCTGAGCCTTAGCGCGCAAGCCGGCTTTCGCAGCGGGCAGTGGGCACAATGGCTTACCGCCCCTGCCAGCTTCTGGTCGCTGGGCCCGATATTGGCATTGACCTTATTCGACGGTGGCGCGCGGCAGGCTCAACTTGAGAAGGCTCGTGCCGGTTACGATGCACAGGTAGCCACCTATCGGCTGACTGTGCTGACAGCGCTGCGCGAAGTCGAAGATTACCTGGTGCAACTGCATGTGCTGGGGCAAGAGCAAGTGACCCAGGGCCGCGCCCTGGATGCTGCCCGCGAATCCTTGCGCCTGACACAAAACCAGTACGATGCCGGCCTGATCGATTATTTAAGCGTGATCCAGGTCGAGACCACGGCACTCAGTACTGAACGGGCGGCGCTGCAACTGACCGCAGACCGCCTGGTCGCCAGCGTGCAATTGATCGCCGCGCTGGGTGGAGGCTGGGAAGTGGCTGAGCAATGAATTGAGTTGGATTACGAGTCTACTCGAACTGTATCTGAAGTATCCGGAGTGCCCATATATGGCTAGGGCATATCCAAACTCATAGGGTTGGTGCCGGCTCTGGAAATTTTTTCTTGATGTTCTTTGGGCAAAAGAGGCTCTACCTCAAAGGTTGCGGGGATGTTTTCCGACCACTGATTCACCAACTTGTGGATGTCTTCAGGTCTCTCCACGTCAAAGATGACGACAGCACCACGCCCCAGTTTGGTATACACATGCTTGGCAACCCCAATACTAATCTGGTGATTGATCCAGTCCCACCAGAGAGTCTGGTTCTTACGAATGGTTGAGGGTTGCTGGGGAAATGGGGTGCTGATTACGAGAAATAACATGTTTGCTCCTTTGAATTGTTCGTGACAATTTAAATTTGCCACCCCGACGGGACGGCATAAACTTGATTTTGTTAAGTATCGGCACGCGTCTAATCCAGGCATTTTTATCACAGGGCCTGTGTCAGGTCACGCCGAGCTAATCCGACCTACGAGTCAAGGTTTGAAATGGTAATGGCAACGGCTTGCGCACGAGGCACGAAAGTATCGATTTCCATGTATTCATCCGGCGTGTGCGGCTTGCCGCCTACCGGGCCGGTGGCGCACAGGGTGGTGCATCCCAGGCTGGACGTTATGCCCGAGTCGGCGCATCCACCACTGAACTGTTCGCCAGCGGTATGGCCCAGTGTTTGAAGGGCATCGCGGTATAGCGCATAAAGCTGCGCTGAGGCCGGCGTGGTCACAAAGGGGCTGAATTCACCGATGATCTTCCAATCGGAGCGCGTACCCGGCACATAGCTGGTTTCGACAATGCCAGACACGGCTTCCAGCAGTTTTTCGCGATCATCCAGGGTAAAAATACGCAAATCCACACCTGCACTCGCATGGGGAGCCGTGGTGTTGACTGATTGCCCACCCGAGATCAGGCCTACGTTCACCGTGACGCCTTTTTCCAGATCAGTGAGCTTGTTGAGTTCGGTGATTTTCAGCGCCAGTTCGTTGATCGCGCTGATGCCATCAGAAAAATTGGCGCCGGAATGTGCCGCTTTGCCGTAGATGTTCAGTTCAAGGAAAATACCCCCCTTGCGCCCGGTCACGACGTCGCCATTAGGCCTGCCGGGTTCAGCGTTAAAGACAGTTCCGGCTTTTTTGGCAAATGTTTCTATGACGCCTCTTGAGGTCGGTGAGCCGATTTCTTCGTCGTTGGTGAATAGCCCGATTAGCGGCGAGTGCGTGCCGCCAAATTTGGCGTAGGCAGCCAGGATAAAGGCGTTCATGGCGATGCCGGCTTTCATGTCGGCTACACCAGGGCCATAGGCGCGTTCGCCCTTGATTGTGAACGGGCGGTTTTGCGCTTCGCCCGCTGGGAATACCGTATCGCAATGGCCCATGAGCAGTATGGGCTTGTTGCTGCTTGCTTGCGGGCTGGCGACTTCTACCGAAATCGCATTGCTGACGCCTTCGTGCTCGTGCCACGCAACCTGCAAACCAAAGGGCTTGAAAAATGTTTCCAGGCGCTTGAAGACATTGATGACTCCTGGCTTGTCGTAGCTGTTGGAATCAATGTTCACCAGATCTGCGAGCAGGCCCAGCATGTTGTCGTGCTGGCTGGCCAGCCAGTCGGTGATCTGCTGTGTATTGTCGGTCATTGGAGTGCCTTGTGGTTGAGGGGGGATATAAAAGAAGGTGGGTGTGTCGGATTACACTGCCACAAGCATACAAGCATCTCTGCTACCCAGGCGGATGTCAACGTCCAAGCCATCATATTTACCCGAGCAACTGCCGGATTCCTGCAATACCATGCGCGCCGTGCTGCCGGGCCAGCTTGACGGTGGCTGCCGACTGCCCGCCTATCGCGAATACAGGCAGGTTCGCTTGTTCGGCCAATTCGGCAAATTGCTCCCAGCCCATGCCAGGCTGGCCAGGGTGGCTAGGCGTATCAAGCACATGCCCCAGCACTACAAAATCAGCGTTCAACTTACGTGCTGCAAGCAGGTCATCGGCAGTGTGAGCCGATACACCAATAAGCTGTGACGGGGTATCTGGAATATTGCCTGGCGTTGCCGTTGGCTGCGCGGCGGCTTTGTCTGCGGCATAGCGTAGTGCTTCCGGTGAACTGGTATCGGTCGCGCGAAAATGCACGCCATCGGCTTGCGCCCACCAGCTTTCGGGGTGAGCGCTATTGACCAGACAGCGCGCGCCAAATTCGTGACAGCGTTGGACAACCTGCAGGAACGCCGCATGAATATCGGCCTCTGCCTGGTTGGCTGCCCAGGCGGGCTCGCGAAACTGCACCAGTTTCATGCCGCCTTGCAGCGCAGCCGTCAATTTGCCCAGAAACGGCGCCAGGCCGGTGCTGTTGCCTATTGATGTCAACAGGTATTGATCGGGCAAGCGCAGCCAGCGCAAGGGTGGTTCTGTGGCGGGCAGCAAGGGTGCAAGCGTCAGTGACTGTTGCGGATCGACCCAGGCCAATCGCTGGTTTTCCATACCGTTGGGCTCACCCGTCCAGCCGGTTACCCGGCAAAAAGCCAGGCGCACGATATTGACTTCATATTCATGGGTGTAGGTAACCCATGGCGTGGCTTCGGTCACGTCGATATCCAGTTCTTCCTTCAATTCCCTGGCCAGCGCCTCGAGCACGCTTTCGCCTGCTTCTATCTTGCCGCCGGGCAATTCCCACCAGCCTGACCAGGGTTTGCCGTCGGGACGTTGGGCCAGCAACAGGGAGCCATCGGCGCGCAGGATCAGGCCTGCGGCAACATTGATAAACGGTTTAGACATGAAGCGTAGTGTAATGGTTAAGGGCAGGCGTGGTGATGGTGTCAAACATGGCGGGCCGCCCAGTCGCGGGCAAACTGGCGGGCCACGCGACCCGACCGTGAGCCGCGCTCCAGCGCCCATTGCAGCGCTTCGGTGCGCGAGGCCTCGATATCGGCGGTCGAGCAACCGTGCTCTTGCAACCAGTAGTACACGATGTCCAGGTAGTCGTCTTGTTTGAATGGATAAAACGACAGCCACAAGCCAAAGCGTTCCGACAGTGAGATTTTTTCTTCTACGGTTTCTCCAGGATGGATTTCGCCGTCGCTCTGGTGCTGGGCAGTCAGGTTTTCGCTCATGTATTCCGGCATCAGGTGCCGGCGATTCGATGTGGCGTATATAAGTACGTTATCGCCCGAGGCGCTGACAGAGCCGTCGAGCACCGATTTCAGGGCTTTGTAGCCAGGCTCGCCTTCTTCAAAAGACAGGTCGTCGCAGAAAATAATGTAGCGTTCGGGGCGTGCGCAGACCAGATCAACGATGTCGCCCAGATCGCCCATGTCGGCTTTGTCGACCTCGATCAGGCGCAGTCCCTGGCCGGCGTAGGTGGCCAGCATGGCCTTGACCAGAGAGCTTTTGCCCGTGCCGCGAGCGCCTGTCATCAATACATTGTTGGCTGGCTTTTTGCTCAGGAAATGCCGCGTATTGCGGTCGATGATGTTTTTTTGGCGTTCAATGTGCTGCAAGTCATCAAGGTGGATGGTCGATACATTAGCTACGGCATCCAGCCAGCCGCGTGCACCGCGCTTGCGCCATCTGTAGGCGTGCGCCGACCAGTCTGTTTCGGGCGGGGCCGGGGGGAGCCATGCTTCCAGTTGCGCCAGAACACGCTCGGCGCGACTAATAAGCAAGCTAAGGTCAATGGCTGTCACTGCTGTCTCCTTGGACAAATCGCAAACAAAGCAGCATTATCGCCAATTTGGGGCGGCTGATTACAGCCATGCCTTAATTTACGTCACGTATAATCTCATTCTTGATCGTTTTATCTTGGCGATCTCATCACTACTAACTTTCAGCCGGACCTCGCTTTGAACCTTAACGAGCTAATTGCCCCCATTTCGAACGACATGAAAGCAGTCGATGCGGTCATACGCAGCCGCCTTGATTCTGAAGTCGTCCTGATACGCACCATAGGCGACTACATCGTCGGTGCGGGCGGCAAGCGTATGCGGCCAGCCATGGTGCTTATGGTGGCAAGGGCATTGGGCTACGAAGGCAGCACTCATCAATTGCTGGCGGCAGTGGTTGAATTCATTCATACCGCCACGCTGCTGCACGACGATGTCGTCGACGAATCCGACATGCGCCGTGGGCGCGGTACTGCCAACGCCGTATTCGGTAACGCCGCCAGCGTGCTGGTGGGCGATTACCTGTATTCGCGCTCATTTGAAATGATGGTCGAATCGAACTCCATGCCCGCTATGGCGGTGTTGTCCAGCGCGACTACCGTAATTGCCGAGGGCGAAGTCTTGCAGTTGTTGAACGTGCACGACCCTGACGTCTCCATGGAGCGCTACTTGCAAGTGGTGCGCTATAAAACAGCCAAGCTGTTTGAAGCCGCCGCCCAGGTCGGCGCCATTGTGGCAGGCGCCACACCGCAGCAAGAAACCGCCGCCGCCACGTACGGTCGCCATATCGGCACAGCCTTCCAGTTAATAGACGATGTGCTCGACTATACCGGCGATGTCGATGCTCTGGGCAAAAACGTGGGCGACGACCTGCGCGAAGGCAAGCCCACCATGCCTTTGATTCGCGTCATGGAAATTGGCACCAGCCAGCAAAAGCAACTGATACAAGACGCCATACGCACAGGCGAAGCCGATTTCGCGGCAGTGGCCCAAGCCATACACGACACCCAGGCGCTGGAATATACCCGCCAGGCTGCGGTGGCCGAAGCCGAACTGGCACGCCAGGCATTGGCTGAATATCCCATTTCCGTTCACCGGGAATCTTTGTTAGAATTTTGTTCTTTCGCGGTAGAACGCGATCGATAATCATCCCGTTATTGCCTGGCGGCAGTTAGCTTGCCAGGCAACAAGCTTCAAAATCGGGGCGTAGCTCAGCCTGGTAGAGTACTACGTTCGGGACGTAGGAGTCGCATGTTCGAATCATGTCGCCCCGACCAACGGATTTTATTAAAAGCCCTTGTAAATCAAGGTGTTGAAAAGCACGGTACTGGCCGTGCTTTTTCGTTTTAAGGTCGAAAATGGCGGTTTGTGCCAAATCAGTGCCAAATTCGTGATTTTGCCACTATGAATAGTGCCTATCCGGCCTCTGATTAGACCTAAAGTTGGAGTCGGATTTTCGCTGTTAGTTACTCGCTATACGGGTTTCCAAATTAATGATCAGGAAACCGTGTTATGGCAAGCATCACCAATCGAAGCAACTACCTCGTCACCGTGCGTAATCGGGGTGATCTCACGCGTAGCTTCGCGCACGACAAGCACCAAGATGCGAAAAAGTATTTCGCACAGCTGCGTGCGCAGAGGTTCCAGCCGCGCGTTGAGCAACAGGAGGATATAATTTTCGTACGCTTGCGAGATAAAGGGTATACCGAGCAGTCGGGCACCTTTGAGTCGATGGTGAAAGCGGAGGAATTCATCAAGCGGGTCGAGCTGGACCGCGCCCAGGGTCTGGATTATGACTACCTGAAGGCGCGTTCGGTAACCTTTGTCGACTTGCTTGAGCGGTATATGAGGGAAGAGGGACCTAAGTCCCCCAAGACCTGGGAGAGCGTGGGTAAGTACCGGGCTCAGAGGATGTGGCGAGGCGCGACCGGCCAGTTCAACGCACGTGACCGTAAGCGCCTGGCCAAGAATCTCAAGGTGCTAGTCGAAGCGCTTCCAAAGACGCTGCAGCCGGATTACCCCTGGATGCAGAAACCGTTCTCAGCACTGACGACAGTAGACATTGAAAGCTATATTCCAGAACGTCAGGAAGAAGGGGTGTCCAACGCCACGATAGACCGAGAGCTTGACGTGATATCGGCGATCTGCAGTGTAGCGACCAAAGTTTGGGGTTATAACGTCAAGGCGAACCCCATGGTCAATGTACGACGGCCAAAGTACTTCAATGAGCGAGACCGGCGGCTCAAAGGCGACGAAGAGGATAGGCTGTTGGCAGCAGCCAGATCAGAGGATAGGCGTCGGTGCGAAGAGCTATGCCTGATGGAGCTTGTGGAGCAGTGGGCCCGCCAAGAGCCAGGTTTTCAGTTTTTGAGCCGTGCCGAGAAGAATCGAAAGCGTCGACTGTGGCGTCAGAAACTCTCGGCGCAGGCACGCTCCGAGTGTCTGGTCATCCCTTGCATGGAGGTGTTTGTCGAGTTCCAACTGGGCACCGCCGCCCGACGAGGTGAAGCACTTGCATTGGTATGGGAGGACGTGGATTTCGTTCAAGATGGGGCACACTTCCCGATGACGAAAAATGGCCGACCGCGCACTGTGCCGCTCAGTGAGTGGGTAAAGGAAGCGCTGCAGCGCTTGCCACATCGCGATGGGCGAGTGTTCGCGTTATCGGTGGACTATGTCAAGAACGCCTGGTATCGCATGTCCGTAGAAGCCAAGATCGAGGATTTCCATATCCATGACTTACGCCATGAGGCACTTAGTCGAATCGCGGAAACAGGCAAGTTCTCGGTAGCTGACTTACAAAGTATCAGCGGGCACTTGGATGTTCGTATGCTTCTTCGCTATTTGCATTTGTGCACTCGAAAATTGGCAGACAGGCTTAATGACGCGCTGGGCACAGGGCGTGCTTTGGATACGCATCGTGGGCGTCAACGGTTGACGCGTTCTGCGTCGGTGAGCATGCGGGAGGCGGTAGGCATGACGCAGTCAAACGATTTGGTTGACTCTGCGGAGCCTGCACCAGAGATTGTGCGGGATTCCACCGCGTCTGGGCGGGTTGTTATGGTGGATTTCGCAGCACGGCGCCGTGTTGCTTAAAAAGCTTCGCAGACTCCACAGCGTGCGTGGGACCTGTCTTGGTGCATAGTCGTTTGCGTGGTTCTGGCGCGACCCCAATGAGTGCACCCTAGACCTCCCTTGCGATGTAGCAGGATGAGATCATGGTGGGTGTTATTGGAGATAGGGTAGAGCGCTTGTCGCGATCTATGTGAGATAAGCCCCGCCGCAAGGGGCGGGGCCAACAATCAAAATAATGAATGAGTGGATGGATACGATGGCCTGTTGATTTATGGCTCGTCTTGTGTTGCCCTTGCCTTAATCAAGCTTGTTTTTAACTTTCGCAGGGTAATCATGCTTTGAGCCAACCGCTCCGGTTCTACTGCCTCAGGTAGAAGCTGCAGTCCGCAAGCGCGCTCATACAACCTGACAATAAGGTACTGTGTTGTGGGTGGGCTGATGCGAACACTTTCAGGAGCAAGATGCGCCCAGGTTGGGTCGGTGCATATATGGTCAAAGGCACGATGCAGATGAACCGTAATTGCATCGCTTTCTGAATATAAGTCGTGTGGGCTGACAATGTCTGCCAAGGCAAGTACTGTGAGCCTAGGTACGCCTAGATATTTCGCACACGCATAGGTGAACTCCTCGGAAGCACTGCTCAATTTTCGGCGCCCCGAACGTAATTGGCTGAAATAGGGGTACGAAAAATCCAGGTGTCGACACATATCCTGAAGCGTATGGTTAAGTTGTCGGGCACGGCCTTGGAGCGCTGCATATAAGGCTTCCCCTTTTACTTCGCCCTTGAGCACCTGAGCATCCAGTTCGCCTGTCCAAGCCGGAGCCTGTTCAGGCAAAGCCGTGTGTGCACTGTACCGTCTATTTTCCTTGACTTTTCGTGCTGCGGTCAAATCTGTAGTTTTCTCTTTCATCGTGTCCTCATTGTTAGTTTCCTTACCGAAGGTCTAGAAACTGTCCCTCGGCCTGACGCCATCATTGATGGCCTGTTTTGTATAGAGAGCTTGATTTCAGGGGGTAGCATCAATGGAACTGTTACGCCAAGCAGCTTTTGACGGAAAAAGTTTTGACGCTGTATACGGGCATGTCGAGTATGTTGCCTTATTACTGTCGTCGGGATTCCATGCAAGCGTCAGAATCGTTAAGTCAGACGGACTTTTGACGACATAAACAGCGACGGCCCTGGCGGGACAGTCGCTGTATTGCTAATCAGTCGTTTCCAATGCCTCGGTCGCCTTGATGGCCGAAGGTTTCGCGATTTTTGTGGCCTCAAAAGCTAGAATGAGCAATGTGCCCGTAGGCTTGCCTTCCCTTGATAAATAGAAATCGGCTTTCAACTTCCCGGTGACTTTTACGAAATCGCCCTTACTCAAGCTCGGGTCTGCGTCTCCCATCACTCTTACCGTGTACCAACACGGATCGCGGTCAGGCCCCCGCTGCGACTCGGCAAGCCGGAACTCGACGTAAGTTTTTTGAGGTTGAGATTTAGAATTTTTTTTACTGGGTTCAGTCGCGATATTGCCAAATACCTGCATAGCTAATGTCCTTATTCGAATCAGTGGTGAGAAAGTTCACCTACTACGTATATGCACCAGTTCAAAAGAGGTGTCGGAACTGTCGATGCATGGATTCGCCTAGATGCCGCTGCGCAGTCCAACGGACTTTTGTCGACAAAAGTCTTCCCCGCTCAAAGCCCCAGCTCTGCCCAGCTGTAGCCACTCCGAAGGAAAGGGCTTGCTGGGGTTTGCCATCCTGGTTGTTGAGGAGCACGAGCGTATGGCAAATAGTTGTCATCAAACCAACCTCTAGCTGCTCGCAACCTCTCTTTGCTTTCAGAGCGATAACTGCTCATCCATTTCGGAAGCAGCTGAATCGTTACGTATCCAATGAGTGTTGGCAGTTGGCCCCATTCCAACGTCGGCTTGGTAAGCTTCCTCCAGGCCCATATTTCAAAGACCTGGGCATCTTGATTTTCTGTGACTAGGCGGCACGCCCGATAAATGCGAGCGTCGCACTTCATCTCCTCAAGCGGATTGCTCAACAGGGGATGCGTTTTTTTTAGGATGTGCGCTGCCGCTCTTGATATGTTTGGAGAAAACGCGTGGATAACGACATGTCGCAAATACGCCATTTCCTCTCTAAGCCATTGCGGAGTGTGGCTCAGAGGCTGTCCGATGGAGGAAAGTAAAAGCCTAAGGTCTTGTTTGCGCGCTGCACCGCGGGCACTTCTATCTATTTCAAACCAGACAGCGCCCGCACTGTCGTGGCTTAGCACATCTGGTCGCAATGACTTAGTGCTGCCAGTGTGGGTTCGAACCCGCAACAACCCTCCTATCGGATTTTGGCTGTCACTTTTGAGACCGTCTAGAAGGTCGCGTTCCGTCTGTGTGGTGAACCCCCTTTGCTCGCAACAGATTTTGATGAAATTTTCATATAACGTATGCTCAGGATTCGTGAGCTCACTCGCGTGGTGTGTGCTGGCCGCGGCCTCGCCGCCGGTATGCTCATTGAGCCATTGCGCGCCAGACCTAGTGAGCGCGTAGATATGCTGGTGCCGGTCCGTGATGTACTCCTGCACCAGGCCATCGCGAGCCATGCCTCGCATCGCCCGTTGCGCCGCAGACAGGGCAGCTGGGAATGGCCGCTCTGCGAAGCATGCGGCAGCTATATCCAACGTGCGCACATATCGAAACTCATCGATTGTCTGCAGCGCAATGAAGCGAATCCGCTCCCGTAGGACTGTTGGGGCGACTTTGTCAGTCAGGCCTCGGTCTATCGACTGTGCATAGTGTCGTGGTGGTTTCGGCACTACTGCCGGCGCCCTGGCAGTCATACTGTCGCTAGCGTCTGATGGTAGAAACAGGCTTTTGTCGGCAAAAGTTGTCTCTGCGGACAAATCACTGTCGCGTTTATCACAGCTGCTGTCGCTATCTGGTTGGCTATGGTGGGCGTTAGGTTCGGCGCTATATACAGATGATATCGTCATATGAATTCCAAGGGAGCAAGTTTTCAAGGCCGGGCGCACAACCGATTGGCGGCAACGCGGCCTTTTCATGTGACGTATAGCTATGTTGATTGCGCTTCCTCATTGCGATGTACAGAGCGTTGCGCAGCGGTGCGTCCGGAAGTCCTGGCGATGACCACCGAACGGCGCACAAGGAACACGGTCAACAGTTCTTTCTTCCTTGCTACGCCTTGCAGCCACGGGGGGCTGCATCGTTGTTGTTTTCGTCGCGACGGCCCTACGAGGCCGCTGTTCTGTCCGGCTTGCCAGCCGGGGCGGACCCCGCCGCCGACCGTTACCTTTTTTCAAGGGATGATGTGTTTTCGCGGTCGTCGGCTACTGTGCTTTCAGCATGGCGTGCTGGCCTGGGCTTGCCCATGACGAAAGATCAACTGTCTTTCCTTTTCGTCATGGGACCCGCGCCCATAGGCCTGCTCATGTTGTGCGCATGAGCATGTTTTTCCAATGGCCATGCCCTGGCCGGCGGCGGGGTCCGCCCCGCCTGCACCGGCCACGTCGCGAGCAGCTGTTCTCTCGAATCCGTGCTGGCTGAAGGTAGTTGTGACCCATGCACGCTCCAGCCGTATCGGCGTAGTTAGCCGCTGGACGCGGCTCGTTGTTCAGCTGGTTTTTTCGTAGATGAGCCGTATGGTGTCGTCGGGCAGGGGCTACTGTAAAGCTGTCCGAGTCTATGCAGAGGGTTCTACCGTCTTGTTAGCAGCCATACTGTGTGAGCAAGGGTGGCAGTAGGACGAAGCGCACCTCAACTGGTAGCATGGATAATGCGTTAAATATCGAGGGGTTCACCTATGCATCCATTAGTGAAAATTTTGACCGCAATGCGCGAAGCTCAAGGACTGACGCAGCGAGAGCTGGCAACGCGCGCGTCCCTCAGTCCTACATCAGTACACAGGGTTGAGTGTGGCGGGACTGACCCGCATCTTTCCACGCTGCATGGTATGGCTGATGTTTTGGGTATGGAGATTATTGCTGTCCCTAAAGAGCTGCGCCAGGAGTTGGATTGGTTTATCCAAGCGGGCGGTAAGTGTTTAGGTCATCCGCCCGGGATCAGTGCCCCGCTTTCTATTGTCGACATGGTGGTGGCCGGGACTTATAAAGTCCGTTAATTTATAGTATGGATACCTCATTGGGGCCGAATTTACTGGTACGGGTATACATTTCGATTTGACCTGACAGAATGTGTAAGATCATGAGTGTCGCAGTTCGACCCACTGCTGCCGTTGACGCCTCGTGGCTCAATGTCCGCGGTGCAGCGTTTTCTGCCAACCGTGGACAAGGCTTCGGCGGCCGTTATGAGGCCACAAGCGGACCCGCAGATGGCCGCGACGAGGTTGATTAGCCAAGGCCATGACGGCCCGGGGCATGCATTACATGGATTGGGACACCGCATTCTGATTCGATACACACAACGACATATAATGTTGCAAATGATGCAATTTAAGTAGCGCGAAAAGCGAAAAACCTGGCACACAAGGGAGAGTTGTGCAATCACCGAGCCACAAGATTTCGTTGCATGCCTCAGTTGTGCTGAGGCCGAACCTCACGATAGAGTTGCTGAAGTCCAGTGGCCCAAGCGATAGGCCGCACGCAGCTTCCATTTCCCTCCGTCGGCAGAGCAGACCACAGCGACTGCTTGTTTTGCGCGGCTCATTCACAAGCAGTCCCACCACAAACTGGCCCTTCGTCGTGAGGCCAGTAGCCTAATAGTCTGGAAGCAATGCGCTACCTGAGCGCGCCACCCCACGAATTCGATTCTTCAAGGAACGTCAATGAGCGCACAGCCTCAAAAATCTTCTGCAACTCCCAAGGTCAGCCTGGCCTGCGTCGAGCTGAGCCGGTTCCGACGGCTGACACAAGCCTTGGTTAATATCGACAAGAAAACGACAGTACTGGTCGGCGCCAACAACAGCGGCAAGACGTCTACCCTAATAGCCATTCGCAACTTTCTCGCTGCAGGGCAGGTCTTCGGTGCCTTTGACATCAGCCTTGACCAGTGGCCTGCGTTGAGAGCCCTCGGAGAAGAATGGGAAACGCTGGCTGAAGATCCGGCATCTGCTGCTGGTGACGTCGCCAAGTGGGAAGGGCAGCTGGCAGCGCTTTTGGCCAGCATGCCTACGCTGGACTTGTGGTTCGATGCGCAGATCGGGTCCTACAACCTTGTCGCACCCTTCATTACTTCTTTGAACTGGAGTGGTGGCCCTGTGGGTGTTCGCCTTCGCCTTGAGCCTGCCTCCTCGGTGGAAGGGCTGCAGCGACTGGCCTGGCGCTACCGTGAGGCTCGGCAGCCCGTGAAAGACCTCAACAAGGAGGCTCATGCGTGGCCCGTTGACCTCATCGACTATTGGCTTCGTCACGCAGCTGACCTTGGCAGCGTCCTTGTTTACAAGCTGGACCCGGCTCAGGGGCCGCTCGCGAATCCGCCAGCGGGCGCGCCGCAAATCCTGTCGTCTCAGGCTGCGGCCATTGATCGCACAAAGCTCTCGAAGCTGCTGCGGGTGGATTTTGTTGCTGCGCAGCGGGGCCTCGGGACAGAGGAAGCAGAGACGCGATCAACATCGGGCACGCACAGAGTTGGCCTATTTTCCAACCAACTCTTGAAGTACGCCCGTCAACATCTGAGCGTCGCGACCGCTGGGCAAAGCCACCAGCCTGAGCTCATTGGAGCAATCGCCAAGGCGCAGCTTGAGCTCGATGCTCGCATCAAAGCTGCTTTAACACCCTCCATCGAGGATGTGAAGAAGCTCGGGTATCCAACCCTTCATGATCCGCAGGAGATTCATTTCAGAACCCGAATTCAGGCTGGTGACTTGCTCGACCACAGCACGGCTGTGCAGTATCGCCTCGACGGTCAACATGCTGACGTCTACCTGCCCGAATATTCAATCGGGCTGGGCTACCAGAACCTCCAATCGCTGAGCTACCAGTTGGTCTCGTTCAGAGATGCCAGGCTGAAGCCGCCTGAAGGTAGTCCCGCAGCTGTGCATCTCGTGCTGGTGGAAGAGCCCGAGGCCCACCTGCATGTCCAAGTGCAACGCATTTTCCCGCGGCGTGCATCGGAGCTCATCAGTCCTACTGCCCCCGAGCATGCACATCTAAGCAGTCAACTGATCATAAGTACTCATGCGAGTCATCTGGCACACGCCGAGAACTTCGACCGGCTGCGCTACGTGCGGCGGATTCCGGTGGCGGTAGGTGCGATGCCATGTTCCGATATCATCGACTTGGCCACTGCCTTTGGGACCGACAAGGAGACGAAGACTTTTGCTGAAAGGTATTTCCGAGTACAGCACACGGATCTGCTATTCGCTGACGCCGCGATCTTTGTGGAGGGTGCTGCAGAGCGGATGCTCGTACCCCTCTTCATCGAGCGCGATTTCCACGAGCTCGACAAGCGCTACATATCCTTCCTCGACCTTGGTGGCCGTCACGCACATCGACTGCGCCCGCTCGTCGAGAGGCTTGGAATCCCCACGGTGGTTATCACCGACATAGACCCCGTGGAGCTGACGCAGGACGCGAAAGGCAATCTCGTACGCAAGGCTGCTGCAATCGTCGACACAAAGGTGCAGGAGTGTGGGAACGATACCCTCAACGGCTGGCACCCCAAGAAGAAAGAGCTACACCTGCTGGCGGAACCAGCCGAGGCAGACCAGATCTGGACCAATGGAAGCGGAGGGCGGGTCAGATTTGCATGGCAGGTCCCGGTTCCAAAGGGCGGCCCCTGGCCAAGTTCGTTTGAGGATTCGCTGATCCTGACCAACATTGATTGGTTCAAAGACATTGCTCAAAAGAAGGGGCAGAAGCCTGTTGAAGGCGAAGTCGCGCCGCCGAAGTTGGTTGGCCCCTTGCGTGTGGTCGTGGAAATCGTCGTTGCTCAACCGGATGCCGGGGAGCTCAGCGGGGCACTGCACGCCATGCTGCGGAAGAAGTTCGCCAAGGCTGAGTTCGCCACGACCATGTTTGAGCGCATCAGCCTGGGCGACAAGGTGACCTGTCCGGCGTACATTGCTGATTCGCTGACGTGGCTAGAAAAGGAGCTGGCATCCTCGAAGAAGGGGAACATCTGATGGCTGACCCGAAGGTTGATCCGAATGAACGCGACGCTGGCGTCGTCGACGAAATCGTCGGCTACGCCACGAGCACCCCGCCGCGGAGTTTTTTCCTCTTTGCTGGGGCTGGGTCCGGCAAAACACGGACATTGGTGGCAGTCCTTCGCAAGCTAACCGGTATCGGGCAAGGCAATGCGCAAGAACAGCCCCAGCCTGGGGCAGATGATCCGGCTGCCAAGTTTGCGCGAGAACTGAGGGCGCGAGCACAGACGATTCGTGTCATCACGTACACGAAGAACGCCGCATTGGTCATCACCGGCCGACTGGGCAACAACGACCTGACACAGGTTGCGACTATCCACTCCTTTTGCTGGGATCTGGTGTCAGGTTTCGATGACGACATCCGTGAAGCGCTGCTGGCGTTGAACACTCTGGCGTTGGACAAGGCGCGCGTAGCCGCAGCTGGCCGAAAGAACGGTGCGACCGACAAGGACAAGGTGACGATTGCTGAGCTTGAAGCCAAAGCAAATGCTCTGACCACGCCCCTACTGTTTACCTATAGCCCGGACCGGAAACGCTATGGCGAGGGGGCATTAAGTCACTCTCAGGTCTTGACGGTAGCTTCCTGGCTGCTCAAACAAAAGCCGACACTTCGTAGCATCCTTCGCGATCAGCATCCCGTTATCCTCATCGATGAGTCTCAAGACACGATGAAGAGCATCCTCGATTCGCTGTTGGAGGTCGTTGCAGAGGACCCATCAAGATTGATGCTGGGCTTACTTGGTGACCACCGCCAGCGCATCTATTTGGATGGGCACGCAGATCTTCCGAACATTGTTCCGCCGGCGTGGGCAACGCCAAAGCTGGAGATGAACCATAGAAGCCAGCGGCGCATCGTCGACCTCATCAACGAGATTTGGGATTCCGATTTAGATGGCCGAACCCAGTCCAAGAAGGCAGTTCATCAACATCCACGCGATGAGAAGTCAGCCGGGATCGTGCGCATTTTTATCGGGAACACATCATCTGCGCCTGAAGACAAGCTGCGGCGTGAAGGACTCTGCGAGTTGGCAATGCAGGCGGTGACAGGTGTTGCTGAATGGCAGCCGGGTAGCCTTGGACACAAGGTCCTGGCCCTGGAGCATGCGCTGGTGGCACGGCGTGGTGATTTTCTCGAGGCGTTTGAAGCGCTCTCATTGCTCGATCCAGACTCAGTTCGTCCTGACGCAAATAGCGAGGCCACCGGGCCTACGGCGGTTCAGATGCTATTGAGGGAGATGATGAACCTCGCCGACTGCATCAAGGATGGAGGGGGGCCGTCCGACTTCGCCGTCACAGAAGTGCTCCACCGCTATGGCCGACTCCAGCAGCTTCCTGAAGACGGTGAGGCGCGATTGCAGCAACTCAAAGCCTACCAGCGAGCCGTAGACGACTTCACTAAAGTCTGCGCCAATCCCACCGCGACTGTACGCGAGGTGCTCGCACCGATTCTTCAGGGCGGCCTGTTCGAGCCTGACAAGCGTCTGGTAGCAGCATTCAACGACACAAACCCGCCTCCGTTGGCGCCAAAGCCGCGGCAGCCAGAAACCACTGAAAACAGGCTGGCTCGCGGTTGGCATGACCTCCTCGCCTCGCCTTGGGTCCAACTTCGCCGGTTTAAAATGTACTTGAGCGGCAACTCGCATCTAGCTACCCACCAAGTTGTCAAAGGATCGGAGTTCGACCATGTGATGGTGGTCATGGACGATGAGGATGCCGCGGGTTCTTTGTTTGCCTACGACCGCCTGTTCGGCGCACATCTCGGTGATTCAGATGTCAAAAACGTGGATGAAGGTAAAGAGACGTCGATAGACAGGACGCTCCGACTCATCTACGTAACCTGCAGCCGAGCAAAGGAAAGCCTGGCACTGGTGCTTTGGGCAAGGGATGTGACCCAGGCGCTGGCCTACGCCGAGAAGAGCAAGTGGTTCAAGCCAGGTGAGGTGCAGGCGGTCCCTGACTAAAACCTGCACCGTGTGCTGAATGACCACCGTTCTTACGGAAAGCACCTAGCAGACGGGGCCTTGCTGCCGTCTGCTCGTTATCTACAGGGCTGGCCCAACCGGAAGACTTCAAAACCTCGTTTAGCCGCAACTGATGCCTTGCTTCCGACGGTTCAGAGGAGGCAATTAAGGATCTGAAAAAGACCAAAGATTGCGCTCTGCAAGTCGGCCAACAATCTGCGCCAGGCCAACGACAAGGCCGAAGATTTCACAGTTAAGAAGCTAACGCGCAGCAACCCCACCCTGGCTGTCGAGTTTACTGAGCTGAAAAACGAAGGCCCAGCTGGGCCAAATTGACAGGTAGTCAAGGGCTGGTCACAGCTCAGTTGCTGCCGTTCAGACATAGGGCTTTGAATGACTCAGATCAGCCTGAGGCGGTCAGTCAAACGGGCGTCGCGACCGACCGCTTGTGGCCTATTGTGTTGAAAAAACTCGATTCTTGATGCTCGAATTCGGATTGAGGAAAAAACGACCTTCCAGAATCGTGCATATGCCACGATCGGACGTCAGGCAAGGGGTCAAGCACCCCTTCGGACGGTTCAAAAACTGTTGGTTTGGAGTTTTTCAACACAATAGACCGAAAGCAGTAGTCCGAGTTAAAAATATTTAATTTATAGCTGCTTCGACAGCGTATTGTCAGGATCATATACGTGCAGTTGCTTGGCTTGTATCAATCACCTGATCGCGTAGTGCAGCACACACACACCGAGCCGAAGTAATCTCATAGAGGTAAAACTGATGCTTTCGTTCGGCGACCCGCCGCGAGGGCGGACTTGTTATCAGGATTAGTTGCGCAAGTCGCCGCCCAGTTCTTCGAAAATACGTGCTGCTTCTAGCGCGTTGTCATAATCAAAGAGCGGCATTAGGGTTTCGTGCTGTTCTTTGCTGACTTCAACAAACTTCCTGTCGACGTACAGACGCGTGCGAGTGAGTTTTATTTCAGCGCCACCGACGTTTGCATTCATGTAGTAAGCCATTTTTGTCTCCAAGTGCCCGGCCAAAGCCGGGCTTGTTTTCAAGTTATTCTGTGCAAAGACGCACAGCGTGACTAGTCGTCAGTGAGCGTACGATGACACCTACCGCCCAACTTTCATCAAACTTTGTAGTGCTCGGATTCTGTGAATAAAGAGTCATGAGTCCGATGCCGTAATCTTGCTCACCCTTGTCGTTCTTCTCTAAGAAGACACAGGTCATTACTCTCAAAATCCCCTTGCTATCAATTACCTGCACTTCCATTGTGTTGTCGAAGCGGGAGTGCGGGCGAGCCCTGAGGTGTGCACGATCCTTGCGTCCAATGTTTATGAATGCTTGTGTCATGTGTAAGTCTCCGGTTTTAGGTAGGTGTGTTTAAGGTTTAGGGTTATTCGTTGTCTTCGCTGTTATCGAAGTACTCACCTTCGAGTTCTTTCTGAATGTCATCAAAAATGGATTTGACGTGGCTATCATCAAGGGCCGCTTCGTCAGCGATTAACCAAGCGCTCGTTGTTGTTCGTACGAATTTCGTGAAAGCCTCAAGTGATACCAAGCATCCCTGTGCTTTAAGTTTTTCGAGGTCGGCATGGATGACGTCATCAAGTGCGTCGACAAGTGCGAAAGTAGTTAAGTAAGTCATGTGCAAATCTCCAGGTTTTTGGGGGGTGGAAGCAAGCAATTTCTTGTCTTCTTATTTCGTGTATGCACCGACCTTACTAAAATAAAACTGTAGAGTTTTAAATATATTTTTTTCATAAAGGTTATTTGTTTAAGATTCGTTTGTTATAAGAAACGCGCCCCATCCAGCTTGGACGAAATCAGTAGACGTAAAAAAGCCCCGATGTCTCGGGGCCTGTCATCAATCAATCTTTGTTTTCAGTCACTGTCGTTCGCAGGCTGCGGCAGCTTTTAACCCGCATGGGTTCGTTCGGCAAATTCCGCTTGTGGATGCGATAGAGGAGGACGCAGGTTTATTACAGGTAAGCCGATTAGTCCATGCCAGAACTTCCCTTCCCAGGGGAAGAGGCCGTGCTTTTTAGCCTCAACGGAGGCCTGGGCAATGTCGATTTCGTCGTAATGAAGAAACGGTCTCCAGTTGGAGCCCGCCCCAGCCCCCTGGCCTTGTAGCACGCAAAGCCAGTCGTCATCCACATAAAATCCTCCGATGGCCACCGAATCTCCGGCGAGCATAACGATGGGAATCGGAGTGGCGGGGTCAAGATGGAATTCGTGTTCGTAACGTGCATCAGAGGTGACCGTGTCATATAAGGCATTCAGTAATATCTTGAATTCATATTTTTCAGTACTCCAGCGTGCGACGCTCAGACAGTGCATCAAATCTAACGTAGTCGTGTTCATGTAATGGGGTTCTTGCGATATCACCTCAGGCAGTACCGGTTCAAATACTGCCGGTAATGACAAGACGAGCGCCGTGCCGCGTAGCTCTTCCAGCTTCAGGCCGGGTAGTTGGCCGGTATTGATGATGAAGCCTGCTGCCACATAGGGGGGGCTTCGTAGTTGTCCATGAACCAAACGTCAAGCATGGCTAGCGCTTCAACTAGTTTTGGGCAACGGTTATAAGCTTCGTCGCGGGACAGAAATGTAGGCGTGAGAGATGGCTCGGAGGTGGTATTAATAGTATTGCCTTGCATAAGAAATCCTTTGTTTGAGGAAAAGGAGCGTCGCACAACGCGGGCTCTGTTGCGTAAAGCGCAGCGGTTTTAGCCTTTTGAGTCCGGCGATCTGGGAGGGGGGGTCTGGAGTTTCGCGATACCGAGCGGCAAGCGGCGGCACTGACTTTAGGCTTAAGCCTAAAAACGCATGGAATTTAGATCAACGACGTGATGCATAGACAGTGAAGCAGGGCCAGCCGAATCGGGGCGATGGTGTCCAGGAAGCCTTGCTTTCAATCACCTTTTACCAATGGAAGTTATCTATGCATGACGAAGTAAAAAAGTCAGTGAATCTCACTGCTTCTATCCATCATGAATGGGGCGTTCAACTGCCCGAACTCAGTGGCGTGTCCCTTGTTCGGGATTTTGAACAGTTCACGCGGTTTGTGCAGCTTATGTGCAAGTGGATGAATTGCGAAGCTAGCCTTGGCGAGCTGGAGTTAAAAACGCTGCATGAATATGCTGTGCGCATACATCCCTATCCGTTCCTAAGTGGCGGTGGCAAACATTATTCAAGCATCCCAGACCACCTCGTTACTGCTATTCATCATAAACTGAGCACAAACTTGAACGAACTGAACGAGCGCTACATCCTGCATGATTACCGCGATTTCAAACTGTTTGTAGAAGACCTGTACCGTGGTTATGTGGGCTATAAAAGGGATTCGCTTAACGAATACGAAGTGCGGATGCTGCATGAGTCGGTCGTGAGCTTGTACGCATCCGGGTTTTCCAAGCATGCTGGTATACATTGCTTGAGCTACCCGCTTCATGTTTACACTTATGACAACGGCTGTGCGGTCACGGTCTGGCGCGACGATGACTTGTATCAAGTATATGAAGCCTCTCCCATTGATTCCGCAGACAAGGAGCAATCAGTGTACTTCTTGCGCCAAGGCAGGGGGAGCATCAAAGTCTGGTACGGCAATTTGCCCCTACCAAGTCAAGTGGAGCTGTGGTGGGAGACTGTCACTGCTTTAATGAATGGCTCCAACGCATACTAAAGCGAACCGCAGGCTGGATGCGATCCGTAAGCCTGCGGCTGTCTACATGTATTTATACGACATGTGAAACCTTCTGGGAGCAAATCTCACCTGTCAAATCATTATCAACAAAAACAAACACTCTGCTCGCATCATGTGGCAAGAATATGTTCACAAGGACTCCGAGGGCAATCCGCCTTCCGGAAATGTAGGTTTAATGAGACACAGCGTCCACGGACTCGCTTTGCTAAGAATGTATCTATATGTCAGTACAAAACCATATGCTTTGTGCTAGTTTATAGGTATGTCTAAGTCCACAAAAGCCCTCCAACAATTGCCCCCCGCCACGCTCGGCGCTATCCAAAAGCTTGGCGCCGATCTAGCGGTGGCTCGTCTACGTAGAAAAGAGTCCCTTCGAAGCTGGGCGAAGCGCCTGGGTGCCTCGGTCTCCACTCTGCAGCGGCTGGAGGCCGGGGATCCTGGAGTGAGCCTTGGCATTCTGGCCAGCGCATTGTGGCTCATTAACCGCGATGGGGAACTGGGTCAGTTAGCCGCCCCGGAGCATGACCAAGGTGCTCTGGAAATGGATGTGCGCGAGGCAATGCAACTGGGCCAGGCTCGGGCGCAAGCTTCTGCTGAATCCCGCTTGCGTGCTGCGACAACGAGCCCTGCGAAAAACTGATACCGCGTGGTACTTGGGAGTCATTTGGAGCGCCCGCCAAGTCGAAGCCTCAAGTCGATTCCACATAATATTCCAGATAGTCTCAATTGCGAGTGCATTTGTGTACTGCCATTCGCGCTGTCCTTAGGTATTCCTGTTTCGCGTTTACACAGACATCCCTATACGACATGTGAACAACTTTCCTTGGGGCAAATCTCACATGTCAATCATCATCCGCAAAAACAAACACACTGCTCGCATCATGCGGCAAGAGTACGTGCGCAAAGGTTCAGAGGGCAATAAATACGGCTTTGTCCGGCAAGTGTCGCTTGCCACCATTTCCTTGTCCGCAACAGAAGTGCCTGGCGACATAGCAGAACTTTTGTCGACAAAAGAACTCGCTCACTTGGAAAAATCCATCATTGCTCCAGCGCGACGGCAGGCGCAGCGCCACAAGGATGAGCAAGAGGCGCGCGAACGCGATCCGAATTGGCGGGTGGTAGAGGCTATTAGATGGCTACAAGAAGCGGCCCCCAAAACAGGCAATGCCTCAATGGACAGAAAATTATTGGCTCAGCTTCGAGATGTGGTGAAGCATTTTGGGTCAGTTAACGATAACTTGGCGGAGGAAGACCCGTTGGAGTTGGCGACCAAATCGGTTCGTCAGGCGATTGATGCGGTTAGGAGTGGTCTCTATGGACGCCATGATGGACCCGTTAATAAAGATACGGAAACGTCGAAGCGTTGGGCGGAGTTGAGAGCAGCAGTTGTTGATGGTAAGGATAGCCTGATGGGAGCTTTACAAGACACAGGCTGGGTCGTGAAACGGGAGCGAGCAAGTCGTTAGTTCCAGTGCTAGATCCTGTAGGTCAATGCACCGAACTCGCAACGGCATTTAGTAAGATAAGTAGTGCACTCATTGATCAGTTTGGTGGTCGCATCGGGAGTGTCAAGCCTGCGGCCGAGCAGCCCATGCCAAACTGAGGGTCGATGGTTGGACTTGCCTCGGTTTCACGTACAGCAGCTCATGCTGCTTTAAGCACTGCCTCCATTTGCACCGGCGTACGATACCCGATAGCTGAGTGCAGGCGTACTCGATTATAGAAGCCCTCAATCCAATTG